>CBFHME010000005.1:0-262735 GCA_965656885.1 Yoonia sp.
CAATCGCAATCCTATGTATCGGGGCAGCTGTTGAAGCTACGTGGTGAAGGACTGGTGGCGTGTGACCGCGATGGCCGGATCATGCGCTATCGTTTGGCAGACGCGCGTGTGCGCCCAGTGCTAGAGCGCTTGTACGAGGTGTTTTGCCCTGACGGGGGCTAGGCTAGAACTATACCGACAATCACCATCATCAGGCCGATCATCGACACGAAAAGTGCACCCATGTTGATTGGTAAAATCTTGGATATCCGCGCGCGCATTTCAGCGTCTTCAAGTCCTGCACGTTTTGCCCGTGCCACCATCACGATTGATGCGATAATGCCGACAAGTCCCAAAATTGACAGTGCGGCCCCGATCCAAATCAGCATGTTTCTTGTTCCCTTTGATCCGACCTTCGCCTAGCGGATGGGGGACCCCAGCGCAAGGGTTGCGGGGGTGCGTTCCACGCGCTAGGGAAGGGGCCAGCCATTCAATTCAGGAGCTTTCCCATGGACGACGTCGTCTCAGATACCACCACCACCGTTGCCGCCCAAGAATTGCGCCAGTTCATTGAACGGTTCGAGCGTTTGGAAGCTGAAAAGAAAGACATCGCTGACGCCCAAAAGGAAGTCATGGCAGAGGCAAAAGGCCGCGGCTACGACACCAAGGTGCTGCGCAAGGTGATTGCAATCCGCAAACGCGACGCCAACGATCTGGCTGAAGAAGAAGCCGTATTGGACATGTATAAGTCCGCTTTGGGTATGTAATTGCGCCCTAGATAAAGGTCACGCCGGGCAGGTTCTCAATAAATGCCACGTCGTTTTCGTATATCTGGGACAGTTCTTCGACCATATCATCGGTCATGCCGGGCAAATCGACGACTTCTTCGATCTTGTCCTCGACCGCGTATTTATCCAAAAACGCCGCAATCACGCGGCGTTTTTGGCCTTCTGACTTGGGCGGATGTGTCCGCATGTAGTTCAGAAAACGGTTCATGCCTTCGTCTGACATAATAGACGCCAGCAAATCGAACCCGCCTGTAATTTTTTGATCTTTTTCGATCCCAGAAATCGAACGCAGCACATCAGCCCAGATCAGCGGCGTATCTTCGTTGCACCAGACGGTCAATTTTGTCTGCGGGAATAGCCCTTGGATACGGCGCACCAGATCAGACCAGCGGATTTGGGTCGGGTGCAGCCCTTGGAGATATGCCTCTGGTGTGTCGGCTTTTGATTGCGCAAAAACGACGGGAAGGAACGTCGCGGGGTTGCGTAGGGCCAAAAAGATTTCGATCTCGTCCTGCGGGAACAACTTGTGAAGCGCAGTGATCTTGGCTTCTGCTTGCTGATACAGGACACCGCCGTCGAATATACGGTTGGCGACACAGATGAAATTCGCGTTCGACAGCACAAGTCGGTTGATGTTTTCCTCGTCGAGGATGGCATCCAGCAAAATGCTGCGTGTATCGGGCGCAGGGGTCGCGCCATCAAGACTTTGGATCGTTTCCCGGATCAAGCGCCGATATTTTCCGGGGCCGGGAACCTTGATCCCGTTTGCCGCAAAGGTATCTGCGTTCTTGAGAAGTGATTTCAAGATACGATCGTCGTCGGTGCAATTTGCGCCGATATGAAATGCGATTTGCATGATGCTCTGGCCGTTTTTGGTTTTGTTGCTGCTATCATAGTCGGATTTCTGGACAGATAAACCGCTTTCCGATACTCCGCGTTTTGAAATGCCTGATCAAATTCGTCAGATACAACGGCCAAGCGGCCAAAATATGCGCTTTGACCCTTGGTCATTGGGCGCGTTGCTTATTGCGACGGTGGTTATTTTGCCGATTGTTGCGGTGATCTGGTTTGCCTTGAACCCGACAGAACCGATTTGGTCGCACTTGTGGGCCACAACACTGCCGCGATATTTGACGAATACAGTCGTCTTGATGGTTTCGGTGGGGGCGTTGGCGGCAGCCGTTGGCACAGGGGCCGCGTGGGTTGTGGTGATGTATCAATTCCCAGGGCGCCGCTGGTTGCAATGGGCGTTGTTGATGCCACTGGCCGTGCCTGCCTATGTGGGGGCCTATGCACTTGTTGATTTTTTCGAATATGCGGGGCCAGTGCAAACCGCAATGAGAACCGCATTCGGTTGGCAAACATCCCAGGATTACTGGTTCCCGGCGATCCGCACACGCGGGGCGGCGACAGTGGTCTTGGCCGCCGCGCTATATCCTTACGTCTACATCCTTGCGCGGGCCGCGTTTCGCGAAATGTCAGGTGCTGGGTTTGAAGTGGCGCGCGCGCTCGGTGCGGGTCCATTTGCGCGGTTCTGGCGGGTCGGCTTTCCTTTGGCGCGCCCCGCGATTGCGGCGGGCGTGGCTGTTGTGATGATGGAAACCGTCAATGACTTTGGCACGGTGGATTATTTCGCGGTTCAAACTCTGACGACGGGTATTTTTTCGGTTTGGTTGCAGGGTGGCAATTTGGGGGGCGCGGCGCAGCTGGCCGTTTGTGTGCTCACGATTGTGGTATTCCTTGTGACGTTGGAAAAACTGTCCCGCCGCAAAAGCCGTTTCTTTGCAAGCGCCCGCAACGCGCGCCCTGTCGTTCCCACGGCATTGTCCGGTGGAAAATCATGGCTGGCGACGATTGCCTGCTTGGTGCCGGTTTTGGTTGGGTTTGTCCTGCCTGTTAGCGTTCTGGCAAGCCATGCAATAGACGCCGGTGAATGGGCTGCACCCGATCTTCACAAGGCGGTGTTTCGCACGGTCACTGTGGCAGGCATTGCAGCAGTTCTGACCGTCGTGGGCGGTGTGTTCATGGTTTACGGTGTGCGTTTAAGCGGACGGCGGCTGCCTTCGCTGATGATGCCTGTCACGGCCATCGGCTATGCCGCGCCGGGTGCGGTGTTGGCGTTGGGCATTCTTGTGCCGCTTGCCACCTTTGATAACTGGTTTGCGGATGGGATGTTCGCTGTCACGGGATATGATCCGGGGCTATTGTTGACGGGGACAGCGGCTGCATTGATATTGGCCTATATCGTGCGCTTTTTTGCGATTGCCCAAGGTACAGCAGACGCCGCATTGGGCCGCGTATCGCCCAGCCTGCCGATGGCTGCGCGGTCATTGGGGCGCACGGCGGGGGGCACATTGCGTGCAGTCCATCTGCCGCTTGTGCGCGCCTCAATCGGGTCCGCATTGCTGTTGGTTTTCGTGGATGCGGTCAAGGAATTGCCTGCCACGTTACTATTGCGACCGTTCAATTTTGATACGCTGGCCACACGTGTGCATGCCAAAGCATCGCTGGAAAACATCGCAGAGGCCGCACCTGCTGCACTTATGATCACGATCATCGGTTTGGCAGCGGTCGCGTTATTGGCCCGCGCGAACAAATAATCGCCCGATTGCAAGCCTTTGCTTTGCGATGCATAGTTTGCGTTCATAGACGATGACGGGGCGAAAATATGTATATCGGACTTGATCTTGGCACGTCGTCGCTCAAGGCGATTTTAATAGATGATGATCACGCCGTGTTGGCCGAACACGCCGTTTCATTGACGGTTGATCGCCCCCATGACGGGTGGTCCGAACAAGATCCTGCGACATGGTGTGCGGCCGCGCAAACGGCGCTTATGGCGCTGTCCGCTTCGGTTGATTGTCGTGCCGTTAAGGGTATTGGCCTATCGGGGCACATGCATGGCGCAACGCTGATCGGGGCGGATGATGCCCCCTTGCGTCCTTGCATGTTGTGGAATGACACCCGCAGTCACGTTGAAGCATCGCAGATGGATGGCACGTCTGTCTTTCGTGCGATTACTGGCAATATTGTCTTTCCGGGGTTTACCGCGCCAAAGGTGGACTGGGTGCAGAACAACGAACCAGATGTTTTCGCCAAGATTGCAAAGGTATTATTGCCCAAGGATTACCTGCGCCTGTTCCTGACAGGTGAATACGTTTCCGAAATGTCTGACGCCGCTGGCACGGCTTGGTTTGATGTTGCTGCGCGTGATTGGTCGGATGAATTGCTGGCGCGGTGCAACTTGTCACGCGATCAGATGCCGCGTTTGATTGAAGGGTCGGCGCAATCGGGTAAGTTGCGGCCAGCCTTGGCTGAACAGCTTGGTTTGCCGCAATGCGTTGTCGCTGGCGGGGCGGGGGACAATGCCGCCACATCGATCGGGGCGGGCGTGGTGAAAGCAGGTACAGCTTTTGTATCACTGGGCACATCAGGCGTGTTATTTGCGGCCAACGATGGGTGCAGGCCTGATCCACAAACCGCCGTGCATACATTTTGCCATGCTGTGCCAGACACGTGGCACCAGATGGGCGTGATCCTTGCTGCAACGGATGCGTTGCAGTGGTTGGCGCGATTGACGGGGCAATCTGCGGCCGACTTGACCGCCGATCTGGGTCCGGTTGAGGCTCCGGAACGGACGTTGTTTTTGCCCTACCTTGGGGGGGAGCGGACACCACACAATGATGCCGCTATCCGAGGGCAGTTTTTACACTTAGATCATGCGACCGATGCCAAGGCTGCCGCGCGGGCCGTTTTGCAGGGGGTCAGCTTTGCATTTGCGGATTGTCGGGATGCGCTGGCCAAAACGGGGACGGACTTGACCAGGGCATTGGTGATGGGTGGCGGGGCAAATTCAGATCATTGGGTGCAAATGCTTGCGACGACAATGGGTGTGCCGCTTGATGTGCCACGTGCCGGCGATTTTGGCGCGGCATTGGGGGCCGCGCGTTTGGGGCAAATGGCAGGGACGGGCGCGGGTGTTGAAATCGCGACCCAACCGCCAATTTTGCGCAGCGTGGATCCACAATCTGAATTACGTGACGCGATGGCAGATGGGCACGCGCGCTTCAAACATGCCTACGCCATTCTAAAGGAGCTATAAGCCATGACCGATTTTTTTGCCGCCATTCCCCCGATTACCTACGAGGGGCCAAATACGGAAAACGAATTCGCATTCCGCCATTATAACCCAGATGAGATGGTGATGGGCAAACCGATGAAAGACCACCTCCGGTTTGCAGCGGCGTATTGGCATTCATTTGCTTGGGAAGGTGGCGATCCGTTTGGTGGTCAAACGTTTGAGCGACCGTGGTTCGCCCCCACAATGGACGCCGCCCGACTAAAAGCAGATGTCGCATTCGACATGTTTACGCGTTTGGGTGTGCCGTATTTTTGTTTTCATGATGCTGACGTGCGGCCAGAGGGCGCTGATTTTGCCGAAAACACGGCCAATCTGGATGCCATCACCGACTATTTCGCGCAAAAGATGGATGAAACGGGGATCAAGCTGCTTTGGGGGACAGCCAATCTGTTTTCCAATCGTCGGTTTATGTCGGGGGCTGCAACAAACCCTGACCCAGATGTGTTTGCCTATTCCGCGGCAACAATCAAAACCTGTCTTGATGCGACCCAGAAACTTGGTGGCGAAAACTATGTCTTGTGGGGCGGCAGAGAGGGGTACGAAACCTTGTTGAACACCGACATGGGCCGCGAACGTGCGCAAGCGGGGCGCATGTTGCAGATGGTCGTCGATTACAAGCACAAGATCGGGTTCAAGGGTGCAATCCTGATTGAACCGAAACCGCAAGAACCGACCAAGCATCAGTATGACTATGATGTTGCGACTGTTTACGGTTTTCTCAAGGACTTCGGCTTGGAAGACGAAGTCAAAGTGAACATTGAACAGGGTCATGCCATTTTGGCAGGTCATTCGTTTGAACATGAGTTGGCGCTGGCCCGCGAACTGGGGATTTTCGGATCAATCGATATGAACCGGAATGATTATCAGTCGGGTTGGGACACGGACCAGTTCCCCAATAATGTGCCCGAAATGGCCTTGGCCTATTACGAGGTGCTTCGTGCAGGTGGGTTTACCACTGGCGGGACAAATTTTGATGCCAAGCTGCGCCGCCAATCGCTTGATGCGGAAGATCTTATTCTTGCACATGTGGGTGGAATGGATGCCTGTGCTGCCGGACTGAAGGCAGCGGCCAGAATGTTAGAAGACGGCAAGCTAGAGGCCGCACGTGATGCCCGCTATGCGGGGTGGGACACGGCGGCTGGTCAGGCCTTGATGACGTCTGATCTGGATATTATCGCGGCACGGGTGCGATCGGAAAACATCAACCCACAGCCAAAATCTGGTCGTCAGGAACGGCTGGAAAATCTGGTGAATAAATACCTGTAACGCAGTCGCGCAGCCGCCTAGATCGCGGCGGCGTGCGCGTTGTCTTGGCTTGTGTATGTGTCGATGAATTTCGCGATAATGCGGACAAGAGGGTAATACTCTGGCCGCATTTCGATGCCTCCTGCGCAGATCGTAAACACGCCCGGAAATGCAGCCATCAAAGCCACTGCCGTTTGCCGTATTGTGGTGCTTAACGCAGGATATGCAGATTGCAGTGCCATCGTCGGGAAATCGAAATCGCACATGAGCCGCTCGATCATAGTGGAAATGACGGTATCTGTCGGCGATAGAACAAAACCTTTGTGGCCAGCAAAGCCGCTGTCATTGATCCGATCCAAATATGCCGATGTTGCGACCGCGTTCTGGACATATCCTTGTCTGAACCGTGAAATGGCCGATGCCCCGAAACCGATAAGCGTGTCGTGCGGGTCGTCCGTATACCCTTGAAAATTGCGCCGCAGCGTGCCGTTCTTGGCTGCTCGGGCAAGGCTGTCAGACGGGCGTGCAAAATGGTCGATGCCAATTTGGTCATATCCGTGGGCGTCCAATGTTGCCTGCGCAATTTGCGCAAGCGTAAAGCGGTCCTGTGTGTTGGGGAGTGTTTCGGACTTGATCAAAACTTGCCGTTTCGACATCCAAGGAACATGCGCGTAGCCATAGATCGCAAGCCTGTCAGGGGCCATATCAACGACATGCGATAAGGTGCGTTCGAAACTTTTTTGGGTCTGAAACGGTAGCCCGTAGAGCAGATCGAGGTTGATGGCATCAACGCCGTTGTTCCGCAAATAATTGATAACCCGTTTGGTTTGTTCAAGCGATTGTGGCCGACCGATCGCTTTTTGCACTTTTGGCGCGAAATCCTGCACGCCAATGCTGGCGCGGTTCATGCCGTGCGTAATCAGTGTCGATAAAACTTCGTCAGAGGCCTCGGTGGGGTCAATTTCGACGGAGAATTCAAAATCGTCGCTTTTGTTGAATGCATTAAAAATCGTCCTTAGAAGCGACGCCATTGTCTGCCCCGACAAAAGTGTTGGCGTGCCTCCGCCCAGATGAAGCCGCCCCACCCGAACATCTTGTGGCAATGCAAGGCGTGCAGTGGCGATTTCAGTTTTCAGGACTTCGATATAGGCATCGACTGGCCGCATCGTTTTAGTGCCTTGCGTGCGACAAGCGCAAAACCAGCAAAGGCGTCTGCAAAACGGAATATGCACATAAAGTGAAATGGTTTCCGTCGCGCCAACATCCGACATCCAGCGCAGTTGGCTATGACGGCCTACGTCATTTTCAAAATGATTGGCTGGCGGGTAACTTGTGTAGCGCGGCACTTTTGCATCGAAAAGCCCGTGCTGCTTGAGGGTTTCTAATTGTTCCATGCAGTTATATGGTCAGGTTCAACTTGCACCGTCCTTGATGTGGATCAAATGAGCAAACTTGACGTCCTGAATATTAAGTGCGGCGATTGTCCCATCAGGCATCGTGCTGTTTGTTCGCGGTGCGATACCGATGAAATTGCGGTTCTTGAGGGCATCAAAAGCTATAAGAAATATGCAGCGGGTGATGTGATATTGTGGCGTGGTGAACCGCTCGATTTTGTGGGGTCCGTGGTGCATGGCGTGGCCAGCCTGTCCAAAACGCTAGAGGACGGTCGCACGCAGATGGTCGGTCTGTTGCTGCCGTCTGATTTTATCGGACGGCCTGGTCGCACGCATGTCGAATTTGACGTGACAGCCACCAGCGAAGTGACACTTTGCCGGTTTGAACGCAAACCGTTCGAGACATTGATCAATGATACCCCACACATTGCCCAGCGGTTGATGGAACTGGCGTTGGATGAACTTGATGCCGCGCGCGACTGGATGATTCTATTGGGTCGCAAAACTGCGCGGGAAAAGATTTCGACATTCCTTGATCTACTTGCGCGTCGCGGCAGTGTTGGCGACGTTCCGGGCACGGTTGTGCTGGATATTCCCATGACCCGCGACCAAATCGCGAACTTTCTTGGCCTGACATTAGAAACCGTAAGCCGACAGATGAATGCCTTGAAAAAAGAGGGCATCATCACGTTTCAGGGTCGTAAACGCATTGATGTCGTTGACTTGAGCGCCTTACGCATGGCGACGGGTGACGATGCTGATGGTGGAATGATTGTTTAATCGTTCGATCTGGCGGCATTTGACCTAGATCAAAGAATTCGAAAACGCCACGTCCTACAAAATTCTTGCGAACAGGAGCGTCCATCGGGTGCTCGACCAACCGCGAGGACTATTATGGACTATGTAAAACTAACTCTATTAGGCATCATTACACTGATTGCCGCTATTGCGAGCAGCTGGGCGCATGACATTGCGTATCAGCTTCATGCGTTTTTGATCATGGTGATCGCATTTGGAATGTTTATCTGGGTGCTGCGGCAAACGGATGATCCCAAATCAATTCCCAACATCAGCATTTATGCAGACGGTGTTATCAGGGCAGGGGTGATTGCCACTGCGTTCTGGGGCATCGCAGGGTTTTTGGTCGGCACGTTCATTGCGTTCCAGCTTGCCTTTCCTGCGCTGAATTTTGAATGGGGTCAGCCTTTTACCAACTTTGGCCGCTTACGCCCGCTGCACACCAGTGCGGTGATCTTTGCGTTTGGCGGTAATGCCCTTATCGCAACCTCGTTTTATGTCGTGCAGCGCACCAGCGGCGTGCGGCTGTGGGGTGGCAATACGGCGTGGTTCGTATTTTGGGGTTATCAGTTGTTCATCGTTCTTGCGGCAACCGGATATCTGCTGGGTGCGACCCAGTCCAAAGAATACGCAGAGCCTGAGTGGTATGTCGACATTTGGCTGACGATCGTTTGGCTCGCATATCTTGCGGTCTTTCTGGGCACGATTTTCAAGCGCCGGGAAAAGCATATCTATGTCGCCAACTGGTTCTTCCTGAGCTTCATTATCACTGTGGCGATGCTGCATGTAATCAACAACCTGTCCATTCCTGTGAGCATCTGGGGCAGTAAATCTGTGCAAGTGTTTTCCGGCGTGCAGGATGCGATGACCCAATGGTGGTATGGCCATAATGCGGTTGGTTTCTTTCTGACCGCGGGTTTCCTTGGGATGATGTATTACTTTGTGCCAAAGCAGGCGAACCGCCCTGTTTACAGCTACAAACTGTCGATCATCCACTTTTGGGCCCTGATTTTCCTGTATATTTGGGCGGGTCCACACCACCTGCATTATACAGCTCTGCCTGATTGGGCATCTACGCTTGGTATGGTGTTTTCCATCGTGCTTTGGATGCCCAGCTGGGGTGGGATGATCAACGGTCTGATGACGCTGCAAGGCGCTTGGGACAAGTTGCGCACAGACCCGATTATGCGGATGTTCGTTCTGTCCCTTGGGTTCTATGGCATGTCCACATTTGAAGGGCCGATGATGTCGATCCGCGCGGTCAACAGTCTGTCGCACTATACCGATTGGACGATTGGGCACGTACATTCCGGCGCGCTTGGCTGGAACGGCATGATTACCTTTGCTTGCATCTATTTCCTGACGCCTCGTCTGTGGGGTCGCAAGGAAATGTATTCCATGTCTGCCATCAACTGGCACTTCTGGCTCGCGACGCTTGGTATCGTTCTTTATGCGGCATCCATGTGGGTTACGGGCATTATGGAAGGCCTGATGTGGCGCGAGGTTGATGACCAAGGGTTCTTGGTGAACAGCTTTGCCGACACTGTGTCCGCGAAATTCCCGATGTATGTGGTGCGCGGTTTGGGCGGGGTGATGTTCCTGTCTGGTGCATTGGTCATGGTTTGGAACATGTGGATGACAATCCGCGGCGCCAAGCCTGCTGCGGCCGCTCTCCCTCACGCAACTCCTGCTGAATAAGGATCAGATCATGGCATTTCTTGATAAACACGCGATCCTGGAAAAAAGCCCGACGTTGCTTTTGACCTTTTCACTGCTGGTCGTCACCGTTGGTGGCATCGTTGAAATTGCGCCGCTGTTCTGGCTGGAAAATACGATTGAAGACGTTGAAGGCGTCCGCCCGTATTCCCCGCTCGAGCTGACAGGGCGGGACATCTATATTCGTGAGGGGTGTTATACCTGTCACAGCCAGATGATCCGTCCGATGCGTGATGAGGTTGAACGCTATGGTCACTATTCACTGGCGGCGGAATCGCAATACGATCATCCGTTTCAGTGGGGGTCCAAACGCACCGGCCCCGATGTGGCCCGTGTTGGCGGCCGGTATTCGGACGCATGGCATGTCGATCACCTGAAGGATCCGCAATCTGTGGTTCCCGAAAGCATCATGCCCAAATATGCGTTCCTTTCGGACGCAACGATTGACGGGGAACATATCGAAGCCCTGCTATCGACGCATCGCTTGGTGGGTGTGCCGTATTCGGATGAACAGATCGACATGGCATTGTCTGATTTCCGCGTGCAAGCGGACCCGGAAGGGGATTGGGATGCCATGCTGGCACGCTACCCTGGTGCTGCGATTTCCAACTTTGACGGGCAACCGGAGCTGACGGAGATGGACGCGCTGATTGCCTATCTACAGGTGCTTGGCACGATGGTCGATTTTTCAACCTTCACCCCAGCCGCCAGCCGCTAAAGGAGCAAGACAATGGATACCTATTCACTCTTACGACAGATCGCGGACAGCTGGGTTCTTTTAGCAATGTTTGCCTTTTTCATCGGTGCGGGCATCTGGGCATTTTTGCCCAGCCAACGCAGTGCACGCGAAGACGCAAGCATGATCCCGCTGCGCAACGATGATGGCCCGATTGAAGCCGACACCGATACTTCAAATGCGAAAGGACAGCCAAATGTCTGAACGTAAAGTCGATAAAGAAACTGGCGTCGAAACAACTGGTCACAGCTGGGATGGCATCGAAGAATTGAACAACCCTCTGCCACGATGGTGGCTTTGGACGCTTTATCTTACGATTATCTGGGCCGTTGGCTACACCATTGCGTATCCTGCATGGCCAATGATTTCGGGTGCAACAGAAGGCATGATGGGCTGGTCCACACGTCAGAATGTTGCAGATGACATTGCGGCGCATGATGACAAGAACGCAGGATTGGTCACAGCACTTTTGGCGGCTGATATGGCGACGTTGCCTGATGACGCCGATTTGAACCGTTACGCGATTGCGCGTGGTGGGTCCGTGTTCCGTGCACAATGTTCCCAATGTCACGGGTCTGGTGCCGCGGGGGCGTTGGGTTATCCGAACCTTTTGGACAATGACTGGCTTTGGGGCGGTGACATGGACACAATCGTCTATACGGTCCGTCACGGTATTCGCAATGATACCGACCCAGACGCGCAATGGTCGCAAATGCCTGCGTTCAAGGACATCTTGGATAGCGATGATGTGGCCGCCACTGTCGAATTCATCGTGTCGCTTTCGAGTTCCGACTATGAAGATGCCAAAGCAGCTAAGGGTGCAGCCGTCTTTGCCGACAACTGTGCGTCATGTCATGGCGATGCGGCATTGGGGGATCGTGCGATTGGTGCGCCGAACCTGACAGATGCGATCTGGCTATACGGCGGAGACCGCGCGGCCCTGACTGACAGCATCAACAACGCACGCTTTGGTGTCATGCCTGCATGGGGCCAGCGATTGCGCGAAGAAGACGTCCGCGCCGTGTCTGCCTATGTGCACGCATTGGGCGGGGGCGAATAGCGTACAACTGATCCGCCACCCACATGGCGGGGCTTGAAATCCCGGAATGACCCTGTTCGCAAAACGTGTCGTTTCGGGATTTCTTGACTCAGATCAAGGCGCGAATGTTTCGCCGGATTTACGTTGAACCTGCGAACAGGAACAAAACACATGTCAAACGGCAAACCACCAGCCCTATACGCGGCGCAAGAACCGATTTTTCCCCGCAAGGTTTCGGGCTTTTTCCGCACGTTCAAGTGGTGGATCATGGCCGTCACGCTTGGCATCTATTATCTGACGCCGTGGATCAGATGGGACCGCGGGGCGAGTTTGCCTGACCAAGCGGTCTTGATCGACATGGCCAATCGCCGCTTCTATTTCTTCTGGATCGAGATTTGGTCACACGAATTCTACTTTGTTGCGGGCCTGTTGATTATGGCGGGGCTAGGGTTGTTTTTATTCACCTCGGCGCTGGGCCGCGTGTGGTGCGGCTATGCGTGTCCGCAAACAGTCTGGACCGATTTGTTCATCTTGGTAGAGCGTTGGATCGAAGGGGACCGCAACGCACGCGTGCGCCTTTGGAACGCGGATTGGACATTGCGTAAATGGCGGCTTCGGTTGACCAAATGGATCGTATGGCTTGGCATTGCGGTGGCAACGGGCGGGGCATGGGTTTTCTATTTTGCCGACGCCCCGACACTGATGCGCGATTTGGTGACGCTGTCGGCGCATCCGGCGGCCTATATCACCGTTGCGATCTTGACCCTGACAACCTTCATTTTTGGCGGCTTTATGCGCGAACAGGTCTGCATTTATATGTGTCCTTGGCCCCGTATTCAGGCGGCAATGATGGACCCGGACACAATTACCGTGGCCTACCGCGATTGGCGCGGCGAAGACCGCAAAAACTCTCAAGCGGTCAGGGATGGCGCGCCCCAAGGTGACTGCATTGATTGTATGGCCTGTGTGAACGTGTGTCCGATGGGCATTGATATTCGTGACGGCCAGCAGATGGAATGCATCACCTGTGCGCTCTGCATCGATGCCTGCGACGATGTGATGGACCGGATCGGAAAACCCCGCGGCTTGATCGACTATTTGGCATTGTCAGACGAGGATGCAGAACGGGCAGGGGCTGCTCCGGTTCCAATCTGGCGTCATATTCTGCGGCCGCGCACAATCCTGTATACAGCGATGTGGGCGGCGATTGGTGTGGGGCTTGTCTATGCGTTGTTTATCCGCAGCGATATTGAGCTAACGGTTAGCCCCGTGCGTAACCCGACTTATGTGCTGCAGTCCGATGGTGCGATCCGTAATATTTACGATGTGCGGTTGCGCAACAAGCTGGGCGAGGATCGTGATTTCCACCTAAGCCTGACAAGTGAAGACATCCTGCGCATCGATCTAGAAGGCAATGGTCGTGAACTGACGATCACCGTGCCCGCCGATACCACTTTGTTGCAGCGTGTATATCTGACCGCGCGGCCAAACGATCCAGCTGCAATGCGCAACAGCACTGATCTGCGCATTTGGGTCGAAGATATCGCAAGCGGCAACAAGGCCAGCGCGGCCACTGTATTCAACGGAAGGGAAAGCCAATGACCGAGATAAAAGGCTGGCATGTTTTAACGGGTTTTACCGCAGCGTTTGGTGTCATTATTGCGGTCAATTTGACCTTGGCCTATCAAGCCGTTGCGACGTTTCCGGGGCTTGAAGTGCGCAATTCATACGTTGCAAGCCAATCATTTGATGCGGACCGTGCTGCGCAAACGGCCCTGGGATGGGACGTGTCGGCAAGTTTGAACGACCATGTCTTGACCTTGACGATTATCGAGGACGGACAGGCGATTTCCCCGCAAATTACCTCTGCTACTTTTGGGCGTGCTACGAATGTAGCTTTTGATGAAACGCCCGATTTTGTCTTTGATGGGACAGCGTTGCGGGCAAACGTGGTCGCAGGCCCTGGGAATTGGAATTTGCGGCTGCGCGCACTGGCCGATGACGGCACGGTATTTCAACAACGTATTGTCGTGCGGGTCATGCCATGACGGTGGCTTGCCCCGCTTGCGTAGCGGTGCCAGAGATCGCGCCAGCTGACGACATCCCGATGTTGCAGTTTTCGGTGCCACAGGTGCATTGCGCGTCTTGCATTGGCACGATTGAACGCGGGCTGGCCCAAATCAAAGGTGTTACGCGGGTGCGGGTTAACCTGTCGCTCAAACGGCTAAGCGTGGCAGGGCAGGTCACACCACCGCAAATTCAAACAGCGCTAGCCGATCTTGGATTTGAAGCATTGCCATTAGATTTTGAGGCATTGAATGCGGACCGTGACATCGTCGGGCGCGCATTGTTGATGCGCATGGCAGTTGCAGGTTTCGCAATGATGAATGTCATGTTGCTATCAGTCGCCGTATGGTCGGGGGCTGACGCTGCGACGCGGGATTTGTTCCACCTTATTTCCGCCGCCATTGCGTTGCCTGTCGTGATCTACGCAGCACAGCCGTTTTTCAAGAATGCATGGTCAGCATTGCGGGTACGCCGATTGAATATGGATGTGCCGATTTCGCTGGCGATCATACTTGCCGGCGGCATGTCGTTGTTTGAAACGCTCAATAGCGGGGAACATGCGTATTTTGATGCGGCGTTGTCACTGACATTCTTTTTACTGATCGGAAGATACCTAGACCATCGCACACGCAGCGCAGCCCGCTCTGCTGCCAAGGAATTGACGGCACTCGAGGTGCACACAGCCCAAAAACTGGTCGACGGAGGCACGCGTTCGGTGGCGGTTGCGGATTTGTTGATCGGTGACATGATTATCGTGCCAACCGGCGGGCGCATTCCGGTCGATGGCGTGCTTGCAGAGGCGACCGCGTTGCTGGACCGATCCGTTCTGACAGGTGAATCTGCGGCGGTGGAAATGGATGCTGGCGAACTGGTGCAGGCAGGTGAAATCAACGTGTCGGCCCCGATCACAATCCGCGCGACAGCGGTAGGGCAAGACACCAGTTTGCGGCGCATGGCGGCCCTTGTGGAGACTGCGGAAAACAGCCGCAACAGCTATACCGCGTTGGCGGATCGCGCGGCCCAAATCTATGCCCCGTCAGTGCACCTATTGGCGTTGTTTGCGTTTGCGGGGTGGGTCATTGCCACAGGCGATGTGCGGCATGCACTCAACGTGGCGATCGCGGTGTTGATCATCACTTGCCCCTGCGCCTTGGGATTGGCAGTGCCTGCTGTCACGACGGCTGCGATCAGTCGCTTGTTCAGCCTCGGCTATCTTGTGAAACACGCCACAGCATTGGAAAGACTGGCCGAAACGACGCGCGTGGTTTTTGACAAAACGGGCACATTGAGCCAGCCATCAGTCACGTTAGACAAGGGGTTTACAGACAACGAGCGACGCGTTGCCAAATCCTTGGCCCAAGCATCGGGACATCCATTGTCGCGTGCGTTGGACGCGGTGTTGCATGACGTTCAGGCCGCCAAAGTTGCCGACATGAACGAACAAGCCGGACAAGGTGTGCGCGGCACGTGGCAAGGACAAGACGTCAGACTTGGTCGCGGGGCATGGATCGGTGCGGAATTTGCAGATTTGGGACTGCGGATTGGCAACCAGCCTGCACGGATTATTCGCGCCTCGGAGACGCCACGGGCAGGCGTGGAAGCCGCACTCGCGGCGCTTCCGGTTCCGTCAGAGCTTGTTACAGGGGATACATTTGAGGCTGCCAAATCATTCGCTGACCCGCTAGGACTGTCATTCAAGGCCGATATGAGGCCAGATGAGAAATTAAATTATTTGAATGGGTTATCAGACAAAGGTGATCTTGTCTTGATGGTAGGTGATGGATTGAATGACACGGCTGCCTTGGCCGCCGCCCATGCATCCATTGCGCCAGCTTCCGCGCTTGATGCATCGCGAAGCGCATCTGACGTGGTCATTCTGAACGATAGCTTTGCAGACCTTCCGTTGCTTTTGAAAATATCAAAATGGACGCGGACGTTATCAACGCAAAACTTTGCAATCGCAGCCGTCTATAATGCGGTTGCGATCCCGATCGCTCTTGCTGGTTACGCGACCCCTCTGGCCGCTGCCTTGGCGATGTCTGCGTCGTCAATTACCGTTCTATTGAATTCTCAACGCATAAGGAGCGTGAAATGAATGTTCTCGTGGTGCTAATCCCAGTGTCCTTGCTGCTTGGGGCGGTTGGTTTGATTGCGTTTATTTGGACGGTCAAAAGCGATCAATACGATGACGATCAAGGAAATGCTGCGCGTATTTTACTTGATGACTGATCTGTAAGCCAAAGTAATTAAATGATAAAATTCACTGTGCCCTGTCTTAAACACGGCGCTGATCTAGAAGAATCCTGCGCACGCATGTGAAGCATACGCCAATGTCCGCGCACCGATAGTCAGAGAATCCTTACCTTGTTGGAATCGGCCCTGGGCTGTTTGCTGACTGTGCCGGCAATTATCGCTTGGTGAATTTAAGTAAGACTTTTTATTTTTCAGTCGCATCATTTGATGTTCCGGTATTTTTTAAATCAACTTTTTAAGGGGAGTTTCCCAAATGTATTACGTTCAACCTCAGGCGGCGATGGCCGCACCAATTCAACCACAAATGCAGCCTATGGGCTGGGTCGGCGATCAAGTTTCTCATTACGCACCTGTTGTGGGTGGCATCGTTGGCGGGGCTGCTGGCCTTGCAAGTGGTAACCCACTTGTCGGCGGTATCGCTGGTGGCGCGGCAACAGTGCTTGCACGTGATTATGGCGGTTGGCTGCCATTTGAAGCAGGGCCAGGTGGCGTTCCTGCTGCACCAGCCGCTTATGCACCCCAAGGCTTTTTTGGCGGCCTGGGTGGTCGTGTTGTCGGCGGGATCGTTGGCAACGCATTTGGCAACCGCGGCGCGGGCCAAGCGATTGGCGGCGCTCTCGGAAGCTTGCTGCCATTTCAGGCGGGTCCGCCAACAGCTGCGCCAGCCGCATACGCACCACAAGGTTGGTGGGGCAATGCGATCCGCGACGTAGGCGGCGCAGTCGGTGGTGTTGTGGGTGGCCGTGCCGGTGACATCATCACTGATGTGACAGGTCTTGGTCAGTATCTACCGTTCCAAGCTGGTCCACAGATGGCAGCACCTGCTGCATACGCACCACAGGGGTGGTGGGGCAACGCGATCCGCGACGTAGGCGGCGCAATCGGCGGCGTTGTCGGTGGTCGCACCGGTGACATCATCACTGATGTGACAGGCCTTGGCCAGTATCTGCCATTCCAAGCGGGCCCACAGATGGCGGCTCCTGCTGCTTATGCCCCACAGGGTCTGATCGGTGGTTTCCTTGGATCTGTCGCCGGTGGCGCGATCGGGAATGCGTTCGGTCATCGTGGTGCCGGTCGTGCGATCGGTGGTGCATTGGGTGCCCTATTGCCATTCCAGGCAGGTCCAGGTGCGCCAGTGCAATACATGCAGGTTCCAAACGAACAAGTCGTGTATCATTAATCTGATCTTGTTGGGGGGCGTTTTGCGCCCCCCTCACACCCAACCAAAATCGGAGGATTTCACATGACAAACCAAACCGAACAGATTGCCTCTGTCCACGTGGATTTTGACGACAAGGCATCAGCGCTGACAGCGTTGTTGGATGTTGTTGCCCTGCGGGACGATCTAACTTTGGTAAGCGAAGGGTCCAACCACGTCGTTTTGACAGGACCTGATGATGTGATTGCCCAGATGGTCACCCATTTTGACGGACGCATTCAGTTCGAACCAAACCAGCCACTGACCAGCACCGTACCCGGACCATTTCAGGACCAAGAGGTGCAATCAAACAGTGACGCGGGTGATGACGACAAAGACGACGACGAGGTCCATTTTTTCTGATCTCAGCGCGCAAAAAGGACCGTGCATTTTCGCGATCCGCGCCAAACAAAACATATTTTCAAGGAGTTATTACAATGCCAAGCAATGGTAGCACAAACGACAAACTAATCGAAAGCGGACCGCAGGTTGATATTTTGATCGGGTCACGTGGAAGTCTGGCCGCAAAACGCGCGGGCATTCAGCCTATGTCATCCAGCGGGATGCGATCGACACTCAAGATGATCGAAGACCGCTATGCCAGTAAACCGGTGCGGTCAATTCGCCGCAAGATGTTAAGAACCAATAGCATGTTCAACGCCGACAGCGATGTGCACAAGTTTCGGATGGATTTCGACAAGGTTGTCGAATTGGCCCAAACTGCGCCCACCAACGTTGCCGTGGAAATTGACAGCCATCTGCAATATGGAAATTTTCAGGCGTCCAGCATGATGCAACAGATCATGGGATCTGCGCGGTTTGATCAGTCGGGCCTGAAGGAAAGCACCGTCAAAATCCGTATCATCGGCGAAGGTGATGCGCCTTTGGAAGGTGTTAGCGTCACGATGGAAGCCGCTGGCTTCCCCCAAGAAGGTGTCACCAACACCAAGGGTGAAGTCACCTTGCGCTTGTTTGAACTGGCAGGCGGTAATCTGGTGAAATCCGTATTTGTGCGCCCTAACAAGGGTCATTGGAACCGTACATTGAATGCGCCAGCGCTCAGCACGACGGGCGTGAACGTCATTCGTTTGAAATCACTTGCAGACACAGTTGATGGGTTTCCCAAGGGCGCAAACTACGGTTGGGGTCAAAAGCTGATGGGACTGGATTTGTTGCCTGATGAATTCACAGGCAAGGGCGTCAAGATCGCGATTATCGACAGCGGTGCAGATCCCAAACACCCATCGCTCAAGCATATCAAGCAAGGTTTTGATATGACCAACAACGCCGACACCAAGACATGGAAAGAAGACGTCATCGGCCACGGTTCCCATTGTGCGGGGATTATCACGGGCGGATCGTCTGACGGAAACGCCATGCGCGGCTTTGCCCCTGATGCCGAGATTATCGTGATGAAGGTATTTCCAGGTGGTCAGTTCAGCAGCCTGTTGGATGCCTTGTCTGAATGCATCGCGCAGAAGGTGGATGTTGTGAACATGTCGCTTGGCGGTGGTGAAGCATCTGATCTTGTTGAACAGCAGATCGAGGAATGCGTCGCCAACGGGATTTGCTGCATTGTCGCGGCTGGTAATTCGGGCAACGAGGTGCAGTATCCTGCAAGCTCTCCGTCCGTGCTTGCTGTGTCTGCGATCGGTCAGATCAACGAAGTGCCATCTGACACATGGGAAGCCAGCACAATGCAACCGTCCCAAGCGATGGCAGATGGGATGTTTTCACCCAGCTTCACCTGTCACGGTCCTCAGATTGCGGTGACTGGTCCGGGTGTCGGGATCATTTCAACAGTGCCAGGTGGTGCGTTTGATCCGCAGTCAGGCACGTCGATGGCAACGCCTCATATTTGCGGGATGGCCGCGCTTTTGATGGCGCATCACCCTGATTTCAAGGTGATGCCGCGGGATGCCACACGTGTGGCCCGCCTGTTTGCAATGATGCGCGGTGCTGCAACGCCACTGTCGTTGTCACCGGAACGTGTGGGGTCTGGTCTGCCGTTGTTGCAAAACGTCATGGGACAATTTGTGGCCGATATGGCCGATCAGCATTCAGACGAGGTGTTTATGATGGGCGCAGGTCCGGTAATTGGAGGCGGCCGTCAGGCACCACAGGCACCACAAGGATACCCAATGGGTTATCCGCAGCCGGCATATTACCCTGCCTATGCGGGATATGGCCAAATGCGCGGCATCCAGGTCACACCGCAGGGCATCATTTATCACTAGGCCCGATTACGCATGGAAATGGCGCGCCCCAATCGGGCGCGCCTTTTTCGTTTATGTGATGACGTCAGGCGCATCGCGGCCCGTCATTGCCACAAGGTCGGACATTTCAAGCGCCGCATCGCGTACATTTGCCAAGACAACCTGTGGATCATTCAAAAGTTTGTCGGGATCAGTTTCAAGCTGCTCAAGATACAGACGGATCGTCGCCCCCTGTGTCCCTGTGCCAGACAAACGGAATACAGCGCGGGCGCCACCTTCAAACGATATGCGCACCCCTTGACCGCTGGACGTCGAGCCATCAACTGGATCGAGGTAAGAAAATTCGTCTGCCTCTTCGACAGTCATTGCGCCGATCTTTGTGCCAGCAAGCGAGCCGAGTTTACCGCGCAATGCGTCGATCATTGCATGCGCCTTGTCGCTGTCGACATCTTCATAATCAAAACGAGAATAATAGCAGCGGCCATGGGCCTTCCACAGATCAGACATCAGCTCGGCCACGGATTTTTTCGTTTCAGCAAGGATGTTTAGCCAAAGTAGCACAGCCCATAGCCCGTCTTTTTCGCGCACATGATCAGAGCCAGTGCCAGCGCTTTCTTCACCACACAGTGTGACCTTGCCAGCATCCAGAAGGTTGCCAAAGAATTTCCAGCCTGTGGGCGTTTCAAAACAGCCGATGCCAAGGCTATCCGCCACACGGTCAACCGCCCGCGATGTGGGCATGGACCGCGCAACGCCTGACAAACCACCACGATAGGCAGGGGCCAGATGCGCCTGTGCAGTCAATAGCGCAAGGCTATCTGACGGGGTCACATATGCACCGCGCCCGACAATCATGTTGCGATCCCCGTCGCCATCTGACGCCGCGCCGAAATCAGGCGCGTCTGTGCCATACATCGTGTCCATCAGTTCCTTGGCCCAGATCGGGTTGGGGTCTGGGTGACCTTTGCCAAAGTCGGGGCTTGGGATGCCATTGATGACTGTGCCTTTTGCAGCGCCAAGCATGTCTTCGATGATCGTGTGGGCATATGGACCTGTGACCGCGTGCATGGCGTCAAAACACATGCGAAACCCGCCTGCGAACAGATCGCGGATTTTGTCGAAATCAACGATGGTTTGCATCAAGTCGGCATAGTCGGCAACGGAATCGACGATCTCGACCTGCATCCCTTCGATTGATTGGGTCCCCAGTTTGCCAAGGTTCACATCCTGACAGGCCGCAATGCGATAAAGCGTCAACGTCTTGGTGCGTTCAAAGATTTTGTCTGTCACGGTTTCGGTTGCGGGGCCACCGTTGGGTCCGTTGTATTTTAGGCCAAAGTCGGCATTTTCCCCACCAGGGTTGTGACTGGCAGACAAGATCAAGCCGCCGTCTGCCTTGCGCAATCTGATCAGATGCGACGCTGCTGGTGTCGATAGGATGCCACCTTGGCCAACGATACATTTTGCAGCCCCGTTTGCCGCAGCCATCCGCAGAATAATCTGGATCGCAACATCGTTGTGGAACCGGCCATCCCCGCCAACCACAAGCGTTTTGTCCTCAACGCCACCGATCCCGTCAAACGTCGCCTGAACATAGTTTTCCAAATAATGTGGCCGTCGAAATACCGCAGTCTTCTTACGCAACCCGCTTGTCCCGGGCTTTTGCCCGTCGATGGGAGTGGTTCGCACATTTTGCATTGGCATTTCGTGTCCTCCTTATTGGTCGTCGTGACAGGTTATTAACCCGCCGTTTCGTGTGAAAACACCACCACGCTGTCGGCTTCGATCGCCATGCCTGCGGTGGGTTTGATCGCGTCGTCTTGGCCGGTGTCAAAGCGGCGCACCCATGTGTCACCGTCGGGTAGGTCAGGCGCTGTGATCGTTGTGGCCGCTCCCCGGTTCAGCACAACCAGCAACGCGCCTTCGCGCTTGACGTATTCAGGTGAACCGGATGCCATGCGCATTTCCGCGACAAGGGTATTGAGCTCGGCATTGTCCCAATCATCTTGTTGCATGGCCGAGCCGTCAGAGCGCCGCCAGAACAGATCAGGCTCGCCGTCGATCAGTCGCTGGCGTGAATGCAAAAACCGTTTTTGGCGCAGAAGGGGGTGCATCTTGCGGAATGCGATCGCCTTTTGGCAGAAATCAAAGAACGGATCTTCCTTTTCGGGCCAGTTGATCCACCCGATTTCGTTATCCTGACAATAGGTGTTGTTGTTGCCGCCCTGCGAATTGGACAGTTCATCCCCCGCAAGTATCATCGGCGTGCCTTGGGACAGCATCAATGTGGCCATCATATTGCGTTTGCGGCGCATACGGGCGGCTTTGATGGCTGGGTCATCCGTTGGCCCCTCAACGCCCATGTTGTCGGAATGGTTGTTGCCATGCCCGTCGCGGTTGTCTTCGCCGTTTGCTGCGTTGTGTTTTTCGTTATAGCTGACGGTGTCGTGCAGGGTAAAACCATCATGTGCTGTCAGAAAGTTCAGCGATGATGTGGCCGCGCGCCCATCGTGATCGAAATAGGGGGCAGAGCCGACCAACCGTTCGGCCACGTCCCGAACCTTGCCTTGGTCACCGCGCCAGAATTCGCGCACATTATCCCGGAATTTGTCATTCCATTCGGCAAAGGGTGCGCGGTATGCGCCCAGTTGGTATCCACCCGGCCCAATGTCCCAAGGTTCTGCGATCAATTTGACTTTGCTCAAGACAGGGTCTTGACCGACTGCGCGGAAAAACGGCCCGTCACGTTCAAACCCGCGTGCCGTGCGGCCCAATGCGGAACATAAATCGAACCGGAAACCATCAACGTGCATGACTTCAACCCAATAGCGAAGGCTGTCCATCACAAGGCGGATCACAAACGGATTTTCGAAATCAAGCGTGTTCCCACAGCCAGCATCATCAATATAGTAACGCGGGTTGTCGGCCAAACGGTAGTAGCTAGCGTTATCAAGTCCGCGGAACATTAGGGTCGGCCCAAGCTCTGACCCTTCGGCGGTGTGGTTGTAAACCACGTCCAGAATGACCTCGATCCCCGCTGAATGGAACCGCTTCACCATTTGCTGAAACTCTGCGATATCAGCGCCTTGCATATAACGTGGGTCGGGGGCAAAGAACCCGTAGGTCATATAACCCCAATAATTGGTGAGGCCGCGATCCAACAAAAACTTTTCGTTCAGGAATGCCTGCACAGGCAATAGTTCTACCGCCGTTACGCCAAGTTTATTCAGATGTTCCAGGATCGGGTCGGATGCCATGCCCAGATAGGTGCCTGGGTTGGGCACATCGCGGCGCCCTGCGGTCAATCCTTTGACGTGGGCCTCGTAAATGATGGTGTTTTCCATCGCGTGACGCGGCTCAGCGGCATCGCCCCAATCAAACGTCGGATCAACGACAATACTGCGCGGCATGTAGGGCGCGCTGTCCGTCGTGCTCATCTTTAGATCGGTGTCGGCGTGGGATGTATCATACCCGAATAGCGAGGCGTCCCATTTGGGGTGGCCTGTCAGATGTTTGGCGTATGGATCAATCAACAGCTTGTAAGGGTTAAATCTGTGACCCGCTTCAGGTTGATAGGGGCCGTCCATGCGGAACCCGTATTGCTGTCCGGCCTTCATACCGGGGAAATAGCCGTGCCAAACGTGGCCTTCGCGCTCAGGCAAAGGAATAACTTGGTTTTCGTTGCCGTTTTCGTCAAACAGACACAGCATCACCTTGGTGGCGTGCTGGGAAAAAACGGCAAAGTTTACGCCTTCGGCGTCCAGCGTCGCGCCAAGGGGGGAAGGGCGGCCTGGTCGTGTCTCGTAGGGGCGTGAGTTCAACGGGTTTTCTCGATCAAATTGTCGTAGATATCTTTGTAGGCGGCAGCAGATGTGTCCCACCCGACGGACTGCTTCATTGCCTTGCCTTGCAAGGATTTCCAAGTGCTTTTATCCGCAAACAACGCAGAAAGCCGGGAAAATGCGTTGGAAAGTGCTTGGGCGTTCACTGGAAAGAACTGAATCCCCGTCGCAACCTTAGCCGACAGTGCGGCAGGGGACGCATTGATGACAGTATCCGCCAATCCTCCCGTCAACGCCACCAAAGGCACAGCACCGTACCGCAGCCCATAAAGTTGGGTCAGTCCGCAAGGTTCAAATCGCGATGGTACAAGCACCACATCGCCACCTGCCATCATCTGGTGAGATAGCGCCTCGTCATAACCGATTTTGACGGAAAGGTTGTCATGGGCATCTGCCGCCTGAGACAAAGCGACCTCTAACCGCGGATCGCCAGAGCCAAGCAGCGCAAGCTGTCCACCTTGATCCAAAAGCGCGGGCAGCGCATCCAAAAGAAGGTCGATACCTTTTTGTTCAGTTAAGCGCGACACAAGCACACAAAGCGGCCCCTTGGAGCGTTTGAGCCCAAAGATTTTGCGCAATGCCGTTTTATTGGCAGCTTTTCCAGCGGCTGTTTTGTAAGGCGTGATATTCGGGTCCGTTTGCGGATTCCAAACGTCCAGGTCGATGCCGTTTACGATGCCAGACAGGTCTGCCTGTCGCGCGCGCAGCACGCCATCCATGCCTATCCCAAACTCTGGTGTCAGCAATTCCTCAGCATAGGTTTGGGATACCGTGTTAATCTTGTCCGCGCCTATCAATCCCGCCTTGAGCGCAGAAATTTGCCCCCAGAATTCAAAGTGATCGGCGTTGAAGCGGGCAGGGTCTAGGCCAAGTGTGTCCAGCTTGCCCGCATCGGTATTGCCGTGAAATGCGATGTTGTGAACAGTAAAAACAAACGGTGTTTTAAGCCCAGCAAGATGCAGATATTCGGGCGTCAGTCCCGCCTGCCAATCATGCCCATGCACTATATCGGGGGTCCAGCCATCAGCGCCATCGCGTGCAATCGCCGCGCCAACCTTGCAAAGCGCGGCAAACCGTTGCGGGTTGTCGTGCCAGTCGTGCCCTGTCGCATCGCCGTAGATCGCGCCATCACGGTCATAAAGATGCGGGGCATCAAGGATCAAAAGATCAATTCCAGCCACCTTACACGCGAGCAATTTAGCAGGTCCGCCAAACAGGTCTTTGTATCGTGCAGCGATTTTGGTCGTGCCAAGTTGTGCCATGACCGGCCGATAACCAGGCAGCAGAACGCGCACATGAACGTCGTGTTTGGAAAGTGCTGCGGGCAATGCACCCGCAACATCAGCCAGTCCACCTGTTTTCACAAGTGGCGCACATTCGGACACGACGAACAGCACATTGGTCATAGGGCAGCAGCCCGCGCATCAAGCATGTCTTGCGTAATTAATGTGATGCCGCGATCTGTGACGCGGAACCACTTTGCGTCCTCGACCGGGTCTTCGCCGACCACCAGACCTTCCGGGATAACGACTCCGCGATCCACAACGACCTGTCGCAACCTAGCAGAGCGTTGCACGACAACATCAGGCAAAATGACCGCGTGGTCCAAAACCGCATAGGAATTGGTATGAACGTTGGTGAACAAAACCGATTTGCGCACCTCGGTTCCGGAAATGATGCAGCCGCCCGCAATCATTGACGAAATGGCCATGCCGCGGCGATCGCGTTCGTCGTGGATGAATTTGGCTGGTGGAACGCTTTCGTTATATGTCCAGATGGGCCAATCCTTGTCCCACAGGTCCAATTCGGGCGTGAAGTTGGTCAGATCGATATGCGCCTCCCAAAAGGCGTCGACTGTCCCAACATCCTTCCAATAGGCAGGTGCGCCATCAGCCCGCACGCAGCTGTCGTCAAAACGGTGGGCCATTGCCTTGCCGCCGTTCACGATCGCGGGGATCAGATCACCGCCAAAATCATTGGTTGACGCCTCATCTGCCGCATCCTTGATCAGCAACGCGCGCAGAAATTTCCAATCAAAGACATAAATCCCCATTGATGCCAGCGCGAGATTGGGATCTTCGGGCGTGCCAGGAGGGTCGGCGGGCTTTTCAAGGAAACTTGTGATGCGCCCGTCTGCGTCTGTATCCATCACGCCAAAGGCCGTGGCCTCTTCGCGCGGGACAGTCAGGCAGCCGACCGTGACATCCGCGCCGCTTTCGACGTGCTGGCGCAGCATGATTTCATAGTCCATTTTATAGATGTGATCGCCTGCAAGGATGACGATATAGTCGACGTTATAGCTGTCAACGATGTCGATGTTTTGCGTAACGGCGTCTGCTGTGCCCTTATACCAGCTTTCGTTATCGCCCCGCTGGGACGCAGGCAGAACATCAAGAAATTCATTACGTTCAGCCCGAAAAAAATTCCAGCCACGCTGCGTATGACGGATGAGGCTATGGGCCTTGTATTGGGTGGCGACCGCGATCTTGCGGATGCCGGAATTGACGGCGTTGGACAGCGCAAAGTCGATGATGCGAGCCTTGCCACCGAATGGAACCGCGGGCTTTACCCGCCGATCTGTCAGCTCTTTCAATCGGCTGCCGCGCCCACCAGCAAGAACGAAAGCCATGGACCGTTGTGTAATTCGCTTATTTTGCATGTCGTGTTCCCCGTTTTTTAATTTTATTTGGCTATTTTGATTTGCGTAACAAAACCACAGATAATGGCGGCAACGTCAGCGTTAGCGACTGGTCAAACCCATCTGATGCTTGGTCTTCTGCTTCACATCCGCCAAGGTTGCCGCGGTTTCCGCCTCCATAGGTCGCGGCGTCTGTGTTCATTGTTTCCGACCAGAACCCAGCCTGCGGCACGCCAATCCGGTAGCCGATGCGCTCTACTGGGGTAAAGTTACAGACGACAAGAACGTCATCATGCCCAGCGTTGCCCTTGCGCAAGAAGCCCATCGTTGACTGGGACGGATCATTGCAAACCCACTGGAACCCTTCGGCGCTGCAATCATTTACATGCAGGGCAGGGGTGTCACGATAGATTTGGTTCAAATCGCGTATCAAGGTTTGGATGCCCTGATTTGCTGGTTGTTCGGCTGCACCCCAGTTGAGTTCAGCGTCGTGGTCCCATTCTTCCGGCTGGGCAAATTCGCAGCCCATAAACAACAGTTTTTTGCCAGGTTGGGTCCACATGAACGCATAATAGGCGCGCAGGTTGGCAAATTTTTCCCACTCCGTTCCTGGCATTTTGTCGATCATCGAACCCTTGCCGTGAACGACTTCGTCATGGCTGATGGGCAGGATAAAGTTTTCAGAAAACGCCCAATCAATCGGGAATGTCATCAGGTGGTGGTCGTGTTGGCGGTAAATCGGGTCCTTTTCCATGTAACGCAGGGTGTCGTTCATCCACCCCATGTTCCATTTGTAGCCAAACCCAAGGCCACCTGCGTGCACAGGTTGTGAAACGGCAGGGAATGATGTGCTTTCTTCGGCCACGGTCATGATGCTGGCGTCCGCGCCATAGGCTGCGATATTCATTTCCTGTAGAAATGCGATTGCCTCGTAGTTTTCGCGTCCCCCATCCTTGTTGGGGACCCATTCATCAGCGTTGCGGGAATAGTCACGATAAAGCATGGACGCCACGGCATCGACGCGCAGCCCATCGAGATGGTATTCCTCTAGCCAATACAGGGCGTTCGCGACAAAGTAATTCTTGACCTCTCGGCGGCCATAGTTGGGGATCAAAGTGTTCCAGTCTTGGTGGAAACCTTCACGTGGATCCGCGTGTTCATATAAAGCTGTGCCGTCAAATTGGGCCAATCCGTGCGGATCCGTTGGGAAATGCCCGGGCACCCAATCAAGCAAAACTCCAAGACCTGCCGCATGAGCCGTATTTACGAAATCGCGGAATTCGTCGGGCGGCCCAAAACGGATTGTTGGCGCGTATAGTCCGACAGGCTGATACCCCCAAGACCCATCGAACGGAAATTCGGACACGGGGAGTAGCTCAATATGCGTAAAGCCCATGTATTTTACATATGACACCAGATCACGCGCCAATTCGTGATAGGAGAGGGGGCGGCCATTGTCGTCATAGCGCCTGCGCCAAGATCCTAGATGCACCTCGTAAATCGAAATGGGTTGCGATCTGTCTGTCCGCGCAGCCCGTGTTTTCATCCAATCGGCATCGTTCCAACCATAGCCGGTGATATCGCGCACGATCGATGCTTTTTCCGGCGGATGTTGAGAGCCGAACCCGACTGGGTCAGCCTTTTCTCGGGTGACATTGTCCGCGCCAAGAACGTTGTATTTGTAATGGTCGCCATCGCCTAGATCAGGAATAAAGATTTCCCAAACGCCAGTGTTTCCGCTGGGCCGCATTGCATGCCGCCGTGCGTCCCAGGTGTTAAAATCCCCAACGACGCTGACACGTTTTGCATCAGGTGCCCAAACCGCAAAGTGCACACCTTTGACACTTTGATGTTTGATGACATGCGCACCCAGAACGCGCCACAATTCTTTGTGCGTGCCTTCACCCAAAAGATATTGATCGACGTCTGAAAGAACAGGCGCAAACGAGAACGGGTCTCGTGTCGTGTGGCTGGACCCGTCGGGATATTGCATCGTGAGCTTGTAAATCTTGCCTGCGACGGGCGCAGAAAACACATCACCGGCGATCCGATTTAAAACCGTCGCTTTTCCCGCAACCGTTGCTGTTACGCTAACTGCACCAGGTTGAAAGGTTGTTATCCATCGGGTTTTGCCGATTGTGTGTGGGCCAAGCACATCATAGGGCGCGTGGTGCGTTCCCTCATTGAGAGCTGCCACTGCACTGTCGTCCAGAATTGCTGGACGGCCGTTCTGATCATTTTTCGCCATTTTGACAACTCCGAAACCTAGTGATTTGCCATGTAAGCGTATTGTTCATTTCCCTAGTCAAACACGGACGTCACCAAGCGTCAACTTATCGGGCTATTATAAGGGGTTGTTGCACGACTTTGATTTGTTTCGTCGGAAATCATTGTTCGGCGATGACGCTATTGATGTGAATTCATCCGGCCCAATTCTCATCGGAGTGGTCGGCTTATGGATCTTTGACAAATCTCGGGGCGCTAAGATTGTGTTGGTCACACGAAATGTGGGCACTGATGACGCAAGGGAGGGTGCATCGCCAATGGCCTGCATTTTCTTGAGGCGACATTTGTGGATAATTGGTGTTTTATCTTTTCACACACAAAGTTGGGAGGAACTTTACAATGAACAAATATCTGAACCGGACCGCAATTGCCGCGGTTGCAGTGGTCATCGCTGGCCAAGCGGTCGCAGAAGACTGGAATGTATCGCTTTGGGGGTCACCGCGTGCATTTACGGCCCACGTCGAAAAAATGGCAGAGCTGGTCGCCGAAAAAACGAACGGTGAATTTAACTTGAACATCAGCTATGGCGGTCTGTCCAATAACCGTGAAAACCTTGATGGGATTTCGATTGGCGCGTTTGAGATGGCGCAATTCTGTGCCGGATATCACCGCGATAAGAACCCATCCATTACCGTGTTGGAGCTGCCATTTCTTGGTGTGAAGTCGTTGGAACAAGAGGTTGCACTGTCCATGGCCGTTTATCAGCATCCAGCGACCGTTGCTGACCTTGCCCGCTGGAATGCGACTTTGGTGATGCCTTCCCCGCTGCCGCAATACAACATTGTGGGCGTTGGTGATGCGCCTGAAAGTCTGGCGGATTTTGAAGGTCTAAGTATTCGTGCGACGGGCGGTATTGGCGCCGCGATGGAAGCGATTGGCGCGGTGCCAACGTCCATGTCCGCGTCCGAAGTGCGGCAAGCGATGGATTCCGGCGTCGTTAAAGCTGTCAGCTTTGCACCCCATGCGCACATGTCCTTTGGGACCATTGAAAATGGCACATGGTGGACAACGAACCTGAACCCCGGCACCGTAAACTGCCCGGTTGTTGTGAATTCTGATGCGCTTGCGGGTCTAAGCGATGCGCATCGTGATGCACTTCTTGGGTCGGTTGATGAAGCGTTGGATCATTACATCGCGAACTACAACGGGGCGACGATGGATGCTTGGGGCCCTGCCTTGGAAGAGCGTGGAATCACACAAGTGACGTTTGCGGATTCCGAAATTGCTGGTTTCAAGGATGCCGCAGCCGCGCCTGCTGCTGCTGCTTGGATCGAGCAAAACACAAATGCCGGCCTTCCAGCACAAGAACTGTATGACATGGTTACAGGCATGATTGCGGACGCAAACTAAACTAATCCGTAGCCCCGCAAACCTGATTGTTTGCGGGGCTACGTTTCTTAAAACTAAGTCTCGAATTGAGGATCCTATGGCGGTCGCTTCTTTGGTGCTGAGTGATGACAGCGCGCTTTCCAAAATTGATCATGCGCTTTTGCGTCTCGAACGGGCATTTGCCTTGATAAGCGGGTTGGCAGTTTTCTCGCTGATGATTTTGGCGGTCGTGTCCGTTAGTGGGCGCAATGCATTCAACAGCCCGTTGCCCGGATACGTGGACTGGATCGAGCAGGCCATGCCGCTGATTGCATTCATGGGGATATCATTCGTCATGCGCGAAGGGGCCCATATTCGTATGGATATTGTGGTGGGGGCGTTACGCGGCCGCACGCTTTATATCGTTGAACTGATTACCACGCTTTTTGTTCTCGCGCTGATGGTGCTGCTGGTTTGGGGAAGCTGGGCGCATTTCGCCCGCAGCTTCGATTTTGCAGCTCCCTTGTGGAGCCGCGACAGCTCTATGGATATCGCACTCCCTATTTGGCCCGCAAAACTGATGGCGCCACTTGCGTTTGGCGTTCTGTGTTTGCGCTTGTGCCTCCAGGTTTGGGGGTATTGCCGTGCAATTGTAACTGGAAAACCCATCGCCGTTCCGATGGTGGCAAGTGCCGCCGAGCAAGCCCGCATGGAAGCCGATCAACTAAAGGATCAAAGCTAATGGAACCGATTGATATTGGCCTGTGGGTCACGGGCGGCATGCTCGTCATGGTGGTTCTTGGCATGCGGGTTGCATTTGCGGCTGCCATGGCTGGAATGGTGGGGCTCATTTGGATTTTCTGGGCCAAGAAGGGATATAGCCCAGACGAATTCAGCTGGGCTCTGACCGTTGCAGCGAAAACAGCGGGCCAAGTTCCCCACTCAAAGGTGTCGAGCCAAGCCCTAAGCCTGATCCCTACATTCATTCTGATTGGTTATCTTGCGTATTATGCGGGGCTGACAAAAGCGTTGTTTGAGGCCGCCAAACGCTGGATCGCTTGGGTTCCGGGCGGATTGGCTGTATCAACGGTGTTTGCCACAGCAGGGTTTGCGGCCGTTTCGGGCGCGTCTGTCGCGACTTCGGCCGTCTTTGCGCGCATCGCCATCCCTGAAATGCTTGCCATTGGGTATAATAAACAGTTCGCCGCTGGTGTCGTTGCGGCGGGGGGCACGCTTGCCTCACTTATTCCGCCATCTGCGATTCTTGTGATTTATGCAATCATCGTCGAACAGGATGTGGGCAAGTTGCTGTTGGCCGGTTTTATTCCGGGGATATTCTCTGCAATCGTTTATGCAGGTCTGATCATCGGCATAGCCGTTGTTTTCAAAAACGTAGGGCCGCCAGTCTCGGGTTTCACATGGCGAGAACGGTTTGCGTCGCTTCCGCCTGCGCTTCCGATTGTGTTCGTCGTCGTGACGATTGTTTGCTTTGTCTATAATCCGTTTGGTGGTGATGCCTGGGGCACCCCGACCGAGGGTGGGGCAATCGGCGCATTCGTTGTGTTTCTAATGGCGTTATATCAAGGCATGCGTTGGTCACAGCTGAAGGACGCGCTGATTGAAACTGCCAAATTAAGCGTCATGATTTTCACCATTATCTGGGGCGTTTTGATCTATGTCCGATTTCTGGGCTTTGCTGAATTGCCTGCGGCATTCTCCGACTGGATTGTGTCGTTGACGATGTCACCAATGCTGATTTTGATCTGCATCCTGCTTGCGTATGCCGTCTTGGGCATGTTCATGGACGCGATTGGCATGCTGTTATTGACTTTGCCGGTTGTCTATCCAGCGGTCATGGCCCTGAATGGTGGCGCTGCTGTCAGTGCCGCCGAAAGCACATTTGGTATGTCGGGGCCAATGTGTGCAATTTGGTTCGGTATTCTGGTCGTCAAAATGGCGGAGTTTTGTCTAATCACGCCGCCCATTGGCTTGAATTGTTTTGTGGTTGCTGGTGTCAGGGATGATTTGTCCGTTCAGGACGTATTCAAAGGCGTCACACCATTTTTCATTGCCGATGGCGTAACGATTGCTCTGCTTGTGGCCTTTCCAGCGATCGTTCTTTGGTTGCCCAGTTTAGCTTAAGTTCCTGACCAGATGTGGCGCCACCTTGGTCCGCCCGAGCATTGCATGGGCCGCCTGCAATGCCATCTCCATTTGCGTGTTCGTCTTCGTAAAAGTCCTCCCTTTGAGCCATGAATCTTACGCAAGTGATAATGATCGAAATCTTGGAATTTCGAACTTTAACGTTCATCGTCGCGAGGTCTGGCATAGCTGCGCAAGGATGATCAGGGTTGCACTACAGATTGCTACTTTCGCGATACAAGGGCAGGGTGCCAGTTTCAGACCGAATGCGCTTGATCCCAGCTATGCCTGCGATCGCTACGACCAACTGGTTCGTGTGCAGTTTTTTGAGACAAGCAAAATGACCGGAGATCCCGACATCGGCTTTCATTTCTGGGAGTTTTGGCGCATTCGCTCCCAGCACGCCAATCAGCGGGTCTTCGGGGTTGCTAACCATTGAATCGACAACTGTCACCATTCGCCGCAAGTGCAGCATCTGTGGCTAGCTGAACTCAAACTTCGTAGAGCTGACCGGGCACTGCTCTCTCGCGAACGACTGACCGTTTCTCAATCTTTGGCAATTTGGTGTCGCGTGCCAAAATTGATGGGCGCGCGGACTCGCCAATCGCCTTTCGCTAAAGTTCGCCGAATGCGCGACCCTCTTGCCAGCGTAAGTATAAGTTCGCACCAAGCCTTGAGATCGGCACTGGCGGCAGGCGCATCGGCGCGTCAGCAGCCAACGCCCGTGACAGCGCCGGCGATGATTGGCCAAGTGCGAGATCGGCCGCGAGACCGCCCGCCAATGTTCCTTTCGCCGTGCCTAAGCCATTTTGACAGCAGGCTGAAAACAATCCGGGTTCCAATTCGCTAATTACCTGCACGTTATTGCGGCTAAGGCAAAGCCGCCCGCCCCACCTATACTCCATTTCGATATCTCGCAGATTTGGAAAACGGCGCTGAAAGGAACGGTCGTGACCTTTACCGACTTTGGCGACGCGTCTCGCGCTGACCTCCATCGTGGGGTCAAATGTAAACCGGTTCCGAATGATCAACCGATCGCCGCCCATACCACAGATGCGGCGAACAGTCGTTCCAACGGGATCTGCTGGCGTGAGCCCCCAGATCGCATGACCACCCAGCTTGGCCACCTCTTGCGGTGACAATGCCCGTGTCATCGAGGCGTAGGTGAACACATGCATCAGACGCGATCTGACATAGCCAAAGCTATTAAGGTGACCGTTCACCGCAAGGATGACGCGCGGCGCGGTGACTTGCCCTTTGGGGGTCGTCGCGATCCAATCATCATCGTGCTTCAGGTCCGTGACGGGGCTATTTTCATAGATACTAACTCCGTCTTTGCGTAGTCCTTCAGCGATGCCGCGGATATACATCGCAGGCTGGATCATCGCGGTGCCAGGCGTAAACAGGCCGCTTTGATAGTAGTCCGTGCCAGTGATTTCACGCATCTGGGCCGCGTCATAGACCTCATGCGGCTCATCCATTGCGGTCAAATGTTTGGCAAAACTGGTGTTGTGCGCATGACCCTTAGCGGTTGCTGCCCCATTGATCTTGCCTGACATCACAAAGGCTTCGTCAGTGAGGCCGTATTCCTTGGACATTTCATGTGCATGGATAATTCCCAGCCGGTTATCCTGTGTTTGCGCCACGTCAGCATCAAGTGCGCCGCCGTAATCTGCCGACGTCAGATCGTGCGGCAAATCAATCATAAAGCCCGAGTTGCGCCCCGCCGGTCCGTCGCCAATGCGCACAGCATCCAACACGACGATCTTGTCACCTTTTGCCTTTTGGGACAGGCGGTGGGCCGCCGCCAACCCTGCAAAACCTGCGCCGATCACCAACCAATCGGCGGTGATCTTGCCATCCAAAGGCGTGGCAGGTTGTGGGGTTGTCAGCAACTTATTCCAACCGGCTGGGCCGGGATCGCGGGGCAGACGGGTCACAACCACGTTAGTGATCCTGATTAAGCGCGTCGATGGCCGGAATTTCGCGCTCGCGCCGAGCGATGTAATCCAGCAGCGCGTCGTTCACGCCCTCGTCGAGCTTGGGTTCTTCGTATTCGTTCAACATTGCGCGGGCTTTGTTCAGGGCGCGTTCGTTGATCTCGATTCCGCCTTCGGCCTGCCATTGCTCTATTGAATTGTTGTCAAACATTTCCGGCATGAAAAACGCCTTTTGAAAATGCTCAAGCGTATGCGGATGCCCAAGGTAGTGACCACCTGGGCCGACGTCAGGCACGGCGGCTAGGGCTGCATCGAAGTCGTCCCAATTCACGCCTTGGGCCATGCGGTAGCCCATTTCGCACATCTCGGCATCGACGATGAATTTCGCCGTGGAACAATGCATCCCCGCTTCATTCCAACCCGCGCTGTGCCACATGTAATTTGCGCCTGCCATCAGGACCGCGTTCATAGTCATCGCACTTTCATAGCCGGCCTGCGCATCAAACGTCTTGGCCCCGCCAAGCGTGTTCGAGGTCCGCCACGGCACACCGTAAAACCGCGCCATTTGGCCGATCATAAAGTTCATCAAACTGATCTCTGGCGTGCCAGCCATAGGCGCGCCGGATTTCATGCTGACAGTAGACAGGTAGTGGCCATAGATCGCAGGGCAGCCTTTGCGCACCACCTGCGTATAGGCCAGCGCGCTAAGGGCTTCCGCGTTTAATTGCGCCACGGTTGCTGGCACGCTTGCGGGGGTATTCGCACCGCCCAACACAAAGGGCGAACACAGGATCGGTTGGTTACGTTTGCAGAAAGCACGCAACGCACCCAGCATGGTTTCGTCCCATACCAATGGCGAATTTCCGTTGCAATTACCTGTTACGACCGGATGGGTTTCCAGATATTCTTCACCAAACAAAATGGCGCACATGTCCATCACATCTTCGGCGTTTTTCGGGCTGGTGGTCATGCCCATGAACGTCTTGTCGGAATGTTTCATCGACGAATAGGTGATGCGCAGGTGTCGCTGACTGATTGGGTGGTCATAAGGTTCGACAATGTGGTGCGCCGAGGAATGGATCGCGGGCAGCATGTGGCTGAGTTTGTGGAAATTCGCCAAATCATCTAGCGTAGGGTTGCGCCGCACATCGTCCAGATCGCGCAGGAATGGCGCACCAGTCATCGGGATGAACATGCCATGATCGCCTCCAAAAGGCAGCGAATTGGCCGCATTACGCGCGTGGTAGGTAAAGGTTTCGGGGATCGTCGCGATCAGTTCGCGCACGAGGTGACGGTCAAGGTAGACCATGTCGCCCACGACCTTGGCCCCCGCACGTTTCCAATCGGCCAAGGCGATTTCGTCGCGGAATTGCACGCCGACATTTTCAAGGATGTCCATGGACGCCGCGTCGATCTTTTCGATCTGATCGGGTGTCATCGGCTCGGTCAGAGGCAGCTTGCGTTTGAGCGCGGGCAGCATTTTGATGTCGCGGGTTTGCCGTTCTGCTGTGCGGGCCCCGCGGCCACGGCGCACCTTGCCTACTGCATCCACACTCATGCCACGTTGTCCCCGTCTGCAGGGTCTGTCAGGTCGATCCAGATTGTTTTGGTTTCTGTGTATTGGTCATGCGCGTGCAAGCCGTTATCACGCCCGCCGAACCCCGATTGTTTGTAACCGCCGAATGGCGTGGCGATGTTGCCTTCGCCGTAGCAATTCACCGTCACTGTGCCTGCCTTGATGTCACGGGCAGCGCGAATGGCATTGCGGCTGCCAGCAGAAAACACCGACGCGGCGAGACCATAGTCGGTGTCATTGGCGACCTGCACGGCTTCGTCGTTGCTGGCGACTGTGATGACGCTTAGCACAGGGCCGAAGATTTCGCTCCGTGCGCGGGGGTCATCTGCTTTGACATCAAAAACCGTGGGAGCAACGAAAGGGCCTTCGTCTTTGTCATCCAGAAAACTGCGCACCTTGGCGCAATGACCCGCATCAATCAGCGCGCCAATGTGGGTATTAGGATCAAGCGGGTCGCCGACTTTCCAATCCCGCAGTCTTGCGTTGATTTTCTCAAGTAACGCGTCCTTTACGGCAGCATGCACGATCAACCGTGACGTCGCCGAGCAGTTCTGCCCCGCATTCCAGAACGCCGCATTGACGACATGTTCCGCCACATGATCGAGGTTTTCCGCGTCGTCGAACACCACAGCGGGGTTCTTGCCGCCGCATTCCAGCACGACTTTCTTGAGGTTGCTGTCCGCCGCATAACGCAAGAAACGGCGACCGGTTTCTGTTGATCCGGTAAAGCTGACCATATCGACATCCATGTGCCGCCCCAGCGGTTCGCCCACTGATGGGCCGTTTCCGGGAAGGACCTGAAGAACACCGCGAGGGATGCCCGCCTCGTGCGCGAGTTCAGCGACGCGTAGCGCGGTCAGGCTGGTTTGCTCGGCCGGTTTCACGATCACAGAACAGCCAGCCGCCAGCGCGGGCCCAATTTTCCACGCCAGCATCATCAACGGAAAATTCCACGGCAGAATGGCCGCGACAACACCCACAGGTTCGCGCACGATCATGGCAATAGCGCCGTCACCTGTTGGTGCTGTTTGGTCGTAGATCTTGTCGGCCGCTTCGGCGTGCCATTTGATGCAATGGATCGTCTCGGGCAGATCAATCGTTTCACAATCAAGGATCGGTTTGCCAGATTCCACGCTTTCCATAACAGCCAGTTCGCGGCGATTGCGTGTGATCAATTTGCATAGACGGATCAGCACATCCTTGCGCGCGTCAGGGTCCATTTTGGACCATCGCCCTTGATCAAATGCCTCGCGCGCTTTGGTTACGGCGAGATCCACATCCTTGGCATCTGCCGTGGAAATCTGTGCGATCTCGGCCCCGGTTGCGGGGTTGGTTGTCGCCATCATCGGGCCGTTGCCGCGCTGGTACTTGCCGTCAATGAACGGGCTGCGCGGCGGGTCTAATGCGTCAGCGATGGCCGAGTATTCAGCGTGTGTCAGCAAGTCGGTCATGTGTTCGCCCCCATGATGCTGGAAATGGCTGTGTCCATCGTGCGGATCACCTCGGCCAATTCGCGTTTGTCGTCTTTGTTCAGTGGTTGTAGCGGTTTGCGCGGTGGTCCCGCGTCAATGCCGCGCAAGGTCAGCCCGTATTTGATGCATTGCACAAATTTGCCGCCCTGTTCGAGGACACGCATCAGCGGCAACATCGCGGACATGATCGCACGGCCTTTGGTGAAATCACCCTCCACGGCGCAGGCCTCATACAACGCAATGTGCGCTTCGGGTGCAAAGTTTGAGCCTGCACATACCCAAGACCGGGCACCCCATGCGAAGAACTCCAGCGCTTGATCGTCCATGCCGCAGGACAGTGCGATATGTGGATAGTCACGCGCCAGCATGTGCAGGCGGTTAATATCGCCAGAGCTTTCCTTGATCCCGCAGAAATTGGGTGAGCGGCCCAAGCGATCCAGACACTCCTCGTCCATGTCCACCGACATCCGACCGGGGTAGTTATAAAGCATCACGGGCAGGTTCGCGGCGCGGTCAACGGCCAACGCATGCAAAGCAATCTCGCGGCCCGTTGGATAGGCGTAGGGAGGCGTAGCGACCAGCAAGGCATCCGCGCCCGCCGCCTTGGCTGCTTTGGCGTACATAACGCTGTCTTCGGTCCGAATAGCGCCCGTTCCCATGACCATCGGCACACGCCCACCGATCAAGCTGGCGCAGCGTGTCATCATCTCTAACCGTTCTTCAGGGGTCTGCGCGTAGTATTCGCCGGTTGATCCCGCGACGACAATGCCGTGCACGCCCGCCGTTATCAAATGCTCTACCGTTTCGGCCAAGGCGGCTTCATTCAGCGAAAAGTCGTCGTGATAGGGCGTGACGAGCGGGGTGTAGATGCCTTCAAATTGCATTGCGGTGGTCCTTGAGAGAAATGACATCAACCGGCAAGGGATCGGGGCGCACGTAACGCTCCATCCGGTCACGGCTTAGGTCCCAATGTTGAAGAGTGAGATCGATCGCCAGCGCGCCTTCGCCCGCTTCAATGGCCGCGATCATTGCGTCGTGTTGTTCGATTGCTTTGAGAACCAACATTGTTTCCGCAGGTGCCGCGGGGCGATAAAATGTTTGGCTCATGCGGGTGTGGTCAATTTGCAGTCGCGCAAGTGAAGCCAACAAATACGTATTCGAGGCCATATCACCGATAATCGCGTGAAACATGTGATTGGCGAGTGCAGCCTCTGCCGCATCCGATGCCTTGGCTGCTTTGGTGAAATCCATTTGCGCGCTCTTGAGTTCATCCAACTGTGCGCTTGTGCGGTTCTCGCACGCCAGACGCGCGATGTTGGCGTAAACCATCGGGGCCGTCTGGAAAAAGGTGCGCAAGACGTCGATATCCATGGAAGCGACCTTGGCGCTGCGGTTCTCGCTCATCACAACATAGCCTTCGCCCTGTAGACGCTGCAGCACCTCGCGAAGCGGCGTGCGCGACATACTGTAATATTCCGACAAGCCCGCCTCATCGAGATCATGACCCGGTTTCAGGTCAGTCGACAAAATGCGGCGACGCAAATCGATCAAACAGTCAAGTTTTGTATAGCGGTCCATGTGGTGCTCCAAGAATCGTATACAAATTGTATACATATTTTGAAGTTGTCAATCGAACTCGGCTAGTGATGTTTTGAATGACAGTTGGAACAGCCAAAATTCATTGCATTCAAACGCAGCTTTATTGGCGATTTCACTTTTTTGGGCCTGCAAAGCGGGCATTGGTGCATTGCGGCTAAAGGAGACAAGATTCTTGAGGAAGTGACTTCAGGACGGACTGTGAATGGCGGACCTCTGTTAGAGCGCGCGAATAGATGCCTTCGGGGCAGGGTGACGCAGATTAAATGTGCTTTGGTTGGCAGTATGAGGTCAGGAGGCACAACAAGAAGATCAGTTGTAGTGTGTGCGAACCGATTGACCGCTATCGCGTTGAACTCACAATCTCGCTCTTGCAGCGAAAGATAGTTTCTGCCGTTGCCCTCTCCGATCACAAAAAGCCGTCGGAACTCACGTTGACCCATCCTCGAGACCCGGCCACACTTTTGACGAGCACCAGTCGAGTAATGCCGTAGCAGGTGCCTCAGCCACTCTGCGAAATCGCGGCCTCGACGGAAAGTCTGCAATGCCGGAGCAAATGCCTTGATCGGTCCGATGCCGGGCGCTGTTTGCAAGCGAACAGTCACCTAATCCCGGCGGTCTTGTTTCCGGAGACTCTTGTCAATTCGTGCGAATTTTTCTGAGTAATTTTGATTTGTACAACGAATTTCTCCGGGGCGTTGGGCAAGCATGGCTGATAGTTTCAAGGCGATCCGCGTTGTTGCTTGTCCATCAAACCCGTCTATTTCGACCATCAATCGGCCCAAAGTCTTTGCATCGGTGATTGCGGCGCGGTGGATGCGGGTGGGGCGGATCAAGGCATCGCGCAGTGCATAGGTTGGGTCCGTTTCTGCAGTTTCGCTGGCGACGGCTTAGCGAAACACAGAACCAATGCGCGTTCACAGGCTATGAGCAGTTTCATAATTTCCCTTAGCCTCGACCTTGCGCAGGTTTTTGAGGATCAATGGCGCGGTAATCTTGTGCAATTCGCGCCTTGGCGAGCGTATCAGCAGAGTACCTCTGATGACCAGCAGGCGTTCCATGCCATCGGACGTGAAGAAACAGCGTTGGGCAAACTAAACCTCATAAAAAGGTTCAATCGGATGACATGGGACAAGGCTGGATATGAAAAGTGGTGCCCCCACACGGACTCGAACCGCGGACCTACTGATTACAAATCAGTTGCTCTACCAGCTGAGCTATAGGGGCACTTTTGTGAGGCGGATATAGCAATAGTCGGATTGAGAACGCAATGGTGTTTTCACAGAAAATGCATAGTTTTTTGCAGACCCATTATTTGTGGTCTGTGGAACATGTTTTGTGAGTAGCAAGGGCTTGCAAAACACGGCAGTCTTGGGCGGTGCCGTCGTCTTGGAGTGTCGCGATGCGCGATAATTCTTTTTCAAGCGATTGCAGGGTTTTGATTTGGGATCGAACAGCATCAAGATGTTTGTGGGCAATATCATGTGCAACTTCGCATGGGCCATTTAGTTGAAGCAGATCGCGGATCATATCGGGGGCGAATCCCATATCGCGGCAGTGTTTGATAAATATCAGCTGGTCCAATGTGTCTTGGGTATAGCGGCGTTGATTGCCTGCCGTGCGCCCATCGTTCTGGATCAGGCCTACATCCTCATAATACCTGATGGTGGGGACTTTGACGCCACTACGTTCGGAGATTTGGCCAATAGAAAACATGCGCCAAAGATAAGTCCTTGCAGCTATAGTGGCTAGAGCAATTATGCACGTGTCGTCATGCAAAAAAGGAAGACGACATTGGGACGCCATCATCATCACATCGACCCCGCAGCGGGTGATCGCAAGGTTCTGGCTGCCGTTGGGTTGAATATGCTTTTAACTTTGGCGCAGTTCATTGGCGCAATTTTTGCAGGAAGTTTGGCGCTGGCGGCAGATGCGCTGCATAATTTGTCAGACGCCATGGCGTTGACCATTGCATTTGCGGCGCGAAAGATTGCGCGCAGACCGGCCGATGCGGATATGACGTTTGGCTATGGTCGCGCCGAGCCTGTCGCCGCGCTGATAAACCTGACATCTCTCGTCATCATCGCATTGTATCTGGTCTATGAGGCGGTTTTTCGGATGTTTGATCCGACACCGATTGACGGTTGGATCGTTGTGGTTATCGCCACGATCGCGCTAATCATTGATTTGGGCACGGCGGCTTTGACCTTTCGATTGGCAGAGCAAAGCATGAATATACGCGCCGCGTTTTTACATAATGTCGCAGATGCGCTGGGGTCTATCGGGGTCATTATCGCGGGGATTTGTGTGATTATTTTTGGTTGGGTTTGGGTTGATCCCATCGTCACATTGCTGATTGCCGCGTATATTTTGCGCATGGTTTGGGCGGAATTTGACGGGGTCGTGCGTATGTTGATGTTGGGGCGTCCGCCGCGGGTTTTACCTGCTGATGTCATTGCCGCGATGTGCCGCGTGGATGGCGTCGCGTCCGTGCATCATGTCCAGCTTTGGCAGTTGGACGAACATCGGGCCGCCGTTCAAGCCCATGTCGTTCTGGATGCAGGGTCTTGGGGGCGTGGGGATGCCATCAAGACAGTGATGAAGGCTGCGTTGGCAGAGCAATTCGATCTGTCCCATGTGGTCTTGGAGCTGGAATGTGCAATCCATGCCTGTGATAACCCTGCGTTGATCGGGGCTGCATAAGCTTAGTGAAAATCACGGCTTTTGGGGATAATGCGCACATTACGCGGATGCATTGGGTGCGTTGTTGGGCCTTGGTCTTCGCCGCCCATCGGGGCCAATCGTGCCAATGCATCATTGCGATCCTCAAGATGTGTGGCGACAACGTGGATAATCTCAACATCACGTTGCACGTAACCTTCGATCATCAAAAGCCGTGATTGCATCACGACCTTGCGGTAACTTTCCATCATCTTGGGCCAGACGACCAGATTTGCGACGCCAAATTCATCTTCGATGGTGATAAAACACACGCCCTTGGCCGTGCCGGGTTTTTGGCGCACAAGCACAAGTCCCGCCATTTTAATGCGTTGCCCGTTGCGCGTTTCCTTAAGCTGCTGGGTGGTGATGAACCCTTGTTTTGCCATTGAGCTGCGCAAAAATGACATCGGATGCGCCTTGAGCGAGAGCCGCAGCGTTTGGTAATCAGCGACAACCTGTTCGCACACCGGCATGACGGGCAGGGGAACGGAGCGTTCGACGCCTTTATCCGTGCCGTCTTGAAATAGGGGCAGGTCGGGGGCATCGCGCAGGCCCTTTGCCTCCCACAGGGCTTGGCGGCGGTCGATAAAGAACGATCGCATCGCATCCCCTTCGGCCAGGCGGCGCATGTGGGCGGCGCTGATACCGGCGCGTTTTTGCAGATCGGGGATGTCTTTGAACGGGGTTTCGCGGGCGTGCATAATGCGTGCGGCGCAATCCTCCCGCAGCCCCCCGATTTGACGCAGACCAAGGCGGATCGCCCAGCCGCCTGTGCTGATTGGTTCCAGCGTTGTGTCCCAATCTGAGAAATTCACATCAGGCGCGCGCACTTGCACCCCGTGATCTTGGGCGCAGCGCACCAGTTGGGCAGGGGCATAAAACCCCATGGGTTGGGAATTGAGCAGCGCCGCACAGAACACATCGGGAAAATGACATTTCAGCCAGCTCGACACATATACCAGCTGCGCAAAACTGGCAGCGTGGGATTCTGGAAACCCGTATTCGCCAAACCCTTTGATCTGGCTGAAACACCGCGTTGCGAATTCTTGGTCGTATCCGCGTTTGACCATGCGGCCAACCATCTTGTCTTCAAGCAGTTCGATCTTGCCCTTGGACCGGAACGTTGCCATCGCTTTGCGCAATTCATTGGCCTCTTTTGAATTGAATTCCGCCGCTTGCATCGCGATTTTCATCGCTTGTTCCTGAAAGATCGGCACGCCAAGGGTGCGGCCCAGGATCTTTTTCAACTCGTCAGCTTCGTGCGGCGGGGCGGGGGCAGGGTATGCGACTGGCTCCAACCCTTGACGGCGGCGCAGGTATGGATGGACCATATCCCCTTGGATTGGTCCGGGTCGCACGATGGCGACCTCAATCACCAGATCATAAAACGTGCGCGGGCGCAGACGTGGCAGCATATTGATCTGAGCGCGGGATTCCACCTGAAAGACGCCAACACTGTCGCCTTTGCACAGCATATTATAAACGCGCGGGTCTTCTTGTGGAATGTTGGCCAGCGTCAGGTCGTACCCGTAATGGGCGCGGATCAGGTCAAATGATTTGCGGATCGCGGTCAGCATTCCAAGGGCCAGAATGTCGACCTTGAAAATACCCAACGCCTCGATGTCGTCTTTGTCCCACTCAATAAATGTGCGATCAGGCATCGCGCCGTTGCCAATGGGCACTGTGTTGATCAATGGCTCTTCTGTCAGGATGAAACCGCCGACATGCTGGCCCAGATGCCGTGGCATCCCGATCATTTGCTGGGCAACAATTATGGTGCGCCGCAAAAGCGTATCGGACAGGTCAAGCCCTGCCTCTGATACATGGGTGCCGTCCACGTCCTTGCCCCACGACCCCCAGATGGTTTTTGCCAGCGCCCCTGTCACATCCTCGGACAGGCCCATGACCTTGCCGACTTCGCGAATGGCGGACCTTGGGCGATAATGGATGACCGTGGCGCAGAGCCCCGCACGGTGCCGTCCGTATTTGGCATAGATATGCTGGATCACTTCTTCGCGGCGTTCATGTTCAAAATCCACGTCGATATCAGGCGGTTCGACCCGATCTTCAGAAATAAACCGCTCAAACAGTAGGTCATTTTGGGCCGGGTCTACGGCCGTGATGCCAAGGCAATAACACACGGCAGAATTGGCTGCTGACCCGCGACCTTGGCATAAAATGGGCGGCTTTGCCTCGTGTCGTGCGAATTTCACGATGCTGTCGATGGTCAGGATATAATTGGCGATATCCTTGGCGTCGATCATTGCCAGCTCTTTGTTAATCGTGTCCATCACATGGGTGGGGATCCCATCGGGATAACGTTCACGCGCGCCGTCCAATGTATTGATACGCAACTGTTCAATGGAACTGCGGCCCTTGGGTAAAATCTCGTTCGGGTATTCATATTTCAGCTCGGACAGGCTGAATGTGCAGGCCTTGGCGATGGTCAGGCTCGCTTGGATCGCATGGGGCCAACGGGCGAAGAGGCGCGTCATTTCAGCAGGCGATTTGAGATAGCGTTCCGCATTCGGCAACAGGGCGTGACCCGCTTTCTGAATGGTGGTTTTCAGCCGGATGCAAGTCATCACATCCTGCAAGGCGCGGCGTTCGGGTGCATGATAAAGCACGTCATTGGTCGCCAAAAGGCCAAGGCGGTGTTTTTGCGCAAGCCCGTCTAGCTGATTGATCCGCGCAACATCATCCCCGCGATAATGGTAACTGGCCGCGATATACCGAAGCGATGGCAGATGACGTTTCAGCAGTGGAATTGTTTTTGAAAACCGTGTGAGCGCGCGTGGCGGAACCGCGATCAAGATCACATCTTTGGTATGCGTCGCCACATCGTCCAAGGTTAAATCACAAACGCCCTTTGCCTGCCACGCGCCATCAGGATCATGCATCCGGCCCTTGGAAATGAGTGCTGATAATCTGCCATATGCTGCGCGATCCTTTGGATAGGCCAGAAACGTCTGACCTGTTACCAATGCAATCCGCACCCCAGTAATGGGGCGCAAACCAACTGTTTTCGCTTCGGAAAATATGCGCGCAACGCCGGCAAAGCTGTTGAGATCGGCACACCCGATCTGATCATATCCAAGCGCCCAAGCGGTTGTTGTTAAATCCACTGCGTCAGATGCGCCGCGTAAAAAGGAAAAACAGGTTGTCAGGCCAAGCTCTACAAACGGGGCAGGAGGGTTTGGTGTGAAATTACCATCATCGGGGACAGTGCGGCGGGGATGGGCATGGTCATTTTCAGGCATGAAACATGCCTGATATGGGGCGCTGCCCCCTTGTCCCTACGGGCCAATTCCCCCGCGGTATTTTCGGCCAAAAGAAGCAAGGTTTCTTTAACCATATTTGGGTAATTTGGGCGTGCGGTACAGGCAGCGGTGCCGATGACCGCGCCAAGAGAAGGCCCCTGACCCACATTGCGCTGGGTTGGGGGCTCACCGTGATCTTCTTTTGGCTGGAAATACCGCGGGGGAGGCCGCAGGCCGGGGGCAGCGCCCCAAAAATCAAAGAATGCAATGCGCCGCAGGCGCGCACTTGTTTTAAATAGGTCATGCGTAGGTGCCGTGAATAAACCAGCGTGGATCGTTGCCGCGTGCGTCGCCCCACACGCCTTCACGATACAGCCATATACGTTGTGCTTTTTGATCTTCAATATCGTAATAGTCGCGCAGCCGTGTACTGGGCATATCTTGCCACCATTCTGGTGCGATCCGTTCTGGTCCAGCATAACGAACAACACGGTGGGTTATTTTTCGCCAAACGAATTGCGCGGGCGGCCCTTCTGGGACTGCGTAGAGAACGCGTACCTCTTCTGGGTGGTCAAAAATCTTGAGCGGTCGGCGGCTTGGCAATGCTGGCTGGGGATGGCTTGCGGCGTTGTGCAATGCTGTCGTCCATATCTCTGCGCGTTCGGGTATGTGGCTTGCAACCGGGGCTGTTTGGAGGACAAACCGTTCACCCAGCCGTGCCGATAATCTGTCGATGAGCTGGGTTAGGGCTGCTTGATCCGAGCGTGTACCGTCCAAGCGTGATTGTCGTGTGATGATCGGTTCGATGCCATGTGCAGATAAGGTGATGAGATCAAAACCAAATCCTGGGTCGATTTTTTCCAGCTTATCGTTAAACAACCGCCTGATATGGTCTGGGTCCTTGCTTGCTGCGGCTGTTTTGACAGTGATGGAACGTACCTCTGCATCGGTGCGATAGACTGTCACCGTGACCTGGCGTGCCCCCATGCCAGCCTGATCTAAGTCGGTGCATAATGCCGTGCAAAGGTCGGGTAGATGCGGGGTGGGATCTTGCACCGGTTCTGCGAGATTTGACTGAGCCATAAATTCTGGTGGATCGGCGGATGCGCTGATTGGTTCTGGCAAATCACCTGTCATCTGATCCAAGCGCAGCAGAGGGTTTTGCGCTAAGGGTGCTTTGCTAAAGCGGCGTGCAAGCGATATCCTTGGCACTGCCATCAAATCACCGATGGTTTTGAGGCCCAAGCGTTGTAACAACTGTATCGTTTTGGCGTCGATCCGCATGGCCTTGACCGGCATGGGGGCGATGCGGGTGTCGAGTGCGGATTGATCGCACACCTCTCGGACGCGGCCCAACCGTGAAAGCGCCCATGCGGCCCCATGTGTGGGCGCAGATGCAAGGTTGGCCGAAAATCCGAGATGTGCCAGCTTTTCTTCGATGTTGCGAAGCATCGACGCTTCGCCGCCCCAAAGATGATCTGAACCGGTTGTGTCCAAGACAAGCCCGTTTGGGCCGTCTGTTGCTGTCCACGGACACCAGCGTCGTGTCCATAGCATCAATTTACCCAATGCGGCCTGATCCCCGCCGATATCCGCAAATTCAACCCGCAAGGGCGGGCAGAGGGCGCGTGCATCAACGATACGTGTATGAGGCGTGATCCCTTCTGCTTGAGCTGCGCGGTTTGTGGCATAAACTGTTGGTCCGTGCGGCCCGTCTTGGGCCAAGACAACGGGCAGGTCTTCGGGGGGACGCATGCTGTGCTGTTGCGCCCATCGTAACCAGCGTTCCATCGCAAAATCAGGAAGATGCACAGCCGTGATTCTACGCGCGGTCTGTGTTTGGGGCTTTAAGATCGGGGATGTGACTGCGCCTGCGGCGACACCCACCCGCCCGACCTTTTTTGCCGCAACGTCTTTTGGTGCCCCGATGGGGGTGTAGGTGTCATCTTGTGGTTCAGCCGTCTGAGGTGAAGCTGGTGGTGTGCTCACCTCTGCCTCTAACGCATTGCGTAGGGCTGCAATCGCCTTGTCCAGCTGACTGGGTGGTGTTGGAGTGTCCTTTTGCGCTGATACAAGGACAGGCAGCTTGTCCTTGAGGGTCATTGATTTGATCTATCCATAGGCGTGTCTGTCCGCGATGTGCTGTATGTGCCCATCAAGGCCATGGTCAAACTGCAGCATTTGCCCGTCATGGTGTGCCACCCACGTGCCGGGTGTTTGCCAGCGCGCCCGAAACAATTCGGCCTGCCATTGGGCCTGGCCGGGGGCCTGGGCATCATAGGGGTGGTTCAATGACGGCAACCCGTTCACACGCCACCGCAATCGTGCCGCGCTTAGGTTTGCGTGGCCTGCACGCCGGATCAGCCATGCGGGGATGTTTTGTGACTCTGCACGCAACGCCAGTCGTTTGCTTGCGGTGAAATCCAGTGCGGGCGGGTCGCCCCAGATTTCGCCGATCACGCCGGAAATATCGCTACAGCGCAGGCCTTCTTCCATTGCCCACAACAGATCGCTGGGCTTGGACACATCGACATAGATCACATCTAGCGGCACGGGCAGCCCGGCTAGATAGGGGTGTCCGGTTTCGCGTCGCGACACACGATCCTGAACCCAAAGCACAGGTTTATCGTTTGGCTTGAAGTGCGACACGACAAATCCAACGGCCGCGCCATCGGTTACATGATCGCTGAAAACCTCGGCCAGTGTTGCCTCTGGCGCGGGGCCGCGGGCCCGATCACGCAGCCAGTCGCTACGTGATTTGGGGGAGGGGTGATCAATTTTCAAAGCAGCCTCCGATTGCGTTTGTTCACTTTATGTTCTACTTTTGATTCCCGCGTTTGGCAATTCGAAAATCAGGGGCCACTTGTGCGCAGGTCCATGCCTGATAGCTTTGACTTCAGAATAGAAAGCATGCCGCGCAATGGACCAATCAACATTTGAAAAGATCGTAAGCCGCGCAGCCCAAGCACCGTCTGTGCATAATGCACAGCCCACACGCTGGCGGCTGCAAGGCGGGCAGATCTGGATTGCCCAAGACCCAAGCGTAACATTGCCCCATGCGGACCCTGACGGGCACAGCATGGCATTATCATGCGGCGCGGCGATCGAAGCGACCATTATCGCGCTATCGAATGCGGGGTTCACGGCCAAAGTGGTGGATGTTTGGGAAAATGATGACAGGCACAGCTGGCCGCGGCATCGTATGGCTGCTGTTGTGACCGTATCCAAAGGAATAAAAACAGACTCATTGGCAAAGCATCTGGAAGACAGGTTTACGTGGCGTGGCGCATTTGGCGCGGCCGCTCCCGCCTTGTTCGGGTGGAACAGACCGGACACCATTTTGATTATGGACGCACCGCGACGACAGTGGTTGGCGGCATTAAATGATCGTGCAAGCCTGAAAATACTACGCGATGGTGCGTTCCGCAAAGAACTGTTGTCATGGATGCGATTGCGCCCACAACATCCACGGGTCCAATTCGACGGTATGAACCAACAGGCGCTGGGGCTGACACGCGGCATGGCGCGGCGGCTCGCGCTGGGATTTGGCCCGCTTTGGCGGGTATTGGATTTGATGCGGCAATCCGGCCCGATGACCGCACAATATGACGTCACACTAACCGCACCGCTGATTGCGTGTTTTCACAGACCAATCAACGAAAGCCCGGTTGTAACAGGGCGGGCTTATATGCGGTTCTGGTTAGAGGCCACATCGTTGGGCTTGGCTGGTTGGCCAATGGCCGCACTGTCTGATGATCCAAATGCACGAAAAGAGATTGAGGCACAGCTTGCCATCCCGCCAAATCAGCGATTGGTCCAAGTCATGCGCCTTGGAAAGATGGGTGGCACAAGACCACCACGCGCCCGCAGACCATTGACAGAGTTGATCCCATGAATAATGCACGCCAAATTGCGCGCCAACTATTTGACACAGGCGTTGCCGCGGCTGACCCATATTCGGCGGTGCAGGCCAAGATTGACCAAATAACCGCGCCGCCCACATTGATCGTGGCCGTGGGGAAGGCCGCAGTGCGGATGGCGGCGGCGGGCCAAGCAGCATTTCCCAAAGCGGAATGCCTCATTGTGACAAATTACGAAAATGCGGTGGATGTGACAGGCGCAATGGTGTTTGCGGCAGGCCACCCCGTGCCAGATGCGGCTGGGGCAAAGGCAGCGCGTGCCGTCATCGCTGCATTAAACTTGGCGAAAGGGCAGGTACTGGCGTTGATCTCGGGCGGGGGGTCGGCGTTGCTGCCTGCACCTGCGGCGGGACTAACTCTTGCTGATAAGGCTATGGTGAACACTGCGCTTTTGGCGTCGGGACTGGACATCACAACAATGAACATGATCCGTCAGCAATTATCGGCGCTGAAAGGCGGTGGTTTTTTGCGGCAAACGACCCAGCCTGTCACGGCCATGATCTTGTCAGATGTCGTGGGTGATGATCTTTCGACAATCGCCAGCGGACCAACCGCAGCGCCAATAGGTACAAAAGCCACGGCGTATAATGCCTTGAAAATGGCAGGCCTGTGGGATGACCTGCCAGCGTCGGTGCGCCGCCATATAGAAAAGGACAGCCCCCCCGAAATAACGCCAAATGCTCAAAACATTCTGGTGGGATCCAACAGTCAAAGCGTCGCGGCAATGCATGCTGCATGCCCAAAAGCTCACGCTATCGCCACACCAGTTGAAGGCGATGTATCGGCAGCTGCCAAGCTCATTTGTGATCAAGCAGATCAGGGGGTGACTATTTGGGGTGGTGAAACGACGGTCAACATTTCAGGCACAGGTAAAGGTGGCCGAAATCAAGAGCTTGCGTTGCGTATTGCATGTGAAGCGCAACGGCGTGGTTGGCGGGAATTCACTTGCCTTGCAGGTGGTACTGATGGCCGTGATGGCCCCGTTGATGCCGCTGGTGGTTTGGTTGACGACGGAACGCTTGCGCGGATTGCCACAAACGGAGGTGACATTGATGCCTTGCTTGCCAACAACGACAGCTATGCCGCGCTTAGGCTGGCGGATGATCTGTTAATGACGGGAGCGACCGGAACGAACGTCGCTGATTTGGGCGTATTGATCCGTTAATCAACGGGTAGGCCGCTTGGCACATTGCTTGGTCGACCTAACGGACGTTCGTCGGCGGTCATACCTGTAAGTGAATGAAGAAAAGCCTCTAAGTCTTTAATATCGCTATTGGAAAGGTCGATAGAGTTCTTAGATAGGGCCGCTTGCTGGCGTGCCATTTCCGCACGATCCTGTCGGATTGCAAAATCGGCTCGGGCCAGCCAAGGCACATCGGGCAGTTGCGCCATATCAGGGGTCCAGCGTGCCGCGGAAGCTGTTGGGTCTGCGTGATGGCGGATCATATCACCAAGCGTCGGCATCGCGCCATTGTGCCCATATGGACCAGTCAACGCGACATTGCGAAGTGATGGGGTGCGGAACTTATAAGCGTCTGATTGCAAATTGCTTTTGCCCATGCGGCCCACATCGCGTGGCATCGGGTCCCAGACACGCGTTCGGCCAGGGCCAAACGCAGGAAGGCCAAGCGCATGAAACGACTGATCGGTAAACAAGGGTCCACTGTGACACGTGGCACAGCGGGCCGATTGGAAAAACAACTGCCGGCCGCGTTCTGCAGCTGCGGGCAGCGATGTGCCATTCAGCCAAGCATCATATGGACTGTCAAAAGACTGCCATTCAGCGGCAATGAACGCACCCAACGCATTGCCGATTTCGACAATTGAAATGTCGGTGGAAACATTCACGTTATCATAGGCTTGCACGAACATGTTCGCGTATTCTGGGATGGTGCGCACGCGCTTGGCAATAATGGGCCATGCTGTATCAGGACGATCATGGATTGCGCCTGCGATCTCGTTCTCTCGTGGGTTGCCTGCCATCTCGAACTGAGCGGTCAACGGAAACAAGGCTTGGGCGGCCAATAACGAATCCAACCCTTTGGGCAGCCATTCTTCAGCGGGTGAATTAAAGCCATTGCCATAGGTATTTTGGGCGGTCAGGCGACCATCGTGAAACAGCACAGTGACGTCTTTATGCCCCAAATTCCATAGGCTTGGGGCGTTGCGGGGAATGCGTTTTGGGATGCGATCATCGCCAGTGCCACCCGTGCGTTTGGGGCCAACACCAACGCCACCTTCACCAATGCCCAGTGACAGGCCGTCACCGCCAGCGTGGTCGTGGTGATGGCATGTCCCACATGAGATATTTTTGTTACCCGACAGGACCTTATCGTAGAAAAGCAACCTGCCGATCCGGGCTTGATCCATGTCGATGGCGATGTAATCATCGGGTGATATCTGGGCCGCCGCTGGCCCTGCCAAACCCAATAGGATGATCAGATGCGCCACCTTGTTTTGTGTTTTTCCATACTCGCGGCGCCTGCCGCTGCTGATATGGAACGCGCGCGCGATCTGATGGAGGCCCAGAAATTCGTAGAGGCCCGCGAAGAACTTGAGATTTATGCCCGATCTGGCAATGCCGAGGCCGAGGAGCTGATCGGCGTCATGTACGCGCTTGGCCTTGGCGTTGCCCGCGACGACGCGCGTGCGTTCGACTGGTATTTGCGGGCGTCGTTGAAAGGGCATGCGGGCGCTCAATCCGGTTTGGGTTGGTATTACGAGGTCGGACGCGGCATTCCGGCCCCCGACATGGTCCGAGCCTACCTATGGTATGCGCTTTCGTCCATTGGTGGAGACGTGGATGCGCCGGATTCTTTGAACGAAATTACGCCGCGCATGACCCAAGCCGAAATCGCAAAAGCCCGCATATTGATCGAAGACTATCGCAAATGGATGTATCCGTTTCGGTAATGCACAAAAAAGCAGGCGCCAATACATGACGCCTGCCTTCGATCGTTAGTCAACAGTGTTTAGCTAAACATCATGTCGAGGAATGGATCTTCTTCTTCCACGATTACCTGTTGGTAGACGTTTTCATCAAGTGGCTCCAATGACAGAACATCCATCAGGTTCGGCTCCATTGGTGGTTCGATGATCGGGTCGATTACTGGATTGTCTTCGATGATGACGATCGTGTCGTCTTCTTCTGGACCAGAAATATTGTTGTTGTCCACTGGTGGCTCTTCGATAACAGGTTCGTCTGGTGCGTCGGGCGCTGTGCCACCCAGCTTGAGCGAACCGTCACGTGAACCGTCTTCTTCGCCAACAGATGTCAAACGCACGCCGAAATCGGAGCCGTAGAAATCTTCAAGCATCAGGTCCATGCTGTCGTGGGACATTGTGAATGTAGTTTCCTGAATGTCGTCTTTTGCCATGCCGGACGTGCCAAAGCGGATACCACCGTCAAAGCCTTCGTCTTGGGTCAATTCGCCTTTGACGTTGACACCACCGCCAAGGTTATCGACATCGCCTTCGTCGTATTTTTCAGCAGTGATTTCAGTGCCCTCAACGGACAGGCCATCCAACATAGATGGGTCAAAAAGGTCAAAGAACAGACCATTCAGGTCGCCGATTGAACCTGTATCGTCAAGAACATTTACTGTGAACTGGAGATCGCCAGAATCTAGTTCAGAAATAGTGACTGAAACATTCACATCGCCTTCGATTGTGAATGTCATCATTTGTAGGTCGTTTGCTGTAGAATCCGCCAATTTACCGGTCCCTCTAATTATGGCCCCCCGCCTTGATCCCTTATGACCAAGACAATGCGACGTGATTGTGTCAAATTTTGTCTAATGAGGCGGCTTTCGCCCGATTTTCGGCAACAGATTGTTTCAAAAAACGGCATCTTATCTGAGCGCATTGTCGCCCAATATGCATGAAGCACGATGTATCGGGAGTTTTTGGTAGAATTTTAGACACATGGCGGTTCTGAACGAATGGGTTACTTTGTCCGGTTATCGTTGCCGAATGAAGATGTGTTCCATTTCCTCTAAAAAACACGTGGCTGCGATGATTGTTGCGGGGACACTGTTTGCGCTGATCGCGACCTATGTGCTTGTTCATTTTGTTTTCGTGTTGGAAATGTCCCATCGGGCGATGATGGCGACAACAATTTCTCCGCTTCTGATTGCGCCGCCGATGCTTCTTATCTTGGGGCGGGCGATGCTTCGCGGCAGTGAGTTACGCGAAAGTTTGCAGCAGGCCCTGGATCATGACCATTTGACTGGCGTCTTCAATCGTAAGTATTTTTTTGATCGGCTTGCGCAAATGACAAAGACGACAAAGGGGTCGATTTTGATGGTCGACGTTGATCACTTTAAGGTGGTGAATGATACGCACGGCCATTTCGTCGGGGATCGTGTGATTCAAAAGGTCGCCAAAACAATCGCCACCACTATGCGCACATCAGATTTTGTTGCCCGCTTCGGAGGAGAGGAATTCGTGGCATTTATTCATGGCGATGATGTGGGCAAAGCAGCCAAATGCGCAGAACGTATTCGTGCAATGATAGAAGACGCTGTTGTGCAAACAAACGACGGGCCGGTTCAGGTTACAGTCAGCATCGGAGTAGGGATAAACGGCCCAAATACGTCATTTGAACAGGCGGTGTTTGAGGCAGACGAAGCACTTTATTGCGCCAAGCAAACAGGGCGTAATCGCGTCAAAGTGGCTGTGCGCAAAGGGAATAGTCAGGCCGCACCCGTTGTGGCGGCCTGACCGATGCGACCTTAATTCAGGTCGGCAGAGTATGCAGTTGCAAGGTCAGCTTCTGCTGCTGCAACGGCGTCTTTCAATGCGCCAAGGATTTCCTCGCCGCCATCTACATTTCCGATGAACCAGTCTTGGACTGGTGCAGCAGCTTCAGCGAACATCGCTTTTTGCTCTGGTGAGGGGACGTAAAGATCGCCGCCGCCTTCAACGAATGCTGCGTAGGCATCGATGGACTTACGCTTTGGTGATGCGAATGTCGCCTGCTGAAGCTGGCTGAAGCCATCAACAACAACGCGGCGCAAGTCTTCTGGCATGCCAAGGAAGTTGTCGTTGTTCATGAACCACAGCGCGCCCATGTAGGCGTGACCGTCAAGCGTGACGTACTGCAGGCCAGCATCAGGGAATTTCATGCCCATGATGTCGGTGATGCCGTTTTTAGAGCCTTCAACAACGCCCGTCTGGAACGAGGTGAACAGTTCAGGCCACGGGATCGGAGTTGGGGAGGCGCCAAGTGCTTTAACAAGCTCTTGCGGCAGATCGGCGACCACGGTGCGAATTTTCAGACCTTCCATGTCGGATGGTGCTTCAACACGGCGCTGTGTATTGGCAAAGTTGCGCCACCCACCAGTGTTACCGATGGTCATCAAGCGCAGCGCGCCGTCAGTGGCTTCAAGACCCATTTCACGCATTTTACGTGTGAAGTCGCCTGTCAACACGGCTTCTGCCACGCGGTCATCAGACATCAGATATGGCAGGTCAAGGACCTGAACGAATGGCATGATGCCAGCCGCACCACCGGATGTGGTGATATAGACGTCGATGGAGCCTTCGGCCACGCCTTCAAGACATTCAGCGCCATTGCCGCAAAGCTGCGTGCCCATGAAAATCTCAACGCCGACACGACCGTTGGATGCAGATTCAACGAAATTTTTGAATACGACCAGACCATCATAGTCTTCGTCGTTTTCGTTGGAGTTGGCAGTTGCACGAATTGTGAACTCTTTGTGCGCGTCGGCAAATGCCGTTCCCGCAAGCAGGGTAGCAGCGATTGCCCCTGTAATTAGACCTTTAAGCATTTGAAATCTCCCTTATGCGTTGGTCGGTTATGGGGTTTTCCCCCGTTATTGAACGAAGCCCGTAAGCCGTGGGATCGTCATGGAAATGGCTGGGACGTAAGTGATCAGAAAGATCACGAACACCTCAACCGCAAGGAATGGTAGGATCGCCTTGGCAATGGTTTCCACCTTTTCGCCCGAAACCGAACTGGCCACAAAAAGCACCAGTCCCATTGGAGGGGTCGCCAGTCCGACGGTCAAGTTGACCGACATGATGATGGCAAAATGAACAGGGTGCACACCCAGATCGACAAAAATGGGGCCAAGGATCGGGCCGAGAATGATAATTGCTGGTCCCGCATCCAGAAACATGCCGACGATAAACAGTAAGATGTTGATCAGGAACAAAAGGATCAGCGGGTTTTCAGACAGCGACAGGATGTATTCAGACAGGATCTGTGGCGCATAGGACAATGAAACAACGGTTTTGAACGCAACAGCTGCCCCCACCAGCAACAGCACGGCAGCCGTCGACAAGGCTGATTTTTGCAAGACATCCAGCAAGTCGCGTCCGTTCATGGATTTGAGCACAAAGAAAGACACAATGAGCGCATAGGCGACAGCGACGGCGGATGCTTCGGTCGGGGTGAAAACACCGACAAGGATACCGCCCAAGATGATGATTGGTGTTTGAAGCGGGGCCACGGCCTTTTTACAGACGATGCGGAAATCGGCGCTGACGCGAGATTTGACCGTCATGGCGATGACATTTGCGATAGGCAGGGCGATGCCAAATATGAGCCAGCCATTCACAGGGGTAGTGATGAACTGTGTGACAAGGCCGGAAAACGCATAAAGCAAACCTGCGATATTGATGCGGATCAGCACGAAAGACACCCAAGATTCGAGCGGTGTGATCGTCTGGTTCTTGTGCACGATCCGCTCTGCCTTGGGCAAGTCATAGCGGTCGGCCAGTAGTCGCACCATAACCATCAGGCCAACGCCCACAAGGATGCCCGGCACGATACCCGCGAGGAAGAGGGCCGCGACGCTTTCGCCCATGACATATGCATAGATGATCATGATGCCTGATGGGGGAATGATTGGACCGATGACAGAGGATGCGGCGGTAATCGCGGCCGCAAATCTACGAGTGTAGCCGTTCTTTTCCATCGCGGGGATCAGGGTTGAGCCAAGTGCAGACGTGTCGGCCACGGCGGAACCCGACAACCCCGCAAACAGGATTGACGAGAGAATATTGACGTGTGCTAAACCGCCGCGCAGGTGACCCATGAAGGCTTGGGAAAACTCAACCAGCCGCAGCGTGATACCGCCACGGTTCATAATTTCGCCTGCAAGCATGAAAAACGGCAGGGCCATCAGCGGAAAGCTGTCCATACCATTGTAAAGATTGCGGTATAGGCCAGCGACAACATTGCGGTTGTCACCCTCAAGCATAATGAGCGCCACAGGTGCGGCAAGCAGGCCGAAAACAACAGGAAGGCCGATCATGATCACCAATAAGAACAGGGGGAGGAACCATAAAAGCATTATGATGACCCCGCGATGTCTTCGTCAGCGGAAAGAGGCGTCAATCGGTGCCCTTGGCCGCCCAGTTTGATGATCTGTCGGATAATTAATTCGACGTTGACCAGGATCAACAAATTTACGCCAACAAACAATGATGCGTATTGAAAGCGGTTTTGGAATTTCGCGCCGCATTTGCCAAACTCGATGCCAAATGGCCAGCGCAAGGACGATGAACACCCTTTACCAGACATCGTGTCCACGTGGTTGTTCCAGCCTCGGTCCCAGAACACGGTAAGAACCCAAAGGGCGATTGCCAAAAGGATAAGCGTCAGAAGGGCTGACAAGGTCTTGGGAAGTGCGCGTTCAAGCATGTCGATGGAGACAAAACCGCCCATGCGGTAGGCGAGTGGTGCCATCAAACCGGTCATCCACAACATGCCGAACCGCGCACCTTCTTCTGTCCAGTTTGGGGCATCGTTGAGCACATAGCGGAAGAAAACCTGCCCAAGGATAAGGCAGACCATGATCGCAAGCGCGGCCATCGCCAAAGCGCGACCAATACCCAGAATGGCAGTGTTGAACCGTTCAAGGGGCCAAAGGACCCCAAACAGGACCGACATTGCGGTTCCTCCCCTGTTGATTTGGCGGTGGGCCTGACGGCCCATGCCATTCATTAATTAGGGGCGCTGCCCCCTTGTCCCTGCGGGCCAATTCCCCCGCGGTATTTTTGGCCAAAAGAAGGGGCTAGCCTTCTTGGAACGCGCCGTATTTTCCGCCGTGGAAGACCAATGGATCACCGCCTTGATGGTGTGCCTTGGTCACGCGCCCAACAACGATGACGTGATCACCAGCATCATGCGTTGCCTCTAGGGTGCATTCGAAAGTCGCGAGCGCCCCTTCGATGATGGGCATGCCGCAGTGTGACAGATGCGTAGGCACGTCGCTGATGGCGGTTTTGGATTTGATGATCGCGGCGCATACGTCGCGTTGATCCGCGCCCAGAACATGCACGGCGAAGCGGCGGGACCCTGCGAAATGCTCAAAACGCTTTGATGATTTTGCAGGCGACCACAACACCAGTGGCGGGTCCAGAGAAACGCTGGCAAAGGAGTTTGCAACGATTGCAACGGGCCCTTCGGGGCTGTCGGTTGTGACAACCGTGACGCCTGTCACAAAGCTGCCGAGCGCGCCGCGAAAGCTGTCCGCGTCGCTGGATGGATCGAATGTTTGAAGTGTGCCTGCGTCCATTACGGAACCTCTTGTCCAAGTGCTGCGGTATAGATTTCATACCAAGTCTGACGATCCATTTTTACACGAAGAGCGTCCGACAAGGCATTGATCCGGTTTATGTTATTTGTTCCCATGACGGGCATAATTTGAGCGGGATGGGCCAATAGCCATGCAACAGCGACTGCACTGGCATCCACGCCATTGGCGGCAGCAACAGCGCCAAGTGCGTCTTGGACGGGGCCTGCGCCTTGCATCAAAGCGCCACCACCGAGCGGGGACCAAGCCATGATCGGGACATCGCGTTCTTGAAGATAAGCCACATCACCATTGGTAAAGCCGTCATGTGCGGTCACGGACAATTCAATCTGGTTTGTGACCAGCTTATTAGACATCGCAGATTGTAGCAGGGTCCAGTCGTGCAGCTTGAAATTGGATACCCCTATGCTGCGCACCTTGCCCGATGTGACAAGAGTATCGAGGCACTTGCCAGTGGCGTGGTGATCCATCATCGGATCCGGCCGGTGCACCAGAAGCGTGTCGATGGTGTCGATATCCATAAGTTTGAGCGATGCTTCGACCGATGCGGTGATGTGTTTCTCAGAGGTATCGTAATATTTAACACGCGCGGCTGCGTGACGACCCGCCGGGGCGATGATGTCGCATTTGGTGACGATTTCGATTTTGTTTTTGAGCGCGGGTGCGGATTTAAGGGCAGCCCCCAAAACTTCTTCTGCTTCATAGCCGCCGTAAATGTCAGCCTGATCCATTGTTGTAATGCCTTGGGCAAGGCAGGCTTCGATCTTGGCCTGAACATGTGCGGCGCTGGTGTCGGTGTCTTCAGACAGACGCCACATGCCGTAGACGATACGGGAAAAGGAAAGGTCGGGGGTGATCTGGATGCGGTTCAAATGCGTGGTCCTGTGCCAAGTGGCGTCGCTGGGGTTGTAGAAGGAACCCGCCCATATGCATGGGGGAGGGAGACGGTGTTCAGGTGTGGCATAACCCGCGCGCCGAAGTGTTCGGCTTCGGCAATGTGAGGGTAGCCTGAAAAGATGAAAGCACGGATGCCCATCTTTTGATAGGATTCGATCTTGGACAAGATTTGGTCGGTGGAACCGACAAGGGCCGCGCCGCAACCTGATCGGGCGCGGCCAACCCCGGTCCATAAACCGGGTTCGGTGTAGCCAAATTGATCGGCTAATTCACGTGCGCGGGCCTGATGGGCAACACCCAGCGAAATACTGTCGTGGGCGCGATCACGGATCAGCTTGCCGTATTCATCGTCAAGCTTTGAAGCGATGAATTCCGCGTATTCCTTTGCCTCGACCTCTGTGTCGCGGACAATCATATGCACACGCAGTCCGTAATCCAGCGTGCGATTATGGGCTGCTGCGCGGGCGTGAACGGCTTTCATACGTTCGGCCAATTGGTCTTGGGTTTCGGGCCACATCAAATAAACGTCACATTGGGCGCCACACAGTTCTAATGCATCGGGGGAATAACCGCCAAAATACAAAAGCGGGCCACCGTTTTGCTGATACGGGCGCGCAGGGCCGGTCGGTACTTTGTCAAAGTGATAGACTTCACCGTGGTGGGTGATTTCATCTTGGGTCCATGCCTTGCGCAAGATTTCAACGACCTCATGGGATCGTTTGTAGCGGTAGGGCGAGGGGGCTACTTCGCCAGGAAAATCCGATGATATGACGTTTAGCGTAAGCCGTCCTTCGAGCATGTGATCAAGCGTTGCAATTGTGCGTGCCAACATGATGGGCTGCATTTCACCACAGCGGATCGCGGCCAGAAAGTTTATCTTGTCGGTCAGCGGCGCCATGCCTGCCACGTATGACAATGTATCTTGGCCAACCTGATACGATGAGGGGGCAAGGATATTGCGAAATCCTTGTTTCTCAGCCGTAAGTGCAATGTCGCGGCAGTGTTCCCAAGACGATCGTAGGTCGCCATCAGGCACACCCAGAAACTGGTAATCATCTGAACACAATGCAGAAAACCACGAAACTTCTGCCCCAATTAGGTCGGGGCTGGTGATTGGTACGATCGTCATAGACTTGGGCCCCCGGCAGAATCTGTCTCGATAAACTCTTGCGCGATCCCGACAATAATGCAAATCAATTATGTATCAATTTTGTCAACGCCGGGGAGGAGGGCCACGACATGAGCCAAACCCTTGGCCGAAATCCACTGCCGAAATATGTCCAGATCAGCGAAATGTTGATCCGTGAAATTGCGGCGGGTCATCTTGCAGATGGGGCCCGTCTGCCGCCTGAACGGGATATGGCCGCTGACCTCGATATTTCGGTGGGCACATTGCGCAAGGCGCTGGCGGATCTGGTGGGAAAGGGCATGTTGGAACGGGTGCAAGGGTCTGGCAACTATGTGCGTCATGGTGGAACGTCGGCATCCGTATATGCGTTTTTTCGCCTTGAGTTGATCGGTGGAGGCGGTTTGCCGACTGCTCAGGTTATTTCGGCGGATCGACTGAATAAACCGCGCAAGGCGCCTGACTTTGGGCCGTCTCAGGATGGGCACCGAATTCGGCGTTTACGGTCGTTGGACGACGAATTGATCGCGCTTGAAGAGATTTGGCTGGATGGATCCCACCGCGACAAGATCACCAGTGCGGATTTGTCAGATTCCCTATATCACTTTTATCGCACGGAGCTGGGTGTCGTTATTGCATCCGTTGTCGATGAAATAGGTGTGGGCAAGGTGCCTGATTGGGCGCCTGATGCATTTCATCTACGGGCCGGAACAACCACCGGTTACATCGAACGGATCAGTTGGACGGCAGCGGGTGAGGCGGCAGAGTTTTCGCGCACATGGTTCGATTATGGTAAGTCTCGATATATCTCACGCATGGGCAAGGGCTAAAAAGTTGGAAAATGTAAATTACGGAATTGTCGGCTGTGGCATGATGGCCCGAGAGCATATTCAAAACATCGCTCTTCTACCGCAAGGCAAAGTCGTGGCTGTGTTTGATCCGGTTTTGGAATTGGCGCAATCAGCCGCAGAGCTTGCGGGCGGCGCAAAGATAGCCGAAACGCTGGCTGAATTGGTGGCAAATGCGGATGTTGATGCGCTTGTTATCGTCAGCCCCAACTATCTGCATGTGCGACAACTGAAAGAGATCGCGGCGATCCGAGCTTTGCCGATATTATGCGAAAAACCGCTGTTCACGGACCCAGATGATGCCGCGGTTATAGCTAAGTTCGCGTCGGAATATCCCGCGCCGCTTTGGGTGGCGATGGAATATCGCTATATGCCGCCTGTTGCAGCGTTGATAGAACGCGCGGCAGAGGCCACAGGCGGGATCAAAATGCTGACCGTGCGCGAACATCGGTTTCCGTTTTTGCCAAAGATCGGTGATTGGAACCGGTTTAACGCAAAAACAGGTGGCACATTGGTAGAAAAATGCTGCCATTTCTTTGACTTAATGCGATTGATTTTGAATGATGAACCTGTGCGTGTGATGGCGTCCGCAGGGCAGTCAGTGAACCATCTTGATGAAACCTACGATGATGCTGTGCCTGATATCTGGGACAATGGTTATGTCATTGTGGATTTTGCAGGCGGCGCACGCGCGATGCTGGAACTGTGCATGTTTGCCGAAGGCGCAGAATACCAAGAAGAAATCACTGCCATTGGTCCAAACGCGAAAATTGAAGCAAAGGTGCCGGGGCCCGGTCGGTTCTGGCCCCCGCATTTGGGCGACGCACCTGTGCCCCAACTGATTATCAGCCCACGTTCTCCGAAAGGGCCATTTGCCATCGACATCCCAGTTGACCCCACGCTGTTAGCCGCAGGAGACCATAACGGGTCGACATTTTATCAACATCAGAAATTCAATGCTGTCGTGCGCGGCGAAGGGGCCGTCGAAGTCACCGCCGATGATGGCATGAAAGCCGTCGCAATGGGATTTGCCGCGCAAGAAAGTGCGCGAACAGGCCGCGCGGTTGAGTTGTAGTTTACAGATGGTGCGATTGGGCAGAACCACGATCAAACTGCATTGGACAAAAGAGATTGCGCCAACCTGTGTCCAATAGTTCGACAATTTGTTTGGTCTATTTGCTTGGTGGTATCCGGTATTGCGTATTTGGCGCGCCGCTTACTTCGAAGTTCATTCTTGGACAGAAGGTTTTGAAAACATTCCCATCAACGCCATCTAGATCAAGTTGGCGAGATGAGGCTTGACCTTGCCTATTGTTGTTGCGTCAATTTTCCACTAGTTACTTGCGTTGCTGATTTGTAGCATATGGGTCAACTAAGTGTCTGATAAAATTGCGATTACCCTAAACCAAAGTGCCAAGCTAAGCGTGGCCCCCATGATGGATTGGACGGACTGACCGTAAAGTTCTTTTTGTATCAGTAGCTTACAGAGGTTGGATTTGCGTGTTGTTCAGATTTTGTCGTTCAAACGGGCTGATAAGCGGCAATATGTATTGTTTTTAAATGCATTTTAGGTCTTGGAGGCGACAGTCGCTACTAACTGAAATCGTTGCAACCAGTCTTCGAAAACTCGTGCGCCTCCAGTAACGTGAAGCATCGGAATTTCTTGAAGGTTTGAATAACCATAAGAACTAAGAGTAACATTCTGTTGGGCTTTTACCGCAGTGTCCTTGCAACGGTGTACGATAAAGTTACGGTAGGCCCGCAGTTCCGTTTCAGGTGAGTTTGTACTGCCCAATGCGCTGGCAACATCTGATTTATTGGGGATATTGAGCTTAGTGGCCCATTTTACTGAGATTTCTGTGACATGCCAGTCAACATCCCGGTTTTGTGGCCTGTTTAAAATCAGCCATTTCTCGACGTTTGTCATATTTCCCAGCGTGTGGCTTCCTATAATACTCGATCCATTTGATGAAACAGCCCGGCCACTGGCGGAACTGACTATCAGTCCTCTGACAAATTGTGCCCAGCAGTCCTGAAGCACGACCGACATCATCTGCACTGAGTGCTCCAAAGTTCTTGTGTTGAGTTCTGAGTCAGAAACAACTCTCCTGAAGTCTTGACCCAGCATCTGTGATTGTTTCAAAAAGCGGTTTAGATTGTTGGTGAGCATCTATATCGGTTGATCCCCAAGCGCTGCGTAAAAAGTGCGGAACCGGACCTGTCGTGAGGCTACTGTCTGCGTTGAAGATAACGAGCGAGTGACAAATGAAGCAAGTCGGTCGGGAGGGTTTTCGGCTTCAAGGGCTGCGGCGAGAATTACCAAATTATCCCGCATAATTTCGAGGTTTTGGATTCCAACTTGACCAGCCGGAAAGTCCCCTTCAACACTGCCAGCCGGAATGCCGAAAAGTTTGTGAGCGACCGCTGCAAAGATGATGATCAATTGAGGGGCAGTAGCCAAACGAGTATTTTGGATAACGGGCGCAATGTTCGCGACTACGAACTCCAAGGTGTCGTCCACCTTTTTCACGGCGGCGTCTGCACCATCAAATTCGGCATCGTTGGCTTTGTAGAATTTTTCGATTCTGGTTGCGCCGCCCTCAGTAACACCAGTGTTAGCGATCATCAGGAACTGCGCCATGGTTACGTCATCTTCCATTCGAACCCGTTGGCGCGTGCTCAAAAAACCAAAATCGTTCCAGAGTTTCGACCATTCCCTTGCTTTGTCTCTAACCAACCATTTGAAATGGCCTTGAAAAGAAGCGTGGCGTTTTTCGGCTGGATTTAAAGACACGGTGTAGGAATTTAGGCGAGCAAAAACTTCAAGTACTTCATCTTCAGAGGCGTTTAGCAGCTGTTCGACAGCCAATGGATATTCAAGGAAAGCGGCTTTCTGCTCTGGTTCTAAGGTGGAGTAAGTCAGTCCTTTGAATTCTTTCGCTCTATTTGACAGTCTGAATTTATCAGAGGCAAAATCCAAAATAGCCCTTAACCTTTGCTGGCCATCAACCACCTCACGAACAGATTGCTGCCGCTCTGTGTCGATAGTTGTCCGCAAGTAAATTTTTGGTACAGGTAAACCCCTTAGGATAGTATCTACGAGGAATACTTTGGCGCTTGGCACCCAAACGCTCCCTCGCTGAAAGTCAGGATTGAGTTTTAGTTTCTTCTCGCGGTTCCATTCGATGAAGTCCGCAATTCGATACTGCTCTAACATGATAAAATATCTCAAAAAGTTGTTTTTTGAAGCTTAGCTAAACACCAGCTGAACTACAATTTGTTTTAGGTTAACCACAGGTTCATTCGGGTCTGAAGCTGTTAATGCTTGTGAAACTGGACGTGTTTTCTTGATGCCTCATCTCGCTTCTTGTCCAAGAATGCGGCCAAGTCATCAATGTGAACACCCTTCTGGCATTTTTGGCTAGCCTCGATGCAAATGACTGGAAGTGGTATCGCGCGCTCATTCAGTTTCCGTAAAAACTTAGGTAAAGACAGGTGCTTAAAGAAATCCAAACGAACCTGCTCTATCGGAATAATGGGCAAGGCATCGTACCGTGCCATCAGTAAAAACCGAGTATCCATTGTTGCTTTTCCCTGTCTATTGTTGTCCATCCAATTTTCGACTAACTAGGTAATCTGAACTTTTCTTATCATGTGGCCTCGCAAGTGTCTGAAAATAATAGATTTAATTTAGATCAAAACGCACAACTCTCGGTTGCACCCATGATGGATTGGACAGATCGGCATTGTCGATATTTCCATCGGTTGATGTCAAAACGGGCATTGCTTTACACCGAAATGGTGACGGCACCTGCTGTCATCCATGGTGACCGAAGCAGGTTGTTGGACTTTGACGCGTCCGAGCAGCCGTTGGCATTGCAACTGGGGGGATCAGATCCCGCGCAGTTGGCAGAGGCCGCCAAAATCGGTGCTGAGTGGGGCTACGCCGAAATCAACCTGAACTGTGGCTGCCCGTCGGATCGGGTTCAGTCAGGGTCATTTGGTGCGGTTTTGATGGAAAATGCTCCGTTGGTTGCCGATTGTGTGTCGGCCATGCGCGACGCTGTTTCAGTGCCAATTACTGTAAAATGCCGGATCGGGGTGGATGACCAGACCCCGTCCGAGATATTGCCTGATTTTTTGGCGCGGGTCAGTGCCGCCGGATGCGACCGTTTTACAATCCACGCCCGCAAAGCATGGTTGCAAGGGCTCTCTCCCAAGGAAAACCGCGATATTCCACCACTGGACTATGACCTTGTGCATGAAATGAAGGGCATGTTCCCGCATCTGCATTTGTCAGTAAATGGTGGCGTTGCAGATTTGGATTCAGCTGCTTCGTTCCTTGATCGGGGTCTCGATGGTGTGATGATCGGACGTGCAGCCTATCATTCACCTGCGCAAATTTTGCTAGAAGCTGATGCCCGCATATTTGGCGGTGGCGAGGTTCGCACAGCGGAAGAAATCGTGCACCTTATGGTCCCATATATCGAGGCGCATTTGAAAACTGATGGTGGCCGTCTGCATCAAGTGACACGTCATATGCATGGACTGTTTCAATCACGTCCCGGAGCGCGGATGTGGCGGCGGCATTTATCAGAAAACACCCATCGTGACGGGGCTGACGCACGTGTCATGCTCGACGCTTTAAAATTTGTAACAAAGGAAGCTGCGTAATGTTTGGATTGGATGATGCGATGATGACAATGCTGGCGATGGGCGCGCTTTTGCTGGTTGTCGGTGCGGTCGCGGGTGTGATGGCCGGCCTGTTGGGCGTTGGTGGTGGTATCATTCTTGTGCCCGCATTCTTTTATGTTTTCCAAGGACTTGGATATGACAATTCCGAATTGATGCAGGTCTGTCTCGCCACCTCATTGGCAACCATTATCGTCACGTCCATTCGATCGGTGATGTCTCACCACAAAAAGGGCGCCGTGGAATGGGATATCCTTAAAACCTGGGCGCCTGGCATTATTGTGGGTGCAATCATTGGCTTTTTCGTCGCGTCATCTTTGCGATCGGTCACATTGCAGATGATCTTTGGTGTGCTGGGCATTGTTGTCGGGCTCTATATGGCATTTGGAAAAATGCAGTGGCGTTTGGGTGATGAAATGCCACGCGGGGCGGTGCGCATGGCGCTGTCACCCATGATCGGATTTTTGTCGGTTTTGATGGGGATTGGCGGCGGGTCCTTTGGGGTGCCGTCAATGGCGTTGTTTGGTGTTCCAATTCACCGGGCTGTGGCCACCGCTGCGGGATTTGGCGTGATTATCGCGGTGCCATCTGTCATTGGGTTTTTGACCGTTAATATGGATGCCGCACCGCCATTTACGTTGGGTGCTGTAAACGCGCCTGCATTCGTTTTGGTTGTCTTGATGACGCTGATCACCGCACCTTGGGGGGCGGCGTTGGCACATCGCATGGATGCCAAGCCGCTGAAACGGCTGTTTGGCGTATTCTTGATCCTTGTGGCTTTGAATATGCTGCGCAAGGCGGTCGGGTGGTAGAGGCCGGATATGATTTGCGGCCCGTTGATCCTGCTGTCACAGCGTGGGCGCAGGCCGCATATCGCATCGCGCAAAACATCGATACGTCCGAACGACGTCATGGCGATACATGGTTTGTTGGGGTCGATGCGCTTTGTAATGATGCTGATGGATCAATCCTTGACGTCCCGATGCCATTCGCGGACATGGCACCGCATTGGCATTCTGCCCAAATTTCAATCGTTTACCCGGGTTATCCAAAGCAGGACAGGGATGAAACTGACGCCGCCCATAGATTTCGCCATGACCGCGATGCCGCGCATATGGATGGTTTGTTGCCAGAGGGTCCGCAGCGCCGCAGACATCTGCGTGAACCGCATGGATTTATCATTGGCATGGCATTAAATGACGTGGCTGCAAGCCCTCTCGTGGTTTGGCCGGGAAGTCATGCCATCATGAAAAACGCGTTTCGCGCGGCTTTTGAAGGGCTTTCACCCGAGGCAATCGGCGACATGGATGTCACCGATGTTTATCAAACAGCCCGACGCACCGTATTCCAAACGTGCCCACGTATTGAAGTCCCTACCCGAGTTGGAGAGGCGGTTATTTTGGATCGTCATCTTATCCATGGTGTCGCGCCTTGGTCCGGTCCCGCACATCCAGAGGGGCGCATGATTGCCTATTTTCGTCCCATCGCTAGTTATGCTGACTGGCTCTGATGGTGGGCCTCCGGCGGGAGTATTTGACAAAATGCGAGGGCTAGGCGCGTCGGAAGTCGGCAAGCGTTTTGCCTTTTTCGTCGACAAATAAACTGGGCAGGATGGAAATCTGGCTGATTTGATCAATCCGTAGCTCTGCGAAATCACGGGTTTTTTCACACCAAACCAGACAGGTCCAAAGCCGCCCCCAGTAATCAAGTTGAAGCGGTCTTACGGTGCGATCACCGTCTGGCATTGTCATGCGCAGCTTTTGACGGGTGCGCAATGCTTGGCGGATCATCGGCAGATGTTGAAAACCGCGCGCCGCGTCAGCAAAGGGATAAACCGCAAACCCATATCCGGTCGGCGCGCGTGCGCGATCCTCTGGCATAACGGCATCAATTTTCGCCGAAAGGGTACGGGCAGCAGCCGACAATTCATCGTCTGCATTTTGACCAACAGCTTGTAGCCCGATATGCAGCGCCTCCATCTCGGTCATGGTCAGGTTCAATGGGGGCAGGGTGATTGCAGCAATAACCCGGTAACCAACGCCGCGTTCGCCCTCAATCGGGACGCCAGATGCGGCCAATGTATCCATATCACGATAGATCGTGCGCAACGAGACGCCGGTCGCTTTTGCCAGATCGGACGCATTATGAAGCGTGCCGTCCCGCAGGATTTGGATCAGTGACATCAATCGGTCTGCGCGGCGCATGAATTTCTCTCCCTTCGCATAGTTTTGACAATTTTCTGTCAACTGACAAGTTTTTGTCACAACAAAGTGAAAAAGGGGGAAAATAAAGGGTTTTTTCGCCTTCCATCTGCCTGTGACTGGCCCTATCTCTTGTTTCAAGCGTAGAATCCGCCCCACAATCGGGGTGGTCAGAAGGAGAAAATTCACATGCTCAATAATATTGGTTTGCCAGGTCTGTTGCTCATCGCCGTCGTTGTTTTGGTCCTGTTTGGGCGCGGCAAGATTTCATCATTGATGGGTGAAGTTGGCAAAGGCATCACGGCGTTCAAAAAGGGCGTTGACGATAGCAAGGCCGAGCTGGAAGACAGCATGGCAGATGACGCTAAAGACGTGACACCCGCCGCCGACAAAGACAAAGCTTAAGTCGCGAAAAGGGAATAGCTGATGTTTGGCTTAGGCTGGAGCGAGATGGTGCTTGTCGCCATCGTAGCCCTGATCGTGATCGGTCCCAAGGATTTGCCTGGGATGTTTCGCGCGGCAGGGGAATTCACGGGCAAGGCCCGCGGCATGGCGCGTGAATTTAGCCGTGCGATGGAGGCCGCCGCTGATGATGCAGGGGTGAAAGACATATCTTCCAGTCTGCGCACAGCAGCAAACCCGCAAAAGTTTGGCGTCGACAAGATCAAAGAGGCCACAGGTATCTCACCTGGGCCAGCTACCCGTGAACTGACCGAACAGCGCGCCGCGAAAAAGGCGCAGATGTCCGAGGCGATGGCCAAGGCTGCAACAGAACGCAAGGCCCGCGATGCGGCCGCAGCGGAGACAGCAGCGGCAAAACCGGCCCCAAAGAAAGCCGTGGCAAAGAAGCCGGCTGCGAAAAAACCAGCTGCGAAAAAGCCCGCTGCCAAAAAACCTGCCCCAAAGAAAAAGCCAACTGCCAAGCCAAAGGGTGATGCATGACCTCCTCTGATGATATGGACGCAAGCGCCGCCCCGCTGATGGAGCACCTGACAGAGCTGCGAAGCAGGCTGATTAAATCGGTGCTCGCATTCATTGTGGGCATGATCATTTGTTTCACGGTCTGGAACCCAGTCTTTAACTTCTTGACGCAACCATTGTGCGACGCACTGGCGAGCAGGGGGCAGGACTGTGACTTGCAGTTTATCGCACTGGAAGAAGGTTTCTTTGTTGCGATTTCAATATCGCTTTTGGGTGGTTTGATGATTGGCTTTCCGATCATCAGTTATCAGCTGTGGCGGTTTGTGGCGCCTGGGCTTTACAAGAATGAAAAGGGCGCGTTCCTGCCATTCCTTGTTGCGTCGCCGTTTATGTTCTTTTGTGGTGCTGCCTTTGCCTATTACGTGATTACGCCGTTGGCCTTTGGGTTTTTCCTTGGATTTCAACAAGAAAACGTCATCACCTCTGACGCGGGCGCGACGACGGCTGCGGCTGGTATTATCTTTCAAGGGTCAGCAAAGGCGTATTTGTCGCTGACAATCAAATTCATCGTGGCATTTGGTTTGTGTTTCCAATTGCCGGTATTGCTGACGCTAATGGGCAAGGCGGGGCTTGTGTCCGCCCGTGGCCTGCGCGGAACCCGTAAATATGCGATGGTCGGAATCTTGATCGTAGCGGCCCTTGCGACACCGCCAGATGTGATTAGCCAAGTGATTTTGTTCGTGGTTGTTTACGGCCTTTACGAAGTATCGATCCAGCTGGTTGCCCGCGTTGAACGTATACGAGAAGCCAAGCTGCGCGCGGACGGACTGTGGGACGATGACATCCACGGTGATGGTGCAGATGGCGACGAAGAGCCAGACCTATGACAGAGCTGGAGCGGATTGCAGCGGCGCTGGAAAGACTAAGCCCAGCCGCTGCAACCGCGCCAGATTTTACCGCTTCCGCATATGTTTGGCATGCTGATCCGGACCGGCTGGTGCCTGTTGATCGGGTCAATCGCGTTGATGTCTCCCTTCTGGTAGGTATCGATCGGTCACGCGATACTTTGCTTGAAAACACACTCCAATTTGCAGGTGGTTTGCCCGCGAACAACGCCCTTTTGTGGGGCGCGCGGGGCATGGGAAAATCCAGTCTTGTCAAAGCGATCCATGGCAAAGTGAATGCAGATGCACCCCAGTTAAAAATCGTTGAGGTCCAGCGCGAAGACCTACCCAGTATCGGGCGGTGTCTAAACCTATTGCGTGGACGCCCCGAACGGTTTGTCATGTTTTGTGACGATCTGTCGTTTGGCAATGATGATGCCCATTACAAATCGCTCAAGGCGGTTTTGGATGGTGGCATCGAAGGGCGGCCAGACAATGTTGTGCTTTATGCGACCTCTAATCGGCGGCATTTAATGCCACGCGATATGATCGAAAATGAGCAAAGCACGTCAATCAGCGCGGGCGAGGCGGTTGAGGAAAAGGTATCGTTGTCCGACCGTTTTGGCCTTTGGCTGGGCTTTCATGCCTGTGACCAAGATGAATATCTTGCAATGATCCGCGGCTATTGCGATGCCCATGGTATTGAAATTGACGATGCGACACTGCGGGCCGAAGCCGTCGAATGGCAAGTGACCCGTGGCAGCAGATCTGGCCGTGTCGCGTGGCAATACTTTACCGACCTTGCAGGCCGCAAGGGCGTCAAAATCAGCTAGCTTTAAAAATGGCGTGCGTTACGGCAGGAACTCTGCAGGATCTACAGACGTTAAACCGCGACGTACTTCGAAATGAACAAAGCTGGGGTCGCTTGCACGCACTTTTCCGATGGCCTGACCTTTGCTGACGGTCGCGCCTTTGGCGACAGTCAAACCGTCAAGGTTTGTATAAACCGTCAATAACCCGCCATCATGCTTGATCACGACAATCGCGGACCCGCTTGTGTCGGTTGTCACAGCCGCAACTGATCCAGCACCGGCTGCCTTGACGGTTGTGCCGGCAGGGACACCAATGTCGATCCCTTCATTACGGCCCGCAGCATAGGCGCGGATAATTGAGCCCTGAACAGGATAGGCAAAGCGCGCATTGGCATTTGTTGGAGCGGGTTTCGGCGTGCCCAAATCGGGGGCCTCTGGCACAGCGGCCTTGGGCACTGGGGCTGATGGTGTTTCATCCGGTAACGGCAATGCGGCGCTTGGCGGCACAGGCGTTTCGCTACCTGCTCCGGGGGCAGGGGCCGCCGCAACGGTTGGTGTTGGGGCTGCTTGACCACCTTGCGGGACCAACAGGAACTGTCCTTCACGCACGCTAAGCTCGGTGCCAAGCGCATTCCATTCAGCAATCGCACGCACTGGAACATTATACAGTCGGGAAATCGAAAATACGGTTTCGCCACGAAGTACCTTGTGGCGCACAGGTTCGGTTCCCGTTTGTGGGGCTGGTTCGCTGGTCGCGGTTTGGGCGGTTGGTTGCTGTGGACCCGCGCGATCCAATGCGGTGGTGGCAATCGCCGCGACATCAACTGATCCCGGCTGGATCGGACCAGTTTGCGTGGCGCCAGTCGCAGGGGATGGTTCGGCGACCCGCGTTGGAAGTGCGATCAATTCACCCTGACGCAATGGGACATCCGCCTCAATGCCGTTGAATTTGGCAAGGCTTGACGCAGTGATACCAAGGCGGGCCGCAAGAGTGACGATCGTGTCGTCCTTTTTGGCGACAGCAACTTGGTAGTTGGGATAAGAGATAATGCCACGGTCATCCGCCTTGGGGCGAACAGGCAGGTTTTCTACCGATTTCGAGGTGTCGAACCCGCGCGCGAGATCCCTTAGATCAAAATCCAGCGGTTGGTCGCAAGCCGCGACAAGGCCGAATGCGGCCGTCGTCAACAATACCTTGGATAGGGTCATCTGCGCGTCTCCTCGATTGCGGTGCATGTGGTTTGTCCACATTGATTGGCCGCCATTGCTGTCTTTTTAATCTGTGCCGAGCCCTTCGAGCAAGGGCACAAAACGCACAGGGCGCAACTCTTCATAGTCAAAGCCCTTTTCGAGCCGCGTGACGCGGATCAAACTTTGCACTGTGTCTGATTGGCCAACGGGCAAAACCATGATCCCGCCCACGCGAAGTTGCTGCATCAACGGGCCTGGTGGGTCCTCTGCGGCGGCTGTCAGCAGGATTTTGTCGAATGGTGCCTGTTCGCTAAACCCGTGGCTGCCATCCGCCGTAAAGGTTGTGATATTTGTAATGTCTTGCGCCGTGAAAATGGCTTTTGCCTCTGCGACAAGGCGCTTGTAGCGATCAACGGTATAGACCCGCCGCGCAAGCTGCGACAGGATCGCAGCCTGATAGCCAGAGCCGGTGCCAATTTCCAGCACCTTGTCGCGTGGACTGATGCGAAGCGCTTGGGTCATGATACCTACGATGGACGGCTGGCTAATGGTTTGCCCGCATGAAATCGGAAGCGGCATATCCTCATATGCACGGTCGGCAAAGATACCTTTGACAAAGGCCGCGCGGTCCACTTTTTCCATCGCAGTCAGCACTTGCGGGTCTGTTACGCCTTTTGATCGCAAGGCGTATAAGAACTGCATCTTTATTTCGGCTGATGCGCTCACCCCAATAAACCCTGGAGTTTTGTGACCATATCGTGGGCGGTCAGGTCTGCGCGCATCGGCGTGACGGACACATATCCATCAAGGTTGGCTTGGGCATCAGTGCCAGCTGCCGTGGGTACATGTTGGTCGCCGCCGCGTATCCACATGAACTGTCGCCCTGTCGGGGACGCCTGCGGCTCAACCGAGAAATTGACGCCTGGTCTGCGGCCTTGGGTGGTCACAGCGATGCCGCGCACTTCTGCGGCGGGGCAGGGTGGAAAGTTCACATTGTAGAACAGCGAATAGGCGTCCGTTGTCCAGATGCCCTTGTCCAGCAACGCACGTACAGTTGCTGCACCATGCACGGCGGCAGCCTCAAACGGGTCATCCAGATCCTTGTTTGCCGGGCCAAAAAATTGCGAAAGGGCAATTGCAGGAACACCCTGCAATGCGGCCTCGATCACCGCGCCGATTGTGCCAGAATATAGCGTATTCTCGGCGGCGTTATTGCCGCGGTTCACACCGGACAAGATCAGATCAGGCGGGCTGTCTTTCATCACTTCATACAGGCCAGCAAGCACACAATCGGCAGGCGACCCTTCGGCGGCAAATCGCCGATCAGCCAGCTTGGCCAGCATTGTGGGGTGCGTATAGCTGATGCAATGACCAACGCCAGATTGTTCGAATGCGGGTGCGACGGTCCAGACCTCACCTGATGGTCCAGCAATTTCGGTTGCGATCGCGGCCAGCGTTTTAAGGCCGGGGGCATTTATGCCGTCGTCGTTCGTGATGAGAATGCGCATTCATGGCCCCCTTGGTATCGCTTTATCCCTAAAGTGACGCTGTGCAATGGGCAAGCTTATCGGGCGGACAGCACCCTAAGACTTTGCGTCAGTGTCTGCACAACACCACTGTAAAAATCGTCTTGTGTCACGTCGATCAACCGAATGTTCCCAGCTGGTATTTTCAACGTGAACGGAAGCGATTTGGCGGATTTCAATTCGCGGTAGCTGGCGCCTGTCCCGTGTTTCAGGACGTTGATGGCTTGGGCATAGTGATGCACATGGTCGGCCAATACCGGATCACCGTTCTCGACCAGTAACGCGCGAAGTTTTTTGTAAAACGGGCCGCGCTTGAAATTGTGCTGCATCCGCGCCTCGAACACAGCCATCAGATCAATGACCTCTGCCTCAATCTCTGGTGCGGATTTGGTCGTGTCCGCCGCGTTGGTTTCGGCTTGTGCCAACAGCGCCGTGATTTCATCGGTCATGGATGTTCCTTAGATCGACAATGCAGTCAAAAGCCGCTTGGCTTCATCCGCGGGGTTTGCCAATGGGCCACGATCCTCGCCGGGGTGGAAACGGGCGCGGGTGGCTGTAGGCATCGGGTTCGGCGTGACGATATGCACATGTGGCCCTGTGTTCGCGCTTTCTGCGGCCCAAGACTTTGCAAGGGCGGTTTGCGCCGCTTTGGTCGCACCATATGCGCCAAAGAACTGGTTGCCGCCCTGTGGGTCGTCCATGAAAACTGCGTGACCGTCTTGGCCAAGTAGCGGGCCAACATAGCCGATCAAACGCGCCGTGGCTGTGATGTTCACGTCAATCGACTTGGACAAATCCTTGGGCCCGATGTGACCCGCTGGTGCCAGTGGGGCGGCGTGAACGGCCGTGTGAACCCACATATCCAACTTGCCCCAACGGTCGAATATAGATCGGCAAAGCTGTTGCATTGCCGGGTCCACGGTAATGTCCATCGGGGCCAACGTGCATTGGCCGCCTGCGGCTTGGATCGCATCGTCGAGTTCTTCGAGCGCGCCGGTGGTTTTACCCACTGCAATAATGTGATGCGTTGCCGCCAATTCGCGGGCTATCGCCGCGCCAAGTCCGCGCGATGCGCCAGTAATAAGTGCTGTTTTGGTCATAGCGCCATTTGCGCAGTTTTACGGCGCAGGTCAAGCCTGCGCCGAAGGTGTTTAGCTGCCTTGCTTTGCCAAAAGCATCCGCAATGCGGCGCGGTTTCGGGTCATTGCCCGTCGCAGGCCATCCTTCGCGCTGTGTGGCACGGTCGCCGACTTCGAACGGTTGGCGCAGCAAAATCAGAATACCCGCTAGCATGTTTTGCAAGATGTCTTTGAAAGCGAAACCAATTGCCACTGAACTGACGCCCAGTCCGGCAATCAGATCACCGGGAGTCAGGGTGGGGGCCACAATCGTCACCGCAAGCATTGCGCCCACAACGATGATCGTCCACTTCACAAGGGTCGATCCCACCTCTGCTAGGCTTGGGCGGTCCCTGTTTTTAGCCGCACGTCTAATAAGGCCAGCAACACCCTTTGCGACGATCCAAAACACAAAGAACACGACGATAGCCAAGCCGATATTTGGCAGGAGGCGGAAAAATCCGTCGAGCCATGCATCTATTTTGTCGAAAATCAGGGCTGGGTTTGCGTCAACTTCTTCCACGGGGCACTCCTTATGTCATTCGGCATTTAACGCCTGACATCGGATTGCGTTCCGTTATTTTGCTGCGGCCTTGGGCTGAAACCCTTTTTCGATCATATCTGTCGGGGCGACAGGATATTCCCCCGAGAAACACGCATCGCAATAAGCGGGCGATTTGGGGTCGCGCCCCTCTGCCACACCTGATGCGCGGTAAAGCCCGTCGAGTGAGATGAATTTCAGGCTGTCGACGCCCAAGTGATCGCGCATCTCGTCCTCTGACATTGTCGCAGCAAGCAGCTTGTCGCGGTCAGGTGTGTCGACACCGTAAAAACACGGCCACGCTGTTGGCGGCGATGCAATGCGGAAATGCACCTCTGCGGCGCCTGCATCAAGGATCATGTCCTTGATCTTGCGGCTGGTCGTGCCACGCACAACGCTGTCGTCGACCAAAATCACGCGCTTGCCTTTAATCAGGGCGCGGTTCACGTTGAGCTTTAGACGCACACCCATGTTGCGGATGGATTCAGTCGGCTCAATAAACGTGCGGCCCATGTATTGGTTACGGATAATGCCCATCGCATAAGGGATGCCAGATTGCAGCGAATATCCGATTGCCGCAGGTGTGCCGCTGTCGGGGACAGGACAAACCAAATCCGCCTCGACCGGGGATTCCTTGGCCAATTCACGCCCAATGCTTTCGCGTGTTTCATAGACCGAACGCCCACCAAGGATGCTGTCGGGGCGCGAGAAATAGACGTTTTCAAAAATGCAGAATCTCGATTTGGCAGGGCGGAAGGGGAAATGACTTTGCACACCCTTTGCCTCGCTGATGACAACCATCTCGCCCGGTTCGATTTCACGCACGAATTCCGCGCCAATAATGTCCAGCGCACAAGTCTCTGACGCAAGCGCCCAACCGTCGCCGATTTTTCCCAGCACAAGCGGGCGCACGCCCAGCGGATCGCGGCAGCCGATCAATTTGGTGCGTGTCATGGCTACGATGGAAAACGCGCCTTCGACCTTGCGCAATGCTTCTTCCATCCGGTCGGGAATATTGCGGCCCATGGAACGGGCCATCAAATGGATGATACATTCACTGTCAGATGACGATTGAAAAATCGATCCGCGCTCAATCAATTCACGGCGCAGCGCATCGGCGTTGGTGATGTTGCCATTATGGGCGATGGCAGCGCCGCCCATCGAAAACTCACCAAAGAACGGCTGCACATCGCGCATCGCCGTCTGGCCCTTGGACCCCGCAGTTGAATAGCGCACGTGCCCAATCCCGATCGGACCAGGCAGGGACGCCATCATCGCAGGGGATGTAAAGTTATCGCGCACCAGACCCATGCGGCGTTGCTGGTTAAAGCCGTTCACACTGTCGTGGGTGACGATGCCACCCGCTTCTTGACCGCGATGTTGCAACGCGTGCAGGCCGAGGGCCACAAAGTTGGACGCGTCGGATACACCAACAACGCCAAACACGCCGCATTCCTCCCGCAATTTATCATCGTCAAAGGGATGGGCAGGGGGCATTTGATGGGACAAGGCGAGCAGCTCCGAATCCGAGTTCTGTTACAAGGGTGTCATAGTCGCTTGCGCAGGCCATGTCACCAAGAGGTTAAGAAAAAGGCCCCGCGCCAAAATGACGGGGGCCTGATTGATTTTGACTTACTCTGGCGTGCCACACTGGCCGACGAGTTGTTCGTATTGGGTGGTGATCCAGCCCAATGCGGCTTCTGGATCGCGTTCACCGATCTGGCCCGTCATTTGGCCGAACACTTTGGCAGAACGGCTGTTTTCAACCATGTCGATCTGCTGCGTGGACAGGACCGTCTGGTAGACGAAGAACGCAACTGCAACCAACAAAATGCCGCGCAACACACCGAACAGGAAACCAAACCCTTGGTCCAAGCCGCCAAGAGCAGAGCGTTGCACCAGTGTCGCAAACAACGGTGTAAAGATTGATACCACAACAAGTGCGATTGCGAACACGGCAGCAAACGACGCGATGATCGACAATTCGCAGCTGTCACCGATGAAATCCCCGATGACAGGCAACTGCCGGATCAGCGGCTGAACTGTGTCGGCAAAGATGAACGCCAGAATGGTCGCACCAATCCAACCTGCAATCGCCATCGCCTCGCGCACGAAGCCGCGGCTATAGGCCAAAAGCGCGGACACGATGATCACAAGGGCAACAACCCCGTCGATGATTGTGAAACCTTCCATGATGGTCACCCTCTTACTTGGTTCAGACGGGGCCACGTTCCCCGAAAACTTCTGCAACAAACGTGGCTAGATCAGACATCTCGCGCGTCTCTAACCCCGCCACCGCGACCTTTTTGGTCTGATGCGGTGTGATTGCGGATGTAAAACCAAGTTTTTGCGCTTCTTTCAATCTGTTTTCGGTCTGAGTGACCGAACGAAGCGCCCCAGAGAGACTTATTTCACCAAAAACGGCAACCTCAGCGGGTAAAGGCGCGTCTTCACGTGCGGATACCAGTGCAGCGGCGACGGCCAAATCGGCCCCCGGTTCGTTGATCCGCATTCCACCAGCCACGTTAAGATAGACATCAAGCCCCGTAAATGGCACGCCGCAGCGCGATTCGAGCACAGCAAGGATCATGCCCAATCGTCCACTATCCAGCCCGACGACTGATCGTTTTGCATTGGGTTGGGGCGACGGGGACACCAAGGCCTGAATTTCGCACAAGACAGGCCGCGTGCCCTCAACACCGGCATAGACAACCGAACCAGCAGCAGGCTTGCCCCGGTCGGACAAGAACAGGGCAGACGGGTTTTTCACCTCGGCCAAACCTTTGCCCGTCATTTCAAACACGCCGATTTCGTCCGCAGGGCCAAAGCGGTTTTTGACGGATCGCAGGATGCGGAACTGGTGACCGCGTTCGCCTTCAAAATACAAAACGGTATCGACCATGTGTTCGACCACACGCGGCCCCGCCAAATTGCCGTCTTTGGTCACGTGACCCACCATGATCACCGCAATGTTGCGCTGTTTGGCGAATGTCGTCAGCTCGTGGGCTGATGATCGTACCTGCGAAACGGACCCCGGCGCGCTGTCGACATTGTCGGCCCACATGGTTTGAATGGAATCGATGATGGCAAGGTCGGGCTTTTCCGCCTCAAGCGTTGTCAGGATGTCGCGCAAGTTGGTTTCTGACGCTAACTGCACTGGGCTTTCGGTCAGGCCCAAACGCTGGGCACGCATTTGCACCTGCGACGCGGATTCCTCGCCCGAGATATAGATCACCTTAAGCCCATTGCGGGCAAACCGCGCGGCGGCCTGTAGCATCAAGGTGGATTTGCCGATCCCCGGATCGCCCCCCACCAATAAGGCAGACCCTTGCACCAATCCGCCGCCCAAAACGCGGTCCAACTCTCCCACGCCAGCAAGCGTGCGGGGCGGGGGCGCCTCTTGGCTCGCAAGGTCTGTCAGGGGAATGGTTTTGCCACGCATCCCGCCAAGGGATTTTTTGGCAGGACCAGAGCCAAGCGGCTTGTCCTCTACCATTGTGTTCCACGCCTGACAGCCATCACATTGGCCCGCCCATTTGGATTGCGACGCGCCACATTCGGTGCAGGTAAATATTTTTTGCTTAGCCATGTTCTTGTTTTGCCCCATTAACCAAGCGGTGTCTATGGGGCAATTTAGGGCACTGATTTTCGCGGTGTCAGTGCAGAAGTGGCGATGGACGCTAAAATACAAGCCGTAAACAAATATAGCCCCCACGCCGTTTCGATCCTGCCGATGCCCACACCTTTAGCTACCACGATATACAGAGCGATCAGGAAAACATCCGCCATCGCCAATTTCCCAAGCCAAGACAAGGCCGGCAGCAACCGTGTGCTGGCCAAATCGAAATGGATCAAGGCAAGGCCGATGGTTTTCAGATAAGGGGCAAATAGCGCAAAAACCGTCACCAAAAGCGCAAGAACAACATCGCTGCCCCATAAACTCTGGATGCCTGAGATGACGCTGATTTCAGAGAGCCCGAACAATGGCAGCAAACCTGCCCGCATCAACGGCGCAAACCACGCAATGGGGAATAGGATCAAAAGGGCCAAATTCGCGACCCGCAGAGAATTGAGCATCATTCAGCGGCAGGTTTCTGTGCAAGCTTGACAACGTTATCGTCTGTCCGGCCAAGCGTGTAACCCAGACCGGGCAGGGCAGTTTGCAGCTTCTCGTCTAGTTGCGCCAACTGGGATGCAACAACGCTCTCTTCCAGCTCAACCTGTTGCGCCCATTTGCCGATTTCATGCACTGCATGCAGGGCTTCGACGATCTTTTCCTGCTGATCTTCTGCTTCTTGCTGACGTTGTTCCAAAAATGACTTCGCACGGGCGACCTTTTCGTTCGAGTATACATCAGCCAAGTGGCGGGATTGCTGGGACATTTGCGCTGCAACCTCAAGAACTTCAGACTCGAGGCGGGCAAGATCGGGATGGTCGCGCAAATAGGCCAGTCGCTCGCGCACCGCGTCAAATTCCGAACTGAACGTGAAAACACCTGAACGATCAGCTGTATGGCAAAGATGATAGGCCCGCGCGATGTCATTCATATCTATTTGGAATGATCGATGGGTCCGCTCTAACGCGTTCAGCCGCAGGTTGGTCGGGATCATGCTCGCCATCGCAACCAACAATACTGTCACAGCGATCTGCAGATACATGCCGAATGCAGTAATTTGGAGTTCGCCAAATGTCAGGGGCAGGGTAAGCCAAGGCAAAGCACCAAACGCAGAGGCGATTGTAACGCCAACCGCGCAAACGGCGGTAAGCGCAAGCAGCAGGATGCTCGCTCCGCGTAACGCACGAATAAATGCCTTAAAAAATTCCACAATTCGCAAAACAATGCCCCCAGCAAATCTTACTAATAGAAATATCATATCCCATTAACCAACAGGTGGGAGTGAGAAAAGTTCCGAAAATTCCCCCAAAAGTTGTCAGGGCGACAATCCAAGGTCAGTGGGGAATGTGTTTTCATTTCAGAAATAATGCTGACATCAATCTGTAGCGGTCGAATATCCAGCATTTACCATAATTTGTGGGGAAAAACGCGGTTTGGCGCGTATTCTACTAGAAAATCGTTCGCTTCTACTTCGCCAAATTGAAGCTGCTAAAATGGTCACAGATTGTGAAAAATGGCCGGGCGTACAGTGAGCGTTCAGCAAAACAAAAGAATTTCCAGCGCGATTTCGGGCGAATCGCTAACGTAAAGTCGATATTGGTCCATCGGAATTTCCGGCAATAAATTGCTGAAGGTGGGCATCATCAGACGCGCGCATTTCGGCTCGGCTGCCCTGCCACTTGACCACGCCATCATGAAGCATCGCGACGCGATCGGCGATGGCGTGAACCGATGTCATGTCATGCGTAATTGTGATTGTCGTGGCGCCGATATCGGCGGTCACATCACGGATCAAACGATTGATGACTCCCGCCTTGATTGGGTCCAACCCTGTTGTTGGTTCGTCGAAAAAGATCACGTCAGGGTCCGTTGCAATCGCACGGGCAAGGCCCACACGTTTTTGCATGCCGCCCGACAACTCGGCGGGAAGGCGTGTTGCCACCTCAGCGCCAAGCCCAACCTTCGCCAGTTTGCTGACCGCCAGATCCAAAAGCGCGGATTTGCTCATGCCCGATCGCATCAAACGAAAGGTCACGTTTTCCCAAACCGGCAGGCTGTCAAACAATGCGGCACCTTGAAACAACATCCCGAAACGGCCCAAAAGGCGGTGGCGGTTTCTGTCCGTCAACGGCTGCCCGTCAAAGATGATTTGCCCGGCGTCAGGCTGTTCCAGCCCCAAAATACACTTGAGCAATACCGATTTACCCGTGCCCGAACCACCAATCACCACAAGCGATTGGCCTTGTTCAACCATCAGATCAACGCCGCGCAATACAGCGTTGTTATCAAATGATTTATGAAGGTTCTGAACAGAGATCATATTGAAAAGAATGCCTCTGTTAGAACCAGGTTGGCAGCAAGGATAAGCACGGATGCAGTAACCACTGCGCCTTTGGTTGCTGCGCCCACTCCGCTTGCGCCACGTCCCGCGGACATGCCGTAATAACAGCCCAGCATTGCGGCAATAAAACCAAACACGGCCCCTTTGACCAAAGACGATACAATGTCGCGTTGTTCAAGAAAATCGACAGTGTTTTGCAGATAGGATGCGGCGTTGAAGCCAAGTCGTTCAGTCCCGATAATGTAGCCGCCGAAAATCCCGATTGTGTCACCGACGGCCACCAATACGGGCACGACCAACGTGGCTGCAAGCACTCGTGGTACGGTCAGATATTTCATCGGGTCAGTTGAAAGCGTCACAAGCGCGTCAATTTGTTCGGTGACTTTCATCGTCGCGATTTCAGCAGCGATGGATGACGTCACACGCGCTGCAATCATCAGTCCGACTAAAACCGGACCAAGTTCGCGCACCATACCAATCGCAACAATTTGCGGCACGACCGCCTCTGCAGAAAATCGTGCGCCGCCGGCATAGATTTGCAGCGCCAAAGCACCGCCCGTGAACAATGCGGTCAGCCCGACAACCGGAAGAGACAGAAAACCGATCTGAAACAATGACTGCACAAATGCGCGGCCATAGAACGGCGGGGTTACAAGATGTCGCAACGTGTTCGCCATGAATATGGACACCCGGCCAACAGCGCCAAACATGCCCAGCGTTACCGCCCCAATCCATGCCAGCAGGCGCATCATCCGCCGCGCGTGCGGCGGGTATACCGCCCCCCAAGGGATGTCAGAATCTCATATCCGATTGTGCCGGCAGCCGTTGCCAACTGGTCAACTGACTGCTGTGGCCCCAAAAGCGTCAGTGCATGTGGGTCTTCGCGCAGATCAGTGACATCTACTGTCAGCAAGTCCATCGACACGCGGCCAACCAATGGCACGGGATCGTCGCCATAAAACAACGTGGCTTTGTCAGACATCGCGCGGATCAGCCCATCGGCATAACCTGCGGACAGCGTCGCAATGCGGCTTGGCCGCGTTGCCTGCCAACTGTTGCCGTAGCCGACAACCTCGCCTTCGTCCAAGTGGCGGATTTGTACAACAGGCAGGTCCATTTGCACAACGTCGCGTGCTTGGGCAAACGGCATCCCACCATAAAGCCCGATACCAGGGCGACACAAATCAAAGTGGTAGTCTTTGCCCAACAGGATACCGCCTGTTGCGGCCAGCGATCGCGGCACGGTAATGCCGTCGGTCATCTTATGGAAAACATCAAGCTGATAGGCATTCATTGGATGGTCAGCTTCGTCAGCGCAGGCCAAATGCGACATCACAAGGGTTGGGCGTTGCGCAAGGGCAATTTGCGCGATCGCGGCCCATTCATCCCATTCCATGCCCAATCTGTTCATGCCTGTATCAAGCTGGATACCAAACGGATGGCCGGGTAGGGCGTCAAAATGACGGGTCACTTGTTCAAGTGAATTGAGCATCGGTGTCAGACCCAGATCACCAATCGTATCGGTGTCGCCACGCATATGGCCGGAAAACACGCATACTTCTGGTCCAGGGCCAAGCGCGCCGCGCACGGCGGCACCTTCCTCGGCCACAGCCACAAAGAACCGGCGCGCGCCTGCCTTTGCCAATGCCTTGGCGACTGTGCCAGCGCCAAGCCCATAGCCATCAGCCTTCACCACTGCCGCGGTTTCGACGGATGTCATCTTATCTAATGCACGCCAGTTCGCGATAATAGCGTCAAGGTCGATTGTAATATGTCCAGTGCTCATGGACGTCCTTTTGGCAGTAGACGTGCCGAGCGGCAAGCAAAAGCACACAAAGCCCTGCGGTTATTGGCCTGCAGGGCAGGCAATATCGGGCGTGCAGTGTTGCGTGGCGAACCGGTCAAGCAGCGCGGTCAGGGCTGCAGGACCACCCGAACCTGACCAACTGGCACAGACGTATCCCGCGTGCGGGATCAGATTTTCGATAAATACCTGATCCCAGCTTGGATCGACATCCAGCATCAGCTCTGCTGAATACACCAGATGATCGACAAACGCTGCATACGCTCCGCCCTGATCGCTCGCTAAAACTGTGCAACTATCAGAAGGGCTAGCAAACTCCGGCTGCGTGGTGGCAAGGGCCAGATGCCCGCGATAGGCATCGCGCGCGGCGGTGGTATTCTGAATGCGATCAGCCTCGTTCAGCTGCAAGAACACACCAAAAAACGCAGCAATCGCGACGCAGGCTGTAATACTTGCTGCGACCGCTTCGATGATTTGCGCGTTTTTGTGCAACCACCCCATCAGTATTCTTCGCTGGGGGTGCCCTGCCATGGCTGGGCAAGGTTGCCAAAGCGTGTGAACTGGCCTTCGAATGATAGGCCGATGGACCCGATAGGGCCGTGACGCTGTTTGCCGATCACAACCTCTGCCTTGCCGTGCAGGTGTTCCATACGTTCCTGCCAAGCGGCGATTTTTTCCATCTCGTGATCGCCAGGCTTTTCCCGCTCGACATAGTATTCTTCACGGTAGACGAACATCACGACATCGGCGTCTTGCTCGATCGACCCTGATTCACGCAGATCCGACAGCTGAGGGCGTTTATCTTCGCGGTTTTCAACCTGACGAGACAGCTGTGAGAGGGCAATGACGGGGATTTGCAATTCCTTGGCAATGGCTTTCAGGCCCATCGTAATCTCTGAAATTTCGTTCACGCGGTTTTCCGACCGTCCTGTGCCGCGCACCAGCTGAAGATAGTCTACAACCAACACGTCCAAACCATGAGTGCGTTTCAGGCGCCGCGCACGTGCGGCCAGCTGCGAAATTGGCAGGGCGGGTGTGTCGTCGATGAATAGCGGACAGGCTTCTAGGTTTTTGGCTGCTTCTACAAAGCGCCTGAACTCCGCCTCTGTCATGTCGCCTGACCGGATTTGGTGAGAGTTCACTTCGGACGCTTCTGACAAAATACGCGCAGCAAGCTGTTCTGCCGACATCTCGAGGCTGTAAAACCCGACAACGCCGCCATCAACGGCGCCTTCGGTCCCGTCAGGCAATGCGCCTTTGCGGTATGCCTTGGCCACGTTATACGCGATGTTGGTCGCAAGCGATGTTTTCCCCATCGACGGACGACCGGCAAGGATCAAAAGGTCGGATTTGTGTAATCCGCCCAGTTTCTTATCCAGATCAATCAGACCCGTCGAAATCCCCGACAAGCCGCCATCACGCTGATATGCGGCGTTGGTGACATTCACCGCTTCAGTTACGGCCTTTAGAAAGGACTGAAAACCGGTTTCCGACGTGCCTTGTTCAGCAAGGCGATACAGCTCCTGCTCAGCCTCAACGATTTGCTCGCGTGGTTCTAGCAGCACATCGACCTTTTGCGCTTTGGCTGCAATCGCCTGACCCACTTGGATCAATTCGCGACGCACCGCGAGATCATAGATCATCTGGGCATAATCACGGGCCGCAAACGCAGAAATAGCAGAGCCCGCAAGCCGCGCCAGATAGGCGGGTCCGCCAAGTTCCTTCAGACCTTCGTCGTCTTCAAGAAACGTCTTGAGCGTCACAGGGCTGGCCAGCGCGTTTTTTGCAATCCGGTTGGAAGCCGTTTCAAAAATGCGGGCATGCACGGGGTCATAGAAATGCTTTGGGCCGACGATTGATGCAATGCGGTCGAAAATATCGTTATTGGTCAGGATCGCGCCCAGCAACTGCTGCTCTGCTTCGATGGAATGGGGCATTGTGTCGACTTCGGCTTCTGTTGTGCCTGTCGCATTGAATGTCGCAATTTCGTTCATCTGATCACCTAACTCATTCCCACCCGCGTCATACAAAACGCAGGCTAAGCCCGCAAATTGTATGTTTTGTGGATAAGTCCGTGCCTAGCATATCTTGTGGCGCGGTGCAGCAAATTCCGCAAGATAAAGCCCGCAACAGCGTTAACTGTGCGGGCTTTATAGGTAATATTTGTTGAAAATTATTCGGCGTGGGCGGCTGACCAACCTGCCGGATCACGCAAATAGGCCTCGACCGCATCCAAGGTCTCAGAATCGTAGGACTGCCGCGCCTTGGCTTCGGCTAACACATCCCACCATGTGCACAGATGGATCAGCTGCACGCCGTGATCGCCAAGCGTTTTTTCCACGCCTTCAAAGATGCCGTAATAAAAGATCACAGCAGTCGCGTTACACGTCGCCCCTGTTTCACGAATTGCGTCCACAAACGACAGCTTGGACCCGCCATCCGTTGTCAGATCTTCGACCAGCAATACGCGCTGACCTTCTTTCATCACGCCTTCGATCCGGGCGTTTTTGCCGTAACCTTTGGGCTTTTTGCGCACATAGGTCATGGGCAGGGCCATGCGGTCGGCGACAAGCGCACCAAACGGAATGCCAGCCGTTTCGCCGCCCGCGATGTTGTCAAACGCCTCAAACCCAGCTTCGCGCATGGTTGTGACCGTCAGGAAATCCATCAGCGTGGACCGGATGCGCGGGAACGAAATCAACTTGCGGCAATCCACATATGTCGGTGCCTTTTTGCCCGATGCATGGGTAAACGGTTCGCGGGCATTAAATGTGATCGCGTCAATTTCTAGCAACATACCTGCGGTCAGGCGGGCGATTTCGTCTTTGGCAGGAAAGGAAGTAGGGATCATGCTGGCAGCTTTCGTTTAGTTGGAAGTCACAGACCAATGCAGGTCAAATCCGGGGTCGAACACAGTCACTGGCCCATCAGCCGTTGGCACATGGCTGGGGTAGACGACAGGATCGCCTTTGGTCAGTGTAATTGTCGCCTCGTTGGGCGCGAGCCCGTAAAATCGCGGGCCGTTAAGCGATGCAAACGCTTCTAACTTGGGCAACGCCCCTGCGGCCTCGAACACTTCGGCAAGGCACGACATGGTATTGGGCGCGGTAAAGATGCCCGCACAGCCACATGCCTGCAATTTAAGCGGATCCGTGTGCGGCGCGGAATCTGTGCCAAGAAAGAACCGCTTATCCCCAGATACCGCTGCCTGAACCAATGCGACGCGGTGCGCCTCGCGTTTGGCGACGGGCAAGCAGTAGAAATGTGGTTTGATCCCGCCGGCAAGAATATGATTGCGGTTGATAATCAGGTGATGAGTGGTGATCGTTGCACCAAGGTTTTTCGGCGTATCGCGAACGTAATCAACCGCGTCTTGCGTTGTGACGTGTTCCATGATGATGCGCAGGTCAGGCACCTTTTTGCGCAAAGGGCGCAGGATTTTGTCGATGAACGTTGCCTCACGGTCGAAAATATCGATTTCGTGGTCCGTGACCTCGCCGTGCACACAAAGCGGCATTCCAATCTCGGCCATGCGGTCCAGCACGGGGCGGACTTTCTCAAAGTCCGACACTCCAGAGGCAGAGTTGGTGGTCGCACCCGCAGGGTAAAGTTTCACTGCCGTGGCAATGCCAGCTGCGTGTGCCGCTGCCACGTCATCGGGATCGGTATCTTCGGTCAGATACAGTGTCATCAGCGGCTCAAACGTCATGTCGCGGGGCAGGGCCGCCATGATCCGGTCGCGATACGCTGCGGCATGGGCCGCGGTCACAACGGGCGGCACAAGGTTGGGCATAATAATCGCGCGGGCGAAATGGCGGGCCGTTTCGGGCAATACGGCTTGCAGCATCGACCCGTCACGCAGGTGCAAATGCCAGTCATCAGGGCGGCGGATCGTCAGTTGGGTGGTTTTGCTATCTGTCATGTTGCCCCGATTACACGTTTGCAGTGACGGTGACCAGATGCCGATTGTTCACCCTTGTGCATACCGCATTGCGGCCTGATAAATGTTTCAGACCAATTTTTACCGGAGAATACCCATGCTTGGATTTATCGTGGCCGCAGTCGCTGGCTTTTTCACACCGCAACTCGAAGCCCCTCTTGCACGCCCGATTGCGCGTATGCTGGAACAGCACATCACGCTCGAAGCTGCCGAAACCCGCCTGATCGCGTTTATCGTGGCAATGCTGGGCGCTGGTATCGTGGCATCATTGCTCGACAGCGGATCAGCGTTCTGGATGATCCTTGGCGGCGCGCTTGGCTATTTCGCGACCCGTTTGGTCGCAGCGGCACGTGCCGCGATGGACGCCCGTAAAGACAGCTAAATGCTATGCGCCAAACGCATTGCGGGATTGCACAGATATGCAGTTCTGGAGTGCGGCATTTGCCTTGTTTAGATTGTAATAGACGCAATCAGCTAAGGAGCCCATGCAATGGCATATCTGGCAACACACGAACTTTCTGACATGCGCCCATCATACCTTTCACAGGTGTGGGGTGTGATCACCGGCTTTTTCGACAGCGTGCTAGAGGCCCAAGGCCGCAGCGCAGCCGTCGCACGGCTTCAAGACATGTCCGATGCGCAACTTGCGGCCGAAGGCATCCGCCGCGAAGACATCGTGCGCTACGTCTTTCGTGATATTTATCACGTCTAAGTTGTTACGATAAAATAGAAAAACCGCGCGCATGGTGAACCCAGCGCGCGGTTTTTTCGTGTCTGGAGCAGTATTTAAGCTGCGGAAACCTTAACGGGATTGCTGGGGTTGTGCCCCTGATCGATCAGCTCTTTTAGCTTTTTGGCAAAGAATGCATCGTCACCATCACGCAGCACATGGGCACAAACATTTGCAGCCAATGTCGGATGCCCTGTCTGGATCATGCGCATATACAATGTGCGCAGATAAGGGCCATATTCACGGCGTTTTCGCATCATTGCATTGAACATATCCTCGGACAATGTGCCGTCCATCGCAGCCATCAGGATATCGTGGTGCACCTCCATTGCATCCAATGAAACATCGGGGCGGTTCCCAAGTCCCGTGCAGCGTAGCGCCGTCATATTGGACCGCGTGAACATGCCCGCATGCATCGCGTCAAATCGTTGAAGCGGATCAAAAACGATATAGGCGTGATTTGCGGCATCAATCATGTCGGGGGCATAGCCGAACCGGTCGGAAAAGCTGTGACGACGTTGTTCAAGGTAACGTGTGTCCCAACCTGCAATGCGCGGATCAAGTGTGGCTTGCGGGCGCAGGGCCACAACGGTGCATCCCGGGGACGCCACGCAATAGGCCGCCGCAGCGTATCCGCCGCCGTGCACGCCGTGGAAAACAACGTTGTCAAAATCTTCAAAGAAGCCATCGTCAATCAAGCGGTCAAAATAGCGGTAAATCGCAGGATCGCGGAACCAGCTTTCTTCTTTGCTGATGATGGCAAGGTGCGACCAGCCTTCGTGCTGCGCATAATGAAACCCGCGCGGGGCGGCATCAGCGTGAAACTTACGGATGTATTCGGCATTCTCAAACGTGACGATCAGATTGGTGCCAGCGTCCAGAAAGGTTGCGACATGTTTGTCGCCCAAAGGTTGAAAATACCCCAAATCGTCGGACAGTTCTTCCAGACGGGCAAACCATTCGTCTTCTTCAAGACGGGTCATTTCGGCCTCAAAACTCAGGCGCATATCTTTCATCACTGCTCTCCGATCCGGGTTTTCCGGTTACTCTTTCGCAGCAGATGACAGGCATTTGTGTCAAAAATGGGCAAACCAATAGCCCCTTTTAGGGAAAATCATGGTCAAAAGAACGCCTGAAGCCCTGTTTGTGCACGCCCAAGGATCAATGCATGCACGTCATGGGTGCCTTCGTAGGTGTTTACCGTTTCCAGATTGACCATATGACGCATGACATGGAAATCCTCCGAAATGCCGTTGCCGCCGTGCATATCGCGGGCCATGCGCGCAATATCTAGCGCCTTGCCACAGTTGTTGCGCTTCATCATTGAAATCATCTCAGGTGCGGCGCGTCCTTGATCCATCAAGCGACCGACCTGAAGCGATCCTTGCAATCCAAGACTAATGTCGGTCTGCATGTCTGCCAGCTTCTTCTGGAACAGCTGGGTTTGTGCGAGTGGTTTGTTAAACTGCTTACGATCCAGCCCATACTGCCGGGCCGCGTGCCAACACGCCTCTGCCGCACCCATTACACCCCATGAAATGCCATAGCGTGCACGGTTCAAACAGCCAAACGGACCCTTCAACCCTTGCACATTCGGCAAAAGCGCGTCTTCACCAACCTCGACGTTCTCCATCACAATCTCGCCCGTGACAGAGGCCCGCAGGGAAAGCTTGCCGCCGATTTTCGGCGCAGACAGACCCGTCATGCCTTTTTCAAGAATAAACCCACGGATTTTTCCGCCGTGGTCTTCGGATTTGGCCCAAATCACAAACACATCTGCAATGGGCGCGTTTGAAATCCACATCTTGGATCCGGTGATGCTGTAACCATTCGCCGTTTTACGCGCGACGGTTTTCATGCCAGCGGGGTCCGATCCCGCATCGGGTTCCGTCAGGCCAAAACATCCGATCAAACTACCCGCCGCCAATCCGGGCAGGTATTTGATGCGTTGTTCCTCTGATCCATAGGCATGAATGGGATACATCACGAGCGATGATTGCACCGACATCATGGACCGGTAACCGGAATCAATCCGCTCGATTTCGCGCGCCACAAGGCCGTAAGTGACGTATGACGCGCCTAATCCACCGTATTCCTCTGGCACAGTCAAACCCAACAGGCCGACGTCTCCCATTTGTGCGAATACGGATGGGTCAACAGTGGCCTCTCGGTTGGCGGCAGTGACCACTGGGGCCAGCTTATCGGCGGCAAATGCGGCCGCACCATCACGCAGCATCCGCTCATCTTCTGTCAGTTGATCTTCAAGGCGCAATGCATCCGCCCAGTCAAACGGGCCAAGATCCGGTCCAAATCCTGCCTTCGGGCTTGTTGCATCTTTCATCGGGTGCGTCCTTTGATCATTTGTTGGACCCACGATACGCCCAACGTGACAGGGGGGCAATGCGCAGCTTGACGCGGGCAGCAAGGGATGCAGTTCTAGGGGAAGGAGGATTGCAATGGCATTTCAAAGCATCGACGACGTCCAGAAACAACTCTCGGCCGAGAATTATATCTGCGCACGACCGCTCGCAACAGTTGTCTTTCTGGCGACCAAACTGGGGCGCCCGTTGTTTTTGGAGGGTGAGGCGGGCACCGGCAAAACCGAAATCGCCAAGGCTATCGCGGCCTCATTGGGCCGGCGCCTCATTCGCCTGCAATGCTACGAAGGATTAGATGCATCATCGGCAGTCTATGAATGGAACTTTGCCGCCCAAATGATCGCCATTCGCGCAGCAGAGGCCACGGGTGGGACGGACAAATCGGCCCTTTTCAGCGATGAATACCTGATCGAACGCCCCTTGCTAGAGGCGATGCGCCCCCAACCGGGTGGCGCCCCTGTTCTTTTGATCGACGAACTTGACCGCACCGACGCCCCGTTCGAGGCATTCTTGCTAGAGGCGCTCTCGGATTTCCAAGTCACAATTCCCGAACTTGGCACGATCAAAGCAGCAGAGCCACCAATCGTCATTCTGACATCCAACCGCACCCGCGAAGTGCATGACGCGCTCAAACGCCGCTGCCTTTATCATTGGGTGGATTATCCCGATTTTGACCGTGAGATTGAAATCTTGTCAGCTCGCGCACCCGACGCTGCCAAAACCCTCAGCCGCGAGGTTGTGGCTTTCGTGCAAAAACTGCGCACTGAAGATATGTTCAAAAAACCCGGTGTGGCCGAAACGATCGACTGGGCCAAATGCCTGCTTGCGCTGGATACGATCAACCTATCTCCAGAAGTCATCGCCGACACGTTGGGCGCGATCCTGAAATACCAGGACGACATCCAGAAAATCGAAGGATCAGAGGCAAAACGCATCCTTGACGATGTCATGGCTGACCTCGACTGATGCTTCTGCTTGCCAAAAATACCTCACGGGGGTCCGGGGGTGTGAAACCCCCGGCGTGGCCGCGATGGTAACGCTCACCGATCTGCCGCTGCCCGACAATCCTAAACTGGCCCAGAACATCGGCCATTTCGCGCGCGCCCTACGCAAGGCGGGTTTGCCCATCGGACCAGGCCGCCTTGTCGATGCTATCCGTGCGGTTGCTGTCGCGGGTTTCACCGACCGTGATGACTTTTATTGGACGCTGCACGGTTGCTTCGTCAGCAAACCCGAAGAACGCATAATTTTCGCCCAAGTGTTCCGGCTTTATTGGCGCGACCCGCGTTACCTGGAACACATGATCGCGATGATGTCGCCGTTGGTGCGCGGTGTGGCCCAAGACAGGCGTGCCCAAGCGGCCGAAAAACGTGCGGCCCAAGCCCTTCTGGACGGGCACGACCGCGATCTGCCACAACCCGACGACGCGGGCGAAGAGGTTGAAATCACGATCGACGCCTCCAAAACCGCGTCCACAACCGAAAACCTGCGCAGCCTTGATTTCGAACAAATGAGCATTGCGGAAATGACCGAGGCCAAGGCGATCCTGTCCAAAATGCGCCTTCCGGTCCCACCGATCAAAAGCAGACGCACGGCGGTAGGACATGGGCGTTTACCCGATTGGGGTGGCACACTGCGCGCAGCCATGCGGCAAGGTGGAGAGATCACGCAATTTGTGACCCGCAGACACCGCAAAAGGTATCCAAATTTGGTTGTGCTGTGCGACATCTCTGGCTCTATGTCGCAATATTCCCGCGCTGTGCTGCATTTTGTGCACGCGGTCAGCAATGCCCAAGGGCAGGGGTGGGCGCAGGTCCACGCCTTCACATTCGGGACACGGCTGACAAATATCACCCGCCATTTGCGCACCCGTGATGTGGATGCCGCCCTCGCCGCTGCAGGGGCAGAGGCACAAGATTGGGAAGGCGGCACGCGTATTGCGGCTTGTTTGCATGATTTCAACCGCGATTGGTCACGCCGCGTGATGGGGCAGGGTGCGGTTGTCTTGCTGATCACCGATGGGCTGGACCGTGACAAAGATGCGGACATCTCAGGGGTTATGACACGGCTGTCACTGACAGCGCGGCAGCTTATCTGGTTGAACCCATTGTTGCGGTGGGACGGGTTCGCGCCGCGCGCCACCAGCATCGCCCAAATGCTGCCCCACGTCAGCAGCTTTCGCGCAGGGCATAACATTACAGCCTTGGCTGGACTGGCCGAGGCACTTGGCAAACCCGATGACGGCGGTCAAAAGGCGCGACTGTTGGCGATGATGTCAGATCCGCAGGAAACGGGTCGGCGTATTGGCAATATGATCGTATGACCGCCGGGTGAGAGAGGGAGAGCAAAGATGACCATCCAATACCTACCATACGACCAATCAGTTGTTGATGCGCTACGGGCGGGTGGGGCAGATGCCTACGGCCAGCCTGCGGAACGCACCCAATCTGACGGCGGCGGCAATCCATGCCGATCTTGCCTGCATGATATTCCCCAAGGCGCGGATATGCTGATATGCGCGGCGCGCCCGTTTCCATCGGCGCAACCCTATGCGGAAACAGGGCCGATATTTTTGTGCGCGGATGCCTGCACACCTTGGGCGGGGCATGGCGTGCCACCAATTTTGCAAACGTCCCCTGATTACCTGCTTAAAGGATATGGGGCAGATGACCGCATCATCTATGGCACGGGCCAGATCACGCTTGCATCTGACATCGCCGAATACGCTGCAGGGCTTTTGTCTGATCCAAAGGTCGCCTACGTTGATGTCAGATCAGCCCGCAACAACTGTTTCCAAACAAGGATTGTATTACAAGCATGAGCTTTACGCCGACACCTGATCTTTTGGCGCTTGCGCTGGACTGGCACAATGCTGGCCGCAAGGTTGCGATTGCGACTGTGATTGAGACATGGGGCTCTGCCCCGCGCGGTGTCGGCAGCCTGCTGGTGATTGACGCCAACGGCGCAATGGAAGGGTCCGTATCGGGCGGCTGTGTCGAAGGGGCGGTGATCGTAGAGGCGATAGACGCCATAGCGCAGGGGAAATCCTGTGTGCTGGACTATGGCGTTTCTGATGATGATGCCTTTGCAGTGGGCCTTGCCTGTGGTGGCAATATCAGGGTGTTGGTGGAACCCGTGGGGGCCGTGATGCCCGTTGATGTGCTGCAAACGCTTGTCGCCGCCCAGCAAAGCCGCCAACCCATCGCCTATGTCACATCGTTGCGCGATGGCACGGGGCATGTGGGTGTCGTGACCGAACATGCCGATCGGTTCAGGCTGGACCGCTCCGGTCTTGAACCTGACGGTGATACCTTTGTCGCGATACACAATCCGAAACTGCGGATGATCGTTGTGGGGGCCGTGCATATTGCACAGCCCTTGGTCGTAATGGCTGCGGCTTGCGGCTATTACCCGATTGTGGTCGATCCGCGCGATGCGTTTGGCTCTGCTGCGCGGTTTCCGGGGCAGACAATCGTGAACGACTGGCCTGATGATGCGTTGACTGCGCTGGGCATGGATGCGCGCACGGCAGTCGTCACCCTGACCCATGATCCGAAACTGGATGATCCCGCGATCATGGTCGCCTTGCGCTCAGATGTTTTCTATCTGGGTTGCCTAGGATCGACGCGCACCCATGCCAAACGGGTGGACCGCTTGCGCGATGCGGGGTTCAGTGACGATGAGATCGCCAGAATAGATGCCCCCGTGGGGATGGACCTAGGTGGGCGGCAACCCGCAGAGATTGCGGTCAGCATCATGGCGCAGATCACACAGACCCTGCGCAAACGGACATGAAATTTGGCCCCATCCCCGTAGATCAAGCCATTGGCGCTGTGTTGGCCCACAGTATTGAGGCAGCAGAGCGCCCATACGAGATGCAACTAAGTTACCGTATCCGTAAAGGCACGGTCCTGACAGCCGGTCACATCGCTGACCTTAAGGCAGAAGACGTTACATCCGTTGTCGCCGCACAGCTGGAAGACGGCGATACAGGCGAAGATCACGCTGCCGCGCAACTGGCTGAGGCGCTGGTTGGTGCAAATAGCGGTGTGTATCTGTCCAAGGCTGCCACAGGACGGGTCAATGTATTTGCGGCCCATGCCGGTGTGGCGATCATTGATGCCGATCGGGTCAATGCCTTTAACGCGATCAACCCTATGATCACTGTGGCGACCGTGCCGGAACACCAACGCATGGATGCAGATGGCATGATCGCAACGATCAAGATCATCGCCTATGCTGTCCCGCAAGCGGATGTGGATGCAGCCGCAGCCATCGGCCCTGCGCTGGGCATAGCCGCACCGCAATATGTGTCGGCCACCTTGATCGAAACCGCCCATGACATGCGCACACAGCCATCCGACAAGGGGCGGCGGGTTATGGCAGGCAGGCTGGCGCGTTTGGGCATGCAGTTGACTGAACGGGTAGTGGTGGCCCACCGTGCAACTGATCTATCTGCTGCAATCAACGGGGCTGTTGGGGAAATCATTTTGATCCTCACAGCCTCTGCCACGTCTGATCCCTGTGATGTCGCACCGCAAGCGGTATTGGCCGCTGGTGGCACAATCACCCGCTTTGGAATGCCTGTCGATCCAGGCAACCTGCTGTTTCTCGGGGCGCTGGGCCCAAAGCCGATCATCGGCTTGCCGGGATGTGCGCGATCCCCTGTTCTAAATGGCGCGGACTGGGTATTGGAACGGGTGGTCTGCGGGATCACCATTGGCGCGGATGACATCGCTGCGATGGGTGTTGGCGGATTGTTAAAAGAAATCCCTACGCGCCCCAGCCCAAGAAACGCTGGCAAATAACGCAATGCTGCGCTGCCGCTTGTGCAGGTGCAGCGACGTTTATGTGTTCTCAAGTGTCGGAAGCCGTGCTTAACTCCGCTTCAAGTTGCTAAAATCGGGAGGATGTAATGACACAAGTCTCAATGACGGTGAACGGCAAGGCCGTTTCCGGTGACGTTGAAGGACGGACGCTGTTGGTTGATTTTCTGCGGGGCGATCTGCGGATGACAGGCACGCATGTTGGCTGCGACACAAGCCAATGCGGGGCTTGCGTGGTGCATGTGAACGGCGAAGCGGTGAAATCCTGCACAATGTTCGCAGCAGAGGCAGACGGCGCCGATGTTGCAACGATCGAGGGTCAGGCAAATGCGGACGGCTCGCTTAATGTGATCCAACAAGCATTCCAAGACCACCACGGCCTGCAATGCGGGTTCTGCACGCCGGGCATGGTTATGTCGGCTGCGGCGCTTCTGAAAGACAACCCAAAACCGTCAGAGACAGAGGTGCGCGCCTATCTGGAAGGCAATATCTGCCGCTGCACGGGGTATCATAACATCGTCAAGGCGATCATGGCCGCGTCCGGACAGGATGTATCTGCCATCGCTGCTGAATAAGATTTTTGTGAAAACGCAGGGGATGTGGTCACTGTGATCTGCCCCATACGGGAGGACGACAAATGCCAAAGGATAGTGGGATCGGCGCCAGCACAAAACGGCGCGAAGACGTAAGGTTTCTAACAGGGGTCGGAAATTATACCGACGACATCAATGTGTTTGGGCAAACCCATGTGCATTTCCTGCGGGCTGACGTGGCCCATGCCACGATCAACAGTATTGACACATCCGCCGCTGCCGCGATGCCCGGTGTAGTGCAAATCTTTACCGGTGCGGATTTTGAGGCCGTAGGCGGTATCCCATGTGGATGGCAAATCACCGACCGCCACGGCGAGGTGATGCAAGAACCTAAACATCCAGTGATCGCACATGGCAAAATTCGTCATGTTGGTGAAATCGTGGCCGCCGTTGTCGCCGATAGCCTGTCGCAAGCCCGCGACGCGGCAGAAGCGATTGAACTGGACGTGACCGAACTGCCCGCCGTTGTGAATATGAAAGACGCGCTAAAGGATGGCGCAACCAAGGTGCATGACGATCTGACCAGCAACCTTTGCTATGACTGGGGCTTTGTCGAAGAAAACAAAGGTGCCGTGGATGAGGCCATTAAGGGGGCCGCGCATGTCACCACTTTAGAGCTGGTGAATAACAGGCTCGTCGCGAATCCGATGGAACCGCGCGTGGCGCTGGGCGAATATTCCCGTGCTGATGATATGCATACGTTGCACACCACCAGCCAGAACCCGCATGTGATCCGCCTGCTGATGGGTGCGTTTGTGTTGGGTATTCCAGAACACAAACTGCGCGTGGTGGCCCCTGATGTAGGTGGTGGTTTCGGGACCAAGATTTTCCACTACGCAGAAGAAGCATTTTGCACATTCGCGTCCAAGGCCGTGAACCGTCCTGTCAAATGGACCTCCACGCGGTCAGAGGCATTTATGTCCGACGCGCATGGCCGTGATCATGTGACCAAAATTGAACTTGCGCTGGATGCCGACAACAACTTTGTCGCGCTGCGCACAGACACACACGCGAATATGGGGGCGTATCTGTCCACATTTGCGTCTTCCGTGCCCACTTGGTTGCACGGCACATTGATGGCAGGGAATTACAAAACCCCACATATCTATGTGAACGTAAAAGCCGTGTTTACCAACACCGTCCCGGTTGACGCTTACCGTGGCGCTGGGCGGCCAGAGGCCACATTCCAGATTGAACGCGTCATTGACAAAGCGGCCCGTGAATTGGGCGTTGATCCGATTGCACTGCGGCGTCAGAATTTTGTCTCCGAATTCCCCTATGCCACGCCTGTGGCGGTCGAATACGACACTGGCGATTACGAGGCGACGATGGCCAAGTTGGAAGAAATGGCCGATTTTGGTGGTTTTGCTGCCCGCCGCGCGGAAAGTGAAAAACGTGGCATGATGCGCGGGCTTGGCGTGAACTGCTATATCGAGGCTTGCGGCATCGCACCGTCAAACCTTGTGGGGCAACTTGGTGCGCGCGCAGGGCTTTATGATGCGGCGACGGTGCGTGTGAACGCGACGGGGTCAATTTCCGTCATGGTCGGGGCGCATAGCCACGGGCAGGGGCATGAAACATCGTTCCCCCAGGTGATTTCCGAGATGATCGGCATACCAGAGGATCAGATCGACATCGTGCACGGTGACACATCAAAAATCCCGTTCGGGATGGGCACCTACGGCTCTCGCAGCTTGGCTGTTTGCGGATCAGCGATGGTGCGCGCAGCGGAAAAGGTGATCAATAAAGCCAAGAAGATCGCGGCCCACCTGCTTGAGGCATCGGACGCAGATATTGAACTGAAAGATGGCCAGTTCAGCGTGGCGGGCACCGATAAATCGGTCGCTTGGGGCGATGTCACGCTTGCCGCTTATGTGCCGCACAACTATCCGTTGGAAGACATTGAGCCAGGGCTGGAAGAAACCGCGTTTTATGATCCAGCGAACTTTACCTATCCTGCAGGTGCTTATGCATGCGAGGTCGAAGTGGACCCAGAGACCGGCAAAGTCACGATTGAACGTTTCTCGGCTGCGGATGATTTTGGCAATGTGATCAACCCGATGATCGTTTCAGGGCAGGTGCATGGCGGCATTGCCCAAGGTGTGGGTCAAGCGTTGCTGGAAAACTGTGCCTATAATGAGGACGGTCAGTTGGTGTCTGCATCCTATATGGATTACGCGATGCCGCGGGCCGATGATTTGCCATTTTATCAGGTTGATCATTCTTGCCAGACCCCATGCACGCACAACCCATTGGGCGTAAAAGGTTGCGGCGAGGCGGGTGCGATTGGGTCACCACCATCAGTCGTAAATGCCGTAATTGATGCATTGCAATCGGGCGGGAAAGATGTGGCGCATATTGATATGCCGCTCACACCGTCACGCGTTTGGGATGCGATGCAAGGATAGGCTGGGGCCAGCCCCAGACCCCGAGGTATTTTTGGCAAGCGGAAAACAGGGCGATCACAGCCCCCGCGCCACAAGAAAGGAACAAAGCGATGTATGCATTTGAGATTGAGAAACCCGCCACGATTGCCGATGCGGTTCAAGCATTAAGCAATGAAGACGCGCAGGCATTGGGTGGGGGGCAAACGCTGATCCCGACGCTGAAGCAAAGGCTTGCTGCGCCAGAGGTGCTTGTCAGCTTGGCGGGCGTGTCAGAGATGGTTGGTATTTGCCAAAACGATGCCGGAGAGATGTGTATCGGCGGGGCGACGACCCATGGTGCAGTTGCGGCGGGGGCAGGGGCGTTTCCTGCGTTGGCAGCACTTGCTTCGCATATCGGGGATCCAGCCGTGCGCAACCGTGGCACAATCGGTGGATCACTGGCCAATAATGACCCGTCGGCGTGCTATCCTGCGGCGGCACTGGGCACTGGCGCGGTGATCAAGACAAATGCACGCGACATCGCCGCTGATGACTACTTTCAGGGGATGTTTACCACGGCCCTTGAAGAGGGTGAGATCGTGACCGAAGTCCGTTTCCCTGTGCCGCAAGCCGCAAACTATCAGAAATTCGTGCAGCCTGCGTCGCGGTTTGCGCTTGTTGGCGTGTTTGTCGCCAAATTTGCCGATGGTGTTCGTGTCGCTGTAACCGGCGCGTCTGAGGAAGGCGTGTTCCGTTGGACTGCTGCGGAAGAAGCCCTGTCAGGGTCATTTGACGCAAGCACACTTGACGGATTGTCTGTCGCGGCGGACGGTATGATTTCGGACTTGCACGGATCTTCTGCCTATCGCGCCCATTTGGTAAAAGTCATGACGGGTCGCGCGGTCAATGCAGCGAATGGCTGATTAGACGATTTGATCTTCTTTTAAGCCATGGCGAAGGTCGGTTTTGATCGGGTCAAGATCGGCCGCCTCTTTGTTGCTGGCTTTGACCGGATCAAGCGCAGGCTGCATGTCTGTCAGGCGCGGACAAAACGCCGCGTGGATCGGAAAATGATCGGACCCAACGTGTGGTCCGCGCCAGAACCGTGAAAGCTGTATGTCAGCAGACATAAAAAGTTGATCGATCGGCGCGCGAATGAGCCAAGAATTTGCGTCAAAGCTGGGATAGATCCCGCGTCCGATGCGCGGATCGAGATATCCGCCAATTTTCTTAAATCGCCGGGATGTGTCGGACCAAGCGGCATCGTTGAAATCCCCCATTATGACCAAAGGCAGGTCGGTCATGCGCGCGATTTCTGCGGTGTAGTGGATTTGGGCGTCGCGATCATCTGTGTCATCGCCCGGCAAGGGCGGACGTGGGTGCAGACCGATGAACCGGAACAATGTCCCGTCGTGGGCGCGCAATTTTGCAAATAGGGTAGGCGTGTCATCATGGGTCAGCTCTGTGAACACGCAGTCTTCTACAGGTAGTTTTGTCGCAAAGATCATGCCGTAGTAATTGTCGCGCAGGTCACGTTTGACGTATGGATAACGAGACAACTGCTCTGTCAGGGCGGCATCCCATGCGCCGTCCGTTTCCATGAGAAACAGAATGTCGGGGTCGGTGTCGTTCACTTCGGTGGCAACTTTTTGGTAGTCTCGGTTGCCCATTTCGACGTTAGAAGACATCGCGGTAACCCAATGGGCCGCGTGATCAGGGGCCAATGTTACTTCCGTCGGCCAAAAAGCTGTGTAGGGCGCGATGCGCGTTGCTTGGTAAATGGCAGCCACTGCCAATGCCAAAAGAGACGGGATGCGGGAAAAAGGCGAAAACACCATGATAAGCGCGATCAGCAATAGCGCTGCGATCATGATCTGAACGCGCGGGAAGTCGAGCCCGCGCACCCACCATCGCTTAGAGCCGGACAACGGTAAAAAGGTCGCGACAAGCACGATCAGTGCCATACCCAATAAAATGACGTCCCAAATTCCGGACATGAATGACCCTTCTTAACTTGTCTACAAACGCCTCAGACTGAATATGGTTCCCACCATTCGACATTTGGATTCACACAAAAAAAACCCCCGACGCAAAACATCGGGGGTGATTTCAATGCGACTGGTGTCTGCTATTTCGCGAGCGGGCCAATCAGCATGACCATTTGGCGGCCTTCCATCTTTGGGAAGTTTTCCACTTTACCATGGTCAACCGTATCGGCGGCAACACGTTCCAACAGTTGGCGACCCAAGTCTTGGTGGGCCATTTCGCGACCACGAAAGCGCAAAGTAATTTTGACTTTGTCGCCGTTGCCCAAGAATTTGAATACGTTGCGCATTTTCACATCATAGTCGTTGTTATCCGTGTTTGGACGGAATTTCACTTCTTTGATTTCGATGATCTTTTGCTTTTTACGCGCTTCAGCTTCTTTTTTCTGAGTCTCGTATTTGAATTTGCCGTAATCCATAATTTTGCAGACAGGCGGGTTCGCGTTTGGAGAAATCTCAACAAGATCGAGCCCGGCTTCGTCGGCCATGGCCATTGCGCGGTCTGGCGATACAACGCCAACATTTTCGCCTTCGGCACCGATAAGTCGAATATCGGATCCGCGAATACGTTCATTTACGCGGGGGCCGGTGTCGCGCTGTGGAGGCGCATTGTGGGGTCTGCGTGCTATGGTCTTTATCCTTTTGTCGTTTGCATGATGCAGGAACCAAAGTAGTCGTCCGCGCCCGCGTCTACAACCCGCAAAAAAGCGCCTATTGGCGCGAAATTCCCCGCAATCAGGTTCTTTTACTTTCTTTCCGCATCTGACATATGACGCGCAAGGCTCAACTGGGGGCCGTCATGAACACGAATTGGAAGGACATGACCAATGAGAGCAATCTTAATTCTTATCGTTGCGGCGATTCTCGGATTTTTTGGATATCAATATGCAGCAAACGGAAAAGCACCTGCTGAAGCCGTTGGCACACTGACTGGTGCGGCCACTGAAATGGCTGGCGACGCAGCTGATATGGCTGACAATGCTGCCGATGCAGCGGCCGATATGGCTGATGATGCTGCAAACGCTGCGGCTGATATGGCTGACGACGCTGCTGCTGCGACTGCTGAAGCAGCCGCTGCTGCAGAAGAAGCTGCTGCTGCTGCCTTGGCCGCTGCTGAAGAAGAAGCCGCCGCCGCTGCTGCTGCTGTAGAAGAGGCCGCCGCTGCAGCTGCCGCTGAAGTTGAAGCTGCCGCCGCTGCTGCTGAAGAAGAAGCTGCCGCTGCTGCCGCCGCTGCTGAAGAAGAAGCTGCCGCTGCTGCCGCCGCCGCTGAAGAAGAAGCTGCCGCCGCTGCCGCCGCACTTGAGGAAGAGGCCGCTGCCGCTGCCGCTGCTGCCGAGGAAGAGGCCGCTGCTGCTACCGCCGCTGCTGAAGAAGCCGCTGCCGAAGCAGAAGCTGAAGCCGCTGCCGCTGCTGCTGCGTTGGAAGAAGAAGCTGCTGCCGCTGCTGCAGAGGCCGAAGCTGCCGCTGCTGCTGCTGCTGAAGCTGAAGCCACTGCCGCTGCTGAAGAAGCTGCCACTGCTGTGGAAGAAACAGCTGCTGCTGTTGAAGAAGCAGTTGAAGCAACTGATGTGGATGCAACAGCTGAAGCAGATATTACTACCGAAGCAGAGGCAGGCGTTGACGCAGAAGCAACTGACGCGACTGGCATGGCTGATCTGTTGACCGTTGATGGTTTCGACGCAACCAAGGTGATGGAGATGATCGAAGGATCTGACCTGTCGACTGTGCAGAAAACTGTTTTGAATGGCGCGGTAAACGCGGTGAAAGACAATCCAGAACTTCTGGAAGCAACACTTACACGTTTGAAAGAGGCACTTGGCCAATAAGCCAAGTCACTTCTCAAATTACAAAGGGCCGCGTCAGCAATGACGCGGCCCTTTTTTATACCTGTTTGGTGGGGATCTAGCCGACAAAGGCCTTTTCGATCACAAATTCACCGGGTTCTGAATTCGCCCCTTCGTTCAGACCAGCCTTTTCCATCAGCGCCTTGATATCAAGGTTGAACGCAAGGCTGCCGCAAACCATCGCTCGGTCCACCGCAGGGTCAAGCGCGGGCACACCCAGATCGCTGAACAATGTGCCGTCTTCGATCAGGGTTGTAATGCGGCCCATCTTGGGGCTCTGTTCCCGCGTGGTGGTCGGGTAATAGCGGATCTTGTTGAGGTTCTCTTCACCCAAAAGTTCGATCATCATTTCATCGGATTTCAGGTTCGCGATCAGGTCACGACCATAGGTCAGTTCTTCGACGTCGCGGCAAGTATGCGTGATGATGACCTCGTCATAGTTTTCATATGTCTCAGGCTCGCGCAGCAGGCTGGCAAACGGGGCAAACCCGGTGCCGGTCGAGAAGAAATACAACCGTTTCCCCTGCAGCAAGGCATCATGCACCAATGTGCCAACGGGTTTGGGGCGCAAGATAATCTCGTCCCCGACCTTGATGTGTTGTAACCGCGATGTCAGCGGCCCGTCAGGCACTTTGATCGAATAAAACTCCAGTTCCTCGTCCCAAGATGGCGATGCGATGGAATATGCGCGCAACAACGGCTTTTGCTTGCCCGTTTCAGGGTGTGGGTCGCCCATAAGACCGATCATCACAAATTCCCCTGAACGGAACCGCAATGAAGCAGGGCGGGTCACGCGAAAGCTGAACAAGCGATCAGTGTAATGTGTAACAGCCGTGACGGTTTGGGCGTCAGGCAGGGTCGGGACGGGGCGGGCGGTGTCTGTGGTCACTGGTGTTTGCTCTGTCATATGTCATTTGGCGACCCCGCGTGGGGCCGCCCTCCGTTTAGTCTGTGAATGCAATTAGGGAAAGGGTCAGCCGCGCAGCCGCGATTGATAGTTGTGTTCTTGCCAATCAGCGCGGGCAAGCCATTGATCTGCGGGCTGGCGCGCAGCAAGTGTTTGGTCAATTTCCACCTCGTCAAATCCACAACGGCGCGCCATGGCATATTGATCGGCCAGCACATGACCACGCGCACGCAAACGGCCCTCAAACCCTGCAGCCCGCAGAACCCGCGCAAGCGTGAAGCCACGGCCGTCTGCAAAGCTTGGGAAATCAATGCGGATCATGGGGGCCGCGACAATGGCGGGCATTGCGTCAGGTTGGGTGTCCGACGGCACATCAATCGCCTTTGCGCAATCATTTGCGGGGTGATCAGCAAAGGCGACAAAGCCTGCCGCCCAATCGTCCTTTGCAAACCCAATGTCCGAAACAATCACGACCGCCACCTCTGTTGCTTCTGCCTCGCTTTTTTTTAAAATACTCATGCTGTTCCCTCAAAATGAATACCGCATTCCGTTTTCGCGGCATCGCGCCAGCGGCCTGCACGGGGGTCTTCGTGGTCACTGACCCGCGTGGTGCAAGGCGTACATCCAATCGACGGATAACCCTGCGCAACTAGGGGGTGGCGCGGCAGGTTATGTGCGGCCATATAGTCTGCGACGTCTTGTGGTGACCATGCGGCAAGCGGGTTGACCTTGATCTTGCGCCCATCTCTTTCAAACGCAGGAATTGTAGAACGTGAGCCTGATTGAAAACGCTTACGACCCGTGATCCAACCATCAAATTCGGCCAAGGCATCGTCCAGCGGTTTTACCTTGCGCAGATGACAGCAAGCGGCTGTATCGGCCTGATGAAGCAGGCCATCAACATCATTGATGAACACATCGTTACGTTTGGGGCGAATGACGCGAACATCCGACAGACCCAAGGCTTCGGCGACATCGCGTTGATATTGCAAGGTTTCGTCGAATAACATTTCCGTATCGAGAAAGATAATTGGCACGGCTTTGTCAATTTGTGCGGCCATATGCAACAACACGACACTTTCCGCGCCAAAGCTGCTGACGATTGCGACAGTTCCGATGCTTTGATCGTTTAGCGCGTGTTCTAGAATGGTTTGCGGGTCTGATTTGCGGTGCAACAAATTGCGACGTTCGGCGAATTCTTTAAGCGGCATGTTTTGCCCCTTTCTCAGGATAAAGTAGGCTCACAAAGGGTGCAGCACCAAGGCGGCGATAGGCTTGCAGGAATGTTTCATCGTGGCCCAAACGCAAGCTAAGATACCCGATCACCAGACGTTCAATCGCTGGCACGATGTCGTCCGCGCCAAACCCGGGACCCGCGCGTTCACCAATCGTTGTGGTTTCAGTGCCGTCGCCGCCCAATGTGATTTGGTAGTTTTCAACGCCAGCCCGATCCAGTCCTAATATGCCGATGTGCCCGACATGATGATGGCCACATGCGTTGATGCAGCCCGATATTTTGATCTTGAGCGGGCCAATTTCATGCTCCAGTTTCAGCTCATCAAAACGTGTCGCAATCTCTTGGGCGACAGGAATGGACCGCGCGGTGGCCAAGGCACAGTAATCCATGCCCGGACAGGCGATGATGTCGCTGACAAGACCAATGTTTGCTGTCGCCAGATCAGCCGCGCGCAGGTCTGCGTAAACAGCAGGAAGGTCGGATTTATGCACATGGGGCAGGATGACGTTTTGTTCATGGCTGATGCGCAATTCATCGTGGCCGTATTTACGGGCAAGATCGGCCATCACGCGCATCTGGTCTGATGTCGCGTCGCCGGGTGTTGCGCCGTGTTTTTTGATCGAAATGGACACGATGGCATAGCCGTCTGCCTTGTGATCAGACAGGTTGGTATCAGACCAAGATCGGAACGCAGGGTTCGCCAAACGTGCAGCCTCATAGCCGTCTGTTGATTTCGTCTCGAATGACGGGGCTGCGAAAGATTGTTCGATTTGTGCAAGCATTTGCTGGTCTACACCAGAGAAACCAGCCCTAACTTGTTCGAAACGTGATTCTACAAGCTCTTGGATCTTCTCTAACCCGTTTTCGTGAACGGTGATTTTGATGCGGGCCTTGTATTTGTTGTCGCGGCGGCCAAGCAGGTTGTAAACGCTGACAATCGCCTCGCAATAGGGCAGCAAATCAGCGCGTGGCAGAAATGCGCGTAGGACCTTACCAACCATCGGGGTGCGGCCAAGGCCACCACCAATGATGACTTCATAGCCCGCGTCGCCAGCATCATTGCGCACCATGCGCAGCCCGATGTCATGGGCGCGTGTGACCGCGCGGTCAGCCTCTGCGCCGGTCACAGCGATCTTGAATTTGCGGGGCAGGAATTGGAATTCGGGATGATCTGTGGACCATTGACGCAACAATTCTGCCGTCGGGCGCGGGTCTTCGATTTCATCTGCGGCAGCACCCGCAAAATGGTCGGCGGTTACGTTGCGGATTGTGTTGCCTGATGTCTGGATCGCGTGCATGCCCACATCGGCCAGGGCGGACAGCATATCGGGCACATCGCGCAGTTCGGGCCAGTTGTATTGGATGTTCTGGCGGGTCGTGAAATGGCCATACCCTTTGTCCCAACGGTCCGCGATATAGGCGAGTTTGTCCATCTGGGCGCTGTTGAGCGTGCCGTAGGGCACGGCCACGCGCAGCATGTATGCGTGTAGCTGCAGATACAGACCGTTCATCAAACGCAATGGTTTGAATTCGTCCTCGGTCAGGGATCCGTCGATGCGGCGTTCCACCTGACCGCGGAATTGTGCCACGCGGTTGCGCACAAACGTTTCGTCGAAGTCATTGTAAACATACATGAAATTATACCTCTTGTTTGCCGTGGGCATAGTTTGATGGGCCGCGCGTGCGAAATGTTTCGCGAAAATGCACAGGTGTCGGGCCATCAACGCCCGCCTTTGCATCTGCCAAATAGACACCTGCAACGGTTGCTTGATCGGCCAGTGCCTCTAGCAGGCGCAGGTCGCCGTGGGCCTCGTCTGTGATCAGTTCTGCGTCGGCCATATCGCGGCTCCATTCGCTGTCTGGCGTGAACCAGATCGCGTCGCCTTCCAGTAGGGCGTTGGCGGTGATGACTTTGGGTGTGAATGCGCGGGCCATGGTTAAAGTGCCTCTTTTTGGGTGTATGATTTGCGTATGATTTGCGTATGACATCCGTATGACAATTCGCGCGGGGCCAGCCCGAGGAAGGTCAGGGCAGGGCCGGTCAAATTGGCCTCGGACATCGTTGGTTCCAACGTGCCAAGCGTGCATGAAATCACGCGCTGATTTGGGCGGCTGACGTTTTCGATGATGGTGACTGGCGTGTCAGGGTTGCCGCCATGCATCAACAATCGCCCTTGGATAAAGCGGGCAGATTTCTTGCCCATATAGATCGCGGCGACTTCACCATCGGCGGCCAATGCCTTCCAATCGTGGTCAGCGTAGCCTTTGGTGTCGTGGCCTGTGATCAAACGCACAGCCGAATTGCGCCCGCGTTTCGTCAGCGATTGGCCGATATCGGCGACCGCGGCGGATGCGGCCGTGATGCCAGGGATAACTTGGTAAGTGATGCCAGCGGCGGTGACTGCCTCGATCTCTTCGTCGAGGCGGCCGAAAACGGTTGGGTCGCCTGCCTTGAGCCGCACGACATGGGCACCGTTCAGTGCGTGTTCGACGATCACTGCGTCAATATCGGATTGCTGCATCGACGGGCCAAAGCCGGTTTTGCCAGCGTCGATGATGACAGCCTCGCGGCGGGCAAGTTCAAGAATTTCGGGCGTCACGAGGCGGTCGTGGATGATCACATCGGCCTTATCAATGGCCTTGCGCGCCTTGAGCGTCAAAAGATCAGGGTCACCGGGGCCTGCGCCAACCAGATCGACGTGGCCGTCACGCTGGGCTGTCATCACGTGTTTATCCAGCAAAGCGCCAAGAGCGGGGAGAACGCCCCCGTCGCCTTGCTGTTCCATCGCGGCGGGGCCAGCGTTGAAATAGAAGTCGGACCAGAAGCTGCGGCGTTTGGCGCCGAAAGGCAGCACGTCAACCGCGTGGCGGAAGGTTTTGCCGATCCGCGCCAGCGTGCCCAAAGTTGCGGGCAGCTTAGCCTCCAGGTCAGCCTTGATCGCGCGGGCCAGAACGGGTGCTGCCCCTTCGGTCCCGATGGCGACGGTGACGGGGTCACGATCAACGATGGCGGGTGTAATGAACTGGCTGTCGGCAAGGTTATCCACGATGTTGACCAACGCGCCCTCGGACGCGGCGATGCGGGAGGTGCGGGCATCTTCGCCTGCGTCTTCGTTTGCGCCGTAAAACAGGGCGGCACAGATCGCATCACCGTGATCCATTGGGCGGTCGATCAGGGTAAGTTTCCCCTCGGAGGCCCATTTGCGAATGTCGTTAGCTGCATTTTCAGCCAAAACGGTGATGCGCCCTTCGGTCTTCATCAAAAGGCGCAGCTTGGCCATTGCCGCATCACCACCACCAGACACGACAATGCGACGACCAGCGACGGCAAGGAAGATTGGGAAATGCTGCATAACGTGGCCTTTCGGTGATTTGTTAGCAGCAATATAGAATATTGTTCTGGTTGTTGCGCCCCTGTCGGGATAAGTAAGGACGTATGTTCCGACTTGCCCCAAGGTTGGATAGCTTGTTCTGCAAAGAAGTGGATTTTGGAATGTCTGTGCGTATCGATGAAATGGATCGGAAGATTTTACGCAGTCTTCAGGCGGATGCGGCGCAATCTTTGGATGAAATCGCCAAATCGGTGGGGTCATCCAAGACGCCTGTATGGAATCGCATTCGCAAGATGAAAGACGCGGGTGTGATCGGTCAGCAGACTGTCATGTTGGACGCAGAGGCGCTGGGGTTCGAGGCGTGTTTTTTCGTTTTGATCCGCACGTCCGAGCATGATGCCGACTGGCAACAGCGGTTTTTGGCGGCCTTGCTTGCGCGTGATGAGGTGCAAGAGGCCCACCGACTAGCGGGCGATATTGACTACATCCTTAAGGTGCGGGTGCAGAATGCGCGGGCCTATGACACATTCTATCAGGCGCTGATTTCAGAGGTGCGGGTGTTTAATGTGACCGCTCTTTTGTCGATGGAAGAGATCAAGTCGACTGTGGCGTTGCCGTTGTAACCATCAGCGTTTCCAGCCCGTGAAAATGATACACGTCCGCGTATTGCGCAGGGCCGTGCAGCGCAAGGTTGGGGCAGCGTTCAAACAGAACCTCGAGTGCGATTTGAAGTTCCAGCCGTGCCAGCGGTGCGCCCACGCAAAAATGGATCCCACCGCCAAAGCTGGTGTTTTGTTTGCCTTTGCGCGCAGGGTCAAATGTGGTGGGGTTTTCGTAGACCACGGGATCGTGGTTCGCCGCCCCAAGAAGGCACCCGATCTGGTCGCCGCGTTTCAGTGTAGCGCCGTAAAACTCCATATCTTCATAGACATAGCGGGTGAACATATGCAGTGGGGGATCGTGGCGGATGACCTCTTCGACCAAGGTGGGCGTGATGTTGCGATGCCCCGTTTCAAGCAGGGTTTTGGTCCCGTTACCAAGGGTATGCACCGTTGCCTCGTGACCTGCGTTTAGCAACAAAATGCATGTTGTGATCAATTCGTCATCCGACAATTTGTCGCCGTCTTCGTTGGCCGCGATCAGGGTGGAGATCAGATCGTCGCTGGGGGCCGTGCGTTTGAGCGCGATCTGGGCGCGCAGAAATGCGGTGAAATCGATGCTGGCCTGCACTGCTGCGGCTTCTATCGCGGGGGTGCGGCGGGCTTGATACATCGCGACCATGGCGTTGGACCAAGTGAGCAGATCGTCGCTGTGAGCCTCTGATACGCCCAGCAGTCGCGCGATGATACGCACGGGCACAGGTTGGGCGTAGGCGGTCAAAAGATCAAACGGCCCATCGGGAAATGCGTCAATGGATGTGTGGCACAAATCACGGATCGCGGGTTCCAATGCCGCAATCGTGCGGCTGGTAAAGGCACGCAGGACCAGACCACGCAGGCGCGTGTGCCGCGGAGGTTCAAGTTCCAGCATCGAATGGGCTTCGATGGCGTAGAACGGCTCTAGGCTGGCGGGGATGTCGGGCGCATTTTCGGGCGGGCATTCGCGCCCCATGCGTTTGTCGCGCAGTGCTGCATGGGTGGCCGCGTGGGATAACGTGCAGACCATGCCGTAGTCCGTCCAATAGAACAGGTCACCTGTTTGCCGCGCGTTGTCGTAAAACGGGTAGGGGTTTTGGACAAAGGCGGGATCATTGGGATCTTGGGACAAATGTTGCATGGCGGCAGCATTGGCGCGACATGCTGGTCATTGCAACACTGGTTGGGCTAGGTTTCGCGTATGTTTGCTATTTCGCGCAAAAATATCGGGCCAATTTTGGCGTATCTGACATTCGTCGCGGCGTTTGTCAGTGGCGTATGGTGGTATGGCTATGGGGTTGCGTTGGTGCAGCTTGACCGTCGCGCGCAATCTGATCTGGCCCTTGCCGCAGATAGTTTGACAGGAGAGTTGCGCCGTTTCCGCGAACTGGCCGTTCTGACGGCGGACCGCCCTGAGTTGGCCGATGTTTTGGTGGGATCAGGCACAGCAGTGGCTGTCGCACCCATCTTGCAAACCATTGGCGATAAATCCGGTGCGCTTGATATTGTGTTGCTGAACACGCAAGGCGAACAGATCAGCGGCACGCAATCGGCGCGGTCGGTTCCACACATGGGGACGCGATATTTTGAACGTGCGATGGATGGCGCATTGGGCGTTGATCACCCTGTGCAGGGCAGTGCGCGGACATTTGTTTTTGCCGCACCGATTTTTTCGGATTTCGGGCCGGTGATCGGTGTTTTGCTGGTCTATGCGGGGGTGGAGGGGATCGAAGGGTCATGGCGCGGTGCGCGGCCTGTTCTGTTTTTCACGGACGACGCGGGCGTTGTGTTTGTATCGAACCGGTCAGAGCTGGTTCTGCGGTCGCGCGCTCAAGGGGATTTTCTGAACTATACCAGCCGCGACATTCGCGGTGTCGAAGTTTGGGGCGTATCGGGCAGCCGTTATGTCCCCGCCCATGCGGTGCACCGCACAAGAGAATTGCCAGTAATTGATATGCGCGGAGAGGTTCTTTTGGATGCATCACAGGCCCGCCAGATCGCATTTCTTCAGGCGCTTGTGACGGCCGCACTTTGCCTTGCGTTCGGGGCGCTTTTGTTTCTTGCCACACAGCGACGCCGCACATTGGCGCAGGCCAACGCAAAGCTGGAATACCGCGTGGCGGATCGCACAGCACAGCTGTCATCGGCCAACCAAAGCCTGCGAAAAGAGGTGGAAGACCGCCGCGCCGCAGAGGTGAGCCTGAAAAAGGCGCAATCCGATCTGGTGCAGGCGGGCAAACTGTCGGCGTTGGGCCAAATGTCGGCGGGCATCAGCCATGAATTGAACCAGCCGCTGATGGCGATCCAGTCATTTGCCGAAAACGGCCAAGCGTTCATGGCGCGCGATCAACCCGACATGGCGGCCAGAAACCTTGGCAAGATAAGTGAACTTGCGCACCGTATGGGACGCATCATTCGCAATCTTCGTGCCTTTGCGCGGCAAGAAAGCGAACCGTTGGGCAATGTTGATGTTGCCCGTGTTGTTGATGCGGTTCTGGAGCTTTTGCAGACAAAAATAGCCCAATCTGAGGTGGCTGTTCAATGGGACGCCCCAACCAATATCATTGTGCGCGCAGGCGAGGTCCGATTGCAGCAGGTTGTTTTGAACCTTGTTGCGAATGCCGTTGATGCGATGGAACACGCGCCTGAAAAATCCCTTACGATCACGGTTGCCCAAGATGCCGGCAAGGTCACAGTTTTCGTGCGCGACACCGGACCCGGCATTACCGAGCCGGAAAAGATTTTTGATCCTTTTTATTCCACCAAAGCGGTTGGCGCGGCTGAGGGCATGGGGCTAGGGCTTAGTATTTCGTATGGGCTTGTGCAAAGTTTTGGTGGTGCAATCCGGGGCCGCAACCATGATGCAGGTGGTGCAATTTTTACAGTTGAACTTTTGCCTGCTGCCGCCGAAAAAGCAGCATGACGATGCATGTCCTAATTGTTGATGACGACCCTGCGATCCGCGAGGCCCTTGGCCAAACGGTAGAGCTTGCAGGGCTTAAGCCGATCCTTGCGGGGTCATTTCTGGCGGCGAAAGATCATCTATCGCCGTCGTTTGATGGCGTCGTCGTAACCGATATGCGGATGCCCGGGCGCGACGGTTTTCATCTGTTGGATCACGCGCGATTGGCGGATGCCGAATTGCCAGTGATTTTGTTAACGGGTGAAGGCGACATTCCAATGGCCGTCAAAGCGATGGGCAAGGGTGCCTATGATTTCTTGGAAAAACCCTGTGCGCCATCTGCGTTTATGGCTGTCGTTACGCGGGCGCTGAAATCACGCGCCCTTGTGTTGGAAAACCGCAAATTGGCGGCAGCTATCGAAGACGGGGATGCCGCGGCACGTATGTTGATGGGCACGTCCCGACAAGCCAGCGAGGTGCGCCAACAGGCCCGCCGCGTGGCGCGGTCTGGTTCAGATGCGCTTGTGATTGGTGCGCGGGGGTCCGGCACGCCAAAACTGGCAGAGGTTATCCATTTGTTGTCCGCCAATGCGACCCGTCCATTTGTGAAGAAATCGGCAGGTGTGTTGGACGCGTCCACACTTTGCGCGGCGATAGAGGCGGCGCAGGGCGGCACGCTATATCTGGACGAAGTGACCCGTCTTGCGCCCGATGTGCAGCTGATTTTGTTTGATGCGATCGAAGCAGGTGCCGGTGCGCGCATTGTTGTGGGATCGACCGAAGATATTGATGACGATGTGCGCGCGGGCCGCTTGCACGAAGATTTGTTTTACCACTTTGACATTATGCGCGTTCGCATCCCGCCGCTGAGCGAACGTAGCGCGGACATACCTGTCTTGTTCAGGCACTATGTGGCCCAAGCCTGTGAACAAGCCAATCTGCCGATGCCCGATATTGGCCCCGATGTTATCACCGGCCTGATGGCCCAGGATTGGCCGGGCAATGCGCGCGCGCTGATGAATGCAGCCATGCGGTTTGCGATGGGGCTAGACGATGGTGCTGATGATCAGGGGCAGGGGCAGGGGCAGGGGCTGTCGGCGCAGATGGCGCAGGTTGAACGGTCGCTTTTGATTGCGGCGTTGCAACGCAATGCTGGACGCGCCACTGAAACGGCCAAGGATTTACAGCTGCCGCGCAAGACGTTCTACGACAAATTGGCCCGTCACAATTTACGTGCAGAGGACTATCGCACGAACGATTAGAGGTGTGCGGTTTTTCGCACAGATAGCCCTAACAGGTGTGTGGTATTTCGCCAGCGGCCATGGTGTGAAATGCTGCCGTATTATTTTTTGCATCAGAAACAAATACTTATATCACAATGTGGAATTGGCGAATTCATGCTTGCCGATAATCTGTCCGCCGCGTCAAATAGTTTCATAGGTCCAAGTTGGGGCCGAAGACAGACGTTCTGGGAGGAACCACAATGACATTTTTGAAAAAGACCGCGATGGTTGCGGCGATGTCCGTTGCAGCAAACACAGCATTTGCCGACAGCCATGCCGCCGGTTGCGATGACGGCGAAATCGTCGTCAAGTTTAGCCACGTAACAAACACCGATCGTCACCCCAAGGGGATCGCTGCCACGCTGCTGCAAGAGCGCGTGAACACGGAAATGGACGGCACGATGTGCATGGAAGTTTTCCCGTCCAGCCAGCTTTATAACGATGACCAAGTGCTTGAGGCGATGTTGCAGGGCGACGTGCAGATGGCCGCGCCATCCCTGTCAAAGTTCGAGGCGTTCACCAAGCAGTTCCGCATCTTTGATCTGCCATTCATGTTCACAAACATCGAAGCGGTTGATGCGTTCCAAAACTCTGAAACTGGTCAGGCGATGAAGGATTCCATGCAGCGTCGTGGTCTTCAAGGTTTGGCATTCTGGCACAACGGCATGAAGCAGTTTTCTGCGAATGTGGCACTAAACGAGCCAACAGATGCGGCGGGCCTGAAATTCCGCGTGCAGAACTCTGACGTGCTTGTGGCGCAGATGTCCGCACTTGGCGCATCCCCGCAGCCGATGGCATTCTCCGAAGTATACGGCGCGTTGCAGACGGGTGTTGTGGACGGTCAGGAAAACACTTGGTCAAACATCTATGGCCAGAAGTTTTTCGAAGTCCAAGACGGTGTGACTGAAACAAACCACGGCATCATCGATTATCTTGTTGTGACATCTACCGACTTTATGGACAGCCTTGATGCGCCTGTGCGTGACCAGTTGCTGACAATCATGGCGGAAGTGACCGAAAAACGTAACAGCGAAGCGTTTGCAGTGAACGAAGCCGCCAAGCAGGCCATCGTTGATGCGGGCGGCGAAGTACGCCAGTTGACCGCCGATCAGCGTGCAGCATGGGTTGCTGCAATGAAGCCGGTTTGGGAACAGTTCGTCGGCGATGTTGGCCAGGAAAACATCGACGCGGCACAGAAAATCAACATGGGTCTCTAAGCCGGTTGTGATGATTTCGATTGGGGCGGCACCTGTCGCCCCAATCAACATACGATAGTCAAAATTGGGGGAGGGGACCGCGATGTCGGGCACCCAAGACGCGCCAAGCAGCAAGCTGGGCCGCATTATTTCACACATAGAAGAGACATTTATCGCAACCCTTTTGGGTTTGATGGTCATGGTCACATTTGCCAACGTCGTGTTGCGTTATGTGTTCAAATCATCCCTGCTGTGGGGGCTTGAGGTCACGTTGATCTTGTTCGCATGGCTGGTGCTTTTTGGCATTTCATACGGGTTCAAGATCACGGCGCACCTTGGGGTGGATGCGGTTTTGAACGTGGTATCGGCGGGGCCGCGCAAGGTTCTGGTGATGATCTCTGCGATTGTTTGCATCGCTTATGGCGGGTTGTTGATGAAAGGCGCTTGGGATTACTGGGCGCCGTTTGGTGGGTATCAGCAGACGACAGGTCGTGTGCTGCCCACAGGGTTCAATGAACGCACCCGCGACCAAGGCTGGTACGAGACCGAGCAAGTGCCAATTCCATTTGGACAGACGTTCCTCGAAAACCGGTTCAACATGGGCGAAGAATACGAAAAACTGCCGCGGTTTATTCCCTATGCGATGCTGCCGTTTGGCGTGGCGTTAATGCTGTTGCGGATCATTCAAGCGACCATCGCTGTGGCCCAAGGGCGCAGATCAAGCATGATCGTCAGTCACGAAGCTGAAGAGGCCGTCGCAGACGTCGCCCACATGAACAAGGACGCCTAAGCCATGGATGTTGCTCTTTTATTTGGGATGATCGTTGGGCTGTTGTTGATCGGTGTGCCGATTGCGGTGTCGCTTGGCCTGTCATCAATCCTGTTTTTGCTGGTATTTTCGGACACGTCGCTCGCGTCTGTGGCGCAGTCGCTTTATCAGGCGATGGCGGGGCATTACACGTTGCTTGCGATCCCGTTTTTCGTGCTGGCGTCGACGTTCATGTCGACAGGTGGCGTGGCAAAGCGGATCATTCGGTTTTCCATTGCCTGTGTGGGCCATTTGCAAGGCGGCTTGGCCATTGCGGGTGTGCTGGCCTGTATGATGTTTGCCGCCCTTTCGGGGTCATCGCCGGCAACCGTGGTGGCCATCGGGTCCATCGTGATCGCGGCCATGCGGCAGGTTGGATATACCAAGGAATTCGCGGCAGGTGTGATTTGTAACGCGGGCACATTGGGCATTTTGATCCCGCCGTCGATTGTGATGGTGGTTTACGCCTCTGCCACGGATGTATCGGTCGGGCGCATGTTCTTGGCTGGCGTGATTCCGGGCATTTTGGCGGGCACAATGTTGATGGTCGCGATTTACATCATGGCGCGCATCAAAAAGATGCCGAAAGGCGAATGGCAGGGCTGGAGCGAGATTTTCGCGTCATTCCGTGACGCCGTTTGGGGGCTGTTGTTGATCGTGATTATCATGGGCGGCATTTACGGCCATCCTTGGATTTCGTCAGAAGGCATCATTTGGTCGCCGGGTGCATTTACCCCGACAGAAGCGGCTGCGGTTGCATCGGTTTACGCGTTCATCGTGGCGACATTCATCTATCGTGACATGGGGCCGTTGGCTGGTGTGGACGGTGGTGCGCCTGTGTCGTTGCTGCGCAAACCGCAGGCGTTGGTCACCGGGTGGTTTCACGCTGATACCCGCAAGGCCTTGTTCGAGGGTGGCAAGCTTACGATCACATTGATGTTTATCATCGCCAACGCGCTGATCCTGAAACATGTGCTAACGGACGAACAAATCCCGCAGCATATCGCAGAGGCAATGTTGTCTGCGGGCATGGGGCCGGTGATGTTCCTGATCGTGGTTAACGTGATCTTGTTGATCGGCGGGCAATTCATGGAGCCGTCGGGCCTTATCGTGATTGTGGCCCCGTTGGTGTTCCCGATTGCGATCTCATTGGGGATTGATCCAATTCACCTTGGCATCATCATGGTGGTGAATATGGAGATCGGGATGATCACGCCGCCTGTTGGCTTGAACCTGTTTGTCACGTCAGGCGTGGCGGGGATGCCGATGATGGCCGTTGTGCGTGCGGCGTTGCCGTTCTTGGCGGTGTTGTTCGTGTTCTTGATTATGATCACATACATCCCGATCCTGTCGACCTATTTGCCGACAACATTCATGGGACCCGAGATTATCACCAATTAAAAGGTGCGCTTCCGCGCATTTCAAATACACGAAAATGGAGAAGGCGACGCACATCACTGATGGCGTCGCCTTTGTTGTTAGTCAGGATTCCGACAGGGCGTCGATGATGGGCGTGAAATCCGCAGCCTTCAGGCTGGCGCCGCCGACGAGTGCGCCGTCGACATCATTGATGGCAAAGATTTCGGCCGCGTTGCTGGCCTTGACCGAACCACCGTAAAGCACGCGGAACCCATCACCATCGGTGAACCGTGTGGTCAGGCGCGTGCGGATGTGGGCGTGCACTTGGGCAATTTGGTTGGTTGTGGGCACCTTGCCCGTGCCAATCGCCCAAACCGGTTCATAGGCGATGACCGTGTTGGCGGCTGTGGCGGTATCAGGGACGGACCCCGCAAGCTGTGTGTCGATAACAGCAAGTGTTTCGCCTGTTTCACGCTGGTCTAGGGTTTCGCCGATACAGATCACCGCGATCAGGTTTGCATCATAGGCCGCTTGGGATTTGGCGTTGATTGTCGCGTCATCCTCTGCGTGGTCGGTGCGACGCTCAGAATGGCCTGTCAGCGTATAGGTGGCGCCCGCATCGGCAAGCTGTGCGGCGCTGATGTCGCCGGTATGCGCGCCGCTGGTATTTGCGTGGCAGTCTTGGCCGCCGACAGGTATCCCAAGCGTTGCCATCTGCGCCAAAAGCGTGGCGGGCGGGCAGATCAGCACATCAACATCGTTCGCGTTATGGGCCGCAATTTGTGCCGCCTCGTCCATGGACGCGGACAGCCCGTTCATTTTCCAGTTTCCTGCGGCAAGTTTGCGGCGCATAGGTCATTCCTTTTGTGAGGTGTCATTTGCTTGCTATCAAACCTGATGAGGGGTTGCAAAGCAGGGAGAGGTGCAGCATCCCTTTGCCGCAAAGCCAGTGGAGTAGAGTGATGATCCCCCGTATTGATGCAGAAAAACTGATCGCAGGCGATCTGGATGCAATGGAAATGGCGCGCGAAGCGGCGATGGGTGTCGGCTTTATGACCGTTTTTAACACCCCGCTTTCGACGGATGATGTGCAGGGTATGATTGGTGCCTATGCTGCGTTTTTTCACCTGCCTGCATCTGAAAAGGCGGCATATGACATGGCGACCACGGGATCGAACCGCGGATGGGGGGCGCCGGGATCCGAACAGGTCGATCCAGATGCGAACCCCGATTACAAACAGGTGTTTGATTGTGGTTTGACCTTGGTTGAGGATGACCCGATTGCGGATGAAAACCTGTCGTTTTATGCCCCGAACCTTTGGCCCGAAAAGCCGGACGGGTTTGCAGAGAAATTGCAGGCGTATTATTTGGAAAGCACGGCGTTCGCGCTTGATCTGTTATGTGCGATTGCGGATGCGGTGGGCGAAAACGGCGGCTTTTTCCGCGACAAATTCAGCCGTCCAATGGCGTTGTTGCGGGGTAATTTTTACCCACAGCGGCCCGATTGGGCGACGGACAAGGATTTCGGGATCGCGACCCACACCGACTATGGCTGTTTGACGTTGCTTGCGACGGACGGGTCACCGGGCCTTGAGGTGCGCAAACGCGGGGGCGGGTGGATACCACTGTCTGCACCACCGGGTGAGTTTGTGATTAACTTTGGCGAAATGCTTGAGATGTGGACAGGCGGTAAGGTCAAGGCGACCCCGCACCGCGTGATCGGCACAACGGCAGAGCGCATTTCGATCCCGTTATTTTTCAATCCCAACCACGATGCAGATGTGTCACCGATTGGATCAGACGCGCCGATCGAGGCATGGGCGCATTTGAAAAAACGCTATGACGAAACCTACGTGCATTTGCAAAAATCATAAATCGCGCAAAGCGGTCCGGCCAAGGTCACATGCTGTTGCGGGGTCTTCTAGGGCGGCATCGGGCAGGGCCCAATAGGGCATATTGTGAAACTGGCTGCCGCCGTCATCTGCAATTTGTGAGGCCAGCGAGCCCTTACATTTCAAATAGATGGTGCCATCGCTGCTGACCAAACTGAACACCGTGCCGTCTTGATAGATGCAGATGCCACCGAACATTTTTCGCATGGTGAGCGGGCCAAGATCACTGAACAAATCCATCGCAAAGGCGATATCAGCGTCAGAAACAGCCATTATTTTGCGCCAATCGCGTCATCGAATTTGATCGACTCGCCGCATCCACAGGCGTCAACGACGTTGGGATTGCGGAATTTGAAGCCTGATTCCAGCAATGATGTTTCATAGTCGATTTCGGTTCCGAACAGGAACATCTGCGCCATTGGTGCGATCATCACACGCGCACCGTCGACTTCAACAACTTCGTCCATCGTGTTGATTTCGTTGACGTATTCCATGGTGTATTCCATGCCCGCACAGCCGCCTTTTTTGACGCCGATGCGCAATCCTTCGGACCCGTCCTTGACCATCAGCTTGGCGATTTGTGCCGCCGCTTTTGGGGTGATCGATACAGCTTGTTTACCTGGAATGCCGAACATGGAGGTCTCCTTTGGTGTTGTATCTAGGGGCGAATGCGCCGCTGCTCAAGGCTGGGACGTAAATGTGATCAGTGCTGTTGTGGCAAAGCTGGCCAGCAATGCCCAGCCGAACGACGCCAATGTGCCGATGATAACATATTCGCTGGCTTTTTGGTCCTTTGACGCTGTGTCAAACCGAAGCACGGATTTGGCTGCAATCAGGAAGCCGATTGCGGCGGGTTGGCCCGTGATAACAAGCACATAGATCATGCCGCGTTCCAACATGCCGATCATGCGACCCGCGTTGGGGAGCCCAGCGCTTTGATCTGATTGGAAGTCTTGCATGAGCAGGCCGACCGCTGGCCCGCCTGCCCAAACGGTCACGAGGAACCCCGCCGCGATTGCCAGCGCATAATCCACCTGCGGGTTTGCGGACCAAAGGGTATGGGTTTCGGGAAAGGCCCAGACAACCAACACGATTGTGCCGACATGTGCCGCTTGATCCGCCAGATAGGCCCACAATCGGTTCGGCATCGCAAAGGTTTTCGCAAGGTCGATCAGCAGGTGCAGACCCGCAATGGCAAGGGCAGGGATGATCGCCCCGCGCAGCGCGAGAAGCGCGGTCATAAACACGATGCCGATATGTAGGAACATCGCCAGCGGGCGTTTCTTGTTTGTGATGATCCAGTCGGATTGCAGCAGATAATCCGCAATCAGGTGCGCCACGAGCAGGGTGAGGACAACGGTTATCATCGTGATAACAAGTTAATTAGCTTGTAATGGTAGATAACAAGCGATTTGGGTTGTAATGACTTATCCATCAATGATCTCGCAAACGTCCAGTAGGCAATCAATGCCCGCCGCGTCGATGGTCTGTTGAATGGCCTGTTGGCTGATCCCGAAATGGGCAGCCAGTTCAGATTGGGTCGGGCGGGACGGGTTCAGCGCAGAAAGCGCAATCGCGGCTTGCGTATCTGTCCAGCGCCCGATGATTTCCTCGGAAAGTCGCAAAATGGCGTCCGTTGTGCCGCCAGATGGATCCACGGCGAAGCTGCGCCGTTTCGGCATGGTTTCAAGGGCTTGACCAGATGCAGTGAAGGCCGGCCCAGCCGCGTCCGCCAGATCGGTGCCATCAATCGTGCCTGCGCCAATCGACAAGGCCACGCGGGTATCGAACCGCTTATCTGTCATCCGCACGGCGGCGCGTGCAATGAACATTGTGCGCAACGCCATGTCTGGAGTGGCGACCATCTGCCAGCCGTCACCGCGATTGCGTGTCAAAAAGGCAGGCTGCCCCTGCCACGCGGTCAAAAGGTCAGCAGCCGTTTGCAGGTTTTCGAAAATACGGGACAAACCACCATCAGGCAGTTGCGAGGATTTGATAATATCGCCTGTCAGAACGGCATAATTGGGCATCTGGTGTGGTCCTTGTTCGCAACGATGGTCGCGCGGACCGCATCATAGATCAAGAGTGTTGATGCCCCAAGCGCTACATGAAGCCAAGTTCAAGACGGGCTTCGTCGGACATCATTTCCATGCCCCACTGGGGTTCAAACGTCATTTCGACGTCGACATGTTTCACACCAGGCAGGGGTTCGATCGCGTCGGCGACCCAGCCAGGCATTTCACCCGCGACAGGACAACCGGGTGCTGTCAGCGTCATGGTGACGTTCACTGCGTTATCTTCTTTGATATCAATCGTATAGATCAATCCAAGATCATAGATATTCACAGGAATTTCGGGATCGTAGATCGACTGGCACGCCGCCACGATATCATCATAAAGCGGGTGATCCGTGCTGGATGGGGCGATCAGGGGGGTGCCTTCAACGGGGGTGTTTGCGTCGGTCATGGGATCATCCTGCTATTCCTGAGTGTTCATATAGGGTTTGCAAGGCTGGGCGTAAAGACCGGTAAGATTTGCGCATGTACAGTTTTCGCGTCAAATTAAGCGAGAGTAATAGAAAAGCGATGATCGACATGTCAAATACACGGATGACAACGACGGACGGGATCACATTCGTGACGAAGTCGCATGATTTTTATGTGTCGAAATCGCTGGAGGTTTATGGAGAGTGGTCGCAGGGCGAAATCAACCTTTTGTCCCATTTCATCAAAACAGGCGATCACATTGTCGAAGCGGGCGCCAATATCGGCGCCCATACAGTGTTTTTGGCCAATCTTGTCGGACCGCAGGGCAAGGTTCACGCGTTTGAACCACGGCGCGTCTTGTTTCAAACGCTTTGCGCCAATCTGGCCGTCAACGGGATTGAGCATGTAAATGCCCGTCAGTATGGGCTTGGGGATTCCGCGTCCATGCAAAGTGAGGCGCGTATGGATTTTGATGCAGCACTGAATGCAGGCGGCACCGCGATTGGCGACATTCCAGGCGATGCAGAGACCATCGAAATTGTGACTTTGGATTCGGTATTGGATGCGCGGCCAATTTCCTTGATCAAAGCCGACGTTGAGGGACACGAATTGCAGGTTTTGCAAGGGGCGGCTGATATTATCGCGCGGGATCGCCCGGTGATCTACTTAGAGAATGATAAGCCTGACCTGTCGCCAGCCTTAATCACGCATTTATTGGGTTTGGGCTACGATGCGTGGTGGCATGCGGTCCCGTTGTTTAACCCCGATAACCGCGCCAAAACGCTGCATAATATTTTTGGCGAAACGATATCGCTTAATATGATTTGCTTGCCGCGCGGCATGGAGGTGCCCGATTATTTCGGCGCTAAAATCGCGGATGCAGAGGTCCATCCATTGGCTCAGACCTAAAGCGGCGCACGGCGCGGTAGGCCCCAACCTGCAACGAGGCTTAAGAATGCGGCGGCCAAGACCATAATGCCTGCCGCCAACCAGAATACGGGGCCCAATGCGCCCACGTCTGTCATCCAACCTGCCAACAATATCACAGGCGGCATGCCGATTTTGAAAATCGCCCCTGTAATACCTGCCACGCGCCCCATGTGCTGTGCGCTTACGCTTTCTTGGCGGTAGGCCCAGATGCTGATGGCAAAGAAAAGCGACACCGCACCGTCCAGAAAATATACCACTGCCACGGTGGGCAGGTTGGGGGCGATCCACGCCAGAATATGTAAGGCAGCCAATATCCAGATGGGTGCATAGAACGCCAACCGCACCCCGAGAACCTGTCTGATCCGTGCTGCAAAAACGGACCCGATGACACCGCCAATCCCGCCAAGCGCGAGCACGAGGCCGATCTCAAACTCATTTGCGGTCAAACTGATGGACAGTTTTATCAATATCGCCACCGTAAATGCGCCCTCAGCTGCGTTGGTTAGCACGACGGCCACGGTCATCATCATCAGGTCGCGATTGCTGCGAAACGCGGCCCATCCTTCTGATAGGGCCGCGAAAAATGCGGTGCGTGGTGGCGTGGTTTCGGCTGGTGTGACCGCGAAAGCGGCGAAACTGGCGGCAACCAGCAGCCCAGCCAGCACACCGACCAGATGGGTATGCCCCAACCAATACAGCAACAGCCCACCCACGGCAGGGGCGACTGTTGTGATCGTGGCGTTCACGGCGGACGTCAGCGCCGTTGCATTGGCCAGTTTGTCGTGATCGACCACCAACCGGATCAAGGTTAGTTGCATGTTGCCAAGCGCGTAGCCCACCGCATTGAACGCGATCATAAACACCATCAAACCCGCAATCCCGACCACACCAGCGGCCAATGCCGCCCAAAGTCCGATTGCCGCCAGTGCCAAGACTGCCGAATACACCCGGAACCCTGTTGATTTGCGCAATCTGTCGTTGATGACGCCCACAAAGACGGCCAGCACGATGTTGGGAATGAACCCAGCCCCTTTGATCAGTGCAAGGCCCGTGCCGCTGTTCGATAGCTTCAGTGCCAAAAGCGGGAGCGAGAATGAAAGGATGTTATTCGCCGCCACATAGGTCGCAAAAACGCCCATCGCGATCAAAAAGTTGCTGTTATAGCGTGTCACGCGGCGATGCCTCTTTTCCTCTGGTCCAAGATGCGGCAAGACGGGCACCATGACAAACCGTATTTCATTCAATCTTCATGCCACTGATGGCAAAGCCCGGACAGGTGTTATCAACACCCCACGCGGCGACATTCGCACGCCTGCGTTTATGCCCGTTGGCACGGCGGCAACTGTAAAGGCGATGATGCCCGAAAGCGTTGCAGCCACGGGCGCAGATATCTTGCTGGGCAACACCTATCACTTGATGTTGCGCCCCACGGCAGAGCGTATCGCCAACCTTGGTGGTCTGCATAAGTTCATGAATTGGGACAAGCCGATCCTGACCGACAGTGGCGGGTTTCAGGTGATGTCGCTGTCTGACCTGCGCAAGATGTCGGAACATGGTGTCACGTTCAAATCACATATCGACGGGTCCAAGCATGAATTGACGCCTGAGCGGTCGATGGAAATTCAAAAATTGCTAGGCTCTGACATTGTGATGTGTTTTGACGAATGTCCTGCGTTGCCAGCGGACCGCAAACGCCTGACCGAAAGCATGGAATTGTCGATGCGGTGGGCGCAACGGTCGCGGGATGCATTTGGCGACAGGCCTGGTCACGCGCTGTTTGGCATCCAGCAAGGCGGGTTGGAAGAAGACCTACGCGCGCAGTCAGCCGAAGCCTTGCGTGCGATCGAATTTGACGGATACGCCGTTGGTGGTTTGGCTGTTGGCGAGGGGCAAGAGGCGATGTTCAACACGCTTGATTTTGCCCCCGATCAGCTGCCCACGGATAAACCCCGTTATCTGATGGGCGTGGGCAAACCCGATGATATTGTGGGTGCGGTGAAACGCGGGATCGACATGATGGATTGTGTGCTGCCCAGCCGATCAGGGCGCACGGGTCAGCTGTTCACCCGCCGCGGTGTGTTGAACATTAAAAACGCGCGTCATGCTGATGACCCGCGTCCCATTGATGAAAATTGCAGTTGTCCCGCGTGTTCGAATTATTCGCGTGCCTATTTGCACCATGTATTTCGTGCCCAAGAAATGATCTCGGGGATGTTATTGACGTGGCATAACCTGCAATATTTCCAAGACATCATGGACGGGATGCGCGGCGCGATTGCAGCGGGCACATTTGCCGCGTGGGAAGCAGATTTTCATGCAGGCCGCGCACAAGGTGATATCGAACCGCTTTGATCCGCTTTGATTTCAGGGTAAGCTGCCGCAAAATATAAAAAAGGTGCAGGCTATGAAGGTATTTTTCCTTGGGAATTGTCAGGTAAACGCGATGCGCGGGCTATGCCGCGAGATGTTCCCGACGTTGAAGGCCGATTTCCAAACGATCACGCCATATTGGGGCACCTTTGAAGAAGACGAGACCCGCCGTTTGCTGGAAGAGGCCGACCTTGTCGTTAGCCAAGCGATTGCGAACCCCACCACAACATTCAACGTCAACGATGTGCGTCAAAGCACAAATGCCGATGTGGTGTTTGTGCCTTATGTTTATATCGACGGGATCGCGTCGCTGGAAATTATCGCGTCAAAGGGCAAATCCGTCATCCGTGGTGCTGACCAGTTGCTGCGCGGCCAAGAGGGGCGCAAGCCGATCCATATTTTCAACGATTACTGCGATGGTAAGATCGATATGGAGTGCGAAGAACGTGTGATCGGCTCTATCGAGCGGATCGCGGAAAAAGAAGATGCCGACTGTGATATCGTGATTTCCGATTATTTGGCAGACACGTGGCGCAAGCAACCAACGCTATATGGTATGAACCACCCGACACAGCCTGTCGTGTTCGAGATGTTCAATCGATTGTGTGATAAGGTTGGTTGGACATTTGACCCCACCCATCAGGATGATCCGGTTGCATGGGGCAGGCGGGCCTTGCCGACTTCGACCCGCAGTTTCACCCCCAATGACAAGGCTGCGATGAATATCGAATATGATTACGACAGTCATTGGTATGGCCAAGGCTATAAGCTGTTGAACCTTGCGCTGAAGGCGCAGGAAAAGGCAGCAGCAGAAGCCGAAGACGCCTAGATTGCGCATTAAGTTTTAGTGATTGCGTGCTTGCAGCGGCTGATTGGCGCAGGCACAGTGCGAAAAACGATGAAGCTGTTGAAACAGGGGCACAGGCGCCCCATCTTAACACTTCCAAGGGGCTGATGAAGGTTGCCGCAAATCGGGACCACGTCAGTTAGCCAATAAAAGGAAAAAAAGAGCATGAAAGAACGTCTAAGTTCATCCTATCCTGTCCTGCCGCTGCGCGATATTGTGGTTTTCCCACATATGATCGTGCCGCTTTTTGTTGGTCGGGAAAAGTCTGTGCGCGCTTTGGAAGAAGTGATGCAAGACGATAAACAGATTTTGCTGTCCAGCCAGATTGACCCATCCGAGGACGATCCCGCGAAGGACGGTATCTATAAGGCTGGTGTGCTGGCCAATGTGCTGCAACTGCTGAAACTGCCCGATGGCACTGTGAAAGTGCTGGTTGAAGGCCGCGACCGTGTGCGCATTACGGATTTCATTGAAAATGACAGCTATTTTGAGGCCTCCGCTGAATACCTGACAGAAATGCCGGGCAATGAAGACGAGCTTGAAGCCCTGTCACGGTCTGTTGCGAACGAATTCGAACGCTATGCCAAGATCAAGAAAAACATCCCCGAAGAGGCGATGGCCGCTGTTGGTGAAGCCGCAGAGCCCGCAAAGTTAGCTGATCTGGTTGCGGGTCATCTTGGGATTGAAGTGGACCAAAAGCAGGGGCTTTTGGAAACGCTTTCCGTGTCCGAGCGTCTGGAAAAGGTGTTTGGCATGATGCAGGGCGAAATGTCCGTGCTTCAGGTCGAGAAAAAGATCAAGACGCGTGTCAAAACCCAGATGGAGCGTACACAGCGCGAATATTATTTGAATGAGCAGATGAAGGCCATTCAAAAGGAACTGGGCGACGGCGAAGAAGGCCAGAACGAAGTGGCCGAGCTGGAAGGCCGCATCGAAGAAACCAAACTGTCCAAAGAAGCCCGCGAAAAAGTCGATGCTGAGCTGAAGAAGCTTAAGAATATGTCGCCGATGTCGGCGGAAGCGACTGTTGTACGCAACTATATGGACTGGATCCTTGGCGTGCCGTGGGGTGTGAAATCCCGCACGAAAAAGGATCTTGGCAAGGCGCAGCAGGTTCTGGATGACGACCACTATGGCCTAGAGAAGGTCAAAGAACGGATTGTGGAATACCTTGCGGTGCAGCAGCGTTCGGCCAAGCTGAAGGGGCCGATCATGTGTCTTGTTGGCCCACCGGGTGTTGGTAAAACATCGCTTGGTAAATCTGTGGCTAAGGCAACGGGGCGTGAATTTATCCGCATTTCCCTTGGGGGTGTGCGCGATGAAAGCGAAATTCGCGGTCACCGCCGGACCTATATCGGGTCGATGCCGGGCAAAATTATTCAGGCGCTGAAAAAAGCGAAAACCACAAACCCGCTGATCTTGCTCGATGAAATCGACAAGATGGGACAGGATTTCCGTGGTGATCCTGCGTCTGCGATGCTTGAGGTGCTTGATCCGGAACAGAACTCCACCTTCGTGGATCACTATCTGGAGGTCGAATACGACCTATCTAACGTGATGTTCCTGACCACATCCAACAGCTATAACATGCCGGGTCCACTGCTTGACCGGATGGAGATTATTTCCCTGTCTGGCTATACCGAAGACGAAAAATGCGAGATCGCAAAACAGCATTTGCTGCCAAAAGTGATGAAGAACCACGGGCTAAAGCCCAAGGAATTCAGTATTTCGGACGATGCGCTGTTGTCGATGGTGCGTGTGTATACACGTGAAGCAGGCGTGCGTAATCTAGAGCGTGAATTGGCAAAGGTTGCCCGCAAAGCGGTCACCAAAATCGTCAAGAAAGAGGCAGAGGTGATTGAAGTCACGGCTGCTAATCTTGATGATTATCTTGGCGTCAAAAAGCACAAGTTCGGATTGGCAGAAGAAACCGATCAGGTTGGCGTTGTCACTGGCCTTGCGTGGACATCAGTTGGCGGCGAGTTGTTGAACATCGAAGCCCTGCGCCTTCCTGGTAAGGGTCGGATGAAGACAACTGGTAAGCTTGGCGATGTGATGAAAGAATCCATCGATGCTGCGTCCAGCTATGTGCGGTCGATTGCGCCGGAAATCGGGGTGAAGCCGCCGAAGTTCGACACGATTGATATTCACGTGCACGTGCCAGACGGGGCCACGCCAAAGGACGGTCCAAGTGCGGGTCTTGCGATGGTGACATCTATTGTGTCGGTCCTGACGAATATCCCCGTGCGCAAGGATATTGCAATGACGGGCGAGGTTTCACTGCGCGGGAACGCCATGCCAATTGGCGGCCTCAAGGAAAAGCTGTTGGCGGCGTTGCGCGGCGGGATCAAGACCGTTCTGATCCCTGTCGACAATGAAAAGGATCTGCCGGAGATTCCCGACAATGTGAAAGAGGGGCTCAAGATTATCCCCGTCAAACACGTGTCAGAGGTTCTTGAACACGCGCTTGTGTCGAAACCCGAAGCGATCGAATGGGATGAAGCCGCGGAAGAGGCTGCCGCTGCTGCGGCCCTTGCAAAATCGGCAGCATCACTTGGCGCGACAACGCATTAACGCGGTTCTGCTGAAAGACTTCAAAAGGCCCGTCATAACCGACGGGCCTTTTTTGATTGTCGCGAAATGCGCAACAATCGGGATAAATAGGATAAACTGTTGTGGGCAATCGCGTGTCAGTGGCCTACCGTGAATGAAACGTCCAAATGTCGGAGAATACCCATGGCTACCAAATCCAGCGCATCCTCAAAAACTGTGAAGCTTAAGACAGTTGTGCCTGATCCGGCTGTGACACCATTGGCGAAATCGGCAGCCCCGAAAACCAAAATCGTGAACCCTGCCGTCTCGGTTCCGCAAGGCGAGATGATCAAAAAGCCGGAGTTTCTGGACCGCGCCGTAGAACGCACTGATGTGAAAAAGCGCGAGGCAAAGCCTGCGATCGAGGCCGCACTTGCGGTTTTGGCCGAGGCGTTGGTGAATGGCGAGGAGCTGAACCTGCCGCCGATGGGCAAATTACGGGTGGTGAAATCAAAGGATGTTGGCGACGGGGCAAAGGTCCTGACGTTGAAACTGCGGACCATGAAAGATGGTGCAGGGCAGGGTGCAACCCCGTCTGACAGCAACGACGGGGATTGATGCTGCCCGCGCCAGACAACTTGATTTCCCGACACAGCAAAGTCTGATGATGTTTCCAGAACTCTATATCCTGCGGCATGGTGAAACGCTGTGGAACGCGCAGGGGCGTATGCAGGGCGAATTGAATTCGCCCCTGACAGCCAAAGGTGAAATGCAAGCCGCGCGCCAAGGCGAAATTCTAAATACGCTGAACCTTGAAGGGTTCCTGATGTTAAGCAGCCCGCAAGGCCGTGCCATCCAAACGGCGGGAATTGCGCTTTCTCGTGTGGCAAATGACATCGTCACTGATGACCGGCTGCGTGAAATCGGCGTTGGAGACTGGTCTGGTCTGCGGCGCGATACCCTGCCGATGGGCGACGGCCCTAATGCATTTCTGGACCAATATGAAGCCGCCCCCGGGGGGGAAGGTATCGCAGCTGTTGGCGTTCGTGTCGCAGCGTTCCTGGCTGATCTACAGCGGCCAGCAGTGATTGTAACCCACGGAATAACAAGCCGCGTTATACGCCACCAGATCGCCGGTGACGCCGCGATTTCGAATACCTCGATCCATGGGGGACAGGGCTGCATTTATCATTTGAAAGATGGTGTGCAAAAATTGCTGGAATGAGGCTTGCGCCCCGCGCCGCGTTGTTCTAAACGACCGCTATCGGGTGATTAGCTCAGTTGGTAGAGCGCTTCCTTTACACGGAAGATGTCGGGAGTTCGAGCCTCTCATCACCCACCATTCCCCCTCTGGTGATCTATCGTTTTTGTAGCGGCTTCTGCTTGCCTAAAATACCTCGGGGGAATTGTCCCGTCAGGGACAAGGGGGCAGCGCCCCAAGCTGTTTTGACACCGAATAAACATCAATTTTCTGAAACGACGCATTTTGCCGCATTGCCTGCTTGACGGGGTCGCATACCCGACTTAGAAGCAGCGCACGTTCAGTCGAATGGCTGAAATGGAAGATGCGCGGTTGTAGCTCAGTTGGTTAGAGTACCGGCCTGTCACGCCGGGGGTCGCGGGTTCGAGTCCCGTCAACCGCGCCACTTTCCATTTCCCGACGATTGATCAAAGATTGCGCGGTTGTAGCTCAGTTGGTTAGAGTACCGGCCTGTCACGCCGGGGGTCGCGGGTTCGAGTCCCGTCAACCGCGCCATTCTTTTCCCCACATCATGGTTTGAAACAAGTGTAGGCCTTCGGCCTGTTCCTTTTGCTTGGCATTGCGCCTGAATACCCCGAAGGGGCCAAGCCTTCGGGGTACCGTTTGGTCAGTTCGGGGTCAGACTGTCATTTCATGCAAAATGCGCGCCCATGATCGTATCCCTTTGTGGAATGATGAAAGGTCATATTTTTCGTTAGGTGAATGGATCGCGTCATCATCTTTGCCAAAGCCGATCAGCATCGCATCCATATCGAGAATCGTTTTGAAGTGACCCGCAATGGGGATGGACCCGCCGCACCCGACATAGGCCGCTGCATTGGGCCATTCGTCGGACAGCGCTTTCTTTGCTTGCGCAAAAGCGGGGTGGGTTGTCGACATTTGGCCAGCTTGGCTGGCGCCGTGATCTTTGAATGTCACGGTGCAATCTTCTGGCAACATTTCACCGACCATCTTGCGAAAGTTTTCGCGGATCTTCAGGGGGTCCTGCCGTCCGACAAGCCGGAAGCTGATCTTGGCATGCGCTTGCGATGGCAACACTGTTTTGAAGCCGTCGCCGGTATAGCCGGACCACAGGCCATTCACCTCGCAGGTGGGGCGCGACCAGATCATTTCCAAGGGGCGCCGGCCAACTTCGCCTGCTGGTTTGGACAGGCCAACTTCGCCCAAGAAATGTGCGTCGTCGAATTTTAGATCATCCCAGCTTGCGGCCAGTTCATTCGACAGCTCTGGCACGCCGTCATAGAAATCAGGCACGGTGATGCGCCCGTTATCATCGTGCAGGCTTGCGATGATTTTCGACAAGACGCGCGCGGGGTTCATCGCGATGCCGCCATACATGCCGGAATGAAGGTCCAATGACGGCCCTTCAATTGTTAGTTCCTCACCCAACAGCCCACGCAGCTGGGTGATGATCGCAGGTGTGCTGTCACCGTATAGCCCCGTATCGCAGATCAAGGCGACATCGGCCGTCAGCTCTTTGGCGTTTTCTTCCATGAAGGGCGTCAGTGACGGGGACCCTGATTCTTCTTCGCCTTCAAAGAACAGGGTGATGTTGGCGGGCAGGGAGCCATGCACCTCTTTCCACGCGCGGCAGGCCTCAACGAATGTCATAAGCTGGCCTTTGTCGTCAGACGATCCACGTCCGCGGATCACCTTGCCTTTTGCTGTGTCCTCGATTTGTGGATCAAAGGGATCGTTGTCCCACAGATCAAGCGGATCAACGGGTTGCACGTCATAGTGCCCGTAAAACAGGATGTGCGGCCCGTCACCGCCCGAGTGTGCCACAACCATCGGATGGCCGGGCGTGGGGCGTTTTGACGCCTCAAAACCGATAGATTGCAGGTCGGCGACCAGCCAATCTGCCGCACGGTCACAGTCAGATTTGAACGCAGGATCGGTTGAGATGGATGGAATACGCAATAAATCCAGCAAACGGTCTGTGGCTGCTGGCAGGTCAGCGTCAATTTTCGCAAGAACGGGGTCGAGTTTCATGGGGGTTCGCACCTTTTGAGATAGATCAAAGTTAGCCTAACCGCGCCATGCCATAAGGCCAAGAGAGGGGGGCGACAGATTGTAGCGTATTGCTCGGTCGGGAATGGCCCTATATGAGGATGGAACGGATGCTAGACGAAGGATGCCGGGTTTTGAATTACGACGCCATGCTGACAGATGCGATCGAGAGCCTTCATATTGAGGGCCGCTATCGCACGTTCATTGATATCGAGCGTGAAAAAGGCCAGTTTCCGCACGCCGTTTGGTCGCGCCCAGATGGGGAAAAGCAGCCTGTGACTGTCTGGTGTGGCAATGATTACCTTGGCATGGGGCAGCACCCCGTTGTGCTGGAAGCAATGCACGAGGCGCTTGAGGCAACTGGTGCAGGGTCCGGTGGGACACGCAATATTTCGGGCACAACCGTTTATCACAAACGCCTTGAGGCGGAGCTGGCGGATCTGCATGGCAAGGATGCCGCGTTGCTGTTTACCAGCGCCTATATCGCAAATGATGCGACGCTTTCGACGCTGCCTAAGCTGTTTCCGGGGCTGATTATCTATTCCGATGCGTTAAACCATGCCTCTATGATTGAAGGTGTACGCCGTAACGGTGGGGCCAAACGGATTTTCCGCCATAACGATGTGGCCCATCTGCGCGAATTGATCGCGGCGGATGATCCTGCGGCGCCAAAACTGATTGCGTTCGAATCTGTTTACTCAATGGACGGTGATTTCGGACCCATCGAAGAGATCTGCGATGTTGCGGATGAATTTGGCGCGTTGACCTATCTGGACGAGGTGCACGCAGTTGGCATGTATGGCCCCCGCGGTGGTGGGATTGCGGAACGCGATGGTTTGATGGACCGTGTTGATATTATCAACGGCACATTGGCCAAAGCCTATGGCGTCATGGGCGGCTATATCGCGGCATCGCCGAAAATGTGTGACGCGATCCGGTCATATGCGCCGGGCTTTATTTTTACGACATCGTTGCCGCCTGCGGTTGCTGCTGGTGCGGCGGCGTCCGTGGCCCATTTGAAGATGGATCAAGAATTGCGCGATGCGCACCAGACCCAAGCCCGAATTCTAAAGCTGCGGCTGAAAGCGCTTGGCCTGCCTGTGATCGACCACGGTAGCCACATCGTGCCGGTGATGGTCGGCAACCCAGTGCATACGCAAAAAATGTCTGACATGTTGTTGTCTGAACACGGGATTTACGTGCAGCCAATCAACTTCCCCACGGTGCCGCGCGGGACCGAGCGGTTGCGCTTTACCCCGTCGCCAGTGCACGGCCCCAAAGAGATTGATGCGCTAATTGGTGCATTGGACACGCTATGGTCTCATTGTGCGCTGAATCGTGCCGAATTAGCGGGCTAACATTTCTGCATGTGCACAACGCCTTGCCCTGTGGTAATAAAATACTAACGAAAATAGTTGGTTCGATTAGATTCGACTGTTTTTTGGGGCAAGCAGACAAACGGGACAACCGATGATCGTAAAAGGCTTCAGACGCGCAAAAGCTGCTGAACCCGTAGAAACCAAGGGTTTCGACGGTTTTGACTTGCGTCTTGGTGATCTGTTGCGCGGCGAACGTGCGACCATGGGCAAGAGCCTTTTGGATGTGCAGCGCGAGCTGAAAATCAAGGCGGCTTACATCGCTGCCATTGAAAATGCGGACCCCTCGGCGTTCGACACGCCCGGCTTTATTGCCGGATATGTGCGGTCATATGCCCGTTATCTGAACATGGATCCCGACTGGGCGTTTGATACGTTCTGCGTCGAAAGTGGCTTTGCGACAGCGCATGGTATGTCGGCTGCTGCATCATCTGCGAAACCCGCCCGCCACGATTTTGGGGCCTCCGCAGGCAACAAAGATATTTTCGCATCATCCGCGACGCCGTTCATTCCGGCAGGCGAGGCGATGCTGTCGCGCATTGAACCCGGTGCAATCGGGTCGCTTGCTGTTTTGGTCGCATTGATCGGCGGCTTGGGTTTTGGCGGCTGGACCGTTTTGCAAGAAGTGCAAAAGGTGCAATTTGCGCCGGTTGAGCAAACCCCGCTTGTTGTATCCGATCTGGACCCGCTTGCTGGTGTGTCAAATGCGATTGAACAAAACGATAGCCTTGCGGCATTCGATAATCCATCGCCAGAGGCATTGGATCGGCTTTACCGTCCGCAGGCGCTTGATGTGCCTGTTCTTGTGGCGCGCGATGGCCCGATTTCGACACTGAATCCTGGCCTGTTTGGCACGACAAATCCGACACCGGATGCGGCCTTGCTTGCTGCTGCTGTGACGGGTGGTGCTGAAGCTGCCCCAGCGATCCAAGTGAACGAAGGCCCAGTGCCAGAGGTTCAGCTTGTCGCGGCGCGCCCTGCTTGGGTGCGTGTACGTGCGGCTGATGGGTCGGTCATTTTTGAAGGCATCATGGACGCGGGCGATAAATTTGCGCTGCCTGCGACCGAAGAGCCCGCCACATTGCGCGTGGGCGAAAGCGGCGCGGTGTATTTCGCTGTGAACGGCACGCATTTTGGCCCCGCTGGCCCGAATGGCACAGTCACATCCAAACTGGATCTGTCGGCTGATAACCTGACTGCGACCTATGCACAGGCTGATTTGGGCGCGGACCAAGGTCTTGCGGCTGCGGTCAGCCTTGTTGCAGAAGCAGTGACCGAATAAACACCGCTTTGGCGGTTGTCCCGCATGGTTTGGCTGACTAGATATTGGGTTAACAATCCCCTTGTCGAAGGCTGCGATCATGTCCCTTAATCACATCCGTCCGTGGCGCCATATCGAGCGGCGCAAATCTCGTCAGATTATGGTTGGAAACGTGCCTGTGGGTGGCGATGCGCCGATTTCTGTGCAGACAATGACCAACACGCTGACAACAGATGTGAAAGCCACGATCGCACAAGTGCAGGCCGCCGCAGACGCAGGCGCAGACATTGTGCGCATTTCTGTCCCTGACGAGGCATCAAGCCGTGCATTGCGCGAAATTGTGCCAGAGGTATCCGTGCCAATCGTTGCCGACATTCATTTCCATTACAAACGTGGGATCGAGGCGGCAGAGGCGGGGGCAGCCTGTTTGCGCATCAACCCGGGCAATATCGGTGACGAAAAACGCGTCAAAGAGGTGATCAAGGCAGCAAGGGATCACAACTGTTCCATCCGTATCGGTGTAAACGCGGGATCGCTGGAAAAGCATCTGCTTGATAAATACGCAGAGCCGTGTCCGGACGCGATGGTCGAAAGCGGGTTGGATCATATCAAAATTCTGCAAGACAATGATTTTCATGAATTCAAGATCAGCTGCAAGGCGTCAGATGTGTTTATGGCGGCTGCTGCGTATCAGCAGTTGGCGGATGCGACGGACGCGCCGATCCACCTTGGCATCACCGAAGCCGGCGGGCTTATTTCCGGCACCGTGAAATCTGCCATTGGCATGGGTAATCTGCTGTGGGCGGGGATCGGGGATACGATCCGCGTGTCATTGTCGGCTGATCCTGTCGAAGAGGTGAAGATGGGGTTCGAAATCCTGAAATCACTTGGTCTGCGGCATCGTGGGGTGAATATCATTTCTTGCCCGTCGTGCGCGCGCCAAGGGTTTGATGTGATCAAAACCGTCGAGACATTGGAAAAGCGGCTTGAGCATATCAAAACGCCAATGTCGCTGTCGATCATCGGCTGTGTGGTCAACGGCCCCGGCGAGGCGTTGATGACAGACGTGGGCTTTACTGGTGGTGGGGCAGGGTCTGGCATGGTCTATCTGGCAGGCGCGCAATCCCACAAGCTGAACAATGATCAAATGGTTGACCATATCGTTGAGCAGGTCGAGAAAAAGGCCGCCCAGCTAGATGCTGAAGCGGCCAAATCTGTTTAGACACTGATCTGCGTAGGATGCGTTTTAACGCATCTTACCCATACCAGCCGCCCATTTTTGCTGTCACGCCATCGCCAAGCATATTCGCGAAATCGGCTGGATCTTGCGTGCCATTGTCGCGCCCCCGGTAGTGGTAGGGATAAACATATGTCGGCGCAAATTCGGTCACGGCTGATGCCGCGGCGGTGGCGTCCATCGTGAATGGCAGGTTCATGCAGACAAATGCGATGTCGATCCCATCCAGACCGCGCATTTCTGGCGTATCTTCGGTATCGCCCGAAATATAAATACGCATCCCGTCGACGGTGACGACGTAGCCATTGTCGCGGCCTTTTGGATGGAAATTCAGACGCTCTTGGGTGGTGTTATAAGCGGGGATCGCTTCGATTTCGACATCGACCAAGCGGGCCATTTCACCATTTGCAATGGCGGTTGTGCGGGCTTGCATGTCCGCGTCGAGCATGGCGAATACAGCCGGATTTGAAATCAGCGTTGTTTCGGTTCCGATCAGTCCGGCCAGAGTATCCGCGTTATAATGATCGCCATGTTCATGGGTAATGAGGATCATGTCCGCAGCAGGAAGATCAGCATAGGCGGATGCATCACCGACGGGGTCGACGTAAATGGTGCCGGCCGGTGTTTCCATCACAAATGATGCGTGGCTGATCGGGTGGATGGTGACCGTTCCGTTGGCGGTCTCGAATGTATCGGATGCATGGGCCGCGGCCATTGCTGCGAAAGGCAAAAACGTGACCCCGCCCAACGCGGCAGAGGTGGCAAGGAATTGGCGACGTGTGGTCATGACATTTCTCCTGAAAGGTGATTGCGATGTTTGACCAATTAGCGCGGCTGCGCCGCATTTCATTCTTGATTTGGGTGGCGTTACCCTTTTTCGCGTATTTGTTCGACGATTTGGGCCATCTGCGCTTGCGGGACATATCCGCGAAGCATCTGATCTTGCACAACAAATGTGGGTGTTCCGGTGATTTGCATCGCTTGCCCCAGCAAGCGGTTGTCATTGATAATCTGGCTAACTTCGGCGCTGTTCATGACGATTGTGACCTCTGCGGGCACCAAATTAAGTGATGCGGCCAACCGGCCAAGGCTGTCGCTTGTGATCTCGCCGCGGAATTCCATCAATGTGTCGTGGGCCTCTTTATAGGCCGCGTCGCCACCGATTTGCTTGACGGCAATCGCAAAGCGGGATGCCAGTTCTGATGCATCCCCCAGAATTGGAAATTCCTTGACGATGTAGCGGATGTTTCCATCCGCCGCGATAAGCGATGCAACTTCTGGAAACGCTTTTTTGCAGTAGCCGCAGCGGTAATCCATAAATTCGACGATTGTGATGTCCCCGTCGGGGTTGCCGCCCACAAATGAGTGGCCATCGTCAAACAAAAGTGCTGCATTATTTTGCGCCAATGCCACGTCGTTGCTGACCTTTGCCGCCTGTTCGCGCTGCTCTAGCACGCCGATTGCTTCCATCAGAACCTCTGGATTTTCGAGGAGGTAGTTGCGAATTTCCGCCCGGAAAGCGGCCCGTTCGGCGTCTGACATGGCATCAAGTTCAAGCCCGTTGGCTTGTGTCGCGACCATGACCGCAAGAGTGAGGGCAGTTTTTCTGAGCATATTTTTGTCCTTTGATTGCAAACGTCACAGATCACATGATCCGCCGCCTGCCAAGTTCCGATGTTGACGCCCCCCGCGTTTGACAGGCACAACGTAGCAAAACCATAAGAGGCAATTCATGCGACATTCAACCCGTGGTGACGTTGATCCCTTTATTGTGATGGATGTGATGGAGGCAGCCCGCAAAGCGGAGGCTGAGGGCCGTCACATTATCCATATGGAAGTGGGACAACCGGGCACGGGTGCACCAGCGGGTGCGCGCGCGGCATTGGCGTCACGCCTCGATGAGCCGCTGGGATATACGGTTGGTCTTGGATTACCTGCGTTGCGCAGCCGCATCGCCGCACATTATGCCGATGCATATGGGCTGGCGCTTGATCCCGAACGTGTGGTGATAACTGCGGGTGCATCGGGGGCGTTTCTTTTGGCGTTTTCGGCGTTGTTTGACAACGAAGCGCGGGTTGGGTTGGGGTTGCCTTGCTATCCGTCTTATCGCCAGATCCTGAAAGCAGTCGGGCTGAATGCGATTGAAATGCAAACGACGCAGGCAGGGCGATATCAACCGCAGCCCAGCGATGTAGCAGATCACAACCTTGACGGGTTAATTGTTGCGTCGCCCGCAAACCCCACAGGAACAATGCTAAGCAGGGATGAATTGACCGCGTTGGCAAATGCTTGTGCCGCGCACAACACGGCCCTGATTTCGGACGAAATCTACCACGGCATCACATATGACGGTTCTGCGACCACGGCATTATCTGTCACTGATGATGTTTACGTCATCAATTCGTTTTCGAAGTATTTTTCAATGACAGGGTGGCGTGTGGGCTGGATGGTTGTGCCGCAAGATCACGTGCGCCGGGTTGAACGGTTGGCGCAGAACATGTTTATTTGCCCATCCCACGCATCCCAAGCACTGGCCTTGGCCGCGTTTGATTGTCGCGAAGAGTTGGACAGCCATTTGGAAGTCTATGCTGCCAACCGCGCGATCCTGATGGAGGGTTTGGCGCAGGCTGGTTTGCGCAAATGCGCCCCGCCTGATGGCGCGTTTTACGTCTACGTCGATGTGTCTGATTATACGGATGACGCGCGCGCTTTTGCTGCGCAAATATTGGCCGAGGCAGATGTTGCCGTGACGCCAGGGTTAGACTTTGATCCAGTGGAAGGGCACAAGTGGTTGCGGCTGTCCTATGCACGGTCCACCGACGACATCACGCAAGGCGTTGCGCGGCTGGCTGCATTTATGAAGGAATTTCAATGATGTGGCGTGTGTTTTTGGTATGGTTGCTGTGCGCAATGCCAGCATCGGCCCAAGAGTTTTCGGCCCTTGCGCGCGTCGACGCCGCGAATAGTGAGCTACGCGATGCAGGTGATGGGCTTTCGCTTGATCTGCGGTTGAGTATTCCGGTTCCTTATCGTGTTTTCACAGTTGATGCCCCACGCCGCGCCGTTGTCGATTTCCGAGAGGCCGACTGGCGCGAGGTCGATCGGACCGCGTTGCTAAATGCGGATAACGCAACCGACCTGCGATTTGGCCCGCTTCGGCCCGGATGGTCGCGGTTGGTGATTGATCTTGCCGCCCCGATGATCGTGCAAGAAGCCGGCATGATGGTTGATCAAACAACAGGAGAGGCGCAGCTAACGGTCGTTTTGGCAGCGACAGATCAGGCGCGTTTTGCCGCAAAATCTGGTGCGCCGGATGATCCGCAATGGGGCGCGCTGATCGCGGCGTCACCGCTGGAAGGTGCGGCATCCCCTGATGACGGTCCGATGATTGTGGCGATTGATGCCGGACATGGCGGTATTGATCCTGGTGCTCTGCATGGTGGCCTCAAAGAAGCGGACTTGATGTTGCGGCTGGCGTTTGCGGTTGTGGACGCGATAAACCGCAGCGGGGAAATCCAAGCATTTCTTGTTCGCGATACGGATCATTTCATACCGCTTGAAGAACGTATGACCCGTGCGCGTGCGGAAGGGGCCAGTGCCTTTATTTCGTTGCATGCAGATGCCTTGGAGGCAGGCGGCGCAAGGGGTGCATCGGTCTATACGCTATCTGCTGATGCGCAGGATGATGCGTCGTTGCGTATGGCAGAGCGGCATGAACAGGGTGATCTGCTGGCTGGTCTGGATTTGTCGGGCCAAGATGACCGTATCGCGACAGTCCTGATGGATTTGGCGCGTCTTGAAACAGGTCCAGCGGGGGACCGTTTGGCGGATGCCTTGATTGATGGCATGTCGGGTGCAGGGGTCATTCTGAACAGCAGGCCACGCCGTTCGGGTAAGCTTGCGGTCTTGAACGCCGCCGATTTTGCAAGTGTTTTGATCGAAGTTGGATTTCTGTCATCTGATGCTGATCGGGCCGTGCTGTCTTCGGCGGATGGGCGTCAACGACTGGCAATCGGGATCACCAATGGCGTGTTGGTTTGGGCCAATGAACAAGCGGCACGCGCGCCGTTAATCCGACAGTAACACGGGTCGCATGAAATTGTGATCTGATACAGGCAAAAACGCGCCAAAATAGGCGTTTGTCGTTTTGACCATTCCGGTGTCAGCCCCTATAAGCGGCACAAGATTATGGGGATTTGCGCACGTGCTACGCTTTATCATGTCATTCATTGGCGGCATCTTTTCGATGGCCACGCTTGGCCTTGCGATGATGGCCCTGACCATTGGTGCGATTTTCTATATGTATGGTCGCGATTTGCCGTCCTATGATGTGCTGTCGCAATACGCCCCCAAGACGATCAGCCGGATTTATTCCAGCGAAGGCCAGATCATTGATGAATTCGCGACCGAACGCCGCTTGTTTACACCCAGCGAGGAAATCCCCGATCTGGTGAAGCAGGCGTTCATTTCTGCGGAAGACAAAAACTTCTATCTGCACCCTGGTTACGATTTGCGCGGTATGGCGGCGGCATTTGTCGATGCGGTGCAATCACGCGGCGCTGAATTGCGCGGTGCGTCAACGATCACGCAGCAGGTGACCAAGAACTTCCTTTTGGACGGATCGCGCACAGCGGAACGTAAAATTCAGGAATTGATCCTTGCTCCGCGGCTTGAGGCATCCCTTGGCAAAGAAGGCGTTTTGGAGCTGTATCTTAACGAGATCGACCTTGGTGTGCGGTCGTTCGGGGTTACGGCTGCGGCCCAAAGTTATTTCAATAAATCACTGTCAGAATTGTCCCCTGCAGAGGCGGCGTTCCTTGCCGTGCATCCAAAGGCGCCATACAGCTATCACCCTGTGAAAAATCGTGACACGGCGATTGCGCGGCGTGATTTCATCCTGCGCGAGATGTATGAAAACGGATACCTGACTAAGGCTGATTATGATATCGCCTTGGCCGATCCATTGCGCACTGTGCAGAACGGTGACTTTGAATCCTTTGCCTCAGTGCGCCCCCCGCGTGATTATTTTACTGACCAAATCCGCCGTCAGTTGTCGCAGGACTTTGGCGAGGATGAATTCTTTTCGGGTGGGCTGTCGATCCGCGCGACGATTGATCCCGGGATGCAAGTTGAAGCAGCCCATGCATTGCAGCGCGCGTTGGAACAATATGACCGTGGAGCAGGTGTTTGGCGCGGTACAGGCAAATCCATTCCTGTCGATGCGCTGGTGGATGAGGCATCTTGGCGCGATGCGCTTTCGGGTATCAGCGTGGCGCGTGACGTAACGCTTGAAAACCCGTGGTTTCCTGCCGTTGTTCTTGAGGTGACGGATAACCAACTGCGCGTTGGTATCGAAGGCGTGCCAGAGACAGATGCCGAGCCGCAGGTCATTCCGCGCAAGGACATTGATTGGATGCGTGGCAATTTCTTTGATAATTTCACGCCCGGTGACGTTGTTCACGTGCGCCGTATGACAGCCGATGCGGACAAGTCGTTCATTCGCTGGACGCTTCGCCAAGTGCCAGAAGTGCAGGGCGGTTTCATGGCGATGGACGTCAACACGGGCCGCGTGATCGCGATGCAGGGTGGCTTTTCTTACCAAAACTCGGTCTTTAACCGCGCGACACAAGCCCAGCGACAGCCGGGGTCGGCGTTCAAACCATTCGTCTATGCCGCAGCGTTGGATAGTGGTTATTCCCCAGCGACAATCGTTGTGGATAGCCCGATTGAAATTAACACGCCGCAGGGTGTGTGGCGTCCGAAAAACTCGTCCAATCAATTCTACGGTCCAACGCCGCTGCGCACGGGTATTGAGCAATCCCGAAACCTGATGACCATTCGTTTGGCCCAAGAGGTCGGCATTGATACAGTTGCGCGCTATGCTGAAAAGTTCGGTGTTTATGACAATATGAACCGTGTTCTGGCCGCCGCATTGGGTTCGGACGAGACGACTTTGTTCAAGGTCGTGTCTGCCTACGCGATGTTTGCCAATGGTGGCGAACGCGTGGAGCCGACGCTTGTTGACCGTGTGCAGGACCGCTATGGCAAGACAGTTTATCGTCATGATGAGCGCACCTGCGAGGATTGCGTTGATCTGAACCTTGCGTCCGGTCAGGCGCCGCGTATCCGGTCAAACCGCGAACGTGTGATGAATGAAATTACAGCCTATCAATTGACGTCGATGATGCAGGGCGTTGTTGAACGCGGCACGGCCCGCAAAACGGTGAACCTGTCGGTGCCGATCGCCGGTAAAACCGGGACAACCAACGACGAAAAAGATGCGTGGTTCGTCGGCTTTTCGTCCAATATCGTGGCGGGCTGTTACATCGGGTTTGATACGCCGCGTGCAATGGGCCGTGGCGCTGGTGGTGGTTCGCTATGCGGGCCTGTGTTCAACGCGTTCATGTCAAAGGCGATTGGTAAATTTGGTGGTGGCAAATTCAGCGTGCCGGATGATTGCCAATTTATTCGCATCGATCGTTTCAGCGGCGCACGCCTGCCAGATACGGCCAGCGGCGACAACGTGATCGCAGAATGTTTCCGCCCGGGCGAAGAGCCGGTGTTTGGTATAACCTTTGACGGTGGTTTTGCGATGGCGGCCGACCTGCCATTGTTTGACGTCGTTCCACGCACAGCGCGCGAAGTCACAACATCAAGTGGTGGCACCGCGAAAGTGGGTCCAAAGGCCACGTTCGGGTTGCTGTCTTCGGGTGGTCTTTACTAAGCGTGCTTGCTATGACGCTTGAGATGATTTCCAGATAGGTGCCCCATGCGCGCAGAGACCCAAAATACCGTGGATGCGATTGAAAAATCGCTGACATTGCTTGCACAGCGTCTGGATTATGAAACGGCCCCTTACAGGCTGGAAGAATTCAACGCCCGTGTGGAAGACCCGACCCTTTGGGATGATCCTGAGGCCGCGCAAAAACTGATGCGCGACCGTCAGATGCTGGTGGATGCCATGGGTGCCTATGAAGGTATCAAGCAGGACCTTGCTGACAATCTTGAACTGATTGAACTGGGCGAGATGGAAGACGATGCAGAGGTTGTCACCGAAGCGGAAGCCGCATTGACCAAACTGGGTAAGCTGGCCGCCCAGAAAGAGCTGGAAGCCTTGCTTGATGGTGAGGCGGACGGCAATGATACGTTCTTAGAGATTAACTCTGGTGCCGGTGGCACGGAAAGCTGTGATTGGGCCAATATGCTGGCGCGCATGTATGTGCGTTGGGCTGAAAAGAAGGGCTATAAGGTTGAGCTTCAGTCCGAAACCGCGGGCGAAGAGGCGGGGATAAAATCTGCCGCGTATAAGATCAGCGGCCAAAACGCGTATGGCTGGCTAAAATCCGAAAGCGGTGTGCATCGCCTTGTGCGGATCAGCCCGTTTGACAGTGCCGCCAAGCGTCACACATCGTTTACGTCCATTAAGGTTTACCCTGTGGTGGATGATAACATCGAGATCGAAGTGAACCCGTCCGACATTCGCATCGACACCTATCGGTCATCGGGTGCGGGTGGTCAGCACGTCAACACAACCGATTCCGCGGTGCGTATCACACACTTTCCGACCAACATTGTTGTGACATCTTCGGAAAAATCCCAGCACCAGAACCGCGATATCGCGATGAAGGCGCTGAAATCGCAGTTGTATCAGATTGAGCTGGATAAGCGGTCCACGCTTGTGAACGAGGCCCACCAGAACGCAGGCGATGCAGGATGGGGCAACCAGATCAGATCTTATGTCTTGCAGCCTTATCAAATGGTGAAAGACCTGCGCACGCAGTATGAGACATCGGACACCAAAGGTGTGCTTGATGGTGATCTGGACGGTCTGATGGCGGCGACGCTTGCGATGGCGGTATCGGGTAAATCCCGCGCGGACGCCCAAGCTGACGACTAGCGCAGCAGGTTTGGCATTTCTGTTGGCTGCATCGGCCAATAGGATAAATAGAACCAATACGCGCCGACAATCACAAATAGCCAAAAGAAGTGGCCGAAGAGCCCCTTGAGAAAGCGGTAGAAGACGCTGAGAATGCCCGAAAATGCCTCGGTCCGTGATGGGTTGATGTTGGGCCGCTCGGATGGGTGAAATACAGCCAAGTAGAACCGATACCCAAGCAGCACGGCTGGGATCAGTAGCGTGACAGCAATAACAAGATATGGCCCGCCTAGCACGCGCAACACGCGATCGCCGCCATTCATCAACAAGTAAACGATGGCAAAAGCGCCCCCAAAGATAGCTATGGTGAGAGCCCGTGTCGATTTGATGGGGGCATGCGTGCTATGCCCATCTTGCAGGCGTTTGCTGGCTTTCATCTGGAACACCATCTCTCGTAATGCTGAAAGAACGAGCAACCCGGGCAAAGCATAGAACACAATCGTAAAGTAGATTGTTTTAAAATGCGTCACCATATGGGCCAAGGTGATGACGATGAAACTTATGACAGCAAACACAAGCTGCAACTGCACCGAAAACCGATGTGCCGATGTCTTGCGAAAGACTTTGATCATGTCGTCGTCGTGAGATGTGCTCATGAAATTGGGTCCGCTATAAAAGATCTGCGGACAGATGTGCCATGGACCGATGGCCACATTATGACAGACCTTAGCAATAAAAAGGGCGGATCAGGTTGCCCTGTCCGCCCGATTTGAAACTGTTTGGGGGCGAATTACGCCTTTGGTTCAGCGGCTGGCATCTTGGCCTTGCCACCTGTGCCTGTGGACAAAGGATCGTCCTGACGCTGAACGGAGCCTTCAAAGTGGGCGCCGGATTCAATCGCGATTGTCTTGTGGATGATGTCACCCTCGACACGTGCGGATGATGTCAGCCGGACCTTGAGACCGCGCACGCGGCCGATGACACGGCCATTGACCACAACATCGTCTGCGACAACTTCGCCTTTGACTGTGGCGCCTTCGCCGACTGTCAGCAGGTGCGCACGGATGTCGCCGTCAACCTGACCTTCGATCTGGATGTCGCCAGTTGTTTTCAGGTTGCCTGTCACCAATAGGTCAGACGACAGCACGGATGGTGCTGGCTTGGCCTTTGGTGCGGCTGCCTTGAAATCAGGGGCAGGGGCGCTTGGCTTGGCCGCTGGTTTTGCGGTTGCTGCTGCTGTGTCGTCGGCTTTTGGGCCGGGTTCGTTGATTTTGGATTTAGAAAACATCTTGTCCAGCTCTTATGTAAATCATTGGGTTAACGGGTGCGCCACCGACGCGGACTTCATAGTGTAGATGGGGTCCGGTGGATCGGCCTGAGTTGCCCATATCACCAATTCGCTGCCCGCGCGAGACCCTTTGGCCAACATTGACCTTGATCGAATTCAAGTGGGCATAGCGGGTTTCAATCCCAAACTCGTGCTGGATCTTGATCAAGCGACCATAACCGGATGACCAACCAGCCTTGGTCACAACGCCGTCGGCGGTTGCATAGATGGGCGTGCCGATTGGGCCTGCAAAGTCAGCGCCAGCGTGCAGACGGCCCCAGCGCTGGCCGAAACCAGATGTGAAACGATAGTTGGATTTGACGGGAATATCGAATGGCGCGCGTTCTGCGGCGATCCGGTACAGGTTGATACGATCCATGCGGTTCAAGATGCCGTTGGCGCGTGATGCATCAGGATCAGGTCCGCCACCTTTGGTCGAGAACTGCAGCGGTGTCAGCGGACCACCAGTGCCCGAATAGCCACGGCGCACAGCCGACAACAGGTTGTCGGGGTTCAAGCCAGCCTGACGGAACATTTTGTCCAAGGGTTCTACGGAGACAAGCATCGCCTCTTCCAACTGGCGGAAGATTTCGTCGTTCTTTTCTTCAAGCAGGCGTAGCTGCAATTCCATTTCGGCAGCGTGATCCAGCGCGAACGCGGCATCGGCTGCGATCATATCACGCTCGGCTGCGGTTTCTGCCAAAGCATCGGCCAGCAAATCAACCGTGCCTGTTGCCTCTTGGGACAAGGCGGTTGCGTTTTCGCTGGCACCATCTGCGGAAAGGGCTGCGATCTGCACTTGGGCTGCTTTGCGGTCTTTCATGGTGTCGCGCAACGTGGCCTGCACAACTTCCAGACCGGTTTCCAGCTCGCGGCGTTGGTCCTCTGTCGACAAAAGCTCTGTCTGCATGATGGAGATTTGTTCAAGCGCGGAATTAAAACGCTGCTGCGCTGCGACCGCTTCGTCGGCGCGCACATCACGTTCGGTGGACAGGGCATTCAGCCGCTGTTCGTAAATCATTTGGTCGCGTTGGGCCTGAGCGCGGAAGTTTCCGGCGCCGATGCTATCCATCAACAAGATCGCGGTGGCGATAATTGTCCATGCGACAACCACAATGCCGCCTGTCCAAGCCACAAGCTGGGTTTCAGGTTTCAAACGAATGAAACGCGTCTCAGAGTCGGACCGTAAAAAAAGCCGCTTTTCAGGAAAGCGGGCTTCAAGCCAACCGTGCACGCGTGCTGTCAATCTTGATCGCAAAACTGTCGTCCTTGTTCCGTCCCAATTCGCGGCAAGTTCCCACACCCGTAACCCGCCCCACGGTGTTAGACAGCCAGCGCCCATCAAGCAAGATTTTTGGATGACTGATTCGTTGATTTTTGATGAAAAGAAGTAACTTAGGCGTCTTTTTGCCGAAAATTATGGTTTAGGACGGCTTCCCGCCTGCCAGCGGCCAATAGAAATCGGGCGGGATGCCTGCCTCGGCGCGCTTTTCTTCGTTGAACGGCGGTTTGAGATCGGAGTGAAAATATTTACGCACGAGGTCGTGGAACACGCCTGTCGGGTCAAGCTCATGGCGCCCGCAAAGGAAGTGGAACCATTTTGAACCATAGGCAACGTGGTGCACTTCTTCTGCGTAGATCACATTGAGCGCCTCAATCGCTTGGGTGTCTTTAGCCTGCTGGAATAATTTGATCATGCCAGGTGTCACGTCCAATCCGCGGGCCTCTAGCACCATCGGCACAACGGCCAATCGCCCCATAAAATCATCAGCAGTATCTTCGGCAGCGCGCCACATTCCGGCGTGAGCGTCCAACGCCCCATAATGGCTGCCGTGCGCTTCAAGACAGTCGCACATCAGATTGAAATGTTTGGATTCTTCGTCTGCTGCCTTGACCCAGTCATCATAGAATCCGATGGGCATTTTGATGTCTGTGAACCGCGCGATCAGATCCCAATGCAGGTCAACGGCGTTCAGTTCGATATGGGCCACCGCATGCAACATGGCGATCCGCCCTTCGGGTGTGCCGGGTTTGCGGCGCGGCACGTCGCGCGGGCTAAGAAGTGCGGGCGCATCAGGGCGCGCAGGCATGTCGGGCGGGCTGGCTTTCCCGACAGCTGGCATTTCACCGTTTGCGCGCGCCGACTGCCATTGCGCCGCATATTCGCGCGAAAGGGCGGTTTTGGTGCGTCCATCTGCGGTTGTCAGCACGTCCAGCGCCATTTCCGCCAGTGGTTTCATGACAGGTCTTGCACCGCGGCAAGCACAGCGTCCACGTGACCGGACACTTTTACCTTGCGCCAGATTTGCGCGATTTTACCGTCAGGGCCGATCAGAAATGTCGCCCGTTCAATCCCCATATAGGTTTTGCCATACATCGATTTTTCAACCCAAGTGCCATAGCGTTCGCACACATCGCCGTTTTCGTCTGACAGCAATGCGATACCAAGATCATGCTTGGTGACGAATTTTTCATGTTTTTTCACGGTGTCCTTGGACACGCCCAACACCACCGCACCCGACTTGGCAAAGGCTGTGGCCGTTTCAGTAAAGCCGATCGCCTCTTTCGTGCACCCCGGGGTGTCATCGCGTGGATAGAAATACAAAACCACCGATTGGCCCGCGAAATCAGACAGGTTGACCATGTCGCCGCCATCGCGCGGCAGGCTAACGGCAGGGGCCGCGTCACCGATTGCTAGGTTGGACATAAGAAAACTCCTGATTGTGATGACTTCTTGGTTTTGTTTTAGCCCAACACAGGCAAAGATAAAGAGCCATCCACGATCAGGTCACCCATGCAAGATGATCCCGCACCAAAATCCGCCCTGATCCGCCTTTGGGCGGTGCTGCGGACGATTGCGTGGATCGTGGCCCTGCCATTGTTATTTGCCATCGTTGCGGCAGTTTTGATGGTGAACCAAGATATCAATGCACCCGGCTGGATCAAATCGCGGATCGAGGATCGTGCCGCCGAAGTCATGGGCGGCGGTGCGCTGCAATTTGGCGAGATTTATATCAATGTCGGGCGTGACCTGCACCCGCGCGTGCGCTTAGTTGATACGCGCATCACTGATGCGGATGGACGCCAGATCGCACAGATCCCAAGCGTATCTGGCGGTATTTCGCCACGCGGGGTGCTGTTTCAGGGCGATGTGTTGATGCAAGATGTGACGCTGACAGGCGCACAAATCAACCTGCGCCGTGCAAGCGACGGGTCAGTTGCGATGGATTTTGGTGATGGTGCGGGATTTGATACGGCCCCATCGCTTGCGGCCCTTTTGGATCAAAGTGATCAGGTGCTGGGGCGCCCTGTGTTCGAGGCGCTCGAGCAGATCCACGCCACGGGATTGATCATCAATTATATTGACGCACAGGCGGGGCGTCGTTGGACAGTTGATGGCGGTCAAATTGATCTGGATCTGCGCAACGATCAGACAGATTTGTCCGGCGATTTTGTTTTACTGTCGGGTGGCGCGGATATTACGCGTCTTCAGCTGACGTATCAAAGCCCAAGAGGCGCGCGCACCGCTGACATTGGGGTGTCGCTGACGAATGCGCGCGCAAACGACATTGCGACCCAAACGCCCGCGCTTGCGTGGTTGGCCGATGTTGATGCGGCGATCACGGCCAGCTTGCGCACCGGGTTCGACGAAAACGGAGCGCTTGGCCCTTTGAGCGCGACATTGTCATTGGGGGCAGGCGCGCTGCAACCCAATGCTGCGACTGATCCACTGACATTTGATGCGGCCAAGGCGTATTTGACCTACGATCCTGCAACCGACCAGATTGCGTTCAATCAAATCAGTGTAGACGCGGCGGCTGGTCAGTTTGAGGCATCGGGCGAAGCGTATCTGCGCGATATTGTCGATGGTGTTCCAAAAGGTCTTGTGGCGCAGTTTTCATTCCCGCAGGCATCATTGGCCGCTGGACCGATTTATGAGGCAGGTTTGGCACTGCCGCCAATATCCGTCGACATGCGGATGCGGTTCCGGCCCTTCGCCGTTGATCTTGGACAGTTGGCATTAGTGGATGGTGAAACACGTTTGACAGCCTCGGGGCGTGCTGAGGCCACGGAAAACGGTTGGAAAGTCGCGCTTGATGCGCATGCAGATCAAATTGAGGCGACACGTTTCACGGCACTGTGGCCGCAAGGCATGAAGCCAAAGAGCAGGGCATGGCTTGCGAACAATGTCAGCGCGGGCACAATCCGCGACGCGCAATTTGGTATCCGGTTCGAGCAGGCTCAAAGGCCAGTGATGGCCACGCAGTTTGATTTCGATGGCGCCACTGTCAAATACCTAAAGGCGTTCCCACCGATCCAAGGCGGGGCCGGGATTGCATCGTTGCAAGATAATCAACTGATCTTATCCCTTGATCGTGGCACGGTGTCTGCACCATCGGGCGGCGCTGCGGATCTGTCTGGCAGCACCTTTATCGTGACCGACACGCGCGTTCCGGGATCATTGGCCGAACTTGACCTGAAGCTGAACAGTTCGGTCACAGCGGCCCTGTCGCTTTTGGATCAAGAGCCGTTTCGCGTCATGACCAAAGCGGGCAGGGGTGTCGATATCGCCACTGGCCGCGCGCAGGTTGCGGGGCAGGTCACATTCCCCCTGCGCAAAGCTGTTCCGCGATCAGACATTGCATATGATTTTTCCGCCCGACTGCTGGATCTGCAAAGCGATACAATTATCAAAGACCGCGATCTGCGCGCCAATCAATTGCGCCTGACCGCGACGCCTGAACTGGTGCGTATTGCTGGCCCCGCTACGGTGGATGGCATTGCTGTTGACGGTGCTTGGTCGCAACGGATCGGGCCGGAACTTGCGGGCAAAAGCCGGCTGGAAGCCACAATCGCGCTTTCGCCCAGATTTTTGGAGACATTCAACATTGCGCTTCCGCCGGGATCGGTTGCAGGCGCGGGGCAGGGCAATTTGACCGTTGATCTGCAAAAAGGCCGTGCCCCTGCGTTTTCGCTGACCTCGAACTTGCGCGGTATTGCGGTTGCTTTGCCAGCGGTCGGGTGGCGCAAGGGGCCATCATCGGGGGGTGAATTGATTGTGGCGGGCGCGCTTGGCCCTGTGCCGCAAATTGACCGGCTTGAGATTTCTGGCGGCGGGCTGTCTGCCAAGGGCGCTGTCACAATGAACAGTGATGGCACGATGGATCGCGCAGAGTTCACACAGCTTCGTATCGGGAATTGGTTAAACGCGCCTGTGACGGTGCGCGGGCGTGGGCGTGGGCGGCCTGTCGGCGTGACGATACCAACGGGGCGGCTCGATCTGCGCGGTGCTGCATTTGGTGCGGGGGGGCAAAGTGGCCCCTTGGCCCTGCGGTTGGACCGGTTACAGATTACCGAAGGGATCACATTGCATAATTTCAGGGGGGATTTTGCTGGTGGCGCTAGTCTGTCGGGCGAATTTTCGGGCCTTGTGAATGGCGGCCCGCGCATCGTCGGAACTGTCGTTCCGCAGAATGGCCGATCTGCAATCAGGTTGCGATCGGATGACGCGGGTGGCGCTGTGGCTGCGGCTGGTTTTGTCAAAAACGGTGTTGGTGGCGCGCTGGATGTGACGCTGACCCCGACGGGCGGGGCTGGCACATTTGATGGGGCGCTATCCGTGCGTGGATTGCGGGTGCGCGATGCCCCTGCGATGGCCGCCTTGTTGGATTCGATTAGCGTGGTGGGTCTACTGCGTCAGTTGGACGGGCAGGGATTGGCATTTGATGAGGTGGACGCCACATTCCGTCTGACCCCGACCCAAGTGGTTGTGACCCAATCCAGTGCGGTTGGTCCGGGGCTTGGCATTTCGCTGGATGGGATTTACACGCTCGCCAGCAAGCAGGTTGATTTCCAAGGCGTGGTGTCGCCGTTCTATCTTTTGAACGGGATCGGTTCCATTTTTACCCGCAAAGGTGAGGGATTGATCGGCTTCAATTTCAATTTGACAGGGGCTGCAAGTGCGCCGTCCGTGTCCGTCAATCCGCTGTCCGCATTTACGCCGGGGATGTTTCGCGAAATATTCCGCCGCCCACCTCCACAGGTAACACAATGAAGCTGTCCGATTTCGATTTTGACTTGCCCGAGCATTTGATCGCGGTGCGCCCGATGACACCGCGCACTGCGGCCAAGCTGTTGGTGGCCCAAGGCGATACGATCACTGATGCCCATGTTGCGGATCTGGTGGATGTCTTGCGCAAAGGCGATGTGCTGGTGCTGAACGACACGAAAGTTATTCCAGCCCGTCTGTTTGGTCTGCGCCACCGTGTCGGTGAAACCGGTCCAACAGCCGCCAAAATGGATGTGACGCTGCTTGATCCCGCGGCTGACGGGACATGGGGCGCACTTGTGAAGCCGCTGAAAAAGGTGCGCGACGGCGAGGAGATTGTTTTCTCGGATGATCTGCGGGCGACGGTGGTATCGCGAGCGGACGGACAGGCGCGGTTGATGTTCAACCTCAACGGCGATGATTTTGATGCGGCTTTGAACGCGGTCGGTGCGATGCCCTTACCGCCCTATATCGCGGCCAAGCGCCCAGCGGATGAGGCCGATAAGACGGATTACCAAACCCAATGGGCCAAACACGCGGGGGCTGTAGCCGCCCCGACTGCATCGCTGCACTTTGATACCGATCTATTGACCAAGCTGACGGCAAAAGGCATCGAATTTGTCTATGTGACATTGCATGTGGGTGCTGGAACGTTTCTGCCTGTTAAGGTGGACAATGTGGCCGAGCATAAAATGCACGCTGAATGGGGCGAGGTGACAAATGAGGCCGCGTCCGCGATTGCCGCAGCTAAGGCGCAAGGCAGGCGGGTGATCCCCGTTGGCACGACCGCATTGCGGTTAATCGAAAGCGCGTCCAAAGGCGGCGAAATCGCGCCTTGGAAAGGCGACACAGACATTTTTATCACCCCCGGTTTCACGTTTCAGGTGGCTGACGGATTGATGACAAATTTCCACCTGCCCAAGTCGACATTGATGATGCTGGTATCCGCGTTAATGGGAACGGAACACATTAAGGCGATCTATGCCCATGCCGTCGCGAATGAATATCGCTTCTTTTCCTATGGTGATGGTTCGATTTTATTCCCCTGACGCGCCCCATGCGACGTGCCAGATTGGGGAAGTGTCGCGGATGGGCATTTGTGGGGGCCGCAAATGTTGCTAAGCGGGGCTGTGGGTTAGGTTAGGATTAAGACCAATGTTTCAAGTGATGAGCGCGTCGTGGGCCCTGTTCCTGGGCATGTTCATGTTGATGATCGGCAACGGTCTTCAGGGGACGTTGCTGGGTCTGCGCGGCGATATGGAAGGGTTCAGCACCTTTTCACTTTCGGTTGTGATGTCCGCCTATTTCGTCGGCTTCTTGTTCAGTTCGCGCCTGACGCCCCAGTTGATCCGCCGTGTTGGTCATGTGCGTGTGTTTGCGGCACTTGGATCGACGATTTCTGCTGTGTTGATCATGTATCCGATGCTAGTTGATCCGTGGGCTTGGACGTTTGGCCGAGTGATTATCGGGTTCTGTTTCTGCGGCGTGTATGTAACGGCCGAAAGCTGGTTGAATGACGCATCCACCAATGAAACCCGTGGCAAAGCGTTGTCGCTGTATCTGATGGTGCAAATGGCAGGCATCGTGGCCGCGCAATACATTGTGTCGCAAGGCGATATCTCTGGCTATATCCTGTTCATTATCCCGTCGATTTTCGTGTCGCTGGCCTTTGCTCCGATCCTTTTGTCGATCCGTCCGATGCCGCAATTTGCGCAGACCAAACCGATGACGATCCGGCAACTTGTGGACACGTCGCCCTTGGGCTGTGTTGGTATGTTTCTGCTTGGGGGCATCTTTTCGGCGCAATTTGGTATGTCGGCCATTTATGGCGCGCGTGTCGGGCTTAGCGTTAGCCAGATTTCGCTTTTTGTGTCTGTGATTTATGTCGCGGCATTGGTGGCGCAATATCCTATTGGCTGGCTGTCGGATCGTCTTGATCGCCGCATTCTGATTTTGGTGGTTGGTGTGATCGGCGGGCTTGGCGCGTTGGTTGCGTATTTCATTCCAGGCAACTTTGCCGTCATTCTTATCAGCGCGGCCATTCTGGGTGGCACGTCGAACCCGCTTTATGCGCTTCTGATTGCCTATACCAACGATTACCTTGAACGCGAGGACATGGCCGCTGCATCAGGTGGATTGCTGTTTATCAACGGGATCGGGGCCATTGCGGGACCACTTGTTGTGGGTTGGATGATGGACACGTTTGGCGCCAATGGTTTTTGGATGTTCTCGGCCGTTTTGATGCTGCTTATGGGCGCATATGCTGCCTACCGGATGACCCGCCGGAGCCGCTCTGACATCGACGTTGAAGATGCGGTTTCTTATGCAGCGATTTCAGCGACATCCACGCCGATCGTCGCAGAAGTTGCACAAGAGTATTATGTCGAGGCCGAAGAAGAGGCGGTCGACGATGAAAATGGATCAACTTAAATGCAACCTATTGTCAGATAAGCTCATATCTGTAGGTTTGAATTAAGAAGTGTCTTTGGGAGGCGGAGACAGTGAAGCAATCAGATGACATCCTAAGCTATTGGCTGGATGAGGTTGGGCCCGATGGATGGTATCGCGGCGATAAGGCGCTGGATGATGATATCCGCGACAAGTTCGAATTCACTTGGGAGCGTAGCCAGCTTGGGGCATGTGGGCTTTGGCTTACCGACCCTGCGGGCACATTGGCCTATGTTATCCTGACGGATCAGTTTTCCCGTAACATGTTCCGCGATGATGCCCGCGCGTTTGCATCTGATAAGGCGGCTCGCGCCGCGGCAAAGGTGGCGATCGACCGCGAATGGGACCGCCAGATCAGTGAACCAGCGCGTCAGTTTTTCTATATGCCGCTGATGCATTCCGAAAATCTGGTCGATCAGGATCGTGCGGTGCGTTTGATCCATTCACGTCTGCCGGACACGGGCGAAAGCACGCTGCATCACGCGCGTGTGCACCGCGCCATTATCCGTAAATTTGGGCGGTTTCCTTATCGGAACGCCGCACTTGGTCGGTCTATGACGCCTGCGGAGCAACAGTTCATGGATGACGGTGGCTATGGCGCGCTATTTCGGGCGGAAATGGAAAATGCGGCCTCTTAGGGGGTATTAACTGTTCACTCACTTGCAGCCGTTATTGAGGGTCTGAACTGATCCAGAGGTAACAATGAACGTGCAAGCCGATACCCCGTCCCCGCGCAAAAGCTGGTTGTTGGAAGGGGACGTGGCACCGCAAAAAGCACCGCCAAATCTGGCGATGCAGATTATGAATATCATGGAGCAGGGGATTATCGTGTGGTCCGCTGATGGTGTGTGCGAACTGCACAACACTCGCATTTTCGATGTTCTGGAACTGACGGGCGACGATATTGGCATCGGGACAGAACGATCCAAGTTTTTGGAACTTGCCATGAACCGCGGTGAATTCGACAAAGCGGCCCGCGACGCGGCAAGCAATAGGTTCAAGTCGCATAAATCGTTTTCTTTTGACCGCAAACTTCCTTCGGGACGGATCGTCAGCACGAACGCGCGCCCATCAAGAGGGGGTGGCTATGTCGTGACATTCACAGATGTGACAGAGGCGCGTAGCGTCGCGGCAAAACTCGCCAGCGCAATCGAGGAGGCCGCGCTATCGGAAAAACGCGCCCATGATGTTTTGCAAAAGGAAAGATGCCGCCAAAAAGAAGCGCATATGCTGAGCCAGTTAGATGAATGGTTGCAGTCGTGCAAAACGCTTCAGGAATTGTTCGAGATTGTGCAGACGTTCATGAGCAAGCTGCTGCCTCAAACCAAGGGTGAATTGCTCGTTTATTCCAATTCGCGTGATGTTCTGGAGGGGGCGTGCCATTGGGCCCATCCCGATCCGCTTGCGCAAATGGCCCCTGATGGCTGTTGGGCGTTGCGCCGCGGCCGCAGCTATCAATACGATCCCGAAACGCTTAGTTTTCTGTGCGACCATGTGCGCGGGCAGGGCCATGATGTTGAAAATAAATATATTTGCGTCCCGATCATTGCGCATGGTGACACTGTCGGGTTGCTTCACATCCAATTCGAATTGGATGACACGGGGCTTGATATTTTGGACCCGCAGGCGTTTGCGATCCGATGTGGTGAACATATTTCGATGGCAATCGCGAATGTGAAATTGCGCGATGAGCTGCATGCCAGATCAATCCGTGATCCGCTGACGGGGCTTTATAACCGTCGCTATTTCATTGATGCGATGCGGCGATTGTTGATCGGCTCAAGCAGCTCAAAAGAAAAGTTTAGCTTGATCTCGTTCGATGCTGACAAATTCAAATCGTTTAATGACAACCACGGACATGACGCAGGTGATGTTGTTTTGCAGGCAATTTCAGAAAAATTGTTGGCTGTCATTCCGGAAGACGGGGTCGCATGCCGAATGGGTGGCGAGGAATTTGCAGTTATACTGCCAGAGTGTTCATTAAAATCGGCCAAAGTCATCGCAAACCAGATTAGAGAAGAGATTGCATCAACGCAGGTGCGATATGTGCACGGCGCCCTGCCAAAGGTGACGATTTCGGCCGGCGTTTCGACATACCCTGATCACGGTTTGTCACCGCAGGTTTTGTTAAAGCAAGCGGACGAGGCGCTTTATAAAGCTAAGGCAAGTGGTCGAAATTGCGTGGTTCTAGCCCCCCAAAAGGGCACAAAGAGCGTTGCATCATCCCCATAGCAGCCATGCCCCAACGTCACTAGAGGTTCGTTTGGATTTAGTTTAACATCAAACTAATTCGATTTCTGGAGGATGATTCATGGCGACGCAAAGTTTTGATCTGATTGTGATTGGCGCAGGACCGGGCGGCTATGTTGCCGCAATTCGGGGCGCGCAGCTGGGGCTGAAGGTCGCGATTGTTGAACGCGAACATATGGGTGGCATTTGCCTGAACTGGGGCTGTATCCCGACCAAAGCGATGCTGCGTTCCTCCGAGGTTTTTCACCTGATGCATCGCGCTAAGGAATTTGGTCTTAAGGCCGATGGCATCGGCTATGACCTTGATGCAGTGGTGAAACGCAGCCGTCAGGTCGCAGGCCAGCTGTCCGGCGGCATTGCGCATCTGATGAAGAAAAACAAAGTTACGACCTTTATGGGTGAAGCGCGCCTTGCTGGAAAAGGCAAGGTTGCAGTGAAAACCGACAAGGGATCAGAGGAGCTGACAGCCAAGAATATCGTTTTGGCAACGGGCGCACGTGCGCGCGAATTGCCAGGGCTTGAGGCGGACGGCGATCTGGTCTGGATGTATAAACACGCGCTGACACCCAAGCGGATGCCAAAGAAGCTATTGGTGATCGGTTCGGGTGCGATCGGTATCGAATTTGCTAGCTTTTACAATACCTTGGGCGCGGATACGACCGTGGTTGAGGTGATGGACCGCGTGCTTCCTGTGGAAGATGCTGAAATCTCGGCGTTTGCGAAAAAGCAATTCGTCAAACAGGGCATGAAGATTATGGAAAAATCCATGGTCAAACAGCTTGATCGCGGCAAGGGCAAGGTGACTGCGCATATCGAAACTGGCGGCAAAGTTGTCAAAGAGGATTTCGATACTGTGATTTCGGCGGTTGGTATCGTTGGGAACGTCGAAAACCTTGGCCTTGAGGACGCGGGCGTCAAGATCGACCGGACCCACGTTGTCACGGATGAATTCTGCCGCACAGGTGTCGACGGAGTTTATGCGATCGGCGATATCGCGGGTGCCCCATGGCTTGCGCATAAGGCCAGCCACGAAGGTGTCATGGTTGCCGAATTGATCGCGGGCAAACATGCCCATCCCGTTAAACCTGAAAGCATCGCGGGCTGCACATATTGCCACCCACAGGTCGCATCTGTCGGCTATACCGAAGCGAAAGCAAAAGAATTGGGTTTCGACATTAAAGTCGGCCGCTTCCCTTTCATCGGCAACGGCAAGGCTATCGCATTGGGCGAACCGGAAGGCATGGTCAAAACCATTTTCGACGCTAAAACAGGCGAGCTTTTGGGTGCGCATATGATTGGTGCAGAAGTCACGGAGTTGATCCAAGGCTATGTTGTTGGCCGTCAGCTAGAAACCACCGAAGAAGACCTGATGAACACGGTTTTCCCACATCCAACGCTGTCCGAAATGATGCACGAAAGCGTCCTGGACGCGTATGGTCGCGTCATTCACATGTAATCCGCCGCGCCGCGTAAATAATTCTCGCATGTTCTGGCAATGTTCCCTATTTAGGGTGGCGATCCCTGTCGATGCCACTATCTGGTAGGGAACACCTGCTGGGGGGCATAATGGCCGAGCTTAAGAACATCGAAGTGCGCGGCGCGCGCGAACACAATCTCAAGAACATCGACGTGGATATTCCGCGTGATCAGCTGGTCGTGATTACTGGCCTGTCGGGGTCAGGTAAATCCAGCCTTGCGTTCGACACGATCTATGCAGAAGGGCAGCGGCGCTATGTCGAAAGCCTGTCAGCCTATGCGCGTCAGTTCCTTGATATGATGGAAAAGCCGGACGTGGACCATATTTCTGGTCTAAGCCCCGCCATTTCGATTGAGCAAAAGACGACGTCGAAAAACCCGCGCTCGACCGTGGGTACAATCACCGAGATCTACGACTATCTGCGTCTGCTGTTCGCCCGTGTCGGCACGCCATATTCCCCCACGACTGGCCTGCCAATTGAAGCGCAGCAGGTACAGGATATGGTCGACCGGATCATGACATTGGAAGAGGGGACGCGCGGTTATTTGCTGGCCCCGATCATCCGAGACCGTAAGGGTGAATACCGCAAAGAGTTTCTTGAGCTGCGTAAATCCGGTTTTCAGCGTGTGAAAGTGGACGGCGAATTCTATGAACTGGACGAGCCACCCACGCTTGATAAGAAATTTCGCCATGACATTGATGTTGTCGTCGACCGGATCGTTGTGCGCGAAGGCTTGGAAACGCGGCTTGCTGACAGCTTGCGCACGGCGCTTGATCTGGCTGACGGCATCGCGATTTTGGAAACCGCCCCCAAGGAAGGCGATGCAGAACGCATTACGTTTTCGGAAAACTTTGCCTGTCCCGTCAGTGGTTTTACGATCCCTGAAATTGAGCCGCGCCTGTTTTCGTTCAACGCGCCATTTGGTGCATGCCCCAGCTGTGATGGTTTGGGGGTTGAGCTGTTCTTCGATGAAAACCTTGTCGTTCCCGATGTGACGCTGAAAATTGCGGATGGTGCATTGGCCCCATGGCGCAAAGGCAAAAGCCCGTATTTCTTGCAGACCATTGAGGCGATCGCCAAGCATTACGGGTTCAACAAGAACGCCCGCTGGAAAGAGCTGGACCCAAAGGTACAGGAAGTGTTCCTGCGTGGTTCGGGGAAGGAAGAGATCAAATTCCGTTACGACGAAGGTGGTCGGGTCTACACCGTTGAGCGCGCGTTCGAGGGCGTGATCCCGAACATGGAACGTCGTTATCGCGAAACCGACAGTAACTGGATTCGTGAAGAATTTGAGAACTATCAGAACAACCGGCATTGCGGCACATGCGGCGGTTACCGCCTGAGAGAAGAGGCATTGGCAGTGCGGATCGGCGATTTGCACGTTGGTAGAGTCGTGCAGATGTCGATCAAAGAGGCGTATGATTGGTGCACAACCGTGCCCGCCGACTTGACCAAACAAAAGAATGAGATTGCTGTCGCGATCCTAAAGGAAATCCGCGAACGCCTCGGGTTTTTGAATAACGTGGGGCTTGATTACCTATCACTTAGCCGAAATTCAGGCACGTTGTCGGGCGGGGAAAGCCAGCGGATCCGGTTGGCGTCGCAAATCGGGTCTGGTTTGCAGGGTGTTCTTTACGTCTTGGATGAACCTTCGATCGGTTTGCATCAGCGCGATAACGACCGGTTGTTGACGACGCTGAAAAACCTGCGTGACCAAGGCAATACGGTGATTGTCGTTGAACACGATGAAGAGGCGATCCGCGAGGCCGACTATGTTTTTGACATTGGTCCAGGTGCGGGCGTGCACGGTGGACAGGTGGTGTCCAAGGGCACACCAGCTGACATTATGGCCGATGCTGGGTCTGTGACGGGACAATACCTTGTTGGCGCGCGTGAGATTGCGATTCCTGCGAAACGGCGCAAGGGGTCCAAGAAAAAGCTGACTGTGGTCAAGGCGACAGGCAACAACCTACAAAACGTGACGGTGGACTATCCGTTGGGACAGTTTGTTTGCGTGACGGGTGTGTCGGGTGGCGGGAAATCGACGCTGACGATCGAAACCTTGTTCAAAAACGCATCAATGAAGCTGAACGGTGCGCGTCAAACGCCCGCCCCGTGTGAAACCATCAAGGGGTTTGAGCATCTTGATAAGGTGATCGACATTGACCAACGCCCGATTGGGCGCACCCCACGGTCCAACCCCGCGACATATACCGGCGCGTTTACCCCGATCCGTGAATGGTTCGCGGGCCTGCCTGAATCCAAGGCGCGCGGGTACAAACCGGGTCGGTTCAGCTTTAACGTCAAGGGTGGCCGTTGCGAGGCGTGTCAGGGTGACGGTGTTATCAAGATCGAGATGCACTTTTTGCCCGATGTCTATGTGACTTGCGAAACGTGCAAAGGTGCGCGTTATAACCGCGAAACGCTTGAAATTCAGTTCAAGGGTCGGTCTATCGCCGACGTGCTGGATATGACGGTGGAAGACGCGCAGGGGTTCTTCACCGCTGTGCCATCAATTCGCACAAAAATGGACGCGCTTGTGCGTGTCGGGCTTGGCTATATCAAGGTCGGCCAGCAAGCGACGACCTTGTCGGGCGGAGAGGCGCAGCGCGTGAAACTGTCCAAGGAATTGGCCCGCCAGTCGACGGGGCGGACGCTTTATATCTTGGACGAACCCACCACTGGTTTGCACTTTGAAGATGTTCGTAAGTTGTTGGAAGTGTTGCATGAATTGGTTGATAACGGCAATTCAGTCGTCGTGATTGAACATAACCTTGATGTTGTGAAAACCGCAGATCATGTGATCGACATTGGCCCAGAAGGCGGCGATGGCGGCGGCAAAATTGTCGCCACTGGCACGCCTGAACAGGTGGCAAAGGTCGAAGGCAGCCACACGGGGCATTACCTTGCTGCTATGCTTGCGCCAAAGGGGGCGTAAGGCACAGATCAAGCAGTCGCTTGAAATCGGATGCGTTGAGTTGGTCAAACGAAGATGCAAGCTCCGCGATTTGATTGGCGCGGGACGTGCCAAGCACGGGATCAGCAAACAGGTGGAATTTTTCGGAAATTTCACTGTCGGTTAGCGGCATATCGGTATCGCCGCGCGGCGTGCGCGGTTGATCGCATAACTGCCGTCCGTCCGTTGTTGCGATTGTAACCTCGGCCCACCGTTTCCCCTCGCTGATTTTTGTCAAATGTGGATCGTCAATCAGATGGGTGTTGCGAGAAATGCGTAATATGTCCGGGTCGTGCAACGCGGCAGGCGCCAGTTCGGGCACGCCAATTTGACCGCGCACGATCATCGTGGCCACTGGAAACGCGATTGCATAGGCAAATTCATCGGCGGTTTGGGGCGTTTGGCCAGCCAATCGTGTGGCATTGTGGAATGTTTTGATTGTTACCTTTGCCACGTCTGTGTGGTGCAATTTGTGCTGTTTCATCAATGCAGCCGCCCCGTCGATGGAGGGGTGCGCCCATCTGCAACAGGGGTATGGTTTGTAATGCGTGTCGCTAACCAAACGCCAGTTTTGACCTAAATCTTGCCAGAACAATGGCGCATCTTCACAGGTCAAGGCTGGCGCACCGGTAAAGCCGGCCTGAGCAAGATACGCCGCGGCGACGCCAGAGGGCGCACCCCATCCAACCCCGTCACGCACCATTGTCGGGTGGTCAATACAACGCATCATTTGACTGCGTGGCCCGTGATATTCAGCAATTCCAGCGGCTTGTCGTATGACGTTGATGTCCCCGCCAAGTCCCTTTGCATAGGCTGCGGCCACGCCAACGGCCGTCCAAGCGCCTGACGTGTGGTAGTCGGCACAGGTCGCATGTTGCGCAAGCCCCGCCCGATATGACACCTCATATGCGGCGGCCAGAAGTGTTGCGAATTGCGCGCCTGTTAGATCGAGCCCATCAGCAAAAGCGAATAACGCAGGGAATACGGCTGATCCGGCGTGGCCCTTGCACGGCGATGTGCCGTCATGTGCGTCGATGCTGTCTATGGTCATCGCACCGGCCATTGCCGCAGCTGTCGTGCTGACTTCGGTGCCGTTGATCAATATCCGCGCGTTGCTTGCGCCTGCGCCGCCGATGATCGGGGCGACTTGTGTTGCGATGGCCGCCATTTCAGATGTTGACCCAATCGCCGCAACGCCAATCGTGTCCAATAGGGACCGCCGCAACACCCCAAGCACCGCATCAGGCAGGTCCTGATAAGTTAGATCATGGGTGAACTGGGCGAAATCGGTCTGCATCAGGCATTGCGCCTGCGTTTTTCAAATCGAGGCAGCATCGCGGAAAAGTCTTGGCCCAAACCATCTTCATCCTCGACAAATGCCTGGTATAGCGCAGTTGCCGCCGCCCCCATTGGTGTATCGGCATCAGCGGCGTCTGCTGCCATTTGGCTTAGGTTTAGGTCTTTCAGCATCAGTTCGGCGGCGAAACCTGGCGTGTAATCATTGTCTGCGGGGGATACGGGACCGACCCCCGGGGCGGGGCAATAGGCGTTCATTGTCCAGCTATACCCCGACGACGTGCTGACCACATCGAACATCGCCTGACGGTCGAGGCCCAGTTTGTCGGCCAGAACGAATGCCTCGCAGGTGGCGATCATCGTCACGCCAAGGATCATGTTATTGCAGATTTTCGCGGCTTGGCCGTTGCCGCTTGGGCCGCAATGCACTGCCTTTTGCCCCATCACATCAAGCAGAGGTGCAACTTTTCCAAAGGCATCAACAGCACCGCCCGCCATAAATGTGAGCGTGCCGTTCGTCGCACCGCCAATACCACCAGATACGGGGGCGTCAACGCTCATAAGTCCTGCATTTTCAGCAGCTTGCGAAACGATCCTCGCGCTTTCGACATCTACGGTGGAGCAATCCAAATGCACGGCGCCCTGTTTCATCGCGGGGTGAATTTGTGCGGCGACAGATTGCAATATCGCTCCATTCGGCAGCATCGTAATAACCACATCCGCATCATCGACAGCGGCGACGGCGGTATCGACAAGCGTGATCCCGTCAGGTTTAGCCGCTGTGTCAAATCCAGCTACGTCATGCCCTGCGGCGATCAGATTTCTTGCCATGGGCGCACCCATGTTCCCCAGTCCGATAAATCCGATCTTCATGCGATTTCTCCTGTGTGGTCGAGCTCTAGGTCACCCAAGGGGGCGATCATTTTGGCGATTTTGTCATCGGTCAGTGCTTGCCATTGCGGTGCACGATCTTTGTCGATGATTGCAGCGCGGATGCCTTCGATGAAATCAGATGAGGCAACAGCGCGGTGGGTAAACCTGTATTCCTGCCGCAATGCATCGTCGATTGTCCCGCCGTTGCGGGCCTGATTAATCATTTGCACGGCGCAGGCCATGGCAAGCGGGGAATTGCGATGCACTGACTTGTGCAAGTCTGTTGGGCCATTGCCCAAAATTTCGGACAGGGATTGCCCTTGGAACGCGGCCAGAATTTCGGTTTGTTGATCTGCGTGGCTGGCTGATGGGGCAGGGTGGTTCGGGATGACATTAGTGTCACCGTCCAAAAGCGCGGTTTTAACCGCCGTCCATTCCGACTGCGGCACGAACATATCGGCAAAGCCTGCGTAAATTGCGTTTCCAGCGTCCATGCGCGCACCTGTCAGGCCCAGATATGTGCCCGTCAAACCCGGTGCGCGGGCCAGAAGATACGTTCCACCGACATCGGGGACCAAACCAATCGTGCATTCTGGCATGGCGACTTGGCTGTTTTCGCAAACGATGCGGTGACTGGCATGGCAACCCACACCAACACCACCGCCCATCGTGAAACCATGCAGAAACGTCACGATTGGTTTGGTGTAATGCGCAATTTTGCTGTTCAGGCGATATTCATCACGCCAGAACCGTCGTCCATAGTCCAGATCACCGTTTTGCCCGCTGGCATACATGTCGGCAATGTCGCCTCCAGAACAGAATGCACGGTCGCCCGCACCATCGATCACGATCAGAGCGACATCAGGGTCATGTCGCCAATCATCAAGGGCTGTCTCGATCGCGAGGCACATGTCCCATGTCAACGCGTTCAATGCTTGGGGGCGGTTCAGCGTTATCAGACCCGCGCGACCCTGTTTGCGAATGAGAATGTCCGTCATGAAATCATGCTTCGGGCGGTGATCATGCGCATGATTTCATTGGTCCCTTCGAGGATTTGATGCACGCGCAGATCGCGCACGATTTTCTCGATCCCGTAGTCGCCCAAATATCCGTATCCGCCATGCAGTTGCAGGCATTGGTCTGCTGTGCGGCTGCCCACCTCTGTGCAAAGCATTTTTGCCATTGCGCAGAATGTGGATGCATCAGCAGCACCAGTGTCGAGCTTCCAAGCTGCTTGGCGCAGGAAGGTGCGGGCGCTTTCCATTTCGATCTGCATATCGGCCAGTCGGAACTGAAGCCCTTGAAATTGGTCGATAGATTTTCCAAATGCCTTGCGTTCATTCATGTAGGTAAGGGTTTGATTTAGCGCCGATTGCGCAGCACCCAGCGAACAGGCGGCGATATTCAAGCGTCCGCCATCAAGTCCCTTCATCGCATAAGTGAAACCTTTTCCTTCTTCCCCTAGCAAATTCGCTGCTGGAATGTTTGAATTGTCCAACTGGACTTGGCGTGTTGGTTGTGATCGCCAGCCCATTTTATCCTCGAGCCCGCCGAATGACAGGCCGTCGGTTCCGTCTTCAACCAACATGGCGCTGATCCCCTTGGGACCGTCATCGCCTGTGCGGGCCATAACAATGTAGGCGTCAGAATAGCCACCACCTGAAATAAACGCCTTGGTTCCTGTCAGGCTATAGCCTTCGTTTGTCAGGGTTGCGCGGGTCTTGAGCGCCGCCGCGTCCGAACCAGAACCCGGTTCTGTCAGGCAATAGGATAATACGGTTTCCATCGTCAGCGCCTTGGGAAGCATCCGCGCGCGCAATTCATCGCTGCCGTAGCTGTCGATCATCTTGGCGCACATATTGTGGATCGAAAGGAAGGCCGCAACTGATGCGCATGACATTGATAGGGCTTCGAAAACCAGCGTCGCATCAAGTCGTGAAAGGCCCGTGCCGCCATTTTCTTCGCTGACGTAAAGGCCGCCAAAACCAAGCTCTGCTATTTGCGGCCATAGGGTCTTTGGGATGCACTCATCAGCTTCCCACTGTCGTGCAAACGGCGCGATATGTTCAGCACCAAACGCTTGGGCCATATCAAATATGGCGGTTTGTTCTTCGGAAAGGGCGAAATCCATTGCAGCCTCGTCAGTAAATGAACGCTTGTTCAGATACTAGACATGCGAAATGGAGAGGTCACGTAAAAAAGGCCCACCAATTTGGCGGGCCTTTTGAATGGGTCTGTGGGTTGCTTATTCGACCGTGATCGTGCCGCGCATGTTGCCATGGGGTGTGCAGCGGTAGTTGAATGAACCCTTGCCACCAAATGTCAGGCTTGCTTCTTCACCTTTGGCCAAAAGGCCGGTGTCGAACGCCTTGTTCAGGTCGGTTGCGGAGTGACGCGCACCATCTTCGTTGACCCAAGTGATAGTATCACCGACTTTGATGGTGATGTTGGCTGGATTGAATGCGAAATCTTTGATCACAACGGTGTGTGTCGTGGCGTGGCCGTCAGCGCGGGCGACCGCTGCGGTCAGGGGCAGGGCAACAAGAGCTGCACCAAGGCGAAGCGCGTCACGGCGTGTTGGATGTGTCATCAAAAAATTCCTTTATACTAGTTTATGCGACCCTGATCTGCGCCGCGTTCCCTATAACAACGTAAGGCGGGCGATTTAAGTTTCACCCGCCCTGCATTTTTATTCCATTGCTTTGAAATTAAATTCGCCACCCTCTTTGATCCCTGACGGCCAGCGCGAAGTGATCGTCTTGGTGCGGGTGTAAAATTTGAAGGCGTCGGGCCCGTGTTGATTGAGATCACCAAAGGCCGACTTTTTCCAGCCGCCAAAGGTGTGGTAGGCCAGCGGCACTGGAATCGGGACGTTGATACCAACCATGCCGATGTTGATCCGATTGGCGAAATCACGCGCCGTATCTCCATCGCGGGTAAAGATCGCGGTGCCATTGCCATATTCGTGGTCCATCGCAAGGCCAAGTGCTTCTTCATAGTCATTCGCACGCACGCATGACAAAACAGGGCCAAAGATTTCCTTTTTGTAGATGTCCATGTCTTTGGTCACGTGGTCGAACAGATGCGCGCCGACAAAGAAGCCGTCTTCATATCCTTGCAGGCTGAAATCACGTCCATCGACGACCAGCTTCGCGCCTTGGTCGATGCCCGTTTGCACCAGTCCAAGGATGTTTTGTTTCGCCGCAGCAGTCACAACGGGCCCGTAGTCCACGTCATTGCCGGATGTGTAGGGGCCGACTTTTAGTGCCTCGATCCGCGGAACCAATTTTTCGATCAGCTTGTCAGCGGTTTCATTGCCAACTGGGACAGCCACGGAGATCGCCATGCAGCGTTCGCCAGCCGCACCGTATCCTGCACCAATCAACGCATCGGCGGCTTGGTCCAGGTCGGCGTCTGGCATAATGATCATGTGGTTTTTCGCGCCGCCGAAACATTGCACGCGTTTGCCCTGCGAACAGCCTGTGCCATAGATGTATTCCGCGATCGGAGTGGACCCGACAAAGCCGACGGACTGGATCGTGTCGTGATAAAGGATCGCGTCTACCGCTTCTTTGTCCCCGTTCACGACCTGAAGGATACCTTTTGGAAGGCCTGCTTCTTCCATCAGTTCGGCCAGCATCAGTGGCACAGAGGGGTCACGCTCGGACGGTTTGAGGATGAATGCGTTGCCACACGCGATGGCTGGCGCGAACATCCACATGGGGATCATGGCAGGAAAGTTGAACGGCGTGATGCCAGCACAAACGCCAAGCGCCTGTTTCATGGAATACATATCAATGCCGGGGCCCGCGCTGTCGGTATAGTCGCCTTTCAGCATCTCGGGCGCACCGATGCAGTATTCAACAACTTCAAGCCCGCGCTGAATGTCACCTGCGGCATCGGGCAGGGTCTTGCCGTGTTCGCGCGATAACGCTTCGGCCAGTTTGTCCATGTTGTCGTTCAAAAGACCAACAAACTTCATCATTACACGTGCGCGGCGCTGTGGGTTTGTGGCGGCCCATGCGGGTTGCGCGGCTGCGGCGGCCTGAACGGCGGTGTCCATTTCGGCGGCGTTGGCAAGCGGCAGTTTGGCCTGCACGTCACCCGTGGCTGGGTTGTATACGTCGGCAAAGCGGCCTGATGTGCCTTTGACGTGGGCGCCGTTGATATAGTGGGTCAGTTCTTGCATGGGATCCTCCGAAGCTGTTTGTCGGCATCATAGTCTTGCGGTTTTGTTCGTAAAAGCGTCAATATGCCAAAATCATTTTGCAAAAATAGGGGTGCTGGAATGAATTGGGATGATATGCGCGTCTTTTTGGCGGTGGCCCGCGCCGAAGGTCTCACCGCAGCAGCGCCCGCATTGAAAATGGACCCCGCGACATTGGGGCGCCGCATTGCAAGGTTGGAAGCGGTGATAGGTGCGGCGCTTTTTGTGAAATCCCCCCAAGGGTATGCGCTGACCGATCTGGGTGCAAAGATGCGTGATCGCGCGGCAGAGGCGGAGGCTGCGTTTGCTGCCGCTGTGGATACAGGGCAGGGGGCCGGGACATTGTCTGGCCAAATCCGCATTGGTGCGCCTGATGGGGCTGCGAATTTTCTGTTGCCGCAGGTTTGCGCGGATATTCAGGCCGCCAACCCAGATCTAGAGGTGCAGATACTGGCGTTGCCGAGGGTTGTGAACCTGTCCCGAAGGGAAGCAGACATGGCGATCACGGTCAGCCCGCCCGCGGCAGGGCGTTTGACTGTGCAAAAGATTACAGATTACCAACTGCATCTTGCGACGCGAAAGGATGCGCCACCAATCCGCACACGGGCTGATCTGAGCAGTCGGGCCATTGTTGGCTATATCCCTGATATGATTTTTGACAAAGAACTGGATTACTTAGGTGATTTGGGGCGTGCGGGGGTGCAGCTTGCCTCCAATTCTGTGGCAGTGCAGATGCAAATGCTGCGGCGTGCGGGTGTTGGTATCGTGCATGATTTTGCGTTGCCTGCAGCGCCTGAGCTGACCCGCGTTTTGACGGATGAGTTTGCATTGACGCGGTCGTTTTACCTTGTGCGCCACGCCACCGATCAACAATCAGAACGCCTGTCACGGTTTGCCAGCGCATTGGTTGTCGGGCTGAAATCGCAGGTCGAAACACTGGAGAACACCGCCCGCTTGACAGATGCGCCTTTAGTTTGAGACACTTAAGGCCCGGATAATCGCCAAAGGAGCGTGCCGATGATTGTTTCCCAAATTTTGAAATCCAAAGCTGAGACCGGTGTGATCGCTGTTAGGCCTGATGCCACGATCTCAGAAGCGATTGGCATTTTGTCAGAAAAACGGATCGGGACCTTGGTGGTTTCCAAGTCTGATGGTGCGCTAGACGGTATTTTGTCGGAACGTGATATTGTGCGTGAAATCGGACGACATGGTGTGTCGTTGATGGCAGAGCCTGTGTCCAAGATTATGACATCGAAATTGGTGACATGCGGGTCCGGTGATACCGCTGATGGTGTCTTGGCAATGATGACAAAAGGCAGGTTCCGCCACATGCCCGTCATGGATGATGGGGCAATGATTGGCCTGATTTCGATCGGTGATGTGGTGAAGGCCCGCCTGTCGGAATTGTCGATGGAAAAAGACGCGCTTGAAGGCATGATCATGGGGCACTAGCCCTTGTAATTCATGGCGCAATATTGTTGCGTGCCACCAACAAAACGAAAATGAGGTGCACGATGCGTGTTGGACTTTACCCTGGAACATTTGACCCTGTAACCAACGGGCATTTGGACATTATTCGGCGCGGGTGCACGCTTGTTGATCGTTTGGTTATTGGCGTTGCGATCAACCACGGAAAGGGGCCGTTGTTCGATCTGGAAGAACGGGTCGCGATGGTGGAGGCGGAATGCGTGCCCTTGGGCGCAGAGGTCGGCTGTGAGGTCGTTGTGCACCCGTTTGAAAACCTGCTGATCGATTGCGCCCGCGATGTGGGGGCCACGGTCATCATCCGCGGCCTTCGGGCGGTTGCGGATTTTGAGTATGAATTTCAAATGGTTGGCATGAACCGGTCAATGGATAATGCGATTGAGACGGTGTTTTTGATGGCAGACGCCAAAAACCAGGCGATTGCCAGCAAGCTCGTGAAAGAGATTGCGCGCCTAGACGGGGATGTGACCAAATTTGTCCCATCCCGCGTCAAAGACGCGCTTTTGTCAAAGCTACGGAGTTAGCTGTAAAGGCAGCTGCCTGCGATGCGTGCCGCGTCTGCTGGTGTAACAGCAGCCTTGAGCATCATTTGTGGCTTTGGCGTTGTCAGTGTCGCGATGATTTTGGTCAACAGTGTCATTGTGCGTTCCCTTTTGGGTATAACCGAGTGAATTGCCGACCAACTACGCCTGTTTCCTATCGTAAACAAATGCTGGCTCATACTACCCGCAATGCACCCAGTGCATAGCAAAAGGCGCCGTCAGAATATGACAGCGCCTTTGTATTTTTCAGTTTGGTATTGAGTTAAAGGAACTTGGCCATCGCAACAGCTGTGTCACCCATGCGGTTAGAGAAACCCCATTCGTTGTCATACCACGCCAAAATACGCACCATGTTGCCATCCAGAACCTTTGTCTGGTCAAGATGGAACGTAGATGAATGCGGATCGTGGTTGAAATCACAGCTGACCATCGGCAGATCGGTGTAAGCAAGCACACCTTTCAATGGGCCGTCAGCGGCGGCAATGATCGCGGCGTTCACTTCTTCGACTGTCGTGTTCTTTGACGCTTCAAACGTCAGGTCAACCACGGACACGTTCGGTGTTGGCACGCGGATTGCGACGCCATCCAGTTTGCCGTCAAGTTCTGGCAGAACGAGACCCACGGCCTTGGCCGCACCCGTGGATGTCGGGATCATGGACAGGGCAGCAGCGCGGGCGCGATACAAATCTTTGTGCATCGTATCAAGCGTCGGCTGGTCGCCTGTGTAGCTGTGGATCGTTGTCATAAAGCCTTTGGTGATGCCGACGCTGTCGTTCAGAACCTTGGCAACTGGGGCCAGGCAGTTGGTTGTGCAGGACGCGTTTGACACGACGATGTCGTCGGCTGTCAGCTGGTCGTCATTCACACCGTAAACGATGGTTTTGTCGGCGTCTTTTCCGGGCGCGGAAATCAGAACGCGGCTGGACCCGTTATCAAGGTGGGCTTGGCACGCTTCTTTGGATGTGAAAATGCCTGTGCACTCCATGACCACATCAACATCGGACCATGGCAAATCAGCAGGATTGCGGATCGCGGTTACGCGGATTGGGCCGCGGCCCACGTCAATGCTGTTTTCGGTGGTGGTGACAGTTGCCGGAAAACGGCCATGCACGCTGTCAAAGCGCAAAAGGTGGGCGTTGGTTTCAACAGGGCCAAGATCGTTGATTGCGACGACTTCGATGTCGGTGCGGCCAGATTCGATGATTGCGCGTAGAACATTGCGCCCAATACGTCCAAAACCGTTAATTGCTACTTTGACTGCCATGTGATGCGGCCTCCTGATAGGAAATGAGCGGGGGGAGTCCCACTGTTGGCGCTAACATTGCGTTTTTTGCGCAAAGGTCAAGGTTTCAACAGGGGATAATTCCGGTCAATCAGCGCCAAAAAGCGACTTTTGAGATCAGTTCAATTAAATAGCGCAGCACAATGGTTGCGCTGTCCCATCCCAGAACAAAATAGTCCAAGGCAAAGAAGCCTATGATCAGGATGGCAAGCCAAATGGCGATGGTATTGGTCATGACCGCACCCTAGGGCAGGGGTGCAGAGGGTGTAAACCGCTTACTGAAGGCGCCCCATTGTGCCTGCAACGTCCGCCATACGGGCCGAGAACCCCCATTCATTGTCATACCACGCTAGAACACGCACGGTGCGACCACCCACCACTTTGGTCTGATCGGGGGCAAAGATTGAGCTTTGCGTGGTGTGGTTAAAGTCGATGCTGACTTTTGCCTCGTCGTCATAGGACATGACCATGCCCATGTATCCGTTCGCAGCTTCGGCCACGACCGCGTTCACATCGGCAACCGTCACGGATTTACCCGCCTCGAACGTCAGATCAACCGCGGATACATTCGGCGTGGGCACGCGCATTGCGGTGCCATCAAGTTTGCCAGCCATTTCGGGCAATACCTCGGACAATGCCTTGGCTGCTCCTGTGGATGTGGGGATCATTGCCATCGCAGCAGCGCGCGCGCGATAAAGATCGTCATGACGGCGGTCCAAGGTGGGTTGGTCGCCTGTGTAGCTGTGGATCGTGGTCATGATGCCGCGTTCGATCCCGATGCAGTCATTGAGAACCTTAACCAATGGGGCCAGACAATTTGTTGTGCATGACCCGTTTGAGATAAGCCGCTCACCTGCCAGCATGTCGCGGTGGTTTACACCATAGACGACAGTGCGATCGACGTTCTTGGCGGGCGCGGAGATCAGCACCTTTTTCGCGCCTTGGCGCAAATGCACGTCTGCCTTGGTGCCGTCGTTGAATTTGCCTGTGCATTCCAGCACAACGTCGCAGCCAGTCCAATCAAGTTCTTCTGGCTTATAAGTCGACATCACATCAATCGGGCCGCGACCCAGATCCAGCGTGTTACCATCAACAGTGATCGGGCTGCCAAAGCGGCCATGCACGCTGTCGTATTTCAACAAATGGGCATTTGTGGCGATGGGGCCTGTCGCGTTGATCTTGACGACTTGCACGTCATTGCGTGCGGCTTCGGTGATATGGGCCAATGTGCAACGCCCGATGCGTCCAAAACCGTTGATACCGATTGTGACAGTCATGGCGTATTCCTTGTGCAGCGTTGATCGAGTTGCCCCAGATATACGGAAGCTGCACGACGCGATGAAAGGAAAAACTGATGCTAGCCCAATATGTTAGCGATAAACCAAGGTGATTGTGTCTGGTTGCGCTAACAGTTTTCGCTAACGATTGTGTGGGCTGACTTTTCGACCTCGTTGGTGTCCGAATCAAATCGGGGCGCAGTTGCCTGCGCCCCGACCCGGTGATGGGTTAAAACCAATCCTACTTATTTCACGAGCGATTTAACCTGTGCCGCTACATTCGCAGCGGTGATGCCAAATTTTTCGAACAGTGTTTCGGCAGGTGCGGACGCGCCAAAGCTGTCCATCCCGACAAAGCCCGCCTTTTTCGCGTTACCGCGTTCGCCAAGCAACCACTGATCCCAGCCCATCTGCACGCCAGCTTCAACAGCAACACGCACAGGGCCCGCTGGCAATACGCGCTTGCGGTAGCTTTCGTCCTGGGCTGCAAACAATTCCATGCAAGGCATCGACACAACGCGTGTGCCAATTCCGTCAGCCTGAAGCAGATCACGTGCCGCCAGCGCCACCTCAACCTCGGAACCGGAGGCCATGATGATCGCTTGGCGCTTGCCATCAGCATCAGCCAAAACGTAGCCGCCTTGGGCTGACATGTTCTTGGTCTTATGCTCTTTGCGGACCAGCGGCAGGTTTTGACGCGACAGGCACAGCACGGATGGTGTTGACTGCGATGTCAGCGCCATTTCCCATGCCTCGGCCGTTTCAACAGTGTCAGCAGGGCGGAAAACGTTTGTGTTTGGCGTCGCACGCATCATTGCAAGGTGCTCGACCGGCTGGTGTGTTGGGCCATCTTCGCCCAAACCGATGCTGTCGTGGGTCATGACATAAGTCACAGGCACGCCCATCAGTGCAGACAAGCGCATCGCGCCGCGTGCGTAATCGGTAAAGCACATGAATGTGCCGCCATATGCGCGTGCGCCGCCGTGCAGCGCCATACCGTTCATCGCGGCGGCCATGCCGTGTTCGCGCACACCATAATAGATATAGCGCCCTTCGCGGGTATCAGGGTGGAAGACGCCCATATCACCTGTTTTGGTGTTGTTAGAGCCAGTCAGATCGGCAGAGCCACCGATGGTTTCTTGCATGATCGGGTTGATCGCCCCCAGCACCATTTCAGACGATTTACGTGTCGCCACAGCCTTTGCTGCCTCGGATGCGGATTTCTTGAACGATTTGATTGTCGCTGACAGCTTTTTGGGTGCCTCACCAGCGTTGGCACGGGTGAATTCAGCCTGTTTCGTGCCAGAGATTTTGGCAAAGCGTTCGTCCCAAGCGGCATGTGCATCTTGCCCGCGCTTGGCCATTGCTTCCCAACCGGATTTTACGTCCGATGGGATTTCAAATGGTGCATAGTCCCAACCATAAGCGGCTTTGGCTGCTTTCATCTGTTCGGCGTCGGTCAATGCGCCGTGGCCTTTGGATGTGTCTTGCGCGGCGTGGCCCAAGGCGATGTGGGTTTTGCAGGCAATCATCGACGGGCGCGGGTCTTTTTTCGCAGCTATGATCGCGGCGTCAATCGCATCTGGATCGTGGCCATCAATTTCCAGCACATGCCAGCCTGATGCTGCAAAGCGCTGTGGCTGGTTTGTTTTGTCCGCAATATCGACCGTGCCGTCGATTGTGATGTTGTTGTTGTCCCAGAACACGATCAGGTGGGACAGCTCTTGCATTCCTGCAAGGCCGATCGCCTCTTGGGACACGCCTTCCATCAGGCAACCGTCGCCGGCGATGACATATGTATAGTGGTTGACGATGTTTTTGCCGTAGCGCGCGCGCTGGACTTCTTCTGCGATCGCGAAACCAACGGAATTGGCGATGCCTTGGCCCAATGGACCTGTTGTTGTCTCGATCCCGCGGGCGTGGCCGTATTCAGGATGGCCTGCGGTTTTTGCGCCCCACTGACGGAAATCCTTGATCTGCTGAAGGGTGATGTCCTCGTACCCTGTCAGATACATCAGGGAATACAGCAGCATGGAGCCGTGACCTGCGGAAAGGATGAAACGGTCACGATCCGCCCAATCAGGTGCCTTTGGATCAAAGTTCAAGTGGTTTTGGTAAAGAACCGTCGCAACATCGGCCATGCCCATCGGCATACCGGAGTGACCCGAGTTTGCTGCAGCAACTGCATCAAGTGTCAGGGTGCGGATGGCGGCGGCTTTCATCCAGTGATCGGGGTGGGCGGTGCGCAGGGCTGCAATATCCAAGACAATGATCCTATTCGTTGGCTTCTATGGTGATCTGTTGGGATGGTCATATCAGTGCACCAACCAAGATCAAGCACTGGTTCTAAGTCATTCATAACAATAGCATCTGCACATTTGCTGGGAAGCCTGTGATCCCTTAGTCTAAAGGTTAAGAGGCACGATTCGGCGGTGCAATGAGGGTTTGAATGAAATCCACCCCTGACCGCCCAACGCATGATGGTGCAGATTGCGCCATGGGAAGGACGGGCAGATGAGTGATATTCGTGAATTAGAGGGCCGTATTAACGCGGCACTTGACCGTATCCGCGCAGGTATGGCCAAACAGCAGGCCGCGCCAGCCGCCGTTGCACCAGTTGCAGTTGAGGCGCCGGATTTAAGTGCAAAACTGGATGAAGAGCGCACCGCAAATGCGCAGCTTGAAGAACGTATCAAGGCGTTAAAGGCTCGGCACGATGCCGCAACTTTGGATCTTGAGAAAGCGGCGACACAACATGCAGCTCAGCTTGCCACGCTTGAGGCGGAAATCCAGCGGTTGCGCGGATCCAATGCGGATTTGCGGGATGTGACCGCTCAGTTGCGGAGTGCGGCGGCAGACGGGGCCATATCGCCCGAATTGATCAACCGCGCCACGATGGCCGAAGTCGATGCGCTACAAGCCCAACGCGCGTCAGAAGTTGTCGAGATTGATGCGATCCTGACCACGCTGAAACCGCTGATTGAGGAGGCGTAAGATGCCACAGATTGAAATCGCTATCGGTGGCCGCACATTCGAAGTCGCCTGTCAGGAGGGCGAAGAGCATTACCTGCATTCGGCCGCCGCAATGCTGGATACAGAAGCCGCGCATTTATCGTCACAGATTGGCCGCATGCCAGAGGCCCGCATGTTGTTGATGTCTGGTCTGATGCTTGCGGATAAAACAGCAGGACTAGAAGATAAGGTCAAAGAGGCGGAAACGCGCATGGCCCAGCTTCAGGCGCAAATCGACACATTGGAAGCGCGCCCCGCTGCTCGGGTTGAAGTGCCTGTTGTGCCCGCAGAGGTGAAGGACGCATTTGCCGAGGTTGCTGCGCGCACCGAAGCCTTGGCAGACCAAATCGAAAAAGCCTGAACCGGGTTTAGACGCAAAAAGGCCGCGATGGATCACTCCTTCGCGGCCTTTTTCATGGGCAATGCTTAGCCGTTGGCTTCTCGGATTTTGTCAGCAGCTTCTTTGTCGAATGCAACGCCGTTTTGTTCAAACATGGTGTCCAGCTCGCCTGACAAAGTCATTTCTGTGATGATGTCACAGCCGCCGACAAACTCGCCCTTAACATAAAGCTGCGGGATCGTCGGCCAGTCGGAATAGTCTTTGATGCCTTGGCGGATTTCTTCGTCAGCCAATACGTTCACATCTGCAAATTCGACGCCCATAAAGTTCAGAACGCCCGCCACGCGGGATGAAAAACCGCACTGCGGCATGGATTTTGTGCCCTTCATGAATAGGACAACATCGTTGTTTGTGACGGTTTCTTTGATTTGTGTATCGGCGGTCATAGCGGCGTCCTTATAGAAAATGGGGTTATTCAGGGGCTTTGGTTGTCAGAGCAAGAGCATGTAGGTCGCCATTGCTGCCATCCATTTTTCCCTTGAGGGCGGCATAAACGGCGCGTTGTTGTTGCACGCGGTTTTTACCTACAAAACTGGGATCAATGACTTCTGCTGCGAAATGCGCGCCATCGTCACCTTGCACTGTGATTTTTGCATCGGGAAAGCCTGCGCGCAGCAGGGCTTCGATTTCGGGGGCCGTGATGGGCATGGCATATCCTTTTTGCGGTTATCACTTACCTAAGGAGTGGTCAGGCCTACGGCAAGTGGCGGAGCCTCCGGCGGGAGTATTTAGAGAAAAAGCGAGGCGTTAGGCCACCGCATTCGCAAAGCTGGAGCGGAAGACGGTTGCGAGGTCGGACAGGTCGTGGCTGTAGTTGCCAAACGCAATCTGATCGCCGCCAACCTTGCCGACCATGGATACAGGCACATCGGCGCGGCCTGCACTGATCATCAGGTCTTCGGCTTGGTCAAAGTTACACGCGATCAGATAACGCGCCTGATCCTCGCCAAACAGGGTAGGCGTATCGTCAGCGTCAAGGGTGACGCCAAGGCCCGCAGCTTCGGCCAGTTCAAAAGCAGCAAGTGCCAGGCCACCATCGGACAGATCGGTACAGGCACGGATCATTTCGTGATTTTCGCGGATAAAGTCGCCGTGGTGTTTTTCCGCAGCAAGATCAACGGTAGGTGCGTCGCCGTCAGCACGGCCATATACCTCGGCCAGCAATGCGGACTGCCCCAGATGGCCAGATGTTTCGCCAACCAACAACAAAACGTGGCCTTCGCGAATGTCGCCAGTAATCATGTGGTCAGGGTGCGCAATAATGCCGACCGCGCCGATTGTGGGGGTGGGTAAAATGCCTGTGCCATCGGTTTCATTATAAAGTGATACGTTGCCGGACACGATGGGCATGTCGAGAGCTGCGACTGCTTTGCCGATGCCTTTGATTGCGCCGACGAATTGGCCCATGATTTCCGGCTTTTCTGGATTGCCAAAGTTCATGTTGTCGGTGGTTGCCAGCGGCGTGGCACCCACGGCAGTCAGGTTACGATACGCCTCAGCCACGGCTTGTTTGCCGCCCTCAAACGGGTTGGCCTTAACGTAGCGCGGTGTCACATCGGACGTGAAGGCCAGCGATTTGTCTGTACCATGCACACGCACGATGCCAGACCCTGCACCCGGTGTGCGGGCCGTGTCGCCCATGACCTGTTGGTCGTATTGTTCGTATACCCACTGTTTGCCCGCGTAGTTGGGGCTGCTGATCAGTGCGCGCAAACCGTCGATAGGGTTGACGCCCACGATGTCTTCCAATGGATCTGCGGCCGGTGTTTCGACCCAAGGACGGTCGTATTCAGGGGCAGAGCCGGATAGCGTGGCCAAAGGCAGATCGGCTTTCACCTCGCCATTGTGCAGCACAAGAAAGCGGTCTTCGGCGATGGTTTCACCGACGATAGCAAAGTCCAGATCCCATTTGACGAAAACGGCGCGCGCGGCGTCTTCAAGCTCGGGCTTGAGAACCATCAACATGCGTTCCTGGCTTTCGGACAGCATCATTTCGTAGGCTGTCATGTTTTCTTCGCGCTGTGGCACGTCTTCGAGATTGAGCTTCACGCCCAAGCCGCCCTTGTCGCCCATTTCAACAGCGGAACAGGTCAGGCCAGCGGCCCCCATATCTTGAATGGAAATCACCGCGCCGGTTGCCATCAGCTCTAGCGTGGCTTCCATCAGGCGTTTTTCGGTGAACGGATCACCGACCTGAACGGTTGGGCGTTTGTCTTCAATCGTGTCGTCAAATTCAGCGGATGCCATGGTCGCACCACCAACGCCGTCGCGGCCTGTTTTTGCGCCCAAATAGACAACAGGCATTCCGACACCAGACGCTGCGGAATAGAAAATTTTGTCCGTATCGGCGATCCCTGCGGCAAATGCGTTCACAAGGCAGTTGCCATTATAAGCGGGGTCAAAGCGAACTTCACCACCCACGGTCGGCACGCCAAAGCAGTTGCCGTAGCCGCCGACACCCGCAACAACACCATTCACAAGCTGGCGAGTTTTGGGGTGGTCTGGCTCGCCAAACGATAGCGAGTTCATCGCCGCAATCGGGCGCGCGCCCATGGTGAACACATCGCGCAGAATGCCGCCCACGCCTGTCGCAGCACCTTGGTATGGTTCGATGTAGGACGGGTGGTTGTGGCTTTCCATTTTGAACACGACGCATTGTCCATCGCCGATGTCGACAATGCCTGCGTTTTCACCGGGGCCACAGATGACTTGGGGGCCTTCGGTGGGAAGGGTGCGCAGCCACTTTTTCGACGATTTATAAGAACAGTGTTCGTTCCACATCGCGGAGAAGATACCGAGTTCGGTGAATGTTGGTTCACGGCCGATAATTTCGAGGATCCGATCATACTCGTCTGGTTTTAGCCCGTGGGCCGCGATCAGGTCAGGTGTGATGGTCGGTTCGGTCATGACATTTCCCCTTTGGCAGTCACGATGGCTTTTAGGGCAGTCGGATCATAAGGGGAAGGGATGTGCGTTGGATTTTTTGCCCAAAAAACGGGCCAAAAAAGAAAAATGCCGGGCACAAGGGCCCGGCGAAGTCCAACAGGGAGGTGAAGACGTTGAGCGTAGAAGCATCATCGCCTTCAAGAGATCATTTAGTGCTGAGTTTGTGGGCAATCAAGAAAGAAAGTCGCAATTTTGCGCAAGGCCGATATGCGTTTTGTGCATAGCTTATGACATAGCGCCTTTTTATTGGGCTGCGGCGTCTCTTTTCTTTTGCCGATGCGCAAAAATTTCATCTTGGACAAAGTCACGAAAGGCGCTGATGCGCTTGGATTGCCGCAATTCTTCGGGATATGCGAGGAAAACAGGCACTTCGCTCGATTCGACATCGGGCAGGACCCGCACGAGATCGGGAAAATCCTCTGTTACGTAGTCTGGCAGAACGCCGATACCCAGATTGTTCAAGACACCCTGAAGCACACCAAAGTAGTTGTTGACCGTAAACAGGCTTGGCACGTCGAACGTCAAAAGATGTTGCACCAGCGAAGCACCTGCCGCGACCTGCGCCGACGAAACGCTTTGGCAAATCAGGCGGTGGTTTGAGATGTCCTCCATGCTGGACATCGTGCCGTGTTCTTCGAGATAGGACTGTGTCGCATATAGGCGCATCCGCACCGACATGAGCTTCTTGCGGATAAGATCGGCCTGAGATGGTTCCTTCATACGGATGGCGACGTCGGCCTCTCTCATGGGCAGATCAAGCACGCGCTCTTCCAGCATCAGATCAATCTTGAGTTCAGGGTATTGTTCATAAAGTTTCGGCAGGCGAGGCGCCAACCATAGCGTACCAAATCCGGTCGTGGTGGTGACGCGCAATTCGCCAAACACCTCTTCCTCGCTGTCTTTGATCCGGGCGGACGCCGCCTCTAGCCGCTTGTTCATCGACTTGGTGGCGTCAAACAAAAGCTCGCCTTGTTCGGTCAGAATCAGACCACGTGCATGGCGGTGAAAAAGGGTGGTGTTAAGCGATTCTTCGAGTGCGCGGATTTGGCGGCTGACAGCGGATTGCGACAAATGCAGGGTGTCACCCGCGTGTGTCAGGCTGCCTGCGTCGGCAACGGCGTGAAAGATTCTTAGCTTATCCCAGTCCATAACGTCCCTCGATCTTTCTTGTTACCGCTCACATGAGTGGATCATTACGTTATAGTAAGGGGGTGTTGCAAATCATAGTTCGGGGGAAAAATTGGCTTTGTAGGTCAGGAATTATGACCTATGGTCGAGGTGATCTACATTCTTAAGGGGAAGGTGTCCGATGACCCGCCAAGATGTTTCGCTTCATGACAAATATGATCTGTCCAAGACGAATGTGTTGTTGAACGGCACACAAGCTTTGGTCCGTTTGATGATGATGCAACGTGCGCGGGATGCGGCAGCGGGGCTCGACACGGCTGGGTATGTCACTGGCTATCGTGGGTCGCCATTGGGGGCGGTCGATATGCAGATGACGCGCGCGGCCAAGGAATTGTCGGATGCCCAAGTCACATTCCAGCCGGGCCTGAACGAGGATTTAGCCGCGACCGCGCTGTGGGGTAGTCAGCAAGCTGAATTGCGCGGTGAGGGCAAATACGACGGCGTTTTCGGCCTGTGGTATGGCAAAGGGCCGGGCGTTGACCGATCAGGCGACGTGATGCGCCATGCGAATATGGCCGGCACGTCGCCCAATGGCGGTGTCATCATGGCGATGGGCGACGACCATACGGGTGAAAGCTCGACCACGTTGCACCAATCAGACTGGGCGATGTTGGACGCTTATATGCCAATTGTATCGCCTGCCGGCGTGCAGGAAATTCTGGATTACGGCCAATATGCATGGGCGTTGTCGCGGTTTGCAGGTGTTTGGGTCGGCTTGAAGACGATGAAAGACACGATCGAGGTCACATCCGTTGTTGATGCAGACCCGCACAGGATGCAATTCGTGACACCCGATATCGACCTGCCTGATGGCGGCTTGAACATCCGCCTGATTGACACTCCTCAGCTGCAAGAAGCCCGCATGATCGATCATAAGCGGTTCGCGGCAGAGGCGTTTAGCCGCGCCAATCGCATGGACCAGCGTAAATGGGGCAAGGCGGGCGCGAAAATCGGGATGGTGGCTGCTGGCAAAAACTACCTTGATCTGGTGCATGCGCTGTCGCTGTTGGGCATCGACGAAGCTGAGGCAGATCGTGTGGGCATCACGACATATAAAGTCGGGCAGGTATGGCCGCTTGATATGGCGTCATTCCACGATTGGGCCGAAGGGCTGGATTTGATCATTGTGGTCGAAGAAAAACGCAAGCTGATCGAAGTGCAGGTCAAAGAAGCGTTGTTTGACGACCGCCACGGCCGCCGCGTGTATGGCTGGCACAAGGGCCACGAACATTCCGAAGGCCGCCGCGAGGAGGTGTTTCCAACCAAAGCCGATTTGAACCCGATCTGGATTGCGGAAAAAATTGGCGGTATTTTGGTTGAAGAAGGCTGCGCGAGCGACGGGGTGCAAGTTGGACTGAGCGCGCTAGCCGCTGCACGACAGGCCGACAATGCGCCCGAAATCGCGTCGCGCACACCGTATTTCTGTTCGGGCTGTCCGCATAATTCATCAACCAAAGTGCCCGAGGGCAGCCGCGCCTATGCGGGCATTGGCTGTCATTATATGGTGCAATGGATGGACCGTGACACCGTTGGTTTCACCCAAATGGGCGGCGAGGGGGCCAATTGGGTCGGAGAGGCGCCATTCAGCACGCGCGGCCATGTGTTCCAGAATTTGGGCGACGGCACCTATAACCATTCGGGTGTTCAGGCGATCCGCTTTGCTTTGATGGCAGGCACGAATATCACATATAAAATCTTGTATAATGATGCGGTGGCGATGACTGGCGGGCAAGGCAACGATGGTGGTCTGACAGCCGATCAGATTTGCCGTGAATTGCTTGCGATGGGTGTCAAAAACGTGGCTCTTGTCTATGATGAAAAGGAAGAAATCGACTTTGGGCGGTATCCGTCAGGGTTGATGGCGTCGCCACGTTCTGATTTGCCAATGGTGCAAGAAAAACTAAGCAAAATCAGCGGTGTATCCGCCATTGTTTATGTGCAAACCTGTGCTGCGGAAAAGCGGCGCAGACGTAAACGCGGCCAGTTTCCAGACCCCGATGCGCGCATATTTATAAACACAGATATCTGTGAGGGCTGTGGCGATTGTGGTGTGCAGTCCAACTGTGTTTCGATCGTGCCAGCGATGACCGAACTGGGGCGTAAGCGTGCGATTGACCAATCGTCATGCAACAAGGATTTTTCCTGCGTAAACGGCTTTTGCCCGTCGTTTGTAACGGTGGCGGGCGCGAAAATCCGCAAACAAGCCAGTGCCGCGATTGATTTGCCCGACCTACCGTTGCCCGATTTGCCCCTAATAAATGGCACGTTCAATGTCGTTATCACTGGCGTTGGCGGCACAGGTGTTGTGACCATTGGCGCGGTCATGGCGATGGCGGCCCACCTAGATGACAAGGGCGCCAGCATGATGGAAATGGCGGGTCTTGCACAAAAGGGTGGCGCCGTTCACATCCATTGCCGGATCGCGAATAAGCCCGATGATATTGCTGCGATCCGTGTTTCAACTGGCGAATGTGATGCGCTGATCGGTGGCGACCTTGTCGTCAGTGCAGGGTCGAAAACACTTGGCTTGATGCAGACGGGACGGACCCGCGGTGTGGTAAACGCACACGAAATTATCACTGGTGATTTCACGCGCGATACAGGGTTTCAGCTACCTGTGGATCAACTGCAACTGTCGCTTGAGGCCAGATTGCAGGATCGTTTGGCCATGTTTGATGCCTCTGCCTTGGCCAAATCGGTTCTGGGCGACAGCATCTATTCCAACATGATTGTGTTTGGTGCGGCATGGCAAATGGGCGCTGTGCCGATCGGCTATGACGCAATCAAGGCTGCCATTGAAATGAATGGTGCGGCTGTTACCCAGAACCTAGCCGCGTTTGAATATGGGCGGTGGGCGTTGTTGCATCCGCAAGACGTGGCAAAACTCACCGCGCCAGCCAAGCCCGCCGAAGATATGACTTTGGAAGACCGTATCGCGTTCCGGATTGATCATTTAACGACCTATCAAGGGGCAAAGCTGGCGAAGAAGTATCGCGAAACCGTCGATGGTTTTTCTGATCCGACGTTGAAGGAAGCAGTGGCCCTCGGTTATCATAAGATATTGGCATATAAGGATGAATACGAGGTTGCGCGGCTTTTGGCGCAGACCCGCGCCAAGGCGCAGGCCGAGTTTGATGGCGACTTGACGCTGACATATCACCTTGCCCCGCCAGTATTGACCAGCAAGGGGGCGGATGGCCGTCCCAAAAAACGGAAATTTGGCAAATTATTGGCAACAGCGTTTCCGATGCTCGCACGGGCAAAGTTTCTGCGGGGCACGCCATTTGATCCGTTCGGCTATAGCGCAGAACGGCGCATGGAACGCGCGCTGATCGTCCAATATGAGGCGGATCTTAAACGGATTAGCGGTGGCGATTACGTGGGGGATACTGCGGTGGCACTTGCGGCGCTTCCCCTCGAAATCCGAGGCTTTGGCCCGGTAAAAGATGCGGCCGTCCGCGAAGCTGCGAAAAAGCGGGAAACGATTGTCGCAGGCGATTAAAAAGAAATGGGGCGGATGTGGATTTCCCTTGCAAAGGCCCGTATGAAAAGAACAACGGGTAATCCCAAATCTTAGGACGCATCATATGGCAGTCGGCATTTTTGACAGTGGATTGGGCGGTTTAACCGTTCTGGACGCAGCGCAACAGCGGCTACCTGATGTTCCGTTCGTTTATCTGGGCGACAGCGCGCATGCGCCATATGGCGTGCGCACGCCTGACGATATTTATAATCTGACAACTGCGGCCACGCAGCGGTTGTTTGATGCAGGGTGTGATCTGGTGATTTTGGCTTGCAATACGGCCAGCGCCGCTGCGTTGCGCCGGATGCAAGAAAGCTGGATTCCAAAGGATAAGCGTGTGCTTGGCGTATTTGTGCCTTTGATCGAGGCATTGACAGAACGGCAGTGGGGCGACAATTCCCCCCCGCGTGAAGTTGCGGTTAAACATGTCGGGCTGTTCGCCACACCAGCCACGGTCAGCAGCCGCGCATTTCAACGTGAACTGGCATTTCGCGCGATCGGCGTCGATGTCGAGGCGCAGGCCTGCGGCGGCGTTGTTGATGCAATCGAAGATGGTGATTTTATTCTGGCCGAGGCATTGGTGCGCAGCCACGTGGACGCGCTTAAGCGTAAGATGCCACTGCCTGATGCTGCCATTCTGGGCTGCACCCATTATCCGCTGATGGAAGAAACATTCCAAGATGCGCTTGGCGAAGGTGTCAAAGTCTACAGCCAAGCCAACCTCGTGGCCGAAAGCCTTGCGGATTATTTGACCCGCAGGCCAGAGATGATCGGGGAGGGGACGGACAGCAGATTCCTGACCACAGGCGATCCTGTTCAGGTGTCATCGCGGGCGACACAGTTCCTGCGACGACAGATCACATTTGAATCTGCCTGATATTTTCCCTACATCCATCCTGACCAAAGGATAAAGTTATGACCCACAAAATCGCCATTCTTGGCGCGTCTGGCTATACGGGCGCTGAGCTGGTCCGCCTGATCGCGGGGCATCCCTCGATGACCATCGCGGCCCTAAGCGGAAACTCTAAGGCTGGCATGCAAATGGCGCAGGTTTACCCGCATTTGCGACATCTTGATTTGCCTGCCCTGACCAAGATCGAGGATGTTGATTTCTCAGATATTGATCTGGTGTTTTGCGCGCTTCCGCATGCGACGTCGCAAAAGGTGATCGCGGCGTTGCCTGCACACGTCAAGATCGTCGATCTTTCTGCTGATTTCCGCCTGCGTGACACGGCGGCCTATCGCAAATGGTATGGTCAGGATCATGCCGCCCCTGATTTACAGGCGACGGCTGTTTACGGCCTGACCGAGTTCTACCGTGATGACATTGCGGCGGCACGTTTGGTTGCGGGCACTGGTTGCAACGCAGCCACCGGGCAATATGCATTGCGCCCGTTGATTGCGGCGGGCGTGATCGATCTGGACCGGATTGTCATTGACCTGAAGGCGGCAGTGTCTGGCGCGGGTCGTGCGCTCAAGGAAAATCTATTGCATGCGGAGCTGTCCGAAAATGCGCATGGATACGCCGTTGGCGGAACGCACCGTCATCTGGGCGAGTTTGATCAGGAATTTTCGGCCATTGCTGGTCGGGACATTCAGGTGCAATTCACGCCGCATCTGATCCCTGCAAACCGTGGTATCCTTGCGACCGTGTATGTGGACGGCGATGCGGGCGTGATCCACAAGACTTTGGCCGATGCCTATGCGGATGAGCCGTTTATCTGTGTGCTGCCAATGGGTGAAACACCAGCGATCAAGCATGTGCGGGCCAGTAATTTCTGTCATATCGGCGTGGTTGCGGACCGCATTGATGGGCGCGCGATTATCGTCGCGACTTTGGACAATTTGACCAAAGGGTCATCGGGGCAGGCATTGCAGAACGCAAACCTGATGTTGGGATTAGATGAAGAGGCGGGCCTGATGATGGCACCGGTTTATCCATGAAGGGTCTAAAGAAGAAACGCAGAATTCAGGTGATTGTGCTAGCGTTTGCTGCACTTGCCCTGTCGACGGGTTTAATCGGATACGCGATGCGCGACGGCATTAACTATTTCCGATCGCCAAGCGAAGTTGCCGCAACGCCGCCACCCGCAACCGAGTTATTTCGCATTGGCGGACTGGTTTCGGAAGGGTCCATTTCGCGCGGCCAAGGCGACACAGTGTCGTTTAGCGTGACCGATGGGGGTGCTACGATCCCAGTTACCTACACCGGCATTCTGCCTGATCTATTCGAGGAAAACCAAGGCATGGTCGGGCAGGGCAGATTGATCAACGGCACGTTCGAAGCCGTTGAAATCCTTGCCAAACATGACGAAACCTACATGCCAAAAGAGGTGATCGACGCGCTGAAGGATCAGGGTGTCTATGTTGCGCCGGACGGAACTGACGCAACCAATTAACCAATGCACGCGCATCTTTGTCCAAAGTGATAAGGACGTGACGCAATGCAAACGGTTAATGAAATTGCCCAAGACATACTGTCCCGCGAGGGTGGGTTTGTAAACGATCCAGATGATCCAGGTGGGGCCACAAACCATGGTGTGACGATCCACACCATGCGCAGGCTTGGCCTTGATTTAAACGGCGATGGTGCGATTGATACCCAAGATGTGCGCGTCCTAAGTGTGCAACAAGCCCGCGATATTTTCGTCGATCACTACTTCAATGGGCCAAGGTTGGATAAATTGCCGACCCCGATACAGGCCACTGTATTCGATATGTATGTGAACGCTGGCAACAATGCTGTCAAAATTTTGCAGCGTCTTTTGAACCAAATGCGGATTACCGTGAAAGTGGACGGTGCTATCGGCCCGCAGACAATTAGAGCGACCGCCACCGCCATTGCCGCAGCGCCCGATCATCTGGTTGATGCATACGGTATTGCGCGGCGGAATTATTATTACGGCCTTGCAGACGGGCGCAGCGCAAGTCGCAAATATGCCCGCCGGCGCGATGGCGGCAAGGGCGGGTGGATCGCCCGCGCCGAAGCCTTCATCGCCCCCAAATATCATCTTACACCGCAGCAACACGCAAAAAGGACAGCATCATGGGTCTAATAGGACAGATCATGTCGGCCATTTTTGGCGACGGACGCAATGTGGTGGCCGAAACGGTGCAAGTTTTCCGTGAAAATGCCGAAAACGGCGCGGTTCGGGATGCGGATGCAAAGGCAGCAGCGTTGGCCCAGCTTACGGCAGAGTTTGCGCGCGACCGAAAGGGGTGGTTCGACCGTCTTATCGACGGATTGAACCGTTTGCCGCGCCCGATGCTCGCCTTGGGGACGATCGGATTATTCGTGTCTGCCATGTCAAATCCGGTTTGGTTTGCTGCACGAATGCAAGGCATCGCGACTGTGCCTGAACCGCTGTGGTGGTTGATGGGGGCAATCGTCAGTTTTTACTTTGGTGCGCGGCATCAGGTGAAGGGTCAGGAATTTCAGCGTCAAATTGCGAAAACAGCGATCGTTGCGACAGTTGCACCATCGGTCAGCAGGCCGATGATCGACACAGATAACAATGCCGCCCTTGCTGATTGGCAGGCCCAGAATGGATGAGGCCGATCTTGAGCGCCGCATCGGCGCCTTGGAAACCCGCAACGCCGTTGATGATGTGCATCGCAGCAATGTGGGCGATAGATTGGGCGCTATCGAAGAAACCCTGCGCTGGTTGGTGCGGCTGATTATCGGCGGCTTGTTGATGGCGGCGATGACATATGCCGTGCAGGGTGGTTTGATGCCGTAGCCCTGCGGCGAATTGCGCCTTAAGAGCCGTTTCAACCGACACAGCAATCGGCTAGGTTTGGGGTATGTTGATAGAACTTGCCCATTTTGCGTTGATTCTTGCCTGCGGTGTCGCGGGTGTCCAGATGATTGTTCCAATGATCGGGGCCGCAAAGGGGCGCCGAAACTGGATGGCAATTGCCGAACCTGCGGCCACCAGCCAAGTTATCTTGGTTGGGTTTTCGTTTTTGGTTCTGATGTGGGCCTTTGTGCAGTCGGATTTCTCGCTCTCGCTGGTGTTTCAAAACTCGCACACGGCGAAACCGATGCTGTATAAAATCAGCGGTGTGTGGGGCAACCACGAAGGATCAATGCTGCTTTGGGTGTTTATCCTGACGTTGTTTGGCGCGTCTGCTGCGTGGTTTGGTGGCGGTTTGCCAGCCACATTGCGCGCACGGGTTTTGTCGGTTCAGGCCGCAATTTCGATTGCGTTTTATCTGTTTATTCTGCTGACATCTAATCCGTTTGCCCGCCTTGCTGTCCCGCCATTGAACGGCATGGATCTGAACCCGCTTTTGCAAGATCCTGGTTTGGCATTTCACCCACCATTTCTTTATCTCGGATATGTCGGGTTGAGTATGGCGTTTTCGTTCGCCGTCGCCGCGTTGATTGAGGGCCGTGTGGATGCCGCTTGGGCGCGCTGGGTGCGGCCTTGGACGCTGGCTGCGTGGGTGTTTTTGACCATCGGCATCGCGCTTGGGTCATGGTGGGCCTATTATGAGCTTGGCTGGGGTGGTTTCTGGTTTTGGGATCCGGTGGAAAATGCGTCGTTCATGCCGTGGTTGATTGCGGCAGCGTTGCTGCATTCGGCCATCGTTGTGGAAAAGCGCGAGGCGTTGAAAAGCTGGACAGTGTTGTTGGCAATACTTGCGTTCGGTTTCTCGCTCTTGGGGACGTTTATTGTACGTTCGGGCGTGCTGACATCGGTTCATGCTTTTGCAAATGATCCGGAACGTGGCCTGTTTATCTTGATCATTCTTGGTGTGTTTACAGGTGGCGCTTTGACGCTATACGCCGCCCGTGCTGGCGCGTTGGAGGCAAAGGGCGTATTTGGTCCGGTCAGCCGCGAAAGCGGACTGGTGCTGAATAACATCCTGTTGGCTGTCAGCGCATTTGTTGTCTTTGTTGGCACGATTTGGCCCTTGGTCGCCGAACTTGCGCTAGGGCGGACGCTGTCTGTTGGCCCACCGTTCTTTGATGCGGCCTTTACACCATTCATGGTTGCGCTGGCATTGGTATTGCCGCTTGGGTCGATGTTGACGTGGAAACGCGGGAAATTGTCGGCCGTCTGGTCGAAGCTTTGGCCATTTGCGGTTTTGGCGATTGCAATGGGCGCGTTGGTTTATGCCATGCAATCGGGGCGATCCGCCTTGGGACCTGTTGGCGTTGCGTTGGGTGTTTGGACTGTCAGCGGGGCTTTGGTCGATTTGGCACAGCGCACCGGTCGCGGTGGAATGCAAAACAGGATACGGCGGCTGATTAACTTGCCTGGCGCAGACTGGGGCAAGGCGACCGCACATATCGGCATGGGTATCACCATTTTTGGCGTGGCAGCGATTACTGCATGGCAACAAGAAGATATTCGTATCGCACAGATTGCGGAAACCTATGATGTTGGTGGCTACAGTTTTACCCTTGATCAGGTGCAGTCGGTCGAAGGGCCAAATTACCTGAGCACAATGGCGCAAGTCACCGTCGGCAACGGACCACGCGAGATTGCGGTGCTATCACCTGAAAAACGATTCTATCCGATCGCGGATATGCCAACGACAGAGGCCGCAATTCGCAATGGTATCTTGCGTGATATTTACGTCGTGATCGGTGATGCACAGGCCAATGGCGGGCATACTGTGCGCGTCTATATCAAGCCGTTCGCAAACTGGATTTGGGGCGGGGCCATGTTGATGGCTTTGGGTGGTTTTCTATCGCTGATGGATCGACGTATGCGGATGGCGGCGGGTGCGCCAAAACCTGCAAAGGTTGCGGCATGATAGTCAGGCTGATCATGGTCATCATGTGCTTGGCCGGGCCAGCAATGGCCGTAGAGCCTGATGAAATTCTGTCAGACGCAGCGTTAGAATCGCGCGCGCGGGATTTGTCGGCTGGTTTGCGCTGTCCGATTTGCCGCAATGAAAGCATTGATGAATCGAATGCGGCCTTGGCACGCGATCTACGGATCATTTTGCGCGAACGATTGGTTGCAGGCGACAGCGATGCACAAGCCGTGGAATTTCTTGTGTCCCGTTATGGCGAATTCATTTTGTTGAAACCCACTGTCACGGGGGCGAACTGGCTGCTTTGGGCTGCGGGGCCGATCATGCTTTTGGCTGGGTTGGGGATTGGCATCGGGGTTGTGCGCCGCCGCCCAAGCCGCACCGACGACACGCTAAGCCAGGATGAACAAGATCAGTTGCGTAAAATACTTGAAAATTGACGCACCGTTCCGCTTTTTCAAATACATAGTCGGTATAGGATGCCTGTGAACATCATAAGGGGCGGACCGATGGATTATCAGGCGATCACATTCGACAATACGGACGGTTTAGCTGTTATTACACTGAACCGGCCCGACGTGATGAATGCGCTGAACACAACGATGCGGTCCGAGATAACGCATGCGATCAAAACTGCCGAAGCAGAAGCGCGCGTTGTTGTGATGACAGGTGCCGGACGTTCGTTCTGTTCAGGACAGGATCTGGCCGATGGTGGATCTGCCGCAGTGCTTGATCTTGAGGCGACATTGCGCGACGAATATGTCCCGATGCTTACAGCCATTTTTGAGTGTAAAATCCCGACCATCTCTGCGGTGAACGGGCCTGCGGCTGGGGCAGGTGCGAACCTTGCATTGGCGGCTGACGTTGTGATCGCGTCCGAGGACGCATTTTTTCTCCAAGCCTTTACGCGAATTGGTTTAATCCCCGACGCTGGTGGAACCTATTGGCTTCCGCGCCAAATTGGCGCGGCCCGCGCGATGGGGGCCGCGTTGTTTGCGGATAAGATACCAGCCAAACAAGCCGCCGATTGGGGCATGATTTATGAGGCAGTGCCAGCGACCGAGTTTGATGCGCATTGGCGCAACAGGGCAGGCGGGTTGGCCAAAGGGCCGACAGCCACATACGCGCATCTGAAAACCGCGATCAGAAGTTCGTTTGAAAATTCGCTGGACGAACAACTGGCGCTAGAAGCAAAATTGCAGGGCGAATGCGGAAAAACCCATGATTTCCAAGAAGGTGTCATGGCCTTTTTGCAAAAGCGCCCTGCGCAATTTCAGGGCCGCTAACCGATCATCTTGAGCAACTGCTTTGCGGTATCAGACGGGCTGCGTTCGATCCGACGGTAAACACTCCCGTCGGTCGTGCGTGTCAGCAGTTTATGATCAAGCATAGAGCGACGCAAAAGCGCATGATCGCCAAAGCTGTGGCCCTCCATCAGCACGGCATTCACATCCTTTTCGGTCAAGTCACTGTTTGCGGGCAATCGCGCCCAAAACGCCCAAAGGCATAGACCTTGGGTGGTTGTTTGCTTGGGCCAACGTGTCATTTGACCTGCGCTGTCAAACACCCGCAAGGCCTTGGCCAGTTGCGGGTCCGGTTTGGTGGGCGCGGCTGCCTTTAGGTGTTGATGGTTGTCATACCCCGCGGCCTTGGCCACAGCGGATAAAAACGACGCGTGACCTGGAATGGCGTCGCGGGCCAATAAATCGGCTCTCAGCGCCTTGGCAAAGGCTGAAACGTCGGAGATTGTGAGGGTCGTGACATCGCGTGTCATCGGCGTGTCCTTTCAACGAATGCCGGCCCCTTATGGGGGTGATGGTCGCCCTTGTCGTCCGGCTGATGAAGGGATCAACAGCTTCTGGTGTGCCAACGAACAGGTTTAGCGGGGCCCCATATGGGACTGGCGACGCCTCGGTGAACTGCGGACCGTGGGCCCATTTTGATAGATCAATCAGGGCGGGGCAAGGCGAAATAGACGCTATCTGACCAAACCCCATTGATGCAAAATGTATTCTTGGCGGTCCCCGTTTCCACAAATCCAAGGCTTTGCAGGCATTTGACAGAGGCCACATTGTTCGGGTCCGCGTCGGCAGTCAGCTGGGTCAGATCGGTTGTTGCAAACAAATGTGGGATGATTGCGCTCATGGCTTCGGTCACGAGGCCCATGCGCCAGAAATCGGGGTGCAGTATGAAACCCACCTCGTCTTTGCTGTGCATGCCCGCCGTGCCAATGACGCGCCCGTCCAGTTCAATCATGAAGTAGCGCAATTTATCAGCTGGCTGAGCAATGATGCGATCAAGTTTTTCGCGGGTCTGTGCCTTGGTCGTGTGCGGCGCAGTTGACCAAAACTGCATCGCTCTTGCATCGCTATAAATTGCGAACATGTCGTCGATATCAGCGGGGCATGCAGCCCGCAGGATCAGGCGATTGGTTTTTAACATATCATATGTCGAAAAAAGGGCCGCCAGATTGGCGACCCCTGTCTAGATTAGCGCTTTTCAATGTCGACATAGTCGCGGGATGTTTCACCCAAATACAACTGACGGGGACGGCCGATTTTCAACTGTGGATCAGCAAGCTGTTCTTTCCACTGTGAAATCCAACCAACAGTACGCGCCATTGCAAAGATCGGCGTGAACATGGATGTCGGGAAGCCCATCGCCTCTAGAATGATACCGGAGTAGAAGTCGACATTCGGGAACAGCTTTTTCTCTGCGAAATACGGATCGGCCAAGGCTTGTTTTTCCAGCTCCATCGCGACCTGCAACAGTGGGTTGTCGTCAACGCCAAGCAGCTCAAGCACCTCGTCTGCGGACTGTTTCATTACCGTCGCGCGTGGATCGAAGTTTTTGTAAACGCGGTGGCCAAAGCCCATCAAACGGTAGCTATCGTTCTTGTCCTTTGCGCGGGCGATGAACTCAGGAATACGGTCAACGGTGCCAATTTCCTTGAGCATCTCAAGACATGCCTGATTTGCGCCACCGTGGGCGGGGCCCCAAAGACACGCGATACCAGCGGCGATACATGCAAACGGGTTGGCACCCGATGATGATGCCAGACGCACTGTTGAAGTCGACGCGTTTTGTTCGTGGTCGGCGTGAAGCGTAAATATGCGGTCCATTGCGCGGGCCAGAACAGGGTTCACGTGGTATTCTTCGGCAGGGACCGAGAAACACATGTGCAAGAAGTTAGCCGCATAATCCAGATCGTTGCGCGGATACACAAATGGCTGACCGATGTGGTATTTATAGGCCATCGCCGCAATTGTAGGCATTTTCGCGACCAAACGGATGGACGCCACCTCGCGCTGGTGGGCGTCATTGATGTCAGTGGAATCATGATAAAAAGCGGACATTGCACCGACAACACCAACCATCGTGGCCATCGGGTGGGCGTCACGGCGGAAACCACGGAAGAAGTTGTGCATCTGTTCGTGAATCATTGTGTGGCGTGTCACCAATGCCTCAAACTTTTCCAATTGATCAGCGCTTGGCAAATCACCGTAAAGCAGGGCGTAGCACACCTCGAGGTAATGGGAATCACCAGCCAACTGGTCGATTGGATAACCGCGGTGCAAAAGCTCCCCTTTGTCGCCGTCAATATATGTAATCGTGCTGTCGCATGATGCCGTAGACGTGAAGCCCGGATCATATGTGAACACGCCTGCCTGGGCGTAAAGCTTGCGAATATCGATAACATCGGGCCCAGCAGTTGGGGAATGGATCGGCAATTCGATCGATTTACCGTCAATCGTCAATGTTGCGGTTTTTGTTGTCTCGGCCATGTGCAATCCCCAATGGTTGCCGCGCCCCATTCTGGTGTCGCGGTCACGTTATCTTGTCACCTGAGCTAGCGTTATCGTGGAAACGTAACGAAAAGGTTTCAGGCGCTCGCTTCGGACAATCTAGCGCATGTTTCATCGCGTCCAAGAACGAGCATCATATCAAACACACTTGGAGTTCCTGGGCGTCCGGCCAAGGCTGCACGCAGCGGTCCAGCCAATTTACCAAGCTTCATGTCGTGGGCTTCTGCCACTTGTGAAACGATGCCCTCCAAGGCGTCTCTGGACCAGCTAACATTTTGCAGCTGCGGCGTCAATTCCGTCAGTATACCACGGGATACATCCGTCAGCATGTCTTGTGACTTTTCATCCCGATCCAAAGGGCGTGAAGCTAGAACAAAGTGTGCTTTTTCAATAAGTTGCGGAAATGTCTTTGCCTTTTCTTTCACGCAATACATTGCCGACAATAATCCGGTTGCCTGCGCGTCAGTTAGGGGGGCTGCACCTGTTGCGGCTAAAAATCCTTGGGTTTCATGCAGCAGTGCAGCATCGTCTGCGGCGGTCATATGCTGACCACAGATATTTTCCAGCTTTTTGGTGTCAAATCGGGCTGGCGATTTGCCAATTCCGTTCAGGTCAAACCATTCGCGCGCTTGGGCATCTGTGAAAAACTCATCATCGCCATGGCTCCAGCCCAAACGTGTCAGGTAATTGCGCATCCCCGCAGCGGGATAACCCATTGCCTGATACTCAGCCGCACCTGTGGCACCGTGGCGCTTTGATAGCTTCTTCCCATCTGGTCCGAAAATAAGCGGAACATGCGCCAAAACGGGTTTGTCCCAACCCATCGCATCGTAGATCACATTTTGCCGGAACGCGTTGGCAAGGTGGTCATCACCGCGCACAACATGCGTCACGCCCATATCGTGGTCATCGACGACCACGGCCAGCATATAAACGGGCGTCCCGTCTGACCGCAGCAGCACCATGTCATCAAGCTGATCGTTGGACCATGTGACGCTGCCCTGCACCTCATCCACAAGGGTAGTAGACCCGTCGCGCGGCGCCTTAAGGCGGATCACAAACGGTAAATCAGGATGATCAGAGGCAGCGACATCACGCCAAGGGGACCGGAACAGGGTTGAGGTCTTTTGTGCACGCGCATCCTCGCGGAAGGCTTCGATTTCGTCTTGTGTGGCGAAACATTTATAGGCATTTCCATCGGCCAGCATCTTGTTGGCGACCTCAACATGGCGGGCCGCATTTGCATGTTGGCTGATCGGGTCGCCATCCCAATCTAGCCCCAGCCAAGTAAGGCCGTCCAAGATCGCTTGGGTATTTTCGTCCGTTGAACGGGTCCTGTCCGTATCTTCGATCCGCAGCACAAATTTGCCGCCACGCCCACGCGCGTAAAGCCAGTTGAACAGCGCCGTGCGTGCGCCACCAATGTGCAACGCACCAGTCGGAGAGGGTGCAAATCGAGTGACGACAGCTTGCTCGGACATGAAATTAACCTCTTGTTCACCTTCATTGATCAAAAGTGACCAATGGTGTGGCGGGGATACTAAGCGCAGGGGCAAGAGACAAGTGCGCGCGATCAGTCAAATTGAGACCCATCTTTTTGCGCAGCGGGGCAATCTGTTCTGTTGGGTGCCTGTCTGTCTTGGCGTCGGCGTGGGCACATATTTTGCGGTCTCAACCGAACCGTCTTTTGTCACCTTTGCGAGTTTGGTGATAATCGGCCTTTGCTTGTTTGTGCTATCCCGACTTGGGCCCGCCGCAATCGCGCCGCTTCTGATTGGTGTGATTTTGATGGGGGCCGGGTTTGGCAGTGCCAAAGTCAGGAGTGAGACCGTTGCCGCGCCCATCCTTGGGTTCAGGTATTATGGCCCGATTGAAGGGCGGGTCGTGAATATTGATCGCTCAAGCAGCGATGCTGTGCGCCTGACACTTGATCGCGTCGTATTGAACCGGATGTCGCCTGATAGGACGCCCGCACGCGTGCGCGTTTCCTTGCATGGTGATTTTCAATCCGCGCCCATCAGAGCAGGGGATACAGTGCTGACGACAGGGCATTTGTCACCGCCGTCCGGCCCTGCCGAACCCGGTGGCTTTGATTTCCAGCGGCACGCATGGTTTCTGAAAATTGGAGCGATTGGTTATAGCCGGAACCCAGTGGTGCGTTTGCGGACGCCTGTCGCATTTGACGCGCGGCTTTGGATATTTCAGGCGCGGCGGTCCATTTCCACAGCCGTGCAAGCAGAAGTGGGTGGCGAGGCAGGGGCATTTGCAGCAGCCATCATGACAGGCGATAGATCAGGCATGGGGCAGGGCACTATCGCCGATTTACGGGCCGCAAATCTTGCACATCTGCTAGCCATTTCAGGTTTGCATATGGGGCTTTTGACAGGGTTTATCTTTGCCGCGTTGCGCTCAATTCTGGCTTTGATACCGATTATCGCGCTGCGCGTATCGACCAAGAAAATCGCAGCGGTCGTGGCGTTGATCGCGGGGGCGGGCTATCTCGCATTGTCGGGTGGCAATGTCGCGACCGAGCGGGCGTATATCATGGTTGCGGTCATGTTGGTCGCCGTGCTTCTGGATCGGCGTGCACTGACATTACGTGCCGTTGCAATCGCGGCGATCATCGTCCTGTTACGTCGTCCCGAAGCGTTAATCGGTCCGGGTTTCCAGATGTCGTTTGCGGCCACAACGGCGTTGGTCATTGTTTTTCAGCAGATGCGGCATTTGGATATGCAACGCCTTCCTGCATGGACGCGGCCTATCATTTCGGTTGTGGTTTCGTCGGCTGTGGCTGGGTTTGCGACCGCGCCATTTGCTGCCGCCCATTTCAATCAAATCGCGCATTTCGGATTGATCGCGAACGTCATAAGCGTGCCGTTGATGGGGGTTGTTGTTGTGCCTGCGGTGGTGCTTGCGGTGTGCCTTGCACCGTTTGGGCTTTGGTCGGTCGGGCTTTGGATTGCGGCGTGGGGGTTACGGTGGATTTTGTTCGTGGCGGACAAGGTCGCAAACCTGGATGGGGCCGTGGGCCATGTGATCGCGCCCGACTGGTCTGTTCTGCCGCTTTTGGGGCTGGGGTTATTGTTCACATCACTTTGGCAGGGGCGACCGCGTTGGGGCGGTCTTGTCCTTGTTGGGGCGGCAGTGGTTTTTTGGGCGCTGACCGAACGACCGCCAATTCTGATCGCTGACAATGGCGGATTGATCGGGGTCTTGGGAGAAGACGGTCGCGTGCTTTCAAAACCGAAAGGGAGCGGTTTCGTTGCGGGCATCTGGTTGGAAAATGACGGACAGCCGATCGACCAGATACAAGCCGCGGCAAGGCGCGGTTTCGCGCGGGAAGGGCGAATGTCCCGCACGGATATTGCAGGGTGGTCCATTCTGCAGGTATCGGGGAAAACAGCCCTTGCGGAAATGTCGGGATGCGCTGGTGCAGATATCGTTGTCAGCAATCAGATTGTTGACCGCGAATTGCCGTGCACGGTGTTTGATCTAAAAGTTTTTCGAAAACACGGCGCCATCGCATTGCTAACCAATAAGGCACAAGGGTTGTTTGCAGCATCAAGCCAGCAAATCGCCGGAGCACGGCCATGGAATGGGGGCGAAACAGCGCCCCCAATTATTTTAACGCGCAATCAGGAATAAGTGCGGATAAGCCCGACAAGACGACCCTGAACTTTCACCTGATCGTCGCGGTAAACTTGCGTCGTCAATGCGGCGTTTGCAGGTTCCAGCGCGATGGTGCTACCAGTTTGGCGGAACCGTTTGAGCGTGGCTTCCTGATCTTCGACAAGTGCCACCACAATGTCGCCATTGCCCGCAACCTTTGTTTCGCGAATGACCACGATGTCGCCATCGTTGATACCCGCCTCGATCATGGAATCCCCGCGCACTTCCAACGCGTAATGCTCGCCTTGGCCCAGCATAGAGTGGGGGACAGCCACGTTATGCGACACCTCTGAAATAGCGGCGATTGGCGTACCTGCAGCGATACGGCCCATCACAGGCAATTCAATCGCAACATTTTCAATCGCCATGGCGGCAGGTGGTGTCGCATCGGGGCGATCACCTTCAATTACACGTGGCGTGAAACCTGATTTCTGCTGCATTGAATCTGGTAGCTTCAGAATTTCCAGCGCCCGGGCCCGATGTGCCAAGCGTCTGATGAAACCGCGTTCTTCCAAGGCGGTAATCAGGCGGTGAATGCCTGACTTGGACCGCAGATCAAGCGCCTCTTTCATTTCGTCGAATGACGGTGGCACACCATCACGTTGCACACGCTTGTGAATGAATTCCAACAGATCAAGTTGCTTTTTCGTCAGCATAGATGGCTCCTACAGAAAGGGACGCGTTTCACCTATGTTCTATGCATGTTCCCGTTTTGTGTCAACGGCTTTGTCTAGATATTGATGATGTCCAGAACATCACCAGGGAGGCGCGGGCCGTCGTTAGGCGGTCGGACAACCAGACAATTCGCATCTGATAGGACGGTCAACAGGGCGCTGTCTTGTCGGTCGAAAACTGTGAGGCCCTCAGGCGAAATCCGCCCGCGCATGTAATGTTCACGGGGACCATTCGCACCAAGTGAGTTGATCAGTCGGGCCGTTTGTCTGGCTGCTGGTGCGGATGCATGCCCCAACATTTTGCGCAGCACAGGTAACACGAAGATATGTCCGCAAACCATTGCAGATACTGGATTTCCCGGGAGACCGATCATCGCTGCGCCGTCAAGTTTTCCCGCCATCAAAGGTTTCCCTGGTCGCATCGCAACCTTGTAAAACGCGCGATCCATTCCGCGATCAATGGCAGCCTGACCAACAAGATCGTGGTCGCCAACGGAGGCACCACCAATGGTGATGATCAAATCGGCACCTTGGGCCAGATCAAATGCCAAGGACAACGATGCAAGCGTGTCTCGTGCGATTGGCAACAGGCGGACATCTGCGCCGTTCGCCTCTAGCAAGGCAGCCAAGCCAAAACTGTTAGAGGCGATAATCTGGTCATCGCGCGGGGTTTCACCCGGTTGCACCAGTTCATCCCCGGTCGCAATAATCGCAACGATTGGGCGGCGTGTGACCGGAACTTGGGCGACGTTCATCGATGCAAGCAAGGCAACATCCGACGCGCTTAGGACGCGTGGGGCTGCCATCTTATCGCCCTTTGCAAAATCTTGGGCGGCAGGGCGGATATGGCGCCCTTGGTCAAGGTTGTCGCCCAGCGTGATTTGATCCCCACTTCGTATCACATCCTCTTGGATCACAACGCGGTCGGCCCCTTGGGGAATGGGTGCGCCCGTGAAAATGCGCACGGCTTGGCCTGCGGTCACGGGGGCGTCAAACCGGTGGCCGGCTGCGGCCTCTCCGATGACTGAAAGTGTTGTTCCAGAAGTGGCGTCAGCATTCAGAACGGCGTATCCATCCATTGCAGAGGCTGCGAATGGTGGTTGATCGCGTTTTGCGGTAACCGTTTCGGCCAATGTGCGGCCAGCGGCATGGCGCAACGGGATTTGTTCGACGGGCAGGGGACTGACCAAGGCGAACAACGCATCAAGGGCTTGCGCCGTTGAAATCATGTGTTTTCAAATCGGCCCGATTTGCCGCCGTCTTTGAGGGTCACGCGGATGCCACCGATTTCCATGTCCTTTTGCACAGCTTTCACCATGTCATGCACCGTCAGGGCGGCTGTTGAAACGGCTGTTAACGCTTCCATCTCCACACCGGTTTGGCCTGTTGTTTTGACGGTTGCAGAGATCCGCACGCCGGGCAAAGAGGGATCGGGGGTCAGATCGACAGTGACTTTGCTAATGGGGAGCGGGTGACACAGCGGGATCAGTTCTGACGTCTTTTTCGCGCCCATGATGCCAGCAAGTCGCGCAATACCAAGCACATCACCTTTGGCCGCACGCCCGTCCGTGACAAGCGCAAGCGTGTCCGACGTCATCGTGATATAGCCTTCGGCCACAGCGATCCTGTCGGTGACGGCCTTATCAGACACATCAACCATATGGGCCTGACCTGCCGCGTCAAAGTGAGACAGCTTATCCGACATTACAGGCCGCCAGCGGTCAGTGGGTTGGCAAGCAACTTGCGTGTCGCGGCCGCCACGTCATCTTGCCGCATCAGGCTTTCGCCGATCAGGAATGTGCGTGCGCCATAGCGGGCCATATCTGCCAATTCGTCAGGGCCCGAAAGCCCACTTTCGCAGACGATCAGGCGATCCTCGGGCACCATTTTGGACAGGGTGCGTGTGGTGTCCAATGTCGTTTCGAATGTTTTAAGATTACGGTTGTTGATGCCCATCAATGGGGATTTGAGCGCACAGGCCCGTTCCAGTTCTGGGGCGTCGTGCACCTCCAGCAAAACATCCATGCCCCATGCGAATGCCGCATCCTCAAGCTCGGCGGCTTGGGCGTCTGATACAGACGCCAGAATGATCAAGATACAATCGGCCCCAAGTGCACGGGCCTCGGCGACTTGATAGGTGTCATACATGAAATCCTTGCGCAGTGCTGGCAGGTTCACGGCGCTTCTGGCGGCCACAAGATAGCTGTCGTCGCCTTGGAATGACGGGCCGTCTGTCAGAACCGATAGACATGTTGCACCACCATCTGCATAGGCTTGCGCCAAAGCGGGCGGATCAAAATCGGCGCGGATCAACCCTTTTGACGGGCTGGCTTTTTTGATTTCTGCGATCAAGCCGTAGCCTGTTTTGGACGCGTCGATTAGTTTTTGCGCAAACCCGCGTGTCGGGCTGGCGTCTTGGGCGCGGGCCTCAACATCTGAAAGGGGCACAGATGCTTTTCGCGCAGCCACATCTTCGAGTTTGTAGGCTTTGATTTTATCAAGGACGTTCATGGTTAACCTTGTGTGATACGGGCAAGAGTTTCGACGCAGGTTTTGGCTGCACCGCTGTCGATGCTTTCACGGGCGAGGGTCACACCGTCTGGCAAATTGTCGACCTTATCGGCCACGATCAGAGCCGCAGCCGCGTTGAGCAGCACAGCATCACGATAGGCTGAGTGTTCGCCGTCCAAAAGGGCGCGAAACGCCACGCCATTTTCAGCCGGTGTGCCACCCATAATGTCTTTGAACGGATGCACGGGAAGGCCCGCATCTTCTGGATGCACTTCACGGCCTGTGATTTTGCCATTTTCCAGAACGGCCACATCGGATTTGGCTGAAATGGCCAGCTCGTCCGTGCCGTCGCCACCATGCACAAGCCATGCCTTTTCAGATCCTAGCGCCAACAAAGTTTCGGCCATTGGGAAAATCAGATCAACCGCAAATGCGCCTGTCAGTTGTCGTTTGACACCGGCGGGATTTGTCAGTGGTCCCAGGATGTTAAAGATCGTTTTGCATCCAAGTTCTTGACGCACTGGCATCACATGCTTGATTGCAGGGTGGTGCATCGGCGCCATCATAAAGCCGATGCCGGCCTCTGCGAGAGCGCGCTCCACAACCTCCGGTCCAACCATTACATCGACGCCCATCTGTTGCAGCGCATCTGCCGCACCGGACAGTGACGACAGGTTTTTGTTGCCGTGTTTGGCAACTGGCACGCCAGCGCCTGCGACAACAAACGCGGTTGCAGTTGAAATGTTGAGCGTACCTTTGCCATCACCGCCAGTTCCGACGATATCTATCGCGCCAGCGGGCGCCTTCACAGGATTGCATTTGGCCCGCATCACGGCGGCGGCAGCGGCGTATTCGGCCACGGATTCGCCACGCGCACGCATCGCCATCAACAAACCACCCATTTGGGCGGGTGTGGCTGTGCCGTTGAAAAGTTCCTCAAACGCCATTTCAGCCTGTGCGCGGCTTAATGGCCCCTCAGAGGCGGCGTAAATCAGCGGTTTCATTGCGTCGCTCATGCGGGCACCTTCAATGTATCAGTAAAGTTTTTCAAAAGCTGGTGACCGTGTTCGGATTTGATGCTTTCAGGGTGGAATTGAACACCGTGGATTGGCAGCGTTTTGTGTTGAAGGCCCATAATCATGCCGTCGTCCAGTTCGGCCGTAATTTCAAGGCAATCTGGCAGGCTTTCACGCTCTACAATCAACGAATGATAACGTGTCGCCTCAAACGGGGTGGGTAATCCGGCAAACAGGCCTTTACCTGTGTGATGCATCGTGCCCATTTTTCCGTGCACGATGTCGCCTGCGCGCACGACTTTGCCGCCAAATGCCTCGCCAATGGTTTGGTGGCCAAGGCAAACGCCGATCAGAGGTGTTTTGGTTTCTGCTGCGGCTTGTGTGATCGCAAGGCAAATACCCGCTTGGGCGGGATCGCAAGGGCCCGGTGACAGCATGATCCCCGCAGGGTTCATCGCCATCGCCTCTTGCACATCAATGGCATCATTGCGGCGCACAACTACGTCGGTCCCCAATTCACCAAGGTAATGCACCAGATTATAGGTGAAACTGTCGTAGTTATCGATCAAAAGAAGCATGTGTTTGGCCTTGGTCGTAAATTAGGGGCTACCGATTTGCGGCAAGCTCGGGGTATATTGGCGCTACATGGGACGAGTGGCAAGGCAGCGTCAAGACCATGCGACAGGTCAAGGCGACAGCAGGGGGCATTTACAGGTGCTTAAAGGAATATTGGCGGGTGGTTTTTGGGGTGTCGTGCTTGGTGGTGCGACATTGACAGTTGCGTCATTGGCAACAGAACAGCCCGCGGGCAATACCCCACCGATGTCGCCACAGGTGACCGCGCCGCAAACGGCGGTACAATCAGACGATGATGTCGCCCTTCAAGTTCCAGAATCCGACCCGGAACAAGGCGCCAGCGTTACGGGGATTGATGTCGCACCAAGCGTTGTGACACCTCAGATAGAAGCATCGCCTACGTTGGCCGATACCAGTTCCGCAGCGTTGCCGGAAACGGCGGTGGTGGCCGATGATCTTGTGGCCCCTGACGAAACCCAAACACCAGTCGTGGACGCCGCGACTGAGGAGCCCGTTTTGCCAAACCCGCAATCCGTGGCCCCGCAGGTTCCCGTGGCAGAGCAGGACATTCAAGTGTCCACAGTGCCAGCCGCATTGCCCGAACCTGTTGTCGTAGAAGAAGACGTGAATGAAACACCGACGGTTGCGTTGGACATTCCAGTACCGATGCCAAAACAGGTTGAAGTTGTGGTGATAGAAGAACCCAAAGCCGTTCCTGCCGCGCCACCGCTAGATATCGCAATCCCGTTGCCTGTTCCACAAGTTCAAGCACCGCAAGCAGCTTCAGGGCTGCCTGCCGGAAGCGAGACCGTACGGGTAAACCGCCCTGAGGCATCGGACGAAGATGTCACCACAGAGATTGAAACACCGGTTGACCCGAATGCACCCGCGCTTGTGCGGTATGCGACCAAATTTGTGCCAGTCGATGATAAACCCCTGATGTCTGTTATCTTGCTTGATACAGGGGCAATGGATGGGGCGGTTTCCGCCGTTTCGTCTTTGCCGTTTGACGTGACCGTTGTGATTGACCCGACACTTGCGGATGCAAGTGAGCGTCTTGCAGCTTATCGCGCCAAAGGGATCGAAGTTGGTGTGAAATCCACCTTGCCAGCTGGCGCCACACCCGCGGACGTTGAAGTGACACTTGAAGCGACATTCGCGGCATTGCCCGAAACAATCCTGCTGCTTGATGCGGGCGACGGCGGGTTGCAAGAAAGTCGCGCAGTCACTGAACAGGCGATGGTCGGGCTGTCTGCGGATGGACGCGGCTTGGTCACGGTGTCCAAGGGGCTAAACATGGCCTTGCGCGCAGCAGATCAGGCTGACGTGCCTGCTGGCGTGATCTTCCGTGATCTCGATAGCGAAGGCCAAGATGCCCGCGTCATCCGACGCTTTCTTGACCAAGCGGCATTTCGCGCTCGCCAGGAAAGCGGTGTCTTGTTGTTGGGCCGGATGCGGGCAGACACGATCAGCGCGCTGGTGCTTTGGGGCACGGCCAACCGATCAGGTCAGGTTGCATTTGCGCCTGCGTCTGCGGTGCTTTCAAGCCAATAGGTCTGTTATGTGCTGATACTGCGTAGGATGGGTTTTAACCCATCTTACCCGTTGCTGTTGCTGCCAAACATTGCTGCATCTGCTGCCGCTTTGCGGATCGCGTTCGATTTGTGCACTGTCTCTTGATACTCAGCCTCGGGATCACTGTCGTAGACAACGCCGCCGCCTGCTTGAATATAAAGTTTTTGATCCTGCAACACAGCCGTGCGTAGCGCGATGCACATATCCATATCGCCATTGGCGCTGAAATAACCGCAACCACCCCCGTAGACGCCGCGCTTTTCGGGTTCCAACTCGTCGATAATTTCCATCGCACGCACCTTGGGCGCGCCAGATACAGTGCCAGCCGGCATCCCTGCAAAGAATGCGGATAGGCAATCCTGATCGTCAGCCAATTCACCCACAACGTTGGACACAATATGCATCACGTGTGAATAACGCTCTACGATGAACTGTTCGGTTGGTGCGACTGTGCCGATTTTGGACACTTTGCCAGTGTCGTTACGGCCCAGATCCAGCAGCATCAAATGCTCGGCCAGTTCCTTTTTGTCGGCCAGCAAATCTGCCTCAAGTGCGGCGTCTTCCTCTGCATTCGCGCCGCGCGGCCGGGTGCCAGCAATAGGTCGAATAGTGACCTGTTTGCCTTTGACCTGCACAAGGATTTCAGGGCTTGCCCCGATAATCTGATACCCGCCGAAGTTAAAGTAGAACATATATGGCGACGGGTTTGTGCGCCGCAGCGACCGATAAAGCGAAAACGGCGTTTCACGAAACTCCTGGGTCCAGCGCTGTGCAGGGACGACTTGGAAAATATCACCAGCGCGAATGTAATCCTTGGCCTTTTCCACAGCGTCTAAATATCCCTGATGGGAGAAATTTGAAACGGGCGGGGCCACTTCTGCGCCATCCGACAATGTGCGATGCGCGGGCAGGGCCCGATCAAGCGCGCGCTGTGCATCCATCACCCGCTCGGCGGCTTGGGCATAAGCGGCCTTTGCGCTTAATCCTGTGCTGACCCAAGCAGGGGCCACGAGGATCACATCGCCTTTCACGCCGTCCAGCACTGCAATGACAGATGGGCGCAACATCATCGCGTCGGGCAGGCCAAGCGGATCAGGGTTCACATCGGGCAGATGTTCCACCAAACGGATCATATCATAGCCAAGATACCCAAACAGTCCTGCCGCTGCGGCAGGCAGATCATCTGGCAGCGCAATCCGGCTTTCCGCCAATAACGCGCGGAGTGCGGTCAACGGGTCATCGGCACAATCATCAAACCCGCCCGCGTTAAATCGCGCGTTGCGGTTCAAGCGGCTGTTTGTTCCGCGACATTCCCAGATCAGATCTGGGTTCATGCCGACAATAGAATAACGTCCGCGCACTTCTCCACCCGTAACAGATTCAAGCATAAAGCTGTTCTGTCCGGCATCCGCCAGCTTCATCATCAACGACACTGGCGTATCCAGGTCGGCGGTCAGGCGGGCATAGACAACCTGGTTTTCACCCGCATCATAGCCGCGCGCAAAGCTGTCAAAATCGGGAAGCAATGCCATCGTTTGATACCTTTACTGGAACTGCGCGTTAACGGCGTTGATCGCCGCTTCGTTGATGACAACATCTGTGCGGCTTTGCACCGCGCCAGAGAAGGCCTCGAAAATATCCTGGCTAATGCCAGCGGCGGCCTGTTCCGCAGCCGCTTGTTTCTGTGCGGCAGTTTGTGGGTCAGCATCGTCAGGGGCCGCAACACTATCAAGGCGCACAATGATGGCGCCGATGCCATTGTCGATCACCTTTGTGTCGCCCACGTTCATGTCGAAAATCTCGGACGTGAAGATTGGTGGCGTGCCGTTCACAAAGCTACGGCGGGTAAGGCCTGCGTCCTTGCGCTCGGTCAGGCCAAGCGTGTCAAAAGAGGTGAGTGGCAATATCGTTGCTGCGGTTTCGTCCGCTTGGGCCAAGACAGCAGCTTGGGTCGCTTGCGCGTCAAAACCTGCGATGACATCGTCTCGCACATCTTCAAAACCGCGCAGTTGAGGTGCAACAACCTCGTCGAGTTGCAGTGCAAAGATGCCGCCGTCTTCCAATTCAATCAGCTCTAGGAAATCGCCAGTTTGCACAGCAGCCGCCGCATCACGGAAGGATTCGTAAGCCGCAATGCCAGACTGGTCGCCAGCCGACCAAGCGATGGTCCCAATTTGCATATCTGTACGGTCTGCAAGGTCATTTACAGTCGCACCACCCGCAATCAGGTCGTTCATCTGATCAACGCTGTCGTCGATGATACGTGCAGCCCGTGCAGCGGACAGCTCTTCACGCAGGTCAGATTTTGCGTCTTCAAATGTTACTTCTTCGGCGGCCAGAACCGCATTCATGCGGAACAATGCCGGGCCAAGGCTGGAATTGATCGGGCCTACAACATCGCCAGTTTGCGCCGCGAAAACATCATCGGCAGCAGCGCCCAGATCAGATGGGGCCACGTCGCCCAAATCAACATCGGCAAGGTTCAGGCCACGGCCTGCAACCAATTCTTCAAATGTCGCATCACCCGCGGCAAGTGTATCCGCTGCCTCTTGTGCTGCGCCTGCATCAACGAAAACCAACCGTTCGACCAAGCGCCGTTCGGGACGGACAAACTCTGCGATGCGATCTTGGTAAAGCTCTTGCAAGGCTGTCTCGTCAATCGCCACATCGTCTTGGATCATGTTTGGCGTCAACCAAGCATAGGTAATCTTTCGGACCTCGCTTTGCGTGAAATCATCGGGGTTCGCCTCATAGTAGGCTTGTAATTCAGCGTCTGTGCCGCCAGCGACAGGTGCTGTCAGATCATCGGCGGATACTGTAGCCCAGGTGATATCGCGGCTTTCGCCGACGAACTGTGACAATGCGTCGGCATAGGCATCGGGCAGGGGCGTGCCGCCCACAACCGCGCCTTGCAGCAACGTGCGAGAGATTTCCTCGCGGATGCCTGCTTCAAAATCGGTTTCGGACAGGCCGGATTGTTGCAGTGTGAAACGATACGCCTCGCGGTCGAAATCGCCGTCAATGCCGCGGAACGCAGGAACGCGCAGGACCTCTTCGCGCACGCGCTCGTCGCCCACGGATACACCCAACATCGCGGCCTCGTTATCAAGGGCGCGTTCGGTGATGACTTGGCTTAGTGCGCCACGATCAATGCCTAGCTGGCGGGCCTGTTCAAAACCAACGGGCGTGCCAACTTGCGCTTCAAATGCGCGAATTTGCTGATTCAATGTACGTTGATACTGGCTTACAGAAATCTGTTTGTCACCGACGCTGCCGACGTTGCGGATATTACCGGACAAGCCACCTGTGCCAAAACCCAATAACCCGACCACCAAAAGGCCCATGATGATCCAAAGAAAATACCGTGGTTTTTGTGCGCTCGCCATTGGTTTTGCCTTACGTAAACAGAAGTATTGCCCCGCATATATGCGAGTTTCGCAAATGGATAGGGTGGTTAAGGTGCAGGTGCAAGCGGATGCGACAGCTTTGACAGCCTGTTGAACAATTCCGCCACGCCGGACCGGTCGATATTGGCAAACGCGATGCGCATTTGCCGCTGTCCTTGGGGCATATCGGACGGCATGAACATGGTGCCTGGCAACATCAGTGCGCCCGCGTCCCGCACTGCGGATTGCGCCAATGCGTCGGATGCCATTGCAAAGGGGTGCTGGACGTATGCAAAATACGCCCCACAGCCGAGCAGGGACCAACCTTGTTCAGCGATCTGGTGAAATTCATCTGCAATCGCGGCACGCCGGTCTAAGATTTCAAGCCGTTCAACTGCCAGCCAATCCCCAAGGTTTTGCATCCCCCACAACGCGGCGCGTTGGCCGATCTGGTTGGGGCAAATGGTGACGGTATCAAGAAATTTCTCAGCTTCGGCCAAACGCGCCTGACTTGCGATCATCGCGCCAACGCGGTGACCCGTCAGGCGGTAGGCTTTTGAAAACGAATAAAGCTGGATCAGCGTGTCGTCCCAATCGGGATCGGTGAACAGATCATGCGGCGCACCAGTGCGGCTGTCAAAATCACGGTAGGTTTCATCGACGATCAGGGCAATGCCACGTGTGCGGCACAGATCGAAGAATCCGCGGAGCGTTTCCGCAGGGTATTCAACACCACAAGGGTTGTTTGGGCTGACAAGAGCGATTGCGCGGGTGCGATCGGTGATCAATGCCGCTGCCGCATCAATATCGGGAATCAGTGTGGGGCCGGAATCCAAGGGCACAGTTTTTACGCCAGCCATATCAAGCCACATGCGGTGGTTGAAATAATAGGGGACAGGCACGATGACTTCGTCGCCTTGATCGCAAAGTGTCGCAATAGCGGCGGCAAATGCTTGGTTGCAGCCAGATGTGATCGCGACATTCGCGGGAGCGACCTCGCCGCCATAGGCGGTGGTCCACTGTGCTGCAACTTCGGCGCGCAATGGGTCAAGGCCCAAGACAGGACCATAGAGATGGGCATCAGGATCGTTGATCACAAACTCAGCAATCGCTTCGCGCATGATGCGGGGCGGCGGATCAACGGGGGCGGCCTGACTGACGTTCAAAAGCGGTCGGTCGGCGGGATGATTGACCCCTTCAAGCCAGCGCCGTGCTTCCATAACGGGGGGAAAGAACGTGGCGGTGGTGCGTGATGGGGTCATATCGATTGATCAATCTTTGCCGCGGTAAGGTTCGACATATTGCAGGGCCATGTCCCACGGGAAAAAGATCCATGTATCTTGGGACACACCGGTGATGAAGGTGTCGACCTGCGGCTCACCCTCTGGCTTGGCATAGACAGTTGCGAAATGCGCGTTCGGATAAAGTTTGCGCACCAGTTCAAGTGTTTTGCCGCTGTCGACCAGATCGTCGACCACCAAAATGCCCGTGCCGTCGCCCATGATTTCGTCGTCTGGCGCCTTGAGCACCTTGGCTTCGCGGCGCTGATCGGCGGCACCACCCCCTGAATGGTAAGACACGACAGAAATTGTATCGACAGTGCGCACATCCAATTCGCGCGCAACAATCATCGCAGGGGCCATGCCGCCGCGGGTGATTGCAACAACAGCCTTCCATGCGCCGTCTTCTGGCCCTTTGCCATCCAGACGCCATGCCAATGCGCGGCTATCGCGGTGGATTTGGTCCCAAGAGATGTGAAAACCTTTTTCGTGTGGCAAGCGGTCAGTCATGTGTCGTCCTTTAGGTCAGGGCAATTTTCAGCCCGAATGCAGCGATAAGGGTGCCAAAGCAGCGGTCGATCCACACCTTTGCGTTGATGTATGCAGCGCGGGCGCGTGGCAGGGAAAACACCCTTGCAACGACCACATACCAAATTGTTTCGTTAAGAAAAATGGCGAAAATGATCGCAGCCCGCCACGCGAGTGGCGCGTCCATAGGCACAAGCCCCACAAACACCGCGCCAAAGAAGATTGCGGGCTTGGGGTTTGTCACAAAAGTCAGCAGCCCGAAACGGATTGCCCCTTTGATCGTCTTTGGATGGGCGGAGGTCGCGTTTTCCAATGGCGATTTGGCGTGTTTCCACATCATAAATGCGATGAACAACAGGAATGCTGCCCCCACAATTTTCAGCGAAGCGAATAAGACCGGCACCAGTTCAAAAAGCACTGCAAGCCCTGCCATAGCCGCAACTGCCCAGATCACTGCACCGATACCAAAGCCAAACGCCAGCCCACAGGCCGTTGAAAACCCGTCATTCGCGGCAGTGCGTACGGCCACCACAAATGACGGGCCTGGGCTGATCGCGGCAAGCAAATGAATCAAAACGATCGAGGCAAACGCCGCAAGGGTCACGTTGGATCAGACTGTCGAGATGTCTGGCGCGTCGACAGCTTTCATTCCGACGACGTGATAACCGCTGTCGACGTGATGGGTTTCGCCAGTGACACCGCTGGACAGATCAGACAACAGATACAGCGCTGATTTGCCGACGTCGTCGATAGTTACGGTGCGGCGAAGCGGAGAGTTCAGCTCGTTCCATTTCAGAATATAGCGGAAATCACCGATGCCTGACGCGGCCAGTGTTTTGATTGGCCCCGCCGAGATCGCGTTGACGCGAATGCCGTCTTTGCCAAGATCCTCTGCCAGATAGCGCACAGATGCTTCCAGCGCGGCCTTGCACAAGCCCATGACATTATAATGTGGCATGACGCGTTCTGCGCCGTAGTAGGTCAGCGTCAGGCAAGAGCCGCCTTCGTTCATCATTTTTTCCGCGCGGTTCACGACAGCGGTGAACGAGTAGACAGAAATATCCATCGATGACAGGAAGTTTTCGCGGCTGGTGTCCACATAGCGACCACGCAATTCGTTTTTGTCAGAAAATCCGATGGCGTGAACGATAAAGTCGAGCTTGCCCCATTTCTTTTCCAATGCGGCGAACAGGGCGTCAACACTATCCATGTCGGCCACATCGCACGGCAGCACTGTATCGGACCCGAGCGAAGCGGCGAGAGGGTCGACACGTTTTTTCAGTGCATCACCTTGATACGAGAATGCCAGTTCCGCGCCTGCGTCAGCACATGCTTTGGCGATACCCCAAGCGATTGATTTGTCGTTGGCGAGGCCCATAATCAGACCGCGTTTGCCTTGCATTAGATTGGATGACATGTCGCACCGTCCCTTGTTCTTATGTGATTGAATTTTGTTTAGGCGATTGGCAGGCTATCAGCAAGGGACCAGCACTGGCGCCCTGTTCAGCACAAAAGGCGAGAATTCCCATGACTGACCGTTCCGACATATTTGCAGGCAATGACCCCATCGTGATCGCAAAACGGTGGTTGGCCGAAGCAGAGGCAACAGAAATCAATGACCCCAACGCAATGGCATTGGCCACGGTGGACGCCGACGGGTTGCCAAATGTGCGCGTCGTTCTTCTGAAAGAAATCGAAGACGATGCCTTTGTCTTTTATACCAACTACGAAAGCCAAAAGGGGCAGGAGATTATACAATCAGGCAAAGCCGCCTTTGTCATGCATTGGAAATCGTTGCACCGCCAAGTGCGCGTGCGCGGCACCGTCACCAAAGAAGAAGGTGCGCAAGCTGATGCCTATTACGCGTCTCGGTCATTAACGAGCAGACTTGGCGCATGGGCATCGCAGCAATCGCGCCCATTGGACAACCGGCAGGTTTTGATGGACGCAGTCGATGCCCATGCACAACGCCACGGTGAAACGCCTGACCGCCCTGCAAACTGGGGTGGATTTCGGATTCTACCGCTTGAGGTTGAGTTGTGGGCGGACGGTGCATACCGATTGCATGATCGATTTGTTTGGCGGCGTGAAACGGCCTCTGATCAATGGTCTGTTCAGCGACTTTTTCCATAATTTTCACGCTTCGTGAAATGTAAGGGCTTGAAATTAACATAATTTTCGGGCGATATTCGTGTGGAATACAATAAATGCCGCAGCCTGCCTTGAATATGGGGCTGCGTGATTGGACAGCATGACACGCGAAGAAATTACCCATGAGACGGCCGTGAAACGCGGGCTCGTAAAATGGTTCGACCCTAGCAAAGGGTTCGGATTCGTTTTGTGCGATGCTGGTGGCCCTGACATTTTGTTGCACGCCAACGTGTTACGTAATTTCGGGCAGGGCTCCGTCGTTGACGGTTCTGTGCTTGAGCTTGTGGTGCAGGAATCTGACCGTGGTCTCCAAGCGGTGGAAATTCTATCACTGACCCCTCCCGCTGACACAATGGAAGGGCTGGGGCTGAAGGATGTAGAGCATCTGACGCCAGAAGATATTGCCGAACAGCCGGTGCAACCTGCGCGGATTAAGTGGTTCGACAAGGCCAAAGGATTTGGCTTTGCCAACATCTTTGGTGATCCAGCCGACGTATTTGTGCACATTGAGGTCTTGCGTCGCTGTGGATTGTCGGATTTGCAGGCAGGTGAAGCCATCGGCATTCGCCTGATTGACGGGCAGCGTGGACGTATGGCGGTGGAAGTGGTCGGATGGGAACTCGCAGCGCTCTAAGAATAATTGCAACGGCGATCGCGGTTGGTATCACCGCGACAGTGGCCAACGCATCATGTCTTGTCGACAAGGTGACAGTGGTTGGCGACTTTGGACGCGCAAATTTCAACGTCGATGTGGCCGATGACAATGCCGAACGCGCCAAGGGGCTGATGAATGTCCCTGAAATGCCAATGTTGTCTGGTATGCTGTTTGTTTATGACCGGCCTCAACGCGCAACATTTTGGATGCGCAACACTTTGATTAGCCTCGATATGATTTTTGCCGCGCCTGATGGCACGATTCTAAACGTGCATTCGAATGCTATTCCACGCGACGAAACTGTGATTGATGGTGGGGACGGGGTGCAGTTTGTTTTAGAGATCAATGGGGGCTTGGCTGATCGGCTTGGCATTGAACCTGGTGATTCCCTACTTCATCCGTCTATTGCGCAAGAAGCCGATAAAAGTTGCGAATAAAGGTGCGATAAGGGGTTTTCAAATCAGTTGAAGGCCTTTAGAGACACCCTTGGTTCGGGGCGTAGCGCAGCCTGGTAGCGCATCTGTTTTGGGAACAGAGGGTCGTAGGTTCGAATCCTATCGCCCCGACCAACATCCAACAATATTAGTGAAATCAACGGCAGCTGCCGCCCGCGCGATTTGTGCGGCGTTACAATTTTGTGACGGCGGATTTCGTGCACGAGCGGTTCTACGGATATTCGATTCGCTTGTGGAGAAATGTGGCAATCCTTCAAGCAAAGCATGAGCGTTTATCGCTAAGTGGCCTATCTGTTTGGATTTCTCTGTGCTGCCCATTGGTTAACATTTTGTGGACAACCTTGTGGGTGAATCGGTTGGATCCTTGTCGCCACTATATCTGGTATTGGGTCAACAATTTTAATCCATAATTTGTGTTAAAAATTCGTTGACCCACGCCCTAAGATTGCGCGAAGTTGTGCAGGCAGATCAAATCACCACTACATATAGTGTTGGCGCGGGGCACATCACATACAGGCTTTCGCCAGCTGTGACAGACCTTCTTCTCTCGGAATATGAGCGAGGGACGCAACATGTTGTGTTTGAAATGCGGAGCCGGGGCACCATGCCCCACGACATTTCGACGGGCCGCAACGACGGCCACAGAACGACCATAGGGGCAGTAAACAATGAAAATTGAACGGAATTTCACCACAGCAGGCCAAGATGCATATGCCGCGCTGACATTTAAGTCGACAACATCCGAAATCAGAAACCCTGATGGAACGATCGTTTTTAAGCTCGACAACTGTGAAATTCCCGACAGCTGGAGCCAAGTGGCATCAGACGTTATTGCCCAGAAATACTTTCGTAAGGCCGGCGTTCCGTCCGAGTTGAAAAAGGTCAAAGAAAAGGGCGTTCCTGAGTTCCTATGGCGCTCTGTCCCAGTCGAAGGCGCGACATTTGATGGCGAAACATCCGCCAAGCAGGTGTTTGATCGTCTGGCCGGTGCGTGGGCCTATTGGGGCTGGAAGGGCGGATATTTCACGTCCGAGGAAGACGCCCGCACATATTTTGACGAAATGCGCTACATGCTGGCAACACAGCGCGCCGCACCAAACAGCCCGCAGTGGTTCAACACTGGTCTGCATTGGGCTTATGGCATTGATGGTCCGGCCCAGGGCCACCACTATGTAGATTACAAAACTGGTAAGCTGACGAAGTCGACGTCCAGCTACGAACATCCGCAGCCGCACGCTTGTTTCATTCAGTCCGTTGGTGACGATCTGGTCAATGATGGCGGCATCATGGACCTGTGGGTGCGCGAAGCGCGCCTATTCAAATACGGTTCCGGCACTGGCACAAACTTTTCATCTTTGCGCGGGGCAGGGGAATCGCTTTCGGGTGGTGGTAAGTCATCGGGCCTGATGGGTTTCCTGAAAATTGGTGATCGCGCTGCTGGTGCAATCAAATCAGGCGGTACGACACGCCGTGCGGCCAAAATGGTGATCGTGGATGCGGACCACCCTGATATCGAAGAATTCATCAATTGGAAGGTCATCGAAGAACAGAAAGTTGCGTCTATCGTAGCTGGTTCCAAGATGCACGAGCGTCACCTGAACGCCATCTTTGCTGCGATTAAGGCATGGGATGGCGCGGTATCCGACGCCTATGACACGAAGGTGAACAACGGCCTGCAAAGTGCTGTTCGTGAAGCGAAAAAAGCATGTATCCCTGAAACATACGTCAAGCGCGTGTTGGATTACGCAAAGCAGGGCCACACATCTATTGAATTCCCGACATATGACACCGATTGGGATTCCGAGGCTTATTCATCTGTTTCGGGTCAGAATTCGAACAACTCTATCCGCGTGACAGATGCCTTCCTTAAGGCTGTTGAAAACGACGAAGATTGGAAGCTGCGCAACCGTAAGAATGGTGAAGTTTCCAAAATCATCCGCGCCCGTGATTTGTGGGAGCAGGTTGGACACGCTGCATGGGCCTGTGCCGATCCGGGCATTCAGTATCACGATACGGTCAACGCATGGCACACCTGCCCTGAAGACGGCGAAATCCGTGGCTCCAACCCATGTTCCGAATACATGTTCCTTGACGACACAGCGTGTAACCTTGCATCCATGAACTTGCTGACGTTCTTTAAGGACGGCGAGTTCCAGATCGAAGACTACATGCACGCCACTCGTTTGTGGACGGTGACATTGGAAATTTCGGTGATGATGGCTCAGTTCCCGTCTAAGGAAATTGCGCAGCGGTCCTATGACTTCCGCACGTTGGGTCTTGGCTACGCCAACATCGGCGGTTTGCTGATGAACATGGGTCTTTCTTACGACAGTGACGCTGGCCGTGCGATGGGTGCTGCCCTGACCGCGATTATGACTGGTGTGTCTTATGCAACATCCGCTGAAATGGCGGGCGAGCTAGGCCCATTCCCGGGTTATGCCAAGAACGACGAACACATGCTGCGCGTCATTCGCAACCACCGTCAGGCTGCGCTTGGTCTGGCCGACGGATATGAAGATCTGGCTGTGAAGCCTGTGCCACTTGATCACGCCAACTGCCCAGATGTGCGTTTGGCATCCATCGCTGTGAATGCATGGGACGAGGCGCTTGAGCTGGGTGAAAAGCACGGCTACCGCAACGCGCAAGTGTCTGTCATCGCACCAACCGGCACAATCGGTCTGGTCATGGATTGCGACACCACAGGGATCGAGCCTGACTTTGCTTTGGTCAAGTTCAAGAAACTTGCGGGTGGTGGTTACTTCAAAATCATCAACCAGTCCGTGCCAGCGGCATTGGACAAATTGGGCTACGGCTCTGCGCAGGTTGAAGAAATCATCGCATATGCTGTTGGTCACGGATCAATCGGGCAGGCGCCTGCGATCAACCACACATCCTTGATAGGGCATGGCTTTGGCCAGTCTGAAATCGACAAAATCGAAGGCGCGCTGAAAGCAGCATTCGACATTCGTTTCGTGTTCAACCAGTGGACATTGGGCGAAGAGTTCTGCACCAAAACGCTCGGCATCCCCGCGATGAAGTTGAACGACCCGACATTTGATCTGCTGCGTCACCTGGGCTTCTCCAAGGCAGAGATCGAAGCAGCGAACGACCACGTTTGCGGCACAATGACGTTGGAAGGTGCGCCGCACCTGCAAGACGAACATCTGTCCGTATTCGATTGTGCCAACCCATGCGGCAAGAAGGGCAAGCGTTATCTGTCCGTTGATAGCCACATCCACATGATGGCCGCGGCGCAGTCTTTCATCTCGGGCGCGATTTCCAAGACGATCAACATGCCAAACGACGCCACGATCGAGGATTGTCAGAAAGCATACGAGCTGTCTTGGTCCTTGGGTGTGAAAGCAAACGCGCTTTATCGTGACGGATCCAAACTGTCTCAGCCATTGGCTGCGGCCTTGGTCGAAGATGATGACGAAGCGGCGGAAATCCTTGAGACAGGCAATGCGCATGAAAAAGCGCAAGTTCTGGCCGAAAAGGTTGTTGAAAAGATCATCGTCAAAGAAATCCGCAATCGTGAGCGTGAAAAGATGCCACAGCGCCGCAAGGGTTATACCCAAAAGGCGATTGTTGGTGGTCACAAGGTTTACCTGCGCACCGGCGAATATGAAGGTGGTCAGCTTGGTGAAATCTTCATCGATATGCACAAAGAAGGTGCTGGCTTCCGCGCGATGATGAACAACTTCGCCATCGCTGTGTCCGTGGGCCTGCAATATGGCGTGCCGCTTGAGGAATTTGTGGACGCATTCACATTCACCAAGTTTGAACCAGCAGGCATGGTTCAGGGCAACGACAGCATCAAAAATGCAACGTCGATCCTTGACTACATCTTCCGCGAACTGGCTGTGTCATATCTGGACCGCACCGATTTGGCGCATGTCAAACCAGAGGGCGCGTCGTTTGACGACATCGGCCGTGGTGAGCAGGAAGGCGTATCCAACATCGCCAGCCCGTCCGAGGTTGCGGCATCCAAGTCATTGGAAGTGCTCAAGCAGATCAGCTCCACCGGGTATTTGCGCAAGCGTATGCCACAGGATTTGGTTGTTTTGCAGGGCGGTCAGTCTGAGACAGCCAGCATTGATGTCGTAGCCGAGGCCGCGACACAAACCGTGGGCAACGTGGCAGTCGCAGCTGAAACATCCCTGTCCAGCGGCACAACAACAGCCACAGGCATTTCCGCCCGCGATAAGGCGAAGATGCAGGGCTATGAGGGTGATCCATGTGGCGAATGCGGCAACTATACGCTGGTCCGTAACGGCACCTGCATGAAGTGCAACACCTGCGGCGGGACATCCGGCTGTAGTTAAAAGAATTGCGGCGCGTCCCAAATGGGCGCGCCGCTTCGTTTCCCGAGGGCGCTGCGGTGCTCTCCGGCGCGGATCGGGCCGCAGGCAAAAAACATTGAGCGGTATAAAACTGAGCCTGATCATGCGAAACTTTAAGGGTCCCTTCGGGGGCCCTTTTTTTCATGAACGAACAGGGATCAGCTGTTCAGGATAAGGTCGGATGCCTTTTCACCAATCATGATTGCAGGTGCGTTGGTGTTGCCTGACACGATTTCGGGCATGATCGAACAATCAGCAACGCGCAGCCCTGCAATGCCATGAACGCGCAGTTGGTCGTCAACCACGGCGGATTTATCCGCGCCCATTTTGCATGTACCCGTAGGGTGATAGATGGACGCCGTGTTGTTGCGTGCCCAATCAAGCGTTGCATCATAGTCGTTGATGTCCAGATCGGGGTTAGGGCGGAATTCTGCACTGATCTTGGTTTTTAACGGTTCCTGCTGGGCAATTCTGCGCGCGATATTCACGCCAGCCACAACGGTCTGACAATCGGTTTCCGTAGAAAGATAGTTCGGAATAATCTTTGGATAGGTTTTCCCGTCGCTGCTTGTTAGCCGGATTTCCCCCTTTGATTCAGGGCGTAGCTGACAAACCGACATCGTAAAGGCCGAGAATTTGTCAGCCCCTTTTCCGGGGTTTTCGGCTGAAAGCGGCTGCACATGGAATTGCACGTCCGGCGTTTCCAGATCAGATCGCGTTTTCATAAATCCTGTTGCAAGGCTCGCGGCCATTGTCATTGGGCCAGACCGAGAAGTCACATATTTCAGCCCGATCTTGGCCTGTCCAAACAGACTGCCGACTTCGTCGTTCAATGTGGCTTCATGGGTTTTATAAACAAGGCGGGCTTGTAAGTGGTCTTGCATGTTTTTGCCCACGCCAGCCAGATCAGCAACAACTTCAATCCCGTGTTCGCGCAGCTGATCGGCCTCTCCGATGCCAGACAGCATCAAAAGCTGGGGTGAATTGATTGCACCACCCGACAGGATGATTTCACGGTTCGCCGCAATACGCTGCGTGCGGCCTGCCTTATCCTTGTAGGTCACGGCAGTCGCGCGTTTGTTAGTGATCTCGACCTTTTCGACCTGTGCGTGTGTCACGATTGTCAGGTTGGGCCGCTTGCGGGCGGGATTCAGATAGGCCACCGCAGACGAACAACGGCGTCCGTTTTTGGACGTTAGCTGAAAGAAGCCAACACCTTCCTGATCGACGCCATTGTAATCCGGGTTAAATTTATAGCCTGCGGCCTGTGCGGCCGCGACCCACGCATCCGTGATCGGGCGCTGGATGCGCATGTTGGACACTGAAAGGGGGCCTTGATCGCCGTGAAAGTCATCTGCTCCACGTTCATTGTTTTCGGCGCGCTTGAATAGTGGCAGCACATCATCCCATGCCCAGCCGCGATTACCCATCTGCGCCCAGCGATCATAGTCCTGTGGCTGCCCGCGCACATACAAAAGACCGTTAAGCGATGATGACCCACCCAACACCTTGCCGCGTGGCCACTCGATTGAACGCCCGTTCAGGCCAGGGTCGGGCTCGGTTTTGTAGCACCAGTCGACCTTGGGGTTGTGGATGGTTTTGAAATATCCAACGGGAATGTGAATCCACGGATTCAAATCGCGCCCGCCTGCTTCGACCAGTATCACGCTGTTGGCAGGATTGGCACTCAGGCGGTTGGCAAGAACGCAACCGGCTGAGCCTGCTCCGACGATAATGTAATCTGCCTGCATCGTGGTCCCCCGCGTGGTGTTGAAGAAAAATGTATACAGATGCGATTTGCCATACTAGTCTTTTTTTTGAAACTAAAAGTCTCAATAATGAATCTTCATGGGAGGAGAACGACATGAGCACTTCAAACAAACTGGGCAATATTTCGCGCCGGGACCTATTCAAGGTCGCTGGTCGTTATGGGATGAGCTCTACACTGCTGGCGGCGGGATCGTTTGGTGGGGCAATGAGCCTTGCAAACCTCGCGTCTGCGGCTGAATCGACATATGAGCGTCGCTTTAGCAAACCAGCAAAGCACACGCTGAAGTTCGGCGCTGCTGGCTTTAACGCCCGCAACCTGCTGATCGAGCGTGCGGGTGCGTTGGAATTCGCACGTGACCTAGAATCACGCACAGACGGTGAGATTCGCATCGAGTTTATCGGCGACAACCAGATCTGTGGTCAGACATCTTGTGTTGAAAAAACACAGCAGGGCATCGTCGACATCTATGCGGCGTCTACACAGAACTCTGCCGGTGGTGCACCATATTTGAACGTGTTGGACTATGCTTACATGTTCCGTAACCGTGCCGACCAATACCACTTCCTCTATTCACCAAAGTCACAAGAGCTTTTGCGTGACCCATATGAAAAGAACCACGGTCTGAAGTTCCTTTTCTCACACGCTGAATTGCGTGGCATCCAGCTGGGTCTGGCATGGGAAGACAAGCCAACAGTGACATCTGTAGAAGACCTGTTCGGCACAAAGAACCGCGTAACAGGTACGCAGCTTGGCCGTATCGCCATGAAAGCGTTGAACCTGAACCCAGTTCCAGTTGCATGGGAAGAAACCCTTGATGGTCTGAAGCAGGGTCTGATTGATGGTGCGGAAACATGGGCGTCTGCGGTTGCGTATGCAAACATGTCACCAGTTGTGTCCCAGTCTGTTCACCTGAACTTCTTCTGCGGCACAGAGCACACAGCAATGTCTGCGTCCATCTTTGATGGTATGGACGGCGAATTGCAGGATGCTGTGATGGAATCGTCCTATTGGGCACAAACACACGTGCAGGCCGCAAACGAAGCCGCACTTGTGAAAACTGTTGGTCAGTCTGATCCACAGCTTCCAAACACGATCTTTGCCCAGAATAACGTGCGCAACGCATTCTTGTCTGACGCAGAAATCAAGAAAGCCGAAGAAATGTGCTCACCAGAGTTCCAACCACAGCTGTGGGAAGAATGGCGCGAGCGGATCAACGGCTGGCAGGGTGGCGCTGACACCTATCAGGAAATCTATGACGAAGTACGTACAATCTCTGCGGACACACTTCCTGAGAATGTTGAACCACGTCGTTGGTGGAAGGGCTAAATTAGCCTAAGCTGAAATTAGGAAGGGGCCGACCGGTAAGGGACCGGTCGGCCCCTTTTTCTTAGAAACGACCACCATTGAAGGTGGCACAAGACACAAACGGGGGGGAGACCGAGATGTCGATTTTGTCAGAAGCGCTGGCGATCATACCTGCGGTTTTAGCAGATAATCCATTTGGAATGAGAAGCGCATTCGACGCGGATGGCATGTGGCTGTTCTGTTTTGTCGCAACATTCGTGTTCGGCTATCTTGCGCATCTTATGTATCAATATGTGCCGTTCCTTGAACGGAACCTAGAGCGCGGGATCGCCGTGGGCGCTTATTTGATTATTGCTGCAATCATTTGTTGGGGCGTCATTGACCGGTTTGTGTTTTCAAGCCAATGGTCAGGGTCAACGACTGTGCCGCCATTCCTGTTTATGGTTATGGCGTGGTTCGCCTGTTCATATAACGTAAAATTGCGCACCCATCTGAGTTTTAGCGAATTCCGCGCCAAGATGAAGCCAGCGGGCCAGATGGCCACGCTGACGCTGGACGCGGTGCTATGGTTCGTATTTTGCTGGATCGCGATCACAACGACATTGCGGTTCACCGCGCTGTCCGTGGCGAATTTCCAACTTGTTGATGGCGTCGATGACGTCATGAAATGGTGGTTCTATATCACCGTTCCTATCGCATTTGGCCTGATGGCTGGTCGTGTGATTGGCAACTGGCTTGAGGACTGGCGGAACTATCGCGCTGGCAACCAGATCATCAAACAAGCTGTTATTGGCGGAGATGTATAATGACTGACGGTACACTCATTACACTTATTTCATTGGGCGTGACGGTATTGTTCATGCTTGGCACGCCGGTTTTGCTGGTGATCTTTTACTGGGTTATCGGCTGTAGCTTTGTCATTGATTTGCCGTTGTCCAACACGGGTAACGAACTGATTAACGTGTTCTCAAAAGGGTTCGCGCTGTTGGCGATGCCTTTGTTCATTCTAACAGGTGACTTGATTAACCAATCGGGGATCGCACGGCGATTGTCTGATTTTGCGTATTCCTGCCTTGGCTGGTTGCGTGGCGGACTTGCCATGGCATCTATCGCGGCTTGCGGCTTGTTTGCTGCGATTTCGGGGTCAAACTCGGCTACGACGGCAACCATCGGGTCTATGCTGCACCCTGAAATGGTCAAGGGCGGGTATGATGAACGCTTTTCCGCATCGACTGCTGCGGCAGGCGGCACGGTCGGGATCATTATTCCACCGTCGATCATCTTCATCGTCTACGGCTTTTTGTTGAACTTGCCGATCTCTGATCTGTTTGTTGCAGGCATTATTCCGGGCGCTTTGATGGTGCTTGGCATGATGATGGCTGCATTCATTATCTGCACTGTGAACGGCTGGGGCATTTTGATTGGCCTGTCGTTTACGCGTGTCATCAAGACAGCGATTGGTGCTTGGCTCGGCTTTTTCGCGATCGGTCTTGTGCTTTGGGGTATCTACACGGGTAAGTTTTCCCCGACCGAAGCCGCCGGCATGACTGTTGGTTTTTGCGTTCTTGTCGGGCTGGTGTCCTATCCGCTTAACAAGATCATGGGCAGCTCACCTGATATGCCAGTGGCAGAGAAAAGCACGTTGTCGATGTTCGTGGTCGAAGGGTTCACATTGCTGAACTTGCCGTCCATCGTGTCTCGTTCTGCGCAGATCACAGGCATTTTGGTGCCGTTGATTGCGGTATCTGTTGCGATGCAGCAGGTGATGTCATCGCTTGGCGCCAAGGACTTTATCGGTGATTTCGTTACGGGTATGGGTGGCTATTATGCCGTGTTGTTCACCTCAATGGCGATTGTGTTTGTGACAGGGATGATCCTCGAATCGCTGCCTGTAACAATCATTCTGGCACCGATCCTTGCGCCGATTGCGGCATCTGTCGGGATTGATCCGATCCACTTCTCGGTCATTTTCCTAGTTGGTGCTTCTATCGGCTTCATCACGCCGCCATATGGTCTGAACCTGTATGTGGCATCGGGTGTGACGGGTGTTCCGTATTTCCGGCTGTTGCGGTATTCAACCATGTATCTTGTCGCATTGATCGCTGTGTGGTTCTTGGTGGCGCTGACACCTGAACTTGCGCTATGGCTGTTGCCGAACAGATAAGAAAATTACCCATGCCCGATGACGGTCTTTCAACTGACGATGTTGGAAAAATTCCAACAAACTTACGCCTCTTGATGGTGTTGGAAGAACTTTGTCGGGCAGGGGTCCCCATTACACCGACGGAAGTGAACGTGACTTTGCGTTTGCCAAAACCGACGGTGCACCGATTGTTCCATACCCTTGAGGCGGAAGGGTTCATTCAACGCGACATCGACGGACGATCGTTCAGCCCGGGAACACGGATGCGGCGCTTGTCGATTGATGTCTTGTCGTCCCTGCGCATTCGCACCGCCCGCATTGCAGTGCTTAAGGCGCTGGCAGAGGAAGTTGGTGAAACCTGCAATATCGCCACGCCTGATCGTGAGGCGATGACTTATCTTGATCGGGTTGAAACGAAGTGGCCACTGCGTATCCAACTGCCCATCGGGACGTCTGTGCCGTTCCACTGCACCGCCAGCGGCAAGATGTATCTGTCGTCATTTCGCCCCGCACACCTGCGGACGTTTTTGTCGGCCAGCCCGTTAAAACCACTGACGCCATCCACCATGACAGACCCCGCACAGATTACGGAGGCGTTGGCGCAGGTGGCCGAACAAGGCTATGCCACAGACAACGAAGAATTTATGGAAGGCATGGTTGCCGTGGCCCTGCCATTGCGCGACAGCCATGATCGGCTGCTGGCGACATTGTCGATCCATGCCCCAACACAACGCATTTCACTAGACGGGCTGGTGGACCACGTTCCATTGATTGCCAAATCAGCCCAGCGTTTGATGGCGCTATTGAACGATGACGATAGCCATGCCGTTTAGGACGGTATGTCGAATGCTGGTGCGGCCAAGGTAAATCCCGAAAATTCAAAACCAGGGCTGACGGTGCACCCGACCAAAGTCCAATCACCCGTCGTCTTTGCGGCCTGCCAGTGATCTTGTGGCACAATGATTTGCGGGGCTTCACCATTTGCCAGATCAGGACCCAGCGTTTGGTGAACGGCTGGACCAGCATCCGTTTCAGCCATTGAAAGTATCAGCGGGGCACCTGCGTAAAAGTGCCAAATTTCGACGGCATCAACGTGATGCCAATGGCTGCTTTCACCGTCTTTGAGCAGAAAATAGATGCATGTTCCGGTGGCACGGCCAGTGTTGTCGGCCATCCAAGTTTGACGGTAAAAGCCGCCCTCTGGGTGGGGGATGAGGCCTAGCTGATCAATGATGTCTTGTGCTGTCATTCCCATAGCCTAGTCTATTTTCACGCAAGGCCCAAGGAGATCCACATGCCAAAGAATATCGTGATTGTCGGTGCTGGCATAATTGGAGCTATCAGCGCGTATCGACTGACACAGTCCGGTGCCAATGTGACGGTCGTCGATGCCGGTTCTGGACGGGCAACGGATGCGTCGTTTGGCTGGATCAACGCGAGTTTTTTCGCTGACGCTGCGCATTTTCGACTGCGGGCCGAAGGCATCGCCGCTTATCAGCGTTTGACCCAAACGCTGAACGTGCCGGTCGAAACACCGGGATCACTGGTTTGGGAAGATGTGGGCGATGCGTTTGATCGTCAGCTTTCGGTGCTGAATGATGTCGGCGCAAAGTTTGAGGTGTTGGACAGGCAGGCATTTCAGGCACGAGAGCCTCATGTCGCTGATCCGCCAGCGCGGGCGATGCATTTTCCGTCCGAACGCGTGGCGTCTTCGGGTATTTTGACTGATCGTCTTTTGGCAGCTGCCCAAGACCACGGTGCACGAATGATTTCAGGCGTGCATGGGACGGGACTTGAATTGAAAAATGATGAAGTGGTGGGACTGCAAACCTCTCATGGGTCTATTCCAGCTGATGATGTACTTGTGGCGGCGGGCAATGGCACCTCCAAGATGCTTGCTAGCGTCGGGGTTAGTTTGCCAACGCTTGATCGACCTGGCTTGATGTTGCGCACGCGACCCGTCGCGCCAGTTGTTTCACATGTCTTGGCAAGCCCGGAACAAGAATTGCGCCAGTTGACTGATGGATCTATTCTTGCCCCAGCCGCGGCGTCCCATCAGGGGGATGCATCAGCCGAACTTGACCAATCACCTGTGGCGCTTGCGGACCAGACAATTCAACGATTGCAAGCCATGCTGCCGACAGTTGCGCTTGATTGGGATCAGCTATGGCTAGCCAATCGGCCGATGCCGCAAGACGGGTTACCTGCGGTTGGTGCAGTGGGGCCACGTGGCCTTTATGCCGCCACGATGCATTCGGGGATCACTCTGGCGGCGTTGATGGGGGAGTTGGTTGCAGGTGAAATCCTGAATGGACCCAGCAACCATAGCGCGGACTATTTGGCACCATATCGGCCAGACAGATTTGCGAAGGATTAGGGGCCGCGGCAACCGCAGCCCCAATTTGCATTAGGACTTCAGGATAGAACGACCTGCGTAGACTGCTGTTTCACCCAGCAGCTCTTCGATACGGATCAGCTGGTTGTATTTCGCCAAACGGTCAGAGCGGGACAGGGACCCTGTTTTGATCTGACCACAGTTTGTTGCCACTGCAAGATCAGCAATTGTCGCGTCTTCGGTTTCGCCGGACCGATGCGACATGACGTTTGTGAACTGTGCGCGGTGGGCCATATCAACGGCTTGCAGCGTTTCAGTCAACGTGCCGATCTGGTTGACTTTGACCAACATGGAATTGGCGGACCCTTTGGCAATGCCGTCAGCAAGGCGAGCAGGGTTCGTAACAAATAGATCGTCACCGACCAGCTGGATTTTATCACCAATTTTGTCGGTCAGCATCTTCCAGCCATCCCAGTCGTCTTCGTCCATGCCGTCTTCGATGCTGATGATCGGATAGTCGGACGCAAGTTTTGCCAGATAGTCAGCGTTTTCCTCGGATGTGAGGGAAACACCTTCGCCCTTCATCTCATACTTACCATCGCGGTAATATTCTGTGGCTGCGCAATCCAGCGCAAGATACACATCCTCACCCGGTTTATAGCCAGCTTTTTCAATCGACTTCATAATGAAATCAAGTGCTTCCCGGGTAGAGCTAAGGTTAGGGGCAAAGCCGCCTTCGTCACCGATACCTGTGTTGTGGCCCGCGGCTGTCAGTTCTTTTTTCAGCGTGTGAAAGATCTCAGATCCCATGCGCACAGCTTCGCGGATGTTGTCAGCGGACACTGGCATCACCATGAATTCCTGGATGTCGATCGGGTTGTCGGCATGTTCGCCGCCATTGATGATGTTCATCATTGGCACTGGCAAAACCCGTGCGGATGTCCCTCCGATGTAACGGAACAATGGCTGGCCGGAAAATTCAGCGGCCGCTTTTGCCACGGCCATGGACACGCCAAGGATCGCGTTTGCACCCAGACGACCCTTGTTGGGGGTGCCGTCCAATTCGATCATCGCCATGTCGATGGCAACCTGTTCGATTGCGTCAAAGCCCACGATGGTTTCCGCAATTTCACCGTTCACCGCGGCGACGGCATCCAAAACACCTTTGCCCATATAGCGGCTTTTGTCGCCATCGCGCATTTCAACGGCTTCATGTGCGCCAGTGGACGCACCAGATGGCACGGCGGCGCGGCCCATTGTGCCGTCTTCGAGGATGACGTCGACCTCGACAGTGGGGTTGCCACGGCTGTCAAGAATCTCTCGGGCGTGGATATCAATGATTATGCTCATGATGGTGTCCTATTTGGTGTGTTAGCGGTAACAGTATACGATTTGGTCAGTGTTTAACCCTTTGTGTCCTGCGGCGCAAATGGGCTTCTCTCAATAGGGTATAAAGACCGGATGCCACGATGATTGCTGCCCCAATCAAGGTGTATCCGTCGATCGTTTCTTGAAAGATAAATACCCCAGCCAAAAGACCGAACAGGATCCGGCTGTAGCGGAACGGCGTGACAAAAGAAATTTCACCGATGCGCATGGCGGCGATGATACAATAAAGGCTTGGCACACCAATGGTAATCGCCGCAAGCCAAAGCCCAAGCGCGTGGGCATCGGGCATCGTCCACGACGCGCCCGAGATCAGCATTCCGACAGCACCAGCGGGGATTGTCGCAAGAAACCCGATCACAGACAGTTGGACGGTGCTAATGGATTGGGTGATTTTCCGTGTCGCCAGATCACGCACAGACATTGCCGTCACACCAGCCACAGCCAAAAGCGCGACTGGTTCAAAGCTGTCCCCAAAGGGGCGCAACACAAGCAATACACCACATAATCCTGCAAAAATTGCGGCCCAACGCCGCCAGCCAACGGCCTCTTTGAAAAACAAGGCAGCCCCTAAGGTGACCATGATTGGGCTGGCTTGAATGATTGTGGTAACCAGTGAAATCGGGACAAGCGCCAATGCGCTGACAAACCCCAGTGCGGCCAGTCCTTCGGATACGGCGCGGACACCCGACGCACCGCGCAGCATGTTCAGGGCAAAGGGCTTTTGCCTTGTGATGACGGCGATCGCTGACAGGATCAAAGCGCCGCCAACCCCCAGCATCATCAAAATCTGACCAGAGGGCAGTGTGGCTGCCATAAGTTTGATCAGGCTGTCTTCGATTGCAAAACCTGCCATGGCGATAACCATGAGCAGGGCGCCGCGCATGTTATCCATTGCTGTCGTCTTTAATCGCGGTGCCATAAAGTTCAAGCCGGTGACCTTTGAGGCGATACCCTAGTTTGGCAGCAATGCGTTCTTGCAATGCCTCAATCTCTGGGTCCACAAATTCAATCACTTCGCCTGTTTGCATGTCGATCAAGTGGTCATGGTGTTCCCGGTCTGTTGTTTCATACCGTGCACGACCGTCGCCAAACTCGTGCTTTTCCAAAATGCCCGCTTCTTCAAACAGTTTGACTGTGCGGTAGACAGTCGCAAGCGAGATGCGCGGATCGGCCTTGGACGCGCGGTGATACAATTCTTCAACATCAGGATGGTCTGTCGCGGCTTCTAGCACGCCAGCGATTGTGCGCCTTTGGTCCGTCATACGCAGACCATATGCCTCGCAACGGGTTAGGATTGTGGATGCGGTCATATTACGTTCCAAGTCGTCAGATCATGTGATGGTCTTAGGGTGTCGCGTGCCTTGATGCCAGACTAAATCAGGTCAGGTGCACGGCCCACGCGTTCGGCCAGTCGTGCAACCGTAAGACCTTGCACAATGATGGAAAAGATCACGACAATATATGTTGCGGTCAAAATGAGCGGCTTCCATTCCCCGTCAGGCAGGGAAAGGGCAAGAGCGACTGAAATGCCGCCCTTTAATCCACCCCATGTCATGATTGGGATTACACCTTTGCTAAAGTCTCGGAACGGTTTGAGCATCAGGATTGGAACCGCGACGGCAGCCAGCCGCGCAACAAGTGCAAGCGCAATCGCGGCCACGCCAGCGGTAAGGTAGTCAAATTCAAAGGCCACGGCAAAGACTTCTACACCGATCATCAGGAACAAAACGGCGTTTAGAATTTCATCAATCAATTTCCAGAATGCATCCACGTATTGCCGCGTTTCTTCTGACATGCCGTATTTTGCGCCAACGTCACCAATCAGCAGTCCCGCACAAACGGCCATGATCGGGGCGGATACGTGCAGATAGACGGCCAATTCATAGCCACCGAATGCAAGCCCAAGTGTGATCAACACCTCGAGCGACTAGTCATCAATGCGGCGCATGACGCGGAATGTGAGCCAGCCAAGCACCAGTCCCAAAACCGCACCGCCCAATGCCTCTTGCAAGAATAGTGTCGCAGCCCCCGCAAGCCCGCTTGCGTGGTCGTCACCATGCGGAAATGCCAATCCAACAAGAACCAAGAACACCACGTATCCAACGCCATCATTGAACAGGCTTTCACCTGCGATTTTTGTTTCCAGTGATTTTTGCAGATCAGCCTCGCGCAAAACGCCCAATACGGCCACGGGATCGGTTGGTGAAATGAGCGATCCAAACACAAGTGCAACCAAAAGCGGCATGCCTGTTAGCCATGAAAATCCGACCCCCACGATAATTGTGGACAGACCAATGCCGATGGTCGCCATCAACATGACGACAAGCCATTCGCGTTTCAAATCGGATAGCTTGACGTGTAGGGCCCCTGCAAAAAGCAAAAGACCCAGCATGCCTTCGAGCAGGGCCTCTGAGAATTCGATTTCCAGAACCGTACTGCGGACCGCATCAGCGACGCCCAGTGCCGGAACCGCAAGATCAACAAGCAAGACCGCAATTGATGCTAGTAGTGCGACAATCAAGATGCCAATCGCAGGTGGCAGCCGCAAAAACAGATAGTTAATCGACCCAAAGGCACCAGCCAGAACAATCAAAAGTGACGCGATTTGCAGGATGGTCATTGGGTCGTCCTTTGTGCGGTTTGGACCAGCCCTAACACGCACGTCGCCCCACGGCTAGGACCACCAGGGCGGGGGGGCGATCCAAGTGCCTCCAAGTTGTCGCAGATGCGCGCCAGAACGGATCTTGAAACGCGCAAGACCAGCAGTGTTTTCGGTATCAACAGACCCCAAGTCCATGCGTTTGAACGATCTCGCGGCAAGACAATCGAATGTTTCCGCCAACAAACGGTTATGAGCCGCGTATTTGCGCCCGATATCACTGCTCCAACCGATTTGATAAGTGGCGACATTGCCGTGCAGCAGAAACAACATCGCAGCAACCGGGCTGCCTAAATAGATCGCTGTGGCAAAATGGGTTTGCGCTGTTGGCCATTTTTGACTGATGGCATGGGGCAAGGCGCGAAACCTTTTTTCGGATTGTTGAAGTTTATCCGCGTCAAATATCCACCGATCCGAATTGCGCAGTTTTCTGTGTGAAGTGGACAGCGCTGAATTGTGCGACTTGCGCAGGGCATTGCGCCATTTGCCATGTGGTTTCATCGGGCGGGTCAGATCAAGTTCCGCAACTGTTGCGGGCGTCATTATTTGCCTGAACCCGGCACGCCGCATCTGTTCGGGGGCTGGTTTATCGGGGTTGGCTACAAAAATTCGCCTTGGATAGGCCTGCCGAAATTGCGGTGACAGGTTTGCCGGATCATTGCGTGAAGCAAAAACGATAGGTCCGCGTTGCACCATTTGGGTTTGATCCGACGGATCGGAAAACGCCTGCGCGCCAAGCGATTGCAGAACGCGGGTAAATTCCCTGCTTTGTTGAAGTGCTACACAATTCATTTCTTGGTTAAACAGTTGGAAACCTAATTGTGCGTTAATGATGTTATGAAAACAAAGTCTTCTCGCACTGTCGCACCAGCTGCCCGGCCCACACCTTTCGGGGCGGCGTTGTTTGCCGCCACCGTATCGTTTCCAATCGGGGTGGTGCTGATCTTAATGGATCTGCTGTTGCTTTAGCCTAATTGCACCAATGCGTGGCGTTTCTTGCCTGCGCTCAGCTTGATCGGCGTAGCAAGCTGATCGACGGTGATCATGGTGCCCGTATCGGTCACGGGCGCGTCGTTCAGTTTGGCACCGTTATCGGCAAACAGGCGCTTGGCCTCTTTGCCGCTGCCGGCAAGTCCAGCTTTGACGAATAACTGGACGATCGACATCCCGTCGCCCAGATCATCTGCTGTCAGGGTGAGGGTTGGCAGGTCATCACCAATGCCCCCTTTTTCAAACACTTCTTTGGCGGTTGCTTCGGCCGCTTTCGCGGCATCAGCGCCGTGCAAAAGTGTTGTGACTTCATTCGCGAGGATGATCTTGGCCGCATTGATGTCTGCCCCTTCCAGCGCGCCAAGGCGGTCACATTCGTCCACGGGCAATTCAGTATAAAGCTTTAGGAATTTACCAGTGTCAGCATCAGTTGTGTTTCGCCAGAATTGCCAGAATTCGTATGGCGAAACCAATTCGGCGTCCAACCAAACAGCACCTGCCGCAGACTTACCCATTTTTTTACCATCTGATGTGGTTAAAAGAGGAGAGGTCAGGCCGTAAATCTCATGATCGAGAACACGGCGGGTCAGGTCGATCCCGTTCACGATGTTGCCCCATTGGTCCGATCCACCAAGCTGCAACAAACAGCCATAGCGCCGGTTCAGTTCAAGGAAATCATAGGCTTGCAAGATCATGTAGTTGAATTCGAGGAATGAAAGCGACTGTTCACGATCAAGCCGTGATTTCACACTTTCAAACGATAGCATCCGGTTGATCGAAAAATGCCGTCCAATGTCGCGCAAGAATTCGAGATAGTTCAGATTATCGAGCCATTCAGCATTATTGAGCATCAATGCACCATTTGGAGCATCGTCATATGTCATGTAAGCCGAGAATACTTTTTTAATGCCTGCGATGTTTTCGTCGATTTTTTCGGGTGTCAAAAGCGGGCGCTCATCAGCGCGGAAAGACGGATCGCCAACCTTTGTTGTGCCGCCGCCCATCAACGTAATCGGCTTGTGTCCTGTCTTTTGCAGCCAACGCAGCATCATGATCTGGATCAACGATCCCACATGCAAAGACGTGGCCGTCGCATCAAACCCGATGTAGGCGGGCACAACGCCGTTTGCGAATGCTTCATCCAAGCCTTGATAGTCTGTGCAGTCGGCAAGAAAGCCGCGGTTTATCATCACAGACATAAATTCGGATTTAGGATGGTAGGTCATTGATTTTTTCCTGCACAAATATCGCGCCAATCTATAAACGCATACACAGGGCAAGGGAAAGCGGATGTTGTCATGATTAAGAAAACAGGTCCCGTGGTGGCATTGGGCGCGATGTCTGGCACATCACTTGATGGGATTGATGCCGCCGTTGTTGTGACGGATGGACATACAATCACGAGTTTTGGCGAAACGGCTTATCGTCCATATTCAACAAAAGAAGCGGCAACCTTGCGTGGCGCGTTGGGCCAATGGCCCAGTGATGGTTTGGCCGACGTTGCTGAGCTGATCGAGACAACACATGCTCAAATTCTAGCTGGTTTTGATGATGTTGATTTGATTGGTTTTCACGGCCAAACACTTGCCCATGATCCTGCCAACGGGCGCACCCACCAATGCGGCGACGGGCAGGTTCTGGCAGATGTATTACAACGCCAGGTTATTTGGGATTTTCGCAGTGCGGACATCGCGTTGGGCGGGCAGGGCGCGCCGCTTGCCCCATTTTACCATTTCGCATTGGCCAAATGGATCAAAGCGGATGAACCGATTGCGTTCTTGAATCTAGGCGGTGTTGGAAACCTGACATGGGTGGACCCATCCAAGGCTGTACCGCAGGCCGATGGCGCATTGCTTGCGTTTGATACCGGTCCGGCCAATGCCCCCATCAATGACCTGATGCAATCGCGTGGTGACGCCCCTTACGACAAAGACGGTCTGTTGGCCGCCAAGGGCAATGTTGACGACAAAATCATTACGTCTTTCCTGACAAATCCCTATTTCAATCGTATGCCGCCGAAATCATTGGACCGCGACGATTTTTCGGGACTTTTGGATGAAGTTGCCGATCTTTCGCTTGCGGATGCCGCCGCCACGCTAACGGCTGCGGCGGCAATTAGCGTTTCAAATTCAATGTCGTTTTGCCCCCAAAAACCAAGCCGCGTTTTGGTAACAGGCGGCGGTCGTAGCAACCCAACTTTGATGGCGATGTTGGGCGCAAGTTTGGATATACCGATCGTCCCTGTGGAAGAGGTCGGGCTTGATGGTGATATGTTAGAAGCGCAAGCGTTCGCCTATCTTGCGGTGCGGGTTGCGCGTGGCTTGCCAACGTCTTGTGCAAGCACCACAGGCGTCAAAGCGGCGGTTTCTGGCGGAACAATCAGCCGTCCTTCGGCTGTTAACCGCTTAGAATTACGATGAAAACTATTTTGCGATAAATATGGGAACGAATTAGGCTTGGGTGTGTTTGTTCCGCAAATGAACACGAAAGGGAAAGCAGTATGCTTTGTCAAATCGCAATTACATCCATCATCCTCGCAGGTGCATCATCGTCCGCAATCGCGGGTGGCTTGGCCGAACCTGTCGAAACAATGGCTCCTCTGCCGATTGCAACGCCCGTTATCATGTCCAAGGATTGGTCCGGGTTTTACGTCGGCGGTGGTCTTGGCACTGGCGCCGTTGGTATTGGCGATGATCCAGATATCGACAGCTCCTCTTTTGGGCTGAACGTGGGGTATCGTTACGACATGGGCAGCATCGTTTTGGGTGGTGAAGTCGAATATAGCGCGCTCGATTTTGAAAGTGCGGGTGACGACTTTGACGCGTCCGTTCTTCGTTTGAAAGGGCGCGTGGGCTATGACGCAGGGGCCATCATGCCTTATGCCGTTGCGGGCCTTGCTCAGCTGACAATCGAAGACGGGTCTGACACATCCGACAACGGCTATTTCTATGGCGTGGGTGTCGATTATGCCGTGACAGACAACATCTATGTCGGTGGAGAGATCCTTCAGCACCAGTTTGACGACTTCAACGACGGTGGTGCCGATATCGAGGCACAAACGATGTCGCTGCGCGTCGGCTATAGCTTCTGATCAGTAATTTGGCGCGCCCATCACATTGGGCGCGCCGTATCCTTAAACAGACGGTAGATGGATTTTGAACCGCTTGCGGATTTCGGCATCCGCCATCGGGTCCAGAGCAACATCTGACGGTTTACTCAATATATCTTCCTTGCGGGCCGTGGCGTTCAAGAGCAAGTCAGGTTTGCCTTTCTCCTCCCACTCTTTGGGTGATGTCCGATCCGCCGTGGCTGGGTAAACATATTCAGTCTGCATTAGGCCCAATGTCTGCTCGGACCCCAAGTAATGGCCCGGTCCCACAAGACAAACTTCGCGCATCGTTTCGATCCCGAGCGTGTCATCGTTCACTTCGATCCCGCGGACGCAACGCAGCGCCTGTCCGATCAGATCATCGCCCAAAATCAACGATTCCATACAAAAGCCGAGCAATGATGCGTGCATGCCTGCAGCTTCATAAACCATATTGAGGCCTGATAGGCCGGCCATGACGTTGGATGCCATCTGTTCCCAACCTGCTTGCATGTCAGGCAGTTTCGCGTCGGCAATGCCAGCGGCCGCGCCACCGCACAGACCGTAATAGCGATGCATCTGTGCGCATCCCGCCGTCAGCAAGGCCTGTTCACCAGACCCACCGGACATTGCACCAGTGCGCAGATCGGACACAAACGGCCATGTGCCGAAAATGGCCGGGTGGCCAGGTTTGATGCTGTTGACGTAGACCACGCCAGCCAGACATTCTGCGACGGCTTGTACAATCGCGCCAGCGATCGGGGCAGGGGCTGTCGCACCTGCTTGGCCTGCCGACAGCAACAAGACCGGCATGCCAGCTGCGATGCACTTTTCCATAACCTCGCAAGATTCAGTCGCGAATTTCATCGGAGGCACAACAAAGCAGTTGGAGTTTGATACAAACGGGCGCTCGCGCCATTTGTCTTCGCCACCTGCAATCATGTGCAGCATTTCGATACAATCGTCGACAAAGTCGGGTTCGGTAAATGAGGTGCCAATGTGTTTGGATGTGCCAGTACAGGCGCCGTAAATGGTGTTCAGGTCCATTTCACGGTTATCAGTGATATCACGGCATACCATCGGGCGTTGCAGGAAATGGATATTATCCATCTGCTGAACAATCTTGGCGGCGTCGTGCAAGTCTTGCAGCGTAGATTCACGGTACTTGCGCCCATGCACGTCCACGACATGCACCGCGGCCCCTGCCGTCCCGTAATGCACCCGCGTGCCCGACAGGTTTAGGTCATACTTGGGATTGCGCCCACATAGGGTGATGTCCTTGTTGGTCATTTCCAACATCCGCAGGACAAGTTCGCGTGGAAAGCGTAGCCGCCCATCTTCGCCCATAACGGCGCCCACCTTGGTCATGTAGTCCACGCCAGACTTCGGTGCGTCGACCAGACCGATTTCTTCAAGAGCGACCAGCGCCGCCTCGTGAATGCGGGCCATATCTTCGTCTGTTAGCGGGTTGTACCGCCCGCCAGACATGCCTGCTTTGATAGGGCGCATGTCGGATGGCAGTTTGGCTGCGCGTGCAGCGGTGCGCGCAGCGCGGCCGCCTGCTCGGCGCGGGGTGCCTTCTACTTTGGCGGCGGGTGCGTTGCTGTCGGATGCAGTTGTATCGGTCATTTTGGGATCTCATTAAATTGGAAGTCGGTCGTGATGAATGTCTATTCAAACAACGACTGGACGCCCTCGTGCTGCACGGCCACGCCGCGCACCGATAGTGCGAGTGATGATATCAATGCGTGCGATATGCCCGATCACGATAAATCCCTTTTGCTAAGACCTATCAAAAACTGCAGATAACCGACCTTCTTACCCAAATGCGACATTCCTGCCCATCAGCGACATAGAATTAGTCTTGCAGCATTGCGTCCACAGCATCACCAGACATTGCGCCCAGTAGCGGCGAAAAGTCACCACCTGACAACATGGCTTGTCCTGCATCATGGATGGCTTGGTGCGTTACACGCGCCAAGGCTGAGCCGATGGAAACCCGTGCCGCACCGATCTTGGCGAAATCTTCTAACGAATGGGCGGCAAAGCGACCAGCTGCTAGAATGTTAACCGGAACGTTCACGGCGCTTACAATCTTTGCAAGATCATCAAAATTCGGGGGAAGCGGGGCATATATGCAGTCTGCGCCCGCCGCTTCGAACGCTTGAACCCGATTGATTGCTTCGGCCACGTCGTAATGACCTGTCATCATACCATCCGCACGTGCTGTCAGCACAAAGTCATGCGAAAGGGCGCGCGCTGCGGATGCTGCCGCTTTCATCCGATCAACGGCTGCGTCAAACGCATAAGCCGTGTTTTCGGGCAGGGCGATGTCTTCGATGCAAATTCCGGCCAAGCCTATTTCTGCGGCAAGTCGTACGGTTTCGGCGACTGTTTCTGGCGCATCACCAAAGCCGTTCTCAAAGTCCCCTTGCACAGGCACGTTCGCGACCGAGCAGATGTCTTGGGCATGGGCCAAGGCTTCATCCCGCGTGACTGTGCCTCCGTCCGGTCTTCCAAGTGTAAACGCATGGGCGGCCGATGACGTCGCAAGAGCCTTGGCCCCCATCGTTTGCATCATCATGGCGGATCCACGATCCCAGACGTTAGCCAAGATAAACGGGGTTCCTTTGACGTGGAGATTACGGAAAGTGGTGCCATGGTTGGTCATTGTTCACCTCGTGCAAGATTTCGCAAATGCCACAAGTCGGCCAAGTGCATCGGCGTATTGATCATCGGCAACCGTCATTGCCACGCGGATATGCCCCGCTGCGGCCTGCCCGAAACTTTCGCCGGGCATTGTGGCGATCAGCTCCGCATCAAGTAGTGCATTCGAGAACGCCTCACCGCTGAGCCCTGTGGCGCGGATATCAAGCATGGCATACATTGCCCCCTGCACAGGCACAGCGCGCACAGTGTTTTGACCTTCTAACGCCGTAAGCGTCAAGGCGCGTCGGCGCGCAAAGGGGGCGGCAATTTGCTCTTCCAGTTCCGTCCCTTGCCCCAGCGCAAAGTTCGCAGCATCCTGAATGTATCCCGGAACGCCATAGGTGGTATGCGTCGCGAGATTTGTCAGATTTTCAATGACGTCCGAAGGTCCACAAACCCAACCCACACGACTGCCTGTCATAGCGTGGCTTTTCGACATTGAACCGACTATCAGTGTGCGTTCGGCCATATTTGGCAATGAACGTGGGCTGATATGCGCCCCATCCCATATTTGGGTATCGTAAACTTCGTCCGAGATTAACCACAGGTCATGGGCCTGACAGACATCTGCGATTTGTTGAAGCGTCTCGCGGGAATAAACCACACCAGTCGGGTTGTTTGGCGTGTTGATCAACAATGATGTCGCACCGTGGGCCACGTTGCGAATGGCATCAGCGCGGGGCTGAAAATCATCCTCTGGTCGGGTTTGTATCGGCACTGGGATTGCACCGACACCACGGATTGTGCCGGGATAAGTCGCGTAATAGGGATCAATAAACAGGGCGCGGTCACCCTCGTCACACACCGCAAGGTGGCTGGCAAACAACGCCGACTGTCCGCCGGGTGTGATCATGATGTTTTCTGGTCGTGTTGGAACGCCAGTTCGGGCCTCGATCCGTGTTGCCACAGATTGACGCAACGCATCGGTTCCGGGAACCGAGGCATAGCCCGTGTGCCCACCGACCGCTGCATTGTTCATCGCCGCCAAAATGCTGGGGTCAGTGCGAATGTCATGTTCGCCAATGGTCAGTTCGAGCACGGGTTGGCCCGATGCCTTCATCTGCCGGGCGCGGTAAAACACGTCCCATCCGTCCGAGCCGCCGCCAGTGATTTGCGTGATGCGATTTGATAACTTCATGCCGCGATTGGAATGGGACAAGGGACCAAGTGTCAACCCGCGATCTGGATCAGGTTGCGGGGGCCGGTCCCTTCGGATGCCTTCACATCTGCTGGGTTATAGAGAGCGCAGGATTTGAGAGATAAGCAACCGCATCCGATACACCCATCCAGTTTGTCGCGCAGATCATTGAGCGCATCAATCCGCGCATCAATATCGTTTCGGAATGTGCGGGCGATGCGGGACCAGTCGGCCTTGGTCGGGGCTTTATGGGCAGGGAGCGGGGCAAGATGGGTCGCGATTTGCGCAAGTGGGAACCCTAGCCGCTGTGCGGCCATTGCGAATGACAATCTGCGCAAATCATGTGAACCGTAGCGCCTGTGCCCGCCAGAATTGCGCACTGGCGATACAATGCCGTGCGTTTCATAAAACCGGATGGCCGACACCGCGAGGCCCGTCCGTGCCGCTAAATCCCCGATTGTTAGGCCCGCCATAAGAAACTCCTTGATCTCAAGTTAACTTGAGGAATGAAAAAGGATTCGTACAAGAATTGAAAGGACTTTGAGATGGCCAAACTAGAACACGTTAATATGACAGTGCCGGATCCAGCAAAAACGGCAGAAATGCTGATCGCATTATTTGACTGGCATATTCGTTGGGAAGGGGTCGCGTTGAACAACGGCCATACAATCCATGTGGGCGACGCTGATAGTTATATCGCGCTTTATACCGGGCCAGATCGGGGAAAATCACAAACGCCACCAACCAATAGCTATTTGCAGCGTGGCGGACTGAATCATGTCGGAGTCGTTGTTGACGACCTCGCCTCGGCTGAGGCCAAAGTAACCGCAATGGGATTTGATGCCCATTCCCATGCGGACTATGAACCGGGGCAACGGTTTTATTTCAATGACCATGATGGCATTGAGTTTGAAGTGATCAGTTACGCCTAGGGGCGCAGCTTTTTGGGCAATGCTTTGACAATAATGTCATATGAAACTTGCAGGCGGTGGCGGATTTCGTCTTCGCCTGCTTCAAACCCCATCAATACCCAAGAGCGGTGGAAATAGGGTGCTTTGGTCGCCACGCCTGCATCGATCAACATGGCCGCAGTTTCAATGCTGTCGGTTTTGACAGAAAACCCGTTGATACGTTCGCCGAAACAAACAAACATTTTGCCGCCGACCTTCCAACTATCAAGTTCGGTTGTCGGGTCTGATGCGGTGGCGCCCGCAAATGAAGCGCATATTTTATTGACGGTATCTCTGCTCATGGGACTATGATGCCGATGAGAGTGGAGGAATGCAAATATGACAAAATGGGTCGCAATTTTGCGTGGAATTAACGTCGGTGGACATAACCGGCTGCCAATGGCGGACCTACGTGATCTGAGTATGGGGCTTTGGCCTGCCTGCGATCCTCAAACCTACATCGCGTCTGGCAATCTCATTTTTGAGACAGACGGCCGTGCGCCAGAATTGGCGAGCGAACTTGGGACAGCGATTAAAACCCAAAGCGGGCTGGACGTTTTGGTTTTGGTCATGAAAGCGGATAAATTCAGAGCCGTTGTTTCGCAGTGTCCGTTTGACCCTGCGGAGGGCAAGGGCGTGCATGGTTTTCTTTGCTTTGTGCCGCCAAACCCCGATTGGGACAAGATCAACAGCTTAAAGGCTGATCCAGAAGGCATTGAAATTATTGGAAATACTGTATGGCTTCATACACCGGATGGGATCAGCAAATCCAAATTGGCCGAGCGTCTGACGAGTTGCCTGGGGAATGTTCCGATGTCGGCGCGCAATTTGAACACCCTGCGCAGACTAACAGAAATGCTGGACGCATCGTAATTTCGCTGCTAGTGAAACCGGTATGAAAAGCACACGCATCATCATTTGCTGCATTATTACCTGCTGACATTCGTCGCGGGCTGCTTTTTCACGTTTCCTATAAACTCTGAAGTTGTTAAGCCCGCAGGCAACATCTGCGCGAGGCACCATGACACATATTCGACTGCACAACACAAAGACACGCCGTAAAGAAGACTTTGCCCCCATCGACCCCGCAAACGTGCGGATGTATCTGTGTGGGCCAACGGTCTATGACCGTGCGCATTTGGGCAATGCCCGCAATGTGCTGATGTTTGACGTGTTATTCCGCCTGCTGCGCCATGAATATGGTGATAATGCAGTAACTTACGTGCGAAACTTCACAGATGTGGATGACAAGATCAATGCGCGAGCGGCGGAAAGCGGCCGTGAGATCGCTGATATCACCGCTGAAACTATTGGTTGGTATCACGCGGATATGGATGCGTTGGGTGCGATGCGACCAAGCCACGAGCCGCGCGCAACCGCCTATATCGCCCAGATGGTCGCTATGACGGAAGATTTGATCGCCAAGGGTCACGCCTATGCTGCTGAAGGGCATGTCCTATTTGCGGTCGAAAGTTATGAAAACTATGGCGCGTTGTCGGGACGCAGCATCGACGACATGATCGCCGGTGCGCGTGTCGAAGTCGCGCCGTATAAGCGCAATCCGATGGATTTTGTGCTGTGGAAACCGTCATCCGATGGGCAACCCGGATGGGAAAGCCCTTGGGGCTACGGGCGTCCGGGCTGGCACATTGAATGTTCTGCGATGGCCTATGACCTGTTGGGCGCGTCGTTTGACATTCATGGTGGCGGCAACGATTTGCAGTTCCCGCACCACGAAAATGAAATCGCGCAATCAACTTGCGTGGGCCACGATTTTGCGAATGTCTGGTTGCACAATGAAATGCTGCAGGTTGAGGGTAAGAAAATGTCCAAATCCTTGGGCAATTTCTTTACCGTGCGCGATCTGCTGGACCAAGGCATCCCCGGCATGGTGATCCGTCTGGTGATGCTGGGCACGCATTACGGCAAGCCGATGGATTGGACCGACAAGAAACGGACCGAGGCTGAGGCCACGTTGCGCAAATGGTATGGCATTTTGCACGGTCACGGCTTTGGGACTGCGTTGATTGATGCGCTTAAGGCGGACGGTAAATGGGAAGCGGATGCTGAATTTGTGGGTGTGCTTGCCAATGACTTGAATACATCGGGCGCTATTTCGCGACTGCATGTCCTGTCCAAGAACAAAACGCCTGCTACCCTTGCAGGATTTGCGCACGGGCTGGAAATGCTTGGGTTTGTGGATGATTGGGCCAACATCCCGATGTTTGATGGCGGGGAGGCAGGTGCGGATGTGACGCCAGCGGTTGCTGCACGTGTGGATGCGCTGCTGGATCAACGGGCCACGGCACGCGCGTCCAAGGATTGGGCCACAGCGGATGAAGTCCGCGATATTCTGAACGCTGCTGGTGTGCAGGTCACAGATGTCGGCGGGCAGGCCACATGGACACCAGGCCCCGATTTTGACGCGGCCAAGCTGGGGGATTTGTAGGATGGCGCGCGAACGGCTTTACCTTTTCGACACAACCCTGCGCGATGGTCAACAGACCCAAGGGGTGCAGTTTTCGACGGGCGAAAAACAACAGATCGCTACGATGCTGGATGATCTGGGGATTGATTACATCGAAGGCGGCTGGCCGGGGGCAAACCCGACGGATTCCGATTTCTTTGATGCGGCGCCGAAAACACGTGCGACTATGACAGCCTTTGGTATGACCAAACGGTCGGGCCGGTCCGCCGAAAACGACGATGTGCTGGCCGCTGTAATGAATGCGAATACTCCCGCTGTTTGTTTGGTTGGCAAGGCGCATGAATTCCACGTCAAAACGGCGCTTGGCATCCCGTTGGCCGAGAACACGGAAAACCTGTCCGCCAGCTTTGCCCATATCGTTGCATCAGGGCGCGAGGCGCTTTTTGACGCAGAGCATTTCTTCGACGGATACAAATCAAACCCGACCTACGCGCTTGAGGCTGTTCACGCGGCTTATGCGGCTGGCGCGCGTTGGATTGTGCTCTGTGACACAAACGGTGGGACGCTGCCGCACGAAGTGTCCCAGATCGTCACGGACGTGATTGCCAGTGGCATTCCGGGCGACCGTCTTGGCATCCACACGCACAATGACACCGAACATGCCGTGTCCAATTCATTGGCCGCTGTTCTGGCTGGTGCGCGTCAGATCCAAGGCACGTTGAACGGACTTGGGGAACGGTGTGGCAATGCCAACCTGACGACAATTATCCCGACGCTCTTGTTGAAAGAACCATTCGCCAGCCAGTTTGAAACGGGCGTGACGATGGACGGACTGAAAGGGCTGCGTAAGCTTTCCCGTTCTCTGGATGATATTTTGAACCGTGTGCCAGCGAAACAGGCGGCCTATGTTGGCGCGTCCGCTTTTGCGCATAAGGCAGGGCTGCACGCCAGTGCGATTGCAAAAAATCCCGCAACTTATGAACATATTGATCCCGCGACGGTGGGGAACAGCCGCATTGTGCCAATGTCGAACCAAGCAGGGCAGTCGAACCTGCGCGAGCGCCTTTTGCAGGCGGGATTAACCGTCGAAAAAGGCGATCCAGCCTTGTCGCGTATTCTTGACCGGATCAAAGATATGGAAGCGCGCGGCTATTCATATGACACAGCCCAAGCGAGTTTTGAGCTTTTGGCGCGCGGAGAGCTTGGTCTTTTGCCGAATTTCTTTGAGGTGAAACGCTATCGCGCCACGGTCGAACGCCGCCGCAACAAGCGCAACGAAATGGTGTCTTTGTCAGAGGCGGTCGTTGTCGTCAAAGTTGGCGGACAAAAGATGCTCAATGTTTCCGAAAGCCAAGGGCCGGACGGCAATGACCGTGGGCCCGTGAACGCATTGTGGAAGGCGCTGGCCAAGGATTTGGGCCCGTATCAAGACGTTATTGACGATATGCATCTGGTTGATTTCAAAGTGCGGATCACAAATGGCGGCACAGAAGCCGTGACTCGCGTTATCATCGACAGCGAAGACGGGCAGGGCCGTTTGTGGTCAACCGTGGGCGTTTCAGCAAACATTGTTGACGCATCATTTGATGCGCTTGTGGATGCGATTAACTGGAAATTGATCCGTGACGAGGCGGCTCCGGTATGAGCTTGAACGCCTGTGCCGCATTGGTGGAGCGCAGCGATCCCGACAGGTTTCGTGCGACAATGGCAGCACCCGTCGCCGCCCGGCGTATTTTGTTCCCGATTTATGCGTTCAACGTAGAAGTCACCCGCGCGCCCTGGGTTACCAAAGAAGACATGATCGCAGAGATGCGACTGCAATGGTGGCGCGATGCGCTGGAAGAAATCGGCGCGGTTGGCCAAGTGCGCAAGCACGAAGTCGTGGATGCATTGGCGAACGTGCTGGATGCTAAGGGTGCGCAAACACTTGATCGTCTAATCGCAGCCCGGCGTTGGGATATTTATTCCGACGCGTTCGAGGATGCAGCTCATTTAGACGAATATATCGACGCAACCTCTGGTCATCTGTTGTGGACAGCTTCGCGTCTTTTGGGCGCTAAGGATGAAGTTGCAGTGCGCAATTTCGCATATGGTGTGGGTGTGGCGAACCTTTTTCGCGCTGTCCCTGATTTGGAGGAACGTGGTCGCAAGCCGCTCGTCGATGGCACAACAGATGGTGTGCAGACATTGGCGAAATCAGCGCTGATGCGGTTGCAAAGCGGCGATGCGCCCAAATCCGTGAAATTGTCGGGTTTTCAGGCGGCGCACACACTGCGTCAAATTATCAAATACCCCGAACGTGTGGCCGAAGGCAGACTGGACATGGGCCCGATGCGACAAGCTTTCGCGCTGTCTTGGATGGCGTTACGCGGCTGATCTTCCGCGTGTGGTTAGCCAGATCAACGCGCCACCGGCCAGCACCAGAAACGGGACCATTGCAAGGTTCACGGCTGTCCAGCCCTCTACTGCTGTGCCGCCAGAGCAGTTCATCAAACCACCCGATGCCAGCGATGCGATCGTTACCATGCCAAACACGATCATATCATTCATGCCCTGCACCACACCGCGTTCTTGGGGGGCGTGCGAGGCGGCCAGCATCGACGTGGCGCCGATAAAACCAAAGTTCCAGCCAAGTCCCAGCAGGATCAATGCACCAAAGAAGTTGCCGAGTGTCACCCCCGAAAGGGCCACGATGCCAGCGCCAAGCAAAATGACGAGGCCAGCTGCAATGATGCGTTCAACGCCAAACCGCGCAATCAGATGGCCGGTAAAAAACGACGGTGCAAACATCGCCAAGACATGCGCTGACACGATGTCGTTGGCGTTATTCTTGGTAAACCCGCAGCCAACAACAGCCAGTGGGGTGGATGTCATCACAAGGTTCATCAGCGAATATGCGACCATCGCGCAAATGATTGCCACAACGATACGCGGATCGCGCAGCAGTTCGCGTCGGGTGCGTGTCGGCAATATTTCGGCGGTGGGCGCGTCTTTACTCCCTTTCGGCAGATCAAGCATCAAGAACAGGAACATCCCGATCAGGTTCAGCGCGGCGACAGCCAAGTAAGTTCCCAAAAACGGCACGACATAGGCGTCTTGCACAAGCTTGTTCAGCTGCGGCCCGACGATTGCGGAAATCAATCCGCCTGCCATGACATAAGAAATCGCTTTTGGTCGAAAGTCAGCTGACGCTGTATCCGCAGCCGCGAAGCGATAGAAACCTTGGGCCGACATATAAACACCGGTCAAAAGCGAACCTGCAAGCAAAACCGGAAACGATCCCAGATAGAGGCCGTAGGCCGCAACCAATGCACCCATTGCACCCGACAACGCGCCAATCATAAACCCAGCACGGCGGCCGTGTTTTTGCATCCAAGGCGACAAGACAGGTGCTGTGACCATAGACCCGAAAACAATGAATGAAATCGGCAATGTCGCAAGGCATACATTGGTAGCAAGCATCCCGCCCGCCAAGCCGCCAATCACAAAGATCATCGGCATCTGCGCCCCAAGGATCGCTTGGGCAGCAACAAGAACGGCAACATTGCGCTTGGCGCGGCGGTCATCAACAAAATCAGTCATGGGTGTATCGCTACGCCCCGTATCACAGGCTTGCAATCTGTTTTTAGGCTTGGTCGATGATGTGCGCAAACGATCCTGAAACGCGGCCGTTGATCAGGCCCATGTCGGGCAGCTGCGCACCAGTGGCATCTTGGGCTTTGAAAAGCGGATCACCATTGGCCGCGATTGTGCTGGCATAGTGGAATTCATGGGCTTTCCATGCCCCTGCAAACGGGCCGGATGCCGCAAGAATGTCGCGATAGCCGAGATGAAGCTTGCGTGTGGCAAACGATGTTGTGACAGACAACAAGCCAGCCATTTTATGGGTGATCCCGTCCGCATCAATCATCGCGTCGCCCAGCGTCATGTAGCCACCGCATTCCCCATATATATCAGATGCTTCCGATGCCTTTTGAATGCTTCGCATGAAGATGGAGTTTGATGCAAGCTGTCCTGCATAAAGCTCTGGATATCCGCCGGGTAAATACACAAATTCTGCTGCTGGGACGGCCTCATTTGCAAGCGGGGAAAACGGGATTACCTGAGCGCCCATGCTTTTCCAGTCGCGCAGTATATGGGGATAGGCAAATCCGAATGCAACGTCTTGGGCCACCGCGATGTTTTGGGCTGGCGGGGTCATCGGGAATGGGCCAGCGGTATCCGATGCGCCCGATGCCAGATCAACCAATGCTGCCATATCAAGCGAGGCATCCATGACATCCGCCGCGTGATCCAAAAACGCATCGAGGTCGGGCCTTTCATTTGCTTGCTGTAACCCAAGATGCCGTGACGGATGCGCAAGCCGCTTGGACCGAATCACAACGCCGAAAACGTGGATTTCAAAAGGCGCGAGCGCATCGCGCAGCATGGTTTCGTGCCTTGCAGAGCCGACATTGTTCAACACCACGCCAGCCACTTTGATGGTGGGATCATGCATTGCAAATCCGCGTGCAATCGCCGCGACGGACCCAGCCATGCGGCCGCAATCAATGACCAATACGACGGGGATGCCTAGAATGCGGGCAAGATCGGCGCAAGACCCGTTGCCATTGGGGGGGGCACCATCAAATAGGCCCATCGCGCCTTCGACCACCAATGCGGAATTGCCAGATCGGGCAACCAAGCTGCGGATGCGGTCAGGGGTCATTGCCCAAGCGTCGAGGTTTACGCAGTCCGACCCAGATGCAGCAGCGTGAAAACGCGGATCGATATAGTCGGGGCCTGATTTGGCGGATGTAATGGACACGCCTGACCGCGCAGCGGCGCGTAGAAAGCCCAATGTAATCGTTGTCTTACCGCTGCCGGATGCGGGTGCGGCGAACATTAGGCCGCCCATAATTCAGGCAGATTCTGCGGGACGGCCACGGCCCAGCGGGTCAAGGTTACGGGGGGCTGCGCCTTCGGCCTGGCTTTGCCAATCAAGCACTTGGCGCATTAGAACGGATTGTCCAACACAAACGATGGCGGGCGGGGCCATCCCTGCGGCTGCGATATCATCCACAATGGTTCCAAGCGTAGTTTCCAAGACCCGTTGTTCACCTGTTGTGGCAGATGTCACAACGGCCACAGGCTCAGATGGTTGACGACCAGCGCGCAGCAGTTCACCGCTTATGTGGGCGATATGCTTCATGCCCATATAGATCACCAAAACCTGCGATCCATCTGAAATAGCCTGCCAGTTCAATGATCCTGTCGCGTTACCAGACTGGTCGTGGCCTGTCACGAATGTGACCGATTGGTTCACATCGCGATGGGTGACGGGAATGCCTGCATAGGCCAAACCACCGATGCCAGCTGAAATACCCGGGATAATCCGAACAGGCACGCCGTGTTGCACCAGCGTTTGGGCCTCTTCGCCGCCGCGTCCAAAAACAAACGGATCGCCACCCTTTAGGCGAAGGACTTTCTTCCCTTCACGGGCCAGATCGACCAGACGCAGGGAAATATCACGCTGTTTGGCCGACGGTTTGCCGCCACGTTTGCCCGCATAGATATGGTCTGCCTGCGGGGCCCAGTCTAGAATCGCCTCTTGCACTAAGGCGTCATAAATCACGACATCCGCCTGCCGCAAAGCGTTGACTGCGTGAAGCGTCAAAAGCCCCGGATCACCTGGGCCTGCGCCACACAGCCAAACCCAGCCAGGTTCGAGCGAAGGCCATGCGTGGGCGGGAAGGGGTACATTCGTTGTCATACCACGACTTATGCCCTGATTGGGCTTGGTTGAAAAGCTGACAAACGACGCCGGAATGCGGATTGGCGGCATCGCGATTGGTTCTTATAGTCGGGTTTGATGAAACCTGATGACACTACACAATTACGCCGTGGTTGGACCACGGGCGCCTGTGCGACCGCCGCGACCAAGGCGGCGTTGCAACAGTTGTGGGGGAACGGGTTCCCATCGGAGGTGCAAATCACGCTTCCTAAGGGGGAAACGCCTGTTTTTGCGTTGGCTCATCAAGCGTCGGGCGACGATTGGGCCGAAGTTGGCATTACCAAAGATGCAGGCGATGACCCTGATGTTACTCATGGTGCGCTTATCATTGTGCGCGTGAAAGAATCATCTGGAGGTATCGTGTTCCGCGCTGGTGATGGCGTTGGCACCGTGACGAAGGCTGGCCTGCCCATTGGCGTGGGTGAACCTGCGATCAATCCTGTCCCACGTCAGATGATGAAACAGGTCGTCGCGGAATTGGCCGGTGATCGGTCCCAGAATATCGAAATCACAGTCTCTATTCCTGGCGGGGCTGAGTTGGCTGCAAAGACTTGGAATCCGCGGCTCGGGATTGTTGGCGGCCTGTCAGTGCTTGGCACAACGGGTATCGTGCGCCCATTTTCATGTGCTGCATGGATCGCGTCGATCCACCGCGGGATTGATGTGGCGCGGGCCGATGGCCTGACCCATGTTGCGGGCTGCACTGGCGCCACAAGCGAGACGGTCGTGCAAACGCTTTATGGCCTGCCAGACCACGCGATGTTGGATATGGGCGATTTTGCGGGTGGATTGCTGAAATACCTTGTGAAACATCCCGTTGATCGCATGACCATCGGTGGCGGCATCGGCAAAATATCCAAATTGGCGCAAGGGGCCATAGATCTTCATTCTGGGCGGTCCCAAGTGAATTTTGACGCCTTGGCTGAATGGGCGGATGATCCGGCGGTACGCAATGCAAATACGGCGCTAGAGGCGGTGACGATTGCCCCTCAGCTTGCGCAAATCGTTGCGGATCAGGCATTAGCGCAGGTGCGTTCACGTTTCAGCGGCCCCACCTATGACATCGTGGTGATTGATCGGGCCGGGGTAATTCTTGCGCGGGCTGGATCATGACGATTTTACTGCTTGCTGGCACAGGCGAGGCCAAGGATCTCGCCACAGGCTTGGCCGCGCGCAATATCCCGGCCATTGCGTCGCTTGCAGGTGCGACGAGGTCACCCAAATCCCTTGGCATTCCAATGCGTATTGGCGGCTTTGGGGGTGCTGAGGCCTTTGCTGCGTATTTGCGCGACACAGGAATTTCGGCCGTGATCGACGCAACGCACCCCTTTGCATCCCAAATGACCAACCGCACAGCAGCTGTCTGCGCAGAAATCGAATTGCCCTATTTGCACGTATTGCGGCCGCCATGGGTGGCACAGGATGGCGACAAATGGACCGAGATTGGATCAGAAGAGGACGCGGCAGCCATTATTCCAACGGGTTCCACTGTTTTTCTTGGCACGGGTCGCCAGACCCTGCACCGTTTTGCAGGATTGGAAGGATGCCGTGTTATTTGCCGCCAGATTGATCCGCCAACAGCGCCATTTCCATTTGAAGGTGGCGAGTTTTTGATTGGTCGCCCCCCATTTCCCGTTGACCGTGAGCGCAGCCTGTTTTCGCAGCTTGGTATTGATTGGATTGTTGTGAAAAATGCGGGCGGTCAAGCAAGTGCAACAAAATTGACCGCAGCCCGCGCGCTTGGGATACCTGTGCTGATGATCGCGCGCCCGCCGGTTCCCGATGCATTGCGCGTAGACAATGCCGAAGATGCGCTGACATGGGCCGCGTCAATATGTCGGTGATAAGAAATGACGCAGATGTCGCAACAGGGGCGCAATGGCTTGCGTCAGTTGAGCCAGCGTTTGGGCGGGTCATGCCGCTGATTGCGCCGTTGCCGTTGCGATTGGGACCTGACGGGTTTGGCGCGCTTTTGCATATCATCTTGGGACAGCAAGTAAGCGTGGCATCTGCAAATGCGGTTTGGCGCAAGCTGCAAGATGCAGGGCTTGATACGCGCGACACCATCGCGAATGCAGATCAAGACGATCTACGGAGCTATGGCCTGACGCGGCAAAAGGCACGGTATGCCAACGCCTTGGCCGTGTCTGACGTGGACTTTGACGCGCTACATGACATGTCCAATGACCAAGCGATCAAGACTCTGCGCACTGTGCCGGGCATCGGCACATGGACGGCAGAGGTCTATGCGATGTTTGCGATGGGGCGCGCCGATGTTTTCGCGCCCGGTGATCTTGCGATCCAAGAAGCCGCGAAAGTTATGTTTAAATTGCCTGCCCGTCCAAATGAAAAAGACATGCGCGCAATGTCTGTCGCATGGTCGCCGTGGCGTTCGGTTGCAGCGCGGATTTTCTGGGCCTATTACGCATATATCAAGAAAAAGGACGGGATCATATGACACGAGCACTGACAGCAGGTCGCAAGGACGCGGTATCTGGCGAAACACGATCATGTGTCATTTTCCTGCATGGATATGGGGCAAATGGCGCGGATTTGTTGGGGCTTGCTGATCCACTTGGTGAACATATGCCAGACACGATGTTTCTGGCGCCCGATGCACCCGAAGAATGCGCGGGATCACCAATGGGCTTTCAGTGGTTTCCGATCCCATGGATTGACGGTAGTTCCGAGGTGGAATCGCGCGACGGCATGATGCGGGCCGTTGATGATCTGAACGCGTTTTTGGATGGCGTGATGATTGACGAAGATCTGATGCCTGAACAAATCATGGTTTTGGGCTTCAGTCAGGGCACGATGATGGCGCTGCATGTTTTGCCGAGGCGCGAGGATGAAGTGGCAGGCATTGTTGCCATTTCAGGTCGTTTACTTGAGCCGGAATCCCTTAAGGAAGAGGTCGTATGCAAGCCACCCGTCTTGCTGATCCACGGCGATCAAGACGATGTTGTGCCGCCGCAATCCTTGCCGCAAGCGGCCGAAGCACTGCAAGAAGCAGGCTGGAAAGACGTTTATGCCCACATCATGAAAGGCACGGCACACGGGATTGCCCCCGATGGTTTGCAGATCGCCCTTGCGTTCATGCGCGAACGGCTGGGTTACTAAAACCACCTGTATGTTGGGCTTGCCCTTTGAACACCCCAATATATAGTCCTTATCAAGCGGCTTGAGCGGGCCTCCCGCTCTGCGCGTTTGCGACAGGGATGGGGACGTTTGGTGTGACCGAGGTTGATTTTCGAACAGAGTTTGAGCGAAGTGCTGCCGGTCTTCAGCATAAGCCCGCGTTGGTTTTGAATGCTGACTACCGCCCGTTGTCGTATTACCCATTGTCCCTATGGCCTTGGCAAGATGCGGTGAAAGCCGCATGGTTGGACCGCGTTGACATCATCGCTGAATATGATGATGTCGCTCGCAGCCCATCAATGACCATCAAGATCCCAAGTGTGGTTGTCTTGCGCGACTATGTGAAACCGCAAAAGAAGGTGGCGTTCACGCGGTTCAATCTATTCCTAAGAGATGCGTTTTGCTGCCAATACTGTGGGGCAAAGGGTGAGCTGACCTTTGACCATATTGTCCCGCGTGCAGCCGGCGGTGTGACGAGCTGGCAAAATGTTGTTGCTGCATGCAGCCCATGTAATCTTCGCAAGGGGTCAAAATCCCTGCGGCAAGTCGGGTTCAGTTTGCGCCAAACACCACGTCAGCCTGAGCCTGCGGCGTTGCATAACATCGGACGCAAATTCCCGCCCAATCATCTGCACGAAAGCTGGATTGATTTTCTCTATTGGGATGCGGAATTAGAAGCGTAAGGTAAGTGTATGAAAACACAACAACACTTATGCGATTCTGACATTGCCGCTGGCTTTGAAATCGGGCCCGATTTTGAACGGTTCAGTCAAATGAACGATGTTTTTACGCGCGCGTTTTGGGACGATCAGGTCAAATCAAAAGACACGGAGGCATTTTTTGCCAGCTACCGGATGGAAGCTGCCCCGCGCCGCGGCGAAGGCTTCAATCAACGCGACTTTGCATTGCGCAACGCAAGTTGGCTGATGAGCGATCTCATTTCGAACCGCGCCGCGCAAAGTGGGATCAGAGAAGGTTTCCAAGGCACAATTTGCAATGATACTCCTGTCGCAAAAGACAAGGTAGAGTTGAACGATCCCTCTCAAGAGGCGTCTGAAATCAAGCGGTTAGCTACTCTTTTTGGTGCGGATTTGTGTGGGATAACACATGTGGATCTGCGTTGGCATTACACGCATCGCCCCGATACCCGCGATATGACGCCGGTGGAAAACGAACTGCCCATTGGCATGACGCATGTGATTGTCATGGGGCACGCGATGGATGCCGATCTGGTCGATACCTACCCAAGCGCGTTGGCAGGGGCCGCAACGGGCCGCGAATACAGCCACGAGGCGTCGATCGTGATGCAAATGGCCGCCTATATTCGGAATTTGGGGTTCGAAGCAGTGGCAAGCATGAATGACACGGCCTTGGTGGTGCCTTATGCGATAAAGGCGGGGTTGGGTGAATACGGGCGTAACCAAATGGTCCTGACACCCGAATTCGGCCCGCGCGTACGGTTTTCCAAAATCTTTACCAACATGCCAGTTGCAGTGGACAGGCCACTTTCACTTGGCATCACAAAGTATTGTGAAATATGCACAAAATGTGCAGATGCTTGCCCTCCAAAGGCCCTTCCATCGGGCGCGCCCACGATGGGAACGGATAGTCCGTCAACGATTAAGGGCGTGCGGAAATGGTCGGCCAACTGCGAAAAATGTTTTGGGTATTGGGCCAAATTGCGAAGCGATTGCGCGATCTGTATGCGGGTTTGCCCATTTAATGCGCCAAAGATGACCATTGGACATCGGTTGTGGTTTTCTTTGGCGACATCGGGTTTGCGTGGTTTGGCAAAACGATGGGATGATTGGCGTGGGGTCAGGCCGCGCTTGCGTCCGCGCGATTGGTGGGCGGGAAAGTATCGGAAAACGTAGCTATGATGCTAGACTTCCGCACGGATGCGGCGTAGTCAGTCGGTCGTTAGCGCTAACAACAATTTCGGAGCTTAACCATGGTGTCTCGCGTCATTCCGGTCGATATTTTTGACCTCGTAATTTTTGGCGGAACGGGCGACCTTGCGCGCCGCAAAATCCTTCCTGGGCTGTATCGGCGTTTCAGGTCTGGTCAGATGCCAAGCGACGCACGCATCATCGGCGCGGCGCGGTCGGATTTGGATCAAGCTGGTTATCAGCAGATGGTTGCGGATGCGATTCAGGAATTTGGCGGCGAAGAAAAGAACGACAAAGACTGTGTTGCCCAATTTCTAAAGCAGCTCGATTACACCCCGATCGACGCCAAAGGGGACGGGGGCTGGGACGCGCTTGCTAAATTGGTGCGCAGCGATGTTGTGCAAGCCTTCTATTTCTCGGTTGCGCCTAGTTTGTTCGGCGATCTGGCCAAGCGACTGCATAGCAACAAGATTGCCAACAAAAACAGCCGTATCGTTGTAGAAAAGCCATTTGGCCGCGATTTGGAAAGTGCAAAAGCATTAAACCAATCGCTTGCCGATCATTTTGACGAAGGTCAGATTTACCGTATCGACCATTACCTTGGTAAAGAGACGGTGCAGAACCTGATGGCTGTCCGGTTCGGGAATGTCCTCTTTGAACCGCTTTGGAACAACCACTACGTCGATCACATCCAGATCACTGTGGCGGAAACTGTCGGCGTGGACGGGCGGGGCGCGTATTATGATCGTTCTGGCGCGATGCGCGATATGGTGCAAAACCACTTGATGCAATTGCTTTGCCTGATCGCGATGGAGCCGCCCAGTCAGTTCGGTTCCGACGAAGTGCGTGATGAGAAGCTTAAGGTTATTCGCGCGTTGCAAGACGTCGAACCACATCACATCGTTCGCGGGCAATATGAAGCCGGTCCTGACGGCGATAGTTACCGCGATGACGCTGAAAACGATCGCAGCTTTACCGAAAGCTTTGTCGCGATGAAGTGTCATATCAATAATTGGCGATGGGCGGGCGTGCCTTTCTACATGCGCACAGGCAAGCGGATGAAATCCCGCGTGTCTGAAATTGCCGTGGTGTTCCAGGATCTTGGCCATTCCATCTTTGAAGGCGATGAAAAACGCCACCGCAACATCTTGTCGATCCGTTTGCAGCCGAACGAAGGGATGGATTTGCAGGTGACGATCAAGGAACCTGGGCCGGGCGGTATGCGCCTGATTGATGTTCCGCTTGATATGACATTCGCCGATGCGCTTGGCGATACAGCCGAAGATGTGACAGATGCCTATGAACGCCTGATTATGGATGTCATCCGCGGCAATCAGACATTGTTTATGCGTGGTGACGAGGTTGAGGCGGCATGGGCCTGGACCGATCCGATCATTCAAGGCTGGGAGGCGCGCAACGATGTGCCAAAAACCTATGAAGCAGGATCATCCGGTCCAGATGACGCACTGATGTTATTGCACCGCGACGGTCGCCGTTGGCGCGACATCAAAGAGTAAATGACCATACGCAGAAAGGAATAAAACAATGAAGTTCAAGGATTATCCTGACGCGGAAATGATGATGATTGATCTGGCCAACGAATTGGCTGGCGATCTTGAGAATGCGTTGCTGACACATGACAGGGTATCGTTTGCTGTCCCGGGTGGCACAACGCCAGGTCCGATTTTTGATACACTTTGCGCCGTTGATCTTGGCTGGGACCGCATTGATGTGATGCTGACCGATGAACGCTGGGTGCCCGAGGCATCAGACCGTTCCAACACCCGTCTTTTGCGTGAACGTCTTTTAGTGGACAAGGCAGCGGCGGCCAATCTGGTGCCGCTTTATGCTGACGCGCCTGCGCCCGAAGATAAATTGCCGGCATTGCGCGCGACGATTGATCCCTTGCTCCCGATTTCTGTGATGTTGCTTGGCATGGGCGCGGATATGCATACGGCCAGCATTTTCCCAGGCGCCGATCAGTTGGATGCGGCCTTGCACAGCGATGACACGTTGGTCGCGATGCGCGCACCGGGCGCGCCAGAGCCGCGGATTACGCTATCCGCTAAGGTGCTAAAGGGGGCGATGAGCCGCCATATCGTCATAATTGGCGACGAAAAACGAGCCGCTTTGGATAAGGCACGTCACCTCAAAGCTGAAGAAGCCCCGGTCTCCGCCATCCTTGGTGGATCGACTGTTCACTGGGCAAAAGGATAGTCTTATGTGGAATAAATTGAACGCGCATCATGCGGATGTTGCAAACCGACGCTTTATTGAGATGGTCGATGCAAACCGTGCGAATGATTTTGCGGTCGTTGCAGGTGACATGCGGCTCGACTATGCCAAAACGAACATCGACGCGGATGGCCGTGCGCTGTTGATCGATCTTCTTGACCGTGCAGATGTTGCGGGCAAACGCGAAGCCATGTTTACAGGGCAACCGATCAACGAAACCGAAGGCCGTGCCGTGTTGCACACCGCTTTGCGCAATTTGGATGGCGGTGCAGTCACTGTTGACGGGCAAGATGTCATGCCGGGTGTTTTGGCAACCTTGGATCGCATGGGCGATTTTGCCGAGGCTGTGCGTTCGGGCGCATACCAAGGGCAGGGCGGCCAGATTACCGATGTCGTCAACATCGGTATTGGTGGGTCTGATTTAGGACCTGCGATGGGTGTCTTGGCGCTTGCGCCATACCATGATGGTCCGCGTTGTCATTTCGTTTCCAATGTGGATCCGGCTGATATTGCGCAGGTGCTGCGGTCATGCGATCCGACGACGACATTGGTCATCGTGGCGTCCAAGACATTCACGACAATCGAGACAATGACCAATGCCCGCACTGCACGCGCATGGATGGCCGAAGCCGTGACTGATGTTGGGGCGCAATTTGCCGCCCTTTCGACTGCTGAGGATAAAACTGCTGATTTTGGGATCGATCCAAGCCGAGTGTTTGGTTTTGAGGATTGGGTCGGTGGGCGTTATTCCATGTGGGGTCCCATTGGTCTGTCGTTGATGATGGCCATCGGGCGCACTGGTTTTGAAGCATTTTTGCGCGGCGGACAGGCGATGGACGTGCATTTTCGCAATGCGGACTGGTCAGAAAACATGCCTGCGATCCTTGCGTTGATTGGTATTTGGCACAACCAAATCTGCGGTTATGCAACGCGCGCTGTGTTGCCTTATGACAATAATCTCAGCCGCTTACCTGCTTATCTTCAACAGCTTGAGATGGAAAGCAACGGCAAGGGTGTCAGCATGGATGGCGCCGATCTTTCTGTGCATTCTGGTCCGGTTGTCTGGGGTGAACCCGGCACGAATGGACAGCACGCGTTTTATCAGCTCATTCATCAAGGCACGCGCGTTGTCCCGTGTGAATTTTTGGTTGCGGCACGCGGACACGAGGATACGTTGCACCACCAGCATCAGCTTTTGGTCGCAAACTGTCTGGCTCAGTCCGAGGCACTGATGAAAGGCCGCGATCTTGATGAAGCCCGCAGCAAAGTGGCCAACAAATTTGAAGGAGCGGAACTCGAACGGCAAGCCAAGCACCGCGTGTTCCCAGGTAACCGCCCGTCGATTACAATCGCTTATCCGCAACTTACTCCATTCGTGTTGGGTCAGCTGATCGCGCTTTATGAGCATCGGGTCTTTGTGGAAGGGGCTGTTCTGGGCTTGAATTCCTATGACCAATGGGGCGTTGAACTGGGCAAAGAATTGGCAACTGCGCTTCAACCTGTTGTTGAGGGTGAAAAGTCGGCTGCCGACAAAGACGGGTCCACCGCGGGTCTGGTCAATTTCTTGCAGACCCACGGCGTCTAAAGGCCGTTAAACGATTGCCACGAGTGCGGCGGGTAAGGCAATGATCCCGCCGCCAACGATGAGGGCGAGCGATAGAAATAGTCCTTTGAACATGGTGTTTCCTTCCTGATTTAAGATCTGGGGAACAGATAGGTCGCAACACGATCGACCCCATGAGACAGGCTGTCGCAGGCGTAGGCTTGGTCGTCTAAAATCTGAGAGTTTTCTGGAGCGGGTAACGAGAATCGAACTCGTAACTAAAGCTTGGGAAGCTGCCGTGATACCTTTTCACCATACCCGCTCAATGATGTTGTCGATAATCGGCTGTGGTTGGGGCGTCAACAGGGGATGGGCTGAACGGTGATCAAGCGTGAAGTTTTCTGCGCAAATACTGTTGTACTGGCATTTCAACAAAGCGGTTGAGCAGCACTGCAAGACCTAAGCTAAGGGTCGTGGCGACAAGGAAGACACCCCAAATATGCCAAACTGTTGTTGCGCCAAGCGCTGTTGCTTGGTCGCTGCGATATACCACAATCGCCCCGACAAGAATAATGGGCATGTGAAACAGATAGATGCCCATAATGTTGCGCGAAATGAGCGTCCAAGGGCCGCGGATTGTCAGTGGGTGATTTGTTGTGCAAAGGATAATCAAGCAAGACCCGACAGCGACCAAAGCCCCATTCACGGTCCAATAGATAACCCAGAACTGCGCATTGGTTGCGCCATAGATCCACGACGTCGCATCATGGATAGGCAGAAATAATGCGACATAAAAAAGACCGGCAGCGATGCACACGAGGCTGACGCGCCGGAGTGACGTGCGGGCGATGCCTGTGACCCATGATGGTCGTTTGAAGGTCAAGATAGCCAGCGCAATGCCAATCAAGAACGGCGTAATTCGGTAGATTGGTTGGAAATAAAGTGCCTCTGCCAATGGCAAGACATGGTCACGTTCTAGAAGGTGGGTGAACAGAATAACCGCTTGGTCAGGGTATGGGGCAAGCGCCAAATAACGCAGAGCCAAACTGCCGACAACTGCTGCACTGATCCAAGCCAAAGGGCGGCTGGATTTCAGTAGCAACCAGATCAAAGCGGGTAGGGTGACGTAAACCACCATCATCAATTCCATTGACCATCCCACGGGCACAATGGCCTTGCCGGTTGTTAAAAACTGGATGAAAGCAGCGGCGAGCATTACCTCTGAAAGGGTGTTTTTCTGCGCCAATGCAAATAGAACGATTGCGATATAATAGAGCGGAATAATGCGAGACACCCGCCGCACATAAAAACCGCGTAGGTCCAGCGAGCCTGTTTTTTCCCAATTTGAAATCAATCCCAGACTCAGCAAATAGGAAGACACCATAAAAATGATGTCGACGCCAAAGGGTTGCCACGTGAAATTCATCCACGCGGGGTAACGCGCTAAAATGTCAGGAAAAGATGCGTCCGGGGCAAACCGAATGACCCCGTGCAGAACGTGGAACAGAACGACGTGAATAATTCCGACACTACGTAGAATGTCGATTGTTGCGTTGCGCGAATGTGGTCCGCTACCTTTGATCATTTGGCGCGACGACGCCTGCGGCCTTCACCCGACCCGCCCGTGTTATGATTGACATCAGGCAAAGTGACGATTGAGTTGAGAATTGGAAACGGGTCAACAGCGTTTGGCATGGCCGACGCATTGACGAAATGTTCCTGAAAACGTGGTTCAATCGCGGTTTCGATTTTGTGGATTTGTTGCACGGTTTCTTCAATTTCAGAGCGGGCAGCACGGTTCAAAAGGGCGATGCGCGCACCGGTGCCTGCAGCGTTGCCTGCTGACGTCACCTTGTTGAGCGGGGCGTCGGGGATCATGCCAATGACCATCGCGTGTTTGGAGCTGATATGTGCACCAAATGCACCTGCAAGCACGACGCGGTCGACCTTTTCAACGCCAAACTTGTCCATCAGCAGGCGCGCGCCAGAATAAAGGGCCGCCTTTGCCATTTGGATTTGGCGAATATCGACATTTGTAACCGTGACCTTTGGGCCGCCGTCTGCCGTGCCGTCGTGAATGAGATAGGAATTTGTGCGGCCTTCGGGAAAGCAGTTGGGCGAACCTGTCTGTTCGGCCGAACCGATCAGGCCGGGTGCATCGACAATGCCTGCCATGCGCATTTCGGCCACAACTTCGATAATGCCCGAGCCACAGATCCCTGTGACGCCAGTGCTGGCGGTTTCGCGTGCAAACCCTTCGTCGGTGGACCACAGATCAGAGCCGATGACTTTGAAACGGGGCATTTTCGTAACGGGATCAATTTCGACACGCTCAATCGCGCCGGGTGCGGCCCGTTGGCCGCTGCTGATTTGCGCCCCTTCAAAGGCGGGACCAGTGGGGGACGAACAGGCCAAAACCTTTTCTTTGTTGCCAAGCAGGATTTCGGCGTTTGTTCCTACGTCGACAACCAGAACAAGGTCTTCAGATTTGTCAGGTGCTTCTGACAGCGCAACCGCGGCGGCATCTGCGCCAACATGACCTGCAATACAAGGCAGCATGTAGACACGCGCGGCAGGGTGCAGGTTCAGGTCCAATTCAATCGCGCGGAGTGACAGGCTTTCTGATGTGGCCAAGGCAAACGGGGCTTGGCCAAGTTCAAACGGGTCGATGCCTAAGAATAGGTGGTGCATGACAGGGTTGCAGACAAAAACAGCATCGACGATCAAGCTGCGGTCAATCTCGGCCTCTGATGCGATTTGAACGAATAGGGCGTTCATGCCCTCGCGCACGGCCGTCGTCATTTCATCCGCACCTGACGGGTTCATCATGCCATAGCTGACGCGGCTCATCAGGTCCTCGCCAAAACGGATTTGCGGGTTCATGATGCCAGAGGATGCAACTACTTCGCCCGATTGCAGATCGCACAAGTGCGCGGCGATGGTTGTGGACCCTAGATCGACCGCGAGCCCGTAAATTGTCCCTTCGTAATAACCCGGCCAGACCTGCATGATGCGCGGGCTGAACATATCGTCGCCAAGGTGCACAGCACAGGTAACCTTCCATTCGCCTTTGCGCAGTGCGGGCTGTAGGGATTTTAGAACACCAAGATCGGCTTCAAGTTCTGGTAGATCCCAGTCTGTGCGCAACGCCTTAACCAAGCGTTCAAGGTCGCCAGACGGATCGTGCATATCAGGTTCTTCGACCTCGACGTAATAAAGCCGCGTGGAAGGGTCCATGACGATGTCGCGGGCCTCTGCGCGTTTGCGCACGACTTGTCGGTGCACTTGGCTTTCTGGAGGGACGTCAACGACGATGTCGTTTTGAACAGTTGCTTGGCAGCCCAATCGCCGGCCTTTGGGCAGTCCGCGAATGTCGTCATAGCGTTGTTCGACGCTGTTCCATGCCGACAGGGCATCGTCGTGCACCGTGACACCGTGTTTTGAAAATTCGCCATAGGACGGCGTGATTTGACATTTTGAGCAGATGCCGCGTCCGCCACAAACGCTATCGAGGTCAACACCGAGTTGCCGGGCCGCAGTCAGGATCGGGGTACCGACGGGAAAATTTCCGCGCTTGCCCGATGGGGTGAAAATCACAAGTGGATCGCTGCTCATGTCGTGCCCTTACGTTTTGTTTGAGATGACTTTAGCGGATCGGGGGCAGGGGGAAAGCGCGAACCCGTCATTCGTATGACTGGGAACGGCATTTTAAGACAGGTTTGAAACAGCGGGCGCACCTTTGGTGCGATTCTTTTGTTTTGTTTGGCGCTTGCGTTTTGGGGGTAGTGTCTGGCTTGCAATCATGCGACATGACATGCGCAACACGATCACACATCCCCAAGGAGCCAGGTTGATGGAAATTCGCGAAGCACTCACCTTTGATGACGTTTTACTTGTGCCAGCTGCATCCGCTGTGATGCCGTCTACTGCAGACACCCGCACCCATGTTACCAAATCGATTGCAATGAACATTCCACTTTTGTCGAGTGCGATGGACACGGTGACGGAAGGCAAGATGGCGATCGCGATGGCACAGGCCGGTGGCATCGGTGTGGTGCATAAAAATCTTGATGTGGATGCGCAGGCGCTGGAAATCAGACAAGTAAAACGGTTTGTGTCTGGCACGGTTTATAACCCGATTACTTTGACGCCAGACCAAACGCTGGCGGATGCCAAGCTGCTGATGGAACGCTACCGCGTGACCGGTTTTCCTGTTGTCGGTCCGCAAGGACATGTCGTTGGCATCGTGACGAACCGCGATATGCGGTTTGCCACAGATGATGCCACACCTGTCAGCGTGATGATGACGTCAGACAGCCTTGCAATGTTGCAAGAACCCGCCGATCTGGATGAGGCCCGTTCGTTGATGCAGGCCCGCCGGATTGAGAAGCTGTTAATTACAGACAATGCGGGCAAACTGACCGGCCTTTTGACATTGAAAGACAGCGAGCAGGCGGTGCTGAACCCGATTGCATGTAAGGACCAACTTGGTCGATTGCGTGTGGCTGCTGCAACGGGTGTCGGCGATGCTGGTCACGCGCGATCAGAGGCGCTGGTTGATGCTGGGGTGGATATGATTGTGATTGATACCGCGCATGGCCATTCTGCTGGCGTCGCAGAGGCCGTTCGTCGCGCCAAGGCCAGTTGGCCTGAATTACAAGTCGTTGCAGGCAATATCGCCACAGGCGAAGCGGCCAAGGCCCTGATCGAGGCAGGTGCGGATGCTGTAAAAGTTGGCATCGGGCCCGGTTCCATTTGCACCACACGCATGGTGGCAGGTGTCGGCGTTCCGCAGATGACAGCGATTATGGATTGCGCCAAGGCTGCGGGTGATATTCCCGTAATTGCGGATGGCGGTATCAAGTTTTCGGGGGATTTTGCCAAAGCCATTGCAGCAGGTGCATCCTGTGCGATGGTCGGTTCAATGATTGCTGGAACGGACGAAAGCCCGGGCGAGGTTATTTTGTATCAGGGTCGGTCTTTCAAATCCTATCGCGGAATGGGCAGCCTCGGCGCGATGGCGCGCGGATCTGCCGACCGATATTTCCAAAAGGACGCAGCCAGCGACAAGCTGGTTCCTGAAGGCATCGAAGGGCAGGTGCCATATAAGGGATCAGCAAATGCAGTTGTGCACCAGTTGGTCGGCGGGCTTCGTGCGGCAATGGGCTACACTGGGAACGCAACCGTGCCAGATATGCGCACCAAATGTTCATTTGTGAAGATCACAGGCGCGGGCCTTAAGGAAAGTCATGTGCATGACGTGCAAATTACACGCGAAAGCCCGAACTATCGGATTGGATAGCCGCCCATGACACCCGCCGCAAGATATGCGTCAGCGATTGATATTTTAGATGAGATTGCAACTGGGGTAGCGGCGGAAAAAGCGCTCACAACGTGGGGGCGCAATCACCGTTTTGCAGGCTCAAAAGACCGGGCTGCGGTGCGTGACCATGTGTTTGACGTTTTACGGCAGAAACGGTCATTGGGTGCATTGGGAGGCGGAACCTCTGGGCGGCAACTGATATTGGGGCTGCTGAAATCAACGGCGGTCGCGCCGTCTGAGGTGTTTGGTGCAGGGGGCTATGCGCCGTCCGCTTTGGCGGAAAGCGAATACCCCAAAGATCGCGACATGACAGAGGGTGAGGCACTTGACCTTCCTGATTGGCTTGTCCCGATCTGGAAGTCCAACCTTGGCAATGAAGCGGCAACATGCGCTGCTGTTTTGCAGGCCCGAGCCCCCGTAACGCTGCGCGTGAACTTGCGTCATGGAACTCGCGAGGCTGCTGCGCAAAGTCTGGCCGAAGAAGGGATCGCCACACGACCTCTAGATAGTGTGAACACCGCATTGCAAGTTCTTGAAAACCCACGCCGTATTCGAAACTCGAAAGCATTCATGAATGGGTTGGTGGAGCTGCAAGATCTGGCATCCCAGTTGGCTGTTTCGGCACTGGAACTGACGCCAGGCGCAAGGGTTTTGGACTATTGCGCCGGCGGCGGTGGAAAGGCACTTGCGATTGCCGATATGCACGACACGCGTGTGTTTGCCCATGATATTTCAAGTGCAAGGATGGTTGATATTCCTGTAAGAGCTGCGCGTGCGAATGTTGATGTCGACGTTCTTTCGACGACTGATCTGCTGGAACAGTCGCCGTTTGATTTGGTATTCTGTGATGCGCCATGTAGTGGCAGTGGGACATGGCGCCGAACGCCCGAGGCGAAGTGGCTATTTACAGAAGAAAAACTGCTTAACTACAACGGCTTGCAGGTGGAAGTTCTGACGAAATCAGCCGAATTGGTGGCTGAAGGTGGCCAGTTGGTTTACGCTACTTGCTCTGTGCTAAGGCAGGAAAATGACGATATCGTCGATGGGTTTTTAAGTCGGAACAGTGAGTTCGCAGAAAAAGCACGGGCGCACCGTTTACCTGACCCGGACGGCGACGGTTTCTTCTATTCGATTTTACAAAAATCAAAAAACAACCTATGATTGTTTTTTGTGGTCATCCTGGACCTCGACGGTTAAGCAATAATTAACCGTTAGAGCGCTATGTTACCGCGAATTGCATAGGGAATTTGCGGTGACAACAAACCAGACGGAAAAAGACGGCGATGCCGCAAAGGGGCCAAAACAGGGCTTCCTTTTCGGGGCCATCGTGTTGGGTATTCTATGTCTTTTGGGAGCAAACGGATCTAATGACCCAGCAATTGCTGCGGTGTTGGTCGCCATTGGGGTGTCAGCGTTATCAATTCCCATCGTTGTGGTTTTGCGACGATCTGGAACTGTTCGTTCCCCAAAAATGGCAAAGGACGTGATTTCGCTGGTGGAGCGTGATCCGGACTTCGCCTTTTTAACAACGTTAAGCGGCGATGTTGTTGTCAGTAGTCGTCAGGCAAAGGAACGGTTTGGAGTGCACGAAGATAGCAATATCGCCGCACTTTTAAGCTCAATTCTTGCCAATCCGGATGCGGCGTTGTTTCGTTTGCTGTCTTCGGCACAGGAAAATGGCAATGCGAAAGAAGATATTGTCACAAGGGGCGGCCACTATCGGCTTTCGAGTATTGTTTTGGGTGCTGACCATTGTTTGTGGCGTCTCGAAGATGTGGCCAGTTCACAGTCTAAATCTTCGCGTGGGAGCGACGCGTTATCGTTGCCATTGATGACCCTAGGGTCACGGGGTGCGGTCTTGTTTGTAAATGAAGCATGCCGTGCGTTTTTAGGATCTCGGCCAAAATCGATGGTTGATATTTTTGGTGACACGACACCGCGCAATGGTCTGACAGTGCAGATTAAAACGCCGCATGGCATGCGATTTGCAACAGTGGCGATGATTGACAGCGCGGCGGGCCGCCGTGAGGTGTATCTTATTCCATCATCGACAACATCCGAAGACGACGGAGGGCCGCGAGAGCTGACTGCCGAATGGGATGCGATTGAGGATTTACCCGTACCGCTTTTGAAAATTTCCGCTGACGGCGCGGTGCTTGCTTCGAACCGAGAAGCGCGGAGCTTGCTGGATATTAAATCAACAACAGGAAAGCGGGTTGGCGACATGCTTGATGGGCTTGGTCGCCCGATTGGTGATTGGATCCGAGAGGCGATCGATGGTCGGGGCGGCTATGTTTCGCAATTCTTGCGCGGCCGCGGTGACAACCATGATACTTTTGTGCAGGTCACATTGAACTCCGCCGGGGGTGCTGCGGATCCGCACCTCATTGCCGTCTTAAACGATGTAACCGAACTGAAAACGCTAGAAGCCCAATTTGTCCAAAGTCAAAAAATGCAAGCGATCGGTCAATTGGCTGGTGGGGTTGCTCACGATTTCAACAATCTGTTGACCGCGATTTCAGGGCACTGTGATTTACTCTTGTTGCGGCATGATCAGGGTGATCAAAATTACGGTGACTTAATCCAGATACACCAAAACGCGAACCGCGCCGCGAGCCTTGTTGGACAACTACTTGCGTTTTCGCGCAAACAAAACCTCCAGCCGGAAGTGATTGATCTGCGTGATACGCTGTCGGATTTGACGCATCTGCTGAATCGACTCGTCGGTGAAAAGGTCAGCTTGTCGCTTTCGCACGACCAAGAGTTGGAGAGTATTCGCGCCGACAAGAGGCAGCTGGAGCAGGTCATGATGAACCTTGTGGTGAACGCGCGTGACGCTATGCCGATGGGTGGTGAGATAAGGATCGTGACCCAAAATGTGTCGCTCGAAGAACAAATTGTGCGTGACCGTGCAACCGTTCCACCTGGTGACTATGTCATGGTCAAAGTGATCGATGAAGGACACGGTATACCGCCTGAAAAGCTGCCCAAGATTTTTGAACCATTTTATACAACAAAGCGAACTGGAGAGGGGACCGGGCTCGGGCTGTCAACGGCATATGGCATTGTAAAACAGACAGGAGGGTTCATCTTTGCGGAAAGCGAAGTGGAGCGTGGAACTGTATTTACGCTACTGTTTCCAATGCACGAAATCACGGTTGTGGAAACGACTGCAAAAGCCCCGGCTGCGCCAAAACAAATCAGCGGATCAGATGAGGGTGTTGTCTTGCTGGTTGAAGACGAAGCGCCTGTGCGGGCGTTTGCATCGCGCGCCTTGCGCTTACGCGGCTATACAGTTTTGGAAGCTGACTGCGCAGAAAGCGCATTGTCGATGCTTTCGGACCCCGATCTTTATGTCGATGTCTTTGTCACGGATGTAATCATGCCGGGTATGGATGGTCCAACGTGGGTCAAGGAGGCTTTGACCGAACGCCCTGAAACAAAGGTGGTGTTTGTTTCGGGCTATGCTGAAGATGCGTTTGGCGAGGAAGGGGCGACCATCCCAAATTCGGTTTTCCTGCCCAAACCGTTTTCTTTAAATGATCTTACCCTAACCGTTCGTGGTCAGTTGGAAACAGCACGGGCAACTGCTTAGTCAGTGCCCATTGCCGCGAGGTGCACGGCAGATCCAGTCAATGCTGCATAGTCGTCTTCGATTACGCTCACTTTGAAATTCGTCATAAAGCCGGCAAAACGCCCCTTGTCACGAAATGCATCCGCAAAGCCAAATTCCGAGAGGTAGGGGCCAAATGCCCGCGCGACACCGCCGACCAGATAAACACCGCCGAAAGGCAATTGAATAAGCGAAAGGTTTCCACAAACCGTGCCCAAAATGCGGGTGAAAACGCGTGCGGCCTCTTCTGCCAGTGGATCAGAGCCGTCAGCGCATGATGCCATTATGTCCTTGGCTGCGGCTTCCTTTGGCTGGCCGGATTCTTGGGCGAGGAACGCGTATACACGCTCTAGTCCGCGTCCGGACAACACGTCTTCTACTGCAGGGAAGCCATGTGCGGTCGAGACGAACTGGCAAAGTCGCAGCTCCTTTTCGTCACGGATCGGAAGGTTGGCGTGGCCGCTTTCAGATGGCGCGACAAGGCGTCCGCTGGCTGTATCAAAAACTGGTGCTGCATTGAATCCTGTGCCGACACCCACAACCAGTCGCGCGGCATGCGGTTTTCCCTCGGGCCCATCAATGACAGTGCGTATTTTGTCGGACTGAAGATGACCCAATGCATGCCCTTGGGCCTGCAAATCGTTCAAAATAGCGACAGACTGAGAATTCGTTGCCCGCGCAAGTGTTTCTTTGTCTATCGCCCAGTCCAGATTTGTCATCGTCGCACGTCCATCACGCACAGGTCCGGCCACTGCAACGCAAGCTGAAATAGGATCAACGCCACCTTCGTCGTCAATGTATCGACGCAAAACAGTTTCCAGACCGGGATAATCGACGTTGCTGTAACGCCTGATCGTCCCGTCCAGAATTTGGCGCCCGTCAGCCAGTGCCACACGGGTGTTCGTGCCGCCAATATCAGCGACAAGAGCATATTTGTTTTTTGGGTGGGTCATGTGTGGGCCTTTATGCGCGCGTTATCGCGGCTTTTAGCGCATGATAGGATGCTTTGGGAGTCCGTTTCAGTGTTTCAAAGTCAACATGGATCATGCCAAAGCGTTTTTCATAGCCAAACGCCCATTCGTAATTGTCCAAAAGGGACCAGTAAAAGAACCCGGCGACGTTTGCGCCATCATTGATCGCGCGTTTTGCAGCTAAAACATGATCGGATACGAATTGGGTCCGTTCGGGGTCAAACACTGCGCCGTTTTCAACTTTGTCGTCCCATGCCATGCCATTTTCTGTGACATAAAGTGGCAAATCACCGACATAGTCCCGCGACATGCGGATCAGAAAATCGTAAAGTCCTTCGGGGTAGATTTCCCAATCCATTTGAGTGACTGGCAGGTCACCCGGTTTGTCAGCTAGGGCGGGCCATACCGCGTTTTCGTCGGCAATTGCGCGGTGGCGCGTGTAATAATTCACACCGAGGAAATCGATGGGCTGATTGATTGTGCCCATGTCATCTTGCCAGTTTTCGGGCATATGTGGCCCAAGACCTTCTAGTGCTGCTTCGGGGTAGGTACCTTTTGTAATTGCCTCGATGAACCAACGGTTAAACAACGCGTCCTGTCGGTCAGCGGCCGCTATGTTTTCTGGTTTGTCATCAAATGGGGTTGTGTGGTCGAAGTTGAGGACGATCCCGCAGTTCTTCATCCCCTTCGCCCGCAGCCGCGTCATTGCTTCGCCGTGGGCGAGGTTGATGTGATGCATTGCGCGTGCTGTGGCGCGGATATCGCGCAGACCCGGCGCGTGGTGGCCAAGGAAATGCGAAAGATATGATACACACCACGGTTCGTTGATTGTCGCGATGGACGCCATACGATTCCCGATTTTATCAGTGATCACGTCGGTGAAGTCTGCAAATCGCAACGCAGTTTCCCGATTTGTCCACCCACCAATATCAGCAAGCGCGCTTGGTAATTCCCAATGATAAAGGGTTTGAAATGGCTTCAGACCGCGCTCGAGAATAGCGTCTGTCAAACGATCATAGAAATCCAACCCTTCGGGGTTTGTTGTTTTCCCATCAGGCATCACACGCGCCCAACTGGTCGAAAACCGGTACGCGTCCATTCCGGCGTCCTGGAGAAGATCAAGATCTTCGGCATAGCGATGGTAGTGATCGCAAGCGAGGTCGCCGTTTTCCGCACGCACAACATTGCCCGGTGTTGCAGAAAATGTGTCCCAATGGGTGGGGCCCGCCCCACCAAACTGGTGACCTTCGATTTGATACGCAGCAGTCGCTGCCCCAAACAGAAAACCTTCGGGAAAATCAGAGCGTTTGAATTGCATTTTTGTAGCCTATTGTGTTGGCGCAGGGCCAGTTGATTGACCGACCATCAATTCCGCCTCTAAAAGCTGGTTTTGTGGTTCGGAAAAGGGATCAGCGATGTCAGCGAGCAGCATTTCCGCGAGCCGTTGACCAGCTTCGCGCACGGATGATCGTGTCGCGGTAAAGATCGGAACGCTGTCACCATTGCGAAGGTAAGACAGCGCATCATCATGGGTAATCACGGACACATCACGCCCGATTGTCAGGCCTGCCTCCTCGATTGCGCGGCGTGCACCCAAGGCAAGGATCATCGACGACGTCATGATCGCAGTGGGCCGATCGGGAAGCGCCAAAAGCTGCTTTGTTGACGTGTGACCAAAATCTTCGGTCATTTCACCGGACCGCATTAGCATGGGGTCTGCCGCAATGCCGTTGGATTTGAGTGTGTCCAAATAGCCTTCTCTGCGGCGATGGGCAAAATCCATTTCCTCGAGGCCATTAATCAGGCCGATACGCCGATGCCCCAAGTCATATAGAAAGCTGGCAGCGCGTTGAAACGCGCGTTTGTTGTTCACATCAACCCAAGAGTAGGGGGTCGTCACGCCGGATGCGCGTCCATGTACCACGAACGGTAGGTCAATCTCTTGCAGCAATCCAATCCGGCTATCGTCCATTTTTGGGCTGTGCACGACAACGCCATCAACGGATCGACGCGCCTTGAACCCGCGATATACGTCTGCCTCGCTTTGATCATCAACGATCGAAAGCAGCATTTCATAACCGTTGCGCGAATATGTTTCGCCTGCGCCGGCAATAAAATCGCCAAAGATCGGGTTCATCGTTTCGTGCTTGGTCGAAACGGGAATCACGTGACCGATGGCCAATGCGCGGCCTGTTGCCAGTCCTTTGGCGCGGGTGCTGGGACGGTAATTATGCTGTTCTGCAACAAGGCGGACACGATTGCGTGTTGCCTCTGATACCTCTGGGTAACCGTTCAGGGCGCGGCTGACCGTGGTCTGGCTAAGGCCAAGCGTGGCAGAGAGTTGTTTCAGATTCATCGCGTCACATCCAAAGCGCTTAAAATAATTATCCCAATGGGATGAACAATTCATCGTAAACGATTTCGTATACCGTTGTCGCCATATTTTCAAGTCTCATAGGGTTTAATAAAGTTGGTTGACAGGGGATAAGTTTTCGCTGATGTTTGTGCCAGCTTCAAAGCGCTTTGGTTTGTTTCAATCCGCTGTTGAGCATCGAACACGCGGGCGCTGCGCCCGCATTCTGGGAGGAAGACACTTGAAATCTACACTATATATGAGCGCTGCAGTGATGGCGTTGGGCACAGCAGTTGCTGCTGATGGCCACGGCCCACTGACAGTATTCGGCACATGGCTTGGTCCAGACCAAGAAGCAGTAGAGGCCGTTCTTGACGGCTTCACAGCTGCAACTGGCCACGAAGTCAGCTATGTTGGTTCTGACAGCTTTGAGCAGCAGATCCTGATCGACAGCGAAGCAGGCTCTGCGCCAAACATCGCCGTATTCCCACAGCCTGGTTTGGCCGCTGACTTTGCGTCGCGCGGTTTCTTGACTGAGTTGAAGGACGGCACAGGCGACTGGATCCGTGAAAACTATGCCGCTGGTCAGTCTTGGGTTGATCTGGGCACATACGCTGGCGCCGATGGCGAAGACGGTCTTTATGGCTTCTTCTTCAAGGCAGACGTGAAATCGCTGGTTTGGTATAGCCCTGAGAACTTCGAAGACGCAGGCTACGACATTCCTGAGTCCATGGAAGAGCTGAAGGCACTGACTGACCAAATCGTTGCAGACGGCGGCACACCTTGGTGTATCGGTCTGGGTTCCGGTGCGGCAACAGGTTGGCCTGCGACTGACTGGGTCGAAGAAATGATGCTGCGCACACAAGAGCCAGCTGTGTATGACCGTTGGGTTTCCAACGAGATGCCATTTACTGACCCAGCTGTTGTTGCGGCAATCGAAGAGTTTGGCGCGTTTGCACGTGTTGACGACTATGTTGCTGGCGGTGCCGGTGCAGTTGCAACAACTGACTTCCGCGACAGCCCAAAAGGTCTGTTTAGCTCACCTGCACAGTGCTACATGCACCGTCAGGCGTCATTCATCCCTGCGTTCTTCCCAGAAGGCACGGTTGTTGGCGAAGATGCTGACTTCTTCTACTTCCCAGCTTACGCGTCCAAGGATCTTGGCGCGCCAGTTCTGGGTGCTGGTACTGTTTGGACAATCACAAACGACAGCGAAGAAGCACATGCTTTGATCGAGTACATTCAGACACCTGAAGCGAACGAAATCTGGATGTCCCGCGGCGGCTTCCTGACGCCACACAAAGGTGTTGATACGTCCAAGTTTGTTGACGAAGCGACAAAGAAGATGAACGACGTTCTTCTTGCTGCGACAACATTCCGCTTTGACGGTTCCGACCTGATGCCAGGCGGCGTTGGTGCTGGTTCCTTCTGGACAGGCATGGTTGACTATGCAGGCGGCAAAGACGCAGGCGAAGTTGCACAGGGTATCCAAGATTCTTGGGATGCACTGAAGTAAGACAGGCCACTGGCCTTTGGGCCGCCCGACATGATCGGGCGGCCCTTTTCAACAGATTTCTTCGGGGGGAGGAAAGCGTATGAATCCTGCAGTTCAGGGACTTGTGACAATCGTGCTCGGTGTGGGTGGTTGTCTGGCTTATTTTTACTTCTCCAACCAATTCATCGACAAGGTGCTGTTCCCCGCCAAGGGTGTGAACGCTGGTCGTAATATCAATCGGGCAAATATGGTGCGTCCTTGGCTGTTTTTGGCCCCGGCACTTTTTGCCCTTTCACTGTATCTTGCCTATCCCGTCTTTGCGACGCTTTGGTATTCGTTGACGGACCGTGACAAGGGCAACGCCTTTGTCGGGTTGGCAAACTATTACCAAATGATGGACGATCCCAAGTTTTGGGAAGCGTTGAAAAACAACATGCTTTGGCTGATCATTGTGCCAGCGGCATCAACTGCCTTTGGCCTATTGGTCGCGCAACTGACCGACAGGATCAGCTGGGGCAGCATTGCGAAATCCATGATCTTTATGCCGATGGCGATTTCCTTCGTTGGTGCTGCCGTTATCTTTAAACTGATCTATGAGGCCCGTCCCGAAGACGTGGCGCAGATCGGCATTCTGAACCATCTTTATCTTGAATTCGGCGGGCTTGAGCCGCAGCAGTGGTTGACCATTCCGTTCTGGAATTCGTTTTTCCTGATGGCGGTTCTAATCTGGATCCAGACGGGTTTTG
>CBFHME010000006.1:0-150998 GCA_965656885.1 Yoonia sp.
GGTATATTGTGCAAATGGAAAACGGATTGTTAACCAACCGGGATCTATCTTCAAAGCACGGTACAGGCTGAGGAGCCGATGACCGTGCAAGTGGAAGACAAGATCTTCGGACAGAAGGGGAGGCAAAACGTGCTTCCCCTTCCTCTTGCTTGAAATACCTCCGGGAGCGCGAGGGTGGAACCCTCGCACCGGTGTTTAGAGGAAGCCAAGCTTTGTCATCAGGTCGCCGATGACTTTTTCCTGTGCTTCAAGGAACGTGCGGAAATCATCGCCGTTGTTGTGGATGTTCACCCAACCGTTTTGTGCGCGAACAGCTTCCCATTCAGGAGTGTCATACATTTTTTCGATCGCATCCTGATACATCGCAAGCTTGTCTGCCGGCAGACCGGGTGCGCCAAAGAAGCCGCGCCAGTTTACGAATGTCGTGTCGATTCCCTGCTCGATCATCGTCATCGCGTCAGGTGCCGCGTCGACGCGGTCAGGTGAGGTAACACCGATGATCTTGACTTCACCAGCGTCAGCCAATGCCACAGCTTCGGAGAAGCCAGTAGACAGAGCTGCGATTTCGCCCGAAAGCAAAGCAGCCATTGCGTTACCGCCTGCATCATATGGCACGTATTTGACGCCAAGCGCGTCTTTGCCAGCGGCTTCCATCGCCATGGCTGCCACGAGGTGGTCCATGCCACCTGGAACAGAGCCGCCACCGATGGCTGTTGCCGATGGATCCGCGTCATAGGCCGCGACCAGATCGGCCATGGAATTAACGGGGCTGTCTTTACCCACAACGATTGCTGCGTAGTCGCCGATTGTGCCAGCGACCAATGTCAGGTCACGAAAGCTTTGCGGAAATACGCCGGTCAAAGAACGGATCACGATAGGTGTTGAGTTCACCATCAATGTACCGTGGTTGCTTTCGGCGTTTTCGATCATGTAGCCGATCGCCTTGCCGCCGCCGCCACCGGACATGTTTTCATATGATGCCGAACCGACGAGACCGGATGCTGTCAGCGCTTCGCCAGTGCCGCGTGCGGTGCCGTCCCAGCCGCCGCCAGCGCCGCCCGGAATGATAAAGTGAATGCTGTCGACGACTTGGTGCCCGTCAGCGAATGCCGCTGGCGCGCCAAGTGTCATTGCAGCCACAGCCGCACCCATCAGGGCCCTGCGGCCCAGTTTCAAAGTTGTCATGATATTCCTCCCATTTGACAACTGCCCCGCCTTTGCGGATCAGTTGCACAAAGCTAACCACGCAAACCTGACACAAACCTGTCACGCCAGAAATGAAACGCGCGCTCAGATGAAGTTCCTTTTGATCGAAGACAATGCCGACCTTGCCCAAGCGATCTGTGCCCGTATGCAGATCGATGGCCATGTCATTGATCATGCTGACACAATTCAAAGTGCGACAGCGTTTTCACAGACGGGAGAATACGACCTGATTTTGCTCGATGTGATGTTACCAGACGGCGATGGTCGGGATTTTTTGCGGGCCCATCGTCGCGCCAAACGGACCACGCCTGTCATCGTATTGACCGCGCGCAGTCAGGTGTCAGACAGAATCAGTCTGCTGGATCTGGGGGCTGACGACTATGTTACCAAACCGTTCGATCATGCGGAACTGGAGGCGCGTTGCCGTGCTGTTTTACGGCGCAACGCGGGCACGGCGCAGACCGTCAAGCGGCTTGGAGATGCTGAATTTGATCCCGTTGCAGGGGTGCTGACGGTTGGCCCCACTTCTGTCAATCTGCGCAACAAAGAGCTGCGACTGCTTGAGCTGCTGTTTAATGCGCCCGGCCAAATATTCGCAAAGCAAAAGCTGGTGGATCGCCTATTTTCTTATGACGATGATGTCTCGGAAAACGCGATTGAGGTCTATATTGGCCGCTTGCGTAAACACCTTGAACCGTCAAACCTGCGGATCACAACCCACCGTGGACTTGGCTATCGGCTTGACCATGACTGATCGGGTGCGCACGCAAGGGTCGCTACGCAACCGGCTGACCGTAACATTGATCGGTGGGGCAGCGGTGCTGGCGATTTTGTTGTATTTTGTCGTGCGCAGCTATGCTGTTCAGATTGCGCAACAAGGCCAAGACAGCATCTTGGGGGCATCGGTTACGTCCATCTTGGATACTGCAACACTGCGCGCCGGGCAGGTGGCCGTGGATTTCCCTTATGCCTCGTTTGCGATGTTAGGAACTGACACAGACGACCGCGTATTTTACGCGATTTATCAGGATGATACGCTGTTGTCGGGGTATGAAGGTTTGCCGCGGCTGACAGGCGTCGACACGCAGTATGATACTGGGACGTTCGATGATACCGCGATCAGATTGGCCTCTGCCTCGCGTATGCTTGTTGGGGCCGATATGCGCACGCAAGTTACAGTCACCGTGGCCCAAACCCAAGACCGCCTTGCCGATACATTGAACGATATTTCGCGCAATGTGGCGTTGTTTGGTGCGGGCTTTTTCGCGTTGGTCGTGCTTTTGGCGTTTTGGGCAACTTCTACCGCGATTGGCCCGCTGGCACGGCTGACCACATCTGTGGCGCGGCGCGGCCCAAAGGATTTGCGCCCCGTCGTAAGCCCCGTCCCAAGCGAGATGGGGCCGTTGGTCGCATCGCTTAACACGTTGATGTCCCGTTTGGGTCAATCCCTGAACCGCAGCGAAGATTTCATTGCAGAGGCAGCGCACCGTGTCCGCACACCGCTTGCCACCGTGCGATCCCACGCAGAGGCCACGCTGCAAAGGGTCGACCGTGAAGAAAACAGGCAATCCTTGAGGTCCATGATCCGCGCCATTGATGAAAGCAGTCGTGCGGCTGGGCAGTTGTTGGATCACGCGATGATCACGTTTCGGGCCGATCATCTGGAACTACAAGACATTGCTTTGGCGACATTGGTTGACGATCTGGTTGTGCGGCTGACCCCCGTTGCCGAAATGCGTGATGTCGATTTTGTTGTGACCGTGAATGCCAGCGTGATGGTACAGGGGGATCCGATTTTGCTGCACAATGCGTTACGTAATTTGGTTGATAATGCGCTCAAATACGCACCACGCGAAACTGTTGTTGAAATCACCGTGTCTGATCGTCCCGCGACGGTGACCGTGCGTGACCATGGGCCCGGATTTCCCGAAGATGAAATCGGACAACTATCCGGGCGATTTACGCGGGGGCGCAACGCGCAAGGCATCATCGGATCGGGATTAGGCCTGACGATCGCGCAAGAGGTCGCCCACGCACATGGCGGAACCCTGACACTTGGCAATCACTCAGCGGGGGGCGCATGCGCTACATTTTCGTTTTCATCCTAGCGTTTTTTGCGCAGGTCGCCGCGGCTCAGGTCTGGGAAGATCAGCGCAGATTTGGTGCTGATACCGCCCCAACGTCATTGCGAATTCTGTCCAATACAGACACACGATTTTTCGCACCCATAATCGACAGCTTTGTCGCCAATAATGCAGACGTAAGGGTCGAATATCTGGTGACGGGATCAGCAGAGCTTTATGATATTTACCGGACGACCCCGACAGATTTTGACATCGTGATTTCCAGCGCGATGGATTTGCAGTTCAAACTGGCCAACGACGGTTACGCCCTGCAGGTCGATGGAGCAGCCCATCCCGCATGGGCCGAATGGCGGCAAAGCCTGTTTGCGTTTTCCACCGAACCTGCTGCGATTGTCATCAATAAGGCCGCGTTTGCAGATCAAGACATCCCGACATCCCGCCAGGAACTGATCCAAGCGTTGCGTGCGCGCCCCGATGTGTTTCAGGACCGCATTGGCACGTATGACGTGCGCCAATCTGGTCTGGGCTACCTATTCGCGACCCAAGATGCGCGTGCATCTGAAACCTTTTGGCGACTGACCGAGGTGATGGGCGGACTTGGCGCACAGCTTTATTGTTGTTCAGGCGCAATGATTGACGATCTTGTCAGCGGCAAAATTGCTGTCGCCTATAATGTGTTGGGCAGTTATGCGGCGGCCCGCACCGATGCATTGGATCAGATAGAAGTGATCTTGCCGTCTGACTTTCCCACCACAATGATGCGCAGCGCCTTTGCTTCTGACACAACGCAAAGCCCAGCCGCCGCCAGCACGTTCATCAGGCATCTAACAAACCTTCAGGCGGATTCTGCCGTCGCGCGCCGGTTTCCGTTGCCCCCGCTTGATATAACGGGGCAGGCCACAATCACGCTTGATCCTGCGCTCATGACATATCTTGATGCGCTCAAGCGGCGGACGTTCATCCAAGAATGGGAAAATGCGATCATCCAATAGCCACCGCTGGGGAATGTGCTAGGGTCCGCAAAACAGCATCAATCTAGGGGATTACGATGACCAAAATTGCATTCTTGGGCTTGGGCGTCATGGGCTATCCAATGGCTGGGCATTTGCAGGCAGCGGGCCACGATGTGACCGTCTACAACCGCACCGCATCCAAGGCCGCAGCGTGGGTTGACCAACACGGAGGCCAATCCGCCACGACGCCACGGGACGCGGCGCAGGGTGCTGAAATGGTCATGGCATGTGTTGGCAATGATGACGATCTGCGCGGCGTTTGTTTGGGCGATGAAGGTGCGTTTGGCGGCATGGACGCAGGCACGATATTCGTCGACCACACAACCGTTTCGGCAGCAGTGACACGCGCGCTATATGACGCCGCCGCTGTGCGCGAGATTTCATTTGTCGATGCGCCAATTTCGGGCGGGCAGGCGGGCGCGGAAAACGCACAGCTGTCGGTGATGTGTGGCGGGGATCAGGCGGCATATGACCGCGCCGAGGCCGTGATCGACACCTACGCAAAGCTTTGCCGCCGTATCGGTGACAGCGGGGCCGGCCAGATGACCAAAATGTGCAACCAGATTGCGATCGCGGGCTTGGTGCAGGGCCTGTCAGAGGCGCTCCACTTCGCGGATAAGGCAGGGCTTGATGGGGCTGCCGTTGTTGAGGTGATTAGCCAAGGCGCCGCCGGAAGCTGGCAAATGTCGAACCGCTATAAAACGATGATTGCGGATGAATTCGACCACGGTTTTGCCGTTGATTGGATGCGCAAGGATCTGGGCATCTGCTTGGATGCCGCCGATGAAAATGGCGCAAGCCTGCCTGTCACGGCATTGGTCGATCAGTTCTACAAAGACGTGCAGAAAATGGGCGGCAACCGGTGGGACACATCATCGCTGTTCAAACGGTTGAAAATGATGGGTTAAATCATCGCCGCAATATCGCGCAGGGCATGGGAATATCCATCCGTGCCCTCGCCAACAATGCCCTTGTCTGCACGCATCGCGATGTAGGAATGATGGCGAAACGGCTCTCGGGCGTAGATGTCAGTGACATGCAGCTCAATCACAGGGCCATCAAACGCATTCAGCGCATCCATAATCGCCACAGACGTATGGGTATACCCACCTGCATTGATGATGATCCCCGCGCAAGTGTCCCGCGCCGTGTGAATATGATCAATCAACGTGCCTTCGGAATTGGACTGGGCCATCCAGATGGTCACATCCAGACCCGGGGCAATCGCGGCCAACTCACCCTCAACATCCGCAAGCGTCTTGGATCCGTATTTCTCAGGCTCCCGCTGCCCCAAAAGGTTCAGGTTCGGCCCGTTCAACACAAGGATTTGTCTGGTCATAGAAAATGCGCCCCGTTTGCAAATGCAATTCCGTTTTCGCCCATCAAAGCGATCTGGGCAATAGCGAACAATGGCGGGTGGGAGTTACCATGGCAGTCCCTAGGGGAATCGAACCCCTCTTTCCAGGTTGAAAACCTGGCGTCCTAACCGATAGACGAAGGGACCGCACTTGGTAGGGCGCTTTTAGAAAAAGGCGCGGCTAAGGGCAAGGGGTAATTTACAAAAAACAGCATGAAATTTGCAATCGCGTATTACCCCAGAAAATTAGGGGCTTACGTTGCGGGTGCGGCATCTTCCAGCCGCAGTTGCACCGATTGTCGGCCCTGCCATGTGTTGATTTCCAGCCGCCCCGCCAAATGGAATCGCGCGCCGTTATGACCCGTCAGCATTGGGCCAAGCGGTCCGTCCATTGCGCCAAAACTGATCGCGTCGATCCGCGCCCCAAGCCCGTCACCGAACGTCAGCTTTAGATGGTTCGCACCAACTTGCTTGGCAAACAGGATTTGCACATCAGGGAACGCAAACCGTGGGGCAGGGGCACCTGCGCCAAATGGACCCGCCTGTTCGATCTGGTGCACCAGATCAACCGTGGCCGCACCTGGCATCAATATCCCGTCAAGCCGCAAATCCGCAGGGCCGATTTTATCCGCCCCTTGTTTTGCCAGTAATGCGCCCAAACGTTCCATGGCGGCCTCAAGTTTAACCGCTTCAACGCTTAAACCCGCCGCCATCTTATGACCGCCACCTTTGATCAAAAGCCCCTCAGCCGCCAATCGTTGGATCGCCGCACCCAGATCAATGCCAGAAACAGACCGGCCAGAGCCTTTGCCGATACCATCCTTGTCGATCCCGATCACAACGGACGGGCGATTGGATGCCTCTTTCAAGCGCGACGCCACAATGCCGACCACGCCCGGATGCCAGTTATCACCCGCGGCCCATGCAAGCGGTCCGTCAAACCCGCGTTGTTCGGCCTGATCCATGGCCAGATCGCGCACAGCGGTCTCAACCTCTCGACGTTCGGTGTTCAGCTCGTCGAGTTTGGCGGCCATTGCCTCGGCCTCTCTTGGGTCGTCGGTCGATAACAGGCGCGCACCTAAATCGGCCTTGCCGATGCGGCCACCCGCATTCACACGAGGACCCAGCAGAAACCCAAGATGGTAACTGCTTGGCGCCTCGTTCATGCCTGCGACATCGGCCAATGCCGTCAGTCCGACACGTTGCCTGCGGCCCATCACTGTCAAACCTTGGCGCACCAAGGCGCGGTTCACGCCGATCAACGGGGCCACATCCGCGACCGTGGCCAATGCGACCAGATCAAGCATCGCCATCAGATCGGGGCCTTTTGCGCCCTCTGCCTTCATCTGGCGATTGGCCTCCACCAGCATCAAAAACACCACAGCGGCGGCACAAAGATGCGCCAAATCGCCGCTTTCATCCTGCCGGTTGGGGTTCACAATTGCATGGGCATCGGGCAGCACCTCTGTCCCCAAATGGTGATCAAGCACGATCACATCTGCCCCGACAGCCGCCGCAATCGGGCCGTGCGACAGCGTTCCGCAATCGACACAAATGATCAGATCGTGATCCCGGGCAAGGGCTGACATCGCCTCGTCATTGGGGCCATAGCCTTCGTCGATGCGATCGGGAATATACAGCGTCGCTTGCAGACCCATGTCGCGCAGCCACGTAATCAGCAATGCGGCCGATGATCCGCCATCAACATCATAATCTGCAAAAATCGCGATCTTCTGACGGGCTTTGACAGCCGCTAGAAACCGGGTGGCGGCCTTTTCCATGTCGCGCATATCGTGTGGGTCAGGCAACAAATCACGCAAGGTGGGTGCAAGGAATAACGCGGCATCTTCGGCGGCGACCCCACGTTTTGCAAGTGTGCGGCACAAGGGGGCTGGCAGGCTGGTGGCCTGTGCCATGGCTTCGGCTGCGCGGTCTTCGGCAACGGATGGTCCGACCCAGCGCCTGCCAGTGGCAGATGCATCAACGTCAAGAAAAGCGGCTGTATTTGGTATCTGTGTCATTGCGGGTCACTATATATGACCCGTTTGGGATTGGCACCTGTGAATGCTATGATGATGCGCAATTAACGGGGGACCCAATGGCGGGACGCAAAACAACGCGCGAACGGATCGAGGCCATGTCGTTCGGCCTCGTCTATCCGCTTTATGTCGATAAGGTTGAAAAGAAGGGCAAGACGGTCGCCGAATTGCACCAAGTGATGACGTGGCTGATGGGCTATTCAGAGCCGGAAATCCTTGCGTTAGCCGCGTCAGATGCGACGTTCAAAGACCTGTTCGATGGGGCTATGATGCATTCGAACACACATCTGATCAAAGGTGTCGTCTGCGGTCACAGGGTCGAAGACATCGAAGACGACCTTGTCCAAAAAACCCGTTATCTGGACAAGGTGATCGACGAATTGGCCCGTGGCAAAAAGATGCAAAGCATTTTGCGGACGGCCTGAAAAACCCGCCCCATTCCCGCTATTTGATTGGATTGCGATATTGCATCCGACGCACGGAACCCGTTTTGGACCGCATCAAAATCGTCTCGGCTGTGACAAAGCCGACCTCACGTTTGATCCCGGGCACAAGGCTTCCGTCGGTCACGCCAGTTGCGGCAAAAATCACGTCTTGCGTGACCATATCATCGCGGGTGTAAACGCGGTCAAAATCGGTAATGCCCGCCTTGGCCGCGCGACCGCGTTCATCATCATTGCGGAACAACAAGCGGCCCATGATCTGCCCGCCCATGCATTTTAATGCAGCGGCAGCCAGCACGCCTTCGGGCGCGCCACCACTGCCCATATACATATCAATGCCGGTTTTCGCGGCCTCGGCGCAGTGCATAACACCAGCGACATCGCCGTCAGTGATAAGGCGAATGGCGGCCCCTGTGCTGCGGATTTGTTCAATCGTGTCCTCATGGCGGGGGCGTTCCAGCACGCAAACAGTAATGTTGTCTGTGGAACAGCCCTTGGCCTTGGCCAGCGCCTCAACCCGTTCGCGGGGCGACATATCAAGCGTGACAACACCCTGCGCATAGCCCGGCCCAATCGCCAACTTGTCCATATAAGTATCAGGCGCGTGCAGCATTGACCCACGCGGACCCATCGCAATCACGGCCAAGGCGTTTGGCATATCTTTGGCGGTCAGGGTCGTGCCTTCCAGCGGATCGAGCGCGATATCGACACCTGGCCCAGTGCCATTGCCGACCTCTTCACCGATAAACAGCATGGGGGCTTCGTCACGCTCCCCCTCGCCAATGACGACAACGCCGGAAATATCCAGTTTGTTCAACTGCGTGCGCATCGCGTCAACGGCAGCTTGATCTGCGGCTTTTTCATCGCCGCGCCCGATCAGCGGGGCGCAGGCAATCGCTGCGGCCTCGGACACACGGGCAAGGCCCAATGACAATGCACGGTCGTTGAAATCAATGGTTTTTGTCATGGGGCAGGGTCCTTCACTGGGGTTTCCTACCCCTAGCGGGACTGCGTGACCGTCCGCAAGACTGTTTGCGCTAAACGGCCTCGATACGGATCGCGACGGGTGTGCCAGATACCACGGCCGTGGATTCGAACGCGGCAATCGCTTCTTTCACGGCGGTCTGGGTCGTCTTATGCGTCACGATCAACACAGGTGCTGTGGTGTCGTTGTGGTCGTATTGGCGCATCCGGTCGATGGAAATGCCCGCGTCGCCCAAAACGGTCGCAACCTTTGCCAACGCACCTGGCTTGTCCAACAGCTGAAGACGCAAATAATAAGGGGCCGACACCGCAGCAGTCGCCGCACGCGCCTTGCGCAGGGTTTTTGCGGGTTGCCCGAATGTGGACACGCGCAGACCACGCGCAATATCCATCACGTCACCCATCACCGCAGAGGCGGTTGGGCCCATGCCGGCACCGGGGCCGCGCAAGACAATCTGTTCGACACTGTCGCCTTCCAGAACAACCATGTTTGTGCCGCCTTGCAGCTGGCCGAGAGGTGATGTGTCAGGCACCAGACATGGTGACATACGCTGTTCCAAGCCACGGCCTGTCATCTGTGCGACACCTAACAGTTTGATTTTATAGCCCATATCAGCGGCTTGATGGATGTCATCAATGGTGACTGAACCGATGCCTTCTAACACGACGGCATCAAAATCGACCTGCGTGCCAAACGCGATGGACGCAAGCAGCGCCAGCTTGTGACCGGCATCAATACCGCCCACATCCAATTCCGGATCGGCTTCAAGAAAGCCAAGCTGGTTGGCAGCGTCGAATACTTCTTCGTAGGTCATGCCGTCGTTTTCCATCCGCGTCAGGATGTAATTGCACGACCCGTTCATCACACCCATCACGCGTGTAATCTCATTCCCAGCCAAACCTTCGGTCAGTGATTTAACCACAGGGATGCCACCCGCGACGGCGGCTTCAAACCGGATAACGCGGCCCAATTCTTCGGCGGCTTCGGCCAGCGATTGACCGTGGTGGGCCAGCAATGCCTTGTTCGCGGACACAACATCTTTGCCCGCCGCAATCGCCGCTTCTGTGGCGTTTTTGGCAGGGCCTTCGTGACCGCCCATGACTTCGATGAACACATCAATGTCGTCGCGCGCGGCAAGGGCGACGGGGTCGTCTTCCCATGCGTAATCTGACAGATCGACATCGCGATTTTTGGTTTTGGATCGCGCTGAAACGGCGCTGATCACAACAGGGCGACCTGCGCGCAATTCCAAAAGATCGGCATGTTTCTGGACGATGCGCACAATGCCCACACCCACGGTTCCAAGGCCAGCGATTCCAAGGCGAAGGGGCTTAGTCATGTGATGCGATTCCAGTCATAAAATGTTGTTGCGCAGGGTCTAGCGAATTGCGGCAGGTATCGCAACGCCGCGCCGCATGCGTGCGCGCGTTGCACTGTCCACCACAGGGCCACGTAAACGGGCCGCACGCGACCGCAGGTTTGCGACTCGGGTGTCGAACTGCGCCTCGGAAGCGGGGGTGATCGTGCCGGTGTTGCTTGCGACGCGGGCCAATAATGGGTCAAGCGGTTGCAAAGTGGGAAAATCAGCCGTCCGTGCCGTGGCATCAATGCGGTCGTCCAGATCGGGAAACGGCGCACATGCGCCCAAACCAATCAGTGCAATAGTGAAAATTATGCGCATAGTCGCCAGCTCTGATTTGGGTTCGCCGCACATTAACCGCGCAGACAACCCAAGGGCAAGCCACGCAATGAAGGGGTTTCCAAATGAACGCTTGTTCAGTTAAATAGACCCATGGCACGTAAACAAGGCTCACATTCAGGGATCACAGGCCCCAAGGTCCGCGAGGCGGCACTGCGCCTGATCGCGCAACATGGCTGTGCGGCCGTTTCCATGCGCCAGATCGCAGCAGAGGTCGGCGTGCAAGTTGGCGCGCTTTATAACTACACCCCTGATAAACAAAGCCTTTTGTTTGATCTGATGAAACGGCACATGGATGATTTGCTGGCGGCTTGGGCCGATCAGGACACGTCTGGCACTGCGGTGGAACGGCTTGAACGGTTCACCCAATTCCACATCCGGTTTCACCTGCCACGCACCGATCAGGTTTTCGTGTCCTATATGGAACTGCGCAATTTGACGCCTGAAAACTTTGCCGCGATTGAAACCTTGCGCCGTGTCTATGAAACCGCGCTGGAAGACATCCTCAAAGCAGGCGAGGCTGAGGGCACCTTTGTAATGGCCGATAGCCGCGTCGCGACGATGGCGCTAATCGCGCTTTTGACGGGTCTGTCAAACTGGTATCGCGACGATGGCCGCCTGAGCGTTGAACAGATCGAAGCGATCTATTGGGATATGGTGCGCAAATCCGTCGCCGCCTGATCAAAGGTCGTTTTCAACAAAGACATGCCGCTGCTGATCCATAGCTTTGGGGTGAAATACGCAACGGAGCAGTGCTATGAAAATCGGATTTGTCGGTCTTGGAAATGTGGGTGGTAAGCTGGCAGGCAGCCTGCTGCGCAATGGGCATGATTTGTATGTGCATGACCTGAACGCCGAATTTGTCGCCGATTTTGTGAACCGTGGCGCTAAGGACGGCGAAAACCCTGCCAATCTGATGCGCACCTGCGAGGCGGTGATCACCTGCCTGCCCAGCCCAGAGGCCTGCGATGTGGTTGTCACCCAAATGCTGCCCGAAATTGTGCCGGGCAAAATCTGGATGGAAATGTCCACGACCGATGCGTCAGAGGTGCAGCGCCTTGCGGCGATTGTCATTGCCAATGGCGGGGCGGCGGTCGATTGCCCTGTGTCCGGCGGGTGTCACCGCGCGGATACGGGCAACATCAGCATTTTTGCAGGCTGCGAGCGTGAAACGTTCGACCGCATGTTGCCACTGCTGACCACATTGGGGCGGCGCGTTTTGCACACCGGCCCTGTCGGGTCGGCGTCCACGCTTAAGGTTGCGACCAACTATTTGGCCACTACCAACCTTTTGTCGGTTTGCGAGGCATTGGTTACGATGAAAGCGGCGGGCATGGATCTTGGCGTGACCTATGAGGCGTTCAAGATCAGTTCAGGCACCAGCTTTGCCCATGAAACCGAAAGCCAGGTCATTTTGAACGGGTCGCGCAATGTGACCTTTACAATGGACCTTGTGAAAAAGGACATCGGCCTGTTCCAGCAGATCGCGGACGACCATGGCGTGCCTTTGGAAATCAGCCCGCTGATCGTGTCGATTTTCGAGGACGGGATCAAACGCTACGGCCCACGCGCGCAGTCAGACGAGATTATCCGCAGGCTAGAAGAGCCGACGGGCCTCGATATTCGTGCACCCGGATTCCCCGCTGAACTGATTGATGATGAACCCGAAGAGGCAGGCTACGAAGTCGTGCCACCCAGATAGAACTGGCCTTGCGTGGCTGCCATCGCTAGTCAGTCGGCACGCAATCACAAAAGGCCACATTATGTTTGATCCAGATTCTGACGGCATCTTTGCCCGTGTCCATGCTTCTGCTGCGCGGCGGGTCTTTGCCTGTGGTGTGCTTTATGGGTTGGGGATCTTGTTGATTTACATCGCCTTGTCGCGACCACCCGCGATTTTGGGGATCCTGTTTTTGCTGGCGTTTGGTGTGGGCACACTGATCGTGGCCGACCGATTGCGCCGCGCAACCCGCATTGAAATTATCCTGACAGACACGCAAGTCTCCGACAGCTTGGGCCGTAAGCTGGCAGCGATGGATGATATTGTCAGCGTTGAACGGGGCGCGTTTGCGTTAAAGCCATCCAACGGGTTCACACTTGTTTTGCGCGAAAAAGCACCCCGCGCATGGTCACCTGGCATGTGGTGGCGATTGGGCCGACGCGTTGGTGTCGGCGGGGCCGTGGCGGCAGGTCCGGCCAAATTCATGGCCGAACAAATCGCGCTACGCCTTGCGACCCGAGAGCGCGACTAGCATTTTTCTTGGCTGACGTCGCTTGGCGTGTTGTTCCAGCAAACCGTTGTTGCAAAACGCGGACTAATCACAACGCTTGTCGAAAACCGGATCGGGTCAAGACCTGTGCCACGCATATACCCAATGCCATCGCCATATTTGGGTTGGTAATCAGTCCATGTTTCAACCAGAATTGCGCGTTCGCCGTCCGACAGAACTGGCAAGCGGTCCTTCATCGTTGGAAAATCAGCGGTTTCAAGGATTTCAACCGATCCACGCACTTCTGACCATGCGGCGTTATATTTTTTGCCTGTCTTGGTGTAATAGAACAACGTCACGCGCATGTCGGGGCTGCTTTCCGCCAGAGTCAGATATTTCAACAGGCTCAGTGTCCCGTCCATATAGGTATCATCGATATAACCCGTCTCGCGGCTGAACATATCTGCGATCGTCAGCGCCCCCTTGGTGCTGATCAATTCCGCGCGATAGGCGTCAAAAAATTGCAGGGTCGATAAAAACGCCCAAACCATGATCGGTGCCATCAAAACAACCTCGACCGAAACGCTGGCCGCTTCTTGCACGCGGAAACGCCAGATGGCGCGGCGAATGCGACTGATACCCATCATTGATACGGCTCCATCACAAATGCAGCGGACGCGACAAGACCGTAGCCGGACCCACTTTTCTTAGGGATCGCTTTGCCAAGGCCAGAGCCGGGTGCAACCGGATCAAACAGGCTACAAACTTGCAGAACCATCAGCTCGTTGTTACCGCCGTTGGTGAACTGCACTGCTGGTTGCACTTCTAATGCGCGATCGACGCAGCGGATATCGCCGTCAAGCTGGGTGCCCCAAGCACGCACATTCATGTTCACCATCTCCAGCTGAAGATTGCTGATGCAGTCAGGAATGATGCCCGCGTAATCACAGATCTGTTGTTTCAGGTCGACGTGTGTGGGCGCTTTTAACTTTCCGATACGCACGTCGCGCACGGTCATATCAACACCGCGTTCCAACATCACTTGGTTCAGCGAAATACGACCGCCTTCAAAGGCCATCAAGAACATTGTCATAAATGCAGGAAGCACCAACACAATTTCAAGCGATGCCGTGCCGTCTTCGCGCTTTGCAAAGGTCAGCAAACGGGCGATGGATGATTTGAGAAATGTCTTCATAGTGACAACCGCAATTCTGTAATCTGTGTGGCAATGGCGCTAAAGATTGCTTCCAAATCATCGCCCGAGGCGTTGAAGAAGTGGGCATTTGACGACGCACATTGGGCCATTTGCTGCTGGCCATCTGTTGTTGCCTCAACTGCGACAGCATAGATGATGACCTCGTTGGCTTTCGCCAAAGTGCAAAGCTGCTGCATATAGGTGTTGCCGATCGCGTTATCGAACTTCTGCTCGGCAAGCGCGGACCAGCTGGAATACCCCAATTCGCGCGACCAGTAATACCAAAAGTTATTGGTTGCCCAGTGGGCATAGTGGTTTTCGTTTTCGTAATAACCGTCTTTCAATCGATAAGAGTTGTCGTTCTGACCATCGGTCATCAAGACGATCACTTTTTGAGTGTCTGTCGCAATTCCGTCGATAGGATATGCTTCTGGACGCCCACTAAACGCGTTGTCGATCACGCCACTTGAAACCAGGCCATTAACAGCAGTTTCCATCGATGGATCCAACAGGGCCAGACCCCATTTTAAACCCAAAAAGATAGACGTACCGGCCCGTGGCTGTAGCTGGGAGATCTGCAAGTTCAATGCAGTCAAATCCTGCGACAATGGGGTGATGCGTTCGAAATCATATTGTGGACAGACCGTGTTAACGACCTCATTGGCGTAGGCACCATCAACGACAGCCGAGTTCCACTGGAAATGCTGCATTTGTTCGTAGCTACCAGCATCCGTAATCGTTGACGTGTTGAATTCTGATGCCTCAAACTCGACGCAGTGGGACCAGTCGTGAAGCTTGGTGACTGGCAATTCTGCCATCAGATCAGGCCCAGCATTCACATGTTCTGAATAAGGAACAAGCGAAAGCGAAATCTTGTCCACGTATTTCGGATCAAGAACTGTGGTCGAAAATGTCGTGGCGGCTGCACGCAGCGCTTCGATTTTCGTTTGAGTAGAGGCGGAACCATCTGCGGGAACAACATCGTTCCTCATAGAACCCGAAATATCGACCACAAGCGAGATTTCGATGTTCGCCACGCCTTCAATCGCTGTGGCGGCGGCAGGGGCCGACAGCTTTTCGATGCCAAGCATCTTGAGGTAGATCGAATCCATCTCATAGCGTGCGGTGACACCTACGCTGCTGAAGTCAGCGGTTGAAATGACATCTGGCGTCCCAATGATCGTTCCGTCGAAACCGGCTTTCTTGAAATAGTCGACAACAACCGCTCCGGCGTCTTTGTCCTGGTTCAATTCGGCGGCAGCCAGAACGGCACGGTCAGCAACCGATTGCAACATCGTGCGCCGCGATTCAAATCGCATGAAATCAACCGCCATACCGCCCATGATCATCATGAGCGTTAGGAACAAGATCGTCATAACGATGATCGCACCGCTTTCGTCGCGGCCAAATTGCCGGGCACGCGCCTTCATAAGCGCCGCGAATGATACTGTGGTCTTGTTTTTCTGTAACACGACTGTCTCTCACCTTTTCCACCAACAAAAGGCACAAATGCGCCAAGTCGGTTTTTCCCAACGCTGTTTGACCATGCAGCTGTGTCTGAATTGGGGCGCAAATGGGGCATTTGGCTTTTTGGTGAACAAAAGCTTAATTCGTGGGGCGCCAAACGCCGGGCTTGGCGCAACAATCCTGGCGGTCTTGCGCGTATTGTTCGCCGTTTCGTCGGGAAATCTAAAATTTGTGATTTTGGGTCATAGGATGGGCTCACGGATTGAAATCCGCGCGAATCGCGGTGGCAGTGAAACAAATGCGCGCTTGCGCGCACGACATTTTTGATTGGCGCATGTTGCCAGAGCTTGCGCCAATTTTACTTTCCATTGCGATTTGAGCGGCCTAATCTTCGCCCCGATACAGTGGGGATAGGTGTATGGGATTCTCTGGCTTTCGCGTTTTGAAAGAAGGGTTGTTTGGTCAAAAAGGCTGGACCCCGCAATGGCGTGATCCGGCGCCCAAAGGTGAATATGACATCGTGATCATCGGGGGCGGCGGGCACGGGCTGTCTACGGCGTTCTATTTGGCCAAAGAACACGGGCTGACCAATATCGCCGTTCTGGAAAAGGGGTATTTGGGGGGCGGCAACGTGGGGCGAAATACCACGATTGTGCGTGCCAATTACTTTCTGCCTGGCAATTCAGAGTTTTATTCCCATTCCCTGAAATTGTGGGAAGGGATGGAACAAGAGCTGAACTATAACACCATGATGTCCCAGCGCGGCATCATCAATCTTTTCCATTCGGACGGCCAGCGCGATGCATTCGCCCGCCGGGGTAATGCGATGATCAATCAAGGTGATGATGCCGAATTGCTGGATGTGGCAGGGGTGCGTAAACATCTGCCCTATCTGGATTTCGAAACAGCACGTTTCCCGATTTACGGCGGTCTATTGCACCGCCGCGGCGGAACGGCGCGCCACGATGCGGTTGCGTGGGGCTATGCCCGCGGTGCTGACCAGCGTGGCGTTGATTTGATCCAGAATTGTGAAGTCACCGGCATTGATATTGAAGGCGGCGTCGTCAAAGGCGTGCAAACATCGCGCGGTGCCATTCGCGCCAAAAAGGTCGCGATTGTGACGGCTGGCAGATCGGGGCAAGTGGCCGCAATGGCGGGGATGCGCCTGCCGATCGAAAGCCATGTGCTGCAAGCCTTTGTCACCGAAGGGTTGAAGCCAGTGATTGATCACGTCGTCAGTTTTGGCATGGGGCATTTTTATATCAGCCAGTCTGACAAAGGCGGTCTTGTGTTTGGCGGCGATCTGGATTTCTACGCCTCTTATGCTGCGCGGGGGAACTTGCCGATGAAAGAACACGTGATGGAGGCCGCGATGACCTTGATGCCGATGATCGGCAAGGCGCGCGTTTTGCGATCATGGGGCGGGATCATGGATATGACGCCCGATGGCAGCCCGATCATTGATAAGACCCACATTGAGGGGCTCTATCTGGATTGCGGTTGGTGTTACGGCGGGTTCAAGGCGGTGCCCGGATCAGGGTATTCGTTTGCCCATCTGCTTGCCACGGGGCAGCACCATGCCCCCGCTGCGGGGTTCAGGTTGAACCGTTTCAGGGATGGCGTCGGCCTGATGGATGAAGAGGGCACGGGCGCCCAGCATAATCTGCACTAAAGATGAGTATTTTGGAAAAAGCGAGGCAGGCCGATGCGTATTGATTGCCCCATATGTGGAGAGCGGGACCGCCGCGAGTTTTATTATGTCGGTGATGCGGTAGCCCTTGGGCGGCCGGATGCAGATGCTGGGCCGGATGCATGGGACAGCTATGTGCATTTGCGCGATAATCCGGCTGGGGTGACCCGCGATCTTTGGCATCATGAGGCCGGCTGCGGTGCATGGTTGGTGGTCACGCGTAACACGATGACCCATCAGATCAGTGGTGTGGAAATGGCAAAGGATATCGTGCGATGAGGATGCGTGATGTCCCAACGGTTCCATTCACATTTGATGGCGTGACCTATCAGGGTGTAGCAGGCGAAACGCTTGCAGCCGCGTTGCTGGCCAATGGTGTGAAACTGGTCGCGCGGTCGTTCAAATACCACCGTCCGCGCGGCATTATGGGATCCGGATCAGAAGAGCCGAACGCCTTGGTCACAATCGGTCGTGGGCACACGGAAGAGCCGAATGTGCGGGCCACTGTGCAAGAGATTTACGCAGGGTTAGAAGCCTTTTCCCAGAATGCTTGGCCGTCGCTAAGGCATGACGCAATGGCCGTAAATGATCTGGCGTCGCCGTTTCTGGGGGCGGGATTTTATTATAAGACATTCATGTGGCCCAAGGCATTCTGGGAGCGTGTTTACGAGCCGATTATTCGCCGTGCTGCCGGGCTTGGTGGGTTGTCGGGCGCGCCTGATGCCGCGACCTATGAAAAGGCATTCGCGTTTTGCGATGTCCTTGTTATCGGGGGGGGTCCGGCTGGGTTGATGGCTGCACTTGTGGCGGCAAAATCGGGCGCTGATGTCATTTTGGCAGATGAAGACACGGCGCTGGGCGGCAGGCTTTTGTCCGAGGTCGAAGACATTGACGGGACGCCCGCAATGGATTGGGTGGCTGAGGTGCAGGCGACACTGAAAGCAATGCCACACGTCCGCATAATGACCCGCACAACGGTGACTGGCGCCTATGACCAAGGCACATTTGGCGCACATGAGCGTGTTGATCGTGAGAGGTTGAAGTCGACATTCTGGCGCATCGTGGCAAAACGGTCGATCTTGTGCGCAGGTGCGCTTGAACGCCCGATTGCGTTTCCCAACAACGACCGCCCGGGCATCATGATGGCGGGGGCTGTACGGGCCTATTTGAACCGCTGGGGTGTTGCTGCTGGCAGCCGTGTTGCGGTCTTTGGAAACACGGCTGACGTGGCGCGCACCGCCCGTGATCTTGAAGCGCAGGGCATCACCGTGGTGGCTCAGATTGATGCGACCAAGGGAGAGGCTGTGGTGGCGACCAAGGGCCGCCATGCATTGTCGGGCATAACCGTTGATCGTGCCGGTCAGACCGAGGATCTGGATGTTGATTGCCTTGCGATGACGGGGGGGTGGAACCCGACTGTGCATTTGACCTGCCATATGAACGGACGGCCCGTTTGGGACGATAAGATTGCGTCATTTGTGCCAAGTGTCGGGTCTGTGCCAGGGATGGTCACGGCGGGTGCGTGTCATGGTGTGTTTGACACGATGGGCTGTTTGGCTGACGCCGCCCAAATCGCCGAGGCGGTCGTGAAAAACCTGAAATTGAAGCCTGCGCATATCGAATTGCCTAATGCAGATGCGACACCCTATCAGATCAGCCCCGTTTGGTCGGTGGCAGGCAAAGGGCGCAAATGGATCGACTTTCAGAATGATGTGCATGCCAAAGACATCAGGCTGTCGGCCCAAGAAGGGTTCAAATCCGTTGAGCACATGAAGCGGTACACGACCCAAGGCATGGCGCCCGATCAGGGCAAATCGTCGAATGTGGTAGCCCTTGCGGTGCTGGCTGATGTGACGGGGCGCGGCATTCCTGAAACGGGGACAACGACGTTTCGCCCCCCCTATGTGCCAGTGCCGATTGGTGCGATGGGGGCAGGGGGTGCGGCACAGGGGTTTGCGCCGCAACGATACACGACCAGCCACGCCGCAACAGTTGCAGCCGGCGCGCCGATGATCGAAGCAGGGCTGTGGTATCGCCCCAGCTATTTCCCGCAGATCGGTGAAACGACATGGCGGCAGTCTTGCGACCGCGAGGTGATGATGGTCCGCGACGCTGTCGGTGTGTGTGACGTGTCTACGTTGGGCAAGATCGACATTCAGGGGCCCGATGCGGCGGCGCTTTTGGATTTTGTCTATATCAACACGTTTTCGACGCTTAAGGCGGGGCGCGTGCGTTATGGTTTGATGCTGCGTGAAGACGGGCATGTGTTGGATGATGGGACAACGGCGCGGTTGGGTGACACCCACTTTGTGATGACGACAACAACCGCGGCGGCGGGGCTTGTGATGCGGCACTTGGAGTTTGTGCTGCAAGTGTTGCGTCCCGATCTGGATGCACAGGTGATCAGCGTGACGGAACAATGGGCGCAGTTTGCGGTTGCGGGTCCGAAATCGCGGGCGCTGTTGAATGAATTGCTTGATCAACCTGTTGATGACCTGCCGTATATGGGCTGCATGGATGTGACCGTTGGCGGTGTGACAGGGCGGTTGTTCCGCATCTCATTTTCGGGGGAAATGGCATTTGAATTGGCGGTGCCTGCGCGGTTTGGCGCGGCATTGTTTGATTTGCTGGTTGAGCGTGCAAATGCGCTGGGCGGTGGGCCTTATGGGATGGAGGCGCTCAACGTGCTGCGGATTGAAAAAGGGTTCATCACCCATGCTGAGATCCATGGCCGTGTGACTGCGTTTGATATTGGTATGGACCGCATGATCAGCCGGAAAAAGGATTGTGTCGGTCAAACGATGTCGCAACGCATTGGCATGGTTGATGACAATCGCGCGCAACTTGTTGGCCTGCGCCCCGTGGGGGCCGTGAAACAATTGAGCGCTGGCGCGCATTTGTTTGATAGCACCGCCGCACCGACGCGCGAAAACGGGCAGGGGTATATCACCTCTGTCGGGTTCTCGCCCACGCTTGGGTCGACATTGGCGCTTGGATTTTTGGACCGTGGCCGCGCGCGTCACGGAGAGGTGATCCGCATGGTCGATCATTTGCGCGGGCTTGATGCGCAGGTCGAGGTTTGCGACCCGGTGTTTTTTGATCCAGAGGGGGGGCGTGTCCGTGGTTGAATTGAAAGAACGCGATTGGTTAGACGGCCAGCTTCCCCAGCAGGTTGGTCCGGTCACGTTGCATGGCGTGAACATGGGGCCGATGTGGTCGGTGGCCCCATACGCAGGCAAACAGGCCGCTTGTGTGCAGGCCTTGGCGAAGGTCGCGATCGAATGGCCCGAACAGGGCCGCGCAACAGCCGGTGCGATGTGGTTCGGTCTGGGTCAGGTGATGGTGCAGGGTGCAGTGATGCCTGCAATGCCCGCCGCCGTGACCGACCAAAGCGATGCATGGGCGTGTATCAGTGTCAAAGGTGATGCGATCGCCGTTCTGGCCCGACTTGTGCCAGCTGATCTGCGCGCCCCTGAAGGCACCGTTTGGCGGACGCTTGTTGGCCATATGACCGCGCATATTACCTGCGTTGAACGTGACGTGTATGATGTGATGGTGATGCGGTCGATGGCCGCGACACTGCTGCATGACCTGACGGAGGCGGCAAATGCAGTCGCTGCACGCCAAGGGCCGCTCGACTCTGGTCACTGATCGGCAGATAATACCCACATGAGCTTGCCCCCCGGATTCCTTGATGAGTTACGCACCCGCCTGTCGATTGCACAGGTTGTGGGCCGCAAGGTCATGTGGGACACCCGCAAATCCAATCAGGGCAAGGGTGATATGTGGGCGCCTTGCCCTTTCCATCAGGAAAAATCAGCGAGCTTTCACGTCGATGACCGCAAGGGGTTTTATTACTGTTTTGGTTGTCATGCCAAAGGCGACGCCATCACCTTTGTGCGCGAAACTGAAAACGTCGAATTCATGGAGGCCGTCAAGATTCTGGCGGCAGAGGCCGGGATGCCCGTGCCCGCGTCCGATCCGCGCGCCCAGGAAAAGGCAGACCAGCGCACGCAGCTTACGGATGTGATGGAGCAGGCCGTGCAATGGCACCGTTTGCAGTTGCAAACCGGGGCCGCGGCTGAGGCGCGTGAATATCTGGCACGTCGCGGGTTTGATGCAGCAGGGCTTGATCGCTGGGACATCGGCTTTGCCCCGGCCAATGGCGGTGTGATGGCGCATTTGACGGGCAAGGGCGTTGATCCCAAACTGGTGATCGAGGCGGGGTTAGCGGCGGAAAGTGATCGCGGCGGCAGCCCATATGACCGTTTCCGTGGCCGGATTATTTTCCCCATTCGTGACGGGCGCGGCCGGCCCATCGGCCTTGGCGGGCGGGCAATGGACCCCAATGCGCGGGCCAAATACCTTAATTCACCCGAAACGCCGCTCTTTGACAAAGGGCGCAGTCTCTACAATCACGGCCCCGCACGAGAGGCCGCTGGCAAAGGCGCGCCCCTGATCGTCGCCGAAGGATATATGGATGTCATCGCCCTGTCGCAGGCAGGGTTCGGCGCCACCGTTGCCCCGCTTGGCACAGCCGTAACAGAAGACCAGCTGCGCCTTTTGTGGCGCATTGCACCCGAACCGATCATCGCACTTGATGGGGATACCGCGGGATTGCGGGCCGCGATGCGCGTGATTGATATCGCCCTGCCGTTGCTTGAGGCCGGGCAATCCCTGCGTTTTGCCATCATGCCCGAAGGGATGGACCCTGACGATGTGGTGAAATCAAAGGGCAAGGGCGCGATGCAAGACCTGATTGATGGTGCAATCCCGATGGTGCAACTGCTGTGGCGGCGCGAAACCGAAGGCAAAGTATTCGACAGCCCCGAACGCAAGGCCGCCCTAGATAAAACCCTGCGCGAGAAACTGAAACAGATCGCTGATCCATCAATCCGCAACCACTACGGCGAAGCGATCAAGCAGATGCGCTGGGACCTGTTCAGCACGCGAAAAGCGACCCCCCCAAAACGCGGGCCGCGTGCGGCGTGGTCGCGCAACCAAGAACCTTGGCAGCGCGATATTTCGCCCGTGCCATCCAGCAAACAATCGGCCCTTGGGTCTGGTGTCGCGGACGAGGATCATCTGCGCGAAGCGGTCATCCTTGCGACATTGCTTGGCACGCCTGCGGTGATTGCAAGGTTTGAACCTGATGTGGAGCGGATGGAATGCGCCGACCCCGATCATGCCCTGCTCCGCGCCGCGATTTTGCGTCATGCCCTGGCTGATGACCTGCGCGCCGCTGTCGTTGCCGATTTGGGCGAAGCACCACTTGAAAAGCTGATGCGCAGCCCACACCTGATGCTGACCCCCGCAGTGCGCAAGGCAGGTAACGCCGAAATCGCAGCACAGCTTTTGTCAGAGGAGTTAGGCAAACTGATGTCGCGGCGTGGCCACCTGCGCGAACTCAATGATGGTATGGACGATATGGCAGGGTTGGCCGATGAAGGCGTGACATGGCGATTGTCCCGTGCCGCCGCATCTGTGGACACAACAATCCGGCGCGACGAAGACGATAGCGCGGAATACGACAAGGGCGACAATGGCGCCCTGATCAAAAAAGACGAACGCGATGCGTTGGATGATTTACTTGGACGTATCGGCTTTGCAAAAGACGATAAGCGCCCTAAGTCGTAACCAACGCAACACAATATAAAAACAATGGCTGTTAAGGTTGCGAATCACCCCAATTCGGGATTGATTCGGACAAACCGAATCAGCCGAATCACCTGACCCTAGTGATTCCCTTTTGAAGGAGCCTGCACATGGCCGCGAAAGACAACGACGTCCGTAAGGACGACCAAGACGGCGACATGAGCCTTGATATGTCCCAAGCGGCAGTCAAAAAGATGATCGCTGATGCGCGCGAGCGTGGATATATCACTTACGACCAGTTGAACGCGGTATTGCCCCCTGAACAGGTATCCTCCGACCAGATCGAAGACGTGATGTCGATGCTGTCCGAAATGGGCATTCAGGTTACCGAAGAAGAAGAAAGCGAAGAAGCAGAAGACCCGCAAGGCGGCACAGATGTGGCCACAGTTGCGGGCTCGCGTGAGGTAACGCTAGGCGGTGCAGAGGCCGAAAAGCTGGACCGCACCGACGACCCTGTGCGCATGTATTTGCGCGAAATGGGCAGCGTGGAATTGTTGTCTCGCGAAGGCGAAATCGCGATCGCCAAACGGATTGAGGCTGGCCGCAACACGATGATCCTTGGGCTTTGCGAAAGCCCGCTGACATTCCAAGCGATTACAATCTGGCGCGACGAATTGCTGTCAGAGGACATTTTGCTGCGCGATGTGATCGACCTTGAAACCACATTCGGCGACCAGCTTGGCGAAGAAGGCGAGGAAGCACCTGTTGTTGCTGCCGCCGGTGCCACGCCAGCACCCGCCAAGGAAGAAGCACAAGAACTCGACGCCGACGGCAACCCGATTGCCAAAGACGACGATGACGATGAAGACGATCAGGCCAACATGTCACTTGCCGCAATGGAAGCCGCACTTAAGCCGCGCGTTCTTGAAACGCTCGAGGTGATTGCGCGTGACTTTGCCAAGCTGTCGGATATGCAAGATGCGCGTATGTCGGCCACTTTGAACGAGGATTCATCGTTCTCCGAAAAAGAAGAAAAGAAATATCAAAAACTGCGCTCCGAAATTGTGGAATTGGTGAATTCGCTTCACCTGCACAACAACCGGATCGAGGCGTTGATTGACCAACTTTACGGCATCAACCGCCGTATCATGTCCATCGACAGCGCGATGGTGAAACTGGCTGACCAAGCCCGCATCAACCGCCGTGAATTTATCGACGCCTACCGTGGTCGTGAACTTGACCCGAACTGGCTGGGCGAAATGGGCGAAAAGCCGGGGCGCGGCTGGCAGGCACTGATCGAACGCTCCACCGACAAAATTGAAGAACTGCGCGGCGATATGGCCCAAGTTGGCCAATATGTCGGCGTCGACATCACTGAATTCCGCCGCATCGTGCAGCAGGTCCAAAAGGGCGAAAAAGAAGCACGTCAGGCCAAAAAAGAAATGGTCGAAGCAAACCTGCGTTTGGTGATTTCCATCGCCAAGAAATACACGAACCGCGGCCTGCAATTCCTTGATCTTATTCAAGAAGGTAACATCGGCTTGATGAAGGCCGTGGACAAATTCGAATACCGCCGTGGTTATAAGTTCTCGACCTATGCAACGTGGTGGATCCGTCAGGCCATCACCCGTTCCATCGCAGATCAGGCGCGCACGATCCGTATTCCTGTTCACATGATCGAGACGATCAACAAACTGGTCCGCACAGGTCGTCAGATGTTGCACGAAATCGGCCGCGAACCCACACCAGAGGAATTGGCTGAGAAGCTGCAGATGCCTTTGGAAAAGGTCCGCAAGGTGATGAAGATCGCCAAAGAGCCGATTTCATTGGAAACGCCGATTGGCGACGAGGAAGACAGCCAGCTTGGCGATTTCATCGAAGACAAGAACGCGATCCTGCCGCTCGATTCCGCCATTCAGGAAAACCTGAAGGAAACGACAACCCGCGTGCTTGCGTCCCTCACACCACGTGAAGAACGCGTGCTGCGTATGCGCTTTGGTATCGGCATGAACACTGACCACACGCTCGAAGAAGTCGGCCAGCAGTTCAGCGTGACCCGCGAACGCATCCGTCAGATCGAAGCAAAAGCATTGCGCAAGCTCAAGCATCCAAGCCGTTCGCGCAAATTGCGCAGCTTCCTCGACCAGTAATGTCGTGGCTGAAGCGCATTTTTGGCGGCAAGGCTGACGCGCCTGTGGCGGAAACCTACAACGGTTTCCGCATCATCGCAGAGCCGATGCCCGAAGGCAGCAAATACCGTCTTGCTGCGCGCATCGAACGTGACGTTGATGGCGACGTGCAGATGCATCAAGTCATTCGCGCCGATACCTTTGACAGCTTTGAACAGGCTTGCGAAATCTCGGTTGCAAAGGCAAAGCAAGTCATTGACGAACAAGGCAAGTTTCTGTTTCCGTCTTAGGGTGCTTGTCCGTTAAGCTTGTGACATGAAATTCGCGATCCCCTTTATCTTTGTCGCAGGGTCCAGCTGGGCCGATTGCGGCGGGTATGAGCAAACATTTCTGCATTGCCAAATCGAAGACAGCACCAAAACGCTATCCGTTTGTTTTGATGATGCGACCGCCTCCTACCGTTTTGGCCCCCCGATGGGCCCGCCAGAGCTGGAGCTGACAACACCCATCGCAAGGCTTGCATACACCCCGTGGCCAGGCGTCGGCTCAGCGATTTGGGAGGAGGTCACATTCGTCAATAACGGGCACAGCTATACGGTGGTTGCAGGTCTGTTGCGCGAATTCCCCGACAACGACACTGAAGAAATAAAGGCGACACAATTTGGCGGCGTGCATGTGCAACGCGGCGATACAGTCGTTGCAGAATTGTCCTGTGACCGTGACCAGCTCACGTATGATTGGGTTGGCGGTCTGTCAGAGGCCAAGAACAATCTGGGGTTCACATGGAACAATTTTGACCGTGAATGGATCGCGTTGCCAGATTGATCCAGCCCGAACCGAGTCCTTAGGGACACACCATTTAGTGTCTGCGTTTTGCGGCTACCCAAATCCTGCTGGTCTGCCTATACTGCCTGTGGATAAGTGGGAAAATACCCACGACCGGCAGTAGATAATAAAACATGAGGACAGGCCCATGCGTTGCCCCTTTTGCGGAAACGTCGACACACAAGTCAAAGATTCCCGCCCCGCCGAAGACCACGTTGCCATTCGGCGCCGTCGTTTTTGCCCCGCCTGTGGCGGACGTTTCACCACATATGAACGCGTGCAACTGCGCGATCTGGTTGTGATCAAATCAAACGGTCGCCGCGAAGATTTCGACCGCGACAAGCTGGAACGCTCCATTCGTATCAGCCTGCAAAAACGCCCGGTCGAGCCAGAGCGTATGGACCAGATGATCAGCGGCATTGTCCGCCGTTTGGAAAGCATGGGTGAAACTGACATCCAATCCACCGCCATTGGTGAAATTGTGATGGAAAGCCTCGCGCGGATCGACACCGTGGCCTATGTGCGTTTTGCAAGTGTTTACAAGAACTTCCAAGCCGCCGATGACTTCGACAAATTCGTTTCCGAATTGCGTCCGGATGCAAAACCAGAAGACGACTGATCACCGCTTTATGCAGCTGGCCCTATCTTTGGGTCGGCGGGGGATGGGCCGTGTTTGGCCCAACCCAGCGGTGGGCTGTGTGTTGGTGCGCAAGGGCGTGATTATTGGACGAGGGCGGACCGCCGATGGTGGCCGCCCCCATGCCGAGGTCGTGGCCTTGGCCCAAGCAGGCGACGCGCGCTGTGCGACCGCCTACGTCACCTTGGAACCCTGCGCGCATACCGGTCAAACCGGCCCGTGCGCACAGGCATTGATTGATGCGGGCGTGACCCGCGTTGTCGTGGCAACAACTGACCCCGATCCGCGCGTTGCGGGCCAAGGGGTCACCATGCTGCAGGCGGCTGGCATCAGCGTTGATCTTGGCGTCTGTGCGGATCAGGCCAATGCCGATCACACAGGGTTCTTTGCCCGTATCACTGAAAACCGCCCCTTTGTGACCCTAAAGTTGGCGAGCACCCTTGATGGCCGCATTGCGACCCAAACAGGCGAAAGCCAATGGATTACAGGACCAGATGCGCGGCGCATGGTGCATCAGATGCGCGCGCGCCATGATGCCGTGATGGTCGGCGGCGGCACCCTGCGCGCAGATGATCCCACATTGACCGTCCGTGGTCTTGGCCCCGTCCGACAGCCTGTGCGGGTGATTGTCTCCAATACGGGGCTGCCAGATGGCAACCTATCTAATACCGCAGGTCAGGGTGATATATGGCACTGCCACAGCCGTGATATTGGCGTGCCTGACTGGGCCGTGTCGGTCCTGTGCGATGAAACGAAGGGCGCTGTGGATCCAACATCGGTTATGGCGCAACTCGCGCAGCGTGGGATCACCCGCGTCTTTTGCGAAGGCGGCGGCAGCCTTGCGGCATCGCTGCTTCGCGCGGGTTTGGTTGATGATCTTGTGATGTTTCAAGCAGGCTGTGTCATCGGGCGGGAAGGAACGGCGGCAATGGGTGAAATGGGCCTCACGGCGCTAAGTGACGCACCCCGATTTACGCTGCAAGAGATGCGCCAAATCGGGCCAGACATTCTGCACCGCTGGTCCAGATCCAAACAGATGTGATCATCCACAACGACGTAGGATGGGTTTTAACCCATCATCCGCGCCGCCAGATATGGGCATAGCTGGCGAACACGCCCTGTGCTTTTGCAATCAGCCTATGCACAAACCCCGCGCGGGGAATGTCACCAGACACCAACCGGTCCACCACAACTTCGGGCGGGCAAGCCATACCTGTTTTGGGATCAAAATAGCGCGGGTATTCAATCAACGTCGCATGGGCCAACTGGGACAATGTCGGTGTGGCGGTGCGGCGCAGATTTGGCATCGCGCGATCATCGGTCAAACCCCAGCCTGCGTAAAATGGCGTCCCGAGGCAAGTTACCTTTTTGGAGCGCAACAGGCCCTCGAACCCGATCAGCGATGTCATCGTCCACACCTCATCGACCATATCCAACAGGGCAATAGGGTCGGATTGGTCGGCCACAACATCCGCAATTTCAGCCGCATCGGGCACAGCGCCCGTGCGCAACCCCGCTTCCACATCAGGGTGCGGTTTGTAGATCAGGATCGCTGCGGGATTGGCGGCGCGCACGGCCTCTAACAATCCGCGATTGGTGTTCACATCGCCCGCGCCAAACGCGATTGATGCGTCATCTTCAACCTGTCCGGGCACCAGTATGCGGCGGCCCTTGGGCAAAGTATCTGGTGCTGGTTTGTCCAGATTATATTTCGACAGCCGTTGCTTATTGATCGCAGCGATCAACCGATCAGCGCGCCGGACTGCCACGTCTGGCAAGGTGGGGGAACTTTCGATCAACGCTTCTAAGCGGCTTGGGGCGGTGGGGTCATAATAGATGCCCACATCATCCAGCACCAATGACATTGGCGGGGTCAATTCCGCGCCCAAACCCCGTGACCGCAAAAACCCGTCTTCGACGCGGGTGACGCCATGATCGCGCAGCGTGTCTGTGAACTTGCCAGCCCAAACCATCTGTGGCCCGGTCCCGATCTGGTCCGTAAATCGCACAGGCGCAAAGTGGCCAAAGAATTTCTGCAACGGCTTGCGCTTCCACAGGCGCATACCGTGCGCGTCCCACCCCGCGTGATCGTCCCGCCATGCACGCGCGGCTGCCGCCAAGTTATGCGCGGCCACCTCAAACGTGCAAAGCCTGTCATGAAAAGGATCATACCACTTGGGATAGATCAGCATCGCCGCTGCAAACAACTGGTTCCGCGTCAGTTTGCGCTGCCTGCGATCAAGCGGTTTGCGGTCCTCGGTCAGGCCCCAACCCATGTAAAACGGCTGCCCGAAGACAATCGGCTTGTGGCCGGTCAGGATTGCCTCAAAACCCATTTGACTGCTGACCGTGTAAACCGCGATGGCCCCGTCAAATAACGTATAGGGCGACAGCGGGGTGTCACACAGGCTAATCCTGTCCGACGCATCCGCATCTGTGAAATACCCCGCACGGTGACCCGCGCTGGTTTCAGGATGCGTCTTGATCACGATACGCGCAGTCGGGTGTTCGGTCTGCGCGTAAAACAGCATTTCCTTGAACGTATTGCTATCCGCACCGCTTGCTTTGACAGCGGCGTCCCCGCGGGTTTGGTCAATCACCAGCACATAGCCCGCATCAGGGGCAGGGGAGGCGGGGTCAAAAGCATTGTATTTCGACAAATGTGTGTGGCGGATCATCTCGATCCCATCGCGGGCACGGTTCAGCAATGCGGCATCATCCAGCGGATCATCGCGCAAGATCATTTCCAGATCAGACGGCACGCTGGGGTCGAAATGCACGCCGCGACTGTCTAGGTGCAGACCCATCGGCGCAGCCCCGTCGCGTCCCGTCAAAACTGATCGTAAAAATGCATCTTCGACCCGCAGAATTGGTGCGTCGGTCTTTTTCGCGACGGCCTCACCGCGCGGGGACGTGGGCGATTGGCCCCAGACGCCGATCAGGTCGTTTTCACCGGGTTTACCCAGTTTAATGTCATATCCGGCCAACGACAAAATGCGGCGCACGCGCCCGTTGGTGAGGAACCCGCCGTTATAGACGTAAAGATGCCGCGCGCTTTCGCCCGCGGCATCCAAAATGTCAGTCTTGGCCAAGCTTTACAGTCCGGTTGCAGTGCCGACGGCGGTTGCGGCGGACAACGTGCCTGTCGCAGCTGCGATCGACTTGTTGAACTGCACAAACGGTGCTTCGGTCACGTATACCGTGTCTTCGTCGCGAATGGCGAAATCACGGGCCATGAACATGCCGTTGGGCTTGGTCAGGTCGAGCACATAAATCATGCGCTGCGTGCCTGTGATATCGTCACGGTTCAGCAACTGCTTTGCAATCGCCTCTGGCTCGTTGCGGAAAATGAACACGCCAGTGGGGTCAGCCACGGTTGATGACAGCCCGCCGACTTGGGCAATCGCCTCAATCGCGGAAATTGTCTGGCTTTCAAACTGCACGCGGTCTTGGGCGCCTGTCGCACCAAGGGCGGTAAACGACCGTGTATCTTGTTCCACGATGATCCGGTCACCACCACGCAAGGCAATGTCATGCCCTGGGTGGTCATAAAGGTCTTCAAACCAGATTGATCCGGAATGATTGCCACGCACAACAGTGACTTGGGCGATTTCAGGCTGCACAGCCACGCCACCCGCACTTGCCAACATTGCAGCAAGGGTGCGTGTCGGGCGCTGGATTGGATAAACACCTTGGGCGCCAACCGCACCCACGATGGAAACTGTTGCACCATCACCGGCCAAACGACGGACCTGCACCTGTGGATCAGGTGTCTGGTCTTCCAGCTTGGTGGAAATCACGCGGCGGATGCCTTCTGGCGTGTTGCCAGCGGCCTTGATCCGGCCCGCATAAGGCACAAAGATAAAGCCAGCGCCGTCAACTTGCACTTCTTCCAGCACGGTTGCGTTCTGGCCTTGTGGCACCAGCAAACCGTCGTCCACGTTTTCCCAGATCGTCAGACCAAGCACGTCGCCTGCGCGGATCGTGTCAGACCCCACAGGGCTCGCGTTTTTGAAGCCCGCTGAAAACCCAAGCGCGGGTGTGACGGCGGCAATGCGGTTGATGCGGTCGTCGACCGTCAACACAAATGCGTCGCCCTGTTCCAATACGGAACCAGAGAAAATTTCAGCCTTGTTCGGTCCCGAACGCGGCAAACCACACGAGGCCACAAGGCCAAGGGTCACCACGAGGGCCGCGCCTTTTGCAAAGCGCAATGTCAGAGAAATCACTGCTCGGTCTCCTCGACCTGTTATTGTTCTGCCTCAAGTTTTTCTTTTTAACCTACGGGAATCCAGCAAGAATTGCTAGATTGCAGAACACGCGTTTCCCGTTTGGCAACAATAGGTGTTGCGTGGATGCCGCGATTGGGAAACGTGCCGCTAGGTGTTGTGTGTGATCACTTCACAACCCGCAAGGGCTGGCGTGGCGGGACCTTGCCCGATTTCAGCGCATCATACGGATCTTCCTCCGCAAGCATCATATCAACGACTTGGCGCATCAGCTGGCGACGGCCACGGGCGGCGTAAAACCCGCCCGGCACTTGGCTGGTTTCCAACAGGAACCGACGGTAATCCTTATAGGCTTTGCTGTCGGGGCGTGTCGGGCTGGAAAAGAAATCAGCGATTGGCTGCTCAGACACAAACTCCGGCTTGGCGTAAACCGCATCGCCAAACACCTTCAGCGGGATACCGCGCCACAATACTTGTTGCCCAGCGGTTGAATTCACGGTCACGGCGGTGCGCGCATGGTCCAAAAGGCGGGCCAGTTTGCCGCCCCGCACATAATGTACGCGGCCTTCAACCCCGTGTTTGCGGGCCTCTTCGCGGATGATACGTTTTAGCGGGGATCGCCCGTTTTCCAGTGGGTGCGCCTTGAATACAAGGTGATGATGGCGCGGGGTTCCATTGGCAAACCCTTCCATCACGGCCTCAATAAATTCGGCCATACGTGTGAACGGGGAATGGGATTGAAAGCTGGCGTCGTGTTCCAGCTGCATCAACACCAGATGATAAGGGAAACCACCGAACCGGATACGCGCGGTGGCGATACGACGATCCAGCGCCAGAAAGGGCATCAAAAGCAGACGTTTGGTATAAAGCGCCGTTTCAGTCAGCACCGGCAATTCGCGATGGCGCACCATTTTGCGGTAATGTCCGTTCCGAAACAGCACAAACCAATGGTAAAGCGCGCCATAGAAAACGTGGTGACGCATATCGCCCCAATGGGCTGGCGGGGTCGGAACCTCTAGGTCGGACAAGGACAGTGCATCTTGCATATCGCTGACCGTGAGGTCCATCAGGCGCGAATGGCCGTTCGTGCCGCCGCGTTCATATGTCACCCAATAAGGGCGCATATACCCTTCCTCAAACACATGCACACGCAGACCCGCATCCTTGGCGGCATTTACGGCGGTGGCGTGAATGGGGCGGGTGTCGCCATATAGAACAATGTCAGTGATCTGATTGTCAGCCACCAACTGTTTGAATGTTGCAGGCCAGTCATCAATCGTGCCGCGATAAGGGATATAGCCCGCAGCGCCAAACCAAAACGCGCGATCGCCCGCGTTAAAGCCCACGCGAAACACTGTGCCACCTGCCGCGCGCAGCATTTTTGCGAGCCGATGGAAAAACGGCCCATGCGGTCCTTGCAGGAACAAAAAGCGTCTGTTGGCGGTATCGGTCACGGTGCGAGGGTATCCTGAAACTGGTAACGAAACGATTAAAACACCTTATCAGGGCAATAATAAGGCTGTGCGTGCCTCCTGCCTTGAATGCATTAGATCAAACCGATACGTCAGGGGAAAGTCAAAAGGAAGTCGCCATGTTTACAGGAATTGTGACCGATCTTGGGGTTGTGCGGGCGTTGGACCAACGCGGTGATCTGCGCGCGCGTATTGGCACAAGCTATGACATTGCAGGCATTGATCTTGGGGCCTCGATTGCATGTGACGGCGTCTGTCTGACAGTTGTGGCGATGGGCACGGACGGCGGCAACTGGTTTGACGTCGATATTTCAGCCGAAAGCGTGAATGCAACGAATATCAAGGCATGGGTGGTTGATCGCAGGCTCAATCTGGAACGGGCGCTGAAGCTCGGGGACGAATTGGGTGGGCATATCGTGTCCGGCCATGTTGATGGCGTGGCCGAAATTGTCGGCATGACCGATGAAGGCGACAGCACCCGATTTACATTTCGCGCACCCGAGGCCTTGGCCCGTTTTATTGCGCCCAAAGGGTCCGTGGCACTCAATGGCACATCCCTGACCGTGAACGCGGTGGATGGCTGTGATTTTGGCGTGAATATCATTCCTCATACCAAGGATGTGACAACATGGGGCGACGCTGCAGTTGGTAATTTTGTGAACCTCGAAATTGATACAATGGCCCGCTATGTGGCGCGCTTGCGCGACTTTGATTGATCAAAGGATGATGGGTTAAAACCCATCCTACGCAGCTGCGCATGTCAACAGATGTCGCGTTGCGGATCGACGTAGGGTGGGTCTTGACCCACCGCCCCCTTTTCAACACCCACCCAACCCGATAATGGATTGGCATATGCATCAGGGACGCCCATGACACAGATTTTCGAAACCCCCGGACAAGTTGAACAAGATTGGGCCGAGGCCATCAGCCCCATCGAAGACATCATTGATGACGCCCGCAATGGCCGCATGTTCGTACTGGTTGATCACGAAGATCGCGAAAACGAAGGCGATCTGGTCATTCCTGCGCAAATGGCCACGCCTGATGCGATCAATTTTATGGCAAAGCATGGCCGTGGGCTGATCTGTCTGACCTTACCTTCTGACCGGATCGACGCGCTTGGCCTGCCTCTCATGGCGACAAATAATTCTTCACGCCACGAAACCGCTTTTACCATCTCGATCGAGGCACGTGACGGCGTCACCACCGGCATCTCTGCCGCTGACCGCGCCCGCACCGTATCTGTTGCCATCGATGCGTCAAAAGGTGCGTCAGACATCGCAACGCCAGGTCACGTCTTTCCGCTACGCGCGCGCGACGGCGGTGTGCTTGTGCGGGCGGGGCACACCGAAGCAGCTGTCGATATTTCGCGCCTTGCAGGTCTTAATCCGTCCGGTGTGATCTGCGAGATCATGAAAGAAGATGGCGAAATGGCGCGGCTGCCTGATCTGGTCGGATTTGCCCAGCTTCACGGGCTCAAAATCGGCACCATCAGCGATCTGATCGCCTATCGCCGCCGCCACGACAATCTAATCCGTATGCGAAAATCCGAACAGATCACCTCTGAATTCGGCGGCGACTGGGAAATGCGCATCTATGCTGATGAAACACAAGGGGCCGAACATATCGCCTTGATCAAGGGTGACATCACAACCAATGCACCCGTGTTGACACGGATGCACGGCATGGACCCGATGCTTGATATTGTGGGCACCGGTGACAAAGGCCGGCGTAACGAATTCGGCGACGCCATGCAGCTGATTGCCGACGCAGGGCGCGGCGTTGTTGTCTTGCTGCGCGACACCCATATGGAGATCGACCCAGAGGGCGAAGCCGCACCCAAAACCTTGCGCCAATACGGCGTCGGCGCACAAATCCTGTCCAGTCTCGGGCTTCATCAAATCACGCTGCTGACCAATTCGCCTCAGCCAAAGGTCGTTGGCCTTGATGCCTACGGCCTGGAAATCGTCGGCACGCAAAAAATCTCGGAGATTGGTTAATGGCCGGTTCATCACATTATATCCTCCCGCGTCCGACGTTTGATAAACCTGTCAAACTGCTCATCGTGGCGTCGCCATATTACAAAGACATCTACGATATGCAGGTCGCGGGGGCTGTGGCCGAACTTGACGCTGCTGGCGCCACGCACGATCTGATCGACGTAACAGGCGCGCTTGAAATTCCGACGACCATCGCAATCGCGGAACGTATGTCCAACTTTGATGGATTTGTGGCGCTTGGCTGTGTGATCCGCGGGGCAACGACGCACTATGAAACGGTTTGCAACGACAGCAGCCGCGCAATCCAGTTGATGGGGCTGCAAGGCATTTGCATCGGCAACGGCATCCTGACGGTCGAAAACCACGCCCAAGCGGTTGAACGTGCCGATCCCGCCCAGATGAATAAAGGTGCGGGTGCTGCGGCTGCGGCCTTGCACCTGATCGCAACCAGCCGTAAGTGGGGCCGTCCTGACAAAGCTGTCGGGTTCACATCCGAAATACTTCTCGCGCAAGGCGGCAAATCAACAGCATGACCCTTTCGAACAATCAGATCCGCAAAATGAAGTCCGCAGCCCGCCTTTATGCGGTGCAAGCATTGTTCCAGATGGAAGCGTCTGGGCAAATGGCCGAACAAATCATGCGCGAATTCGAAGACCACCGTTTCGGAGAGGTCTTTGACGATATCGAAATGCAAGAAGGCCACGTTGATACATTCCGCTTGCTTGTGGACAAAGCCGTCGACAATCAGGCCATGATCGACCAAATGACCGACCGGGCACTGGTTGCGAAATGGCCAATCAACCGGATTGATCCAACGTGGCGGGCCCTGTTCCGTGCCGCGGGCGCGGAAATGTTGGAAAAAGACACGCCGCCCAAGGTCATAATTGCGGAATTCGTGCAAGTCGCGGACGCGTTTTCACACGATGGAAAAGAACCTAAATTTGTGAATGCAGTCCTTGATCATATGGCACGCGAGGCGCAGCCGGATCAGTTCTAGTCGATTTTGCATCTCGCATGTCCTTTGCTAAGCTGATCGCAAATCAAAGGAACGCCAAATGACAAACCCGACAACCAAGCCCGACATCATGGACGCTGTGCGCAATTTCCGCAGCCGATTTCGCAATGTGGGCTATGTGATGATCGCAATCGGTGTGCTTGCGATCCTGTTTCCGCTGGTATTTTCGATCGCGGCCAAGGCATTGCTCGGCTGGGTTTTTCTGCTGACGGGTGCCGCTCTGCTTTACCACGCATTCCAGGCAAAGGGCTGGCAATCGGCAATTTGGTCAGGGCTGATCGCCGTGATGCACATCGCGTTGGGCGTCTATCTGGGGTTCTTTGCGTTGACAGGACTGGTCGGACTGACGGCCTTGATGGGGGTGATGTTCTTGATACAAGGCGGTTTTGAAGGCGTTATGGCGCTTCAACACCGCCCGCGACAAGGGTGGGGATGGCTTGCTTTTAATGGCACGGCGACCTTGATTTTGGGTGTTTTGCTGCTTGCGGGGCTTCCCGGTACCGCACTTTGGGCCATCGGGTTGTTTCTGGGTCTAAATTTCCTGACGTCTGGCATCGCTTTTGTCGCTCTTGCACGCGCAGCTTAGGCTTTCCATTTGCCTCAAATACCTCGGGGGTGCGGGGGCTGGCCCCCGCGATGTAAGCGCAAGGGGGCGGTCAAGTGGCGGGAACCGCAGCAGCCGTTCAAGGATTTATTCCCGAGGACCTGTATTTACAGGTGGGCGCCAGATAAATGAACCAGGGTCCAAACAGAGCCAGCTCCCTCGGATTTGCTTAAGGCCACTGGAATGTAACCCTTATACGATCGAGCAGAGCAGAAACCCGCCACCGCATCAGATAGGGGTGCTTGTGGGGCAGGGCAAGGGGACTTGACCGATGTTTACGTTTTGTTCATATTTACCTCATGCCAGATGATGCGCTTTCTCCTTCCTTGATGCCAGGTCAACTGCTCGCGCGCGGAGTGTCGCGTCATTTGCGTGATCTCAATTTTGTCGGTGTGGAAGAGCTTGTGCCAACGCGCGGTTTGCGTGTTGATGTCATGGCGCTTGGCCCAAAGGGTGAAATTTGGATCATTGAATGCAAATCGTCGCGTGTGGATTTCCAGACCGATCAGAAATGGCAGGGCTATCTTGAATGGGCCGACCGGTTTTTCTGGGCTGTGGACCAAGATTTTCCGACCGAATTGCTGCCAAGTGAGACTGGGCTCATTATTGCAGACGGTTATGATGCCGAGATTGTGCGTATGGGACCTGAGACAAAGCTAAATGGCGCGCGGCGCAAGCAGATGTTGCTCAAATTTGCGCGCCACGCTGCCGTGCGGGCGCAATCGGCGCGTGATCCAGGGGTGGTGTTTCGCTCTGGCGATGCCTGAGCGACCGGGCGGGGGCCAGCCCCCGCACCCCCGAGGTATTTTTTGGCAAATGGAAGACGCTTATTTCACAGCGCGGGCGGCCATGGCCGCGGCGCGCAGTTCATCTGCGATTTCTTCGGCTTCTTCGGGGTCAAAATCCATCGGGATTTCTGTGGGGCCGGCTTCGATGAAAATGCGCACCATGCCGCTGTCGGTTGGTCCGATTTGAATGTTTGCTTCGATGTCGCGCTCGTCGTTGATACCCATGGGGACCTCTTTTGCTTGGTTTCATGTGGTGTATCTTGTGAGCGGGTTCACGTGCAAGCATGTGGCGTGCGAAATATGCCTAGCGCCCCTTGCAATCAATTCCGCATGGCGCTAAATCGACCCAGATGCCGCCTTAGCTCAGTTGGTTAGAGCACTGGTTTGTGGAACCAGGGGTCCCCCGTTCAAGCCGGGGAGGCGGTACCACCACCCCCAACTCTTGCCAGCGCCACCGATGAGAGGATGACCCCGATGGGCCAGACCATAGTGACGTTTGTTATTGCCGAAAATCCGCCACCACGGTTGGACAAGGCATTGGGCCGTGATGTGCCGAGCGATGCGTCATTGTCGCGGTCACGATTGGCGAAGTTGATAGCTGATGGTGCGGTCGTCGTGGATGGTGCTGTTGTCACGGACCCGCGGTTTCGCGTGACCGAAGGGGCGGCCGTATCCGTGACCGTTGAGGTCGCCGAGGACAGCCACATCGCAGGGCAGGACATCGCGCTAGATGTCGTTTACGAAGATGATGACCTGATTGTCGTGAACAAGCCAAGCGGTATGGTCGTGCATCCAGCACCCGGCACGCCAGATGGCACGTTGGTGAATGCCTTGATCCATCATTGTGGTGACAGCCTGTCTGGTGTGGGCGGCATGAAGCGCCCCGGTGTTGTGCACCGTATTGATAAAGAGACCACAGGGCTTTTGGTTGCGGCGAAATCCGATCGGGCCCATCACGGCCTTGCCAAACAATTTGCCGATCATACGGTGGAACGCAGGTATCTGGCCGTTTGTTATGGGGTCCCGGACGCCAATGACCCGCGGCTTCGCGGGATCAAGGGCACATCATTTGAGGCGGGCAATATCCTGAAGGTGCAGACGTTCCTTGGGCGCCATAAGACGGATCGCCAACGCCAAGCTGTGTCATTCACGACCGGAAGGCACGCCGTCACACGCAGCCGCATTGTGCAACCACTCGGCACGCCTGCTGTTGCTGCATTGATCGAATGCTGGTTGGAAACGGGGCGCACGCATCAAATTCGTGTGCACATGGCCCATTGCGGCCATGCGTTGATTGGCGATCCGACCTATGGTGGGAAGCGGAAACTTTCGCCTCGTGCCGTTGGTGATGGTGGTGTGCAAGCAGTGGCTGATTTCAAACGACAGGCGCTTCATGCGGCGACATTGGGGTTTGTGCACCCTGTGACCGATGAATTCATGGAATTTGAGGCCGCATTGCCAGATGATATGGTGGGACTTGTGCGCGGGCTTGGCGGATCTGTCTGAAACAAACGTCCCGTGTGCGTGAGCGCACTGACATAACTCTTCAAATCGGGGCACCGCGCATTCATATTTGATTTATGGTTTTTGCCTATGCGGTCTTGAAACAGATCGCGACAAGGCCCATATCCATGTTAAGCCCTTAAACATTGGGAGGGGATAGACCAAATGAGTAATTATAAAAATCTGCCTGCACCATCGCCGGAGCAAGGCCTGAACCGCTATATGCAAGACATTCGGAAGTTTCCGATGTTGGAACCGGAGCAGGAATATATGCTGGCGAAACGCTGGGTTGACCATGAAGACACCGATGCAGCGCACCAGTTGGTGACATCGCATCTGCGCTTGGCTGCCAAAATCGCGATGGGTTATCGCGGGTATGGTTTGCCGCAGGCTGAAGTGATTTCAGAGGCCAACGTGGGCCTGATGCAAGCTGTGAAAAAGTTTGACCCCGAAAAAGGTTTCCGCCTTGCAACATATGCAATGTGGTGGATCAGAGCGTCCATTCAGGAATATGTGCTGCGGTCGTGGTCGATGGTGAAACTTGGCACGACAAGCGCGCAGAAAAAGCTGTTCTTTAACCTGCGTAAGGCCAAAAGCCGGATCGGCGCGTTGGAAGACGGCGATCTGCGCCCTGAAAACGTGACCCGCATTGCGACTGATCTGGGCGTGACCGAAAAAGAGGTCGTGTCGATGAACCGCCGCCTGTCGGGTGGTGACGCATCGCTGAACGCAATGGTTGGATCGGACGGCGACAGTGCCACGCAATGGCAAGACTGGCTTGAGGACGAGAGCGTCAATACGGCTGATGATTACGAAGCATCAGATGAGATGACCGTGCGCCGCGAACTGCTGGCCGAATCCATGGATGTGTTGAATGACCGTGAAAAAGATATTCTGGTCCAGCGTCGATTGGCGGAAGAAACCGTCACGCTCGAGGATTTGAGCGGGCAATATGACGTGAGCCGCGAACGTATCCGCCAGATTGAAGTGCGTGCGTTTGAAAAGCTGCAAAAGCGGATGCAGGATTTGGCGAAAAAGCGTGGCATGTTGGCTGACGCCTAAGCAATCGTGGAAAAAAATTTGAGAAGGGGCCCTGCATTTGTGGGGCCCTTTTTTGGGTTTAGAAAACCCAAAGCCTCCGGCGGCGGTATTTTTGGCCAAAAGAAGCGAGGTCGATTGTGATTTGTGGATCTGCCGCTAGCATGCCTGAAAGATTGAGGAGGATGTTCGATGCGTTGGGGAATATTGGGGGCGTCGCGGTTTGCGGCCAAGCATATGGCGCCTGCCATTCATGCCGCGCGTGGTGCGGTGCTGGACGCCTTGGCCACATCGGACGATCAAAAGGCCGACCCGTTTCGCACAATTTCGCCGGCATTGCGGGTGTTTTCCGACTATGACGCATTGCTGGCCGATCCGGATATCGAGGCGATCTATATCCCGCTGCCCAATCATCTGCACGTGCCTTGGACACTGAAGGCGCTTGCGGCAGGCAAGCACGTTTTATGTGAAAAACCGATTTCATTAAATGTCGACGAATTTGATGTCCTGCAAAGCGCAGCACGTGATGCGGGCAAGCTATGTGCAGAGGCCTTTATGATTGTGCATCATCCACAATTCGTCCGTGCACGTGCGTTGGTGCAAGATGGTGCGATTGGCCGGTTGCGTCATGTTGAAAGCGTATTCAGTTTCAACAATGCACAAGCCGTGGGCGACATCCGCAACAAGCCTGAAACGGGTGGTGGCGGTCTACGTGATATCGGGGTTTACCCGTTTGGTGCGGCGCGGTTTGTGAGCGGAGAGGAGCCCGTCGCCGTGCCCTATGCCAATCTTCAGTTTGAGAACGGGGTCGACGTATTTGCCCAAATCGCCGCCGATTTCCCAGATTTTACATTTGGCGCCACAGTGTCGATCCGGATGCATCCGCGCCAATCAATTACGTTCCACGGGGACGCGGGGTTCATCACACTGACCTGTCCGTTCAACGCAAATGTGCACGATACCGCTGAATTAATCCTGGAAAATGATGGGCATCGCGTGGTGACCGAACGCTGGCCCGCGGTGAACCAATATGTGTTGCAGGTCGAAAATTTTGAGGCAAGTGCCGCCACAGGTGCGGCTTACCCTTGCCCGTTGTCGTTCTCTCGTGGCACACAAGAGATGATGGATATGGTATTTGCGGCAGGACAACAGACATGAATGATCTCGAAACAGACTACGAAAGCCTTTGGCTGCGCCTGATCAACATGATCATCATTGGCATCCTGCTTAGCTTTACCCAGACGATTTTATGGGTGCTTGCGGTGTTGCAGTTCATCATCATGGTATTCAACAAGCGCACCCCGAACGAGCAGTTGTCTGAATTTGGCACGACAATGGGTGTCTGGATGGCCAAGGCCGTGCGCTATCAAACCGCAGCATCCGAAGTGAAGCCTTGGCCGTGGACCGAGCTGGATTAATCAACCCGGTCCACGGGTGATTACGCTTCCATCGCTTCCAATTCGTCGATCATGCTTTCGATCATCGACAGGCCCTTGTCCCAGAACTTGGGGTCAGACGCATCCAGACCGAATGGTGCAAGCAATTCGGAGTGATGTTTGGACCCGCCAGCGCGCAGCATATCAAAGTATTTCTCTTTGAAATCAGGGTCGCCTTCCTCGTAAACGGCATAAAGCGCGTTCACCAAACCGTCGCCGAACGCATAGGCATAGACGTAGAACGGAGAGTGCACGAAATGCGGGATATAGGCCCAGAATGTTGCGTAACCGGGGGTGAAATCAAACACATCGCCAAGGCTTTCGGCCTGTACGGACATCCATAGCGCGCTGATGTCATCTGGGGTCAGCTCCCCTTGGGCGCGGGCGGCGTGCAGCTTGCATTCGAAATCGTAAAACGCGATCTGGCGCACGACCGTGTTGATCATGTCCTCGACCTTGCCAGCCAAAAGCACCTTGCGCTCTGCCTTGGTTTTGGCCCCGTCCAGCAATTTGCGGAATGTCAGCATTTCGCCAAATACAGATGCGGTTTCTGCCAATGTCAGCGGGGTGGAGGACAGCAATTCGCCCTGTTCGGCGGCCAGAACCTGATGAACGCCGTGGCCCAATTCATGGGCCAATGTCATCACATCACGCGGTTTGCCCAAGTAGTTCAGCATCACATAAGGGTGCACCGTCGTGACCGTGGGGTGGGCGAACGCGCCCGGTGCCTTGCCTGGTTTCACGCCCGCATCGATCCAGCCATCGGTAAAAAACGGCTTGGCGATCTCGGCCATTTTGGGGTCGAAATCGGCATAGGCATCCATGACGGTTTTTTCCGCTTCGTCCCAGTCAACCACGCGGGTATTTTCCATCGGAAGTGGCGCGTTGCGGTCCCATGTTTCCATACGATCAAGACCCAACCATTTGGCTTTCAACGCATAATAGCGATGCGAAAGACGCGGATAGGCGGCAACAACGGCGTTGCGCAATGCCTCGACCACCTCTGCCTCGACGTGGTTGGACAGATGACGGCCCGTTTGCGGGGTTGGCATTTTGCGCCAGCGGTCTTCGACCTCTTTTTCCTTGGCCAATGTGTTATGTACGCGGGCAAAGATTTTGATGTTGTCCTCAAACACAGCGGCCAGCGCATGTGTCGCCGCTTCGCGCTTGGAACGGTCCTGTTCGGTAAGCAGGTTCAGCGTTGCCTCAAGGTTCAAGGTCTCACCGTCAACGGTAAACTCAAGCCCGGCCATTGTTTCATCAAACAACCGGTTCCACGCAGCCGCCCCAACGGTGGATTGGTCATGCAGGAATTTTTCCAGCTCGTCTGACAGCTGATGCGGCTTCATCGCGCGCATCCGGTCAAAAACGGGTTTGTAACGGGCCAGATCGGTGTTTTCGGTCAACATGCCAGCAAGGTGCGCGTCGTCTAAGCGGTTGAATTCAAGGCCGTAAAACACCAGCGGTGTGGTGTATGCGGTGATTTTGTCTTGGGCGTCAGCCATGAATTTGGCGCGGTCGCTGTCGGTGGTAATCTGGTAATACCGCAGACCTGCAAACGACATAATGCGCCCCGCGATCACGTCGATCTGTTCATACCGCTGCACGGCGGCCAGCAGGCCAGCGGCGTCCAAATCCGCCAGCTTACCTTCGTAATCGGACGCAAATTCCGCACAGGCCGTCTCCAGCCAATCCATGTCGCGGATCAATTCGGCGCTGTCCTCGGACGGGTACAGATCGGTCAGATCCCATTCGGGCAGATCGCCAAAGGCGCCAGCGCCGCCAAGTGTTGCATCAAAAACAGGGGTGGGGGTACGCATTTTGTAAGACCTTACTGATTGTATTCACACAGATATAGGTGCGCGGGCACAAGTTTAGAACCCGTAAAGAGCAGCCGGATTGTCCACAAGGATGCGCGCCCTTGTCGCATCATCTGTCACAACGCGGTGGAACGCATCCCAAAGCGTTGCTGCTTGGGGCATTTCTGCGCCGTTCAGCATGATATGCGGCCAATCAGACCCCCACAAACACCGCTCTGGATTGGCAGAAACCAAGGCGGCGACCAGATCATCCACGGCCTCGTATGGCGCATCGCACAACCGGTAAAGTCCCGACAATTTCACATATGCGGTCCCGTCTTTCAGCGCATTGCACAGCGCCTGAAACCCTGCGTCCTGTACACCCGCTGTCAGATCAGGCCAGCCGATATGGTCAAACACAACAGGCACGGGCAGGGCGGCAATATCAGGGGCCAGATCGGTCATATGCTTGTCGGCATTCATCAGCATCTGAATGTGCATATTGCGGTCGGCCAATGCGGGCGCCATCGCGCGCGCGCCGTCCCACGTTAGCACACCGCCATGCACGTAATTCAGGCGCACGCCTTTCATGTTCCAATCGGCAAAGTCATTGAAATCAGTCTCTTGCGCGCCGTCCGGTAGCAATCCGATGCCGCGAAATCCGTCCCCCATATCCGCCACGGCGCGGGCCGTGATGGTGTTATCAGTGCCATAGAAAATGGATTGCACGATCACACCACGGGTGCAGCCAAGGTTGGCAAGATGGGCGCGATACCGTGCCAGATAATCGGCGTATGTTGTCGCCGTATCCTCTGTTCGTCCGTCAAATAACGGGGCCTCTTCGGGTGCGGCCAGCAGATGCACATGCGCGTCACAGGCCCCATCGAGTGCTGCAAATGACGTGGGCGCGGGGGCGGGCGGCAGCGGGCTGATGGGTTTAGCCATAGGTTTTCAACATCTCGTTCAGGTCGTCCAAGGTGTTGGCCTCGGACGCGGGTTTATCGTGCCGCCAGCGTAGCATGCGGGGAAACCGCAACGCGACACCCGATTTATGCCGCGGGCTGGCTTGGATGCCTTCAAACGCAATTTCAAACACATGCTCGGGCGGAACTTGGCGCACGGGGCCGAATTTCTGCAACGTATTTTTGCGCACCCATGCCGTGATCTGGCGAAACTCTGCATCGGTCAGACCGGAATAGGCCTTGGTAAAGGGGGTCAGTTCATTCCCGTTCCACACCGCGAATGTGTAGTCGGTGAACAGATTGGCGCGGCGGCCTGATCCCGCTTGGGCATAGATCATCACCGCGTCGATGGTGAGCGGATCAACCTTCCATTTCCACCAATCGCCCCGCTTGCGCCCCGCCAGATACGGGCTGTCGTGCCGTTTCAGCATCAACCCTTCGGCGTTGAGTGCGCGGCTGCGCGACCGTTCATGTCTCAAATCGTCCCAAGTTGAAAAAGTGACAGATTGAGAAATCCTGATAGGGGCGTCCGCAGGGATATTATCGAGTAAACCCGTCAGGGTTTCGCGCCGTTCTGCCAGAGGCAATTCACGGATGTCGCGCCCTTCGTGTTCCAGCAGATCATAGGCCATCAAAATGACGGGGGCTTCGGCCAACAGTTTCTTGGGCACCGTCTTGCGCCCTATACGTTTTTGCAGCGCGTTGAACGACAGCGGTGTTTCGCATGCGAAACAAAGCACTTCTCCGTCGATGACCGTGCCGTCCGGCAAATAATCTTGTAGCTGTGCCAATTCGGGAAAGCGGTTGGTCATCAAATCCTCGCCACGTGACCAGACATGATGTTCACCGCCGCGCAAAATGTATTGCCCGCGTATTCCGTCCCATTTGCGTTCTGCGTTCCAATCGGCGGGGGGGCCTAAATCGTCCACGTTATCCACGCCATAAGCAAGATAGAATGGATAAGGTTTTGACAAATCCGCGCGGGGGTCATCCGCGATCACCAGATCATGAAATGTGGTGCTGTCAGGTGTCCAGTTTCCCATTAATTTATGGGTCAAGCCATCGGCGCTTTGGTCGGTGGCTTGGGCCAATGCCTTGGTGATCAGCTTGGCACTGACCCCGACCCGAAAACCGCCCGTTAACAATTTGGTAAACAAGAATCGCTGCATGTCAGGCAGGCTGTCCCACGCCGCAAGGATACCCGCCTTGCGCGCGTCATCATCAAGCGCGGTCAGCGATTTGATATAGGTGATCCAATGGGTCAGGCTTTGGTCGTTGTGGGTGCTGGGCGGGGGCAAAACAAGGCTGATGGTTTCGGCCAGATCGCCAACAATCGCATAGCTTTCGTCAAACAGCCAAGGTTCGATATCTGCAAGTTCACCCGCCCATTCCCGCAACCGCGTGGCCGTGATTGTGCGCTTGGGGCGGCGGCCTGTAAACAGCGCGATCGTCCACAATTTGTCATCATCAGGGGCCGCGCGGAAATAGTCGGCCAGGGCCGCTGTCTTCAGGCTGGTGCGGGTCGTCTCGTCAACGCGGGCGTAAAGGCGAGCAAACTCTTTCATGCCTCCTCCTCGGTGCCGTAATCGGTGGAAACGACATGGGCATCGTAGCCGCGTGACGTCAGCCATTTTTGAAATTGGCTTGTATAACCATGGGTTACGAACACTTTTTCAGCGCCCGTGGCTGTGATGGCGGCGTTCAGCCCGTCCCAATCGGCGTGGTCGGACATGACAAACCCGCGTTCCATCCCGCGACGGCGGCGCACCCCGCGCAGGGCCATCCAGCCGCTGGCGAATGCGGTGGCCGCTGGTCCAAATTGCCGCGCCCAAGTGCCCGAAATCGCGGATGGTGTCGCCAGCACAAGCGCGCCGGGGTAGTCCTTGACGTTCACATCACCTGTGACGCGGATGGTGTCGGGCAGGGCGAACCCTTGTTTGCGCAAAATCGCATTGGTGTTTTCAATCGCGCCGTGGGTCAGGATCGGGCCAATATCTGCGTTTACCGCACGCATCAGCCGCTGCGCCTTGCCCAAGGCATAGGCACTTAGCATCGAAAACCGCCCGTCGGCGGCATTGGCAGCCCACCATGTGTTGATTTGGTCGGCCAGAATATCTTGGGGCGTCCAACGAAAAATCGGCAGGCCAAAGGTGGTTTCGGTGATAAAGGCGTGGCATTTCACAGGCTCGAATGGTTCTGACAGACCATCGTCAACCGTCTTGTAATCGCCAGATGCGACCCAGACTTGTCCGTCAACTTCGACCCTGATTTGGGCGGATCCCGGCACATGCCCAGCCGGATGATAGGATAATTTTGCCCCGCCAATCTGGCGCGTTTCCCCATATTTTATGGTGTCTAGGCTGATGTCACCCAACCTGTGACGCATCACGGGGGCGGCGGTTTGTGTGGCCAGATACGACCCCATCCCATCGCGCGCGTGGTCGGCGTGGCCATGCGTTATCAACGCGCGGTCAACCGGTTCCCACGGATCAATGTAGAAATCGCCAGCGGGGCAATAGATGCCTTGGTCGGTGAATGTCAGAACGTCAGCCATGCCCAACAGATAGGGCGTCAGCGATGCCGATCAAAAAGTTCTGTGGCCAAATCAAACACACGCTTGCGCATGTCGGGCACTTCAAGAATGACCTCGTGCTGGCCACCTTCCAGCATATGCAGCGCGCCATCGGTCCATTTGGCCATACGCGCCCTGATCCGGTCGGGGTCCACGATGGATTCTTTGGTTCCAAGGAACGTGCAACACGGCAATTCAGGCGATGGCATCTGCGACAACGTGCGCATTTCGCGCAAGGCCTCGTTCAGCCAGCGCAGGGATGGTCCGCCAAGCACAAGGCTGGGTTCCGTGCGCAGTTGGGTTTGCAGCATCGCGAACATTTCAGGGTCAGAGGTCAGCGTGTTTTGCGAAAACTCTTCGCGCAGCACATAACCTTCTTCGACCTGACCGGGTGCAAATGTTTGATCAAAGCCCATTTTGCGTGATGCAGATGACAACGCCCAAGCAAAGGGCCGTGTCGCGGGATGCATTGTGATCCCCCACATCGGGGCGGAAAACGCGGCCGCCTTGACGGGCATGTCATTCATCAATGCGCGCAGGCCAATGCAGCCCCCCATCGAATGGGCCATGAGGTAAAATGGTTCAGGCAGGCCCAAGTTGCGTGCGTGGTTCACAGCGGCGGTCACGTCATGTTGATAATCGCCGAATTGTTCCACATCACCCATCGCGTAGGTGTCGCTGGTGCGGTCCGACAGTCCTTGACCGCGCCAGTCGATTGCAATCGTGGCAAAGCCCCGCGCCAGCAATTCAGCCGCCGCAGGTCCATATTTTTCGATGTATTCCGTGCGTCCGGGGAACACGAAAACGGTGCCTTTCACATCCTGACCCGTCCAGTGACCCACGCGGATGCGCAAACCGTCAGACGGGGTGACCCAATGCGCGGCCCCACCGTCGGGACCACATGCAATATCAGAAAAGAAAGGTGCGTTTTCCATGGTTTAGGACAGAACGCCGGACAGTTTCATGGCTTGGCCCATGTCGCCGTCAACCGTCAGCTTGCCTGTCATAAAGGCGGCTGTCGGGTTCTGTTCACCGTCAAGGATTGCCTTGAATGTGTCGGTGCTGGCGGTCAGCGTGACGTCGGTATCTTCGTCGCCAGCGCGCGCGCCGTTTTCGTCGATGATGATCGCGCCTTCGCCGTCGATGACGAATTTTGCGGTGCCGTCAAAGCCTTCGCCGCCCATTTTTTCGTTCAGTGCTACTACAGCTTCGGTAATGACGTCGCTCATTATAAGTCCTTTGATTGTCTTATTGTTACCTGCACCCTCTGGTGCACGGCGTTTGTTACGCTACATTACCACTATGGGCACGCAAACACTTCGCTTCAAATGTATCGTTACGGCACTTGTGCTGACAGTGGGGTATTCCATGCCTGCCGCTGCGGCAACTCTGGATGAGTTATATGACGAATTGGCCGTCGCTGAAGGTGCGGATTCTGCGCGTATAGAACGCCAAATCATCGGTATCTGGGAAAAAAGCGGGTCGGCCAGTTTTGATCTGCTGTTGAAACGCGGCAAGGACGCGCTGGATGAAGGCGACGCAGAGGCGGCGTTGGATCATTACGCGGCCTTGGTTGACCATGCCCCCGATTTTGCCGAAGCCTATAACGGGCGGGCGACCGCGTATTTCCTGCTTGGCATGATGGGCCCTGCATTGGATGATTTGCGGCAGGCGCTTGTTCTGAACCCGCGTCATTTCTGGGCGATGCGCGGCGTGGCCGTGATTATGGAACAGCTTGACCGTCCCGCAGATGCGTTAGAAGTTTATGAGGCGGTATTGGCGCTGCATCCGAACGCTGCCGAAGTGGTCGAGGCCGCGGATCGTTTGAAATTGGAATTGGAGGGGCAGGCGCTTTAATAGCTGCGCCAGCCTCCGCAACGGCGGGACTGAGATGATTAATTCCCGTGTGACGGCCGTTCTTGGGCCGACAAATACAGGCAAAACCCACTACGCGATTGAACGGATGCTGTCGCACCGCACGGGTGTGATCGGTTTGCCGCTGCGTCTGTTGGCGCGCGAAGTGTATGACCGTATTGTCGCGATCAAAGGCCCCGGCGTGGTCGCGATGATCACGGGCGAGGAACGCATCGTGCCGCCGCGTGCCGCCTATTGGGTCTGCACGGTGGAAGCGATGCCAGAAGGCATGGGCTGCGATTTTCTGGCAGTTGATGAAATCCAGCTGTGTGCTGATCCTGAACGGGGGCACGTGTTTACCGACCGTCTGCTGAAGGCGCGTGGATTGCACGAGACACTGTTCCTTGGTGCGGAAACGATGCGCCAGCCGATTGCCGAATTGATTCCCGATGCTGCGTTTTTGCGGCGCGAACGCATGTCGACGCTGACCTATTCGGGGTCAAAAAAGCTGTCTCGTATGCCGGCCCGTGCCGCCATTGTCGGGTTTTCGGTGGAAAATGTGTATGCGATTGCCGAATTGCTGCGCCGTCAAAAGGGCGGGGCTGCGGTTGTGATGGGCGCGCTTAGCCCACGCACCCGCAACGCGCAGGTCGAGATGTATCAAAACGGCGATGTTGATTATCTGGTGGCCACGGATGCAATCGGCATGGGGCTCAACCTTGATATCAGCCACGTCGCATTTTCCAGTCTGACAAAGTTTGACGGTCAACGGATGCGCCATTTGATGCCAGAGGAATTGGCGCAAATCGCAGGGCGGGCAGGGCGGTTTACTGAAAACGGCACGTTTGGCGTGACGGGGGAAGCCCCGCCGCTGGACGATGCAGTCGCCAACGCAATCATGGAACACCAGTTTCGCCCTGTGCAGAAATTACAATGGCGAAACAGTGACTTACAATTTGGCAGCCCCAAACGATTGATCCAGACGCTTGAGGAACGCACCAACGATCCACTGCTGACCCGCGTGCGCGAAAGCGATGATCTGGCCGCGCTTAAGGCGTTGTCAGCGGATGAAATTATCGCGGCGCGGGCAAAAGATGGCCCATCAGTGCGGCTTTTGTGGGATGTGTGCCGTATCCCTGATTTTCGTGGTATCAGTCGGGGCGAACATGCAGGGCTTTTGTCGCAGATTTTTACGGATCTGCATCAGGGCGGCCATGTGTCATCGAACTGGTTTGGCCTGCAAATGCGCCGGATTGACCGCACGGATGGCGATATTGATACGCTGTCCAAACGGTTGGCGTATATCCGCACATGGACCTATGTGGCGCAACGCAAAGGATGGTTGCGTGACGAAAGCCATTGGCGCGATGAAACACGTGCGGTAGAAGACCGTTTATCAGATGCGCTTCATGGTGCATTGACGCAAAGATTTGTGGATCGGCGGACCAGCATTTTGCTTCGCCGGCTCAAACAGAAGGAGAGCCTGTTGGCCGACGTAAACGACAAAGGTGAAGTCACCGTAGAGGGTGAATTTGTAGGCAAACTCGAAGGCTTCCGCTTTCGCATGGATAAGGCAGGCAGCCCCGACGAGGCCAAGACATTGCGTCAGGCGTCGGTGCAGGCGCTTGTGCCGCAGTTCAATCTGCTGGCAGACCGTTTTTATAACGCGCCCGACCCCGAGTTGGATTTCACCGAACAAGGTGGCCTGATGTGGGGCGATGCCGCTGTTGGCAAACTGGTCGCTGGGTCTGATCCGCTGAAGCCCGAAGTTGTCGCATTTGTTGATGACGAGGCCGGCGCGGATGTGATGGCCAAGGTGCAGCGCCGTTTGCAGCACTTTATCGACCGCAAAATTGCCGCCGGATTTGAGCCGCTTTTGGCCCTGAAAAACGATGAAACGCTTGTCGGTGCGGCCAAGGGCTTTGCCTACCGTCTGGTCGAAGGGTTTGGCATTGTCCCGCGCGGCGATGTCGCCGACGAGGTCAAGGCGTTGGATCAGGATGCGCGCGGCACGTTGCGCAAACATGGTATCCGCTTTGGTCAATTCACGATCTTTATGCCGCTTTTACTGAAACCAGCGCCGACGCGGTTGCGTCTTGTGCTGTGGTCATTGGCGAAAAACCTGTCCGAATTCCCAGAAAGCCCACCTCCTGGTCTGGTCACTGTGCCAGCGGCCAAGGATGCGGTGCACGGGTTCTATGCGATGTCAGGTTACCGCGCGGCAGGCACACGTGCGATCCGCATTGATATGTTGGAACGTCTGGCCGATATGCTGCGCGACAAGGACAGCCGCGGCGGTTTTGAAGCCAACGCGGATATGCTTTCGATCACAGGTATGACGCTGGAACAGTTCGCTGATCTGATGGGCGGCCTTGGCTATAAGGCTGAAAAAGGTGAACGCGAAAAGGTGAAACCTGTCACGGATGTGATACCGAATGCGGACACCGATGTGCCAGCTGCCCAACCGGTCATGGATACCGCCAATGACAGCGCCGATGGTGCAATCGTGGACGGCCCAGCCGATGACGGCGCAGTGCCAGAGATGTCTGAAACCGAGACGCCTGTTGGTGAAGCGGCAGACGCAAAAATCGCAGCCGCCGAGGTTGAGGTGTTTTATACCTTCACTTGGGCAGGCCGTGCAGCGCGTGCAAATGCGCGTCCACAACGCGACAACAAGCCTAAAGGCAAAGGCAAGCGCCCGCCGAACAAGGGCGGCGATCAGCGTCAGAAATACTCTGCCAAACCCAAGGCCGAGAAAAAGATCGACCCTGATAGCCCGTTTGCAGCACTTGCTGCGCTTAAAAAGGGTTGAACGACAAACGCGACACGATCCGGTTGGACAAGTGGCTGTGGCAGGCGCGATTTTTCAAATCGCGGTCTATCGCAGCCACAGTCGTTTCAACCGGCAAGGTGCGGATCAACGGTGATTTGGCTGCAAAACCCGCGCGTGCGGTCGGGGCGGGTGATGTTTTGACATTTCACCAGCAAACCGATGTGCGCGTGGTCAAGATTTTGGCCTGCGGGACGCGGCGTGGCCCCGCACCCGAGGCGCAGGCACTGTATGACGATATGTCGCCGCCCAAGGTGCATGTTCCGAAAAACCCCCGTTTTGAGGGAAAAGGACGCCCCACCAAGAAGGATCGGCGGGATATGCAATCCAAACACCGTGATGGCGGCGTGTTTGATCTTGAATGACGCAATGTCTTGGCCTAGCTAGTCCAAGACTAATTTCCCGGATGAGCCCATGACCTATATCGTCAACGATAACTGCATCGCCTGCAAATACACCGACTGCGTCGAAGTCTGCCCAGTGGACTGTTTTTACGAAGGCGAAAACATGCTGGTGATCCACCCAGATGAATGTATCGACTGCGGTGTGTGCGAACCAGAATGTCCAGCGGATGCGATCCGCCCCGATACAGAGCCTGACATGGAAAAATGGGTTGAGTTCAACCGCAAGTATTCCGAAATGTGGCCCGTGATTATCACCAAGAAAGACCAGCTTCCGAATGCGGAAGAAATGGATGGTAAAGAGGGCAAAATGGAGCTGTTTTCCGAGGCGCCAGGCGAAGGCGGCTGATTCGGATCAGTTTGCGGCTAACGCATTGATTTTACATCTTATGTATTGCAAATCGCGCCCCTTCTTTGTGGCGCGATTTTGTGTTATACTATGGCTAATGATGACGACGAACTAATCCGCTAGCAGAATTGATGTTCCGACGAGAGCGCCCTTGCCCTCGCCGGATTTTTTCGTTTGCGCGCGCCTTGAAAGGACGACCATGAGTAAGAAGAAATACGATTTCAGCCCAAATGAATTTGTGGTGTATCCAGCCCACGGTGTTGGCAAGATCGTGTCAATCGAGACCCAAGAAGTTGCCGGCTTTGAGCTGGAACTGTTTGTGATCGCGTTTGAAAAAGACAAAATGACCCTGCGGGTTCCAACCCATAAGGCGACAGATGTTGGCATGCGGTCGCTTGCGACGCCTGACGTTGTAGCCCACGCGATGAAAACATTGCGCGGCAAGGCCAAGGTGAAAAAGGCCATGTGGTCGCGCCGTGCGCAGGAATATGAACAAAAGATCAACTCTGGCGATTTGATCGCGATTGCGGAGGTTGTGCGCGATTTGCACCGCCAAGACGACCAGCGCGAGCAAAGCTATTCCGAGCGTCAGTTGTATGAGGCCGCACGCGAGCGCCTGACCCGCGAAATCGCGGCTGTTGCTGGCAATGATGAAGATGCCGCATCCGCAGAGATCGACAGCGTTCTGGTTGCCCGCGCCGCCTGATCGACGGATCGTTATAAATTTGGGGGCGATGCCAGCGGTGGCATCGCCCCTTTTTCATTTCAAAGAAATGAAGCCTCCGGCGGAGGTGTTTTTGGCAAATAGAAGGTGCTAGAGCGCCCGCCACCCGATGTCGGAGCGGTAAAAACCACCGGGCCAGTCGATGGATTTGGTCATGGCATAGGCGCGGTCACGTGCGTCTTGCAGGCTGTCGCCGCGTGCTGTGACGGCCAAAACACGCCCGCCAGTTGCAGTGATATCGCCGCCTGCTTGCGTTGTGCCAGCGTGGAAGACCATGTTTTTGCTGTCTTCGGGCAGGGTATCTAGGCCGTTGATCACGCTGCCTTTTTCATATGATCCGGGATAGCCATTGGCGGCCATAACGATTGTGAGCGCGTGGTCATCGGCCCAGTTGACCTGTGCATCCGCAAGGCGGTGTTCGGCGCAAGCCTGTAGCAGATCAAGGATCTGCCCGCCTAGGCGCATCATCAGGGTTTGGCATTCAGGATCACCAAAGCGCACGTTATATTCCACAAGGCGCGGTTGGCCGTCTTTGATCATCAAGCCGACAAACAAGACGCCTTCAAACGGGGTGCCGCGTTTGCGCATCTCGTCCATGCAAGGCTGCACGATTTCGGTCAGCGCCTTTTGCGTGACGGTTTCGGTCATCACGGGGGCAGGGGAATAGGCGCCCATGCCGCCAGTGTTTGGGCCTGTGTCACCGTCGCCCACGCGTTTGTGGTCTTGGGCGGTGCCGATGGGCAGGATGTTGGTGCCGTCACAAAGCACAAAGAAGGATGCTTCTTCGCCGTCCATGAATTCTTCGATCACGACCTCTGCGCCGGCGTCGCCGAATGATCCGTCGAACATGTCGTCGATAGCGGCGAGTGCCTCATCCTCGGTCATGGCGACGATCACGCCTTTGCCTGCGGCAAGGCCGTCTGCCTTGACCACGATGGGGGCGCCGTGGGTTTTGATGTGCGCCCGCGCAGCATCTGCATCGTGGAAGTGGCCGTAGCTGGCGGTGGGTGCGCCTGATGCGTCGCAGATCGCTTTTGTGAAAGACTTGGAGGCTTCTAGCGCCGCTGCGGCCTTGGAAGGTCCGAAAACCAATAGTCCTGCGTCGCGCAATCGGTCGGCAACGCCCGCTGCAAGGGGAGCCTCTGGTCCGATGATCACAAAATCAATGGCGTTTTCCTCGGCGAATGTCGCGACGCTGTCACCATCAAGGATATTGATGTCGGCACAGTCACACATCTGCGCGATGCCCGCGTTGCCTGGAGCTACGATCAGGCGGTCGCATTTGGGGTTTTGCTGGATCGCCCAAGCAAGGCTGTGTTCGCGTCCACCGCTACCTAAAATGAGGATGTTCATGGCGTTCTCCTGCTTGGCCTTTGTTGGGTTGCGTTCTAAGGTTGTCTGACACTGATCACAAGGGCAGAGCATGGACCTGTTTGACGAAGACCCCGCGGGCGACAACGCGCCGGAATTTTCCGTATCCGAAATTTCGGGTGCGGTGAAAAAGGCGATTGAGGGCGGGTTTTCCCATGTGCGTGTGCGCGGCGAGGTGGGTCGCGTTTCGCGGCCTGCGTCCGGGCATATTTACATGGATCTCAAGGATGAGCGGTCTGTGCTGGCGGGCGTGATCTGGAAAGGGCGTGCTGCCGCACTCGCCACCCGTCCCGAAGAAGGGATGGAGGTGATTGCCACGGGCAAGCTGACCACATTCCCCGGTCAGTCGAAATACCAGATGGTGATCGAAGACGTTGTGCCTGCGGGTGCAGGTGCGTTGATGGCGATGCTGGAAAAGCGCAAGGCGCAGCTGGCGTCAGAGGGCTTGTTTGATGCAGGTCGCAAAAAGGAATTGCCCTATCTTCCAGAGGTGATCGGCGTGGTCACATCCCCATCGGGCGCTGTGATCCGTGATATTTTGCATCGTTTGCGGGACCGGTTCCCGCGCAAGGTGCTGGTCTGGCCGGTGGCTGTGCAAGGCCAGCGATGCGCCCCAGAAGTTGCCAATGCGATCCGTGGGTTCAATGCCATGACACCGGGTGGTGCACTGCCGCGCCCTGATCTGATTATTGTGGCGCGTGGTGGTGGCTCGCTTGAGGATCTGTGGGGGTTCAACGAAGAAATCGTGGCCCGCGCTGCGGCTGCGTCTGATATTCCGCTGATTTCGGCCGTAGGGCATGAAACCGATACCACGTTGATTGATTTTGTATCCGATATGCGCGCGCCGACCCCGACGGCGGCGGCGGAAATGGCCGTGCCTGTGCGCATGGAGCTGATGGCATGGGTCGATCAACAGGGCGCACGGTTGAGCCAGTCGCTGAGCAACGGGTTGGCCCAGCGTGGTCAGCGGTTGCGTGATTTGGCCCGTGGGTTGCCGCATCAGGACAGCCTGCTTGATGGGCCGCGACAGCGTTATGATACGGTGTCTGACAAATTGCCCGCGGCCCTGAAACAGGCGATTGGTCGCAAGGAATTGCTGTTGTCAAAGGCATCGGGCGCGCTGCGGCCCAATCTGTTGCGCAGTCGTGTTGCACGGTCGCAAGATCGGCTTTTGTCCGTCGCAAAGGGGCTGAATGCGGATGTCATTGCCCGCGATATTGCCCGCAAACGCGAACGGCTGGACAGCGTATCGCGTGGGTTGCGCAGTGAAGCGATTGAACGGGATCTTGCGCGCAAAACTGAACGGCTTGATGCGGTCATGGCGCGGCTTTCGGCGCGTGCGAGCAACGATCAGGCGGCGCGCGCGGCACGGCTGACGGCATTGGACCGATTGCGCGAAACGCTTGGCTATGTCGAGACGTTAAAGCGCGGCTATGCCGTGGTGCGTGGCGATGGCGATGTTGTGACAACGGCGGATGCGGCCAAATCGGCCAAGTCGTTGGAGATCGAATTCGCCGATGGCCGCGTGACGCTAGACCCCTAGGTTCGGACCGGGGCAGATCAGCGGTTCTTGGCTATCCTGCGCCTCATAGAGCACAGAACTATCGGGGCGGTTCATGAAAACCGCGCGCAGGCCGTCTGGCTCCGCAAAGAACTGCCAGCATTTTGGTTCAGGGTCAAAATCGTAGCGAAAACAAATGCTTCCTTTGCTTTCGTACCAAACGCCATTGCTGCATTCACCATCCAGAAACGACCAGACAACACGCTGGTTGTCTTGGTATTGTTCCACGCCGTATGCGTCTTGGCCTGCGTTGCCGAATGTCAGGGTTTTGCCGCGCGTGTAGGCGTCAAATTCGGCGGCTGTCATGGCATCTTGGGCGGTGACAGGGGACGCGAGCAGGGTCAGGAGGGCAAAGTATTTCATGGGCCAAATATCGTCGGTTTTCGCACGATGAGCCAGCCCAATGAAGTCTAGTCAGCGGACCATTGCGCAGCCAGCGGGTCCATCACGGACCGCCAGCGCCGCGGCAATAGGGCGAGGCATGCCATCATCGGCAAGGAGCGCGGCAGCATCGGGCTGTTTTCGGGGATCACAAGCGTATTGTAGGTGCGCGATGGATGCGCGTGATGATCCGAATGGCGCGGCGCGTTCAGCATGATCGCGGATGAAAACCAATGCGGACTGTTCCAGCTGTGGCGGGCATTGACGGGTTCATATTTGCCGTTCACTTGCCTGCGCATCAGACCGTAATGTTGAATGTAATCAGAAAGTAACAGCTGTGATGTGGCAAAGCTGGCGAGCGCGATATACACCAGCGCGCCGCCCAATCCGCCGATGATCGCAGCCAGCGCAATGAACCCGATCGCACCACCAACATAGGTGACATAGGGGTGGGCGAGAGGGGACGCGCCAATGCGCGACTGACGTTCGGTTTCTGCGGCCAATCCCTTGCGAAACGACCCGCGCCATGCCCGCACAAGGAACCTGTAATAGCTTTCGCCCTTGCGGGAGGTGGACGGGTCTTCGCGTGTGGCGACAAGGCGGTGATGCACCAAGACATGCGCGGATGTGTGATGCCCGAATAGCAACGATATGTAGACCCATTTGCCCAAGCGGTGCAGGTTACGCCCCCCACGGTGGATCAATTCATGCGCGTTGGAATTGCTGACTTGACCAAAAAAGAACCCTGCCGCGATGAAAATGCCGATCTTTTCCCACACCCCGTGGGTGTCGCCTGTGATTGCGGAAACGCTCAGAAACAAAAGCCCGAAATGGGACAGGCCCAGCACAACAGAAAGCCCCGTGGCCGCCGGAAATTCGCTGTCTTCGGTCGGGGGGGTGATGTGGTGCACGGCTTCATCAAGGCTCGCGGTTAGGGCGCTGAGGTATAGCAATGCAGCCAGAACCCAGACCCCACCCCAAATGCAGGCCGCCCCGATCAACACAACGGGTGTCAGGGTGGCCGCGCTGAACAGGCGCATGGGGGTAAGGGCACGTAACATAGCGCCCATTTAGCACAAGATATTGCACCCGTCAGTGCCTGATCGTGCGACGAATTGTTTCGCATTTGAATGGTGTCCGGCGATTGGTGTGTTTCGCTGCCCTTTCAAATGGCGCAAAACGCGATTAGGTAATTGAAAACACGCGATCAAAGGCTGCGGATATGTCGTTTTTCAAAAAGCTCAAGGACCGGATGTTCCGGTCGTCTTCCAAAATTGACGAAGGCTTGGACGCCATTGTCAGTGATGGCGGTGAGGTTGAGGCGGAAGCCCCAGAAATTGTTGAAGAAATTGCAGCGCCAGAGGTTGACGAAACCCCTGAAGCGACGATGATTCCTGAGCCTGAGCCTGAGCCTGAGCCTGAGCCTGAGCCTGAGCCTGAGCCTGAGCCTGAGCCTGAGCCTGAGCCTGAGCCTGAGCCTGAGCCTGAGCCTGAGCCTGAGCCTGAGCCTGAAATCGAGGTTGAACCCGAAGTGGTCGAACCGGTGGCCGCCCCCGAGGTTGTTGAACCTGAACCCGAGGTTGCAGCACCCGTCGTTGCGCCAGCAGTGGTTGAGCCTGTCACACCGGAGGTGGTTGAGCCTGTCGCGCCAGAGGTGCACGAGGATGCTGCACCAGAGGTGCGCGAGGCTGTTGTCGCACCAATGACGACGCTTGCGCCTTCGGCGTTGGATACCCAAGACGATGACGCGCCTGTGAAAAAGCAGGGTATCTTGGGCCGCTTGATGGGCCGCGAGCCTGAAAAACAAGTCGTGCGCCGTGCGCTTGACGACGACATGCTGGAGCAGTTGGAAGAACTGCTTATTTCTGCCGATATGGGTGTGGATACCGCGCTGCGCGTGACGGCAAACATGGCCGAGGGGCGCATGGGCAAGAAACTGTCCGCGACCGAGATCAAGCAGTTGATGGCGGATGAAGTTGCGCGGATCATGGATCCTGTGGCCCGTCCAATGCCGCTTTATGCCAAAAAGCCACAAGTTGTTTTGGTGGTCGGCGTGAACGGGTCGGGCAAGACGACGACGATTGGGAAACTTGCCAGTCAGTTCAAAGCGGCGGGTAAATCGGTGGTGATCGCTGCGGGTGATACGTTCCGTGCGGCGGCTGTTGAACAGTTGCAGGTTTGGGGTGACCGCGCTGGCGTGCCGGTGTTAACTGCGCCCGAAGGGTCAGACCCGGCCAGCCTTGCGTTTGATGCGATGGAGCAGGCGCATCAGGACGGGGCCGATTTGCTGATGATTGACACAGCGGGGCGGTTGCAAAACCGTGCTGATCTGATGGAAGAGTTGTCCAAAATCGTGCGCGTCATTCGCAAGAAAGACCCCGACGCGCCACACAACACATTGTTGGTCTTGGACGCGACAACGGGCCAGAATGCATTGCAACAGGTCAAAGTGTTCCAAGAATTGTCGGATGTGTCAGGTTTGGTTATGACCAAGCTGGACGGCACGGCCAAGGGCGGTGTTCTGGTCGCATTGGCGGATAAATTTGGCCTGCCGATCCATGCGATTGGTGTGGGCGAACAGATTGACGATCTGGCCCCGTTTGACCCCGAAGACTTTGCCAAGGCGCTTGTGGGGCTTGATGATTAAATTCCATGGGTGAATGGATCGTCGGATTGGCGGGCACGCCGCAGGGCGCACAGCTGGCCACCGCACTTGCGCTGATGTCAGCCGTCGCCCACGCCGCATTTGGGGCGCTGCAAAAGGGACGCCATGATCCTTGGCTGACCCGTGGCGCAATTGACGGCTGGTTGGCCGTGATTTCAGCACCTGTTGCGCTTTTCCTTGTGCCTTGGCCCAATGCGTTTACAGCGTTCATGCTGGCGGGCGCATTTGTCATCCATTTTGCCTATAAGCTGACGATGGCACTCGCCTATGAACGGGCGGCCTATACGGTTGTTTACCCCGTGGTGCGCGGCACGGGGCCATTGGTCACCGTGCTGGCCGCATCCCTAATTTTCGGCGAGCATTTTACATGGGTGCAATGGGGCGGGGTCGCGTGCCTCTCGGGGGGTATTTTGTTGCTTGCCCTGCGTAACCTGTCCGAAGAAACGCTTGACCCAGCGGCATTAAAAACCGGACTGGCATGGGCTGTTTTAGGCGGCATCACGGTGGCGATATATACAACTTGGGACGCTTACGGCATCCGGTCTAGCCTGAACCCGTTTACATTTTTGGCTTGGTTTTTCTTTATCACTGCGCTTGATTTCCCGTTTCTGGCCGCGTGGCGGTATCGGCGTATGGTGTCACCGCCTGCACTGGGCCCGCTGATGTGGCGCGGCTTTGCGGGGGCGTTGATTGCTTGGGTCAGTTTCGGCGGCGTCATGATGGCCACCCGCCTGGACAAAGTGGGCGAGGCGGCGGTGCTGCGCGAAACATCCACCGTGTTTGCAGCCCTGATCGGCTGGTTCATTTTGGGCGAAAAAGTAGGCCCGCGCCGCTTGATTTTGATGGCGCTGGTTGCACTTGGCGCCGTGATCGTTGAAATGGGCGGATGAAGGAGAAACCAATGGCCGAAAAACAGATCAACCCCGTCTTGAAGCAAGCGTTAGAGCTGGGGCCGACATTGGTGTTTTTCCTGATCTATCTGCGGATCAAGGACGATGTGTTCACCTTTGCTGGCACTGAGTACACAGGGTTCATCGTGGCGACATTAGTGTTTGTGCCGATTTTGCTGGTTGCGATGGGTATCCTTTGGAAATTGACCGGAAAGCTGAGCCGTATTCAGGTATTCACCGCGTTCATGGTGATTTTCTTTGGCGGGCTGACCGCATGGTTCAATGACGAGCGGTTCTTCAAGATGAAAACCAGTATCGTTTATGGATGTTTTGCAACCATTCTGGGGATCGGGCTTTTGCGTGGGCGCAGTTATTTGCGGTATATCATGGAAGATTTCCTGCCGATGCAATCAGAGGGTTGGATGATCCTGACGCGCCGATTGACGGTGATGTTTGCCGCACTTGCTGTCGCCAACGAACTGATCTGGCGCACGCAATCCACGGACCTTTGGGTCAAGCTGGAAACATTTGCCTTTCCCGCCGTACTGTTTGTTTTCCTTTGGTTACAGATTATCGGGTTACAGAAATATCTGATTGAACCTGATGCTTGAACCTTTGAAGCAAGGGCATTAAAGTCTGTTTGTGGCGATTTGTTACCGGATTGCGGGCCACGTTAAATAATCTGCTAAAAGGGGTCACAGGCATTTCAGCCCTGATACCTTTGATCGGTGTCGGGGTTTTTTGTTGGCCAATCGGCCATCTGGAGAGAAGAGAATGACCAACTGGAGCAAACGCACGCGCGCCATCCATACAGGCACCCGCCGCAGCCAATACGGTGAAGTGTCCGAGGCCATCTATCTGACCCAAGGGTTTGTATATGAAACGGCAGAGGCGGCTGAACAGCGGTTCATCAAATCGGGCGAGGATGAGTTCATCTATGCCCGTTATGGCAACCCGACCGTGCGCATGTTTGAAGATCGCATGGCCGATATGCTGGGCTATGAAGACTGTTTTGCCTGTAATTCGGGTATGTCTGCGGTCAGCGGTGCATTGATGGCTTTGGTCAAGACGGGCGACCATATCGTGTCGTCGCGGGCGTTGTTCGGGTCATGCCTGTATGTGTTGGAGGATATTTTGGCGCGGTTTGGTGTGGAAATCACGCTGGTTGATGGCCGTGATAACGCCGAATGGGATGCGGCCATCCGGCCCGACACGCGGCTGGTGTTTTTTGAAAGTATTTCGAACCCGACGTTGGAAGTGGTCGACATCCGCCACATCGTGAAAGCCGCGCATGCGGTGGGCGCATTGGTGTTGGCTGACGATGCGATGGCAACCCCAATCTATTCCTATGCCGCCGAATGCGGTGCGGACATTGCGATCGTTTCAACCACGAAACACGTGGACGGGCAGGGCCGGATGCTGGGCGGCGCGATCTGTGCGTCGCGCGAATTGATCCGTGGGCCGATTGAAACCTATGTCAAACACACGGGCGGGGCGATGAACCCGTTTACGGCGTGGACACATCTAAAATCACTCGAAACGATTGATTTGCGTGTGCGGGCCCAAGCCGCCGCTGCGCTGGAGGTGGCTGACGCATTGGCAGGGCACTCAAAGTTGACGGTTGTGCGCTATCCCACCCATGCGGACCACCCGCAGCAAGCCTTGGCCCTGTCCCAAGCGCCAACTGGCGGGACAGTCATTGCGTTTGAAATCGACGGCGGACGCGATGCCTGTTTCCGGTTCCTGAATGCGCTAGAGCTGTTCACGATTTCTAATAACTTTGCCGATGCAAAGTCGATCGTCACACACCCTGCCACGACAACGCACCAGCGGTTGCCACAAGACCAAAAGGACATGCTGGGCATTTCCATGGGTCTTGTGCGTTTGTCGGTCGGGTTAGAGGACCCAACTGATCTGATTGCTGATCTCATGGCGGCACTCGACACGGTGTAAGTGCGGATATGAGGGAATTTGTGGCGCATTTCATCGTCAAAGCGCCCCGAACCCTGTTATGGTCACGCCAAGGAGACCGATAAATGACTGATCTGCGGGCAACTTTGTCACGTATCTATTATGAAAATAATGGAAATACGGACAACACCCCCCATGTTAAGGGGGACGATGTACCCAAAGGGGGCGATGATATGAATTTTCATGATGTCGATATGGAACGCGAACCGACGCGTGCCGAAGCAGAAGCCGCACTTGCGTTGCTGCGCCGTTGGGCCGTGGATGTCACCCCAGAAGAAGTGTCCACACTTGACCCGTTGGTCAGCCGCCTGATCCCTGGTCAGGAGGTAAGCAATTACCCCGCACTTGCCCGCGCATACCCCGATGCGTTTGAAGTTGATGATGCCTACAAAGCGTCGATGCCCGATTTGCAGAACGGCCCGAGCAGCCTGATCCGTGGGTCCAAGCAGCAGATCCAGCACGTTGGCATCAGCAATTTTCGCCTGCCGATCCGCTTTCATACGCGCGGCGGGGCCGACTTGACGCTTGAAACATCTGTGACAGGCACGGTCAGCCTTGAGGCGGAGAAGAAGGGCATCAATATGTCCCGTATTATGCGCACCTTCTATAAGCACGCCGAAGAAACGTTCAGCTTTGAAGTGATCGAACGCGCGTTGGATGCGTATAAGACGGATCTTGAGAGCTTTGACGCGCGCATCCAGATGCGGTTTTCGTTCCCGATGAAGGTGGACAGCCTGCGGTCGGGTCTGTCGGGGTATCAGTATTACGACATCGCGCTTGAATTGATCGAAGTTGATGGCGTGCGTCGCAAGATCGTGCATCTTGATTACGTGTATTCCAGCACATGCCCTTGTTCGCTGGAATTGTCCGAACACGCCCGTCAGTTCCGCGGCCAGCTGGCCACGCCGCACAGTCAACGATCTGTGGCGCGGATTTCGCTGATCGTCGAAGATGACCAACCGATTTTGTGGTTTGAGGACGTGATCGATATGGCCCGCGACGCCGTGCCAACCGAAACGCAAGTGATGGTCAAACGTGAAGATGAACAAGCGTTTGCCGAACTCAATGCGGCCAACCCGATTTTCGTGGAAGATGCGGCGCGCCTGTTTTGTGAACAACTGCTGCGCGATCCGCGTGTCGGCGATTTCCGCGTGGTTGCCAGCCACCAAGAAAGCCTGCATAGCCATGATGCCGTTTCAATCATGACAGAGGGCGACACATTCGCCGCTGCGTCGATTGATCCGCGCATGTTCCAGACGCTTTTCCACACCGGATAACTTGACATGTCCGCGTGGTCGGGCCAACCCTGCCACCATGCTAGATTTACGCCCAGTCGGATATGTTATCGGCCTGCTTGTGGCGTCACTTGGCGCGACAATGCTGGTGCCCTTGGCGGCCGATCTGCTTGCGGGCAACGGTCACTGGCCAGTTTTCCTTGAAAGCGCGATCGTCACCGTTCTGACGGGTGGTTTGATCGCGGTGGCCTGTGCCAATGGCGTGACATCAGGGCTGACCCTGCGGCAGACGTTTTTGCTAACATCATTGGTCTGGCTGACATTGCCCGTGTTTGGCGCGATTCCGTTTATCATCGGGGCCACAAATGCCGATTTCACGGATGCGTTTTTTGAGGCCATGTCAGGGCTGACAACCACCGGATCAACTGTTTTCAGCGGGTTAGAGGCGCTGCCAGAGGGCCTAAAGCTTTGGCGCGGTATTCTGCAATGGTTGGGCGGTATCGGGATTATTGTTGTCGCGATGGTTTTCTTGCCCGAATTGCGGGTTGGCGGGATGCAAATCTTTCGGGCAGAGGCGTTTGATACGGCGGGAAAAATCCTACCCCGTGCGGGTGAAATCGCCAGTCGTATTTCCGTGATTTACATCAGTCTGACGGGCATCTGCGCCTTGGCTTACAGCGCGTTCGGCATGCCCGCGTTTGATGCGATGGTGCACGCAATGACAACTGTGGCCACGGGCGGAATGGCCAACAATGATGCGTCATTCGGGACATATGGTATGGCGGTGCATTATACGGCGGTGGTGTTCATGATCCTCGCGGCGTTGCCATTCGTGCGCTATGTGCAACTGCTGGCGGGCACGGCAAAACCACTTTTCCGTGACAGCCAGATCAAGACGTTTTTGACGATCATCTCGATCTGTATTCTGCTTATTTCTGCCTGGGTCTGGGGCCGTGACGGTGCGTTGACCGAACAAGCGTTCCGCGACACGCTGTTTAACGTCACATCGATCATGACGGGCACGGGCTATTCCAGCGCCGACTATATGACATGGGGTACGTTCCCAGTGGTCATGTTCTTTTTCATCGGGTTGATCGGTGGCTGTGCGGGATCAACGGCCTGTTCGGTCAAGGTGTTCCGCTATCAGTTGCTTGTTGCGTCGATCAAAAGCCAGATCCGTCAAATCCATTCGCCCCACGGGTTGTTTGTGCCGCGCTATGACGGGCGGCCTGTTTCGGACGACGTCTTAAACTCGGTCATGGCATTCTTCGTGGCGTTTGTGCTATCGCTGGGCATTGTGGCTGTGATGCTGGGCCTGACGGGGCTGGATTTCATCACATCCGTTTCGGGCGCTGCGACCGCGATTGCAAATATCGGTCCCGGTCTTGGAACAGAAATTGGTCCGGCTGGCAATTTTTCAGGGCTGAATGATACGGCAAAATGGATTTTGTCGTTTGCGATGTTCTTTGGCCGGCTCGAAATCATGGCTGTCCTGACAATTATGACTGTCGCATTCTGGAGATCATAGATGACAACGCGCCCCCTCGGAGCCCAAATTTCCCACATGCTTAAGGATCGCGGTGTAGACGTGATTTTTGGCATACCGGGTGTGCATAATCAGGAAATGTATCGCGGCATCGAAGAGGCGGGTCTGACACATGTATTGGCCCGCCACGAACAAGGGGCAGGGTTCATGGCCGATGGGTATGCCCGTGCCACAGGCAAACCAGGGGTGGCCTATGTCATTACGGGGCCGGGGCTGTGCAACATCATGACGCCAATGGGCCAAGCCTATTCCGACAGTGTGCCGATGCTGGTGTTGTCGTCGTGTCTGGATGAAACCACGGCGACGCGCGGGCAGTTGCACCAGATGAAGGACCAAGAAGGGGCGGCTGCCGCCGTTTGCGATTGGTCTGAAACTGCGCGTGATGCGGATACGGCCTATGGATTGGTGGACCGCGCATTGGGTGAATTTGCCGTCGCACGGCCCCGCCCCAAACATCTGTCCGTCACCATCAACACCCTAGAGGCCCGCGCAGATCCTGCACCGACTCCACCTGCCAGCATTAAGTCCGGACAGCATCTTGATTTTCACCTGATGTCCCAGATTGAAGACCGTTTGAAAACAGCCCAAAAGCCGTTGTTTATCATTGGTGGTGGCGGGAAACATTGTGCGAATATGTTTACGATGGCCCGCAAAACAGGCGCATTGGTCATGACCACATATGCGGGACGTGGTGCGTTGGACGGCAAAGATGATCGGTGTCTTGGCGCGTATCTGGCACGCCCCAGCAGTGCAGATATCATCGCAGCAGCTGATCTGGTTGTTGTCGTGGGGTCTGAATTGTCAGAAGTAGATTTATGGCGCGATGATCTGGGCCATACGTGTGATATGATCCGTGTTGATATCGACCCAGAGGTCTTGCGCGACAGACATCATGCACAGATCGCCGTGCACGCAACGGCAGCCGGGTTTTACAATGATTTGTTCAACCGTCTGGATGACTGGCCCGATGATAAGCCGTTCCTATGGGACCGCGATAAAACCGCTCATCAAGACGCGATGTTCCGTGCTGAAATCGCAGCGGAACGGCCCGGTATCACGCCGGTTGCAATGGCCCTGCATGATGTGCTGCCGCATAATACCACGATCTATTCCGACATGACCCAATTCGCCTATGCGGCCAAAGAGATTTACCCGATGGACCGCCCCGGCCATTGGCATCACCCTTACGGCTTTGGCACGCTTGGCTATGCCTTACCCGCTGCAATAGGGGGCAAAATCGGATTGGGCGATGCGCCTGTGGTTGCGATCGCGGGGGACTACGGATTCCAATACACGCTCCAAGAATTGATTGTCGCGGTCGAATTGAACCTGACCTTGCCAATCATCATTTGGGACAACGGCAAGCTTGGCGAGATTGAGGACAGTATGGTCCGCGCCCAGATCGCGCCCAATGCGGTAATCCAGAAAAACCCCGATTTCGTAATGCTGGCCAAGGCTTACGGATGCGCGACGGCACAACCGAAGTCACTGGATGCGTTCAAGCAGGCGGTTACCGATGCGCTGGCGGCAGATGGACCAACGGTCATTCATGTGACCGCCGACATCTGTTAGAATTCGCAACTGCGTAGGATGGGTTTTAACCCATCATCCTACCAGCAGCTGACCAGCACCGTGTTATCAACCGCGCGCAGCGTCAGGGTCTCTGGTGGCATGAACGCTTGGGTATCGGTCGTTTCTACCGCAATACCTGCTGCATCCAGCGACGTCAGAATTTCATCGGCATCAACCGAAAAGCTGACATCTGTTGGCAGCACCTGACCGTTTACACTGGTGCGCGGCAACAACATCCCCAAAACAGCGCCACCATTGTCAAATACCGGACCACCGGCATCTCCATCTTGCGCTGTCAGTGACAGTCGTTTCACTGCTTCTTCGCCGTTCAGGCCGCGCAAATCCGCAAGACGCCCGAACGTCAACGAAGGCGCAGTCAAAACGCCACCATAAGGATAGCCGGACACAGCAATCTCGGCCTGAAGCCGTGGAATACCTGTTTGGAACAAGGCAACGTTTAAGGGAGCAAGGCGCGTTTGAGGGCGCAAAACAGTGATGCCCAAGTCGGCGTCAACATGAACCACCTCGGCGTCGTGTTCGCCGTCCAGCGTGATCCGTTCACAGCTGCCTACGGCCTCTGAGGTTGTCAAAACCGCGCCGCGGTTATCAATATAAAATCCGGAGCGGGACAATTTGGGTTTGCGCACCGCAAGCCCGCCGATGAGGTCAATCGCCTGATCTTCGCTTGGCGTGGCAAGCGCGGGGTCCAGCGTGCCGTCCAAGGTCGCAAAACTCGCCTTCATTTCCGCCAGAACACGGCGGCGGCGTTCGTCGTCGCCTGCGGGCCAAATCAGGCTGAACCCTTTGATCGCGCCATTACGTAGCTCCGCAAAAGTATACGAATGAATGTCGTCGCTGATCCCCTCCAGCTCGAACCCTGAATTTGTGCGCTTGCGCGGGCCTTCGGTGGGCACAATCGCAAGGGTTTGCAGAATTTCATATAAGCCGAACATGCGATTCTGGTCGCCTTCTTGGGACAGCAGCAACACGCGCGCATCAAGTTCACCCTTTGGGTCAAACCGCACAAACGGGGGCTCATATTCAGCAAAGGCCACAACGCCCGTTGGGATCAGCATTTCGATGCCGGATGCATCATCTCGCACAAGCTGCAAGTCCATGCCTTCGAGCACAGCGTTATACGCGGCAAACAGATCAACGCGCTGGCGGGTGGTCAGAATGCCTGTGATCTCGCGGTTGTTGGCCTCTTGCCACGCGCGCATTGACGCCCGTGTGCCGCGCCCGAACGCGCCATCAATGGCCGATGTGTAAAATCCGGCCCATTGCAGGGCTGTTTGCAGGTCTTTGCGCTGGGCGCGATCAAGCAACGCTTCTGATGCTTGCGCCTCTGCGCGGGTCTCATCCGGAATCGCAATGGGGTCAATTTCTGGTTCAACGACAGGTGCGATCTGTTCTGGTTCAGCAACTGCCACCTCTTCTTCTTGTGCGGCAGGGGTTTCATCCACGGTGCCTGGCACAGGCTGCGCTGTCGTTTCTGCGCCAACGCCAATCGGCCAGAATTGCTGACGGAAGTTGCGCCCTGTCACGATATAGCTGTCGCGCGGAATGCGCCCTTCGCGGCGCAGCTGGCGCAGTACGGTGTTTGCATCATTGGGCGCATATGGCCCCAGAACGATCCCATACCAGCGCCCACCAAGGAAATAGCCGTTTACGTTTTCTATTTGCCCAGCATAAGCCCGTGCACGCGATTGCGCCGCTGCGAGTGTTGGTTGTGCTTCGACCTGCACATAGACGACATCTTGGGAAAGGGCGGCCACTGGCCATAACCCGATCAATAAAAACGCAAAAACTGCCCGCAACATTCGTGACTCACTTCATTAAATAAGAACCGCAAACAGCGGATTGTCGCGGAAACTATCAGGTATGCGTCAAAGTGCAGCCCCCAAATGACACCAATAGGCAAGAATTAACGGCCCGTGTTCTAATTGACCCTGTGCACCCACCTGCGTATGACGTGACCAACCAATCAACGAGGGCGAAAATGGCCGATAAACCACGCAGTTTTCAGGAGATCATTCTGCGGCTTCAGAATTACTGGGCCGACAAAGGATGTGCGATCCTGCAACCCTACGACATGGAAGTCGGCGCAGGCACGTTCCACCCCGGCACAACCCTGCGTGCGTTGGGTGATAAGCCGTGGGCCGCCGCCTATGTGCAGCCATCGCGCCGCCCGACCGATGGGCGCTACGGTGAAAACCCGAACCGTTTGCAGCACTATTACCAGTATCAGGTCATCATTAAGCCAAGCCCGCCAGATTTGCAGGAATTGTATCTTGGATCGCTCAAGGCGATTGGGATTGATGCCACGATGCACGATCTGCGTTTCGTCGAAGATGACTGGGAAAGCCCGACATTGGGTGCATGGGGTCTTGGTTGGGAAGTCTGGTGCGATGGCATGGAAGTCAGCCAGTTTACCTATTTCCAACAGGTCGGCGGTCACGATTGCAAACCTGTTTCGGGGGAGCTGACATATGGTCTGGAACGGCTTGCGATGTATGTGCTGAACGTGGATCACGTGATGGACATGCCGTTCAACGATCCTGACGCACCGATTGCGATGAAATACGGCGATGTGTTTTTGCAAACCGAACAGGAATACGCGCGCTGGAACTTTGACGTGGCCGACACGGATGTGTTGTTACAGCATTTCAAAGACGCAGAGGCAGAGTGCGAACGCATTTTGGCGCAGCCAGCCGATGACCCTAAAACGGGCCGCCGCATCATCATGGCACATCCTGCCTATGACCAATGCATCAAGGCCAGCCATGTGTTCAATCTGCTGGATGCGCGCGGCGTGATTTCTGTGACCGAACGCCAAGCCTATATCGGGCGGGTGCGTGCGTTGGCCAAGCAATGTGCCGACGCGTTTGTGCAAACAACAGCTGGCGGATTTGCCGCATGATTGCGCGCATTGCGATATTGGGGGTTCTCATGATTTCACTGATTGCGGGTGGCGCGCTGTATTACCTACAGGTCTATGCCTATTACGAAGATGTGTCCGCGCAGGTTGAAGATGTGCAACTTGTGTCCGTTGTTACCGGCGAACCAGAGGGCATTTTGTTCGATAACCTCAATGCGATTGACAGCGACAGCAGCCCGCTTCGCTATCGTTCGTGTTTCTCGACGGGCCTATCACAGGCGCTTTTGACTGAAACCTACCAAGTTTATGACGAAGCAGAGCCGCGCGTCGCACCCGGATGGTTTGATTGCTTTGACGCCGCACAAATTGGCGAAGATCTGACGACCGGCGTGGCCTTTGGCTTTATGGGTCAGGAAAATATCCAATACGGAATCGACCGTGTTGTTGCCGTTTACCCCGATGGTCGCGCCTATGCGTGGCACCAAATCAATTTCTGCGGGGAGGTTGTGTTTGACGGCAACCCTGTGCCGCCTGAATGTCCTCCAGCCCCTGAAAGCCTGCAATAATGCCTGATCTTCTGATTGAACTGTTTTCCGAGGAAATTCCGGCCCGTATGCAAGGTCGCGCCGCGTCTGATTTGCAAAAGCTGATCACTGACGGGCTGGTCGAGGCTGGATTGACGTATAAATCGGCGGCTGCGTTTTCGACGCCGCGCCGTTTGATGCTGTCGGTCGAAGACCTTTTGGCCGAAAGCAAACCCATGCGTGAAGAACGCAAAGGGCCCAAAGTTGGCGCACCTGACCAAGCGATCGACGGGTTTTTGCGCGGGGCAGGGGTGACGCGCGACGATCTTGAAATTCGCGACGACAAAAAGGGCCAAGTCTATTTCGCCGTGATGGAAAAGCCGGGCCGTTTGGCCGCTGACGTCATCGCAGAGGTGCTGGAAAAAACAGTGCGCAACTTCCCATGGCCGAAATCCATGCGTTGGGGTGCTGGCACGTTAAAGTGGGTTCGCCCGTTGCATTCCATCGTGTGCATCCTGTCTGATGAAGCGGGGGCCGAAGTGGTCCCGCTGGACATCGACGGCATCGCATCAGGCAACACCACACGCGGGCACAGGTTCTTGTCGCCTGACGCATTCACCGTCACAGGGTTTGAAGATTACGAGGCGAAGCTGAAACGCGCCCATGTCATGCTGCGCGCTGATGAACGCGCCGATATGATCTGGAATGACGCCAAAAACCAAGCGTTTGCGCTGGGCCTTGAAGTTGTCGAAGACCGCGGTTTGCTGACCGAAGTGGCAGGGCTGGTCGAATGGCCTGTTGTGTTGTTGGGCCAGATCGATCCGACCTTCTACGAATTGCCAGCCGAGGTTTTGCAGACGTCGATGAAAGAACACCAGAAATTCTTTTCGGTGCGCAACGCGAAAACGGGTCAGATCGAACGCTTTGTCACTGTGGCCAATACGGTCACGTCCGACGATGGCGCCACGATCCTGAAGGGCAACCAAAAGGTGCTGTTTGCGCGTCTGTCGGATGCGAAATTCTTTTGGGAAAACGATTTGCGCATTGCCAATGCAGGCATGGGGCCGTGGTTGGACAGCCTGTCGAATGTGACGTTCCACAACAAACTGGGCACGCAAAAGGACCGGATCGACCGCATCATCGCACTGGCGTCAGAAATCGCGCCGTTGGTTGGCGCGGATACGGGCGAAGTGGCCGAGGCTGCGCGCGTGGCCAAGGCCGATCTGTCATCCGAAATGGTCTATGAATTCCCCGAATTACAAGGGCTTATGGGGCGTTATTATGCATCCAAGGCGGGCCTGTCTGATGCCGTGGCCGCCGCAGCTGAGGAGCATTATTCCCCGCTGGGTCCATCAGATGACGTGCCAACAGCGCCTGTGTCTGTGGCAGTCGCGCTTGCGGATAAGCTCGATACGCTGACAGGGTTCTGGGCGATTGACGAAAAGCCGACAGGGTCCAAGGATCCGTTTGCGCTGCGCCGTGCGGCGCTGGGCGTGATCCGGTTGATTGTGGATAATGATCTGACTGTTTCATTGGGCGACTTAATGGAACATCACTACTTCCTGCATCTGAACTTAGAGAAAGTGTTCCCAGCTCTTTCACCTGAGGCAATTGAAAACCTTCACGCACAAGATGGTTTCATGAAGGGGGCTGACTACGATGAGCTGCTACGAAACAAGATGAATTTACGTCAGGGTGTCAGTGAAGATGAGTCGCGTGCATACCTAGACACCATTGGTGATCGTCTTGCCAACCTCCTCTCCTTCTTCCACGACCGTCTGAAGGTTTACCTTAAGGACCAAGGCATTCGTCATGACATCATTGATGCGTGCATCGCGATGGACGGGGCGGATGATCTGACGTTGCTTGTGAAACGTGCCAAGGCATTGGCGGCGACGCTGGCCACGGATGACGGCGAAAACCTGATCCAAGGGTTCAAACGCGCCAACAACATCCTGACCAAGGAAGAGGCCAAAGACGGCGTCGAATATTCCTATGGCGCGGATGTGGCCCATGCCCAGCATGATGCCGAACGCGCGTTGTTTGTGGCGCTGGACGAGGCGGACACGGTCATCGCACCTGCGATGGCATCCCAAGATTTCGGCACGGCAATGGCAGCAATGGCCGAATTGCGTGGCCCGATTGACGCGTTCTTTGACGCGGTGCAGGTCAATGCCGATCAACAGGTGGTACGTCGCAACCGGCTTAACCTGTTGTCACGTATCAGAAAAACCTGCCTTGGTGTGGCGGATTTGACGCGGATTGAAGGCTAGACGGTTCACATAACGCTCCCTATGCTGCACCGACACAACAAAGTGGTGCTGCAGTGCAGAACGAGAAGATATTTGAACCGGTCACGTTGATCACAACCACAGCGCCAATGGCAGCGGATGTGCACGGTGGCCGTGCGAAATGCCTGCAACGCCTTGTGCGGTTGGATATGCCCGTGCCGCTGACCGTGGCGTTGTCGTTTGATGCTGTGCACCAGATCGCCATTGGCAAGATGCCCGATATGGATGCGCTGATTGCGCCATTCGGGGATGCGCCGTTATTGTCTGTGCGCCCGTCCAGCCAAGACCCTGATTGGGGCGGCCCCAGTGCGATTTTGAACATCGGCATGAACGATGCCCGCCACGAGGCGATGGCAAAAGACATGGGAGAGGCGGCCGCAACCGCGCTTTACCTGCGGTTTGTGCGGGCGTTTGCGGTGCATGTGTCGCGGCTTGATCCTGATGCGTTCGATATACCAGAGGACGCGGACCGCACCACATTGGCCCGCATGTTAGAGGCCTATGAGTTTGAGACCGACGAAGCATTCCCCCAAGACCCAGCCGCCCAACTTGCCGAAGTTTTGCGGTCGATGGCGCGGGCATGGGATGGCACAACAGCGCGTTTGTTGCGCCAGGCAAAAGGCGCGCCAGCCGATGCTGGTTTGGGTTTGGTCGTGCAGGCCATGGCATTGGGCGTGGGGCAAGGCGAAAGCGGGTCGGGCGTCATTCAATACGTGGACAGCACGACAGGACTGCCGCAAATCACAGGTCGTTATCTGGGGCAAAGCCAAGGGCGCGCGGCCTTGGGCAATGCCGATGGCGCGATTTATCTGACACGCGATGCGCGCGGCGCATCGCTTGAGGAAAGGTGCCCTGACATTTTCGCCGCATTGATTGCCTATGGCGATGTCTGCCGCGTCAAATTACGCGAAGAAATGCAGGTCGAATTTACGATAGAAAACAACGTTTTGCGCATATTGGATGCCGTGCGTGTGCAGCGTTCATCGCGGGCGGCGGTGCGGATAGCAGTGGCACTCGCCACCGATCAGGTGATCCCGCGCGAAGAAGCCGTGATGCGGGTTGAACCCACAGCACTGTCCGAATTGCTGCACCGTCAGATTGATCCAAATGCCCCACGTGACCGGCTGGTGCGCGGTATTGCTGCCAGCCCGGGTGCGGCGTCAGGCCGGATCGTTTTGACCGCAAACGAGGCCCAAGCAAGTGCCGCCCGCGGCGAGGCTTGTGTGCTTGTCCGCCGCGAAACAACGCCAGAAGATATTCGCGGGATGCATGCAGCCGCTGCTGTGTTGACGATGCGCGGCGGTGTCACCAGCCATGCGGCGGTGATTGGTCGCGGGCTCGGCCTGCCTTGTGTTGTGGGCGCGTCTGATCTGGCGATTGATCGCAAGGCGCAGATGATCGTGGCCCCCGATGGCCGCAGGTTTGCGGTTGGCGATGTGATCACGGTTGATGGCACAACGGGTGACATCCTTGCGGGTGCGCCCGCCACGATCGAGGCCACGCTTGATGGCGCATTCCAAACCCTGCTCGATTGGGCCGATGATTTTCGTGATATTGGCGTGCGGGCCAACGCAGATACCCCAGCTGATGCGCAAACAGCGCGCAATTTCGCGGCCCAAGGGATTGGGCTTTGCCGGACAGAACACATGTTCTTTGAAGGCGACCGCCTGGGCGTGATGCGCGAGATGATTTTCGCCAATGATGGCGATGACAGGCGGGCCGTGCTGGACCGTTTGCTGCCAATTCAGCGCGAGGATTTTCAGGAATTATTCCGCATTATGCAGGGGCAGCCCGTTTGCATTCGCCTGTTCGATCCACCCCTGCATGAATTTTTGCCGTCTGGTAAGGCGGGCCTGCGCGATCTGGCTGAACAGCTTGCTTTGCCCGTCAGCGATGTGACGGACCGCGTGGCGGCCTTGTCTGAATACAACCCGATGTTGGGGATGCGCGGTGTGCGGTTGGGTATTGCCGTGCCCGAAATCTATGAAATGCAGGCCCGCGCCATTTTTGAAGCCACGGCCGAGATTGCCAATTCTGGCGACGCAGTTGTGCCAGAAATCATGATCCCGCTTGTCAGCGCCATGCGCGAAGTTGAATTGGTCAAATCGCGCATTGATGCAGTGGCATCCGCGGTGCGTGCCGAACGCAACACGGATTTCACCTATCGTTTGGGTGTCATGGTGGAAACACCCCGCGCGGCCCTGCGCGCCGAAGATATTGCACAGCACGCGGCCTTTTTGTCATTCGGCACAAACGATCTGACCCAGATGACCTATGGATTGTCCCGCGATGACGCCGGGCGGTTCATGTCGGCCTATGTCCAACAAGGTGTTTATGCCGAAGACCCGTTTCACACATTGGACGAAGAAGGTGTTGGCGAATTGCTATCCATCGGGGCCGAACGTGGCCGGTTGGGGCGCCCTGATGTCGTTTTGTCGATCTGCGGGGAGCATGGCGGCAGCCGGTCTGCGATTGATTTCTGCCGCAAGCAGGGGTTCGATTATGTGTCTTGTTCGCCGTTCCGTGTGCCCGTTGCGCGGTTATCCGCCGCTCAATTGGCCATTGGAGACCGATTCAGGCGCTGAATCGGGGCCGATCAACGGCACGTAACGTCGCAGTGATCGCGAAGTGGCTAGACGGATGCAATTCTTTCGCCTATGGAGCACGCGCTTGCGTGGGGCAAACCACGTGTTGATAGGTTTCGGTTCATGAACTCGACTTTTGGCAAATTGCGTTTGATTGCGGCAGCGGCTGTTTTAGCGGCAATGTCTGTTCCAGCATCGGCAGATCAGGTGATCACAAGCCGGCTTGAATCCCTTTTGGGGCAAGAACGTCAATCTTTGTCAGTTGTGCCAGACAATCGCATGACCGCGCTGACGACCCTGCCACCCGTTGAAGAACGCGATATTCAGACAGGCCCGGTTCAAATTCAATATGACCGTGCATTCCTTGCTGCATTGCCCGCTGCATCTGGTGGTCCACAATGGCGTTGCCTGTCCGAAGCCCTGTATTTCGAGGCCCGCGGCGAAAGCGTCAAAGGTCTGTTTGCAGTTGCCGAGGTGATTTTGAACCGTGTCGACAGCAGCCGTTATCCCGATAGCGTCTGTGGAGTTATCAATCAGGGCACGGGCCGCAAATTTGCGTGTCAGTTCACTTATACCTGTGATGGCAAGGCCGAAGAAATCAACGAACCGCGCGCGTTTGCGCGTGTTGGCAAGGTCGCAGAGATTTTGATCAACGGCGCGGATCGCCCGTTGACCGAAGGGGCGACCCATTACCACACCAAAGCTGTGAACCCGTCATGGGCGCGTAAATTCCCCCGCACGGCGACCATTGGATTCCACCACTTTTATCGTCAGCCGACACGCACCGCGTCAAACTAGCGTCGTTCATCAGCATTTGTCTGCCGCCTTTGCGACCCTTGCACGGGGTTGCGTGGCCTAGTATGCGACAAAGGCCAATTTGGACGATAATACCATGACAGACGATATCCGCCTCGCATTTGCACATCCAAGCGAACGCGCAGAAGCCAGCGCCGAGGGTCATTTCGACCGTATTTCCCTGCGGGATTACACAGTTGAGGTGGAAATTGGTGCGTTTCAGCTTGAACGTGGCACGTTGCAGCGAGTCAAATTCAATATCGTCGTAGAAGTCGCTCCTTTGACGGGACCGATTGACGATGATGTGGATCGTATCCTGTCATATGACCGCGTGACCGAAGCCATTGCAATCGAGCTTGAGGCAGAGCGGATCAACCTGCTTGAAACCCTTGCCGCACGGGTGGCCGAACGCATTTTGCTTGAGCCGCAGGCTGAGCGGGTATTTGTGCGTATCGAAAAGCTGGATCGTGGTCCATTTGCGCTTGGCGTGGAAATTGTGCGCGCGCGTGGTGGGGTGGCCGATGCAGGCCAGACCCATCAGGATGCCCCGCATCCGCGCGTTTTATTCCTGTCGAACGAAGCGATAGGGTCCGCGCATCTTAAAGGTTGGATCGATGATCTTGCAGCGCGCGATGCCCCTTTGATTATCTGCGTCGGCACGAACGATCAGCCCTTGCCACAGACGGGCCACGCCATGACCCAGCGCCGGATTGATCTATTGGGGATTGAACAAAACGCATGGATGTTAGCCGCGCGTGACTTGCGTTGCAAAGTGGTCGAAACCCGCACCGAGCTGGACTGGGCGATGAAGAACGGCCAGATTTGCGTCTGGGCGCCGTCGAAAATTGTTCTGGACGCGGTTGACGGGCCAGCGGTCGGTCCCGCCGATGCGGTTGGTCTCGCGGCATGGTTTGCCGCTGAAATGCAGGCGAAAGAGCTGTTTGTGATTGGCGTGGATGCTCCGCAGTCTTATCTTGCGACTATAACCATGTCAGTTGACCAAACAAAGCTGCCATGACGGGCGCATATTATCAGCCATTGCTGCAAACCGCGTCACCGCGCCCCACTGGGGCTATGACAATCGGTTGGTGCTGGTTTGACCGTGTGGCGGTGCATCGGCGCGATGCTGATGTGACCTTTGTTGATGCCACCGATGTCCCAAGGGATGTTCTGGACCGGTTGACCGAACAGCGCGCACCGATCGCGGGCTTGGTAATGGACAGGCCAAAAATCATGGGCATTTTGAATGTAACCCCTGATAGTTTCTCGGACGGCGGGCTGTTTACGGATCCGCAAAAGGCGGTGGATCATGCGCTTGCGATGGTCGCAGAGGGCGCGGATATTCTGGACATTGGCGGCGAAAGCACGCGGCCCGGCGCGGCGCTTGTGGATATTGATGATGAAATAGAACGCACGGCGCCCGTGATCGCGGCGATCAGAGCCGCCACAGATTGCCCGATTTCGATTGATACACGCAAATCCGAAGTGGCAAAGGCCGCAATGTCAGCAGGCGCAAGCCTGATCAACGATGTTGCCGCCATGACATTCGACCCCGCTATCGCGGATGTCGCGGTGCAAACGGACGCGCCCATCTGCCTGATGCACGCAAAGGGCGATCCTGCGACAATGCAGGATGATCCCGTCTACGATCACGTTTTGCTGGATGTTTTTGACTTTTTAGCTGCGCAGGTTGCAAAGGCCGAGGCCATTGGCATCCCGCGCAGCAAGATCGTCGTAGACCCAGGTATCGGATTCGGTAAGACATTGGAACACAACCTAAAACTGCTGCGCGGATTGTCGCTGTTTCACGGATTGGGCTGTGCTGTTTTGTTGGGTGCATCGCGCAAACGATTTATAGGCACGTTAGGAGACGCGCCCGTTGCCCATGACCGCATGCCGGGGTCTGTTGCTGTCGCGCTACATGGTGTGTCAGCAGGGGTGCAATTTTTGCGTGTCCACGATATGAAAGAAACAAGACAGGCGATACGCCTGCAAATGGCGGTGACAGGGTAGGGTAAATGGCGCGTAAGTTTTTCGGCACTGATGGTGTGCGTGGTCGGGCAAATACATATCCGATGACGGCTGATATGGCGCTTAAGATTGGCGCAGCGGCTGGTCGGTATTTTCGCAATGACGGGTCAAATGGCCACCGCGTTGTGATCGGAAAAGACACCCGTTTATCGGGCTATATGTTCGAAAGTGCGCTGACCGCCGGGCTGACAAGTACCGGCATGAACGTGTTGCTGCTTGGCCCTGTGCCAACCCCTGCGGTGGGCCTGCTGACGCCATCGATGCGCGCCGACGTGGGCATCATGATTTCGGCCAGCCACAACCCGCACCACGACAACGGCATCAAATTTTTTGGCCCCGACGGTTTCAAACTGTCGGATGAGGCCGAGCTAGAGATTGAAGCCTTGGTCGAAGGTGTGATTGAACCTGCGCAAGCCAACAACATTGGTCGTACCAAGCGGATTGATGATGGTCGTTATCGTTATGCCGAGCGGGTCAAAAGCACGATTCCATCCGGACAGCGGCTTGATGGCCTGAAGGTTGTGATCGATTGCGCCAATGGCGCGGCCCATAAGGTTGCACCAGCGGTGTTGTGGGAATTGGGCGCAACTGTGATCCCGGTCGGCGTGTCGCCTGACGGGTTCAATATTAACGAGGGCTGCGGTTCCACTTCGCCAATGTCGGCAGCTGAAACGATCGTCACGCATGGCGCAGATGTTGGCATCTGCCTTGATGGTGATGCAGACCGCGTGATGATTTTGGATGAAAACGGCCATGTTGCTGACGGCGATCAGATTATGGCGCTGTTTGCTGGGCGTTGGGCAGAGCAGGGGCGGCTGAACAACAACACGCTTGTCGCGACAGTGATGTCCAACCTTGGGCTGGAACGGCATATGCAGTCACTTGGCTTGAACCTGGAACGCACGAACGTTGGTGACCGTTATGTCGTTGAATCAATGCGTAAAAATGGTCACAATCTGGGTGGTGAACAGTCCGGTCATATCGTAATGACCGACTTTGCCACGACAGGCGACGGCCTGTTGGCCGGGCTTCAGTTTTTGTCTGCGATGGTGGAGACAGGTCAACGTGCCAGCGCGCTGACAACCAGTTTTGAAACTGTGCCCCAGATGTTGAAAAACGTACGGTTTGAGGCGGGTCAGACGCCGTTGGACACGGCCAAGGTGCAAGCCGTGATTGCAGATGCGGAAACCAAGCTGGCGGGCTCTGGTCGGTTGTTGATCCGTAAATCAGGAACCGAGCCCTTGGTCCGCGTGATGGCCGAATGCGAAGACGCTGATCTGCTATCCGAGGTCGTGAACGGCATCGTCGCTGAGGTGGAGGCCGCTGTTTAGCGCGCCAACAGCTTTCGTAAACTGGACCATTGGCTGATTAACAGTCCGATCATGATCAACCCCAGCGCGATGAAGAACCGCAGTGGCAGCACTTCGGATAAAACCCACGCGCCGAAGATCATTGACCAAACTGGGACTTGATAGTTCACCAACGTCATGAACACGGCCCCCGCCGACCGGATCGTGTAAACCCGCAAAAGTGCTGCGAACGCGGTTGGCACAAGCCCCAAAAATATGATGGCGCCAGTGGAAACGCTGTCGGTCAGGCGTGGTACGCCTTCGACGATCAGCATCGCCGGGATTAACGCCGTTGATCCGACAACCAGCAACAACGCAGCCATTGTGATCGGATCAATCGGCGGGCAGCGGCGGGTCATGATGCTGGAAATGGCGTAAGATAAGGAGGCCGCGATACAGGCCAGTTGGCCCAGCGGTTCCCACCCCGTGCCGATGCGTAAAACGGATGGGCCGATCAAAACAAGCGCCCCGATGAACCCAAGTGACACCCCGATCAGGTTCCGCGTGCTGAGCTTTTCGTCTGTGAAAACATGCGCAAGCGGCAGCACAAAAAGCGGGAGCGCGGCCATGGAAATACCAGCAAAGGCCGAGGGCACATATTGCTGCCCCCAACTGAGCAAGGCGAACGGCAGCGCCGTATTCAGCAGACCAATCACCACCAGATACTTCACCATGCGACGATCAAGAACCGGCATTGGCCGGTTCAAGGCTTTCATCAAAACCAACAACCCGACCGCCCCAAGCGTCGTGCGTGCGCAAGCCACCGTAAGCGGCCCATAGCCACGCAGCGCAATAGTGACGACCATAAATGTGCCGCCCCAAATAACGCCGAGCGCAAGAATCGAGAGCCAATTATTGAGGGTTGGAGTTTGCATGGGCCTGTTTCATCACGGAGGCTGTGCAGTGTCCATGTAAAAAGGGCGCCCCATTCGGGACGCCCTAGATGATGGGTTAAAACCCATCCTACGCAGTTGCGCTTAGTTCTTGGACTTGTCGACCATTTTACCAGCGGAAATCCATGGCATCATGTCGCGCAGCTTGCCGCCCACCAGTTCGATCTGGTGTTCGTCGTTGGAACGACGTGATGCTTTGATTGTTGGCTGACCAACAGCGTTTTCGAGCATGAAGTCACGGACAAATTTGCCGGACTGGATGTCATCAAGCACGCCTTTCATGCGGGCTTTTGTTTCAGCGTATGGCAAGATACGTGGACCAGACACATACTGACCGTATTCCGCTGTGTTGGAGATGGAGTAATCCATGTTGGCGATGCCGCCTTCATAAATCAGGTCAACGATCAGCTTGGTTTCGTGCAGACATTCGAAGTAAGCCATTTCAGGCTCGTAACCAGCTTCGACCAGTGTTTCAAAGCCCATGCGGATCAATTCAACGATACCGCCACACAGAACTGCCTGCTCACCAAAGAGGTCAGTTTCACATTCCTGACGGAAGTTGGTTTCAATGATGCCGGAACGACCGCCGCCGATGGCGGAACAGTATGACAGGCCGATTTCCTGGGCTTTGCCGGATGCGTCTGTGTCGATCGCGATCAGGCAAGGCACGCCGCCGCCTTTTGTGTATTCGCCGCGCACTGTGTGGCCCGGACCTTTTGGCGCCATCATGATGACGTCGATGCCTTCTTTTGGTTCAATCAGACCAAAGTGCACGTTCAAACCGTGGGCAAATGCAATCGCAGCACCTGGCTTGATGTGGTCGTGCACATATTTCTTGTATGTTTCCGCCTGCAATTCGTCGGGCATTGTGAACATGATCACGTCACACCAAGCCGCAGCTTCGGAAATGCCCATAACCTTAAGGCCTTCGCCTTCGGCTTTGGCTTGGGAAGGGGAGCCTTCGCGCAGCGCCACAACAAGGTTCTTTGCGCCACTGTCGCGCAGGTTCAGCGCATGGGCGTGACCTTGGGAACCGTAGCCGAGGATGGCAACTTTTTTGTCTTTGATCAGGTTAACATCGCAATCGCGATCATAGTAAACGCGCATGGTGGCGGTCCTTTTGTTGAGTAAGATTGCGTTGTGTATAGCAGGTGAGGCGATTTGCGTCAGATTTGAACCTTGTAAAATTTCCGCAAATATAAGATTATTATGCACGATAAAGGAATTTGGCGTTAAAATTATGCTTGATGATACCTCTCGTGCGATATTGCGTCATTTGCAGACCGATCCCACGCTGACAGCGCCCGATCTTGCAGTATTGACCCGCACCACAGCAGGCAAGGTCGCGCGCAGGCTGGAAAAGCTGACAGAAGACGGCGTGCTTTTGGGGCAAACCATTGTGATTGACTGGGCTGCAATGGGGTTTGCGGTGCAGGTATCGTTGCGTGTCACGTTGGACAAAACGCAGGCCCGCGCGTTTGATGAATTCATGGCCGCAGCGCGCAAAGTTTCCGAAGTGATTGAGCTTCAGACGTTTCTGGGCCGTGTCGATGTGCGATTGTCCTTGGTGGCCCGCGATTTGGCGCATTACCAGCAGGTGTATCGCGATCAGGTCCTGACGCTGCCGCATATTGCCGATATTGAGGCATTGATGACCGTCGCCGCCGTGAAATCCGTGCGGGAGCTGCCGCTATGACACCCGATGACCTTGATCTGCAAATTTTGCGTGCCTTGCAGCGCGATGGCAGTCAAACCAGCAGTCAACTGGGGCGAAGATTTGATGTGAGCCAGCCCGCGATTTGGCGACGGATCAAACGGCTGGAGGATGCAGGCGTAATTGCTGGCCGCCGCATTTTGCTTGATGCGGAAAAACTGGGGTTCGGTGTGACTGTGTTTTTGGGTGTTAAATTGGCCACCAAAGGGCGTGTCAGCCTAGAGGATTTTGAACGCACAGTCGGCGCAATCCCCGAAGTGCAAACGGTGGAACACGTGCTGGGCCTGTATGATTACCGGCTACGTGTCGTTGCCCGTGATCTGGCTGATTTTGAGCGGGTTTTGCGCCGCCGCATCATGGCATTGCCCGGTGTGGGTGACGTCGAGGCGAATGTTCTTTTGTCCGAAGAACGGTTGTCCGGCCCGATTTAGGCTTGTTTCGCGACTGTCCCCAGACCCAGCGACATCAAACGCTGCCGCACCGGTTTTGCGCCATAAAGCGCCTTGATCCCCGCGACGCGCAAATCTTGCAACAACGGGCTGCCTGCGATGGACGCGCGGTTTAGGGCATCGACCCCTGCAACCCGCAAACGAATGTCGTTGTGACGGGCGCCAGAATAGGCTTCTAGCATGGCGGACCCGCCAAGATCGTCAGTTTTTTGGGCCAAATCCAGCAGGCATTGCAGGTCGGTCAGGGACATATTCAAGCCCTGTGCGCCGATGGGTGGGACGACATGCGCGGCCTCTGCGACCAAGGCCACGCGGGGCCCGATGATTGTATCCGCGCGTTGGCTGATAATGGGCCATGCCATACGGCGTGATACAGGTGTCAGATCGCCAAACATACCGCCGCTTCGGTCGGTTGCAGCCGAGGCAAATGCAGCGTCGTCAAGCGCCAAAAGCTCCGCGATGGCGGGGCCATTGTCCATCCAGACAACGGACGAGCAGGGTCTGCCATCATGGTCGGGCAGGGGGACAAGCGTGAACGGCCCACCGCTGCGATGGATTTCGGTTGATATATTATCGTGGGGGGCATCATGTGTGACAGCGAATATCAGCGCCTTTTGACCGTAGCGCGTTGTGGTCGCATCAATGCCTGCCGATTTGCGCACCGCTGAATTGCGCCCGTCAGCGCCGATCACCAATTTACATTTGATTTGGTCGCCATTTGTCAGTCGCGCTAGCGCGTGGCTTGTCCGCCCGACCATGCTGGCAAAACCGACCCCGGTTTGAAACGTGACATTGGGCAAGGTGGCAAGTTTCGCTACCAATTCGCGGCGCAGCAACCAATTGGGCAGGTTCCAGCCAAACGGCGCGTCGGAAATGTCGACCGCATCAAAGGCCGCGGTTGTGCGAATGGTGCCATCAGGCCCACTGGCGTCTGCGATCTGCATAACCTGTAGCGCCGTGGCAAACGGGGAAAGAGCACCCCAAACGCCTGCGTTTTCAAGAAACTGCTGCGCTGGCTGCAAAAATGCCGTCGTGCGCAAATCCGCGTTGACGTCATCCGCGTTCGTGACAGGTGGGGCTGGATCAACAAGGACCACGTCGAAACCAGCCGTGCCAAATGCCGCCGCCGCCGTCAGGCCCGCAACGCCGCCCCCTGAAATGACAATATCTGCGCTTTTGTGTTCCATACCTATGACATAGGCCGCGACCCATGGTTGGGAAAGGGTATTCTAGTGGCTTGCTGTTTGCGTCTTGCTGCCGCTAGGGTGGCGCGAATGAAAGGTCCGACAATGCCAGATACCCGCGCCCCGCAAAAAGACGCCTATGTCCTGATCCTAGAGGCGATTGACCGTCACATCTATAAACCCGGCGATCGGCTGGTCGAAAGCGAGCTTGCTGACAGGTTTGGCGTGTCGCGCACCCCGATCCGAGAGGCGCTGCAACGGCTTGAGACACAGAACCTTTTGACGCGGGACGGGCGATCATTGATCGTGGCGTCGTTGGATCACAATCAACTTGCCGAACTTTATGTCGTGCGCGGCGAGCTGGAAGGCATGGCCGCACGTCTGGCGGCACGTCACGCCACACCCGAAGAGGTGGGCGTATTACAAGACATGCTGTCGCAAGATTACAAATTGCTGGATGATCCATCTGCGCTTAGCCGCGCGAACCGTCGGTTCCACAAACAGATCCACCTTGCATCGCACAACCGGTTTTTGGTGCAGCAGCTTGATCTTGTGCATCGGTCGATGGCCTTACTTGCCACGACATCATTGGCCGCAGAAGGCCGCGCAGCCGGCACATTGGAGGAGCACGCCCGCATCGTGGATGCGATTGCAAACGGCGACGGCGATGCCGCTTATGCCGCCCTGCGCGATCACATTTCCAAGGCGTTTGTCACTCGATTGAAGTTGGACGCTGAGGCGGTAGAGCAGGCTCCTTAACTGCATCGGGCAGCAAAACCCCATGCGTGGTCTTGTCCCAATAGTAAGGGCGCCAAGCGAGTTCAATGATACCTTTGTAGGCGGCGATTGCAGCCAGCGGGAAATAGACCTGCAACGTCAGCGCCCATTTGATCAGCCATGTTTTGTCCGCGGTGCGCAATGCTGCAGCTGCCACCACAAGGTTGACCAATTCGGATAGGAAAAAGATCGCGGCAAGCCCCCAGAACCCAGCGGACGGTATAACGCTTTCGAGCGGATGGTAGATGCCGAGCGGCAGTAACCAAAACGACCACAGCACCGGCGCCAACACAAACTGCGACAACGTGCCTGCAAACAAAAGCTGCACGCCAAAAAACCGTTTTGGCCCCAAATCGATCCAAAGCTGTTTGGGGCGGCGCATGTGCACGGCATAGGTGATCGCATAGCCCTTAAGCCAGCGCGAACGCTGTTTGACCCATGGCCACGCGCGGCCGTTGGCCTCTTCTTGGGTCACTGTGTTGATCAGTTCGGTGCGATAGCCCGCGCGGGCCAAGCGGACGCCAAGATCGGCGTCTTCGGTCACATTATGGGCATCCCAGCCGCCCAGTTCCTCAAGGATATCGCGGCGGAAAAACAGGGTTGTGCCGCCCAAGGGCACGACCAGCCCCAGCTTTTCCAAACCCGGCAAAAGGATACGGAACCAACTGGCGTATTCGATGGTAAAACAACGGGTGAGCCAGTTGCTAGTGTCGTTGTAGTAGTCCAGCACACCTTGCAGGCAGGCGACGTCTTGTCCGCGATTGGCGAAATGGGCCGCAACGCAGCGCAGCTGGTCCGGCGCAGGGGCGTCTTCGGCGTCGTAAACTCCGATGATGGACCCTTGGGCAAAATCGAGCGCATAATTTAATGCGCGTGGCTTGGTGCGCAGGGTTCCCTTTGGCACAATTACAGGCCTGATCCATGTGGGCAAAATCGCGTGGCCCAATGCCTCTCGGGTTGTTTTGTCATCGCTTTCGGTGACGAGGCAGACATCGAGCAATTCGCGCGGATAATCCAGATCGCTGATGCGGGCCAACAGGTGTTGGGCTATGGCGGTTTCCCGAAAAAGCGGGATGAGCACTGTGATTTTCGGCAATCTGGCCTGCACTGCGGGTGGTGGATCATCGGATTTGCGGGTTCTGAAATGCACAGCTGCGGCCAATGCCTTGAGTGCTGTGGACAGCAAAAGCACGACAATGGCCCATCCGCATAGCACGGCAACAGTGGCGTTTGGCGCAACAATGGCCGCGATGAGAAGCAAGGCGAGAAACGAGCCGCCAATCCAAAATGCGCGGTTGGCATCCCAAACCCTGCTGCTTTGGCCCTCTGCGACCTTAGTTTCGGCTGCAAATGCCAATTCACTTCGGCGCAGCTGTGCCACGGATTTTTCCAGATAATCGCGCGATGTGATAGCCATTCGCACAGGCCCAAGCAGTGCCGTCAGGTTGTCGAACTCCCGATCAAATTGATCCGGCTTTGTTGTCAGAACGATCACCTGTCCGCCCATCGATCGCCATGGCAACAGGCCCGTTCTAATTGCGCGTGACGCGCCAAACTGGTCCAGCAAACTGGCGTCGGGGGGGCTTTCACACGGGTTAATCACCTGTGTCTGATAAAGGCTGGAATAGGCGCGTGCGATTGTCAGAGGCGCGATGCCAAAGTTGCTGGTCAAGACATCGGCCACACGGAGCCCTTGGCGCAGCGCAATCGCCTCTGCCGTGGCTGCGTCATCGTCAGAAATCGTAGCATCGTCTGACAGTTGGGCGCACAAAATCCCCAGCGCAGGCGCGGATCGAGATGGGGAGTAATGTGGCTTGTCCTTGGTTGCCATGTCGCCTCGGGGTAAAGAGGCGACATTGCAATAAGAGCGTTAATAGACCGTTAAGAAAGGTTTACGCTGCCCGTTCCGCCATGGCCGCAGCGAACCGTTCAAACAGATAATAGCTGTCTTGTGGTCCAGGGCTTGCCTCTGGGTGGTATTGCACGCTGAACACCGGGCGGTCGTTCATGCGGATGCCGCAGTTGGAGCCATCAAACAACGAAACATGCGTTTCCGTCACACCAGCAGGCAGCGATTGGCTGTCGACGGCAAAGCCATGGTTCATGGATGTGATTTCCACCTTGCCGGTGTCGTTGTCTTTGACAGGATGGTTCGCGCCGTGGTGACCGTGGTTCATCTTGACGGTTTTCGCACCAAGGGCCAGCGCCAGCATCTGGTGCCCAAGGCAGATACCAAAAACAGGAATGTCCGCGTTTTTAAGCACGTCTTTGATCATCGGCACAGCATATGCGCCTGTGGCCTCCGGATCGCCGGGACCATTGGACAGGAACACGCCGTCGGGGTTATGGGCCATCACCTCTTCTGCGGTGGCAGTCGCGGGCAGAACGGTGACGTCGCAGCCAGCAGAGGCAAGACAACGCAGGATGTTGCGTTTCGCGCCGTAATCAATGGCGACGACTTTGTGCACCGGGTTGGTTTGCGGGGCATAACCTTCTGGCCAGGCCCAACGCATTTCGTTCCAGTGATAGGATTGTGCGCAAGTGACGTCTTTTGCAAGATCAAGCCCGACGAGGCCGCTGAAACCACGCGCCTTTTCAACAAGGGCTGCAATGTCAAAGTTGCCTTCTGGATCATGGGCGAGGGCCACATGCGGTGCGCCTTGCTGACGGATTGCGCGGGTCAGGCGGCGGGTATCAACGCCACCCATGCCAATGCGCCCACGCTGTTCAAGCCATGGCCCCAATTCTTGGGTCGTGCGCCAGTTTGATGCCTCTGTCGGATCCCATTTAACGATCATGCCTGCCGATACCGGATCTGCAGTCTCGTCGTCTTCGGGGTTCACGCCTGTGTTGCCGATGTGGGGAAAGGTGAATGTCACGACTTGGCCTGCGTAGGACGGGTCTGTCATGATTTCCTGATAACCCGTCATGGCCGTGTTAAAACAAAGCTCTGCGGCGGTGACGCCGGTTGCCCCGAACCCGTGTCCAAAGAATACAGTTCCGTCAGCCAATGCCAAACAAGCGGTGGGTTTTTTCGGTTCAGATTGCGCCATCTTCATACATCCCCATGCAGCCAAATTGTTGTGGGGTTTACGGGTGCAGCCAAGGGGCGTCAAGGCTTGAATTGGTATGAAAATAGGGGAAATGCATGTCGCGGGTTCGAGGTTGTCAGGCGGGATTGATCCCACTATGTTCGCGCTTCTGATATAACCATCACTGGAACTGACAATGGATATGCGTGAACGGGTTTCGACCGCGTTGAAAGATGCGATGAAATCAAAAGAGGCAGAGCGTTTGTCGACTTTACGTCTGATTAATGCCGCGATCAAAGACCGTGACATCGCCCTGCGCGGGACAGACGCCGAGACAGATGGCGTCAGCGACGACGACATATTGGGTATTCTGGGCAAGATGGTGAAACAGCGCCAGGAAAGTGCGCGTGCCTATGAAGAAGGTGGTCGTCTTGAACTGGCAGCCAAAGAGTTGTCGGAAATTCGCATTATCGAAGATTTCCTGCCACGCCAGCTGAATGACGCCGAATCCGAGGCGGCGATTGAGGCTGCAATTGCGGATGTCGGGGCTGAAAGCTTGCGCGACATGGGTAAGGTCATGGCCGCGTTGAAAGACAAATACACAGGTCAGATGGATTTCGGCAAAGTCGGCCCGCAGGTAAAATCCCGTTTGGGATGATGGGTTAAAACCCATCCTACGCAGTCCTGCCTTGCACAGCGGTTCAGTTTTGCAGGGCGGTTTTTAGCTCTCCGAACAGCGCCTTGCGTTCTTCCACGCTGAGAAATGCGCCGATCTCGACTGTGCGATCGCCACCGCCCAATGTCAGGTAATATTCGACTGGCCCATCGTTGAGGTGGAAATCCACCGATGCCCAATAAATATTCGTTTCCCACATCTTCGCCGGTTTGCCCGGGTCTTGGCGCGTGAGCTTAACGGTGTCTTTGGTCAGGGTGAGTGTTTCTAGGGTGCTGCCTGATCTGTAACTGTGCCGCAGTGCAAACCAAAGCCCCCACAGCATAAGCCCGAAAAACGGCAAAATGCCCCAAAGCACAGGCGACCCCAATAGCACGATCAGCGGCAGCCCCACGATCAAGGCGGTGGACCCAAAGAACAGGACAAAGTCTTTTTGCAGCAATGACCTGTAAGGCCAAAGGCAAAGTTCATGGGTGGTTCCGTCGGGGGCAGGGGTGGTCCATTCGTAAGGCATGAAGGCAAAGTAGGTCGGGATCGCAGCAATGCCACTGCGACGGTCCGCCGCGCTGCTACGAAAAAGGGCCGCGCGATCTGCGAGGCCCCCAATCAATTTCAAAACATATGGCGCGGATTAATGCGCGTGCCCTTTGTCCCAGTCGGACTGTTTGGGCAGAGTTTCGAATGTGTGCTCTGGTGGTGGGCATGGCAATGTCCATTCCAGTGTATCCGCGTATTCGTTCCACGGGTTGTTCTCTGTCACGCGACGACCGCGTGTCAGGGTGTAAGCCATCACACCGATAAAGAACAAGAATGAAGCGAATGACAGGAACGCGCCCCAAGAGGACAAGTAGTTCCATGTTGCATAAGCATCTGGATAGTCGATGTAACGACGTGGCATGCCCTGACGGCCCAAGAAGTGCTGTGGGAAGAATGTCAGGTTTGCACCAATAAACATCGCCCAGAAGTGCAGCTTACCAGCCCATTCAGGATACATGCGGCCCGACATTTTTGGCAGGTAGAAATAGATACCCGCAAAGATCGAGAACACCGCGCCAAGCGACATCACGTAGTGGAAGTGCGCCACAACATAGTATGTGTCGTGATAAACACGGTCCACACCAGCCTGTGACAATACGATGCCAGTCACACCGCCGACTGTGAACAGGAACAAGAAGCCCATCGCCCACAACATCGGTGTTTTGAACTCGACCGAGCCGCCCCACATGGTCGCGATCCAACTAAAGATCTTGACCCCCGTGGGCACCGCAATGACCATTGTGGCCAGCATGAAGTAGGACTGCTGTGTCAGCGACATACCAACGGTATACATGTGGTGCGCCCAAACGACGAAGCCCAGAACACCAATCGCAACCATCGCATAGACCATTGGCAGATAGCCAAAGATAGGCTTTTTGGAGAATGTCGCGATGACGTGGGACACAATGCCAAAACCAGGAATGACGATGATATACACCTCTGGGTGGCCAAAGAACCACAAGATGTGCTGATACAAGATCGGATCGCCGCCGCCTTCTGGTTGGAAGAACGTCGTGCCGAAGTTGCGGTCAGTCAGCAACATTGTGATCGCACCAGCCAACACTGGCAGCGCCAGAAGGATCAACCATGCTGTTACAAAGATGGACCATGCGAACAGTGGCACCTTGTGCAATGTCATGCCCGGTGTGCGCATGTTCAAGAAGGTTGTGATCATGTTGATCGCGCCCAAAATCGACGATGCACCCGACAGGTGAACCGCAAAAATGGCGAGATCCATCGACATACCAGCCTCTGATGTGGATAGCGGCGGGTAGAGAACCCAACCAACACCAGACCCAAGTTGACCGTTACCACCCGGTGAAAGCATTGACGCCACACCCAATGAAGTACCCGCAACATACATCCAGAACGACAGGTTGTTCAGTCGTGGGAACGCCATATCCGGCGCGCCGATCTGCAATGGCATGAAGTAGTTACCAAAACCGCCAAATAGCGCTGGAATAACAACAAAGAACATCATCAGAACGCCGTGATAGGTAATCATCACGTTCCAAAGGTGCCCGTTTGGCGTACAGTCAGACGCTGCATCAGCAATGAAGCGCGCACCTTCTGTACACATATATTGAACGCCCGGCTCCATAAGCTCCATACGCATGTAGACGGTGAAGGCTACGGAAATGAAACCCACCACGCCTGAAACGAAGAGGTAAAGAATACCGATATCTTTGTGGTTAGTGGACATGAACCAGCGGGTAAAAAAGCCCCGGTTATCTTCGTGGTCATGGCCGTGGATGGCTGCATCTGCCATGTGGCTCTCCTCAGTTTAGCAACATCAACAACACGCGCGGATTCGGACTGCGCCTATTGGTTTGGTTGGGTTCTAGTGCACGGCGTCCCTCGGGGCAATATTTCATCGACCCCTTATGCTGGGTTAATTTGGCGCACCCCCCATAAGATTTAGCGCGTCATCTGGATTGGCAAGCCCGTCAAAGCACCCCTTAGGGCGCTGGAAACGCAGCATCAAACGTCTGGCGAAGGGCAATATCCAGATCATCCATTGTGACAGGCAACCCCAGATCGACCAATGATGTGACACCATGCCCCGCAATGCCGCATGGCACGATCCCGTCAAAATGGGCCAAATCAGGCTCAACATTGATTGAAAGGCCGTGAAAGCTGATCCATTTGCGCAATCTGATCCCAAGGGCTGCGATTTTGTCGTCGCGCGGGCTGCCGTCTGGCAGATTGGGCAGGTCGGGCCGTTCGACCCAAACGCCCACGCGACCTGCGCGCCGATCACCAGCAACATTGAATTGTGCCAGCGTGTCGATGATCCACGCCTCGATCTGTTGCACAAACAGCCGCACGTCGCGGCCGCGTTTGCCGACATCAAGCATGACATAAACAACGCGCTGCCCGGGGCCGTGATAGGTGTATTCACCGCCGCGTCGTGCCTCGTATACCGGAAACTGGTCGGGCAGCAGCAAATCGTTGTCTTTGGCCGACGTGCCCGCGGTATAAAGCGGGGGGTGCTCCACCAGCCAAACGGCCTCGTCCGCTGTGCCCGCTGCGATTTGGGCAACACGGTCTTCCATGAATTGCAATGCGTCGGGGTAGGGGGTTAGCCCTGTTGACGTGATCCATTCAACCATTTGAGCTGATGGGCGCAAAACCCGCATCCTTGAGCGTGGACAGATAACGGCGGCTTACAGGCACAAGGTCATCGTTGCGCAGTTTAAGAACGGTGCGATCCCCATCGCGCTGAAGTGCTGCAATCGCATCATTTGCGACCCAATGGGACCGATGAACCTGAAACCCGTCGGTTGGAGCTGTTTCTAGTATCGCGTCGCGCAAGCGCATCAAAATAACTTCTGTGCCTTTGGTCGTTGTTACCCTGACATAGTGGTCTTCCACCGTGAGCGATAGCAGCGCGCCACGCTTTTCAAAAGGAAGCCTGTCTAAAATCCGCGGTGGTTGATCTGATTGATCCACTGTTGCCTGCGTCAGCAAAAAGAAAAGGACAGCGACAATTATGGCGATCGCCCCGATGCTGGCGACATACATGACCGCTTCAGTGCCGCGGGGCAAATAATCCAACGCGATAATGTTGATTGTGACCACTGTGATCGTGACAACGATTCCTGTGGCAATGCTGACCAACACACACAGCACAAAGCGTGAAATTTGGTGGCGATACCGAATGCGCAGGTATGAGTTTATGATCGCGCCCATGCTGTAAGTGGTGAAAACCACGCCAGCCCAATACGCAAGCCGTCCGAAAACGCCAAGTTGTCGATCAACCCCAAACGGAAGCATGATCGTAAGCATAATGACAACGCCCCCCATTATCGTTGCTGCTAGCGGGGTCATCATTTCTTGGCGCCAATCACGAAGCGCAAGCTGTAGTGGCCGGTCGTTCACGAAGTAATTCCCCATCTTACGTATGTGTCGTTGGCCCAAGCCGCCTTTGCGGACATGGATAAGATAAGAAAGTCGTCTTGCCAATCCAAGGAGTTTTCACATGACATTCGACCCCTATCTTGCCGCGCCGATCAATATTCAATTTCATATTCTGTCAGCGATAATTGCGTTGGGGCTTGGACCATTTGCGCTGTATCGCCAGCGGCGGGATATTTGGCACAAGACCATCGGCTATGTTTGGGTTGTTTGCATGATGACGGTCGCCCTTTCGTCATTCACGATCACAAGCTTTGGCGTGGTTGGCCCGTTTAGCCCGATCCATCTTTTGGCAATATTTACGCTTTGGTCGCTGTATCAGGCGATCAGGCATGTCGTGGCGGGGCGGATTGCACTTCACCGGCTCGTTATGCGGAACCTTTATTGGTACGGGTTGATCATCGCGGGTTTGTTCAACTTTTTGCCCGGACGCAGCACAAACGCCCTATTTTTCGAGGGAAAAGAGAATTTTGGCTATGTCGTTTTGGGGGCAGGGCTGCTGATGTTGGCTGGACTTGCATGGTATCAACGACAGCGGGTTGAAGTGCGGGAAAATTTTCCTCTTGAGAAGCCCGCAACCATGGTCTAGAGACCGCACAGCCAGACAATCGCGGTCGTGGCGGAATTGGTAGACGCGCAGCGTTGAGGTCGCTGTGAGGTAACACTCGTGGGGGTTCGAGTCCCCCCGACCGCACCATATCTGGGATCATTTCTCTTAAATTTGAACTACATAAGTCGCCCGTGTTTACGGGTTGTTTGCCGTGCGTATGGCACACCATGTCCAACTCTCGATGGATATGGAAGACGATCATGGCAACGGTAAACGGTAGTTCTGGTAATGATAGGCTGAATGGCACTTCTGGCAGCGACCAGATCAACGCGGGCGATGGCAATGACACAGCCTATGGCGGTGATGGCTATGACACTGTTTTTGGCGGATCGGGCAATGACACCATCTATGGTGGGTCCGACAATATGTATGATGACCTTTACGGCGGTGAAGGTGATGACACCATCTATACGTCCAATGGTGGCGACAACTACGTCTATGGCGGCGCCGGGAATGACACTGTTTATGGCGGTGACAGGGCCGATTCAATCGAAGGCGGCGAAGGCGACGATCATGTTTTCGGTGGCAATGGCGACGACACGATTTTGGGTGGCGATGGCAACGACAACATCGAAGCAAGCGGTGGCAACGACTCGGTCTATGGCGGCTATGGTGACGACACCCTTAACGCAGGCAGTGGCAACGACACGATCCAGGGACAGTGGGGGAACGACACCCTTTATGGTGGTGACGGCGACGATCTATTTCAGTTCTCGGACGGATCGGGCGACGATGAAGTATATGGTGGAGCCGGCCACGACACGATGGAGTTCTTTGGTGCTAGCGACCACACCATTACCTATACCAGTGATGGCAATGGCAGTTTCACAAATGACCAGTCGGACCAGTCCGGCTCTTTCGAAAGCATCGAAGAGGTCCGGACGGGCGGTGGCAACGATACTATCGACGCATCCGAAGATGACACAGGCGTCTCAATCTACAGTGGTGCAGGCAACGACACGGTCACCGGCGGCAGTGGCAACGACTATATTGATGGTGGTGCGGGCGATGACACGCTGCGCGGCGGGGGCGGCGACGACACGATCACGACCGGGTCCGGCGACGATACGATCGTTCTTGACCGCAGTGGTGGCGATGACGTCATTACTGATTTCGACATTGGCGATGCTGATGAAGACGGGCGCTATAACGACCAGATCGACGTTAGCAATTTACAAAACGGGGATGGTGGACCGGTAACGTCGGCTGATGTTGTTGTCACGGATGACGGATTTGGCAATGCGCTGTTGACCTTCCCCGAGGGTGAGACGCTTGTGCTGCAAGGTGTTGCCCCCGCACAGATGTCATCCCAGTCGCAATTACAGGCGGCGGGAATTCCTTGTTTCACGACGGGCACAATGATCTTAACGCCAAACGGCGAATGCCCGATTGAGTTTTTGCGCCCCGGTGATCTGGTCGTGACCCGCGACAACGGCCCGCAGCCGATCAGGTGGCTTGGAATGCGCAAGGTCGACCACAACGCGTTGCGCGAAAATCCATCACTTGCGCCTGTCCTGATCAAAGAAGGGGCATGTGGCAATGACCGCCCGCTGATTGTTTCGCCGCAGCATGGCATTTTGACCGCCAGCAATGACGGGGGCAGTGACCAACATCTGATCCGTGCGATCCATCTGTCACGCCTGAACGGTGGCAAGGTCCGCGTGATGCGGGGCACGCGCAAGGTGACATATGTGCATATGTTGTTTGACGCCCATCAGGTGGTATTCTCAAATGGTGTTGCGAGCGAAAGCTTTTATCCAGGTCCATGGGGGCTCAAGGCATTGACGCCGGATGTGCAACTGGAATTGCTACAGCTTTGGCCCGACCTGGGGCAGGCCCCGGCGATGGATGTTTATGGCGCAACTGCCCGACCGGTTGCAAAGTTTAAGGAACTGCCGCCGCAACAGCGACAAGTGCAGTTATTCCATCTGTCATAAGGTCAAACGACTTGGAATGGTCACGTTTGCGGGGATAATCCCTTAACAATTACGGTTGCCAAATGGTCGCTGCATTGTTTTAGTCCGACTCTACAAGTGCGGCATAAGCCGCCGGTGACTAGGGAGAGTTGGGTTGACCAACAAGCAAAGCGACGCCGCATTCGTTGAATTTGAACGTGTGCAAAAAAGCTATGACGGTGAAAACCTTGTCGTCAAAGACCTGAACCTGTCCATGCCCAAGGGCGAATTTCTGACAATGCTGGGGCCATCAGGATCGGGCAAGACAACTTGCCTGATGATGCTTGCAGGGTTCGAGACCGCCACCCACGGTGAAATCCGTCTTGATGGTGTGTCGATCAACCACATCCCGCCGCACAAGCGCGGCATTGGCATGGTGTTCCAAAACTACGCCCTGTTCCCGCATATGACGGTGGCTGAAAACCTTTCGTTCCCGCTGGAAGTCCGCAAAATGGGCAAATCCGTACGCGAGGAAAAAGTTATGCGTGCGCTGGGCATGGTCCAGATGCAGGATTTCGCAGGACGTCGCCCAACACAGCTGTCGGGTGGCCAACAACAGCGGATCGCGCTTGCGCGGGCGTTGGTGTTTGAACCGGAATTGGTGCTGATGGATGAACCGCTTGGCGCGCTTGATAAACAGTTGCGGGAAACCTTGCAGTTTGAAATCACGCATCTGGCGCACGAACTGGGGATTACAGTGGTTTACGTGACCCACGACCAGACAGAGGCGCTGACGATGTCAGACCGCGTTGCAGTATTTGACGATGGCCGTATTCAACAACTGGCCCCGCCGGATGAATTGTATGAATCGCCGCAGAACAGTTTTGTCGCGCAGTTTATTGGCGAAAATAACACGCTGGAAGGTGTCGTTCAGGAAATCAAAGGCAACACATGCATTGTGAAACTGGACAGCGGCGACATCATTGACGCGATTCCGGTGAACGTGTCCGCAGTTGGCGACCGCACCAAGGTGTCGATCCGCCCTGAGCGTGTTGAATTCGACAAGAACCGTTTGCAGGATGGCGCACATACGCTGAAGGCCGAGGTGCTTGAATTTATATACATGGGTGACATTTTCCGGACCCGTCTGCGTGTTGCAGGCACGGATGATTTTGTCATCAAATCACGCAACGCCCCCGATCAATCACGCCTGACCCCCGGTCAGCAGATCGAGATCGGCTGGCTTGCACAAGATTGCCGCGCGCTGGACGCCTAATAAGCAACCGCGTGGGTGAATACGGGGGCGTTTCCGCCCGGAAAATGCCCCCGAAACATCAAAACCAAACCGGGTATCTCAACGGGAGAAACAAATGAAACTTACGACAACATTGATGGCATCATCTGCCATCGTCATGGCGGGCACGACTGCATTTGCAGACGGTCACATGGCATCTGAGATGACAATCGTTAGCTGGGGCGGCGCATATTCCGCATCACAGCAGGCCGCATACCACGACCCATATGCAGCTGCCAACGGCGTCACAATCGTCAACGACGAAAGCTCTGCTGAAGCTGTCGCAAAACTGCGCGCGATGAACGAAGCTGGCAACGTCACTTGGGACGTTGTTGACGTTGTTGCGTCTGACGCGATCCGTCTGTGCGACGAAGGCCTTGCGCTGGAAATCGACGCTGACGAGCAGCTGGCAATGGGCGATGATGGTTCCACTGCGTCTGAAGATTTCGGCGACTTGCTGGTATCCGACTGCTTTATCCCGCAGATCGTTTATTCAACAACTGCTGGTTACCGCACAGACCTTGTTGGCGACACTGCACCAACATCCATTTGCGCGTTCTTTGATCTGGAAGCATATCCAGGCATGCGTTCTTTGGAAAAGCGTCCAATCAACAACATGGAATGGGCACTGCTTTGCGACGGCGTAGCAAAAGCTGACGTCTACGACGTTCTGGAAACAGAAGAAGGTCAGGCACAGGCATTTGCCAAGCTCGACACAATCAAAGACAGCGTTGTTTGGTGGTCTGCTGGTGCGGATACGCCTCAGCTGTTGGCAGATGGCGAAGTTGTCATGGGCACAACCTACAACGGTCGTCTTTTTGCACTGATCGAAGAGCAAAAACAGCCAGTTGGCATGCTGTGGGACGCGCAAGTGTTTGACCTTGACGGTTGGATTATCCCAACTGGCCTGTCACCAGAGCGCGAAGCCCGTGCGTTGGATTACGTAAAGTTTGCGACAGACACACAGCGTCTGGCAGACCAAGCGAAATACATCTCTTATGGTCCAGCACGTGCATCATCCGCACCATTGGTCGGCAAGCACGCGACATTGGGTATCGACATGGCGCAGCACATGCCAACTGACCCAGAAAACGCAAAAAACACGTTCCTCTATAACTACGAATGGTGGGCTGATTACCGCGACGATCTGGATGCAAAATTCCAGGCGTGGTTGGCACAATAAGCCCCGCGTTGATGGGTTAAAACCCATCCTACGTTGTTGACCTTTGCCGCAGCCCTGATCGTTTCGGGGCTGCGGCGACCAACCAGATTTCTAAGGCGTTGACCGATGACCGATACTGCACCCTCCGGACCTGTATTAGCCGCTGATGGCCGTCCGCTGAAAGCGTCGCTCAACCGCGCGTTACGCCGCCAGAAAATGCGGGCGATGTTGCTAATCGCGCCTTTGTTGATTTTCATCCTGATTACCTTTGTTTTCCCGATTGGACAGATGCTGTTCCGTTCGGTCGAGAACCAGATCGTCAGTGATGTTCTGCCCCGCACCACACAAATGCTGTCGAGCTGGGACGCCGAGACGGGCGAGGCCCCGTCTGATGATGTGTTTGCCGCCCTGACCAAGGACCTGATGGTCGCTGTCGAGAAAAAGCAGCACACGCGCCTTGGATCGCGCCTAAATTATGAAACGACCGGCATTTCGTCGCTGTTCCGCAAATCCGGCCGCCGCGTGGACGACATGGGCGAGGTTTATACAGACCAGTTTGTGGCCCTTGATGCTGCATGGGAAGATCCGGTTTTCTGGGCCGATTTGATTGATGATCCTGCCGCCGCAACACTGGTGCAAACGCAAGATGCATATGCCGCATTCGCAGATACAATCATGTCAGAAGATGGCGACGACCCGCGCGAAGAACAGCCGTGGCACACCGTTTATCTGTCGATGTACCAAGACCTGTCGGCGGGGGCGGATGTATCAGGCTTACCTCCGCAACTGGCCGCAGCCCAAACCGCAGCCGCATCGTTTGAGGTGGAAGACCTTGCCGCGTCATACATCGATATTGATGAAGACTGGGGCACGGTAGAAACGTGGCAGACCATCCAAACCTATAGCCCCGCGTTCACCAATGGCTATTTCCTGAATGCGGTTGACATGCAGAAATCGCCCGATGGTCCCGAATGGCGACCCGAGGACCAGCAGATTTATCTGACGCTGTTTGTGCGCACGATGATCATGTCGCTGACAATCACCTTCTCTTGCATTTTGCTGGGCTATCCGGTCGCGTGGCTGCTTGCCAACCTGCCGATGCGCACAGCGAACCTGTTGATGATTCTTGTGCTGCTGCCGTTTTGGACATCGCTTTTGGTGCGCACCTCTGCATGGAAGGTTTTGTTGCAACAACAAGGTGTGATTAACGAAGTGGTCGTCTGGCTTGGCCTTGTGGCTGACGACAACAGGCTTGCGCTGATTAACAACGCAACAGGCACGGTGATTGCGATGACCCATATCCTGCTGCCGTTTATGATTTTGCCGCTTTATTCGGTGATGAAGACGATCCCGCCCAGCTATTTGCGTGCGGCCAAATCCTTGGGCGCAACAAACTGGACAGCGTTCTGGCGGGTCTACTTCCCGCAGTCAGTGCCGGGAATTGGCGCAGGCTCGATCCTCGTGTTCATTCTATCCATCGGCTATTACATCACGCCCGAAATCGTGGGCGGGACCAAGGGTGTCTTTATCTCCAACCGGATCGCCTATCATATCTCAAGCTCGCTTAATTGGGGCTTGGCGGCGGCGCTTGGGGCCATCCTGCTTGCGGTCGTGTTGTTGCTGTATTGGGCATACGACCGGATCGTCGGCATCGATAACGTGAAATTGGGGGGCTAGGGCCATGACATCGACTTCATTGACAGGGCAACCTGTGACCCCGAACCTGACCGGTTTCACATTGCCAATCACCGCTGCACTGGGCGCGTTTTTCGGATTGCTGGCGGGACAAGCAACTGGGGCAGGCGCCTTGGTCGGCTTGATCGCCGGTGCTGTTGCGGGGGCTGTGATCGCCTATGTTCTGGTCACACTGTTGCCGTATAAAACAGGCCGCTGGGCCGCGATTGCGGTCGTGGGCATTTTGGGCCTGTTGGTTGGTGGCAAGATCGGACTGGTTGTTGGATTGCTGTCTGGTGCCGTGCTGGGCTGGTGTGCTTATTGGCTGCATTCAGGGCGTTACCGCGCAAGCGTGCCACCCTATGCAACGCCGGGTCAGGTGCTTTGGCATAATACGTTCAAGCTGATCTGTGGCTTGATCCTGTTTTTCCTGATTGCGCCGATTGTTATCATCATTCCGCTGTCATTTAACGCGCAGGATTTCTTTACCTTTACGCCCAAGATGTTGGCGCTGGACCCAGAGGGTTATTCGCTCAAGCACTACCGCGACTTTTTCACCAATGATGATTGGCTTCGTCCGCTCAAGAACTCGGTCATTATTGCGCCATTCGCCACGATCATTTCCGTGTCACTGGGCACGCTTGCCGCCATCGGTCTGAGCCAGAGCCACGTGCCGTTCCGCCGTGCGATCATGGCGATCCTGATTTCCCCGATGATCGTTCCGTTGATTATTTCAGCAACCGGCATGTTCTTTTTCTACAGCCAGATGGGTCTGTTTTTGGAAAACACCTTTGGCATGTCCAAGTCATTGTCTGGCTATATCAAGGTGATCCTTGCACATGCCGCGCTTGGCATTCCGTTTGTGATTATCACTGTCACTGCGACGCTTGTGGGTTTTGACAATTCACTGACACGGGCGGCGGCCAATATGGGTGCGACACCCACGACCACGTTCTTTCGCGTGCAGATGCCGCTGATCTTGCCTGGTGTGATTTCGGGCGCCTTGTTTGCGTTCATCACGTCGTTTGACGAAGTTGTTGTGGTCCTGTTCGTGGGTGCTGCGGCGCAAAAGACATTGCCTTGGCAGATGTTCACCGGCTTGCGTGAACAGATCAGTCCCACGATTTTGGCCGTTGCCACGATCCTTGTGGTGTTGTCGATTATGCTGCTGACAACTGTGGAATTGCTGCGGCGCCGGTCAGAACGCTTGCGCGGTATGTCACCGGGTTAAGGTAGAACGCTGAGCCAGATCCACGCGGTTGCAATCGAAAACACGGTTCCGAACAAGACGGCTGATGCGGCCACCCGCCGCGCAGCCCCATACATGTTTGCGAACACATAGGCGTTGATGCCGGGGGCCATGGCCCCTGTGATCACGGCAGACCGCATTCCGTCAGTCGACAGGTTCAACGCGTGGCCAAGCCCAAAGGTAATGACAGGGTGCACGACAAGCGACACGGTGACGATAAACGCGATCGTGCGCATATCGCCCTCTGGTCGGTAGCGGTAAAGAACGCCGCCAAGCCCGAACAAGGCGGCGGGCAATGCCGCTCTGACCATCAGATCAAGCGCATCCGTCAGCGCAATCGGCAGCGTCACACCTGACAGGTTCACCACAAACCCAAGGCTGATGCCAAGGATCAGCGCATTTTTGAACATGGCTGACAACACCTTGGCGGGAAGCGCCGTGATAGAATTGCCTGCGTTGCGCACAATTTCCATCGCCGTGATACCCACCGCATAACAAAACGGCGAATGGATCGCGATAATGGCGTAGTTACTGGTTAGCGCATCCACGCCATAAGCCTGTTCCGTGATCGGCAGGCCAAGCAATAGCGAGTTTGAGAAAAGCCCGATAAAGCCGATGGCGACGCTGTCCTCGGCACTGCGGCCAAAGAGGAATCGTGCGCCGCAAAAACCGATGATAAAGCCAGATATCGCGCCCGCGTAATAGCTGCCAAGCAACGCGAGATCAAAACTTTGCCCCAGATCAAGCGTCGAGATCGCGCGAAATAGCAGGCACGGGATGGCAAAGCTTTGGGTGAATTTCATCAACCCGTCGACGCCATGATCGTTGAAATACCCTTTCCAAACGGCGACATAGCCAAAGCCGATCACCAGAAAGACGGGCATAATCACGTTGATGAGTGCGCCCATTCTGCGGGCCTTTCGTCATGGGGCCAGTGGCGGAGCCTCCGGCGGCGGTATTTTCGGCCAAAAGAAGCGGCGGCGGTTAGGCCGTAAACGTAATTTCCATGCCGTCATAGGCAGGGTCGATGTGATCAGCTGTTTCGGCGGCGACTGTGTCGTGGTCAAGATCGATGTGCATGTTGGTCAGGACTGCGCGTTTTGCGCCAGCCTTTGCGATCCAATCTAGGGTGTTGTCGAGGTGGCTGTGGGTCGGATGCGGCGTGCGCCGCAGCGCATCAACAATCCACAGATCAAGACCTTGGAGCTGGTCCCATGCGGCCGCGGGGATGTCTGACACATCAGGCATATAGGCCACATCGCCAATACGAAAACCAAGTGCGTCGATGTTGCCATGTTCCACCTCGATCGGGGTGAATGTCAGCGGTCCAGCATTCCCTGTGATCGTAACGTCGCCATCAATGGTGTTGAGTTCGCAAATGGGCGGATAGGCGGACCCTTTTGGTTGCACGAACGCATAGCCGAAACGGGCAAGCAGCGCGTCACTGGTGTCACCATCTGCCCAGACCTGAAGTCGCTGGCGTGTGTTGAAAACCAGCATGCGAAGGTCGTCTATGCCGTGCACGTGGTCCGCGTGGGCATGGGTGTAGATCACCGCGTCAAGCTGCCCGACATCTGCATCAAGCAGTTGGTTGCGCATGTCTGGTGTCGTGTCGATCAGAACACGGGTGGTATTGTCGCCGCTGGTTCGGGTGACCAACACCGAACATCTTTGGCGGCGGTTGCGCGGGTTTGCAGGGTCACAATCGCCCCAATGCCCGCCCAGCCGAGGCACCCCGCCAGATGACCCGCACCCCAAGATGCGCAAGGTGATTGTGTCGCTGGTCATTGCGCGGCCTTCCAGAACAACCGATCAAAGTTCGCGGTCGTTTGTGCTGCAAAATCATCATAGCTGAGGCCCATAACCTCTGCGCCGACGGCGGCGGTATGGGCGGTATATGCAGGCTCGTTCCGTTTGCCACGGTGTGGTTTGGGGGCAAGATACGGGCTGTCGGTTTCCACCAAAATGCGATCAATCGGGGCTGCTGCGAAAATATCGCGGACTTCCTGGCTTTTGGGGAATGTCGCGATGCCGGACATCGACAGATAAAAATCCAGCTCAAGCATTTTGACAGCAAGCGCAGGGCTGGACGAAAAACAATGCATGACACAAGTATATGCGCCGTTGCGGTATTCGTCGGTCAGGATTTGCGCCATGTCATCGTCAGCCGCCCGCGAATGGATGATCAGCGGCAGTTTTGTTTCGCGCGCTGCAGCGATGTGCACGCGCAGCGATTGTTTTTGAATGTCGGCGCTGTCGGCAGTGTAATGGTAATCAAGACCCGTCTCACCGATCCCCACGAACTTGGGGTGGGCTGAGATTTTGATCAGATCATCGACAGTGGCAAGTGGTTCGTCTGCTGCGCTCATCGGGTGGGTGCCTGCGGCATAGAAAACGGGCGCGTGGGCCTCTGCGATGGCGCGCACCGCGGGTTCGTTGCGCAGGCGGGTGCAGATAGTGACCATGCGTTCAACACCCGCATCCAGCGCGCGCGCAATTACATCGCTACGTTCTGTATCAAAGTCGGGAAAATCAAGGTGGCAGTGGCTATCGACGATTGTTGCGGTCATGGTCTGCCCCTAGATGGCGGCGACGTGCCGCGCCGTTTGTTCGATCTTGAATATCATATCAAGGATCAGTGAGGCAGGGTCAAGGTTGACCGCTTTGCCGTGGCGCACGCGCCCGGTCAGGTCTTGTTGCAGTTGCGCCCATGCTTGGGCCGCTGCTTGGTTGGGGGATAGTCGCGCCAGCAAGCGTGCCTCGTGCGGGGCCGCTTGCAATGGAGGTTCCCCGAACAGGCCAGCGCGGGCGGTGCGTGACAGAAATTGATCCATCAGATCAAGCACAAGGGCGTAATGGGTTTCTGCGCCACGTGCTGAACAGCTTTCGGCGAGTTTCAGGGCCGCGGGGCGGTTCATCTGGGGCAGCCCATCAAAGAGCTGCACCAATGCGGCATAGGTTTGCAGACCGTCTTGGCGGATCAGGCGGATCGCATCACCAGCGGAGCCATCGGCCAGTGTGGCAAGCCCGTCAATGTTTTGGATGGTAACACCTGCCTGATCAAGCGCCTTGGCCAGATCGTCGCCATGCAATCGCGCACAACGCAGCTCGCGGCAGCGCGACCTGATGGTCGGCAACAGACGTGACGGTTGGTGCGCAATCAACAAAATGGTGGTGTCTGCGGGCGGTTCTTCCAATTCTTTCAATATCGCATTTGCCGCATTGCGGTTCATTTCATCGGCAGCATCCACAATCACTACGCGTCGCCCACCATCAGCGGCAGACATATGGAAAAAATCCTTGAGCCCGCGCACCGCATCCACAGTGATTTCTTGGCGCAGTTTTTTGGTGTCGTAATTGTAGGGGCGTTTCACAACCGACAGGCGGGGGTGCGCGCCAGATTGCACAAGTGCTGCGTTTGGATTGTCGGGTGAAATATCCAGTGACGTGGCAGCAGGGGGCAGATCGCCGAACATGCCGCCGCCCGCGTCCTCGGCCAATAGAAACGTCGCGATCTTCCATGCAAGCGTGGCCTTGCCGACGCCGCGCGGTCCGGTGATCAACCACCCGGAATGCAGACGACCCGTATTGTAGGCTTCTAGAAAATCGTCCTGAGCGCGTTGCTGACCGAAAATGACGGGTGTCTCGCGCGGATGTGGTGCGCCTTCGATCCGGTCGGGTTCAGGCAGCGCGTCATCGCTCATGCGTAGGCCGCGATTTCGGATGCGATTTGGTCGACTGTGCGGTTCCCGTCGATGATGACACAGCGATCAGGATAGGATTTTGCGAGCGCCAGAAAGCCGTGGCGCAGGGTTTCCTGAAACCCAAGGCCAAAATCCTCGAACCTGTCCTCGCCCGATTTGCGGGCAAGTCCGCGTTCCAGTGCGACGCCCGGGTCCATGTCAATAATGATGGTCAGGTCGGGTTCGCGTCCGATCATCAGGTCGTGCAATGCATCGACCTTGGACCTCAGATCGCCACGGGTGGCCCCTTGATAGACGCGGGTGCTGTCGGCGAAACGGTCGCAGACTACGGTGCGGCCAGCGTCCAGCGCGGGCTGAATCGTTTTTTCCAGATGGTCGCGGCGGGCAGCGGTAAACAGCAATAGCTCGGTTTCCGCGCTCCAACGGTCAGTGTCACCCGTCAGCACAAGTTCGCGAATTTCTTCTGCGCCTTTGCTGCCGCCAGGTTCACGGGTCATGACAACGTCGCAGCCACGGTCTTGCAACATCTGTGCAAATCGGCGCGATTGGGTGGACTTGCCCGACCCATCGATGCCTTCAAATGTAATAAATCGGCCTGCCATGAACCTATGCTTTAAGCTGCGTCGTCTGCTGATATGGCAGATGGCGCGAACTTTTGCCAGAACACCTGTGCAGCCGTGCGCATGCGAACGGCAAAGCCACCGCGCGCAACGTCACCTTCGGCCACCAGTGGCAAGCGGGCCTCTGGCAAGCCTTCTAGTGTGATGACGAGTTCGCCTAGCTGTTGGCCTTGCTTTACTGGCGCGGTGACCGGGCCTGTATAAACGATTTCGGCATTCAGCCCGTTGTTGTTGCCCAGCGCCGGTATCAAAAGCGAGATATCCTCTGCCACGGTCAAACCGACGGTTGGTTGTTCGCCCATCCAGACCTCAGCATCGGCCAGTTTTGTGCCCGCGCGCGCGATGTCTTTTTGTGCAAATTGGCGAAAGGCCCAGCTGACGATGCGTTCTGCTTCTTCGGCGCGGGCGCTTGCACTATCAAGTCCGGTAATCACAAAAACGATGCGGCGGTCGCCCTGTTTGGCAGAACCCACCAGTCCGTAGCCTGCCTCTGATGTATGGCCTGTTTTCAGCCCGTCTGCACCAATCCCAAGCCCCAAGATCGGGTTCCGGTTTTGACTGTTGGATGGGGCGCGTCCATCGAACAAGAACTCGCGCTCTGAAAATAGGGGGAAATATGTCGGATAATCTAGGATCAGGCGATTGGCGAGGATGCCCAAATCTTTCATCGACATGCGGTGGCCCGTGGCCGGCCATCCGTTGGAATTGGCAAAGCTAGAATTCATCATGCCCATTTCACGCGCCCGTTCGGTCATCATGCGCGCAAAGCCTGCCTCTGAGCCATCGCGCGACAGTGTTTCGGCCAGAACCGCACTTGCGTCATTACCCGAAAGCACGATGACACCGCGCAGCAAATCCTCGACAGAGACCCGTTCACCCGCCTTCAGAAACATCGTGCTTCCGCCGTAATCCATGGCGTGCTGCGAAACCAACAGCTTTTCATCAATCCGCAGACGGCCATTCGCGATCGCTTCAAATGCCATATAGATGGTCATCAGTTTGGACATGGACGCGGGCGGCAACGGGGTGTCGGCATCCTTGGCCAGCAACACTGTGCCAGTCCCTTGGTCCAACACATATGCGGCAGTTGCGCGCGTATCATAACCTTGGGCAAGTGATGCCAATGGCAGACAGACAAGCAATACAAACATGCCGACAAGACGGCGAATGGTCAGTGTCATTTGGGTTTGTCCCCCGTCGAAAATGTTTAGTTCGTGACGAAATAGGCGTCGCTAAATCCGTTGGATTTCACCTTCGCCAAAAGCGCGGCGCGGCCTGCTTCATTTTGCGTTGGACCTGCGATAACGCGCCAGAAATCGCGCCCTTGGCTAGATTGCGCAAGCACACGGGTATCCACACCAACCGCAGACAGTTTTTCCGCCGTGCGCCGTGCATTTGCCTCGATACTGAAAATCCCAATCTGGATAAACGGTTTCGCCAGCTTGGAAGGCGCCGTTGGGGTGGCAACTGGCGCCGCTGGTGCTGTGGCTTCTGCGGCATCAATCGCGGCACTTGCGCCTGCAATCGGATCAAGCGGCGTGGCTGCAATGTCAGTTGGTGTATCAAAATCTGTTGTGGCTTCTGTCGATTGCACAGCAGGGGCTTCTTCGCGGCGCAGCGCGGTCACATTCAGCGACGCTGGTGCGCCAGCCAATAGCCCCAATGCCTCTGCTGCGTCAGAGCTGACCTGCAATGACGGGCCCGGGTTTTCACGTTCGCGGCGGAACAATGCGCCAATAACAAATTTGCCGTTTGCACTGTTGCGAATGATCACACGTTCAGGATCAACCGCATCGGGGTGTGCCACCCAAACACCACCCAGCGACGGGCGTCCGTCCCATAACCCTTGGTCAGAGACCTGAAAAACACCGGGCGCTTCGACGTCGCGTTCAACCAACTCAGTGCTGCTGGATGCTTGAACCGATCCGTCAACAGATGCGCTATCTGCACCGGCTGCCGTGTTTGGCAGCGCAAACTGTCCGTTCTCGTCGCATGCGGCAAGCGTTAAAACAGCCAGCAACCCGACCGACAGTCGCAGGTTTTTTGAAACGAAAATTGGGTGACCTGTCATTTTTTGCCTCTGCTATTCTCTATGTCCAACATTGTGTTGGTATGAACCTTACGCTGGTCCGTTTTGCACATAACAGGCCGCATAACGAAGGGCGGATCGATGTCGCCTGACGTCTTGCAGCCTTAACTTTTCAAAACACTAACCGCACACTGGCGATTTTGAAAGGGGAACGCGCATTCTGTCGGCGGAATTCCCCAATGCGCAATCGGCCTTTCCGAATCAGAAATCCGGCGCTATGGAAAGCGTGCTGCGGAGGTTTGGCAGAGTGGTCGAATGCACCGGTCTTGAAAACCGACGAGGGTGAAAGTCCTCCCAGGGTTCGAATCCCTGAGCCTCCGCCATTTCTCCTCTTTCATTGTGATATGCATCGCAGCATGTGTTGCTGCGAAAATCCGTTTCAGAATTGCTTATTGGTGCTATGACTTCTGGCAACGCTTTGGCGTGGGGAACCATTGGCTGACCCGTCCGTGGCGATATGAAAAGGTGACGCAGACCACATGACACAAGACATCGACAGATGGGCCACGTGGCGCGAAATTCACAGCCAGCCAGCAGTGTGGCGCGATTGGGGTGCGACGCTGGATGTGGCGGCGCTGCGCGACTGGATCGCGGCACAATCGTTTGACGCGGTGTGGTTTTGCGGTGCGGGCACTAGCGCATATATCGGTGATATTCTGTCCGCCGCGATCAAAGGCACGCGGTCTGTTCCGACCACAGATATTGTGGCCAACCCGCAGCATATTCTGACGGAGGCAAAACCGCTGGTTGTCAATTTCGGACGGTCGGGCAACAGCTCTGAGACGGTTGGCACGCTTGATGCGCTTGATGCCTTGGCCCCACATGCGCCGCGTATCAACATCACCTGCAACAAGGACGGGGTGTTGGCCAAACGAACTTCAGCTGCGCCTTGCCAGACAATCGTGTTGCCTGACGCAACCCATGACGCTGGGTTTGCGATGACATCCAGTTTTTCGACCATGCTGCTGACGGCTTTGGCGCTGTTTGATGCGCCTTGCGATTTTCCCGCGCGGATGGCCGCACTGGCGGATCAGTTGGCAGATGTGTTGCCTCAATTCGGGGCCGCCCCGCGCCCTGACCGGATCGTCTATGTCGGCAGCGGCCCCTTGGCGTTCGCAGCGCGAGAGGCAGCACTGAAAGTGATGGAACTATCAGCGGGTCAACTGCCCGCCCTTTGGGACAGCACCCTTGGTTTTCGCCACGGCCCCAAGGCGTTTGTGACACCGGGCACGGATATTACGGTTTTCGCCAGCCCGGATCATCCAACGTCTGCCTATGACGCCGATCTGGTGGCCGAATTGTGCGCCCAATTTCCAAACGCAAGGGTCGAGACAATCGGCGCTGGTGGCGACATTGATATCGCGATGCCGTTTGGCACAGCCTGGGCCGCACCCATCTGTGTGGCGGCGGCACAAGTGCGCGGCGTGATTTGGTCAAATGATCTGGGACTGAATGTCGACGATCCGTTCAGCGATCAGGCAACGCTGTCGCGTGTTGTGGCGGGCGTCAGCTTGTATCCAGTGGCATCATGAAAGCGATCGGGATCGACCTTGGCGGAACCAAGATGGAAGCACAGCTGTTTGACGACACTTGGTCCGTTGTTGATCGGCGCCGCACGGATACTCCGCAGGATTATGCCGATTTGGTCGCAGGTATCGCGGATCTGATTGATTGGGCCGACGATCTGTCAGGTGGTGCGTTGCCTGTTGGCGTGGGGGCCGCAGGGCTGATCAACCCGCAAACGGGGCTTGCGCTGACGGCAAATCTTGTGGCGACGGGGCATCCGTTTCCCACCGATATTGCGCAGGCGGCGGGGCGGCACATTACATATATCAATGACTGCCGCGCGATGGCCCTGTCAGAGGCCGTTTTTGGACAGGGCAGGGACCACCGCACGGTTCTGGCGCTGATCCTTGGCACAGGTGTTGGCGGTGGCATCGCCGTGAATGGCAATATTTTACAAGGCCCCACGCTGACAGGTGGGGAGTTTGGGCATACCTCTGCCCCTGCGGATCTGGTGGCGCAATATGACCTGCCGATCTGGCAATGTGGCTGCGGGCGCATGGGCTGTATCGAGACATATATCGCGGGTCCGGGGCTTTCGCGGTTGGCCAAACATTTGCTGGGGCGCGACCTGACACCCAAGGAAATTGCTGCAGGTCGCGGTGCTGATACGGGCCTTGTTTGGGATGTTTGGTGTGCGTTCACCGCCGATCTGATCCATTCACTGACGTTGACGGTTGATCCCGATCTGATCGTGCTTGGTGGTGGGTTGACCCATATTGACGGTATGGCGGCTGACCTTGCGGCGGCGGCAAGCCATGCCCAGATCGGGGATTTTGCCGTGCCGCCGATTGTGCTGGCGCAGGGGGGTGACACCAGTGGCGCGCGTGGTGCTGCCTATGCTGCGTGGCTGGCGTGCCATGACTGATGCATTGCGCGACATTATCGCGCGTAATCGCGCGGGCGACAGGGTTGCGATCCCGTCGGTGTGTTCGGCGCAGCCGGATGTTTTGCGTGCGTCCCTTGCGATGGCACAGCGGTTAGACAAACAGATCGTGATCGAGGCCACATCAAATCAGGTCAACCAAGACGGCGGTTATACAGGGATGACACCCGCCGATTTTATCCGCTTTGTGCATGATCTGGCCGATGACGCTGGTGCAGATCGTGACCGGATCATTTTTGGCGGCGACCATTTGGGTCCGCAGGCGTGGCGGCACATGGATGTGCAAACCGCGATGGCCAAGGCAGAGGTGATGGTGCGCGATTATGTGGCCGCCGGCTTTGGCAAAATCCACCTCGATTGTTCCGAAGGATGCGCAGGCGAACCCGCGCAACTGACCGACGAGATCACCGCAGAGCGGTCTGCGCGATTGGCAGCGTTATGTTGCGCCACAGGTGATGATCTGCTGTTTGTTGTTGGAACAGAAGTGCCACCACCCGGTGGCGCGCGCATGGATGATGACGGCGATATCGCTCCCACGCACCCCGCAGCGGCGCGTGCCACGCTGGCCGCACATGATGCTGCATTCGGCGATATGGCCCCTCTGATTGGTGGCCTCGTCGTGCAACCGGGTGTCGAATTTAGCCCGACCGCCGTGCACCCGATGCCGCTTGACCGCGATCCGCATTTGCTGGACGCGCTTGCGGATCATCCTCACATCTGCCTAGAGGCCCATTCAACCGACTACCAAGACCCCAGCGTTTTTGTGCGTTTGGCGGACCTTGGGTTTGCATTTCAAAAGGTGGGACCAGCCCTGACATTCGCCTACCGTCACGCATTATATGCGCTGGATCAGTTGCGCGATCCAAAGGGCGCGTTGCAGGCGGTAATGGAAACCGTGATGGTCGCGGACCCCAGCTATTGGCAGGGGCATTATGCGGGGGATGCGGATGATCTGTATCAGCAGCGGCATTTTGGATTGGCCGACCGGATCAGGTATTATTGGCCGCAACCAGCGGCGCATACGGCTGTCGCGTATTTGAAAAATGCGCTGGCGACGACGATACCAGACGCCGCCTTGACCAAAGTATTTAACGCTGATGTTCTGAACCGCGCAGAAGCCTTGCACGGCACACAGGTCCAACGCCTGATCGACGCGCAGATCGAAATTGCTTTGCAACCATATTTCCTTGAGGGCACCGAATGACAGACCTTTGGATCGCGCCCGATACGCTGTTTGACGGGCAAAATATTGTGCAGGGCCAAGCCGTGTGCATCACGAATGGTATCGTGTCCAAGGTCGCGGACGCACCCGCAAATGCACAGCGGATAGCAGGGTGCCTGACACCGGGCTTTGTCGATTTGCAAGTCAATGGCGGCGGCGGCGTGATGCTGAATTCCACCCCGACACGCGCTGGCGTCGCAGATATTGCCGCGGCACATCGCAAGTTCGGCACAGTCGCAATCATGCCCACGGTCATCACGGATCACGCGGATGTTCTGGATCAAGCGGCTGACGCGGCGATTGCCGCCAAGGGCGACGATGGGATCATCGGGCTGCATATCGAAGGCCCGCATATTTCAACCGCGCGGCGCGGCACGCATAACGCCGCCTACATTCGGCCCATGGATGCGCGCACAATCACGGCCGTGGACCGTTTGCGCAGTCACGACATCGCCGTGATGATCACCGTCGCACCCGAGGCTGTAACGCCGGACCAAATCGCAACCCTTGCCGCGATGGGCGCTGTCGTGTCGCTTGGCCACACAGACGCCACATGCGAAGCGGTTGAGGCCGCGATTGCGGCAGGTGCGCGCTGTGCGACCCATTTGTTCAACGCGATGTCGCCTATGGTTGGGCGCGCGCCAGGTGCGGTGGGGGCTGTAATCAATTCCGACGTCTGGGCGGGCATAATTTGCGACGGGCATCATGTTGATGACCGCATGATTGCGCTGGCCCTGCGTGCGCGACCCGTGGATGATAAGATGTTTCTTGTGTCCGACGCGATGGCAACGGTGGGTGGGCTGGATCGGTTCGACCTTTACGGGCAATCGGTCCGCTTGGTGGACGGGCGGTTGATCAACGCCGAAGGCAATCTTGCGGGTGCGCATGTGACCCAAGCCCAAGGTGTCGCGCGACTGGTAGGCGCATTGAACGTGCCGCTTGCGCAAGCCTTGCGCATGGCGATCACAGTGCCTGCAAAGGTGGTGGGGCAGGACGCGCGTGCCCAAATGCTTGGCCGCCCTGCGCGTGACATTTTGCTGATGTCGCCTGATACCCAAGTCACGGGAACGCTGGCGCAAATCAGTGGCGCGGGTGCACCTTGATTAATGCCACATGGCTGCTGCTACCCTCAGTTCAGGTATCAGATTTCCATTTGACTGGCGTGACATAAACGATCTGGTCATCGACACTGACCATCACGTCACCATCTTGGATGTTCACCTGAATTTTCATCGTGCGATTGGCCAGCTGTTCAAGCGCAGCCGTATCGTCATCGGATAAATTCAGAACGTGCAGATTATCAAACCGTGTGGTGCTGTTCTTGATCTTGTCCCACCACATCGCGGCGGTGCGGCCGTAGGAATAGATCACGACCTTGTCGGACTTTCCACAAGACTGGCGCACCACCTTTTCACTGGGCAAGCCAAGTGCTACCCAAAGTTCAAGTTCACCGCTTAGGCTTTTTTGCCAGATGTCGGGTTCATCGTCGGTGGACAGGCCCTTGGTCATTTCCAGCTGTTCACTGGCATTTAGCGCAAATGCAAGGATACGCACCATCAGCCGTTCATCCGTCTCGGACGGGTGTTTGGCCACGGTCAGTTTATGGGTCTCGTAATAATGCCGGTCCATGTCCGACACGGACAGCTCAACTTTATAGATTGTGGCCTTTTGCGCCATGACGGATCCCTAACCTGAACAAGTTAACGATGCCTACTGGGTCGGCGCAGATTGTGAAAGCGGATTACGACAAACGGCGGGTATTCGCCATTGCCAAGCTGCACCGTCAGTCGTGGCTTTTCATTTGGCAAGGCGGACCTATCATCTTCAACATTATGATTATTGATAGACGCCGGTTTATTGCTGGTTGCGGATTGATTGGGCTTTCGGCCTGCGCGGGAACAGCCACATCCAACGAAATTGTCCAGACCAGCCGCCTTGCCGCTGATCTAAGGCCTGTGGCAAACGCGGGCTTTTCGAATTGGCTGTCGGCGTTTCGGGGCCGGGCGCGGCGTGCGGGTATTTCAGATCGCACCCTTGATGCTGCATTGGTGCAGGCGGGCTATATTCCGGGTGTGGTTACGCGCGATGGCACCCAAATCCAGACCCGCCGCACGCTCGAGGAATACATATCGATTGCTACATCCGATGAACGCATCGCCAAGGGCAGGGCAGCCGCTGCAAGGCATGCCAATACGCTGAATGCGATTGCGGCAAAATACGGGGTTGAACCACTGATCTTAGCGGCGATTTGGGGCATGGAAAGCCAATACGGCGAAAAGCGCGGGCAAATCCCCGTTGTGTCATCCACGGCAACACTGGCGTTTGACGGGCGGCGGCCCAGTTTCTACGAAAGCCAACTGATCGCGGCCCTACGTATCCTTGACCGTGGCGACACGACGCTTGCGCAAATGACAGGCAGCTGGGCAGGGGCGATGGGCCACACGCAGTTTATTCCCACGTCATACCAATCCTTTGCTGTGGATTTCACAGGCGACGGACGGCGCGACATCTGGGGTGATGACCCTGCCGATGCGATTGCATCCACAGCCAGCTATTTGGCGCGCAATGGCTGGCGAAAGGGGCTCAAATGGGGGGCAGAGGCTGGCACAGGTGGCCCGCAAGGGCGCACGATCCAGCCGCAAAATGGCGGGGTACGTTTCACAGTGACCCGCAATTTCAATGTCATCAAAACCTATAACAATTCGGATTTCTACGCGATCGGCGTTGGGCACTTGTCGGATCGGTTGGGCGGCGCTGGTCCGCTGCGGGGCAGCTTTCCCCCCGATGCCAACGGCCTTACGAAAAACGACCGGCTTGCGATCCAACGCGGGTTGGCTGCGCGCGGCTATGCTATTGGCACAATCGACGGCGTGATCGGGGCAAAAACCAAAGCCGCCATTCGCGATTTCCAAATCCGCCAAGGGCTGCGTGTCACGGGCAATGCCACGGCTGATGTGCTGGCGGCACTGCGCTAGACCGCGGGCATAAGCGTTTTACATCGCGTGGTTGATGCCGTTAGAACGGCACAAAGCCATGACGTCGACGCAACGCAAGGACAACACCCCAATGACCAACCAAAGCAACCGCAAACAATCAATCAAAACCCGCGTCGCCCAAGCCTTGCACTTTGTCGAAGCGGAAACAGGGGCGGTTGTGCCCTCAATCCAGCCCTCAGCTACCTATGCGCGTGATGAAAACTACGAAGTTCGCAAACCGTATTGGTATCGCCGCGACGGAAGCCAAACAACGGCCCACGCCGAAGCGATCATCGCCGAACTTGAAAATGCGCAGGAATCATTGCTGTTTTCATCAGGCATGTCGGCCTGCACCGCTGTGATCGAACATTTGCCGACAGGCGCGCATGTCGTTGTGCCCAAGGTGATGTATCACGGCGTCTTGCAACAAATCCAAAAATATGAGGCAAACAAACGGATCACAGTCAGCTATTACACAGCTGGCGTTTTGACCGAACTTGCAGCAGCTGTGCGCAGCGGCGAAACACAACTTGTCTGGGTGGAAACACCCAACAACCCGAATTGGGAAGTCACCGACATCGCCGCCGCCGCTGAAATCGCCCACGCGGCGGGCGCCAAATTGATCGCCGATTGCACAGGCACGCCACCTACGATGACGCGGGCGCTGGATCTGGGTGCAGATATCTCGTTTCATTCCGCAACCAAATATCTCAACGGCCATTCCGATATCACGGGGGGTGTTTTGTCGGTCAATGATGTGGGCCAATATTGGCAAGACATCATGTGGGTGCGCAAGCTGCAAGGCACGGTGCTGCATTCACAAGATGCATGGCTTTTGATCCGTGGGATGCGCACATTGTTTTTGCGGGTGGAACGGGCGTGTCAAAACGCCATGGCGATTGCCACCCATTTCGAAAACCATCCCCATATCGAAACAGTGCTTTATCCCGGGCTTAGCTCTGATCCGGGGCATGAGGTCGCTAAGCGTCAGACAGACGGACAGTTTGGCGGTATGATGTCGATCATCGTCAAAGGCAGCGAAAAACATGCCATTGACGTGACGCGATTCTGCGAACTGTTCTATCCCGCAACATCGCTTGGCGGGGTCGAAAGCTTGATCGAGCACCGCAAAACCGTATCAGGAGAAGGGTTCCCCGTGCATCCACGCCTGTTGCGCCTGTCCATCGGGATCGAGGACGCCGACGATCTGATCTATGATCTTGAACAGGCATTGGCCCGCGCGTTTGGCTAAAAATCCCCCCGCGCAATACCGCAGGGGGCAATCGCTTAGCCGGGCATTTTGTCAAACGCCTTGAGGTTTGCGTCCAAGACGGTCGCATCCATCTTGCTGGATGTATAAACATTCACCTTTGGCGTGAATTCTGTCTGTTCGTTGACCACCCCGGCGCGCAGGCCCAACATTCCCTCGCGGGCAGAGTTTTGGGTGAACATCGGCGTGCCGCAGTTATCGCAAAAATGCTTTGTCATTGTGGAACCCGCATCTGATGTGTGCTGGAACGTCTTGGGTGTGCCTGACACCTGCACGTCGCTTTGCTTGATAAACATCAATGTGGCAAATGCGCTGCCGGTAGAGTGGCGACAGTCGGTGCAGTGGCAATTTGCCATGACAGGAATGTCGCCGTCCGCTTGGAATGAAATGTTGCCACACAGGCATTGTCCGGTCAGCTTTGTCATTGTTGTTGCCCTTCATCTATTTGGTTGCGCGCCTGAATAACGCAAATCGGGTCCAAACGCGAACCAAGTTTTGGCCCCGTCCCGTAGTGGCGCTGGACAGTGCGAATTGTTACTGCTTGAATGATATTCGGCGACTGTGGAATCCACATTTGACCGTCAGTTTCCCCGCATTCAAAAGGTCGCATCATGGCGCAGCAATCAACACATTACGCAGGCGACGGCAGCCACACCCAAAGCTATTATGCCGCCAGCGCAAACCCATCGCCGGAGCGACCACCATTGACCGGTGCGCAGACCGTTGATGTGTGTGTCGTCGGCGCAGGATATTCGGGTCTGTCAACGGGTCTTCACCTGATCGAAAAAGGCTATAACGTCGCCATTATCGAAGGGGCGCGTGTGGGCTGGGGGGCGTCTGGGCGCAACGGTGGCCAGATCGTCAACGGGCTGAACGCAAGCCTGCAAACGATCAAAAAACGCTATGGTCAGGACACCGCCAGTTTTGTCGCGGGGCTGGTGCAAGAGGGTGGCGAAATCATCCGCGAACGGATCAAAACCTATGACATTCAATGCGACCTGAAGGATAAAAACATCTTTACCGGCCTGACCAAGGCCCACATGAAAGAGCTGGAAGAGCGTCAGGCGCTTTGGCAATCCTACGGTATCGACAACCAAGAAATGCTGGACAAAGACCAGCTGCGTGCCCACGTCAATTCCGACCTGTATGAAGGGGGGCTGATTGACCATTCTGGCGGGCACATGCACCCGTTAAACCTTGCGCTTGGTCAGGCGGCGGCGTTTGAAAAACTGGGTGGCACGATTTTTGAAATGTCGATGGTAACGGGGGTTGATACGGATGCCGCACAACCCGTTGTCACAACGCAATCGGGGACCATGACGTGCAAAACCCTAGTGCTTTGTGGCAATGCCTATCTTGGTCATGTTGTGCCTGCGCTGACATCGCGGGTGATGCCTGTCTCGACCCAAGTGATGGCGACGGAACCCTTGGGTGATGACCTTGCGCAATCGTTGATCCCACAAGACGCCTGCGTCGAAGACATTCGCTATATCCTCGATTATTACCGTCTGTCGGCCGACAAGCGTATGCTGTTTGGTGGTGGGACAGTCTATGGCGGTGCGGACCCGCGCGACATTAAATCAAAGCTGAAACGCAATATGGACAAGGTGTTCCCGCAGCTGAAAAATGCCAAGATTGATTACGCCTGGAGCGGGAATTTCGCGCTGTCATTCAGCCGCGTTCCGCAAATGGGGCGTATCGGCAATAACACCTATTTCGCCCACGGATATTCGGGGCACGGTGTGACGGGGTCACACACCTTTGGTCGCATCCTGTCAGAGGCAATCGACGGCGACCTGACCCGATTTGACGTGTTTGACAATGTGCCTTGGTATCCGTTCCCGGGCGGGCGGATGTTGCGCGTGCCGTATTCGGTGATGGGATCATGGTGGTATGGCCTGCGCGACAGGTTGGGTGTGTAAACCCTACACCTCAATAGAAACAAAAATGGCGGCCCATTGAAGGGGCCGCCATTTTCAAAATTCAAACGGGCGATGCGTTACAGGCGCAGGCCAGTCGCACCATCAAAGTAATGCGCAAGCTCTGGCTTGATGCCAAACTGGATCATCTCGCCCTTGCCAACTGACGGTGGCTTTTCTGTTTTGGCAATGAATTCAACGCCTGTTGGTGTCTTGAGGTGCACCAGCGCGTATTCGCCAAGGTTTTCAACCAGTTCCAATGTGCCTTCGACAGCGGCCTTGGCAGCAGTCGATGGAACAAGATGTTCTGGACGCAGGCCAATATCATCAGTCGCGTTCAATTCGCGACCCAATACTTTGGCCGCTGACGCAGGCAGATCAGACGCCTTAAAGAAGTTCATCTTTGGGCTACCGATGAACTGGGCCACAAACGCATTTGCTGGTTCATCATACAGCGTGATTGGCGAGCCGACCTGTTCGATACGGCCATCGCGCAGAACCACAATCTTGTCGGCCAGCGTCATCGCTTCGACCTGATCGTGCGTCACGTAGATCATTGTTGTCTTCAGACGCTCGTGCAGACGGGCAATTTCCAAACGTGTTTGCACACGCAGGGCCGCGTCAAGGTTTGACAGCGGTTCGTCAAACAAGAACACGTCCGGGTCACGCACAATCGCACGGCCAATGGCCACACGCTGACGCTGACCGCCTGACAGATTACGCGGGCTACGATCAAGATAATCGTTGATCTGCAGAATTTCGGCGGCTGCCTGAACGCGGCGATCAATCTCAGCAGGATCAGTTTTCGCCTGCTTCAGACCAAACGCCATGTTCTTGTAAACCGTCATATGCGGGTAAAGCGCATAAGTCTGGAAAACCATCGCAACGCCACGCTTGGACGCAGAAACATCGTTGACCACACGGTCGCCAATCGCGACTGTCCCGTCCGAGATTTCTTCAAGCCCTGCGATCATACGCAGCAGCGTTGATTTACCACAGCCCGATGGCCCAACGAACACGACGAATTCGCCATCTTCGATATCCAGATCGACGCCGTGCATAACTTGTGTTGCACCATAGCTTTTGCGCACATCGCGCAGTGTCAGACCGGCCATTTTGCCTCCAATTCAGTGATTTCTTGCCGCATCGTTGCAGCAAATTCAGGGTAAGTTTCAGGAAGATCGCCCCAAAGCTGGCGACTGGTGACAAAGCTGTCATGGCCAAGCATGGCCTTCAGATCATCCCAGCTGGGTTCGACATATTTAAACGGGATTTTGCCAGCCTCAGCGTGACGGGCAAACACATACCAGCTTGCGATGCTTTTGATCGCGTTGGTTGGCATGATGCCTTGGGCCAAACAACCCGCAAGGGTAGGGCGCACAAAGATCGGGAACTTGGCCATGCCATCGGCACAGATACGTGCAACGGTATCGCCAATCGCTTGGTTGCCAAATCGCCGCGCGATCTGGTCCAGATAATCAGCCTTGGAAAACGGCAGGTCGATGGTAATCGCGGGCAGCACTTCATCGGCTTCAAACCGCATAAAGTGTTCCAAAAGATGCGGCACACGCATGGCCGCGTCGAATGTTTCGATGCCTTCAAGGGCCGCAAGATATGTCAGGCAAGTATGCCCGCCATTCAAAACGCGGATTTTGGTTTCTTCAAACGGATCGACATCAGCGGTGACCGTCACACCAGCCTGTGCCAGATCGGGCATCGGGCCTTTTGCGCTGTCTTGCAGAACCCACTGGATGAAATCTTCGGCCATGATGGGTGATTTCACGGGGCTGCCCACAACGCGGGACAATTCGTCGCTCAATTCGTCAGAGCTGCGCGGTGTGATCCGGTCAACCATCGAACAAGGGAATGCCACGTTCGCAGCGACCCAGTCAGCAAGCGTTGTTTCACCAACAGCCGTTAGATAGGCCAACAGGTTCTTGTGCAGCATCTTGCCGTTCTGGCGGATGTTGTCGCAACACGCGATGGTCAGCGGGGCGCCAGTTGTTTCCATGCGCCCCTGCAAGGCGGCGCGCAAATAGGCGTAAACGCTTTGTCCGTCAGTGCCCGCGATTTCCGCGGCAATCAAAGGATCGGCCGTGTTCAGGTTGCCATCCGGGTCTGTGTAATAGCCGCTTTCCGTCACCGTGATCGTTACAAGATGCACAGATGTCTGCGACAAGATCGCAAAGGCAGAGGCCGCGTCACGGCTCCAGTCCAAAAACTGCACATGGCTGCGCACACGGCGAAGCGCCACATCACCATCAGCAGAAACTGATTTCAGGAAATAGCCATCATGCGTATCAACATCGGTTGCCGCTGTCTCGAATTGACCTTGTTCCGCACCGCGCAAATTGATCGCCGCGATCCCCCAATTCAGGTCGCCGCTGGCTTGCATATAGTCGTCAACATAAACGGCCTGATGCGCGCGATGAAACGCGCCAAAGCCAAGGTGCACGATGCCCGTCTTACAGGCCGCACGGTCAAATGTGGTGGCAGAGATATGTGTCTGGTTGGCGGAATTCATTGCGCGGCCTCCGCTTCTGGGAACAAATCCTGCCGTGCTGTTTCACGATAGGCGGTTGGTGTCATGCCCTTAAGTTTAAGGAAATGACGGTTGAAATTGGCGATGTTGTTGAATCCGGCCTGATGGCAAATCGCCATCACAGGATCATCGGATGCATACAGCATCCCGCAGGCTTTTCCGATGCGGACACTGTTCACAAATTCCACGAAACGGTGGCCCGTCACAGACTGGAAATTGCGGCTGAACGTGGCCTCTGTCATGCCAGCAATCTCGGCTGCCTGCGTAACAGTGATTTCGGATTTGAAGTTGGCCACGATATGATCGACGACCTCTCCGATGCGGGCATGTTTTGTGCCGCCAACAGGTTGGAACATCTTTTCCACGGACAACACTCGTTTTTCCGCGTGTTCGTTCAGACGCACAAGGAAACGGATGAACGCCAGAATACGCTCCGGTCCTTGGTGATCACGGATCGATTCCATGTGACCGCGGGCAAATGTCGCGTTAAAACCCTCAAACAGGATACCCGATTTCGCGGTCATCAGCATCTTGCTGACTTCGGCAAACTCAGGAAAACCACCGGCCAGCTTTTCGACGCTTTCGTGGCTGAACTGCACAAGCATATCACGCAGCGGAATAGTATCGGTGTTCACCTCATCCGTGACCCAGTTGTGGGGCAGGTTGGGGCCAGTCAGATACAGATAACCCGGCTCAAATTCACCGATATAATCGCCGACGAATGCCTTGCCACGTGTGTCCACGATCAGGTGCAATTCGTATTCTTCATGGGCGTGCCAGCGGCACAGCTCGGTCGGCCAGCCATGTTCAAGATAGCGGATGGACCGCAGGGTGCGGTCAACGACTTCAATCTTGGGAACCATAATCGACATGCGCTTACCTCAACACATTTCCACCATCGACACCGATGGTTTGTGCAGTCATGTAAGACGACTGGTCAGAGGCAAGGAAAACCGCAGCGCGCGCCACATCATCAGGCGCACCCATATATCCAAGCGGCACAGCTTCGCCAACTTCGCGCTTTTTCTGGCCCAATGGTTTGTTCTCGAACTTCGCAAAAAGCCCATCAACATGCTTCCACATTGGCGTGTCGATCACGCCGGGGCTGATTGCGTTCACACGGATTTTGTGCGGCGCAAGGGCGAGGGCGGCAGATTGCGTATAGCTGATGACAGCCGCCTTGGTCGCACAGTAATGGGCGACAAGCGCCTCACCACGATGACCTGCTTGGCTGGCAAGGTTGATAATTGATCCAGGCTTGCCCGCAGCGACCATTGATTTGGCAGTTGCCTGCATCACGGCGTAAAACGCACGCACGTTCACGCCAAACAGACGGTCGAACTGATCCAGATCCGCATCCAGCACACTGCCCATGTCGAAAACAGCGGCGTTGTTGAACAGGATGTCAGGTTGAATTTCAGCAATCCAGTCCTGCGCCCCCGACAATCCGTCATCATCCAACAGGTTGAACGACTGGTATGTCGCGGTCCCATCAAACGCATCTGCCACATCGGTGGCATAGACCGTCGCACCCAGCGCTGCGAAATGCGCAGCAGCGCTTGCCCCGATGCCGCCAACGGCACCAGTCACCAATGCGGTTTTACCCGTCAGATCGGTGGGGGCAGGGTTCTGCATTACTTCACCGCCCCGAATGTCAGGCCTTGCACCAGCTGCTTTTGGCAGAACCAGCCAAGCACAACGATCGGCATAACAGCGGCTGTGGATACCGCAGACAGGCGACCAAAGAACAGGCCTTCTGGTGCGCGGTTACCTTCGATCAGCTTTGACAGTGTCGCCGCATCAATCGTTGTCAGGCGCACAGTCCAATAGGCTTCGTTCCAGCAGAAGATGAATGTCAGCAGGGCAGTGGAGGCAACGCCGCCCCATGCCAATGGGATCAAGATGTCCTTGATTTCGCCCCATGTGGTCACGCCGTCCATTTTGCTGGCCTCGATGATCTCTTTCGGGATCTCTTTGAAGTATGTGAACAACATCCAGATCGCGATCGGCAAGTTGATCAGACACAGAACCAAGATCACAAGGAAATGGGTGTCAAAGATACCAAGAAAGTTCTTGGTCAAGAACGTCATCGGGTAAAGCACCGCCGCCGCTGGCAACATCTTAGTGGACAGCATCCACATCAGAATGTCTTTGGTGTGGCGGCTTGGGTTGAATGCCATTGCATATGCACAAGGCACACCCACAGCGAGCGCAAACAGCGTTGCAAAGCTTGATGTGATGACAGAGTTGATGGCAAAGCGCCAATAGTCGTAGTTCTCTGTCATGTTGGTGTAGTTTTCCAACGTCGGCGTGAAGAAGAACAGATGCTCTGGCTTCACAGCGTCCGCGTCGGTCTTAAAGCTGGTGAAAACCAACCAGAAGATCGGGAAGAAGAAAATCAGTGCCACGATCCATGCCACGATGGGCCACGCGATTGTGCCAAATTTTGAGCGTTCGGTAACGGCTGCCATTGTCTTTCCCCTTAGTCCATCAAGCTTTTGCCAACCATGCGCAACAAGAAGATCGCGATGATATTGGCAAGGATTACGGCAAAGATGCCTGTGGCGCTTGCAGCACCGATATTATTGGATGTGAATTCACCGATCAGATACGGCAGGTTTTTGTTCCCGTTACCGCGGCTGACAATTTCAATTTCAGCATAAAGCGACAGGTGAAAGATCGATTGGATCATCACAACAATCGCGATAGGGCGGGCAAGGTGCGGCACAGTCAGGTTGATGAACTGTGACCACGGGCTTGCACCATCAAGCGTTGCCGCTTCTTTTTGGGATTCATCCTCGGACTGAAGCGATGTCATAAAGATCAGCACAGCAAACGGTGTCCACTGCCAGGTAACCATCATAATAACGGCATAGGCGGATGTTTGTGTCGCGCGGAACGAGATCGGTTCAAGTTCAGGCCAAAGCGAGAAGAAGTAACCAAGGACCGGGAAATCACGCAGCCCGTCGATAATGTTGTTCAGGCCACCAACCGCGATACCCTGCAGACCCAGCACAGGGTCAAGGATCATGTTGATCCACAAAACCGCGTTCACAGCAGGCATCACAAAGAAGGGTGAAATCAGCAGAACACGCACGATACCACGGCCCGGAAACGACCGGTTCACAAGGATCGCGATGCCAAGGCCAAGAATAACCGTCAACACCAGAATGCTGGTCACGATAAAGACAGAGTTCTGGATCGCGAACCAGAAATCCTTGGCGTTCAAAACGTATTCGTAGTTACCAAAACCGCGCCAGTTCGAAATGCTGGGGGTGGTCCATTCTGGCCGGCGCAAGTTGTTCAACACATACCGGATGAATGAGAAATAAAGCGTCATGCTGAGCGGAACAAGCATCCAGATCAGCAGTAATACGACTGCAGGGGTTTGCAATAAACGGGGGATTGAGCGGTCTGACATTTTTTTTGGGTCCCCTAGGGCAAATACAACGCGCAGGAAGTCGCAGGTTGTGAATTGAAAACGGGGCCCACCCAATGGGACGGGCCCCGCGATTGGTTAGTATTCGCTAGAAGCGATGGCTTAGTAGTAACCAGCTTCGGACATGATTGCGTCCGCTGCGGATTGTGCTGCTGCCAGTGCGTCTTCTACAGATTTCGCGCCGGACAGTGCTGCTGCCATTTCCTGAGCTACCGCAGAACCAACTTCTGGGAATTCAGGGATCGCTGCGAACTGAACGCCTACGTATGGCTTGATGTCTGTCGCTTCAGGAGCTGCAGAATCGATCGCTGCCATTTCAGCTGCTGCGAAAGGTGCAGCTGCCTGGAAGTCAGCGTTTGCATATGTAGATGCACGTGTACCAGTTGGAACAGAACCCCAACCGAAGTCTGGGTGGTTGCCTACAGCTTCGATATAGGCTTTAGAAGTTGCCCACTCGATGAACGCCTGAGACGCTTCTGCATTAGGGGAGCCAGCTGGAACAGCCATTGCCCATGCCCACAGCCAGTTCGCACCAACTGGGTTACCAGCGTTTGGAGACTGAGCGTATGCTACACCGTCAACTTCGAGGAAGGACGCAGCGATAGTCGCATCGATCCACATGCCACACTTGCCTTCGTTATAAAGAGCAAGGATTTCGTTGAAGGAGTTACCTTCGGAGCCTGGAGGGCCGTAGTTGCCAAGCAGGTCAACGTAGAAGTTGATTGCTTCGTTCCAAGCAGCAGAGTCGAGAGCAGGACGCATGTCCGCATCGAACCAAGCACCACCGAAAGAGTTCACCATAGTTGTGATGAACGCCATGTTGTCGCCCCAACCTGGCTTACCGCGCAAACATGCACCGTATACGCCGTTGTCTGGGTCGTGCATTGCTGCAGCAGCGCCTTTGATGTTGGCCCAGCTGTCGTTGTCACGAACAGTTACACCAGCAGCGTCTGTCAGGTCCTTACGGTACATAACCATAGAGGATTCACCATAGAATGGTGCCGCGTACAGTGTGCCTTCGTGGGACAGACCGTTGCGCATTGCTGGCAGCATGTCGTCTACGTCGTACTCAGCGCCGAAGTTCAGCGGCTCGATCCAGCCTGCTGCGCCCCAGATAGGAGCTTCCTGCATGCCGATGTTGATGATGTCGTACTGGCCGCCACCGGTTGCTGTGTCAGAAGTAACCTGCTCGCGCAGAACGCCTTCTTCCAAAGATACCCAGTTCAGCTCAACACCAGTTTCAGCTGTGTAAGCTTCAGCAACTGTCTGCATGTTGATCATGTGACCGTTGTTAACGATCGCGATTGTCAAAGATGTGTGACCGTCAGCTGCTACTGTTGTTGCTGCTGCAACGCCCAGTGTCAGGCCGAGTGCCGTGTTTAGTAGAGATTTCATGTTTTCCTCCCAGAAAATACAAATCGAGTTCGTCGTGAACCCTGTGCATTTATAGTGGCAATAGGAACAATACATTGCCTACTACTAATCCCGCATTCAATAATACATTTTTTACATCTATTGGGCGAATTGGGCTGCTTTGGCCGTGTTTCCCTATGTGGAACGTATCATTCCGACATGGGTGGGGTCACGAAATTGCCACGATTCGGCGCGCAAAGAAGCGCACATTGGCCGTTTGACTGTTCTCTGGGTCTGGCCGATTGTGTGCCACAATGAACCGAAACCAAAATTGCAAAGGGACCACGCATGTCCGCATTTGACGAAGATCTCTTTCTCAAGGGGCTGGAACAACGCAAGGCCACGCTCGGCGCTGAATATGTCGAAAACAACTTGGCCGCCGCCGATGATTTCATACGCCCCTTTCAAGAAGCGATGACAGCATGGTGCTGGGGCTTTGGTTGGGGCGACGATGTCATTGACGCCAAAACACGGTCAATGATGAACCTGTCGATGATCGGTGCCTTGGGTAAAATGCACGAATGGGAACTGCATTGCCGCGGGGCTGTGAACAATGGCGTCAGCAAAGAAGAAGTGCGTGCCATCATCCACGTCATCGCGATTTACTGTGGCGTGCCGCAAGGGCTGGAATGTTTCCGTGCCGCCCGCAAGGTGTTCGACGAGATCGAAAGCAAATGACCCGACGGGCAAAAATACTTGGGCTTGCGGGCATTGTGACGGCGATTGGTATTGCGATCGGTTGCACAACTGCGGCACCTGTGTCCATTGCCCCACCAGCCAGCGATGCCCTGCGCGTCGGGACATATAATGTGCACTATATCATTTTACGCAAACAGACCGGTGCATGGTCGGTGGGTGATTGGGACCGGCGCAAGGGGCCGCTTGATCAGGCGTTCAAGGCGCTTGATGCGGACCTGATCGGGTTCCAAGAAATGGAAAGCTTTGGCGGGGGCAGTGGAACAGACACCAACCTGACGCTCGATTGGCTTTTGGCGCAAAACAACGGTTATGCGGCTGCTGCCGTCGGCAATCCTTCGGAATTTCCGTCTACCCAGCCGATCCTTTACCGCACGGACAGGCTGGCGATGGTGGATCAAGGGTGGTTCTTTTTCTCGGACACGCCTGATGTGATCTATTCGCGGACCTTCAACGGATCATTCCCTGCATTCGCCAGCACCGCGCAATTCCGCGATCTGGCAACTGATACCTTGTTCCGTGTTGTGAACGTGCATTTCGAATACAAAAGCCGATCGAACCGGCAGCTTTCGGCGGCACTTGTCGCCCAGCGGATCAAGCCGTGGATTGATGCGGGCGACAATGTCATCCTGATTGGCGATATCAACGCGCGCCACGGTGCGACCACACAAACCATCCTTGCGGATGCTGGGCTGACGTTCCTGCCAGTGCAGGGGGCGACGTATCACCTTAATCGGGGGCTAAATCTGTTTGGGGCCATTGACCACATCGCGTTGTCGGCAGGCGGGCGGCCCATCGGCGCACCACAGGTCATCCGTCAAAGATTTGACGGCGAATGGCCAACGGACCACTACCCTGTGATTGCCGATGTCACCTTTGACTAGGCGGGGCCAAAGTTGTCAGCGTAAAACCGATACCAGTTCCCGCCCATGATCCCGTCGACATCCTTTGTGGACATGCCAGTAGCAATCAGCCCGTTCTGGATATTGTCGAAATCTCGGTTGTCGTTGAACCAGCTTGGCATGGGGGGGAAACCCGCATCGCTGGCCGATCCTTCGCCATAGTCAATCTGCTTGGTCCAGCGCCCGACGCGCATCCATTCGACAATGCTGTCAGGTTGATCCTGGCAAAGGTCAGTGCCAATCCCAAGGTGTTCAGCGCCAAACTTGTGGGCCGCATCCGCGATCATCTGGCAAAAACTGTCCAGCGTGCAATCGGACTTGCCCGCCAGATGGTGTGGATAGACCGAAAACCCAAGCATCCCGCCGCGTGACGTGACCGCATGGATCACCTCGTCTGACTTGTTGCGCCGTGCGGCGTGCCAGCTTGCAGGGTTTGCGTGTGTAATCGCGATAGGGCGTTTTGAGATTTCGGCCGCTTCAATCGTGGACCGATCCGCACTGTGGCTCATGTCCACAACCATGCCAACGCGGTTCATTTCCGCGATCACTTCGCGGCCCATGCGGGTAATACCGGGGTCTTCGGCCTCGTAACATCCCGTCGCAAGCAACGATTGGTTGTTATACGAAAGCTGCATGAAGCGCGCCCCAAGACGGTGCAGCACCTCAACCAGCCCGATGTCATCTTCGATCGGTGACGGGTTCTGAAACCCGAATATGATCGCGGTGCGGCCAGCGGCGCGCGCTGCATCGATATCCGCCGCTGTATGTGCCTGGCAAATCAGATCGGGATATTGCTCAAACCAGCGGTTCCACTGTTCGATATTCAGCACCGTTTCACGGAAATTTTCGTGATAGGCGATGGTGACGTGAACAGCGTCCACGCCCCCTTCGCGCATCTGGCGAAAGATATTTTCAGACCAATTCGCGTATTGCAGGTTGTCGATCCGCATCAGACTGGTGTGCCAGCAGAGATATAGGCCGTTTTGACCACGGTGTAGAATTCAGCCGCAGCCTTACCCTGTTCGCGCGGCCCGTAAGAGCTGTCACCACGGCCACCGAATGGCACGTGATAATCTGTGCCAGCAGTTGGCAAGTTCACCATCACACAGCCAGTGCGCGCATTGCGACGGAAATGGTTGGCGCGTGCAAGCGATGTGGTCACGATGCCGGACGTCAGGCCAAAATTGGTGTCGTTGACGGTGTGCAATGCTTCTTCATAGCTGTCGACCTTGATGACAGATGCCAATGGCGCGAACATTTCTTCGCGGTTGATCTGCATGTCGTTTGTTGTGCCAACAAAGATGCCTGGCTGCATATAGAACCCGTCGTGCGGCATTTCCAAACGTGTGCCACCCATGATCAGCTCGGCGCCCTCGGACTGGCCAAGTGCTGCATAACGCAGGTTTTCGTTCAACTGCTGTTCAGACACCACAGGCCCGATCACTGTGCCGTCTTCCAGCGCGTGACCGACCTTCATCTTCTGTGTCGCCGCGACCAGCTTTTCAACAAACGCGTCATGTACAGATGCGTGCACGATCAGGCGCGATGACGCGGTGCATTTCTGACCCGATCCACCAAACGCGCCACCCGCTGCCAGCGATGCGGCCAGATCAAGGTCGGCATCATCCATCACGGCCAATGCGTTCTTGGATCCCATCTCCATCTGCACCTTTGTCAGGTTTTGAATGGCGGCAGCGGCAATTCCCTTGCCCACAGGCACAGAACCGGTGAACGAGATGGCGTTGACCTTTGGGCTTTCGACAAGGCGCTGCCCGATTTCGGAACCTGCACCCATAACAAGGCTGAACAGACCTTTTGGAATGTCCTGCTTGGCGATGATTTCTGTCAGGGCAACCGCACTGGCCGGCGTCACATTGGCCGGTTTCCAGATCACCGCATTGCCATAGCAAAGGGCAGGGGCGATTTTCCAGCTTGCGGTTGCAGTTGGGAAGTTCCACGGCGAAATGATCGCGACAACGCCAACGGCTTCACGGCGCACGTCGATTTCAATGTCGGGGCGCACGCTGTCTGCGGTTTCACCCATCTGGCGCAGCGTTTCAGCGGCATAGTAGGTAAAGAACTGGCCCGCGCGGTAAACCTCGCCTTTGCCTTCTGCCTTTGGCTTGCCTTCTTCGCGCGCAAGCAATGTGCCCAATTCTTCTGCGCGCGACATCATTTCAGTGCCGATCGCCATCAGAACATTGTACTTGCGCTCGATCCCGTAGGCTTCCCATTCGCGCTGGGCAATGCGGGCTTGATCCAGTGTTGCGTCAAGCTGATCTGCGCTGGCTTGGGCAAAATTGCCGATCAAGTCGGTCAGATCAGACGGGTTGCGGTTTTCAATCGTGCTTGTGCCTTCCAGCCATTCGCCAGCGATGAAGTTTTTGTGCAATGCAGACATGGGGTGTTCCTTTGATGTGGTTTGGGTGCTTATTGCGCTGAATGGCGTATTCAGTCAAACTCAAATCAGTGAAGGTAATTTCAGGAAAGCTGAAGTCATGATTAAACATGATATGTTGCGCCATTTTGTGGCGGTGGCCGAAACAGGTAGTCTGGCTACGGGTGCGGCGCGGGTAGGGCGCTCCGCGTCTGCGGTTTCGATGGTGCTCAAACAGTTTCAGGACACGATTGGTGCCCCATTGTTTGCCACTGACCGTAAAACCCACCTGACCCCATTGGGCGTATTTACGCTGGAACAGGCCCGATCAGAGCTGGCTCATTTTGACGGGATGCAACGGGCAGTGATGCGATTTGCCCAAACGGGCGGTGGCCTTATCCGCATCGCAAGTGTGCCTTCTGTGGCGGGGGTGATTTTACCCAAGGCGATCAAAGCCTTCCACGAGATTTACGCCAATGTGCAAATTGATCTGCGCGATATGGAATCAGCGGCCGTGATTAAGGGCGTGCAAGACGGTGCATTTGACATTGGGATCGCCAGTGCGCCCCAAGCGATCCTAAGCGATAGCAGACAGCACTTGCTGGATGACCCTTACGGTGTCCTGTGTGCGGTTGATCATCCGTTGACCCAGCATAAGAAGCCATTGGAATGGGCCGATTTGGCACCCTACGACATTATCGTGGGGGGATTGTCACATGGTGACACCAAAACACAGCAATCTGCGGGGCGCCTGACGGCACATAATACGTTATCATTACTGGCGCTTGTGCAGGCAGATATGGGCGTTGCAGTGTTGCCGAAAATGGTATCCGAAATGGCGTGGCAACCGATCAAGTTCCTGTTATTACCTGAAAAACAGGAAATGCGAAAAATTGACATTTTCTGGCCCGAAGCGACCCCGAATTCGCCGATCATCGGCTCTCTGGTCGAAGAGGTCAAAAAGGCAGTCGCCGACCGACTTTCCAAGGCAGATGCGCAGGATTAGACGCGACGACGAAGGCTGCTTGAGAAAATGTGTTGCAGTTATCTAACAACCAGGGCGTTCCGCGGACCCTCGCTCAACGGGCGCATGGCGATTATAGCCAAGTTTTCCCCCTGAAAGATTGCTACGCTTGTCTATTAGTGGACATTAATTTGAGATACCCACAAAAATTAACAATGGGGGGTGTGGGCTGGATACTATTTTCCTGATATTGGGTCTTTGTTTGGCTTTGTTAATTTGGTGCTATGTGTGCTTGGTATAATCGCCCGATGAATGAGGAAGCGATGGTTAAAGTAGTTAAAATTTTGCAGCAGATTATGCTGCCAGTCATTTGTTTATCGACGTTCCTGTCGCCTATACCTGTTACCGCGCAGTCATCCGTGTCAGATCCGCTGCCATATGCCGCGACTTATTTGTCAAAATGTAACGCGGGGGATGCAGGCAGCGACAGCCTTTCATCATTTACGGTCATTGATCCGTGCACCTGTGCAGATGATACCACGACGATCCAGTTTGATTACGGATATAGTGCCACAAGCCAAACGCGTTATGATGTGCGTCTTGGCCTGACCGCCCTGTCTGGCGGGCAACCTTTCAACGTCTACCAGTCTTGTATGTCCGATTTGATTACGGGCGGGGCAAATCCATTTTCGGATGCGGATCGTGACGGCGATTGCGGAGACATTTCGTCTGGTGTGTTTTCAAGCACAGTTCAGCTGACCCTGTCATGTGATCCGTTCAATACTGGTGTGCTGCCAACAGAATTCGTCTTGACCCCTGTTCTGGATTGGGCCCCGTCCGCCAGACAGAACAAAGACGGTCAATTCAGTGGCCCCAAATGCAACCCGGGCGTCGGAGGAGATCCGTCGGCGTCGGTTTCGTTTCCGGGGCCAGCGGGCATTAGCGTGGGTAAAGTTTCCACTGGTGGCACAGGCGCATTTACAATCGATGTCGCAAACCTCTTTGACCCCAATTACGTGTCATCTTGTGCTGGGCCTGCAAGCTCTACGATTGTGTCAGAAACCCTGACCACCACGGTTGATGGCACGGCCGTAACCTCCGCTGCCCCTTATACGATTTTTGCTACCAGCTCGCCGATCGTCATTTCGGAACCCGCACAGTCAGGCTGGAACTTGGATGGCATCAGCTGCACGATTGACGGTGCAGCAGTTGCCGGGTCGTTTGATGAAGCGTCGGCATCCTTGACGCTTCCGGGTGGTACAGTGTCCCCCGGTGAAGAACTCGTCTGTATCGCGTCCAACAGTGCGGCCGCTACGGGCACACCTGCATTTAGCTTTGAAAAAACTTCCGATGATACCTTTGATAGCATCAACGACACGGTGACGTTTGACTTTGCGGTGACCAATTCCGGTGACGTGACACTGAGCAACCTCACCGTGACCGACACGTTCTTTACTCCGTCCTTGGTCTGCACAATTGCGACCTTGGCGCCGGGCGTGACCGATAATACAACATGTTCGGCCAGCTACGTCACAGATCAGGATGATCTGGATGTTGGCCAAATCACCAACACGGCGTCATTGGCAGGGGAAAGCGCGCAAGGCCCGCTCACTCCCATCGACAGCACAGCCGTTGTGTCGGCCGCACCCGAACAAGCATCGCTGACAATCGAAAAACTGGAAGCCGATGGCGATGGCAAGTTTGACGTCATTGGCACGATGGAAGGTTACACATTCTCCATCACCAATACCGGTCTTGTGACCCTCAAAAACATCACGATCGCGGATCCTCTGACCGGCCTTGACTGTGCGGTGGCTGATTTGGCGCCTGGTGCGTCAACGACATCATGCGCCAATGGTGACCCATTTGCCGGCACTTATGAAATCAAACAATCCGATGTAGATGCCGGGTCTGTCACAAATGTTGTCACTGTCGATGCGACAACGACACAAGGGACGGCTCTGTCTGAAACGGATCAGGTCATTCTGTCAGGCCCCGTTCAGGCGCCTGCCTTGGCTTTGGTCAAGACCGCCACAGCGGGTGCGGATTTTTCCGCCATCGATGATGAAATCACCTATTCGTATTCTGTAACGAATGACGGCAACATCACATTAACAGAACCGATCACAATCGCAGACGACCGCGTTAGTGTGACCTGTCCATCTTTGCCGGTTGGTGGTCTTTTGCCTGGTGGTGTTTTGGTTTGTGGGTCGTCTGATCGTGTTGATCAGGGTGATTTGGATGCTGGTTCTGTTGTGAACACAGCGACGGCGAATGTGTCTCAGCCTGTTGTGCCAAGTGCGTTGCATCCGACGGGTCGTGCGGAGGTTGCGTCCAACGAAGAGATCGTGACGGTTTTGGCCGATCAGGATCCCGAGCTGACGATTGCCAAGGGGATCAAGGCGGGCACGCCTGCGACGTATGATGCGACGACGGATGTTGTGACGTATGAATTTGTTGTGACCAACAGCGGCAATGTGACCACCACGGGGCAGATCACGGTTGCTGATGTGGATATTCCGGTGACGGTTGATTGCGGACCTGTGGGCGGGATTGCGCCGGGTGCATCTGTGACATGTGAAGCGACATGGAGCCCCGATCAGGGCGATATCGACGCAGGCCAGTTTGACAACAATGCCACAGCGTCGATGGAATTTGGCGGTGTGACGGTGCCATCTGTGAACACCGGCACGGCGACGGCATTTGCCGTGCAACAGCCCGAGATGACAGTTGTGAAGACCTATCGCGACGGGTCATTGGGTGTTTTTGCCAAAGACGAGATTGCGACATACGACTATCTGATCACCAACACGGGCAACCAGACGATTGTGGGGCCGGTGACGATCGAGGACAACTTGATTGCGGCGGTTGATTGTAGCGCGTTCACGGGTGATCTGGCCCCGGGCGATACGATGACATGCGAGGGCGACTATGTCGTCACTACCACTGATGTGCAGCTTGGGTCTGTGACAAACTTGGCCAAAGCGGTCAGCGTCACGGCCGAAAGTGCGCCGGAATCCGCGATCATTCCTGAGGATGGTGTCCCTGCAATGTCGATCACAAAGGCGGCTGATCTGGTGATGTTCAGCCTGACCGACAACGTGATCCGCTATACCTATGAGGTGATGAATTCCTCGACGGGGGCGACGCTGCCGGCATTTGCGAACCCGATTTACATCAATGACGACAAATTTGTGGATCCGATTTTGTGTTGGGAAACCAGCACGGATGACCCTGATGTACGCCCGGGTGAAACGATCAGCTGTTTTGCTGATTACACGGTGACGCAGGCCGATTTTGACGCGATCCGTCAGGATCCCGATCCGGCCGTTGCGGTGGGTGATTTGCTACAGTCGTTTGTGAAAAACACGGCCAGCGGCGAGACCCAGTTTGGCACCACAGAAGTTGTGTCTGATCCGGTGGCTGTGCTGGTGCCGGGCGAAGACAACCCATCGCTTTTGGTGGAAAAGGTGGCGGCCTCTGCGGATGATCCTGCGGTTGTTGGCAGCACGGTCAGCTACACGATCACGGTGACGAATGACGGTGCGTAGACGATCTCTGGCATTTTGGTGGATGACCCGATGCTGGATGCGTTGTCATGTACGTTTGACGGGGTTGTTGACCCTGCGGTTCTGACGCTTGCACCTACTGAATTTGCGACCTGCACGGGCGATTATATCGTGACGCAGGATGACATTGATGCGCAGGTTCTGGAAAATACGGCGACGGCCACGGGCTCTGACCCGACGGGTGCGCCTTTGTCGCAAACGGGGACCACGACGTATCCGCTTGACCCGCTGGATGCGGGTATCGCGCTTGAGAAAACAGTGGCCTCCGGTGTGGTCCGCTTTACCGACCCCGGCCAGGTGATCACCTATGCGATTGCCGTTGAAAACACCGGCAACGTGACGTTGAACAACGTGGTTGTCACGGATGTGCTGTTCCCGGGCGAAAGCTGCACGATTGCGACATTGGCACCGATGGTCGAGGACACATCAAGCTGTTCGTTTGAATACACTGTTTTGCAGTCTGACATCGACGCGGGCGAGATTGTGAACATGGCGTCTGTCACAGCGCAGCCAGCAACACCGGGGTCTGATCCGGTTGATGACAGCAGCACCGTGACGATTGATGGTCCAACGCGCGAGGCAGAGGTCAGCATCGGCAAGGCGGCCTCTGTGACCGAATTTGACGGTGATATGCAGACGATTGTTTATACATATACCGTGATTAACAGCGGCAATATCACGCTGACGGGCGCGCCGACTGTGACCGACGACAAGATCGTGGCGCCCAATGCTGTGACGTGCGATGCGTTCCCGGCGGGAGGGCTTGCGCCGACCGAAACGCTGGAATGTGAGGCGACATATACCACCACCCAAGGTGATGTGGACGCAGGCGGCGTGACCAATGTGGCGACCGTGACCGCCCCCAATCCGCTTGGCGGCATGCTGACCAATGATGTGTCTTTGACGGTGCCGTCCGTGCGGACGCCTGAATTGAGCGTGACCAAGCTTGCATCGGATGATGCGGATGTGGTGGCCGGTCAGACGATCACCTATGCCTATGAAGTGACCAATACCGGCAATGTGACGCTGACAGATGTGACGCTGACAGATGCGCATACGACCCAAGCCGGCACGGCCAATCTGTCGATCGCCAACAATGTGATCGCCAGCCTTGCCCCTGACGATGTGACGGTGCGCACGTCGACATATCTTGTGACCCAGGCCGATATCGATGCGGGACTTGACCTGACCAATACGGTCACGGCCAGTGCCACGCCGCCTGCGGGTGCAACTGCGCCGACGCCTGCGACCGCTGACGAAGTGGTCACGGTCGAAGACCCTGATCCATCACTTGTCGTGCTGAAATCCGTGTCGACGCTGCCCGCCGATCTGGTGGATGGCGCGGATGTGCAGTTCACGGTCACCGTTGAAAACGATGGCAATGTGACCTTGGACACGATCACACTTGTGGACACGTTGCGCCGCGCGGATGGCGTGCAAGTGACCCCGTCACCCACAGCCGTTTACGACAGTGGTGATACCGGCGTGGCGGATGTGCTCGAGGTGGGCCAGATCTGGACCTATCTTGTGGATTATACGCTGACCCAAGCCGATGTGGATGCCGGCGGCATCAATAACTCTGTGCTGGCCAGTGGTCTTGATCCGTCTGATACGCCGGTATCGGATGTGTCTGACAATGGTGCGGGCACCGGATCGTCGCCGACAGTCATCGCGATTGCGCCCGACCCAAGCATCGAGACAACCAAGCGGATCACAGATGGTCCGACCACGCTTGGCGCGATTGTGCGGTTTGAAATTGATGTTGAAAACACCGGCAATGTGACGCTGACAAATGTGACCGTGACCGATGACGGGCTGACCCGCGCAGACGGCACGGCGCTCACGCTGACATCGGGCCCGACCTTCTTTAGCGCCGACGCAGGCTCGGGGGCAGGGACCTTGCAAACCGGGGAAACCGCGACCTACCGGGTGACCTATGCGCTGACCCAAGACGACATCGACGCAGGCGGCATCGCAAACACCGCCCAAAGCACAGCAACCCCCCCCATCGGAACACCCGTCAACGACGAAACAGATATTCCTGTAACCCTCGCGATTGCGCCAGAACCGGAAATCGCACTGGTGAAATCCTTGACCGCTGGTGGGCCGACATTCTCGGCCGTTGACGATGTTTTGTCTTATGCGTTTGAAATCACCAACACGGGCAACATCACGTTGGAAGATGATTTTACGATCACCGACCCACTGATCTCTGATGCTGGTGGCATTATCGTGTGCGAACCCGCACCGTTGGCGCCGGACGACAGCCTGACATGCACCGGCACATATGCGGTGACCCAAGATGATATCGACGCAGGCGGCGTGACCAACACGGCCACCGCATCGAACCCACGCGCAACCAGCGTGCCATCGTCGACAACGACACCGGCATTGCAAACCTCTGCGCTTGCGATGGTGAAAGAAGCGATTTCGATCACTGTGGATGGTGTCACCCATACCGATATCTTGTCGGAATATTTCGTACCGGATGCGGTCGTGCGGTATAATTATACTGTGACGAACACAGGGAACCTTACCCTGACCGATGCGGTGGACGTGACCGACAACCGTATCGCAAGCGTTGATTGTCCCGCATTGCCCGCGGGTGGACTGGCGCCAGACGGTGTTCTGGTCTGTGAAGCGGATTACACCGTGACGTCGCTTGATGTCCGGTTGACCGTTGTGACCAACGCGGCAACAGCATTATCAGGTGGGGTCACAACACCGATCGCGACCGAAACTGTCCCCGCTGACGGTGAACCGTTGCTGACGATCGTGAAGTCGTTGAAAGACGTCAAAAACCCAGATGGCTCAATCGACGCTGCAAACTTGTTTGACGAAGTCGATGACACGCTGACCTATACATTTGTCGTGACCAATGATGGTGAAGTCCCATTTGTCGGCGATGTTACGGTGATCGACACGCGGCTGGACAGCGATGTTGTCTGCTTTACCGCGACAGATACCGATCCTGTCTTTGGGGCGGGTGAAACCGTGACCTGCGAGGGAATCTACGCCATCAACCAGGATGATCTTGATGCGGGTAAAGTCGTAAATGAGGCCTATGCCCAGACATTGTTCGGCGTAGATAATGTGCCGGTCATTTCTGATCCATCTGTGGTGACCACACTGGTTGATGCAGCACCTTCAATTGCGATTGAAAAATCTGCTGCGACACTGCCAGTGGCGGCAGTAAATCAGGTTCTGACCTATACGCTGACGATCACGAATACCGGAAACCAGACGCTGACATCTGTGGTGGCGACTGATCCGTTGATCCCTGCGCTGGATTGCACGATCCCTGAACTTGCACCTAAGGGTGTAGAGACATGCACAGGCACGTATCAAGTGAGCCAGGACGACGTTGATCGTGGCTCGCTTGTGAACACGGCAGCCGTTTCCGCGGTGACGCCTGTGGGCGGCGGTGTTGGGGATACCACGTCACTGACCGTCGATATGCCAAGAGCAGCCCCGGCACTTACACTTAGCAAAGTTGGCTCTCCTGATCCATTTGGGGCGGTTGGCTCAGCGGTGACTTATGTATTCACAGCTGAAAATACTGGCAACGTCACGCTGTTTGATCTTGAGATCACAGATGACTTTGCTGATCCGGGGTATAGCTGTGTGATTGCCCGCTTGGATGTGGATGCGACTGATGCAACCTGTTCATTGGCCTATGAAGTGACCCAAGCGGATGTCGATGCAGGGGTTATCGTCAACACAGCCACGGTTACAGGGCGCGATCCATTCAACACGATCCCGCCTGTGGACGCCCGTTCCGAGATCGAAAGCATCCCAACCGCTGGCGCAATGGAAGTCACCAAGACAGCCGTGATCGGTGGCTCAATCGCAGGCAGCCCGGTGACGTTTACGTTGCAGGTGGAAAACACCGGCGACCTGACGTTGGATGATGTTGCCATTTCCGACACGATGACCCGTCTTGATGGCACGCCAATCACCCTTGATACGCCATTCGCCTATGTCAGTGGTGATGCAAACAATGATGATCGCTTGGATGTTGATGAGACATGGATCTTTATCGGTGTCCGCAACCTGCGTTTCCAAGACATTGATGCTGGTGGCCTTGAAAACACGGCGCGCGCTGATGCCGTTGATCCGTTTGAAAACGAAGTGTTTGACGTGTCCGACGATGGCAACGACCTAGACGGCAATATGTCCGACGACCCAACCGTGGTCGAGATTATTCCCGGCCCGTCCATCAACGCGGTCAAGACGCTGCAAACGGCAGGTTCAGAGGCGGGCGATACAGTCGCATTTGTGATTACGGCCACCAACACGGGCAATGTCACCCTGTCGGATGTAACACCAACAGATACGCTGTCGCGTGCTGATGGGGCCGCGATTGACGCGGCCGATGTGACCGTCACGCTCCAAGGGGCAGGGGCCGCTAGCGATCCGCTGGCATCCGGTTCTGTGCGCAGTTGGATCGTCAGCTATGACCTGACCCAAGACGATGTGGATGCTGGTGGTCTGTCCAACACCGCAACCGTAAGCGGCGTTTCACCGACGGATGAATTGGTGTCTGACGTGTCCGACAATGGTGATCCGTCAGATGGCAATCTGGTTGATGATCCGACAATGCTTCCAATCACAGCGGCGCCTGCATTTGATGTCGTCAAAACGATTGATCCAATCGCAGATGGCGTATTTGTGCAGGCTGGCGAAGTGGTTTCCTTTGAAATCGCTGTCACTAACGCGGGCAATGTCACGCTTTCTGATCTTGTGTTGACGGATACGCTGACGCGGGCCGATGACGCGGGAACCGCCCTGACACCAGACAGCATCACCTTGACCCAAGGTGCGTCTGAAACAGAGGTGATGGTTGGCGAAACCCTGATCTTCACGGTGCTGTATACATTGCAACAAGAAGACATCGACGCGGGCGGCATTCAGAATACCGCGAAAGTCGAGGTTGTCACACCGTCCGGTGTGCCGTTGACCAACATTTCTGATGATGGTGACGACACTGATGGCAATACATCAGACGACCCGACAGAATTGGCGATCCCGCAACAATCCGGCATGGAGGCCACCAAGACAGCCGACATTCCAACGCGCATAGGCCCAGACCTGAGCCAGGTTGTGTTCACAATGACCGTTGAGAATACAGGCAACGTGACCCAGACCAATATGACGATCGAAGACAATCTGGTGCCGTTTATCGCGCCTGCAACATTGTCTGGTCCGCAAACGGTTGTCATCGGCGGGTTTGACGGAACCGGGGGCGCAAACCCTGATTACAACGGCGTATCGGACATCGACTTGGTGACAGGTGACATCAGCTTGCCACCGATGACAACCGGTACAATCGTCTTGACGGTGACCTATGACACCAGCGGCAATAACTATCCCGAAGGTATCAACACCGTCTTGGCGATCAGTGATTTGTTGATCGCGGGTGTTTCGGCAACAACCGATGTGATCGGCGGGGCTGACCCGGACATTGCCGCGATCAAGACGGTCACACCGTCGAATGTCATGCTGGGCGATACCGTGACCTACACCCTGACGTTTGAAAACCGTCTGGCCACCCGCGAAGCCAACCTGACTGTAATAGATGATATGCCCGCAGGCGTTATCTACACGCCAGATTCTGCGCGTTTTGATGGGGCTGCTACACCCGCACCTACTGTCAGTGGCCGTCAACTGATCTGGTCGGATGTCACGCTGGAACCACGCCAGCTGATCACCATTACCTTTGACGCGCGTGTCGTTGGTGAACGGGGTGAAATGACAAACCGGGCCTATATGTTGGATGATGGCGGAAACGTTGTGTCCAATATCGCAGAGGCAACGATTACGCGCCGCCCCGAGGCCGTATTCGAATGCGCCGACATCATTGGTCGCGTGTTTGATGACCGCAACATGAACGGCTATCCAGACGGGGCGACAGCACCAAACACCAATGCCGTGTCCGATCAAACCTATGACGGCGGCAAAGGAAAGCTGGCCCCATCTGCTGACCCTGACACGGGCACACCGCATGAACCGGGGATCCCGAATGTGCGTCTTGCAACCGTGAACGGAACGATCATCACGACCGATCAAAATGGCCTGTTCTCTGTGCCGTGCGCAGAGCTTCCGGCGGCGATCGGATCGAACTTCACGCTTAAGCTGGACGAGCGTTCGTTGCCCACAGGCTACCGCGTCACAACGGAAAACCCGCGCGTTATTCGGGTCACGCCTGGCACAGCGGCCAAGCTGAACTTTGGCGCGGCGATTTCGAACGTGGTTGATATTGACCTGATGGCCGCTGCATTCGTCGGCGAAACCGCAAACCCGACAGCGGCGCTTGTCGCGGGTGTCGGTCAGCTTGTGCAGCAACTACGCGATGTGCCGTCGGTGCTGCGTCTAAGTTATTATGTAAACGGCGAGGGTCGCAGCATTGCGCGATCCAGACTTGATATGGTTGAGCGACTGGTGCGTGATGCGTGGCGCGAAAATGGGCGGTATCGCCTGTTGATTGAACGCACAATCCAGCAGTTGCAGTAGGAAATGGTATGATGATGAAACGTAACGCAACATTTGCACGACTGCTTGGGGCCACCGCAATTTCGGTGGTTGGCCTATCGGCCTCTGCGCAGGGAATTGATGATTGTGGCGCGGACTTTGACGTGCTGCCCATCGGCTGCGAACCTGCAAATGCAGGCAGCGCGGTTGCTATTCCTGTCGGCGCAAACACCGAAAACGCCACCAGCCCGGCCACTGGCCCACAAGGGTTCGTGATCTCTATCAACGGGAATGCGATTGCTGGCGATACATCCACCGACCTTCCGATCAGGCGAGCTGTGCGTCGCACCGATGTCGCGCTGGCAAATGCTGACGTGCAGGTCACGTTTGATGGCCTTGGCGCGACACCGCGGCTTGATCTGGAAACGGTCGGGATCAATGGACCAGTGCGGGCAGGGGATGTTGTGACACTGCAATCCGCGCTGAACTATCCTGCCTATGTCTCTCGGGCAGAGGTGCGCATCATTGATCTGGCGGCGCTTGGCGGTCCACGCACCTTGGCTGTCACACCGATTGCACCCAACGGATCAGTGAACATCGTGATGCCCCAAGGCAAAAGCATCGTGGCGGTTCACCGCGTTTATGACGCCGCGGGCCGGTATGATGAAACTGCTGCCGTATCATTGCAAAACCGTTCACTTGTTGGCGGTATCGAAGGCGTCGAAGACGGGGCCGACAACACAGCCCGCCGTCGTATTCCCGTGGGCGGCGGGGCCATCACCGTGCGCGGCACAAATGTTGCTGCTGGCGCGCGTGTTTTGGCACTGGGCGAAGCGGTCAAGACAGACCGGAACGGGTCATTTGTGTTGCAACGTATCTTGCCTGCTGGTGACTACGGTGTTGACGTGTCCGTGACGGGTGCGGGCCAAGCGGTTAATCTGACCCGTGATGTCACCATCCCCCGCTCTGAATGGTTCACCGTTGGTACGGTTGATCTGACATATGGCCAGCGCACCGATGGCCTGACCAATGAAACATCCACATATGCCACCGGCCGCGCGGCATTTTATGCAGATGGCAAAACACAAAACGGCGTGCGGATCACTGCATCTGTCGATACCGGCGAAGGCCCACTGGACGAGATTTTCCGCAATCTTGACGCACGCGATCCGCGCACCTTGCTTGACCGTGTCGATCCGCGTGATTTGTATCCGACCTATGGCGATGACAGCACCTCAGAAGACCGGACACCAACAGCGGGCAAAATTTTCGTGCGTATCGAAAAAGAAGCCAATTTTGTGCAATGGGGCAATTTTGACAGTGATCTCGGCGACAACGGTTTTGTGCGCAACGATCGCGCGCTTTATGGGCTTTCTGCTGGGTTCGCGACACAAGACCAAACATCGGCGGGCGAGGCGCGCGCGCGCGTGCTGGCCTATGCCGCGCAGCCCGATATGCTGCCACAGCGTGATACGTTCCTTGGCACGGGCGGCACCGTGTTCTTCCTTGACCGCCAAGATATTGCTGCGGCGTCTGAAACGATTAGCATCCAGCTGCGCGACCCTGACACAGGACGGGTGACTGAAACCCGCGTACTGGTTGCCGGGCGCGACTATGAAGTCAACTATATCCAAGGGATCGTATCGCTTTCACGTCCGCTTCAATCCGTTGCATCTGACGGGTTGTTCACAGGCGGCACATCGTCGGATGCCGAAGTCGTCCTTGTTGCGCAATACGAATACCAGCCGGACGCAGGTGACTTGGATGGCTACGCATACGGTGGCCGCGCCGAAGGCTGGGTGACAGATAACCTGCGTGTCGGCGTGTCTGGCATGCAAGACGAAACCGGCGCGACCGATCACCAACTGGTCGGGGCTGACGTCTTGTATCAAGTGTCGGACGAAACCTATGTGCGACTTGAATATGCAAAATCAAAAGGAACCGGATTTGACAGCACGTTCTCGGCTGATGGTGGTCTGATTGTCAGCGACGTCGTCGCCGCAGGGACGCAAGGCGAGGCGATCAAAGTATCCGCCAATAGCAGTCTGGTTGATCTTGGGCTTGGGATGGACGGCGCCATCGGCGGCTATTTTGAAAAACGCACGGCGGGTTTCAGCAGTCTGGACACACAGACAACTGCGGTCACAGGCGATGAACAGTTCTTTGGCGTTTATGCTGATGCCGCGGTTACCGACCGTGTGACTGTTGGCCTGACGATTGATAGCTACCAAAACGGTGTCGGTGAAAAAGACGTCAGCGGCCGTGTCGAAGCCACCATTCAAGCCAGTGATACGCTGTCCTATGCCGTGGGTATCGAAAACCAAAACCGCTCTGGCGGGACTGACCCGGGCCAACGCACCGACGTTGCAGCACGCGTCACCTTTGCCCCCAACGATGACAATAGCGTCTATGTCTTCGGGCAGGCCACGGTGCGGGCGACAGGTCTTGATGACAATAATCGCTATGGCATCGGCGGCACATACGGGTTTGGCAATGGCTGGGGTGTTTCGGCTGAAATCTCTGACGGGACCACAGGTGTCGGTGGGCGCATCGGTGCGAATTACAGCGATGATCTTGGAAATACACGCTACGCTGGCTACGAAATTGACCCCAACCGGTCACTTGACGGGATTGACCTGCGCGGACGCGATCAGGGCCGCTTTGTCGTTGGTGGTCGGGAACAGATCAACGATCAAGTCGCTGTCTTTGGTGAAAACAGCTATGACATGTTCGGGCGTCACAAATCCCTTACCGCGGCTTACGGTCTCGACTATCAGCCGACAGATGTTCTGCGTCTGACCACAGCCTTCGAGATGGGTCAGGTGCGCAACGGCGACACCTATGATTTTGATCGCAAGGCGCTGTCGTTTGGGGTGATTTTCGAAGACGAGGTCATCAGCGCATCGGGACGTTTGGAATACCGCACAGAAGAAGGCGTGGCAGCAGGCGTGGATGTCGCGTCCGATACGCTGCTGCTGTCTGCCTCTGCGTCCTACAAAATTGATGATGTGCAACGTGTGGTGATTGATGCCGACCTTGCCCGTTCCGAAACAGATCAAAGCGATTTGTTGGACGGCAACTATGCTGATGTTGTGCTTGGCTATGCCTATCGCCCGATCGAAGACGACCGCCTGAATATCTTGGCGCGCTACCGCTATCTTTATGATCTGTATGGTCTGCGTGACGCGACCGGCGACGAAGGTCCGCGCCAGCGCAGTCATGTCATGTCGGTTGACGCATCCTATGACGTGGATCGGAATTGGACGATCGGCGGTAAACTGGGCTACCGGTCAACCCAATCGGCAATGGATGGGACGTCAGCGTTCACAGACAATAATGCATGGTTGGCTGTTGCAAACGCGCGCTACCATCTTGTGCATGATTGGGACGCATTGATCGAGGTGCGCTCGCTTGGGCTTGAGGCTGCAGGCACAACCGAAACCGGTGTGCTTGGCGCGGTCTACAAACACTTGGGCAACAACGTGAAGCTGGGCGTCGGGTATAACTTCGGGACGTTCTCGGATGATCTGACTGACCTGACGCATGATGACCAAGGCGCATTTATCAATCTGATCGCCAAGTTTTAAGGCCGTCCCGTCCCACAGACCCGTTGCAAAACGGGCTGTGCGGGCTTGGCTTTTCATCGTTTCCTAAATCGTTATAGTTGATCCAAGAATCGACATGATGAGGCGTGGAAAAGATGAAAACGATCAAAGGGCCAGCGTTATTCTTGGCGCAATTTGCGGGCGATGAAGCGCCGTTCAATACGTGGGACGGTATCACCAAATGGGCGGCCGATTGCGGGTATAAAGGTGTGCAGTTACCCAGCTGGGACACGCGTTTCATCGACCTTGAAAAGGCCGCCGCCTCAACCGATTACTGCGACGAGGTGACGGGCTTGGCGGCGGCAAATGGCGTTGTGGTCACCGAACTGTCCACACATCTGCAAGGACAGCTTGTCGCCGTGAACCCTGCGTATGATGTGGCGTTTGATGCATTTGCCGCACCGCACGTGCAGGGCAACCCAAAGGCACGTCAGGAATGGGCCGTGAACCAGGTAAAGCTGGCCTTGACCGCGTCCAAGAACATGGGCCTGACCGAACAGGCGACATTTTCAGGCGCTTTGGCATGGCCATATGTCTACCCTTGGCCACAGCGCCCCGCGGGGCTGGTGGATCAAGCATTTGACGAGCTGGCAAAGCGCTGGCGCCCCATTCTGGACCATGCCGAGGATTGCGGCGTCGATCTTTGCTATGAAATCCACCCGGGCGAGGACCTGCACGACGGCGTCACGTTCGAGATGTTCCTTGACCGTCTTGGCGGTCATAGCCGCTGTAATATGCTGTATGATCCGTCCCATTACGTGCTGCAATGTCTTGATTACCTTGACAATATCGACATCTACAAAGACCGCATCAAGATGTTCCACGTCAAAGATGCGGAGTTTAATCCAACAGGGCGCCAAGGTGTCTATGGCGGTTATCAGTCATGGGTAGATCGGGCCGGACGGTTCCGGTCTCTGGGCGATGGCCAAGTTGATTTTGCAGCGATCTTTGCCAAAATGGCGGCCAATGACTTTGGCGGTTGGGCGGTTGTCGAATGGGAATGTGCGATCAAACATCCCGAAGATGGCGCCCGCGAAGGGGCCGCATTCGTGCGTGACCACATCATCCGCGTGACCGATCGCGCGTTCGACGACTTTGCTGGCGGCGACGTTGATGTCGCGACCAATAACGCCATGCTTGGCATCTAAGAACCAAAGGACATTGACATGACACGTATTCGCTTGGGCATGGTTGGCGGTGGCAATGACGCGTTTATCGGGGCTGTGCATCGGTTCGCCAGCCGCTTGGATGACCGTTATGAACTGGTCGCTGGCGCATTGTCGTCGACACCTGAAAAGGCCCGCGCATCAGGGCAGGCGCTTGGGCTTGATCCGGCCCGCACCTATGATGATTTCAACGCTATGGCGATCCGAGAGGCCCGTTTGAAAAACGGGATCGAGGCTGTCGCGATTGTCACCCCAAACCACGTGCATTACGCCGCCGCGCGCGCGTTTTTGAAACGGGGCATCCATGTCATTTGCGACAAACCCCTGACGTCCACGTTGCCCGAGGCGCGTAAACTGGTGAAAGCCGCCGAAGACAGTGACGCGCTGTTCGTGCTGACCCACAACTACACCGGCTATCCGCTGATCCGCCAAGCCCGCGAAATGATCGCAGCAGGTGAATTGGGCGACATCCGCGTCGTGAATGTGGAATACGCCCAAGATTGGCTGACCCAAGAAGACGACAGCAAACAAGCCGCTTGGCGCACCGATCCCGCAAAATCGGGGCTGGGTGGCGCGACTGGCGACATTGGGACCCATGCGTTCAATCTGGCTGGTTTTGTGACAGGGTTGACGTTGGACAAATTGTCAGCCGATTTGCAATCGTTCGTGTCGGGCAGGGCGCTTGATGACAACGGCCATGTGATGCTGCGCTATGACGGCGGCGCGCGGGGCATGTTGTGGTGCAGCCAAGTGGCGCCGGGCAACGAAAATGGTTTGCGGCTGCGTGTCTTTGGCGAAAAAGGCGGGCTTGATTGGAGCCAGGAAAACCCCAACCAGCTGTGGTTCACACCATTCGGCGAACCCAAACGGCTGCTGACGCGCGGTGGGGCAGGGACAGGTGCGGCAGCCGCCCGCATGTCACGCATTCCCCCCGGCCACCCAGAGGGATATCTGGAAGGGTTCGCAAACATCTATTCAGAGGCCGCAATCGCGATTGAAGCCCACCGCACAGGCGCGCCCGTGCCTCCCGAAGTGCACTTTCCAACCGTGCACGACGGATTGGCAGGGGTGCAATTTGTGGACGCCTGTGTGCGGTCATCAAAACGCGATGGGGCGTGGGTCGGGCTGGCTTAATCGCCAGCCATTTCCTTGACCAACTCAAAGTCATAGATCGACCGCTTGGTCAGCCCTTCTGCAATGTCTTCACGGCCCAAGGCACGGAATTGACGCAGGATTTCGACATGGGTGTGTTCGGTCCCTTGGCCCCAATCCACGATGTTTTCATAAAGCTCACGGGCTTCCTCTGCACGGTTCAACATCATCAGGATACGCCCCTTTTGGGACATCAGGCGTTGCGATCCATGCGCAAGATCAAGCGCGCGGTTGATCGCCACAAGCCCGTCTTCGACCCGTGATTTGTCGCGGCGCAGCATGTCAGCATTCATCAGATGGATTTCAACGTAATTGTGGTCCATCTCGAACAAGCGATCGTGGATTTTTGCACATTCGTCGCGGCGTTTCACCTTCCAGAAACGTTGCGCCATCTCGACCATATAGGCAGGGTGTTCGCCGTGCATTTCAGCCGCTTTTTCAAGCTGCATCAAGGCGGTTTGATCGTTGTCAGTCTCAAACAAAACATCCGACATGCGCTTGCGATAAATCGCAACCTCGGGGGCCATTTCTATGGCAAGCCGCTGACTGTTCAACGCTGTATCAAGCTCACCCAAACCGCGTTGCAAGACACCAATCGCACTGATGAGCGCGGCGCTGCCCTCTTTCTTGGAAAACGACCGCTCTAGCATTTGGATGTTCTTGAGGATCTTCGATTTGTTCGAAAACGCGCGGTTCAACCGCTTGCCCATCGACATGCGCCAATCACGCACAACAATGTCCCAAGGGTGGAAATCAATACGTGCGCCTTCTTTGTGGCCCTTGGGCGCAAATTGGTTCAGCTCGCTCAGCGCCTTTTTCCCGTTGGGGAACACGCTGCCCTTTTGGCGCACCATATCGGTGTCAAAGGGGTAAAAATTCTGCGGGGTTAGCACCCCAGCCGTTAATGCATGGTTCTGCACACCATGCGTCATGGGTTCCAACGGGCGGAACCAGACAGCTGATTGAATACGCTGATGCGCGGTGTCCCAATCGCCATTCACAAGCTGGTTAATGCCGGAATAACAATTCACGTAAGCCATTGAATCGTCGACATAGACGGGGCGCGCATAAGCCAGATCGCGCACCCGCTCGACATAATCCAACTCACCCGCCGAAACCGAAAGTTCGCACAATAACTGATAGGCAAACGATTTATCCAAACCGTCTTCCATGTACTCGCGGATAATACGTTTGGCGCGGTTGGAGTTTTCTTTTTCCGCTTGGTGTTCGATCAAGAAATGCAGGCATTGGCCCACATCACCCATGTTCAAAAACAGGTCCGACTTTGATTCCAGCCGGTCTGTCATACGGTCCATCGCGGCGGATTGTTCTTCCTTTGGCAGGGCGTCTTGCACCGCATCCAAGGACGAGCCGCCGATGGTCATGGCCGTTTGCGAAAACGCGGATGACGGCGGGCCAAAGATTTGGCGACAACGCGACATTGCGTAAAGTTCAAGAAAATCGCGCGCGCCGGTTGTGAATTCGCGGTCGCCCAACAAATCCTTGAAACCTTGCACACGGTCAGGGGCCTTGGCCTTGAGCCGCTCAACTTCAATCGGAGTGTCCGAGAAACACAGCACTTGGGCATTCGGGTCGCGCAATGTCAGATCAAGATGCTGTTCATAAAATTCGCGCGGAATGAATTTGTTGGGCCACAGTTTGTTGGATGCAATCGGATCGGAGATAATGTCACCACGGCGAATGTGATAAGCTGTCAGCGTCTTGCCCGCGAATACGTCAACGATTTTGGCGACCATTTCTTGGACGGGATCGGAAAACGTGAACGCATCGATGCAATCCGGCAACCGTTTGGCAACATCAGCTTCGTTTTCCCAAGGCAACACAATGACACCCATCGCAGCGCCCGACATAAACGACTTGCCCTTTTTCAGCGCCTTGCGGAATTTTTCCTCGGTCCAGCTGTGGCTGTCCACGGTCGAAAGGTCGATCAGATCATCATAGATTTCCGACATGATCGTGACATCGAAAAATTTGTCCGCGATGTAATCGGGATGAAAGATGAATGACGGATCACGCACTTCTTCGCGGGTGCGGCCATGGGTTGTCCAGCCAACGAAATAGGGCACACCGTAATCGCGGGCAACGCGCACCGCATTAAGCATCGCAATCACACGCGCACCCATGCCGTCATTGCGGTGGGCGATTATGCTGCCTTTGGTGTCTGAAGCCTTCATACTGCTGTGCCTTTCTGCGCGATCTGTGCCGCTGCTTAGACAAACAGCATAGTGGGTGCGGCCCATCGGTGAAAAGGGCCGTTCGCTGTGTAATCCGCTTCTGTGGCGGGGATGTGACCCTTAACGCGCTATTTTACGCGCAATTTGTTCAGAAAGGATCAATACCGCGCGGGCTTGCGCGTTTGCGATGCCTGCGGGGGTCGGGTCTGTCACCGGGAACTGAATGGCGAATGTATTGGCCGAGTTTGGAAAATCGATCCCGTCGCCCCCGATGAAATACTGGCCTTCTAGGTCGAACACACCATCTGCGCCGGTGATCATACGGCTGACCCGCACGTCGATGGCCACGTCGGGCAGGCCGACAAATGGCCACGGATCAGGGCCGACCTGGGTGTTCAGAATATCGCCCATGTTGCGGGCAATCGTCAGGGTCACGGCGCGCGCCGGATCATCGGCCCATAAGATGGCCGCGTCAGATGAAATCAACCCCTCGGGCGTTTCGATCGCCAACTCTTCTGCGGCGGCATAGGTCGGAAGCGACACCGTGCGCACCATTGCGGAACTGACAAGCCCACGCAGCGAAAGATCTGATTGCACTTGCGACATATCAAGGCGCGATGTGCTGCCCGAACAGGCCGTTAAAACAGCGGCGATAGCAACAAATATGATCGGTCGGAACATGGGTTTAACGTCCTGTCAAAAGGGAACTTGGATTGCGCTGGATCGTGCGCGCAAGATTTGTAACCGCATCTGCGGCGGCTTGGATGTCACGCAGCGTGCCAAGCGTTTCGGCACTGAACCGCGACCTGTCGCCATAAGATGCGATCAAGGCTTCTGTCTGGTTAATCAGCTTGGCCGCGTCCGTGGCAAGATCGGATGCATCAGACGACAGCTTTGGCAGCCCTTGCACCGAACGCTCAATCGCTTCTGCGGCGGCGCTTGCACTGGCAAGTGCTGCATTCACGTTTTCAATCGCGCCACCTTCGTTGACGGCGGCAAGAAACGCGCGCACTTCATCCAATGCAGACGCAAGCGAGGCGGGCAGGGCCGCAGTGTCATCACTGCCGATCAACTGGTCAATGGACGCCAGCGTCTGATTGGCCGCAGTGACCATTTCCTCGATTTCGATGGCAAACAACTTATCGGCAATCGCTTCGACCCGCGCGGTAATCGCAGGCAGATTGCGCGTGGCCTCTTCGATGTTTGTGATTGCTGTGTTCGCGGCATCCAAGGTGGCTGCAAATTTATCGACGACCTCTGCGTCATTGACGCCCACGATCAGCGCGTTCAAATCGGCAACAGTCTGGCGCATATCAGCCACAGCGCCACGCAACTCAGCGGGCACAGCCGCCGTATCATCGCTGTTGATCAGGCCACGCGTGTCGTCCAGTAACGCAATCGCCGCACTTGGCACCTTGGTCAGATCATCGTTGCTCACAAGGCGCTCTACGCTGTCCATCAGGTCAATCGCCCCCGACATCAGCTCCTCGACGGGCAGTTCATTGATCCGTTCCAGAACACCCTCGGCTGTTGCTGCAACATCTGTAATCAGCGATTTTGTCGTCGGAATAATCGGGTATGTCTGGTCATTTAATGTCAGACTTTCCGGCGGCGCATCTGCAACCTGAACCAGCTCGACCTGCAATGACCCCGACAGGATACTGCCGGTAATCATTCGGGCCCGCAGGCCATCACTGACAAACGCATCAAGGAACGCCAACGCGTCCTCTGGCGTGGCATTTTCACCCAGCCCCAACCGCCCCGGTTCAATCGCGATATTGGTGCGCAGTCGCACCACTTGGGCATCGCCCTCGCGCACAACAAATGCGCTTAGATCGGTCACCGTGCCGATGCGGATACCTTGGAAACGTACCTCTGATCCGGCGGACAGGCCACTGACTGAACTGTCAAACAGAACCGTCAGGTTCAGCACATCCTGATTTTGGCGCGGGTTTGAAAACAGGCTGCTGCGGGCGGTTTCTTCATCATCAAAGATGTCGAACAACTGCCCGTCCCGAATGGGTTGTCCACCTGACACAACAGTATCAAACGCAATGCCGCCTTCGATCAATGACGCCAGCGAATTCACATCCAGTGACACGCCGCTTGCACCCAACCGGATCGAAAACCCCGACGTGTCCCAAAACCGCGTTGTCGATGTGATGCGTTGATCAAACGGATATTGGATGAATGCCTCTGCGATCACCTCGTTGCCATTGAACGACAGCTCTGGCGCTTCCAAATAACCGACCTCGATCCCCTTGTGCAAAATGGGGGCACCTTCGGCCAATGCGCCGCCGTCTGTTCCGCGCAAGGTAATCACCGAACCGCGCTGGCCTGCGCGGGTCAAGGGGGGGCTTTCAAGACCCACAAATGATGTCTGGCCCACGTCGGCTTCTGTGTCCCAGTTCCCTTCGATGTAAACACCGCCCAAAACCGTATCCAGCCCGGTAATCCCGCGCACGGAAACGTCAGGGCGCACGACCCAGAAACTGGCATCATCATCCATGTAAGGGACCACGTTATTGTCGATGCGCGCATAGACAAGAACATCCGTCAGACCCTCAGCAAATTCGACCTTTTCAACACGGCCAATCGTCACGTCACGGTACTTGATGACCGTTTCATCCGCCGCCACACCTGACGCATTTTCAAAGCTGATCTCGATCAACGTGCCTTGGTTAGCGTAGTTTTGATAGGCCACCGCAAGCGACACTGCCAATGCAATGACAGGCACCAGCCAAACCAACGACACGCGCTGCCAAATGGGGCGTCGCACGGGCCGCACATCAAGCGATGCGGGCTGAATAGATGGGTCATGCGTCATTGCGATTCCTGTCTGCATCCCAAATCAATCGGGCATCAAAACTTTGGGCGGAAAGCATGGTAAAGACAACCGACAAAGCAAAGCTAAACGCCGCAATTCCAGGGTTAATCGTCGCCAGACTATCGAGCTGAACCAGCGCCGATAAAATGGCGACAACAAAAACGTCGATCATGGACCAACGGCCAATAAATTCGACCACCTCGAACAAGCGGTGGCGTTGATGCTGGTTCAGAACCGATCGGCGCTGCACCGACAACGCAAGATAGGCAACAGCCACAAATTTGCCGATCGGAATAACCACAGACGCCACAAAAACAATGAACGCGATACCAAAGCTGCCGTAATGGATCAGGTCAATAACACCGCCGACAATCGTGGATTCAGATTGCTCGACCAATGTGCTGGTGCGCAGCATCGTATAGGTATTGGCGGGGATATAGGCGATGATCCCCGCGATCAGCCACGCCCAAACCCGCTGAATGCTTTTGTCATCGCGGCTTTCCAATATGCCGCCGCAACGGGTGCATTGCGCCGTGGCAAGCGGATGCACACGGCCACAGCGCTGGCAGGCCACCAGACCAGCCTCTCGGGCGGTGATTAACCCTTGGGATGTTCGAGCGCTTGCCAAATCGAAAACCTACAAATCAGTTGGTCCTTCAGGACCGTGATAACAACAAGGGCTGAAAACGCCCAGAATGCGGGGCCAAACGTCACATTGGCGATGCCGGACACTTTGATCAGCGCGACGGATACGCCCACGATGAAAATCTCTGCCATGCTCCAAGGGCGCAAAATTTCGGCCAGCGCAAAGGCGTGTTTCGCGCCGCGTCTTGCGGGGCGGTCGCTCACCAGTGGGCTGATTGCGTAAATAATCGCGGCCAACCGGGTCAGAGGCAAAACCACGATAAATCCCGCCACCGCAAAGGCCAGCAGCAACGCAATACCATCGTTAAACGCAAGAACGGCCTGCAATACGGAAATGCTGTTATGGCGGCCCTGCACGTCCAGCTCCAGAAACGGGAAGCTGACCGCCGCGATCATCAACACAAACGCCGTAATCGCAAGGCTAAGGACTTGCGCAATCGCCGTCGGGCGGGCGGTGGCAATCACCAGCCCGCAGCGTTGGCAATGGGCGCGTGCGTGATCGGGCAGCGCAGTGGCCGCATGCAGCGTGTCACATTGCGGACAAGCCACAAGATCCGTCAATGGGGGCAGGGCGTTTGGCAGCGCATTTGTCCTTAGCATTTACAGACCTACCAGCAGCGGTAAGTCGGGTGATGCATCTTATCGCGTATACAATCGGGTTGCTATGACCATTCCGGTATAGCAGGGGATTAAGAATGGGTGCGCAGCGTGATGTCGCAGGCAATCGCATTTTCGACAACGGCCCGCGCGTTGGGCAGGTCGTTCATCTCGGCACGCCGTGTCGCCGCCGCCGCCCCAAGATTTTGTGACAACCAGCGTTGGATCAACCGCGCGCGCAATTCGGGCATCGGCACATCCAGCCGCACCGTGACGTCCCAATGGTCCGCCAGCTCGCGCCACACAGGGGCATCAAACATCAGATAATTGCCTTCTACGATCACAACAGGTGTCGTGCGATCAACAGCAACCGCCCCCGCAATGCTCAGGTCTTGGGATCGGTCAAACCGTGGGAAATATACTTTATCTTCGGTCTTCAATGCTTTGATTATACGCAAGAAACCCGCTGCATCAAAAGTTTCTGGCGCGCCTTTCTTGTGGGTCAATCCAGCGGCATCCAGCACGGTGTTATCAAGGTGAAAACCGTCCATCGGAACAACAACAGCTTGGGTGCGCTGCTGGATCAGGCGGCGCGCAATTTCCACCGCCAGCGTCGATTTGCCAGAGCCGGGCGCACCTGCAATCGCGACAATCAGCTGTTTTCCGTCCTGTCGCACGTCATGAATATGCTCGGCCACAGTGGTAATGTGGGTGGTCAATGTGGTCACGTGATTGTTGCCTGTCCATTCGGGGTTTTTACCGACCCTAGGCTGGTTCAGGGCAGGGGCGCAATCTGCATTTGTGATGCGTCGCACATATTGCGATTTTGCGCCGATGCTGACCGCTGCCTAAATGAAGTTCACTGCACAAGACATTGAATCAAAGCAGTTTCCATATATCAAATTTCTGTGCTGGCAGTTTGCACGCTGAAAACATAATGTGCGACATGCAGTGCGGATAAGGGAATTCATCATGGTTGCAAGCGCATTGGCGATCCGGCTTTGGAACATCCTGACAAAGGTGGTCAAAATCGCGGGCGAAAAGCAAATCAGCCTGATCGCTGCGGGCGTGGCCTTTTTCGGAATGTTCGCCGTTTTTCCGGGCATTGCCGCGGTGATTGCGGTGTTTGGCCTGCTGGCCGATCCCATCGTCGTCAGTGAACAGCTTGCCTTGCTAGAAGGGATCATTCCGCCTGACGCCTATAATTTGTTTGCAGGGCAAATCGGGCGGCTGTTGTTGGCGCGATCCGATGCATTGGGCTGGGCGACGATCGTGTCGATTGCGCTGGCGCTTTGGTCGTCGCGCGCTGGTGTGGCCGCTTTGATGGGCGGGTTGAACGCGATTGCTGGATCGCCTGCGCGCAACGGCATCTGGCAGGCGATTGTGGCGCTGGGTTTGACGATTTGCCTTGTGGCACTGGCGATTACCGCGCTTTTGGCCGTTGTGGTCGCACCCGTTGTGCTGTCCTTCATTCCGTTGCCAGGGTCAACCGCGTGGCTGCTGGAAGGGTTGCGGTGGCTCATTGCGCTCGCTGTCTTGTTGCTGGCGCTTGGGCTGCTCTACCGCTTTGGTCCGTCACAAACGCAAAAGCGGGGGCGGTGGTTCACGATTGGCGCGGTGTGTGTTGTCGTGCTTTGGATCGGGGCTTCCGCTGGCTTGTCGTATTACCTGACCAACTTTGCCTCGTATAATGAAGTCTATGGCTCCATTGGTGCTGTGATCGGCTTGCTGCTCTGGCTTTATATCAGCGCATTCCTGATCTTGTTGGGCGCGGTGTTGAATGCACAAATCCATCGGAACTCGGGGCCGTATCAGCCAAGCGAGTAGTCGTTGCC
>CBFHME010000007.1:0-144146 GCA_965656885.1 Yoonia sp.
AATTTTGTAACCCATTCGATGGGCGGCATTCTGGTGCGGGCATGGTTGAACAATAACCGACCCGATAAAATGGGCCGCGTTGTCATGCTTGGACCGCCAAACAACGGATCAGAGCTTGTCGATATTTTCGGTGATTTTGAACCGTTCCAATGGGTCAACGGCCCTGCCGGTTTGCAACTTGGCACAGAGGACAGCAGCTTGCCCAATTCGCTTGGATTGGCCGAGGTCGAGGTTGGCATTATTGCCGGAACGCGCAGCCTGAATCCGGTTTATTCGACGCTCATCGACGGACCCGACGACGGAAAGGTTTCTGTCGAAAGCACGCACTTGTTGGGCGAGGTTGATCACATCGAAATGCCCGTCACCCACACATTTATGATGAACAATCCGCTTGTAATGGCGCAAGTCATGGCGTTCTTGGAACGCGGACGATTTGATCGTGGCCTTAGCTGGAGCGGTGTGATCTTCGGGCTAGACTGACGTCAGCAGGTGGGTCATTTGATCCGATTGACGTGGCCCATTTTGCGGCCTGGTTTTACATCCGATTTGCCATATAGGTGGACCGCAGCGTTTGATTTAGCAATCTCGTCAAGACGGTCCATATCGTCCCCGATCAGGTTTTCCATCTGCACATCGCTATGGCGTGATCCATCACCCAAGGGCCATCCAGCGACAGCCCGTATATGCTGTTCGAATTGATCGACGGCACACCCATTCTGTGTCCAATGGCCAGAGTTGTGAACGCGTGGCGCGATTTCATTCACCACAAGTCCTTTTGGTGTCACGAAAAGCTCGACACCCATCACACCGACATAATCAAGCGCACCAAGGATATTGGCCGCGATCAAAACAGCATCAGTGCGCTGACTGGGTGTCAGATTGGCAGGAACCGTTGTGGTGCGCAAAATGCCATCTTCGTGCACGTTTTCGCCCGGATCAAAGCAGGCGACAGACCCATCTGCGCCTCGCGCGCCAATGATCGACACCTCGTGGCTGAAATTGATAAAACCTTCCAGAATGGCAGGTGCACCGTTCATATCGGCAATGGCCTGGGCCGCGTCAGCGTCAGACATGATGCGCGCTTGTCCCTTGCCATCATACCCCATCGTGCGGGTTTTCAGAATGGCAGGGGTGCCGATTTCCGCAATCGCCTTGGTCAGGTCATCCGCGTTGTCAACGGTTGCGAACGGGGCTGTTTGCAGGCCAAGAGACTGAAGAAATGTCTTCTCGGTCAATCGGTCTTGGGACGTGGCCAATGCACGTCGACCGGGGTGGATCGGGCGCAAGTCTTCAAGCAGATCAAGTGCGGATGTCGGGATGTTTTCGAATTCATAAGTGATAACATCAACCGCTTCGGCAAAGGCGCGCAATGCGGCCTCGTCATCATATGACGCGGTTGTCACGGCGTCCGCGACATGGGCCGCGGGCGGGTTTGCACCAGGCTCGAAAATATGCGTTTTCAGCCCAAGACGACTTGCCGCCACCGACAACATGCGGCCCAGTTGACCACCGCCCAGAATACCGATTGTTTTGACGTTACTCATCGCGTGGTTCATCCGGAATTGAGGCCGACAAATCAGCGCGCCACTGGTCAAGCCGTTGGGCAAGGGCAGGGTCCTGCAACGCCAGAATACCAGCGGCCATCAGTCCGGCGTTTGCCGCCCCCGCCGCCCCGATTGCCATGGTCGCCACAGGATACCCGCGCGGCATCTGAAGGATGGAATAAAGGCTATCAACACCCGACAGCGCCTTGGTTTGCACTGGTACACCAACAACAGGCACGCGGGTTTTGGAGGCCATCATGCCGGGCAAATGGGCGGCGCCACCAGCGCCCGCAATGATCACTTGCAAACCACGGTCCGCAGCAGTTTTGCCATAGTCCCACAAGCGGTCAGGCGTGCGATGCGCAGACACAATTTTTGACTCGTAAGGGATGTTCAAGGCATCAAGCAATTCTGTTGCTTCGCGCATGGTGGGCCAATCGGATTGGCTGCCCATAATAATGCCGACCAAAGGTTGGGTCATGGTGATCCCCTGCTGGTTGAGAAAGCGGCACTATACCGATGCAAGCGCCCCGCGCAACGGCAATTAGGCGATGATATCGGGTGTGACCTTGTCCTCGAGCGAGGCAATCTTGTCTTTCAGCGCCAGCTTTTGCTTTTTCAGTCGTTTGATCGACAAAACATCCGCCGCGTGGCGGTCTTGTAGGGCACTGATCGCGTCATCCAAATCACGATGTTCCTGGCGCAAAACCGCAAGTTCGATGCGCTGCACGTCGATTTGGTCCATTTTGGCAGAACTGTTCATGGAAACGGGGCCTTACACATCAGTCTAGGGTTTGGTGATACGCGCAAAGGGGTGATTCCTCCTAATGGTTCCTCTTGTAGGTTCCGTATTTGATCCCCATATTTCGGTTAGGGTCGCCAAAACGGGGCCCGTTTGAAATGTCGCTTGGATTTAAGGACGTGGTGAATGACAAAATTGGCTTTGGGAACCCATCCGTTCCTTTTGGGGTTTGAGCAGCTGGAACGCTTGGTCGAACGCACAGCGAAAACCGGCAACGACGGCTATCCTCCATATAATATCGAACAATCGTCAGAAAACTCTTACCGTATCACGCTTGCTGTGGCGGGATTTTCGATGGCCGATCTGTCCATCACCGTCGAGGACAACGCGCTTGTGATCCGCGGCCGTCAAGTTGACGACAGCGAGGGGCGCGTGTTCCTGCATCGCGGGATTGCCGCGCGCCAATTCCAACGATCATTCGTTCTGGCAGATGGCGTCGATGTGGGTGAGGCCGTTATGGAAAACGGGCTTTTGCATGTTGATCTGAACCGATCCGTGCCCGAGCGCGTTGTGCAAACAATCAATATCCGAAAGGGGTAGTCAGATGGAAACCAAGATCAATCATATGGAAATCGCTGAACGCTCAATCTATTTGAAAATGATTGATGTGGCCGACCTTCCTGAAGATGTGCAAACAGAAGTGGCCGAGCATGACGCGGTTTTTGCTGTGCATAACGCCGATGGTGAACAGGTCGCCCTTGTTGCGTCGCGCGATGTTGCGTCACATCTGGCACAGGCCAATGACATGACGCTTGTCGCACTTCATTAATCGTTACGATTGGGACGCAGATTTTGGTTTGCGTCCAATCGACCGCATGAAACGGTCATAGGCGCGGCGCTCAAACATATAGGTGATTTGGCTCCAGAACGTTGTGCCCATGTCATCGGTCACACCCAGACGTTCGGCGCGTGTGCCCGGCATATGGAATGTGCCAAAGCAGCGGTCAAACAGGCAAAAGATGCTGGCGAAATTGGTGTCATGTGCCTCAACCTCAACCGAATGATGCCAGCGGTGCATCGCAGGTGACACAATCACATTGCCCAATTTGCCATAGGTCCAAGGCAAATCAGCGTGCAGCAAATAACCGTAGTAGTGGCGGATCAAGCCGTTAAAAATGACCGCCCACACAGGCAAACCCAACATCAGCATAACAGTCGTGCCGATCATGACGGTCGTCGCGACGTTGACAGGGTGGAACCGTTCCAGCGTCAGCCACGTCATTTCAGTGTCAGAGTGGTGCACAGCATGTGAGGGCCAGAACAACGGCGTGTGTTCCAACCGGTGGCGCCAATAACCGACAAAATCGCTAACAAACAATACAATGAACAACATCAGCGCCGCTGGCAAAACATCCCACGCGGTTGGATTGACCAGTATCAGGCCATCATCGCGCAAAACGCCCGCCCAATACGTGGTCGCAAACGTCATGATTGGCAGGCTGATAAGGGTATTAAACAGGAAAAACCGGAAATTCACGCCAGATTCTGGCATCGCCCGTTTCATGTCTGCACGCCATGTTTTCGGCTTGAAAACAATAGCGATAATCAAAAACACCAGCCCAACAACCACAAGGGTCGAAAATGCTGTGACCAGATTGCGCAATGTATCCGCGCCGAGTTGCAAGAAGTTTTCCATTGGCTAATTCCCGAATTCTTTGTTGCCTGCATAGAAACAATCGCAGGACATTTCGGCGCCTTTGGGGAGGGAATGTGGCAACATTATGTCCGTATAAACGGCAAGTCTTAACAAAAAATGGCCAGCTACAGGGTTTGTAGCTGGCCACAAATTTTCGGCATTCGCAATTAGGCTTTGATCAGACCCATTGATTCCAGTTTCAGAATGATCTGGTGCGCGCAGTTGTCGACTTCGACGTTTTCAGTTTCGATCGACATTTCAGGGTTCGCCGGCACGTCGTATGGGTCAGAGATACCGGTGAATTCCTTGATCTTGCCTTCACGCGCCAGTTTATAAAGCCCCTTGCGGTCACGGCGTTCACATTCCTCGATCGAAGTGGCGACATGCACTTCGATGAATGCTCCGAATTCTTCGATGTCTTCACGCACTGCGCGGCGGGTCGTTGCATATGGCGCGATTGGCGCACAAATTGCGATGCCGCCGTTTTTGGTGATTTCAGATGCAACGTATCCGATGCGGCGAATGTTCAGATCGCGGTGTTCCTTGGAAAACCCAAGCTCGGACGACAGGTTTTTACGCACGATGTCACCATCAAGCAGCGTCACAGGGCGGCCACCCATTTCCATCAGCTTGACCATCAACGCGTTGGCGATGGTGGATTTGCCAGAGCCGGAAAAGCCCGTCAGGAACACAGTGAAACCCTGCTTGGATCGCGCAGGTTTCGTTTTGCGCAGTTCAGCAACAACTTCGGGGAATGAGAACCATTCCGGAATTTCCAGACCTTCGGCCAAACGACGACGCAGTTCTGTGCCGGAAATGTTCAAGATCGTGACATCATCTTTGTCTTTGATCTCGTCCATCGCTTCATATTGCGCGCGCTCGGAAACCCAAACCATGTGCTTAAAATCGACCATTTCGATGCCCATTTCTTCTTGATGCTCGCGGAACAGATCCTGTGCATCATAAGGGCCATAGAAATCTTCGCCTTGGCTGTTGGATCCTGGTCCAGCGTGGTCACGGCCAACGATGAAATGGGTGCAACCGTGGTTTTTACGGATCAAACCGTGCCATACCGCCTCACGTGGGCCAGCCATGCGCATGGCAAGGTTCAACAATGACATGCCTGTTGTCGACGCAGGATATTGATCCAAAACAGCCTCGTAACAGCGCACGCGGGTAAAGTGGTCAACGTCGCCCGGCTTTGTCAGGCCCACAACAGGGTGGATCAACAGGTTGGCTTGGGCTTCTTTCGCGGCGCGGAACGTCAGTTCCTGATGCGCGCGGTGCAGTGGGTTACGTGTTTGGAACGCAACAACCTTGCGCCAGCCCATTTTGCGGAAATAGGCGCGCAATTCATTCGGCGTGTCGCGGCGTGCGCGGAAATCGTAGTGCACGGGCTGTTGAATGCCTGTGACAGGGCCGCCAAGGTAAACCTCACCCGCTGTGTTGTGCAGATAGTTGACGGCAGGGTGGGCCTGATCATCGGCACCGAATACTTTTTCAGCTTCCTTGGATTTGTTTGGCGTCCATTTGTCGGTCACTGTCATTGTGCCCAAAATCACGCCTTCTTGGTCGCGCAGGGCGATGTCTTGGCCGATTTCGATGGTGTCGGCGTAATCCGCTTTGACATCCAGCGTGATTGGCATTGGCCACAATGTGCCATCGGCCAAGCGCATGTTGTCAACAACGCCATCGTAATCTGCCTCTGACAAGAAACCTTTGAGCGGGTTAAAGCCGCCGTTCATCAGCAGTTCCAGATCGCAAATCTGACGCGGTGTCAGGTCGTGGCTGGTCAGGTCCGCGGCGTCCATTTTCATTTTCTGGGAGCTGTCAAAAGAGACGTAAAGCTCTGGAATGGGAGCAAGATTATTCTGCATCAGTTTGGTCCTATGCTTAAACGGGGAAAGCCCCGATGTTGTGCCGGTCAATTCCGCATGTAGTGCGTCATATTCCGTAAATTTTCGTTTCAAGAAGGCATCGGTCAGGCGGTTTTTTTCGGAGCCGCCACGTGATGTGATCGCGTAGGCCACGCGCTTGCGTTTGTCCGCGCTGTCGTGATCCATGATTTTGATGAAGCCTGCGTCTGTTGCGGCCCGCAACTGTGCATTCAACCGCCCCAACGATATGCCAACGGCTGCCGCAAGCGCACGCTGCGATGCGTCAGGCGTCAGATCAAGCTGACGCAATAGACGAAAGAGGTGATCTTCGTCTTCGTTGGACATGATTGGCGTATCGATTGGCATTGCGCACGACTCAGGGTTTGTTCACTCGTGAACGTATGCCGTGCAATGTATGTTCACGCCAGAACAAACTTTGTCAAACGCTGGGTTTGGCGCATATTTGCAACTGTGGGGCCTCCGGCGGCGGTATTTTAGGCCAAAAGAAGCAATTAGTCGTCTTGTTCAGCGATGAATTTTTCCGCGTCCAGTGCCGCCATACAGCCCATTCCCGCAGATGTCACAGCCTGACGGTAGGTGTGGTCGGTCAAATCGCCAGCTGCGAAAACGCCTGGGATGGCGGTGCGGGTCGAACCTGCCTCGACGGCGACATAACCGCCCGAATGAAGCTCAAGCTGGTCTTTGACCAGTTCAGACGCAGGCGCGTGGCCGATTGCGATAAATACGCCTTTGGCGGGCAGGTCGGTAATTTCGCCTGTCTTGGTATGTTTGACCTTTACCCCTTCGACGCCCAAGGGGGCATCGGTGCCGTAGACTTCTTCGATTTCGTGGAACCAGAGCGTTTCGATTTTCGGATTTTTGAACAGACGTTGTTCAAGGATTTTTTCGCAGCGCAATTCATCGCGGCGATGCACCAGCGTGACCTTGGATGCAAAGTTGGTCAGGAAAAGCGCCTCTTCGACGGCTGTATTGCCGCCGCCAACCACAACGATTTCCATGCCACGATAAAAGAACCCGTCGCAGGTTGCACAGGCCGAGACGCCGAACCCTTTGAATTTTTCCTCAGACGGCAGGCCAAGCCATTTTGCACGCGCCCCCGTGCAAAGGATCACTGCATCAGCCGTATACGTCGTGCCGCTGTCGGATGTTGCGGTGAAGGGGCGTTTGGACAGATCAAGCGACGTGATGATGTCCCCAATGATTTCGCAGCCCATGGCTCGCGCATGTGCTTCCATGCGGATCATCAGGTCGGGTCCTTGGACTTCGGTGTCGCCGGGCCAGTTTTCAACTTCTGTGGTGGTGGTCAGCTGACCGCCCGGTTCGATGCCTTGCACCAGAATTGGTTCCAGCATTGCGCGGGACGCGTATACGCCTGCGGTATAGCCAGCAGGGCCAGAGCCAATGATCAGAACTTTGGTGTGACGCGTATCAGACATATCGGGCGGCCCTTTGATGCAGTGTTTCATTCGATATAGCGGCGTCATCGCAGGGTTGAAACCCCCGCGATGATCACGGTTTGGGCGGCTCGTCATAAATAATGTTGCGCATTTGTGAAACATTATTGCGCAGCGGATTTCTTGCGCGTAGTATTTGCCAACATTGACCAAGGAACACCGCAATGCCCGGCACAAAGCTTGACGAAATTGACCGCATGATTCTGGCTGAATTGCAGGCGGACGGACGCATGACCAACGTGGAATTGGCCAAACGCGTCGGGATTTCGGCGCCGCCGTGCCTACGCCGTGTGCGCACATTGGAAGAACAAGGCTATATCCGCGGTTATCACGCCGAGGTTGACGCCCGCGAGTTGGGTTTTGAAGTGCAGGTATTCGCGATGGTCGGGCTGGTAAGTCAGGCCGAAGTCGATTTGTCAGCGTTTGAGACCAAGTGCCAGAATTGGCCGCTTGTGCGTGAATGCCATATGCTGAACGGCGAGGTGGATTTCATCTTGAAATGCGTGGCCCCCGATTTGCGGTCATTCCAGCGTTTCTTGACCGAAGACCTGACAAGTGCCGACAATGTGGCCAGTGTCAAAACATCGCTCGTGATCCGCGGCGCAAAGGATGAGCCGGGCGTGCCATTCGATGTGCTAGAGGCGCGCCTCGCGCAGGATGCGTAACGTAACACACGTTTAGATTGCATTGCTCTGTTTCGAAGTTTAGGGTTTTGTTAACTTTTCCAAGTCCAAAGGGCGAAACGTGTCAGACGAGCTTACCGGTGCCAAAGTCTTTGTTGTAGAAGACGATTTTCTTATTCAGTTGGATATTGTCATGTCGCTTGAAGCGGCCGGAGCCGAGGTGATTGCGGCAGGGTCCGTATCTGACGGCTTGGCAAAGTTGCGCGATGATTTTGACGCCGCAGTTCTGGATATCCGACTGCCTGATGGAGAGGTGTTCCCCGTGGCCGAGGAATTGGTTGCGCGCAATACGCCGATTATTTTTCATTCGGGCAATGTCGACCATTCAAATCTGGAAAACCGGTTCCCGGATGCGCTGGCGCTCTCGAAACCTGCGCATGAACGTATCTTGATCGAAGCGGTTAACCGTCGTCGCGTAAGGCACTAAAAACAAACGAGGCCCTCGATGGCAAATCCAATACCGGAAACGATCGGCGACGATCCGCTTTTTGACACGCGCATCGCGCAATACGACGATCTCGCGGCCCCGATGCGGGCCATGTTGGCGTTGGATGCGGGGCGCATGGGCAGCTGGTCTTGGGATATCGTCAACAGCACGGTGGTCGGTGACCCGTTTGTCGCAAAGCTGCTTAATCAAGATTTTTCAGCCCAACCTTGGGATGCTGACGTTATCTCTGCCAATATTCACCCCGATGATATGCCATCCGTTCAAGCATCTGTTGAACATGCGCTTGCCGGGGCGGATTGGTATGAGGTCGAATTTCGTGACGTTTCCCCTGATCCCCTGACGGGTCTGGCTGGTGGGCGCTGGCTTGGCGCGCGCGGGCGCGTGACGGAACGGGATGCTGATGGTACGGCCCTGCGGGTGATCGGCGTCAATTGGGACGCGACAGAGCGAAAAACCCACGAGGCAAGCCTTGCGACCTTGGCCAATGAAATGGACCACAGGGTCAAAAATGCATTTGCGGTCATCCGTGCCTTGATCAACGTGGGCGTGCGATCCGCCGCGTCGGTGGACGATTTTGGCGACAATCTGCGCACGCAGGTCGAAGCAATGTCCAGCGCCCATGCGTTATCCGCGCGCATGGCCCGCCAACCCCAAAACGCGGATGCATCGGTTGGCATTGATACGATCATCAACTCCGCGCTTCAGCCGTGGCGCGATGGCGACCGCGTTCAAATCGACATTTCGTCAGGCACCGACTTTGCCCTGACCAGCCGACAGGTGTCTGCGGTTTCGATGTTGATTTACGAATTGGCGACGAATGCTGCAAAATACGGCGCCTTGGGTGAAATCGGCGGTAAGCTATCGGTCGTCGCAAGCCGCACAGATGACGGTGTGGGACATATCGGATGGTACGAATTCACATCCGCCCCCGTTTCGGCCCCACAACAATCGGACGTCGCTGGATTCGGCGAGGTTTTGATCCAACACTGTGCCGCTTCCTTGGGCGGCAGCGTGACACGGACATTCCGCGATGACGGTATTGATGTGGTGGTGACGTTTCCGATTGCGGATTAAGCCGCCATCACCAGATCAAGATCGGCCTTGCGTAGCCGTGGCGCTGTGAGGGGGCCAAAATCGGCTGGACGGCGCATATGCGGGAACAATTGCATGAAATGCGCAAGCATTTCTGGCCCAAGCCCTAGCGAATGTGCGGGGCCGGGGTGCAGTGTTTCAATATTAATTCCGTTCACGTTCACACTCGCATGGCGCGCAAATCCGATCTGGTAGCAATGCACAGGCGCAATCGGGCGCAATTCGATAATCTGGTCGCTGTCGATGAAATCGCGCACGGGGATCATCACGTCTTGGACGCCAGTCAAAACCTGACCAGCGGGTGAACGATGCAACATGCGGGCCGCAGGGCCAAGCACCAGATCAGGGGCAGGGCGGCCATAGCCCAGCGCATCTGCGGTGATGCGGGTCATTGTGCCCATTTCGGCACGTGGGTTTTTCTCACCCGGTGCAATCACCATTTTTCCGTGCCACATCAGGGTTTGATATCCCTGATCGGTTGTCATGATTTCGTCACCCGGTAACAAGTCTTCGACCGCCATCGGGCCATTCTTTGTCTGGAAAATTGCGCCGCGACCAAAGGCTGCGAATGCGTCTTCGAACACTGGCATAGCCGGCGCAATTTTGGTGAAATCCGCGATATTTTGGGAAGGTGTCAAGTGGGCAACTTCGTATTTGCGCATCAGAGGCTTGCTGCGCGGAAGTTGCCCACTTGGACTAGCGATCCGTCCCGATTGGGCCGGAGAGGTATAAGGTGCCACCGCGAGGCCTGCGGTGGTGTGTGAGGTCGTTTTCATGCGTCGCACCACTTGGTTTGTCACATCATCTGTCGGCCCCACCGACAACATCTGAGGAGATGATTGCTGTTGATGTGAATGTGGCTCAAAGGTGTTGGTGCTGTCAAAGAATTTGGGTTTGGACCGCAAAAGCGCGATCAATCTGACCCGCCAGCCGCAGATTGTTTACAAATCGTGATCCAGACCGCCACATTTGGAGATGTGACCGCACGAATCAAAACGCAAGACAGCAAAAAACCGTGTGTCGGGAGGGACCACACGGTTCTTTGCACTCTTGGGAAGTGGCACCGTCCACGGTGCGGGGTCGTCTGATTAGGCGGAAACAGCCATCGTCATAAATGCCGGCATCGGCGGCAAGCTGACTTTCACAGTGCTTTCGGTCTGCTCTAACCGGCGTGCGATCATGGCTTGGCGACGTAGGCCGCGTTCCCATGGCATTTTGACTTCACACTTGTTTGCTTCTTTGATCGTGCTGTCGATCCAACGTTTGCTCGCACCCATGACTGCTCTCCTCGGGTTAATGTTTGGTCCGGTATCTTCCGGCGTTGCAGTCATCTTGCAGTTTGAGCGCGGCAGGAATTTGGCGGCCTAAATTTAATTTCACCAAAAGGAAGAATTAATTTGCCGCAATTCCACTCTGCCCCCAAACCCCTTAAAATAAGGTGTATGGGGCGTCCGTGACGACAATCATGGTCAAATAAGCGGGATTGTTTCGTAAAATGGGGCAATCGGGTGCCGCATTCCTGCCTAGATCAAAGCCGGATCGCCGCAATCAGACGCCCGTAGTCGGCGTCTTTTTCGTGCACACTGCGCCGATACGAATAGAATCGGTCAGGATCGTTATATGTGCAGTGTCGGGTCCACGCCGCATCCTTGATCCCGGAGGCGCGCAGCCGTGCCAGCCCAAACGCAGGCAGATCAAACTGGCATCGATCACCATCACCCCTGGCAAAATAGCGGGCGTTGTCCCGATCTTCATCAATAAACCGGTCGACAAACTCTGGCCCGACCTCATAGGCGCGTTGGCTGATCGACGGGCCGATCACTGCCACGATATTGTCGCGCTTAGCGCCCAACGCGATCATCGCGTCGATGGTGTTATCAAGAACGCCGTCCAACGCGCCTTGCCATCCGGCATGGGCCGCCCCGATGACACCCGCAGCTTGATCGGCAAATAACACAGGCTGACAATCGGCTGTCAGCACAGACAAGGTAATGCCGCGTGTCGCTGTTACCATCGCATCGGCCTTGGGTTTGTCTGGCGTGGCTTGGGTCACGGGCACAACATCGGCGGAATGGATCTGATGCACACCAACCATGTCATCCGCCGTGCCGCCCATCGCGGTGGCCACACGTGACCTGTTGATCGCCACGATGTCATGCTGGTCGCTGCTGCCAAATCCACAGTTGAGCCCCGCAAAAACACCCGAAGACGCACCACCCTGTCGGCCGAAGAACCCGTGCGTGGTCCCTTCCAGCAAATCATGTGTGATCATATCAAGCGTCATGGCATCAATCCTGCCGGCGGCGTGCCGCGCGTGGGGTAAAGCCCGATCACCTTGAACAGGTTGCCCATCGCATCAGGGTGGGTCAGGCGTTTGTGCGCTTCAATGTGGCTTGTCAGGGCCGCACCGGTCAAGCCCTTGGCCAATGATTGCGCCCGCGCAGTGATGCCAAGCCGTTCCAGAAATACCCCCTGCGGCGTGACACGGCTATGGGTGGTCGCGGCCGCAGCAATCGCTGCAAAATCGACATGCGCTGTCAGGTCGGCTTGGCCCGGCTGGGCAAACGGATCGGTCGCTTGGTGGTCCGCCAATGCTTGCAACGTGTCGCCCTGCGACTGCCAATCACCATAGTCGATGATAATCGCGGCCCCGCCATTGGTTTCGATCAGCGCCGATATATGGCTGACGATACTGGGCAACGCGGGGCACATCTCTATCACGTCGCCCTCAGTTGTGTCATCCAGACGGTGGGCCAACGCATCAAGCGGGGCGGCTTGCGATTTGCCCAATGTCAGCGCGCCATCAGCCAGACCCACCATATGTTCCGACCAGCCATCGCCGATGCGCGTGAATTGACGGATCGGTAGCGCGTCGAAAAATTCATTCGCAATCAGGAACGTCGGGGCATCGGGCAGGGTGCTTGTGTCGTCGTGCCAAACAGCATCGGCCACCAGCTCCGCTTGCTTGGCCCGCAAACTGGGCGATGTTTCCACAAAATGCACGGTCAATGCTGCGTGAAACCCCGCCACCCCGCGTGTCGCGCGCAACGCATCAGCCATCAACGTGCCGCGACCGGGGCCAAGCTCTGCCAATGTGATTGCGGCGGGTGATCCTTGGTCGATCCACGCCTGCGCCAACGAAAGACCAATCAGTTCGCCAAACATCTGGCTGATCTCGGGTGCTGTCGTGAAATCCCCCGCAGCGCCCAACGGGTCGCGCGTCACATAATATCCATGTTGCGGATGCATTAGGCATGCGGCCATATAGTCGGCCAGCGACATCGGACCAGACGCCGCAATGCGGGCCACTAACAATTCGCGCAACGCTGTCATCGCCGTGCAGCCCACCAAACCACGGCCAAGCCCACAATGATCATCGGCAAGGTCAGTGTTTGCCCCATCGTCAGCCCCCAACCATTGATCTGGAACGCAAGGCCAAGCGGGTTTGCATCCGTCACAAACTGCGCGTCAGGTTGGCGCACAAACTCAACAAGGAATCGCGCAATGCCGTAGCCTGCGAAAAACACACCCGACAATAGCCACGGTTTCTTAAGCCCACCAAAGCGGAACGCCAGCAAGATCAGGATCGTGCCAAGGGCCAAGCCTTCCAGCCCCGCCTCATACAGTTGTGACGGGTGGCGCGCGCATAGACCCGCAGCCGTCGCACAGCTTTGCGCCGCTTCGGTTGGGAAAATCACGCCCCAAGGCACATCGGTCTGACGGCCCCACAATTCGGCGTTGATGAAATTGGCAATCCGCACCAGCAAAATCGCAGGCGTCGCGGCCAGCGCAATTCCGTCGGCCAATGCGGGCAGGGCGACCTTATGGCGGACGCTAAACAACCACACCGCAAACACAACGCCCAAGAACCCACCGTGAAACGACATGCCCCCCGTCCAGATCATCGGAATCTCGATCGGATTGGCCGCGTAATAGGCAGGTTTATAGAATAGAACGTAGCCAAGCCTGCCGCCGCCGATCACACCCGCCACAATATAGGTCAGCAAATCTTCCAGTTTGGCGACGGGCATTGGTGCGCCGTCCTGCCACAACTGCGGGCGCGTAATCGCCGCCTTCAACAACTGCCAGCCAAGCGCGATGCCCACGATATACCCCATCGCATACCAGCGCAGGGCAATGTTGATGCCAAAAAGCTCAAAGCTGAAAATCTCGGGCGAAATATTCGGGAATGTCAGTGCTGCAATCATGCCCGCTACTTTTGCCACCACCGCGGGGAAGTCAACCGCTTGCAGCGGCGCACAAGCGACCCCATATATGCATCAGATAGAATTGGAGACTGCAATGCAGACGCGAAACAAAATCCTCGACGATATTTCCCAACTGATGACCAACGCTATGGGCGTGGCACAGGGCGCCAAGGACGAAGCGGGCACTGCCATGAACGGCATGATGGACCGCTGGCTGGCGGATCGTGACTTTGTCACGCGCGAAGAATTCGACGCCGTGCGCGCGATGGCGCAAAAAGCCCGCGAAGAAAACGCAAGCCTTTTGGCACGGCTCGAAGCGCTAGAAGCCAAGAAAAAATAACTGTCGGGGGCCCATGTGTCCCCAACCGATTGCTATTCAAATGTCGCCAAATACGCGACCAGTATATCCTTGGCTGCGGCAAGGTCGGATTTTTCGACCATTTCAGTGACCGTATGAATATAGCGTGTCCCCACAACAATCCCCACGGCACGCGCACCTGCGGCAGCTTGCTGTGCGGCGGCCCCGTCCTGACCACCGGCCGCCAGCATCGTGCGCTGATATGGGATGTCGTTGGCTATCGCGATCCGCTCAATATCCTTGACCAGATCACGATCCGCAATAAACGACGAATCCCGCACATGCAGGCCAAAGCCGTTGCCTTGCACTGTCGTCGCGTCTTTTTCAGGGATGCCGGGCGTGTCACAGGCCAGCGTTGTATCAATCCCGATGCCGATGTCAGGGCGCACCGCAAACGCCGACGTGCGTGCCCCGCGCAATCCGACTTCTTCTTGGGTGGTGAACACCACGTGAATTTCCGCACCGCGCCCCTGATCCGCCAAATCGCGTATGGCCTCGATACCCAACCAACAGGCAATGCGGTTATCCAGCGCCTTTGACACGAACTTGTCGCCCATTTCCAAGAATGGTTCTTCCATCACAACAAAATCGCCGACCTTGATGTGATCGTGGGTTTTCTTGCCCATACCCAAATCGACAAAGAAATCCCCGACTTCGGGGATTTTCTTGCGGTCCTCGGGGGATGAGATATGGATCGGCTTGCCGCCAGGGTTCATCACGCCCAGAAAATCGCCGTCATCCGTGCAGACCCGCACGCGGCGCGAAAACAGGTTACGCGGATCAAACCCGCCCACGGGCTGCATGTATATATAGCCGTCCTTGCTGATATGGCTGACAAGGAACCCGATCTCGTCCATGTGACACAGCAACATGACCTTTGGCGCATCCTTACGGTCGGCCTTGCGCATACACATCAACGACCCCATCGCATCCGTGCGCACCTCGTCAAAAAGGCCGTCAATTTCAGATGTAATCAGGTCGCGGACACGATGTTCGTGGCCCGGAACGCCCGATGTTTCACATAAGCGGCGCAAAAGTGCGGTGTTCATTGTCGTGTCCTTGTTTTTGGGTGCGCGGTCAGTGTGATCGCACAGCGGGGGAATGGCAATTCGTGTTTATCCACATGAATTTTGTCTTAACGCCGACTTATCCCCAAGAAATTGCTTTACACGCAGGGGGTGTAGCGGCCACCATATGCAGTAGGAATAAAACAAGAACTATACTGTTCCTAGATCAGGCACCTAGCCCTAGAACCGTTCTGCACCGGTCATGGGCCAATAGAAACTGAGGCCGAGCAAATGGCACTGACAGAAGAATTTTATGACGCGGATGCGCTGCATCCGATTGATTTGGTTGAACATATCGCGGAACACCACGCGTGGGAGTTTGACCGTATCCATGATGACCAGATCGCGATGTCCGTGGCCGGACAGTGGCGCAACTATGCGATCACGCTGGCGTGGTCTGCGTATGACGAAACGCTGCGCCTGATCTGCACGTTTGAAATGGAACCACCCGCGCACCGCATGGGCGCGCTGTATGAAACGCTCAACACGATCAATGATCGCTGCTGGGCAGGGTCATTTACGTGGTGGGACGACCAGAAAATGATGGTCTATCGTTACGGCCTTGTGCTGGCAGGTGATCAGGTCGCGGGGTCCGAACAGGTGGATACGATGATCAACGCGGCCGTGGCCAGCTGTGAACAGTATTATCCAGCCATTCAGCTTGTAACGTGGGCCGACCGCACACCTGCGGACGCGGTACAAGTTGCTATTGGCGGGGCCTACGGGCGCGCGTAATACGCCACTGTCATGTTGAACCTTTGCCCGCGCTTGCGTAGCGTGCGGGCAGGGCCAACAACGGATAAACACACCAATGAATATGCAAGATGTAGCACAGCGCGGTCTCGTGCTGTTGGGCTGTGGCAAAATGGGGTCCGCAATGCTTGCGGGCTGGCTTGATGGCGGGTTGCCTGCCACCGCTGTAACCGTGCTTGATCCCTATCCATCCGATTGGCTGAAACAATCGGGCGTGCACATCAATGTGGATTTGCCACGCGATCCAGCGGTCGCTCTGATCGCAGTTAAACCCCAAATGATGGGTGACGCGTTGCCATCCATGCAGGCGCTGGGCAACGGTGACACGCTGTTTGTTTCCGTCGCAGCTGGCACGCCGATTGCTAGGTTTGAAGAGGTGCTTGGCACCCAAACCCCCATCGTGCGGGCCATGCCCAATACACCCGCCGCCATCGCGCAAGGGATCACCGCCATCATCGGCAACACCCATGTATCGGACGCACAGTTGGGTCTGGCCGATGCGCTTTTGTCCGCCATCGGCGATGTCGTGCGTTTGGATAACGAAGGTCAGATCGACGCTGTTACAGGTGTATCAGGGTCCGGCCCCGCCTATGTATTCCACCTGATCGAAACCCTTGCCGCCGCGGGTGTGGCACAAGGGCTGCCCGCAGACATGGCGATGCAACTTGCCAAGGCCACAGTTGCAGGTGCAGGGGCGCTGGCACGATCAGCCGATGAAGACCCCGCGCAACTGCGCGTGAACGTCACATCGCCCAATGGCACGACCCAAGCCGCGCTCGAGGTGCTGATGGACCAAGACAACGGCTTCCCTCCGTTGCTGACCCGCGCCGTGGCAGCAGCAACCGACAGATCAAAGGAATTGGCCCGTGGCTGAAATCTCATTTGATGACTTTATGGCCGTTGACGTGCGTGTTGGCACCGTTGTGACCGCCGAACCCTATCCAGAGGCACGCAACCCTGCGATCAAACTGTGGATCGATTTTGGGGGTGATTTGGGGATCAAGAAAACATCTGCCCAGATCACGGTGCATTACACCCCCGACGCATTGGTCGGGCGGCAGGTTATGGCCGTGGTCAATTTCCCACCGCGCCAGATTGGTAAGTTTATGTCAGAGGTTCTTGTGCTTGGCTTTCCCGATGCGGATGGCGCGATTGTGCTTGCAACCCCCGATCAACCCGTGCCCGAAGGAGGGCGAATGCATTGAAAACACTCCTGATTACCCGATCCTTGCCTGATGACGTGGTCGCGGCGGCACGCGAAAAATTTGACGTGACATTACGCGAAAGCACCGAAGGCTTGTTGCCCGATGAAGCCGCCGAAGCCTTGGCCACCTATGATGCGATCCTGCCCACATTGGGTGATCAATTCACGGCAGATGCGTTTGCGGGCGAGATCAAATGCAAAATTTTGGCCAATTTTGGCGTCGGATTTAACCACATTGATGCCGCGGCTGCCAAGGCCGCTGGTGTGGCTGTGTCCAACACACCCGACGCCGTGACCGATGCGACCGCCGACATCGCAATGACGCTGATTTTGTCGGCCTGCCGCCGCGCGGGTGAAGGCGAGCGTCTGGTGCGGTCAGGCCAATGGCTGGGCTGGTTGCCCACCCAAATGTTGGGCATCCATGTGACAGGCAAACGTGTTGGTATTGTTGGCATGGGGCGGATCGGGCAGGCCGTGGCACGGCGCTGTCATTACGGGTTTGATATGCCTGTCATCTATTACAACCGATCCCAAAAAGAGGTCGATGTGCCCGCCCGCCAAGTCGACGATCTTGCATCATTGATGAGCCAGGCCGACATCATTGTCGTGACTGTTCCAGGCGGCGCAGAGACCTATCAGTTGATTGATGAAGCAGCCTTGGCTGAAATGGACCCGTCGGCCGTGTTGATCAACGTTGCCCGCGGCGATGTGATCGACGAGGCGGCCCTGATCGCGGCCTTGTCCGAAGGGCGCATCGCTGCCGCAGGGCTGGATGTTTACGCCCGCGAGCCGCTTGTCCCGCAGGAATTGCGCGACATGGAAAACGTCGTGCTCTTGCCGCACTTGGGCACTGCCGCGCTAGAGGTGCGCGTAGCCATGGGACAAATGGCATTGGATAATGTGATCGCTTGGGTCGATGGTAAGCCGCTGCCAAATCAGGTGAACTAGGGGCGCTGCCCCCTTGTCCCTGCGGGCCAATTCCCCCGCGGTATTTTTGGCCAAAAGAAGGGCTATGCGGTGTCGCCCATAGCCTCACGCCAGTGACGGCGGCAAAGCGAGACATATTTTTCATTGCCGCCAACCGCGACCTGATCGCCGTCTTTTAGGACGGTGCCATCAGCATCTTTGCGCACAACCATCGTCGCCTTTTTTCCGCAGTGGCAGATTGTGCGGACTTCTCGCATTTCGTCTGACAGTGCGAGCAGTGCGGCCGAACCGGGGAAAAGCTTGCCTTGAAAATCGACGCGCAAGCCAAAGCACATGATCGGCACGCCTAGGTCGTCAACGGCGCGGGCAAGTTGCCAAACCTGATCTTCTGACAAGAATTGCGCCTCGTCGATGAAAATGCAGGCACAAGGCCCGCTTTGCAGTCTGGCGTCGATCTTGGCATATAAATCTTCGCCATGGGCAAAGGTGTCGGCATCCGCACCAATACCTATCCGGCTTCCGATCCGGCCCTTGCCCGCCCGATTGTCGAACTGTGCGATGATCAGATAGGTCTGCATCCCGCGTTCGATGTAATTGTGGGACGCCTGCAACAACACAGTCGATTTGCCCGCGTTCATGGTGGAATAGTTGAAATACAGCTTGGCCATGGGGCCTGATTACAGGTCTCAAAGCGCGGTTTGCAAGGTTATCTTGCGCAGAATCCACGATCTTGTGGATAACGGTCTGTCGTTTGCTATTTCCCAATGACTTGGGGCGGAATGCAGAGTATGGGAAGATTAACAAAAGGGTCTTGCTATCCGCTGGGCATCACTGTTGGGGAATGATTATGGCCGGGTACGGTAGTTACTTAAAGAAGCACACAGAAGCGTTGGTCAAAGATGTTGGTATTGAGGCAGCATGTGTTTTGACTGGAAAGTCCAAGGCGACCTTGGGCCGGTATTATTCGGATGCGCCGGAACATGCGGATCGGTTTATGCCGGTTGATGCCGCCGCCGCGCTGGAGGCTGCGGCATCCTATCCGCATATCACGTCTGCCTTGGCAGAAATGCGTGGCATCACCTTGTCATATGACGAAACGCGCGAAAATTCTGAGGGCGGCATTAACGCTGACGTGATCAAGCTGAGCCAGCGGTTTGCGATGTTGATGGGCGAGTATACCCAATCCATCGAAGACGGTGTTATTTCCGTCAATGAGGCCAAGCGGCTATTGCGCGAAACGACTGCCTTGCAAAAAGTTTTGTTGGATATGAAGCTTCACCTCGAACAAGGCAGCTAATCGCAAGGTGGCCGACTGATGGATGCAGATGATCTGCCAAACGTGATTTTGGATGCGCTGCACCCGATTGATCCCATGGAATACGTGGGGCAGGCAGACGATGCACATCCCCCACGGATTTTGCTGCTTTACGGTTCGCTGCGCGATGTCAGCTATTCGCGGCTTGCTGCGATGGAAGCTGCGCGTGTTTTGCGGGCCTTTGGATGTGAAACGCGCATGTTTGATCCGTCCGGCCTGCCATTGCCTGATGATGCCGATGAAACCCATGACAAGGTCGCTGAATTGCGTGATTTGGTGATGTGGTCCGAAGGCATGGTTTGGTCCAGCCCCGAACGTCACGGCGCCATGACGGGAATTATGAAAACGCAAGTGGACTGGATACCACTGTCACCCATCGGCGGTATCCGCCCGACCCAAGGCAAAACGCTGGCCGTGATGCAGGTTTGTGGCGGATCACAGTCATTTAACGCGGTCAATCAAATGCGGATTTTGGGGCGCTGGATGCGCATGGTTACCATCCCCAATCAATCATCGGTGCCAAAGGCATGGGGCGAATTTGAAAAAGGGCGCATGAAACCCGGCCCGCTTTATAACCGGATTGTCGACGTGATGGAGGAGCTGGTGAAGTTCACCCTCATGACCCGTGGGCGTGCAAATCTGACCGATCGGTATTCGGAGCGTGTCGAATCCCTTCAGGCCGTGCACGACCGGGTTAACAAAAACGACTGATGTTCATGTGATGGTCAAAGTAAGATGCGTTTAAACGCATCCTACGCCCGTTCGACAATCACAGAGCCCACCGAATAACCCGCACCGAACGAACAGATAAGCCCTGTTTCGCCGACACCCATGTCATCCGAATGCTTGGAAAACGCAATGATGCTGCCCGCGCTGGATGTGTTGGCATAATCTTGCAAGATATTCGGCTGCTCTCCGTCCTCTGGCGTGCGCCCCAGTACCTTTTTCCCGATGTAGTCGTTCATCGTTTTGTTGGCCTGATGCAGCCACAAACGTTTCAGATCGCTGGCGACCACGCCTTCTTGGGCCATGTGGTCTGCGATATGTTTGCTGACCAAGGGCAAAACCTCTTTGAAGACTTTACGACCGTTTTGCATAAACTGCATATCGCGGCGGTCTTCCATCTGGTCATGGGTGCGGCGCAAGTAGCCGTTATTGTTGCGGATATTGTTGGAAAACTGGGTGGCACAGCGGGTTGATTTCACCAAGAACTTGGGCTTGTTCAAATCCTCATCACGCTCGATCACGGTGGCTGTTGCCACATCGCCAAAGATGAAATGACAATCGCGGTCACGCCATTCCAGATGTGCGCTGCAAATTTCGGGGTTGATCACCAATGCGCGGCGGATTGATCCGGCCTTAATCATATCAACGGCGGTTTGAATGCCAAATGTCGCTGAAGAACATGCGACATTCATATCAAACGCAAACCCGCCCGCACCCAAAAGCTGTTGAATTTCCACACCAACGGCAGGATAGGCGCGTTCCATATTGGATGCGGCACAAATCACCAGATCAATGTCGGCGGCATCAAGGCCTGCTTGGTCCAACGCCTTGTTCGCGGCATCAACACCAATTTCGGCCATATAACCAGGGGCGTCATCATCCCGCGCAGGAAGGCTAGGATACATGCGCGCAGGATCAAGCACACCATCACGGTCAAGCACATAGCGGCGCTCGATCCCGCTGGCGGCAAAGATGAAATCGGCGGATGATTGCGGTTTTGCCTCCACCGTGCCCGCCGCGATCGCATCGGCGTTTTGCGCGTTGAACAAATTGGCATGCGCATTGAACGCCACCACTAATTCATCATTCGTGATAACCGCCTTTGGCGTGAAAACGCCTGTGCCGGTGATTGCAGCTGTGAACATCGCGAAAACCCCTTTGATTTCTGCGCTGACCCTAGCGTCAAGTCAGGGTCAGCGTCCAGAATGACGGGGCGTTACGTTAGCCTTGAAGCGCGCGCACTTTGATGTCGCTTTCAACGCGGTCGGCCATGGCCATCACGGCGGCTTGGGCGGCAGCAGCTGTGGTGTAGTAGGGTACTTTGTCGTTCAAGGTCACCGCCCGCATAGAGCGTGAATCCTCGACCGCGGCCGCACCTTCGGTGGTGTTGAATACCAACGCGATGTGTCCGTCTTTGAGGCGGTCAACGATTGTCAGGCCACCCTCGTATCCCTTGTTGACCACTTCTGCCGTCAGGCCCGCATCGGTCAGGAACTTGGCTGTGCCGCGTGTCGCGATCAGGTCAAAACCCATGTCTGTCAACGACTTAGCCGCATCCAGCATCGCTGGCGTTTTATCCGCATCGCGGATCGACATGAACACCCGACCAGATGTTGGCAGGACCGTGCCCGCCCCCAACTGCGCCTTGTAAAACGCACGCGGGAACGACCGCGCCCAGCCCATAACCTCACCCGTTGACCGCATTTCCGGCCCAAGGATCGTGTCCACACCGGGGAAGCGGTTGAACGGCAACACGGCCTCTTTCACGCTGAACCACGGTGTTTTGGGATCGGCCAATGTGAACGGATCACCCAGCGGCATCACATCCATTGGGTCGCTGGCGGCTGCATATGCAGGGCGCAACGGGAAGTTTGATAATGGCTCACCTGCCATCAGGCGCGCGGCAATCGATGCAATCGCGCTATCGGTCGCCTTGGCGACAAACGGCACGGTGCGCGATGCGCGTGGGTTCACTTCGATCAGGTAAACAGTTTCGTCTTTGACCGCGAACTGGATGTTCATCAGGCCCACGACCTTCAGCGCGAGCGCAAGGGCTTCGGTCTGTTTGCGGATCTCTGCGATCATCGCGTCAGACAGCGAATAAGGCGGCAGTGAACACGCACTATCTCCGGAATGAACGCCCGCTTCTTCGATGTGCTGCATGATGCCTGCAACATGTGTGTTTGTGCCGTCAGACAGGCAATCGACATCCACCTCGACAGCGCCCGACAGATAGCTGTCAAGCAGCACCGGACTGTCGCCAGACACAACAACCGCCTCGGAAATATAGCGTTCCAACTGCGCCTGATCGCGCACGATTTCCATCGCACGCCCACCCAGCACATAAGACGGGCGGATCACCAGCGGAAAGCCGATGTCAGCGGCAATCTTGAACGCTTCCTCATCTGTCGAAGCGATCCCGTTCACCGGTTGGCGCAGGCCCAGATCGTTTACAAGTGCCTGAAAACGCTCACGGTCTTCGGCCAGATCAATCGCATCGGGTGTTGTGCCAAGGATCGGAATGCCAGCTTCTTCGAGCGCATTTGCAAGCTTCAATGGGGTCTGCCCACCGAACTGCACAATCACACCGTGAAGCGTGCCGTTTTCCTGTTCGACCCGCAGAATTTCCATGACGTGTTCATAGGTCAGCGGTTCAAAATACAAACGATCGGACGTGTCATAATCGGTCGATACGGTTTCGGGGTTACAGTTGATCATGATCGTCTCGTAACCCTGATCGGTCAGGGCGAAACAAGCGTGACAGCAGCAATAATCAAACTCGATCCCTTGGCCGATCCGGTTCGGACCGCCACCCAAAATCACAACCTTTTTGCGATCAGACGGGCGGGCCTCACATTCCACATCACCCATCACTGGGGCTTCATATGTGGAATACATATAGGGTGTCTGCGCCTCAAATTCGGCGGCACAGGTATCAATGCGTTTGAACACCGCATTCACGCCAAGCCCGTGACGGATGTTGCGCACTTCCGCCTCACCGTGTTCAACCAACGTGGCCAAACGCGCATCGGTAAAGCCCATCATCTTCAGCTTGCGCATACCATGTTCGGTGGCGGGCAGACCGTCTGCGATAACTTCGGCCTCTGCGTCAATAATCTCGCGGATACGGTCAAGGAACCATGGGTCGAACTTGGTCACCGCATGGATGTCGTCGTTGGACAAACCGTGGCGCATGGCTTGGGCGATCACACGAATACGGTCGGGCGTTTGTTTGGCCAGTTCCTTGGTGATCGCAGGGATCGCAGGCGCGCCCGGAATGTCGATGTCGTCAAACCCAGTCAGGCCGGTTTCCATCGACGCCAGCGCCTTTTGCATGGATTCGTGGAACGTGCGGCCAATCGCCATCGCCTCGCCCACGGACTTCATCGCCGTGGTCAAATGCGGCTCAGAGCCTGCGAATTTTTCAAACGCAAAGCGCGGGATCTTGGTGACAACATAATCAATCGTCGGTTCGAACGACGCAGGGGTTACACCTGTGATGTCGTTGTCCAATTCATCAAGCGTATACCCAACGGCCAGCTTCGCCGCGATTTTCGCAATCGGGAAACCTGTGGCCTTGGACGCCAGCGCGGATGAACGGGACACGCGCGGGTTCATTTCAATCACAACCATGCGGCCATCAGCAGGGTTCACAGCCCACTGCACGTTGGATCCGCCAGTTTCCACACCAATTTCGCGCAGCACGTTAATGCTGTGCGTGCGCATGATCTGGTATTCTTTGTCAGTCAGGGTCAGGGCAGGGGCCACGGTGATGCTGTCGCCGGTGTGCACGCCCATCGGATCGACGTTTTCAATGGCACAAACGATAATGGCGTTGTCGGCGCGGTCGCGCACGACTTCCATCTCGAATTCTTTCCAACCCAACAGGGATTCATCGACCAGAATCTGCGCCATTGGCGATGCTTCCATACCTGTGCGGCAGAAGTGCTCGTATTGTTCGCGGTTATAGGCAACACCGCCACCCGTTCCGCCCAGCGTGAACGCGGGCCGGATAATTGCAGGCAGACCCACATATTCAATCGCATCCACCGCAAGTTTCAGACCTGCTTGGATGTCAAATTTGCCATCATCACCCTTAGGCGCGGTCACAATCGTGGCTTTGGGGTTTTCGATCCCCAAACGGTCCATTGCCTCGCGGAACAATTTGCGGTCTTCGGCCATTTCAATGGCCTCGCGGTTCGCACCGATCAGCTGCACGTTGAATTTTTCCAGCACACCCATATCGGCCAGCGCCAATGATGTGTTCAAACCCGTTTGACCACCCATCGTCGGCAACAACGCATCGGGGCGTTCTTTTTCGATGATCTTGGCCACAACCTCTGGCGTGATCGGCTCGATATATGTGGCATCGGCCAAACCGGGGTCGGTCATAATCGTCGCAGGGTTGGAGTTCACCAGAACAACGCGGTAGCCTTCCTCGCGTAACGCTTTACACGCTTGGGCGCCCGAATAATCAAACTCGCAGGCTTGTCCGATAATAATAGGGCCTGCACCGATAATCATGATCGATTTGATATCATCACGTTTTGGCATGGCAGTGCCCCCTATCCGGTTATATGCAAATTGTCCTGCGTTATAGGGATGGGGCTGCAAGGTGCAAGCGGCCCATGCCATTTTTTGGCAAAAATTTGCGAACGCGGTGCGGATTCTTCATGGAACGGAATGCGCGATCGGGCGTTGGGCAATGATAGACACCAAAAGGGAACCCGCCATGTCACGTCCAGCTTTGATTTTTGGTGCGATTGGCACTTTGACCGAAACGTCAGATTTGCAACGCCGCGCCTTCAATTTTGCCTTCGCAAATGCTGGGCTCGACTGGTATTGGGATGAAACCCTTTACCACCGCCTTTTGAAGAAAAGTGGTGGGGAACGACGCATCAAAGATTTCGCAGCCGAACAAGGGGTGGAAGTTGATGCCGCCGCAATCCACGCGGACAAAGTGGCGCAATTTGCCAAAATCATCGATGAACAAGGGCTGTTGCCACGCGCAGGCGTGCGCAACCTGATCGATCGCGCGCGCGAACGCGACATGGCGGTGGGATTCGCCACAACCACCAGCGCGGAACAACGCGATGCGATTATCGCAGCACTCGCACCGCATATTTCAGCGGATGATTTTGACTATCTGGGGCATGTGGGGCTGGTGGACAACGCGAAACCCGCGCCCGACATCTATCATGACGCGCTGCGCGCACTTGATGCCGACCCAGACAAATCAATCGCGATCGAGGACACCCCCGTCAGCGCCGATGCCGCCCTTGCCGCGGGGGTGAAAACATATGCCTATGTTGGGGTCGCAGCCACGGGGCAGCCGTTTCGCGCCGGTGTTGAAAAGGTCGATGTCCTCAGCGCGTTGATGTTGCCAACGCCGGATGACGCTGCTGCGTAACGGTTTGAGGTGTAAAATCAGGGGGCGGTGCTTGACTTATCCCCCCTAACAAGGGTTTAGGGGGGGTCTATTTTATAAGCCTCAAGGACGCCCACCATGCACGCCTATCGTTCCCATTCCTGTGCCGATCTGACAGCCGCTAATGTCGGTGACACTGTTCGCCTTTCCGGGTGGGTCAATCGGGTGCGTGACCACGGCGGCATCCTGTTCATCGACCTGCGCGACCACTACGGCATTACCCAAGTGCTTTGCGATCCTGATTCCGCCGCCTTTGCCGACGTGGAAAAGGTGCGTTCCGAATGGTGTATCCGCATCGACGGAGAGGTAAAGGCACGCGACGCCGACCTTGTGAACCCGAAACTGCCAACTGGCGAAGTTGAAGTCTTCATCCGTGAAATCGAAGTGCTGGGTGCGGCCAACGAATTGCCGCTTCAGGTATTCGGCGACCAAGAATACCCCGAAGAAACCCGTCTGAAATATCGCTATCTCGATCTGCGCCGCGAAAAAATGCAAGACAACATGAAGCTGCGCTCCGACGTTGTGGCCTCTATGCGCAAACGCATGTGGGACAAGGGCTTCCGCGAATACCAGACGCCGATCATCACCGCGTCATCGCCCGAAGGTGCGCGTGACTTCCTCGTGCCGTCCCGCCTGCATCCCGGCAAATTTTACGCACTGCCCCAAGCACCACAGCAGTTCAAACAACTGATTATGGTCTCCGGCTACGACAAATATTTCCAGATCGCGCCATGCTTCCGCGACGAAGATCCGCGCGCCGACCGCTCGCCCACCGATTTCTACCAACTCGACCTTGAGATGTCGTTTGTTGAACAGCAGGACGTGTTCGACACGATCCAGCCAGTGATCGGCGGCATTTTTGAGGAATTCGGCAAAGGCCGCCAAGTTGACCAGACATGGGAACAGATCAGCTACCGCGATGCGGCGAAATGGTATGGCTCTGACAAACCCGACCTGCGCAACCCGATCAAAATGCAGGACGTGTCCGAGCACTTTGCAGGGTCCGGTTTCGCCATCTTTGCCAAATTGCTGGAACAAGACGGCACAGAAGTCCGCGCCATCCCCGCTCCAACAGGCGGCGGCCGCAAATTCTGTGACCGCATGAACGTGTTTGCGCAAAAAGAAGGGCTGCCTGGCATGGGCTACATCTTCTGGCGCGATAAAACGGCCGATTCAGTGGCGCAGGAAATGGGCATCACCGTCAAAGAAGCCCAAGCCAAAATGAAAGCTGGCGAAGTCGCTGGCGGCATGGAAGCAGCAGGGCCACTGGCGAAAAATATCGGCCCAGAACGCACAGAGGCGATCCGCCAACAGCTTGGCCTGAACGTGGGCGACGCGGCATTCTTCCTTGGTGGCAAGCCAAAGGCATTCGAAAGCGTCGCAGGCAAGGCCCGCGATGTGATCGGCAAGGAACTTGGCCTGACCGACCTCAACCGCTTTGCATTCGCTTGGATCGTCGATTTCCCAATCTACGAACGTGACGAAGAAACCGGCAAAATCGACTTCGAACACAACCCGTTCTCCATGCCCCAAGGCGGGATGGACGCATTGTCTGGCAACCCAGAAGACGTGCTTGGGTATCAGTATGACCTTGCTTGCAACGGCTATGAATTGGTGTCGGGTGCGATCCGGAACCACAAACCGGAAATCATGTTCAAGGCGTTCGAAATCGCAGGCTACGGCGCTGACGAAGTTGAAAAGCGTTTCGGCGGCATGGTTAACGCGTTCCAATACGGCGCCCCGCCCCACGGTGGCTGTGCCGCTGGTGTGGACCGGATCGTGATGTTGCTGGCCGACGCCGACAACCTGCGCGACGTGATGATGTTCCCAATGAACCAACGCGCAGAAGATCTGATGATGGACGCGCCAAGCGTGCCGCAAAACGAACAACTGCGCGAACTGTCCCTGCGGGTGATCCCGCAAGACAGCTAATCGGCGAAAATCAGCGCGGGGGGTTTTAATTCCCCGCGCATTTTCTCGCGGCGTCGCCTATGTTTGTGCCATGACACGCAGGAAAACCAATGCCCTTTGATGCAACGCTGGCCGCCATTCGGTTCGGAAGCGGACTGTCACCGCTGATCACGCCCCCCTATACGGTGGATGCGATCATGGCCGAAATTGATCGGCCCTTTCCCTATCCGCTTGCAAGTTTTGACAACACAACGCCCTCAATTCGCGATTTTCAACAGGCATCGCGGGCGCGCAATCTTGCGCGGGGCACGCCAACCGCCGAAACCGAAGAAGAGGCGTTTCGAGCGGTCCGCAAGGCCGCCAATGACATTTATGACCAAACCTTCCGGTCCCTTTTGGCACGACAGGTTGGCGCCGACGTTGGGTTCAAGGCACGACTCGCGACATTCTTTGCCGATCATTTCACCGTCAAAAATCGCAATACCGCCCAGCGGCACGTTGTTGCGGCCTATAGCGAAGACGCGATCGCCCCGCATGTGAACGGCTATTTCAAAGACATGCTGCGCGCCGTTGTGACCCACCCGATGATGCTTTTGTATCTGCAACAGGCGCAATCGTCTGGCCCCAACAGCCCCGCAGGGCTGCGGCGCAATCGCGGCATCAACGAAAATTTGGCACGCGAATTGCTGGAACTTCACACGCTTGGCGTTGCCGGAAACTACAGCCAAACCGACGTGCGTGAATTGGCCGAACTGCTGACGGGTCTGACCTATAACGGGCAACGGGGCTTTTTCTACAACATCCAGATGGCCGAACCGGGTGCTGAAAAGGTTTTGGGCGTGCAATATGATGCGGCTGATGGGCTGCAAAATGTATTGGACGCGCTTGATGATCTTGCCGATCATCCCCAAACCGCAGCGCATATCGCGCGCAAAATCGCGATTGAATTTGTCGCGGATGACCCCGATGCCAGCCTTGTTTCCGCAATGACCGATGCCTTTCAGACAAGCGGCGGGTATTTGCCAAACGTCTATGCCGCAATGCTGGCACATGATGCAGCATGGGATGACAACCTGCAAAAAATCAAATCACCGCAACGGTTTATGACATCTGCGATGCGGGCGCTAGGCGTGACAGGTGACGCTGTGAATACAGCAAGCGGGCGCGATACACGGGGTCTGTTCTTGCGGCCATTGCGCGTGATGGGCCAACCGTGGAAACGCCCCAATGGGCCCGATGGGTGGCCCGACGACAGCAAGGCATGGATTACGGCGCAAGGCATGGCAGGCAGGATAAATTGGGCCATGCGTGTGCCGCGCAGATTGTTGGATAATCGGGTCCCAGATCCGCGCGAATTTGTGCACACGGCGCTCAGCGGCTTTGCCGGGCAAGACGTGATATTTGCCGCCAGCGCGGCAGAGGTGCGCGAAGAAGGCATCGGCCTGATCCTGTCATCGCCCGCATTCCAAAGGAGCTGAGATATGGATCGTCGCCAATTTTTGTCACGGGTTGCGGCATTGGGGTGTTCGGCTGCGGCAAGTCCGCTGATCACACCCGTCGCAATGGCCTCGGCACCGTGGGATGCGCGTTTGGTCGTCATCATCTTGCGCGGCGCGATGGATGGATTGGATGTGATCCGCCCCGTGGGGGATGCCGATTATGCGGCGCTGCGCCCGACATTGGGGCAGGGCACGCTTGATCTGACCGGATTTTTTGGTCTGAACGCGGCCTTGTCACCGTTGATGCCGCTATGGGATGCGGGTGAAATGGGGGCGGTGCATGCCACCTCAACGCCCTACCGCGACAAACGCAGCCACTTTGACGGACAAGACATTCTTGAGGCGGGCCGCCCCGGTATATCGGGCGGCGTGTCAGACGGGTGGTTGAACCGCATGTTACAAACAGTGCCCGGCGTCACAGGTGACACGGCCTATGCCATCGGGCGCGAACAGCAGTTGATTATGGCAGGCGACGCCCCCGCCGCGCGCTGGTCCCCAGAAGTCAGTTTGCAACTCTCCCCCCAAGCGGAACGGCTGCTGCGGCTTGTGCAAGGGGCGGATCCGCTCTTTCAATCCGCGTCAGCGCAGGCCATCGAAATCGCACAGTCTATTGCCGCAAGCGAACTGGCCGATGCCCAAGGCGCACAAGACATGATGGCCGATCCCATGATGGCGGCGGTCAATGAACGTGCCGAACACGTGCAAGTGGCCGAATTTGCGGCCGCCCGTCTGCGCGGTGCTTCTCGCATCGCAAGCTTTTCGGTGTCGGGATGGGACACGCATTTGAACCAGAAACTCGGGCTGCGGAACGCCCTGTCGCGGCTAAGCGATACGATTTTGACATTGCGGGCCGGGCTTGGGCCGATCTGGGGCAATACGGCTGTTTTGTGCATGACCGAATTCGGGCGGACAGCGGCCGAAAACGGAACCAAAGGAACCGATCACGGCACGGGTGGGGCGATGATCTATGCGGGTGGCGCATTGCGCGGCAAACAGGTGCTTGGCGACTGGCCCGGCCTGGCAGAGGCGAATTTGTATAACCGCCGCGATTTGATGCCAACACGCGATGTGCGCACATATCCAGCGTGGGTCATGCACGACCTGTTGGGAATTCAAAAACGCGCGATCGAAACCGCAATCTTCCCCGGGCTTGATATGGGGCCAAACCCCCGCATCGTTGGTTAAAGCGGGCTTGCCGCCGCAAGTCGTGATTGTACCATCGCACCTAATGCCACCAAATCGGCCGGGGTGCTGCTGCCGATGGCATGTTTTTCCGCCAATGCGCTGGCCGCATTGTCCAAATCTGTATCCGCGACAGACCGCGCAACACCGCCCAAGAACTGCGTGATATAGCCTACTGTTTCTGCGCCATCGTCGCCGTCAATCACAGATGCCACATGGCTTAAGTCATCGTGATAGGCGATCAAATCGGGCTTGACGATTTCGTTGGTCATTACACGTGGACTGGGTGGCTGGCGATCTTCGGGCAGATGGCAAAGAATGGCAGACTGGAAACTACCCAGGCTTGCAATCGGTTTGGCAATGAACCCATGCGCACCTGCCTCAAGCACGGTTTCCTCCACATCGGCATCGCCACTTGTGCCAAGGATAACATCAATGTTCTGGGCAGCGGATGCGCAACTTTTGATCAACTCAAGCCCCGACCCATCGGGCAACCCGACATCAACGATCAACACATTAGGGCGGTAAACTTTCAAATGGCGGGCGGCGTTTTCTAGGTTATCAGCACGCCGAATACGCGCACCCGACCGCAGACACAAAAGGCGCACCGCTTCACATGCGAAACGGCTGTCTTCGACCACAAGCACAGTCAGTCCCAGCAACGGGCGCCGCACCGTCGGCGGGCGCGTCATCATAAAATCATCCACTTTGTCCATGCGCCATCTCCCCAGATTGCATTTCGGTTCGCCTGCATCAAATCAGCACAGGGTGAAGTTTCGGTTAACACAGCCCGTTGCATGCCCAAGGGTTGCGCGACATAACCGTGGCAACCCAATCCGCAGGAGCCTTGAAAATGATCGGTCGTCTTAACCATGTTGCAATCGCCGTCCCTGATCTGGACGCCGCAATCGCCCAATACCGCGATACTTTGGGCGCGGATGTCGGCGCGCCACAGGATGAACCAGACCACGGCGTCACCGTCGTTTTCATCACCCTGCCAAACACCAAGATTGAGCTTTTGTTCCCACTGGGCGACGCATCCCCGATCCAAGGGTTCCTTGATAAAAACCCGTCAGGCGGCATTCATCATATTTGCTACGAAGTGGATGATATCTTGGCAGCCCGTGACCGACTGTTGGACAATGGCGCGCGCGTCTTGGGCACAGGAGAGCCGAAAATCGGCGCACACGGCAAACCCGTCCTGTTTTTGCACCCCAAGGACTTTAACGGCTGCCTTGTCGAGCTAGAACAGGTTTAAGCCGTATCTTTTCTAAGGAGAGCCCCAATGGGTATCACATCCGCCATCGTTTTGTTCGCCGTAATTTGGTTTATGACGTTCCTGATCGTGCTGCCGCTGGGCCTGCGCACCCAAGGCGAGGCTGGCGACATTGTGCCCGGCACACATGGATCAGCCCCGGCAGACCCACAGATGCGGCGCAAGGTGCGGCTGACAACGCTTTGGGCCGTGGGCCTTTGGGTCGTGATCGCGGGCACAATTCTGTCAGGGCTTATCACCGTGCGCGACCTTGACTGGTTCAACCGCATGGCCACGCCAGAGGTCAGCTTAACCGATGAAACAGATGGGTGAACGTCGCCGCCCCTAGGATCGGAATAACAAGGTTGACCAGCGGGATCGTCAGCGGCAGCGCCATTAGGCACCCCGCCGCCCAGATCGTCAGGCTGTGCTTTTTGCGCAAGGTCTTGGCCCCTTCACGGCCCAACCTGCGCATGGCGACCACCTGAAAATACTCGCGCCCCAACAGAAACCCGTTCAGCGCGAAAAAGATCGGGATCGCGAATATCGGCAGCATAACGTAAAGAATGAACGCGGCGATGTTCGCGGCGATCAACACGCCAAGGAAATTAACAGTGTCGCGCAACCCGTCCCAGAAATTGGCGCGCGGCACAGGGGCAAGATGCGGGTAATGCACATCCTCGACGGCTTGCGCCACATCATCAAGAAACAGCGATGTGATGGCCGACGCCACAGGCACCATCAAAAACACCGACAGTAATATCATCACGCCAAGCGACCCCCAGCCAAGCAGGTCGCCGACCCAGCCAACCTCGCCCACACCGGGCAATGTCACGCCGTCGCCCGTCGTGGCCTCGATCAGCCACAAAACCCCTGCATAGGTCGCCACCAACAGCGCGATGGTCAAGCCAATGCCAAGCAATAACACGCGCCGAAACCGTGGGTCGGGCAGCTGCGACAGGGCTTTGAAAAACGACACAAGGATCATGAGCGCACCCATGTTGTTATCTGGTCCAAATCAGGGCGTGGGCGTTCGGGTGGCGCGTTTTTCTCAGTGCCGATGTGGATGATACCCGCAATGGATTCGTCCTCTGACAGGCCCAATGCGCCCTCAATGAAAACGCGGTCATGGCTTGCCCAGCCGGACAGCCAATTCGCACCCCATCCAGCGGCAAGTGCGGCGTTCAACAACGACAAACACACGGCGCCAGCCGAATAAACCTGTTCAATCAGCGGGATTTTGGGGGATTCGACAGGGGCCGACACAACCACCACAGCCAGATCCGCGTTGGCATATTGGGCCACGGCCTTGGTGATCTGGTCGTCCGCCAACCCAAGGGCCGCACCGCGATCAGGGATTAGCGTCGACAGCCGCTGCAACGCAGGTTTTTCAAGCACAATAAACCGCCAAGGTTCCAACTTGCCGTGATCCGGCGTGCGCGCTGCGGCGGTCAGGATGACCTGCAAGTCATCGGCATCCGGCACGGGTGCGGTCAGCGTTTTTGCAGGGCGCGACCTGCGGGTCAAAAGAAAATTCAGCGCGGCGTCGTTCTTTGGGGGCATGTCGGTGTCCTTAGCGTGCTTGGGTATTGACCTAAGGGCCGATCAGCCGCCCGACAAGAGGGCAGCCGCCATTCCATCAATCACCCCGTCAACATAGGCGTCAAATCCGGCGTCAGGTTGGCGGGCGGCAAACGGCACGGCAAACGGATCGGGGGCGTCGATGGGGCTGCGGGCCATGGTCTGCAAAACCGCATGGCCGCAAAACGGAACATAGTTTTCCGAATACCCGCCTTCGTGCGCCATCACCAACTTGCCGGCGCAAACATCTTGGGCGGTTTGCATCACGCGCGTTGTCATGTCGCGAAACGTGTCAGCGGTGGCCAACATACGGCCCAGCGGATCATTGGCACCTGCATCAAACCCACAAGCGATGATCAAAACATCCGGGGCAAAATCCCTGATCGCGGGCAGGGCAAGCCTGTCCATCGCGGCCAGATACCCATTGTGTCCCGTGCCAGCGGGCAGCGGAATATTCAGGTTTGCACCCATACCATCACCACGGCCACGATCGGCAAAATCGCCTGTGTCAGTGGGGTAATTGCGGTCTTGGTGGATGGACACGGTCAATACATCAGGGTCGTCGTAGAAAACGGCCTCTGTGCCGTTGCCGTGGTGCACGTCCCAATCCAGCACGGCAAACCGCGTGGCCGCACCCGCCGCACGGGCGGCCTTGATCGCAATGCCGATATTGTTAAGCAGGCAAAACCCGTTTGGAAAATCAGGCAGGCAATGATGCCCGGGCGGGCGCGACAAGGCATAGGCGTTGTCCAAATCCCCCGACAACACAGCCATCAACGCGGCCTTGGCCAAACCAGCGGACAGGGCGGCAATCTCAAACCCGCCCGCACCAAACGGTGTGCGCAGGCCCAGCTCTCCACCACCGTTTGCGGACATCTCGGCAAAGGCATCCAGATAACTGTCAGGATGCACACGGCCCAGATCGGCGCGGGTCGCAGGGTCTGCGCCGCGCATCATCAGATCACCAGACAGGCCGGTGACGTCCATCAGGTTCTTTAACCGCCGCTTTGTCTCGGGGCTTTCGGGCAGACCGCCGGCCATCGGCTGCACCAACCCGCCAACAGGCATCAGCCCCGCATAATTGCCGCCACTGTGCCAAAAACAGCTTTCGTGCCAATAAAACCCTGTGCGCATCGTGACCCCCCGTTCATTTCCAAAACAGCCTAGCGACATGGCGGACCTGTGCCAATCGCGCGATTGTGCACGGGCGCGGGGTGGCCCTTGGGCGGGCAACGCAATACGCTGGTCAAAACCAACAACGATGACGTGCCAATGCGCCTTGCAGCCTTCCTTTCATTTGCGATCCTTGCGGGCTGCGCGACAGCGCCACCTGCACCCACGGGCGAAATACCCGAATTTGCGATCCCCACGCTAAGCAGTCGCAAGGCCGTGCGCAATTTTGTAACCGTGGTGGAAACCGTGGAACCTGTGGCCGAACGCATATGCCGCGAACGCGCGCCCACGCTGAACTGCGATTTCCTGATTGCCGTGGATGATAGCAAAGGGGCGCCACCCAATGCATTCCAAACCCAAGACGACACAGGTCGCCCCGTCATTGCCTTTACCATTCCGCTAATCGCAATCGCGCGTAACATTGACGAACTTGCGTTCATCATGGCCCACGAAGCCGCCCATCACATCCAAGGCCATATCCAGCGCCAAAACGAAAGCGCAATGGCGGGCGCGCGTCTGCTGGGTGGCTTGGCGGCGGTGATCTCGGGCGGGCAAGAGGATTCCGTGCGGGCCGGTGCGCAACTTGGCGCACAGCTTGGCGCGCGCACCTATTCCAAACAGTTCGAGCTTGAGGCAGACGCCCTTGGCACGTTCATTACGTCGCAGGCAGGCTTCGATCCGCTGCGCGGCGCTGAGTTCTTTTTCCGGATTCCCGATCCGGGCAATAAGTTCCTTGGCACCCATCCCGCAAACGCCGATCGGCTTGCCACAATCCAGTCCGTCGCGTCACAACTGTAACGGGTCGGAAACGGGGCTTGCGAGCACTGGATCAATATTGCATCAATCAAACAGTTCTCAGGGCGGGGTGTAATTCCCCACCGGCGGTAAGTGGGTCATGCCCATAAGCCCGCGAGCGCTTTGTGATATGTCGCAAAGGTCAGCAGATCAGGTGTAATTCCTGAGCCGACGGTCATAGTCCGGATGAAAGAGAACACGTGTTTTGCACCCCTGTCTGGCAGGGGCGCTGGGCATGTGTGGTTTCGCCTTTGAGTGACGTGTCGTAACTTAAAGGAGCAGACCTATGACACTCACCCGATACGCATTTATCAAAGCCGCATGGCATAGCCATATCGTGGACCGTGCATTGGACGGATTTTGCGAACTGATCGACCGCGACCAAGTGGACGTCTTTGATGTGCCCGGCGCATTTGAAATGCCGCTGCTGGCGCGTGATCTGGCCAATACCGGACGTTACGGCGCGGTTGCCGCGGCCGCACTTGTTGTTGATGGCGGGATTTACCGGCATGATTTTGTGGCCAGCGCGGTTGTTGACGGGCTGATGCGTGCTGGCATGGACAGCGGCGTGCCTGTTCTGTCTGTGTCGCTCACCCCGCATCATTTCCAAGAAACCGACCACCACAATGCGATCTATGCCGCACATTTTGTGGACAAGGGCCGCGAAGCTGCCAAGGCGGCGCTTCAAATAATGCAGACCCGCGCAAGCCTGTGATCAAAACGGGGGTGACGCGGGAGAGCCGCCACCCCCAAGCCCGCGTCAAGCAAGGACCGTCCGAGGTTGCCTGCTGCCACGAAGTCGGATCAGGATCGCGACCGTTGAAATCACGATCCAGAAGACCTGGATCAACGCCGATGCAAGGTTAAAGGCGTTGAACAAACCGATTAAAACACAACTCGCCGCCAGCCAATTCACCGCGAAAAAGCAAATGCATTCGGACGTCAGTTTTTTGAATGTCAGCAGGGTGTAATTCAGCACATATAGACCGAACCCCGCGACACCTACCGCGTCAAAAAATGCGGTCGGTAGTGTGTGTAAAATCGTGTTCATCTCAAAAACTCCCCAGTTTTCGCGTTGCCGCCGAAATGAGGTTAAGATTTTGAAAGGGGTGACGTCAGGTCAGGCATTCCTGACCTTTGGTAAAACGGGCGGTATGGTTTCCCTTACCTTTGCTGGCACTTAGGCCAATGTCGCCGCGCCAAGGGCGATTGCGGCAAAGAAACACGCCGATGCCACAACGACAAACCCATGCCAGATCGCCGTGGAAAACGGCATGGTCTTGGCGGCATAGATCGGCACGCCAGCTGTATAAAGCAAACCACCAGCGGCAATCAGCCAGATCACACTGCTTGGCACGACAGGCACAAGCGCCCAGATCAAAAACACGCTGAGCCATCCCATGATCAGATATAGGGCAGGACCGAACCGCCCGGGCGTTTGCCAGAAAAACAGCTTGAGCGTGATGCCCAAAACCGCAAGCGCCCAGACAACTGCAAGGATAAGATAGGCAAAGCCGGACCCGATCATCACGACCAGTGGTGTATATGTCCCCGCGATTTTCAGATAGATCGCAGCGTGATCAATCCGGCGCAATAACGGGCGCGGCCCGTCAAATGGCATCATGTTATAAGCGGCTGATGCGGCGAACGTTGCCAGCAATGCCGCACCATAAACGGCCAGCGAAATCATCACGCCTGCGCTGACCATGCCTGATGCCCAAACAAGCAGCGTAATCGCGCCGATCAAAGCGCCCAGCACGCCGATTGCATGCATCGCACCATCAGCAATACGTTCTGGAATAGTCGCGTTTGGAAACATCTGCGGCTCCTTTGGTGGGTAAGGTAATCACATCAGTTGCGAGGTCAAACATAACCCAAGGTCACGATGATTGGCTTGGCAAAGCCGTGATGATCAATGACAAGGGTGCAAGAGGGAGTGATGCGATGGATCAGCTACGACGGATATGGCAACGCGCGATCTGGTCATGGAACGGGTTTTCGCATGTGTGGAAAACCGAAGGATCGCTGCATCAATGGATATGGGCGAATGTTGTGTTTGCAGTTCTGGCCTTTGTGCTGCCGCTGGATTGGGGCGTGCGCGGTGCGCTTTTGATGGGCGGGATCGTCATTCTGGCGATGGAATGTATGAACACAGCGATTGAACGTGTCGTGGATGACATATCGACCGAACAACGCGATGCGGCCCGCCACGCCAAGGACGCCGGATCAGCCGCTGTTGCGGTCACTGCCATTGGTGTGGGCATCGGCTGGGTCTGCGCAATCATCGGGGTGATGGGTTAAAACCCATCCTACGCAGATGCGCATTATCGAAAACGTCATCACAGATCGCGGATCAAAATACGCTGTTGCAGGTGGTCCTGTCAGCTCGGCTGCTGAGGCGAAAGCGTTTATCAAACAGCTGTGTCGCAACAAGAAATTCGCCAAGGCCACGCATAATACATGGGGCGTCATTCTGCCCGACGGCACACCGATCAAGAATGACGACGGCGAAAGCGGGGCTGGCATGGTGATTTTGCGGATGCTGGAACGGGCCGAAGTTGTGGGTCAGATCGTTGTCGTGACGCGCTGGTATGGCGGCAAGCATCTGGGCGGCGACAGGTTCCGCCATGTGCAGGACTGCGTGCGGGTCTACCTTGATGCCTGACGCCGCAGATGCCACCGATAGATGATGGGCGCTGCAACATAATCATAAAGCACGGTCGCGATCTGGCGGATGACAGGCAGGTTGACCACCTTGGCGAGCCACCTGTAACGCGGCATCTGCCGCCACAGAATGATGAACGCAGGAATGCCGGACACAAGCGCACCTTTGTGGGCGACATAAAGCCTGCGAGCCGCCGCGTCCGCCGTCAAATCCCACGCAGCCAGCGCATCAGAATTCAGATCATCAAACCGAATAGGAAGCCCGTTATCGCCCGCATATTTCGCATAATGGCTGATCTCGAAATTACAGACCGGACAGGCGGCGTTATAAAGCACAGATGTCGTTGGTTCATTTTCCATAGCGCAGATGTAGTGCGGCTGCTGGCCCCCGTCGAGGGCGCGCAACACGGCGATGTTGGATTTGAGTATCTGGGAAAAAGCGAGGAGGTGTCGTGTGATCCCTTTAAGTGGTAGAATCGCGTAGGGGCTGGGGCGCGAAGTGATGCGGAGCGCGTAATTATGAATATAGGTTGTGCCAGCACAGCGAGCCAATTTGACGACCCGCTGCGCGATTTTTATTAACCGCCGCAGTGAGAGGTTGCCAATCTGTTAATCGTCCAACCCGTCTTGCCGATTGCGCCTGCGGTGCCGCTGTACCATTGTCCACCCTGTTGCCAGTAGCGTTCAGATCCGCGCGTGGTGCAATTCACCTTGTACTGTGGTGAGGACCCGTCCGGGCTGCGGCCCCAGTTTTCGATGTTTTTGACGCCGCGTGATACCGACGCGGATGACGACGGGCTGGATGCACTGCTGTTGCCGGATCCGCTGCTGCGTGGTGCAGGGGCGGATGCTGTTGGGGTGCTGCAATTGCCGCTTGGACAAACCACGTTCGCAAACACCGTCGCGCCGGCGAAACCCACGCCCGCAATGGTTGCGACGTCACTCAAACTGAATCCCAAACCCGACGATTGGTTGTTGGTCCGCTTTGGGGCAACCCGCCGCGGTGTCAGTTTTTGGGTGTCGCCGCGCTCGAAGCTGCTGAAGGCGACTTCGACTTGGGCGGAGCTGCATTGCTTGCCGTTGTGATCCTCTGCGAGGGTCGCGCGCATGGAGTAGCAAATTTCGTTTTCATTTGCCCACCAGCGACCACTATCGGTGCGGCGCCACCCCTTTGGGGTGTTCTTGGTGTAAAAAGCACGTCCATCATTGGCATGATAAATATGACGCGTGCCCAAAGAGGGATCATTGGACCCAAGATGTTCATATGCCTTTAGGCGGGACAGTTTTGACACGGTGTTGCCAGCGAACTGTTCTGTGACCTGTTGCTTTGTCAGCGGTTCGCCGCAGGCGACCAATGACAAGAGGGAAAGCCCCAAGAGGGGAAATTTGACGTTAAACATTTTGCACCACTATTTTTCCGTTGAATACAGGAAAGCTAGCTGTGCTAATTTGTGCGGTCCAGAGAAACTTCTATTTCTGTCGAGCCAACGCCCCCCACAAATCATACTCGCCCGCTTCATCCACCTGCACCTTGACCACGTCCCCAACGCTCAACTCCTCAGTCCCCTCGTCAATGAACAGGTTCCCGTCGATCTCGGGCGCGTCGGCCCATGTGCGGCAGGTCGCGATGCCGTCTTCGTCGATGTCGTCGATGATGGCCTGAACCGTGGTGCCGACTTTGGCTTGCAATTTGGCCTCGGAGATCGCTTGGGCCTTGGCCATAAAGCGGTCCCAGCGGTCTTGTTTCACATCAGCCGCGACATGATCGGGCAGGGCGTTTGACCGCGCGCCTTCGACGTTTTCGTATTGAAAACACCCCACGCGGTCCAATTGCGCCTCGTCCAGCCAATCAAGCAGGTGTTGGAACTCTTCCTCTGTCTCTCCCGGGTAGCCCACGATGAAGGTCGAGCGCAGGGTGATGTCGGGGCAGATTTCACGCCATGCGCGGATTTCATCCAGCGTTTTGGCACCCGCGGCGGGGCGCGCCATGCGGCGCAGCACATCGGGGTGGCTGTGTTGGAACGGGATGTCGAGATAGGGCAGGATGCCCGATGCGGGATCAGCCATCAGCGGGATCAGGTCGCGCACATGCGGGTAAGGGTAGACGTAGTGCAAGCGCACCCATGCGCCCAGCTTGCCCAACTCGCGGGACAGATCAAGGATATGGCTGCGGACCTCACCATCGCCCCAAGGGTTCACATCGTATTTGCGGTCAAGACCGTAGGCAGAGGTGTCTTGCGAAATCACCAGCAACTCGCGCACGCCCGCATCGACCAGCTTTTGCGCCTCTCGCAACACGGCGTGGGCGGGGCGGGATGCAAGGCGGCCGCGCATATCGGGGATGATGCAGAACTTGCACTTGTGGTTACAGCCTTCGGAGATTTTGAGATAGCTGTAATGGCGGGGCGTCAGGGACACGCCTGTCGCGGGCAACAGGTCGATAAACGGATCGGGGGCGGGCGGCACGGCGGCGTGCACGGCATCGAGCACCTGTTCGTATTGGTGCGGCCCTGTCACGGCAAGGATTTGCGGGTGGTGTTCGCGGATGTAATCAGGCTCGGCGCCCAAACAGCCTGTGACGATGACCTTGCCGTTTTCCACCAGCGCCTCACCAATGGCATCCAAGGATTCCGCCTTGGCGCTGTCCAGAAACCCGCAAGTGTTCACGATCACAGCCTCTGCGCCGGTATAGTCGGGCGAAATGGCGTAACCTTCGGCCCGCAGGCGGGTCAGGATGCGTTCACTATCCACAAGCGCCTTGGGGCAACCAAGCGATACCATACCAATGGTCGGCTGGCCGTCGCGGCGGGTGTCGTTGATCTTGGCCGCAGGGGCCAAATCGGGGCGGAGTGATGGGGGGTTCTGGGTCATACCGCTGGCTATAGTCGACCTGCGGGATTTGTGAAAGTGGGCAGGGCCGGAATGCATGACATGGCGATCAACCGCCTTGCTGCATTGCTTTCTTCAGCCAATCAACTTTGCGAAGCCCGATACGGTTGCCCAATTTTTTATAAACCCGCTCGGCGCGCATGATGCGGGGGCGCTGTTTGGCGGCCGCTGTCGGATCTTTCAGCCACTCAAAATGGGCGCGGCAATAAAAGAAATACGCAATGTCGGTCGCGTTGCGTTCATAGCGCATCAACATTGCGGCGCGGCGCAATGATATTTCGCATTGGGCGAGGTCATTGGCCTTGAGGTAAAACTGCGACAACAGCAACGAGCATTGCGCGCTATCCTTGCCGACATTGAAATGTTCGCAAAACCAGTAGTTCACCTCGGCGGCTTCGATTTTGATCTTGGGCGATACCGTGTTGTCAAATTCGAGGCTTGCCAGCAAATTGAACAGACTCGCCTGAATCAAATCGGGGTCATTGAGGCTGATTGACAGCACACAAGCCAGTTGAAAATCGTGGGTCGCATCGGCATCCGATTTATGGCGCCGGGTCATCACGCCGCGCGTATTGAGCGTGCGCGACAGCCCTGCCACATCAATGCCGTCGGTGACATAGGCGTCGATGATGCCAGACAGCTGGTCCGCGACCGATATGTTATCAACAATGTCCTGAAACGCATATGCGGTCTGGATGCGCGGCAAATAGATTTGACGCATGAAACCTTGCAAGGCGTCCGATTGCGAAAACTCGATCGCGGCATCGCGCAGATCATTGGCACGATCGCGATCGGCGCGGTATGTCGCACGCGCAATCTCGGCATAGCTGGCGGCCCGAAGAATGGGGTTTTCGCTGCGCTCCAACGCGCTGACATAGTGGTTCAGGGCCACCATGACCTCGCCATTGGCAAATGCCACCTTTGCTTTCATGGCGTCCATCAACCATGCCAGATGAATGGGCAACGGCTCGCATTTCAGATTGTTCAGGCTGTGTTCGCTGTTTTTGCGCAGATAGGTCGCAAATTCAGCGGGGTTCACCGCATCATGTGACGGGTCCAATGCATAGGTCAGGGTGCCGGCGGTGTTGGATTTATGGATGTGCAAACCCGCGTCGCGCATCTGGCGGCGAAAATTGTCGATCTCTACGTTGATGGTGCGTTCGGATTTGTGACCACGGCGACCCTGCGCGAAAAGGGGCAATCGGGCCACGGCTTTGAATTCAACCTGTCCGGTGTTAGTTTTTGCATGGGCGCCAACCAATAGACACAGGAAATAGACCCATTTCGGGGCCTTCACAGCACGGGTGTCGTTGTCGCCATCCAGCAGGGTTATTCCGGATGGGTCGAATTTAAGTGCAATCATCACATCGGCTTATGTCAATTTATGTCAACGCCATTGGTCTATGATGAAGGTCAGATTTGCAAGTGAGTGTTGCATCTGGTGTTTTGAGTAGACTTTTGCCCAGTGTGAGTGGGGCTGTCGCAATTTGTGAGAGTATCGGTTTCTGCGCCACTGCCTTGTTATCAAGGCAGTGGCGTAATTTTTTAGGCTTTTTCCTGCATATCGCGAATCATCTTGAGCTTCAGCTTTTGCGGCATCAGTGGCATCAGCCATCCCAACATCACGCGCAGTTTGGGGTCGTTGATGACGGTCAGCTTACCTGCAAGCATGGCATCATAGCCGATTTTTGCGACGTCTGTGGCGCTTGCCTTGTCGCCGCCCAGTTTCGTTCCGTTCAAATCCGCCTTGTCAAAGAACTCGGTCTCCACGCCGCCGGGTTCCAACGCCGTGACAGTGACGTGTTTGTCTTTCAACTCATCCGCGATGGCTTGGGAAAAGCTGGACACAAACGCTTTGGTCGCAAAATAGGTGGCTTGCAAGGGACCGGGCATATGACTGGCGGTCGATGACACGTTCAGGATTTTGCCGCCGCCCTGCGCGGCCATGTCGTTGCCGACCATATGGCAAAGCGTGACGAGGGCCTTGATATTGAGGTCGATCATGGAAAGGTCGGTTTCAAGATCGCGTTCAATGAATTTGCCATGCCCGCCAAAGCCCGCGTTGTTGATCAAGACGTCGATTTTTGCGCCGTCCAAGGCTTGATAAAGCGTTTTAGCGTGCTCGGCTGACGACAGGTCTTGCGCAATGGTTGTGACAGTAATGCCGTGCGCTGCCTCCAGCTCTTGCTTGAGCGACAAAAGGGCGTCGGCGCGGCGGGCTGTGATGATCAGATCACCGCCCTTGCTGGCGTGATAGCGGGCGAATTCGCGGCCGATGCCGGCAGACGCACCGGTGATCAGGGCGGTGTTTTGCATAGGGTTGATCCTTTTGAAATGTGGGATGGAAGATGCGTTAAAACGCATCCTACGTTGGTGTGTGTCCAAACAGAAATGGGGGCGTGCATCAGATGTGCAAGCCCCCATAATCGTAGGATGCGTTTTAACGCATCAATGGTTTACCGGCGACGGTCGCGCCGCGAAGACATCGGCTGGAATGCAACGCCAACATGTGCCTCACAATAGGGCTTACCCTGTTGCACATTCAAACCGCAGAACCAGAAATCATCCGTGGCTGGATCACCAACAGGCCACTTGCAGGTCTTTTCGGTCAATTCCATCAGGCTGATACGCTTGGCCGATTTTTCGACCTCGCTGACTTTTGCCAATGCCTCTGGCGAAATCTCGTTTGCGGATGGCTGCGGCGGCAACGGCTGCCCCGCAGGGATAATCGCACGGCGGGCCGCGGAAATCGGGATGCCGTTTTCATCCAGCTCTTGCACTTCCGGCTCCGGCTTTTTCGCGGATGCAGGTGCGGCCTTGGTCGCGGGTGCGGCCTTGGGCTTGGCGGGTGCTTTGGTCGCGGCCTTTGCTGCCGGTTTTTCCTTAGGCGCGGCCTTGGACGCGGCATTGCCACCAGAACCCGCACGGTTCGACAGGCCCAAACGGTGCACTTTGCCGATCACGGCATTGCGCGTCACACCACCAAGTTCCTTGGCGATCTGGCTTGCGGACTGGCCTTCGCCCCACATCTTTTTAAGCGTCTCAACGCGCTCATCTGTCCAGGACATAGATATTCCTTTGATTGTTCAGGCGGAATGCAGAATTGCCGCATCAGGCCTTGTCTATTCTCTTAATCCCCTATTCTAAGCATTGAGAGCGGGGATGTGAAGCATCATGGACCACAATCGTGAAGGAAAGCGGCAATGGATCAACAATCTGACATGGGTGTGCGGCGTTTTGGGCGCGTAAACTGGCTTGGCACACGCACTTTGATGGGCCGAGAGGTCAAACGCTTCATGAATGTCTGGTCCCAAACGGTCATGGCGCCGCTGATCAACGCAGGTCTTTTTCTGATGATCTTTACAATCGCGATCGGCCCGCAACGCGGCGATGTGATGGGTGTTGATTTCATCACCTTCCTTGCACCGGGCATCCTGACCATGACGGTGATCCAAAACGCATTCGCCAACACATCATCCAGCCTTGCCTCGGCCAAGGTGCAGGGCAATATCGTCGACACATTGATGCCGCCCCTATCAGCCGCCGAAATCGTCACAGGCTATCTGTTCGGGGCGGTCGCGCGCGGGGCGTTGGTGGCCGTTGTCATCACCACAGGCTGCATCTTGCTTCTCAACATCGTGCCACAGAACATCGCTTGGATGGTCACGTTCGTCTTTCTGGGCTCGGTCCTGATGGGCGGGCTTGGCCTGATTGCGGGCATTTTCGCCAATAAATTCGACCAGCTTTCGGCGATCTCGAACTTTCTGATCACACCGCTCGCGTTCCTGTCAGGCACGTTCTATTCCATCGACGCACTGCCACCGTTCTTGCAAACCATGTCCCACGCCAACCCGTTTTTCTATATCATCGACGGAGTGCGGCACGGCATGATCGGGGTCAGCGACAGCAGCCCTTGGATCGGGCTGGGCGTTGTCGGGCTGGCCTGTGTATGTGTGGTCGGACTGAACTGGCGCTGGATCAAATCTGGCTACCGGCTCAAGGCTTAAACCCGTGCCTCGCGCCACGCCAACACCGCAGCGCCCGTCAGGATAACGCCCGCGCCAATCCAGCTGATCGCATCAGGCCAGACATCAAATATGATCAGGTCGTACAGGCTTGCGAAAATCAGGGTCACATATGAAAACGGCGTGACAAAGCTCGCGTCGGCCCGCGCCATCGCATTGATGAAACAGGCCTGTGCTGCGGCCATCAGCGCACCAATCCCTGCCAGCGCCAACCACTGCGCACCCGTCGGCGGCACCCACACAGGCAACACCGCAAGCGTCGCAATCGTCAGCCCCAGCGCATTGTTAATCAGCAATATCTGAAACGGGCGCTCGCGGTCGGCCAGCTTTTTGATGAAAATCAGCTCCATCCCCATCAACATCGCCGCGCCCAGCGCCAACAATGCGGCCACCTGAAACGTGTCCGGCCCCGGTCGCAACAATATCAACGCGCCGCATAACGCCATGCCCGCCGCTAGCCAGCGCCACGGCCCCACTCGCTCCCCCAGCAATGGAATAGCCAGCAGCATCCCGAAAACAGGGTTCAGGAAACTGATCGCTGTGGCATCTGACATCGGGATAAACGCAACCGCTGCAAACATAAGCGTCACACCGCCCCAGCCAAACACCGTGCGGCCCACATGAATGCGCAAATCAGGCTTGGTGATCTTGGGGCGCACAACCGCCGCCACACTTGCAAGCGTCAGAAAGGCAAACAAAAACCGCCCATGGCTGACTTGCAGCGGATGCAGCGGCGCACCAAACGCATCTGTGCCTGCCAGTTTCGCAAACAGCATCGTGCCCGCAATAAACGCCGTGGCGGTCAGGATCAGGGCCAATGCCACTGGCGGATTAGGGGCCATTTTTGTCATGCCCCATCACTGACGCGACACCACCGACGACACAAGGGGGTTTTCATCACACAAATCATCGGCTAACCCTAGGGCATGATGACACGCACAACATATGTGATCCGACGCCGACGCTAATTTCACCAGCGTCCGCTTTCCCTTGTCTTCATCCCATCAAAAACATTGACATGACGCCCCGCCATTGGCACGACACGGGCTTCTTATTTGCAAAGGTTGATCCCATGATCGCTTCCGTCCTCCCAACCTATTCCCGCGCCCCGCTGACATTCGTCAAAGGCGAAGGCTCTTGGCTGTTTGAGGCTGACGGACGACGTATCCTGGATCTGGGTGCTGGCATCGCGGTCAATGCGCTGGGCCACGCCCACCCTGCGCTTGTCTCTGCCCTCACAGATCAGGCAAATGCGCTTTGGCACGTGTCCAACCTCTATCACATCCCCGCTCAGCAAAAGCTGGCCGATCAACTGGTTGACGCCACATTCGCCGATACGGTGTTTTTCACAAACTCGGGCACGGAATCTTGCGAACTGGCCGTGAAAATGGCCCGCAAATACTGGTTCGACAAAGGACAACCTGACCGCACCGACATCATTACATTCGCGGGCTCTTTCCACGGGCGCTCTTCGGCGGGCATCGCCGCCGCAGGATCTGAAAAAATGACCAAAGGGTTCGGCCCGCTGCTCCCTGGCTTCATCCACCTCGATTTCGGCGACCATGAAGCGCTGACACAAGCGGCCAAATCGGGCACCGTCGCGGGCATCCTTGTGGAACCTGTGCAAGGCGAAGGCGGCATTCGCCCGCTCCCCGATGCCTGCCTCAAAGGGCTGCGCGATCTGTGCGATGAACATGGCATTCTGATGATGCTCGACGAGGTGCAATGCGGCGTGGGGCGCACAGGCAAACTTTTCGCGCATGAATGGGCAGGGGTCACACCCGACATCATGATGGTGGCAAAAGGGATCGGTGGCGGCTTCCCGTTGGGCGCTGTGCTTGCGACTGAAAATGCGGCCTCCGGCATGACCGCGGGCACACATGGCTCGACCTATGGCGGCAACCCGCTGGCCTGTGCTGTGGGCAGCACTGTGATGGATATCGTCGCCGACGATGCGTTTCTGGCAGAGGTAAACCGCAAGGCCGCCCTGATGCGTCAAAAACTCGAAGGGCTCATCGCCAGCCATCCGGACGTCTTTGACCATGTGCGCGGCACAGGGCTGATGCTTGGCCTGAAATGCAAGGCCACGAACACCGATGTGGTCGCGGCTGGCTACGATCAAAACCTGCTTGTCGTGCCCGCCGCTGACAACGTGATCCGCTTGCTGCCCGCGCTCAACATCGCGGACGAAGACATCGCAACCGCGATTGATAAACTGGACGCGGCGGCAACACAGCTCACATCCTGATTTTCCATTTGCCCCAAATACCTCAGGGGGGTCCGGGGGTCTGAAACCCCCGGCGCTCCGCTCCTAGAAAAGACACTTGATATGACACATTTCCTTGATATCCACACAACCCCGGCCGCTGACCTGCGCACCATCATCGACGACGCGCGCCGTATCAAAACCGCGCGCAACGGCCTGCCCAAAGGGACCAAAGACGCGGATCTGCCCCTCGCGGGCCATATGGTCGCACTCATCTTTGAAAAACCATCCACCCGCACACGGATCAGCTTTGATGTGGGCGTGCGGCAAATGGGCGGCGAAACCATGGTCCTGTCAGGGGCGGATATGCAGCTGGGCCACGGCGAAACCATCGCCGACACCGCCCGCGTTTTGTCACGCTACGTTGACCTGATTATGATGCGCACGTTTGAAGAAGATACCATTCTTGAAATGGCCGAATACGCCACCGTGCCCGTGATCAACGGGCTGACCAACCGCACGCACCCTTGCCAGATCATGGCCGACATCATGACGTTCGAGGAACACAACGGCCCGATCAAAGGCAAAAAAGTCGTCTGGTCGGGTGACGGCAACAACGTCTTTGCCAGCTTTGCGCATGCGGCCAAACAGTTCGACTTTGATCTGGTGTTCACAGGCCCCGAAACGCTTGATCCGGAACGCGCCCTCGACGGGCTTTATACCACCGAACGCAACCCCGACATCGCGGTGCAGGGCGCCGATCTTGTCGTCACCGATACATGGGTGTCGATGCATGATCCGCAATCGGCGCGCGAACGGCGGCACAACCAGTTGCGCGGCTATCAAGTTAACGACGCGCTGATGGCGCAGGCCAAAGATGACGCGCTATTCATGCACTGCCTGCCCGCCCACCGCGATGACGAGGCAACGTCTTCGGTCATGGACGGCAAACATTCCGTTATCTTTGACGAGGCGGAAAACCGGCTGCACGCGCAAAAGGCAATCATGCGCTACTGCTTGGGCAAATGACCCGTCAGGGGGGCTGCCAATGCGGGGCTTTGCGCTTTGCAACATCGGGTGATCCAATCCGCGTTGGCATCTGCCACTGCCTTGATTGCCGTAAACACCACGGTGCTGCGTTCTATGCGGCTGCAATCTTCGCGGCCCCTGCGGTCACGATCACGGGGCACAGCCAAGACTACAACGGCCGCCACTTTTGCCCGCAATGCGGATCGTCGGTCTATGCCGTCAGCGGGGACGAGGTTGAATTGCACCTTGGATCGTTCGACCAACCCAACCTCTTTGTCCCGACCTATGAATGCTGGACGCAACACCGCGAAAACTGGCTGCCCCCTTTTGATGCGACCAACGCCGACTAGGTGGCCATGAACATGGGCAGTCGCGGAATGTCTGCGGCAATCAAAGCCGCAAAAAACAGCGCCACCAAAACCGGCCCGACAAACCACCGCTGATCTGGTTTCGCGCGCCGTGCCCAACGGACATAGATCGCGGTTGCAACAATGGCCGCGGCAACTTCAACCGCGAAAACCAGATACTCAAAGTCCCAAAGCCCAAAACCCAGCATCGCAAACCCGCCCCAATTTGCGGGCAACCACGGCATATCTTGGTGGTGCACAAACAGATCAATGATCCAATGCGAAAAACTCAATCCCGCCAGAATGATCCCGCCGTGGCGTGCAGGCCAAAACCGATTGCCGATCCAATACGCAATGCCTGCAATCAACAGCGCACCCACAAACGAATGGGTGTAGGTTGCGTCAATGACATCGTGCCCATAGGGGCCGGGCTCAAACCCTTCCAGCCCAAGGGCAACCATTGGCAAAAACGCCAAATCCATGAACTGTGGCGCCAGTAACAAAATCCCGACGGGCAAGGCTGGTGCGATTTTCTTGGTGGCAACACCAAGGGCAAAGTGACCGATAAACATCTCTTTTCTCCGATATAAAGCTGTGATGCGGCCAGTTTCATCCATAACCAAATTGCATGAAATCCAATATATTTTGACCGTGAATATAAAATTATTTATATATGCCACATGTCGCTCCCTTGGAATCTGATCCGCACGTTTGATGCCGTTGCCCAAACCGGCAGCCTGTCTGCGGCGGCGCGCATGCTGGGGCTGACGCAACCTGCGGTCAGCCGTCACATCGACGTGTTAGAAACCGACCTGCGGATGCAGCTGTTCCAGCGCGGACGCGAAGGTATGTCACTCACCGCAAAAGGGGCCGATCTGGTTCCCGTTGCCCGTGACATGGTCGCAAACGCAGACAGATTCGGGCGGGTGGCATCGGGCCTCGAACATGACGTGGCAGGCACCGTGCGCATTTCGGCCAATGATGTGATGGGGGTGCTGATCCTGCCCAATCTGCTGGCGGCATTCCAATCCCAGCATCCGGAAATCGAGGTTGAGCTCTCCATCAGCAACGCCGCATCCAACCTGTTGCAACGTGACGCGGATCTTGCCTTGCGCATGTTCCGACCTGTGCAAAACGATCTTGTCGCGCGCAAGGTGGCGGCGTTGCCGCTTGGGTTCTATGCGCAGACGGATTACCTCAAACGGGCAGGGCGGCCCGATACGCTATCCGACCTTGGCGACCACAGGTTGATCGGCTTTGATCAGGAAACAGGCTTGATCGCGCAGGCAAATGCGATGGGCATCGCCCTATCCACGGCCAATTTCCAGTTTCGCAGTGATAATATTCTGGCCCAGATCGGGGCCATCCGCGCAGGGGCGGGGGTTGGCCTGACACATCTGGGGCTGGCCGCACATTGGCCAGAAACGGAACGGGTTTTACAAGATGTGGCCTTGCCGCCGTTGGACCTGTGGATGGTGTGCCACGCTGATGTGCAACATAACAAACGCGTGCGGTATCTGATGACCTACCTCAGCGACGCGCTGCGCGATCCATACGCATTTTACCAGCATTGAAATAAGACGGCCCCGCCAAACAAACGGGGCCGCCCAAAGTGCGATCAGACGAATGCGGCCTGAAGTCCAAGGAAAATCAAACCCGACAGCAACGCTGCACAAGGCACTGTGATAATCCACGCCGCGATGATCGTCATAAAGTGTGACCGACGGACCAGCTTGCGGCGGCGGCGTTCCTCTGGTGCGACTGATGTCGCCTCTGGACGGGCAGCTTTGGATTTGCGCAAACGGCGCTCGGCGTCCCATTCGCGGAAAAAGCCCACGCCGAACACGCCGCCAACGGCGATGTGTGTGGACGATACAGGCAGACCCAGCCAGCTTGCGATGATCACAGTGATCGCCGCGGACAATGCAACGCAATAGGCGCGCATCGGGTTCAGTTTGGTGATCTGGCTGCCCACCATTTTGATCAGCTTGGGACCAAACAGGATCAGGCCGAACGAAATCCCGAACGCGCCGATAATCATCACCCAAAGCGGGATCTCAACCTTGCCGGCAAACTCACCGAATTCCTCGGCGTGCACAATCGCGGCCAGCGGGCCCACGGCGTTCGCCACGTCGTTCGCACCATGCGCAAATGACAGCAACGCAGCCGACAGAACCAATGGCATCCCGAACAAAATCTTGAGCGACTTGTTGCGGTTTTCCAAACCCTCGGACTGGCGTTTGATCAACGGTGCGGCGATCACATAAATCACAGCCCCCGCAATCACCCCGATCAACAGCGCGGCTGGCAGGTCGATCGACACGATCTTTTTCAGACCCTTGATGGACAGATAAACCGCAAACACACCGCCCATGATCCCGATCAGGATCGGCACCCAAACGCGGGCCGCCGCGATCTTGTCGTCACGGTAGATGATGAAATGTTTGATGAACGCAAGGAAACCCGCGGCCACGGCCCCACCCAATAGCGGTGAAATCACCCAAGACGCGGCGATCAAACCCATGTTCGGCCAGTTCACTGCGGCAAAACCTGCCGCCGCAATACCTGCACCCATCACGCCACCCACAACCGAATGTGTGGTCGATACTGGTGCGCCAACCCATGTGGCCAAATTCACCCAAAGTGCCGCTGAAATCAGCGCCGCCATCATCGCCCAGATGAAAATCTGGCCGTCTGATACCGATGATGGATCAATGATTCCCTTGGAAATGGTCGAAACAACGTCGCCACCGGCCAGCAATGCGCCGGCCGTTTCGCACAACGCCGCAATCACAATCGCGCCGCCCATCGTCAGCGCATTTGCACCTACGGCTGGACCCATGTTGTTGGCCACATCGTTCGCACCGATGTTCACGGCCATATATGCGCCAATCGCAGCCGCCGCGACAACAACGTAAGACGTTGAATCACCACCGAAAAAGATGGTCGATGCTAAGGCCGCAATAACGATAAACGCAACTGCAATGCCGATCCCGACCATGGGACGGCCCACCAGATTGGTGCCGTATTCGACGCTTGAAAAACGCCCCAAGTCGCGGTCAAGCGTGTTAAAGTGATGGTCTGGATCATTCATCGACATGCCGCGTCCCCCGGGGCTGGTTCATTTCAGACAAGGGGGTAAGCGGTCATGTCCGCCAAATCAACACATCTTGGGTTGGATTTTGCTAGAATGCGGCCAGCAGCGACTTTAGCTCCACATCATCGACCATTTCAGCGGCCTTTGACGGAGATACCCAGATGCGGGTGCGCTTGTGGGATTCAGGATAATCGTTTGCAACTTCAGTGACGGGCAATTCGTAAACCTTCGTCTCACACGGGATCGTCAGACCGGAATCGTAGGTCTTGGTCGACTGAAGCGTATCAATCGGATCGGCGGATGCATTGTCGGCTTTCACGCCGCCTTCTTCCCATGCTTCTTGCTGTGCGGCCTCTGATGCGGTCATGCCGTCGATCGGCCAACCCTTTGGCAATATCCAGCGGCCATTGGATGACGTGACCAACAGGACTTCACGGCCTTTTTTGGTCTTACGATGGCAAAGCGCCGCAAGCTGCAACGCAGGCGGACGACGAAAAAACGGTTGGATCGTTTCCGACCAAATCGCACTGAATACGGGGGGCATAGAAAACCTGCTTATTCTTAATTATTAAGCTGTATCTAACGACTTGGTTAAGAAATTGCAAATCAGGTCAGGCATTTGCTCAGGTTCCACGCGGTTTTGCGCGCAGCGTCGGGTCGGCCTGTGTTGGGTCTTCTGGCCAAGGATGGCGTGGATAGCGGCCGCGCATATCGCGCCTGACATCGGCATATGACGTGGCCCAGAACCCGACAATATCTTGGGTCACCTGCACCGGTTTTTGCCCCGGCGATAACAACGTCACGCGCAACGGCGTGCGCCCCACGACAGGATGTGTGGTCTGGCCAAACATCTCTTGCAGGCGCAGCGTGATGCCCGGTGCATCCCCATCATAATCAATCGGGATTTTGCGGCCCAGCGGCGTTGTGAAATGCGGCGGGGCCGCACGGTCAAGCCGCTGGCTTTGGTCCCAATCCAGCATCGCACGCAATGCGGGCAAAATATCAAACCCCTTCCAATCGCTTGTTGATTTTGCATGGCCCAAATGGGGCAGCAGCCAATCCTCAAGCGTTTCCAGCAGGGTCGCGTCTGTCATATCGGGCAAATCATCAACCAAGGCGACCCGCGCACGAAATCTGTCTGCGGCAGCGGTTGGCTTTAGCCCAAGCTGCCTGATGCCATCGCACATGGCGCGGGCGGTGGCGTCTGCTGGGGCGTCGGGCCAGTGGCGATCATCCAGCACAATCGCGCCAAAGCGTTCTTGTTGCCGCATCAGCACGCGCCCCTCCCGTTTGGACCATGCACAAACATCGGCCCAATGGATGTGCGCGGCAAATGTATCGCGCAACTCTGCTTCGGTGATCTGGATCGCTTGGCGGATACGGGCCTCTTTTGTGTCGCCGTCCAGATCGGTGGCAACAATCAATCGCGCACCGGCCATCGGGTCCGCTGCATCCATAATCGCGCCTTTACCGCCCGACAGAATATAGCGTGGATCATCTCCCTTGCGCCGCAGCCCAATACGATCGGGATAGGCCAACGCGACAGTCGCCGCCGTTGACATGCGCGATGTTTGTGCGCGCGCTCCCTTGAAAAGACGCGGGATTTCGGCCTTGATCTGTTGCAAGGCCGCGTGCTGCACCTGACCTGGCCCATCGTAACGACCACGCAGCGCCATAAGCCGCAGACCCACATCGACAGGTGCGCCGCGCAACGGGTCGCGCCCCGCAAGCAGGGCGGCAATCGGGGCCGCCGTTGGTCCGGCAATCAGCAACATATGCGCCAGTCGGGGGTGCAGCGGCAGGGCCGCAATCGCGCGGCCATGTGCTGTGATCTTTGCGGTGGTGTCCAAGGCGCCCAATGATGTTAGCAACCTTTGTGCCTCGGCCAAGGTGCCCACGGGCGGCGGGGTCAGAAACGCCAGATCGCTGCTGCCCCATTGCGCCAACTCCAACGCAAGCGGCGCAAGATCGGCGGCCTCTATCTCGGCGGGGGCAAAAGCGGGCAGGGCGCCGTCTTCGCCCTTGGTCCACAGGGCATAATAATCCCCCTCTGCGACCCGTCCCGCACGGCCCGCGCGTTGTGTGGCCTCGGCACGGCTGACCCGCTCGGTGACCAGACGCGACATGCCAGACCCCGGGTCGAAACGCGCACGTCGCGCGCGCCCTGCATCCACGACGACACGAATGTCGGCAATCGTCAGCGATGTTTCCGCGATGGACGTGGACAACACAATCTTGCGGCCTGATGTAACAGGCGCAATCGCCGCGCGCTGTGCGGCGAATGGCAACGCTCCATAGAGCGGACGCACCTGACAATCGTCGGGCAACCGCCCGGACAGGGCTGCTTGGGTGCGTTTGATCTCTCCCTCGCCGGGTAGGAACACCAGAATACTGCCGTCCGTGTCCCCTGCGGCTTGCACAACCAAATCGGCTGTCGCAGCCTCAATGCGTGTGCCTTTTGGCAGCGATTTGGGCAGGTAATGGGACGTGACCGGAAATGCGCGCCCTTGGGATGTGATAACGGGTGCATCATCCAACAGCGTGGCCACAGGGCCCGCATCCAAGGTGGCGGACATCACCAATAAGATCAGATCAGGGCGCAAAACCCCGCGGATTTCCCATGACAAGGCAAGGCCAAGATCGGCATTCAAGGACCGTTCGTGAAATTCATCGAAAATGATTGCACCAATGCCTGTGAGGTCTGGATCGGTCTGGATCATACGGGTCAGGATGCCCTCTGTGACGACTTCGATCCGCGTGGCTTTGCCGACCTTTGTGTCGCCGCGCATTCGGTAGCCGACAGTCTGGCCTACGTCTTCTCCTAGGGTTTGGGCCAATCGCTCGGCCGCGGCACGCGCTGCCAACCGGCGCGGTTCCAACATGACGATTTTTTGCTGTGTCAGATCAGCCCGCAGCATCGCCAAAGGCACCCGCGTGGTTTTACCCGCACCGGGCGGGGCTTGCAGGACAGCGCGGTCATTTGCGCGCAACGCATCCATCAAGGCAGGTAAAACGGGGTCGATCGGCAAGACTGTCATGGGTGGCCTTGGTCGGCGCAAAGCGATGATGGGTCAAGACCCATCCTACGTCGGATGTGGGAAAAACAGACCGCGTAGGATGGGTTTTAACCCATCACCCTATCCGATTGCGCGGCGAAACCTTGGCCCCGCATCTGCCCATCTTTCAAATCCGCAGGCCAGATAAGCATCCTGGGCCGCCGTATTGTCTGGCGCTGTGCCAATGAACATATACGTGCAGCCCAGCGCGCGGGCGACATCCGCCGACGCATCCAAAAGCTGGCGACCAAGCCCGCGTCCGCGCATTGGTTCGGCCACATACATATGATTGATATCAACGCCGCGTATCCCGTCCACGATCTTGGCCAGCGGAAGCAGCGCGACATACGCCTGCAACCCATCCGCATTTTCGGCCACCAAAAACCGCACCCACGGATGTGGACCAAACGCATCACGGCGCATGGTTTCAACCGTGACCTTCGCATCAAAATCATCGTGATACGCGCCAAGCGCCAAAATCATCGCGTGAACGCTTGGCACATCAGCGTCTTGCATCGGGCGGATCAGCATCGCAGGCTCCTGAACGCAAAAAGACCCAACCGCTTGCACGGTCGGGCCTTCAAAATCTTGCAACGATTGGGCTTAAGCCGCAGTCGCTTTTGCGATTTCTTTTTTGACCTTCAACGCAGCTGCGGACAGCTCGGCGTCTTTGGACTTTGCGAAAAACGCATCCAGACCACCACGGTGATCAACAGTGCGCAATGCAGCATTGGAAATCTTGAATTTGAACGAGCGGCCCAAAGATTCGGACATCAGCGTCACATCCTGCAAGTTTGGCAGGAACCGACGACGTGTGCGGTTTTTAGCGTGGCTGACATTGTTGCCAGACATTGGGCCTTTTCCAGTCAATTCGCAACGGCGCGACATGATGTAATCCTTCGACTTTAGGGGCTTTTCGTGGATCGGCCACAAACGCCCTTTTTGATAGCTAAGACACTGCAGTCGCAGGGTCATGAATTCGATTTTCGCGGAATAGGAGGATTCCCAGTCCGCGTCAACCCGCAACCACACGTGATGGGCGCAATTCAGCGGTGTTGGTCGATCAATACAGGGTTGCCGTCAGGATCCACAACAACAAAGCTTCCGGGGCCGCCATCTTCGGGCAGGGTAACCTGATCCATCTCAACACCCTGTGCGTGCAGTTTCGCGTGCAGTTCACGCACATCGGTAAAAGGATCAACTGGGTTTGCCGATTGGTCCCACCCTGGGTTGAACGTCAGGATATTGGTGTCGAACATGCCTTGGAACAAACCAATGATATGATCCCCGTTCTTTAATATCAGATATCCGTGTTCGGCCTGTCCACCGAATGTCGTGAACCCTAGGTTTTCATAGAACGCCTGAGAGGCTGCCAAGTCTTTCACAGCTAAACTGATCGAAAATGCACCTAAATTCATGTCGTTCTCCCTTCGGTCGTTTGAAAAATCCTACCCCATTGGCGGTTTTTTCCCAAACGGATGTCGATTCTGGGCGGTGTGCTGCGTCTTGATGGTATGAAGGGGGGCAAAACGCCCGCTCGCGAACACCAAAAAAGGACAACGCCATGCAATATATGTGTCTTATCTATTCTACCGAAGGGAAAGGCCCACAGCCGGGATCGGATGAATGGGGTCCCTTTATGCAAGGGTATAACGATTTCACGACCAAGGTGCGCGAAGACGGCAAATTGGTGCATGCTGATGCGCTGCAACCTGTGCAAACGGCCACAACCGTTTCGATGCAGAATGGCAAAATGCACACGACTGATGGCCCGTTTGCAGAAACAAAGGAACAGTTGGGCGGGTATTACCTACTTGATTGCACCGATCTGGACGAGGCCATGAAATATGCGGCCATGATCCCGACCTCCGCATATGGGCGTATCGAAATCCGGCCCGTGGTTGTGTGGGATAACTGATGCAAACGCCCCCGGTTCAAGACGCGATCACACAAGTGGTGCGTCAACACTGGGGGCGAATTCTTGCGGCTTTGATCAAGCAGTTTGGTGACTTCGCACTGGCAGAAGACGCGCTACAAGACGCGGTGCTTGCCGCGTTATCCGCTTGGGGCGAAAACATACCAGATGCGCCTGATGCTTGGCTGATGACGACAGCGCGGCGCCGTGCGATTGATCGGCTGCGGCGCAGTCAAACCCTGTCCCGAAATGCACCCCAGATTGCGTATTTTATGGAACATCAACAACCAGACGACGACACCCAGACCGCCGTTATCGGGGATAAACGGCTCGAACTGTTGTTCACCTGTTGTCATCCGTCGCTTGATCTGAAAACCCAAACTGCTCTGACCCTGCGCACGCTTGGCGGCCTGTCGGCAGATGAAATTGCAGCGGCCTATTTGGATAAACCCGCGACAATGGCACAGCGTCTTTCAAGGGCGCGCACCAAGATCAAGGCGGCTGGCATCCCTTACAAGGTGCCTGATCCATCCGAGCTGTCGAACCGCACAACTGCGGTCATGCAGGTTATCTACCTGATTTTTAACGAAGGATATATGGCATCAACAGGGGCTTCGATGCTGCGCCGCGATCTAAGCAGCGAGGCAATTCGCCTTGGGCGCGTCTTGCACGCCTTGATGCCTGACGTGCCAGAGGCCACAGGCTTGTTGGCCTTGATGCTCTCGAATGATGCACGCGCTGATGCCCGCACGGGCGCGGGGGGCGAAATGATCGCGCTGGAATTTCAGGACCGGATGCAGTGGAACCATGGCCAGATTCAACAGGCGGATACACTCCTGCAATCCGCGCTGCGACAAGGACAGGTTGGCCCCTATCAGCTTCAGGCCGCGATCAGCATGCTTCACAGCAAGGCCCGCGATTGGGCTGCAACGGATTGGCCCCAAATCGCCGCCCTCTATGGCGTGTTATCGACAATGGTGCCGACGCCCGTGGTGCAGCTGAACCACGCGGTCGCCGTATCTTATGCACAAACACCACGCGCGGGGCTTTCCTTGATGGGCGCATTGGACGCCGCGTTGCAAGACTATCCACATTTTTACGCGGCAAAGGCTGATCTATTGGCCCGCGACGGCCAACGCATCGCGGCAAAGGATTGTTTCCAAATCGCGATCAATCTGACGGGGAACGCGCCCGACAAGGCGTTCTTGCAGGCAAAGATGGATCGCCTAACGCTCCAGTAATCGAATATCCAACGATTCACGGTAGACTTCGTCAAAACGGCGCAATTTGCGGTGAAGATCAAGGATCGGCGCAGGTCTTGGCGGACCATCAAGGGCGGTGCGTTGAATGATGCCTGCGCGCCCTGCACGGCGCAAAACACCCGTCGCCGGATGCCCCCCGAAACCCAGTCGTGTCATGCGGACGCGGGGGAAAACCTCATGGATCATTCTGGCATTTGCCAGATCAAGCGGGCGGAACGGATCGACAACGATAATGCCCTGAAGCCCCGATTTGGCATGGGTCGCAAGATCACCGGCAACGGGGTCAAATCCTTTGGCCTCTGCGCGGAACCTGCGGTCAAATGGGACCGCATCAGGGTGGATCGAAAACTGCGGCGAAATCGCCGTGGCATAATGGGCTCCTGCGGCACGGGCAAAACGGAATGCGCCGTAACCACCCATCGAAAACCCCAACATATGACGGGATCTGTAATGTGTGCCCAGATTGCCCAGCACATCTTCAAGCGCCGCTGTGTCGGGGTTAATGAACCAATCATTATAGCGTGAAGTGATCGCAAGCTGGGCAAACCCGCGTTCAGCTGCGTGGCGGATCATCGTGGCAGGGGTGAAATCCTTGCGGCCCTTTTCGCGATACGAAAAGGTGATGACGATCCGGCTGGCTTGGGCGTTAAACAGCGTCGCACGCAGATACGCGCCATCCAGAATTTGCGCGCCCTGACTGGTCATGTCTGGGCGACCACTTCGGCGGCAGCGGCGGCGGGCGATATGCGGCCTGCGGCGACGTCTTTTTCAAGTTGCGACATGCGCTCGCCCAGCACCGGATCACGGGCCAACCGCGCCAAAAGCTGAAGCCGGACTTCCTCGGCGAACCAATAACGGGCCTGACTGCTGCGGGTGCGATCCCAAACATCATTTTCGCGCCGCCACGTGATTAACGCGGTCATCTGGTCCCAAGCGTCTGCAATGCCGATTGTTTCCAGCGCGGAAACAGTCATGGCCTTGGGGTATCCATCAGGGTCTTGGGCGCGCTTGCGCAGCAACCGCAACGCACCTGCATAATCCGCGCAGGTGCGCATCGCTTGGGCCTTCAGGTCGCCGTCAGCCTTGTTCACCAAAACCATATCGGCGATTTCCATGATGCCGCGTTTGACGCCCTGCAATTCGTCGCCACCCGCAGGTGCCAGCAACAACAAGAACAGATCAGACATCTGGGCCACAACGGTCTCAGATTGGCCGACGCCCACGGTTTCGATCAAAACAATGTCGTATCCCGCGGCCTCGCAAAGGGCGACAGCTTCGCGGGTGCGGCGGGCCACGCCGCCCAGTTGGGTTTGGCTTGGGCTAGGGCGAATGAACGCGTTAGGGTCGCGTGACAACAGATCCATGCGGGTCTTGTCGCCCAAAATCGATCCGCCCGACCGGGTTGATGACGGATCAACTGCCAGAACTGCAACGCGGTGGCCTGCTGCCGTCAGCATCAGACCGAAACTTTCGATAAATGTTGATTTGCCAACACCCGGCGTTCCCGACAGGCCGATGCGGATCGCCTGACGCCCGCCTGCTGCCAGCAAATCCAGCAACGCCATCGCATCGGCGCGATGATCGGCGCGGGCGCTTTCGACCAACGTGATCGCGCGGGCCAACGCGCGGCGGTCGCCTGCGGCAATGGATCTGGCCAGATCAGTCATGTCGTTCGGCGATGTCATGAAAATGTTTTAGGCATACCAGCCCCGCCGCGCAATCACCCATATCATCAAATACTTGGCCCAAGATGCATGCACTGCTAGGATATCGGTAAATCAAAAAGGGAGGGCCGGCATATGAAAGCGCCAATACACTTGTGGATTGTCGGGATTATTTCACTGCTTTGGAACGCGATTGGGGCAATGGATTATGTCATGACCCAATTTGGCAATGTGGATTATCTTGCTGCGCTGACGCCGGAACAACTGGCCTATCTGACAAACGCGCCAGCTTGGTTTGATGCGTTTTGGGCAACTGGCGTTTGGTTCTCTGTTCTGGGGTCGTTGCTTCTTTTGTTCCGGTCACGTCTGGCGCGGCCGGCATTCGGTCTGTCATTGATCGGGCTGGCAGGCGCATCAGTCTACAGCTACGGCGTCTCTGACCCGTCCAGCGTCGAAATCATGGGCACATTCGCGGTCTATTTCACCGTGGCGATTTGCGTGGTTCTGATTGCGCTGTGGCTTTACGCCCGCGCAATGACACGGCGCGGGGTCTTGCGTTAACCGCAGGCCCGTTTTGCCGCACTGCTGAACGCCTTATAGCGTTTCCAGAACCGCTCGCTGCTGCGATTGTCTGACTGGCGTGTGTCTTGGGCCAACTGTGGCTCTTTGAAAAATGTGGCGGCGCGGCGCTGATCGGATGTCGAAAGCGTCTGGTTCGCGACCTGCTGCACACATGAACACAACCGCGCTGATGCCGCCTTGCGGTCCGCTGCCATGCAGGCCTTGCCGATGTCACCCGAAACGCGGTTCCCGCCACATGCGGTCAGCGTGATCAATGCGCCCAAAATCAAAATTTTATGCATATTTTTACCTGTCATCGTTGCCAAGGCGCCCCGTTTTCGGATGTCACCATCTGCGTTCTGCTGGGGCTACTATGCAATCGCCGCGAAAGGGATGCAAATCAAATGGCACGGTGATGTGCGATCATACGCCGATGGGCGCACTTTGCGCGCCGCACTGGTCGAAACACTGTGTCGGCCTGAATACAAAACCAAACAGCATCCCCTGACCAGCAAATCCGACGTCAGCGTCTTCGACGCAGTGGCGCGCATGTCCGATAAAAACTATGGCTCGGTCGTGATCGTCGATGACGCCGATAAGGTGATCGGCGTGGTGACAGAACGTGACGTGATGAACAAACTGGTCGCCAAAGGCCGCGATCCAAAGACAGCATTGCTGTCCGACATCATGACACCAAACCCACGTCTGGCCCGCGAAACCGATGATATGCTTGAATGGCTGCGGATCATGTCCAACGAACGGTTTCGCCGTTTGCCGGTGGTTGATGACGATGGCCGGATCAAGGCAGTGTTCAGCCAAGGCGACTTTGTCTCCTACACCTGGCCTGATCTGATGTATCAGATGAAATCCATGGCAACCGCGACAGTGACGAAAAACTGGCCTATGTTTTTGATCGGCGGGGGCATCGCGCTTTATTCGCTGATCATGGTCGTTGTTGTGGGCATGATGAACTGATTGGGCGCTAAACGGGGCCGCCTGACAAGGCGGGCCCGCGCCAATTTGTGCCCCCGCGTTACATTACCGCACAGGTGGCCATAACAGGGCAGTCCGCACTTGCAAAACCTGCGCTGTCACGCCATTGACAATCAACCCATTGCCAAAGGCGTTTGACCCCTATGACCGACCTGAAAAACATCCGTAATTTTTCAATCGTGGCCCATATCGACCACGGTAAATCGACCCTTGCTGATCGCTTGATCCAAGAAACGAACACAGTGGCCGAACGCGACATGAAGGCCCAGATGCTGGACAGCATGGATATTGAACGTGAACGCGGCATCACGATCAAGGCCAACACGGTGCGGATTGATTATAAGGCCGACGATGGTGAAACATATATCCTCAACCTGATCGACACCCCCGGTCACGTCGATTTCGCCTACGAAGTCAGCCGCTCCATGCGCGCCGTCGAAGGCTCGCTTTTGGTCGTCGACAGCACCCAAGGGGTCGAGGCGCAGACATTGGCTAACGTCTATCACGCCATTGATGCCGACCACGAAATCGTGCCCGTTCTGAATAAAATCGACCTGCCCGCAACCGACTGTGACGCGGTCGCAGCCCAGATTGAAGACGTGATCGGCATCGACGCGTCAGAAGCGCTGCGCGTCTCCGCCAAATCCGGCGTTGGTATCCACGAAACCCTCGAGGCGATCGTGCACAAACTGCCCGCGCCAAAAGGCGACATCAACGCCCCGCTCAAGGCGATGCTGGTCGACAGTTGGTATGACAGCTATCTCGGTGTGATCGTCCTTGTGCGCATCATCGACGGTCAGATGCGCAAAAACGACCGCGTGCGGTTTATGTCTAACGGCACCGTGCACCAGATCGACCGCATCGGCGTGTTCCGCCCCCAGATGGAAGCCTTCGACGTGCTTGGCCCTGGCGAAATGGGCTTTATCACAGCCTCCATCAAACAGGTCCGCGATACCCGCGTCGGCGACACCATCACCTCCGAGAAAAAGGGCACCGAAACACCCCTCGACGGCTTCAAACCCGCGCAACCGGTGGTGTTCTGTGGCCTGTTCCCCGTCGACAGCAGCCAGTTCGAAGACCTGCGCGACAGCATCGACAAACTCGCCCTCAACGACGCGTCCTTCAGCCACGAGATGGAAACATCCGCCGCGCTGGGCTTTGGCTTCCGCTGCGGTTTCTTGGGGCTCCTGCACCTAGAGGTGATCCGCGACCGCATTGAGCGCGAATATGACATCGAACTGATCACCACCGCCCCCTCGGTCGTCTACCACGTGCACCTGCGCGACGGCACGATGGAGGAGTTGCATAACCCCGCCGACATGCCCGACCTCACGACCGTCGACCACCTAGAAGAGCCGCGCATCAAGGCCACGATCCTTGTGCCCGACGACTACTTGGGCGACGTGCTGAAACTGTGCCAAGACCGGCGCGGCGTGCAGATCGACCTGACCTATGCGGGCAGCCGCGCTATGGTGGTCTATGACCTGCCGCTCAACGAAGTGGTGTTCGACTTTTATGATCGCCTGAAATCCGTAACAAAAGGTTACGCGTCATTCGATTACGTCCTCACCGGCTATCAGCAGGACAATCTGGTGAAAATGTCCGTGCTGGTCAACGATGAACCCGTCGACGCGCTGTCCATGATGGTGCACCGCGACCGCGCCGAACAACGGGGCCGCGCGATGGTCGAAAAGCTCAAAGACCTGATCCCGCGCCACATGTTCAAAATCCCGATCCAAGCGGCCATCGGCGGCAAAGTCATCGCCCGCGAAACCCTGTCCGCCATGCGCAAAGACGTGACCGCCAAATGCTACGGCGGCGACGCCACGCGAAAGCGGAAACTGCTGGACAAGCAAAAAGCCGGTAAGAAAAAGATGCGCCAGTTCGGCAAAGTAGACATCCCGCAAGAAGCGTTTATTTCGGCGCTAAAGATGGACAGCTAAAAGCTGACCATTTTAGAGCGCGTGCGGGGAAGGGAATGGCGAAGCCAATCGACGGCCACCCTAGACAGTCTTACATTCACGGGTAATGATAAGCTTTTGGGTGTTTTGGTTTGCTATCTAAAATGTCGTATACGCTTTTTGTGGACGAAAGCGGTGATCAAGACCTCGAGAAATTTCGAACAGCGGAGCGAAAGCACGGTTCCGATCCACACCTTGTCTTTGGTGGAGCACTCGTGCCCAACATTTTTCTTGAAGACTTTAGAAAACAGTTACTCGAACTCAAAGATGAGATGGATGCAAGCTGGCTTCATTGCACTGATTTGTCGCACTTAAAAAGGTGTTATTTTGCTAGGACAGCCCGAGAAATGCGCGTCTTGTATTTTGGCGTGCTTTCAAAGAAAGAAACGGTTGGATCTTATGGGGCTTTAATTGACGGCGAAAAGAAACGGCAACAGTATTATAATAAGTGTGCGGTATATCTTTTAGAGCGTGTCGGTCACTTCATGAGCCAACATAATTTTGGTTCAGATCAGCTATCAATCGTTTTTGAAGAGAAAAAACACGACTATCAGGCTATGCGGAACTTTGTTAGAACCATTCGCGATAAACCGATGGATGTAAGAGCGAAATACCTTCAAAGAATTGACCCTTTGAGTATTACCGCCACAGCAAAGAAAGATGACATACTGCTGTCCTTAGCTGATTTGGCTGCCTTTTCGATCTATCAATCAGTAAATATAACAAAGACAAACTTTGGAATCCCAGAACAGCGCTATCTAAGAGAACTGAAAAGTTCTTTCTGGTGCGATCCGAATACAAAACAGATCGCTAATTTTGGAATTAAGTTCATAAAGGGTCCAATTCAAATGAACCTAACTCCTGAGAATAAACGGTTTATAATGAAGTTCTATCGGAAGGTAAAAAGTAACTGAATGCCAAATTTTCAATTTGGCGCGCCCGAACCTCCCCCATGGGGAGGGCGCTTTGCACCCACCCCTCGGCTCGGGCGCGGCTGATAATTAGACAGGTCGCTCGTTTCCACCGCACCCCCTGCGCTTACGCGCGCACGACCCTAGAAACTGTCCTCGACAGTTTCCTTAACGGGTCTCGCCCCCATCGGCTCGGGCGCGGCTGATAACTGGACAGGTCGCTCGTATCCACCGCACCCCCTGCGCTTGTGCGCGCACGACCCTAAAAACTGTCCTCGACAGTTTCCAAGACGGGCCTCACCACAAAAAACCGCGCCTCTGTCTCCAGAAGCGCGGTTCAATTTTTCCAAGCTTAATCGTTTAGCCGATCACGCCTGTGCCTTTGCGCTTCACGATCCAGCCGCAGATCAGCAGGACGATCAGGGCGGGGATGCCTTCGGCGATTGGTGTGTATGTGACGTGGTAGTAGACCGCGCCGAGCATGATGACCCCAAGGCCAGCGGCTGCGAGTGCGCTGGTGCGGCGGTGCCAAATGCCGATGCCGCCTGCGATTTCAGCCAGACCGATGAATGTGGCAAACCATGCAGGCAGGCCCAAGGTGGCAAAGCTCGCCAATGCCATCTCAACGCCCATCAGTTTAGACAGACCGCCGCCGATGACGATCAGGCTGACAATGGCCATGGCGGCCCAAGTTACGTATTTCATTGTGATGTCCCATTTGAAGTGATGGGGCATCGATAGCACATCAATGGTTGTGTGCGATAAAAAACATCTGTGCAGGGAAACCGTGGTTCCTGTGCGCATTTGCGCCAAACGGCTTAAAGGCTGTCGACCATTTCAGCGGTGCGGGTGATGTCGCGGCCGACGCCTTTGATGGTTTCGCACGCGCAGAGCGACAAAATGAGTAGCAGGGGGATGGTCCGGATCATCAGGGGCCTCGTCGTGCATAGGATTTACCCCATTGCATACGCGCCACAGCCCATTGGGGCAAGCGGGCACGCCTGCATCATCGGCGCGACCTTGCCGTGATCAGCCTTCGGGCTGGCCCAACAGCCCCAGCCGTTCTTTGCGCCGCCGTTGCAATTCATGGGTCATCGACACTTCATAGGCGTGCATCGTTTCCCCAATCGCGTCGACCTCGTCCACATCAACCCCGTCGGGCGGGCCCAACAGTTCCGACAACCGCGCCAGCATAAACGCCCGCAGCACGCCGTTGATCTCGGTCTGATACCCCGGTCCAAGTTTGCGAAAAAACCGCAGCACGTCAGCGTCCATGCGCACGGTGATCCGCTGTTTCTTTGGGGTCTCTTTTCGGGCAAGGCCGCGCCATTCTTCTGGCATCAGCGACCCCGCCAGTGTCGGGTGGCGGAACGTCGCCAGCGTCTCGGCCATCTGGGTGACAAAATCGCTATACTGGGCTTTTTGTTTGGGGGTCATGGTCTGCGCCTTTGGGTAAGGAAGCCGCCACATTAGGCCCGCAAAATCACCAATCCGTCACCCCACCGCGCGGCATACGTAAAGACGACGCAAATCATACAGCGCAAAACGCTGTGACAGACGCCTCGAACTCGCGCGGCTTTTCCGCGTGTAGCCAATGCCCCGCACCGTTGATTTTCGCGAAATATGCATCCGTGAACATCGCCTTGATCCGTGCGCGATGCGCATGTTGCACATAGTCGGAATTGGCGCCTGACAAAAACAGCGTTGGTCCGTGAAATTGGCCCGAAACCTCAGGAAAACCGATGATTTTGTCCATTTCAGCCGCGAGAGTTTCAAGGTTCAACGTCCAGCGTTTCGCCTTCATATCAAGCGATTGCAGTAAAAACGGAATGATCGCGGGGTCAACATCCGCCAGTTGCGCCGCCGCATCGGCACGGCTGTTCACCACGCTCAAATCCACACCCCGCATCGCATCCAGCGGCCCCATCTGGCTATGCGCATAACCCACCGGCGCAATATCCCCAACAATCAACCGCCGCAGCTTCTCCGGATGCGCGCAAGCCAATACCATCGCGGCTTTCCCGCCCATCGAATGGCCCAAAACGTCCATGGGTTGATCAATTACACCCGCCAAATCGGCCGCCAGATCATCGTAGGAATGCGTGTCAAACCAGGGGCTTGCGCCGTGATTGCGCATATCAACAACGACAACGGGGCGGGTTGTTGACAGCCGCTTGGCGATCACATTCCAGTTGCGGGCAGATCCAAACAATCCATGTGCAATCAAAAGCGGGGTGGCGTCGGGGCCATCGTATATTACCGTGTTCAACATGCATCTAATCTAACGTATCGCCGCCCAAAGATGCCAGAGGGATTGAGCGAGCACCATCAACGTGATTAACCGACACCATGTCTGCCAACACACCCCATGCCCAAGTGGACGAAGTCCGCAATTTGATGGAAACCCGCCTGCGCGTGCGGGGCAAAACGCTTGAACAACAGGTCCGTAAGGCGGGTCGGCTATTGCCGCGCGCTGAGCGGCGCGAAGCGGTCTATTTGGCCCAAGCCGCAACGGTGCTGGATCATCCCAAACTGAGCCGCATGGTTGATGCTTCAAAGATGAGCAACGCCCACGCCAAAGTGAGCTCGTTTTTGTCAAAAATTGATCCAAAGGACCGAAAAAAGGGGCGTATTCTGGCGTGGCTCGGCTCCATTTCGTTCATCGGGATTGTCGTGTTCATCGGGGTTGTCTGGGTGCTTGTGGCGCGCGGAATCGTTTGATTAGACGCCCATTCCAATTCGTTGTAGACTGATAAAATAACTTTGTGGCCTTGCGATGATTTGTGGCCGAACAAATTGATTTTTAGGTGGTATTGGAGCGTAAAATGGCTGGTATTCTCGACACGAATTTTGATCTGACGTTTACAGAAACCCTGACAGAAGGTGATGCGTCACTGGTGCGGGTGATCACATGGGACACCCTTGGATATAACGCCAGCGATATCGTTGACTGGGACCTTCAGCTGAATTCGGTCACGGGCAGCGCCACATTGGGCGAAGATTTCACTTATTCGTATGAACTCACTGATTATGGGCTGACGATTACGTTTAATCCGTTGGAAGATTCCGTCTTGGACGCCGAGAACGACGAGGTCGCGATTTTCAATCTGTCTGGGTTCGTGTGCTATGATTGGCCATTTAACGCAGAGCCGGACTCCCAAGAAACATATATCGATCAAGGGTTTGCAACGCTTGAAATCACGATCATCAATGATGAGAGCGGTATCATTGTTGGGACTGGCGAAACCGATCTTTTGAACGGGACGGCGTTTGGCAACTTGATCTGCGGGTTTGACGGCGACGATGTTATTCGCGGCCGTGATGGCGATGATGAGCTGAAGGGCGGCAACGGCGACGACGTTATTTATGGCAACGGCGGCGACGACAGACTTTTCGGTGGCAAAGGCAATGATGTCTTAAAGGCCGGCAGTGGCAATGACCTGTTAAAGGGCGGGGCAGGCGCTGATGTTTTGGTCGGTGGATCAGGGGAAAACCGGCTGATTGGCGGCGGCGGTGCCGATGTCTTAAAAGGGGAAGGCGGCGAAGATTTTCTGAAGGGCGGCGGCGGCGCGGATGTTCTTTATGGCGGTGCCGATAATGACCTTCTCAAAAGCGGCAATGGCGATGACGTTCTTTATGGCGGCAGCGGGGATGACATCCTGATTGGTGGCCGTGGTCTGGATGTTTTGAGAGGTGGCGTGGGCGCAGATCAACTGACGGGCGGTGGCGGTCCTGATGTGTTTGCATTCAGATCCGTAAGTCACAGCACACCAAGCAGCGGGTATGACACCATTACCGATTTCAATTCTGGTCAGATGGATATCATTGATCTGTCACCGATCGATGCCCAGTCAGGCAGCGGCAATCAGGCATTTGATTATATCGGAACGGCTGAATTTAGCGAAACGATGGGTGAATTGCGGATCGAAACGGTTGGGCCTGACATCCACGTTCAGGCGGATATTGATGGGGACGGTCAGGCAGATTTCCTGCTTGTTGTTGCAGATGTGGCCACGCTCAGCGCATCAGATTTCTCGTTGTAGTCGTTGGTGCGCCCACCGTGGCGCAACTGTTTTTAGGCCGATAAAACGCAAAAGGCCGCCACAACACCTGTGACGGCCTTAACTGCGTAGGATGCGTTTTAACGCATCACCCTTACAGGTTTGGATAAAGCGGGAATTTCTCGCACATCACTTCGATCTCGGCGCGCACTTTGGCCTCGACCTCGGCGTTGCCGTCGGCACCGTTGGCCGCAAGTCCATCAACAACCTCGACGATCCAGTCTGCAATCTGGCGGAACTCATCCTCACCAAAACCGCGTGTCGTGCCCGCAGGTGTGCCAAGGCGGATGCCTGATGTCACTGTTGGCTTTTCTGGATCGAACGGGATGCCGTTTTTGTTTGTCGTGATATGCGCGCGGCCAAGGGCGGCGTCAGTGATGTTGCCCGTCACCTTTTTGGGGCGCAGATCAACCAGCATGACATGGGTGTCAGTGCCGCCTGTCACAATGTCCAAGCCGCCCTTCATCAGCTGATCGGCCAGCGCCTTTGCGTTCTTCACGACCTGTTCCTGATAGGCTTTGAACTCGGGACGCAGGGCTTCTCCAAATGCCACGGCCTTACCTGCGATGACATGCATCAACGGGCCACCTTGGATGCCAGGGAAGATGGCAGAGTTACACTTCTTGGCAATCGCTTCATCGTTGGTGACGATGATACCACCGCGCGGGCCGCGCAGCGTTTTGTGGGTTGTGGATGTCGCGACATGGGCGTGCGGGAACGGGGACGGGTAAACGCCCGCCGCAACCAGACCAGCAAAATGCGCCATGTCCACAAACAAATAAGCGCCAACGCTATCGGCAATTTCGCGCATGCGCGCAAAATCAATGATGCGCGGAATGGCAGACCCACCAGCAATAATCATCTTTGGCTGATGTTCCGTGGCAAGGCGTTGCACCTCGTCATAATCCAGCAGGCTGTCTTGCTGACGCACACCGTATTGCACGGCGTTAAACCATTTGCCTGACTGGTTCGGCTTGGCACCGTGGGTCAGGTGGCCGCCCGCATCCAAGGACATACCAAGGATCGTATCACCGGGCTGCAAGAGCGCCTGAAACACACCTTGGTTCGCTTGGGAACCAGAGTTTGGCTGCACATTGGCAAAGCCACAGTCAAACAGCTGTTTGGCGCGTTCAATGGCAAGGTTTTCGGCCACGTCCACATGTTGGCACCCGCCATAATAGCGACGGCCCGGATAGCCTTCGGCGTATTTGTTGGTCATCACGCCGCCTTGGGCTTCCATAACGGCGGCGGACACGATGTTTTCGGATGCGATCAGCTCGATCTCGCTGCGCTGACGGCCCAATTCGGCCTGCATCGCGGCATGAAGATCGGGGTCACGGGTGGCAAGCGTTTCGGTGAAAAAGCCGGCGTCACGAACAGTATTGGTCATTTTTCGGGATCCTCTGGTATCGGACAAGTTGCGTTGGCACGTGCATAACGCAGGACGCCACGGGTCAAAAGCACCAATACGACGCCGCGCCAGCCTGTCGCGGCACATGATGTTTCCGATCAACGTCTTGCGTTTCCGGGGCGATCTTGGGACAAGTTAGGTCACCACTGCAAGGATCGCCCCATGCCGCGCACCAAAATTGCCTTTGTCGCAAGCCCCGCCCCACTGGCACAGCAGGCCTTGGCCGCCTTGTCGGACGCGCATGGCGACGTGGACGTTGAAAAAGCCGATGTGATCGTGGCCTTGGGTGGCGACGGTTTTATGTTGCAGACATTGCACAGCACACAACAGCTGGCGGCCCCCGTCTACGGGATGAACCGTGGCACGGTTGGCTTCTTGATGAACGAATTTAACGATGTGGATTTGCCCGCACGGTTGGACGCCGCAGTAGAAGAAGTGATCAACCCGCTATCCATGACCGCCCTATGCGTTGACGGCTCCATGCACGAGGCATTGGCCATCAACGAGGTCAGCCTGCTGCGCGCGGGCCCGCAAGCGGCCAAACTGCGTATCACCGTGGACGGCAAACTGCGGATGAATGAACTGGTTTGTGACGGCGCGTTGGTTGCCACACCCGCTGGGTCCACGGCCTATAACTATTCCGCGCATGGGCCGATTTTACCGATTGGATCAGATGTGCTGGCGCTGACTGCGATGTCGGCGTTTCGCCCGCGCCGCTGGCGGGGTGCATTGCTGCCCAAACGTGCCGTGGTGCGGTTTGACGTGATCAACCCCGACAAACGCCCGGTGATGGCCGACGCTGATGGCAAATCCGTGCGCGATGTCGCCAGCGTCGAGATCAGATCAGACCCCACTGTCGCCCACCGCATTCTGTTTGACCCAGGTCATGGATTAGAAGAACGCCTAATCCGCGAGCAATTCGCCTAGGGCGACTGTCCATACGTTTGGGGTTATTGATCCTTGAACCACTGCCCGTTTTGCATGGGTTCGATATCACGACCCATCGTTATGCGAATGAGGTTTGACACGGCACCATTACTTTTTTTGTCATGCAAATTCAGTAGCCGTTCGACATCTGGGATATTTCCAAACAGAACAAGATCAAAATGCCGATCTGTTTTTGGGGCAGAAGTAGGATTCTGCATCTGATATTGCCGATGAAGGATCGCGAATAAAAAGTAGAAGCGTTCTTCGTCATCTCTGAGAACAGCCAATTCGTCGGTCGTGATCGCAAAAGAAAACTGCAGCGAAGCAAAGCCACTTTCGACTGGCAGGTGATATGTCAGCTGATCGCCTAGTTTTGTCACCCAAGGTTCATGCGGCTTTCGTTCAAAAACGGTATGGTCTGTCGACATGATGCGATCTTTGTCCAAGTCTGAGGTAAGCGTCCGTTCCCATTCTATGATTTTAGGCAACCACGCATCAATACCGAACACGATCGTCGGAGGGGTATGAACAAGGTTTCACTATCAGCGCACATATCAAATCGGTGTGTCGAATAGCGCGATTGGCCGCGTTCCAGCAGGCGTCACTGCCATTCATGAACGTTTATTCTAGGGCGAACGAATTAGCGCTTGCGTCGAATCCAATTTGCGCGCAAATGCGGATTCATAGACGCCAACGCACGCGCCTCTGGCCTGTAGCATCTACGCACACGTGTTTACGTAGCGACGGTAACGTCTCCCTTGGAACTGAGCGGTCTGCGGCGATTATCGTCATGGCCGGGTCTTATGGAGATGACCCAATGATGCATTTTGATGGCGCCAATGCGCCTTTCCCTATTGCTGTCCTGTCTCGACTGGATGCATGCCTTGCGAACCGGCGGATGTCGTTTCACGTAAATTGGCAAGTGCGGAAAAGTGTGCTGGCTGGGCCATCATGTGACCGAGCCGATGCGCGCCGCGTGCAACTGCCGCTTCAATCTGACGACGGCGTTTTGATCCGCAATAACGGCGCATATCCGGCAACCCGTTCAAGCGTCGGCCCCATGGGTTTTCCGCCTTTGGCCGTCATTGCGAAATAGCTTGCATCGTTTCCGAGCGCACCGTGCTTGGGTCTTACACCGTCGATAAAAACCACACTGACAAATAGGAACGCACATTATGCCCCAGCGCGCGATGTCACAGCATCAAGACCTGATGGTCATTGGCTGGCACGAATGTATCAGCTTGCCGGTGCTTGGCTTGGAAAACTTCGCTGTCAAAGTCGACACTGGAGCAAAAACAACCGCGCTGCATGCGGATGATATTGAGGCATTCAGCAAAGACGGGGCGAACTGGGTGCGGTTTCGTAGCCCTGAGGTGCAGGGGCAGGCACCTCGGGTTTGCGAATTTCCGGTGTTCACGAAACGAGACATCACCAATACAAGCGGATCCCCCGAAACGCGTATCGTGATCCGCACGCCAATGCTGCTTGCGGGTCGCAAATGGAAAATCGACATTTCGCTGACAGATCGGGGCAAGATGCGCTTTCCGCTTATTCTTGGCCGTCGCGCATTGCGCGGTCACAACGTCGCCGTTCATCCGGGCAAGTCATACCTTGTCAGCCAAAAACCAACATTTGAAGGAATTTTGCCATGAAGATTGCCATGCTTGCTCGTAATGCGGAGCTTTACACACATCGGCGCCTTAAAGAGGCAGCCGAGGAACGCGGCCACACGCTTGATATCATTAACACATTGCGGTGTTACATGAATATCGCGTCGCGCAGACCAGAGGTGTATTACAACGGTGAAAAGCTTGAAGGTTATGAGGCGATCATCCCTCGCATTGGGGCGTCTGTCACATTCTATGGTATGGCGGTTTTGCGTCAGTTCGAAATGCAAGGCGTGTATCCATTGAATGAAAGCGTCGCGATCGGACGGTCACGTGATAAATTACGCTCGATGCAATTGTTGGCGCGTGACGGCATCGGCCTGCCAGTGACAACCTTTGCACATGACCCCAAACAAACCGAAGAAGTGTTAGAGCTTGCAGGCGGCGCGCCTGTGGTGATCAAGTTGCTGGAAGGCACGCAGGGGATCGGTGTTGTTCTGGCCGATACCAAGCGTTCGGCCAAGTCCGTGGTTGAGGCGTTTCGGGGTGCGGGTGTGAACATCCTGTTGCAAGAGTTTATCAAAGAGGCCGGTGGGACAGACATCCGCGCAATCGTCGTGGGCGGTAAAGTCGTCGCCGCAATGAAGCGCACAGGAGCAGCGGGGGATTTCCGTTCGAACCTGCATCGCGGTGGGTCTGCGGAAGTGATTAAACTTTCCCCCGAGGAACGGTCAACGGCTGTCCGCGCGGCCAAGGCAATGGGGCTGAATGTGTGCGGCGTTGATATGCTGCGCGCCAATCACGGCCCTGTTGTGATGGAGGTCAACTCTTCGCCCGGGCTTGAAGGGGTGGAAAAGGCCACCGGTCTCGACATCGCGGGAAAGATCATCACCTATATCGAGAAGAACGCCAAACCCAATGCGACAAAGACAAAAGGTAAAGGATGATAAAGCGCCCCAGTTTTGAACTTGCTGGCGTGTCCGTTGATGCGGGCACGCGCAGGACCATCGAAATCCCCGTCAGCACGCTGTCGGACCATACCCCTGTCACGCTGTCTGCGCATGTTATTCACGGCAAAAACGATGGTCCCACGATGTTTATCAGCGCGGGGATTCATGGCGACGAAGTGATTGGTGTTGAAATTGTGCGCCGGTTGCTGCGCACCAAAAACTTAAAGTCGCTGCGCGGCACGCTGATTGTTACGCCGATTGTAAACACATTCGGGTTTTTGAACCATTCCCGCTATTTGCCTGATCGACGTGATTTGAACCGCTGTTTTCCCGGCTCATCCAATGGGTCGTTGGGGTCGCGGTTGGCGCATATCTTCATGGAGGAAATTGTCGCGCGCTGTTCGCTTGGTATCGATCTGCATTCTGCAGCGATTAACCGCACCAATCTGCCGCAAATGCGCGTGTCGGCAAACAACCCCGAGACCTTACGCCTTGCGCATGTTTTTGGTGCGCCAGTTATCCTGACCAGCACATTGCGTGACGGCAGTTTGCGACAGGAAGCAAAGAATGTCGGCGTCGATGTCCTGCTTTATGAGGCTGGTGAAGGGATGCGCTTTGACGAAATGTCCGTGCGCGCGGGTCTAGCGGGGATATTGCGCGTGCTAAAAGATGTAGGGCTTTTACCGTTGGCAGGCATTGCGGCGCCAAAAGCAAAATCGATAGTCTGTTCCGAAAGCTATTGGCTGCGCGCGCCCGCAGGCGGGTTGCTGAGGATGTTTAAAGCCGAAGGCGACACCGTCGAAAAAGGCGATGTAATTGCGGCAATCACTGATCCGTTTGGAGAAACCGAGATTGACGTCAAAGCGAGATACGGCGGTATCATCGTTGGCCGCGCTGTTATGCCCATCGTGCACGAAGGTGATGCGCTGTTTCATATCGCGGGCGTAAAGTCAGCGAATGTTGCAGAAGCGGCAATCGACGATCTTTCAACCCAGCTCGAGGTTGCGCCACTGTTTGATGAAGATGAGATAATCTGAATCCCGCCGCTGACGGCTAAGGTCGGTCATTGGATCGACGGCACCGTAAGGTGCGCGCCGCATTTTTTAACGCGTTAGGAAGGGGCAGGGCAAACAAACTTGCCATCTGTTTCAACCGCCTCGGCGTAGGTCACGCCTTCTTCGTTCAAGCAAACGATGGCACCAGCCGGATAGCCGTCTGAGGGAGTTTGCAAGCGTTTTACACCTGCTGCTGCACCCCGAACAACAAGACGGCTTGCGCCGTAGACGCCTTTTACCGCTGTGGAACCTACGAAAACGACGGCATCAGTTGTGTTGTCGAAGATTTTTGCTGAGGAGCACGCCGAGAGTGTAAAGCACGCAACAGTTACGACGAGAACGGTTTTTGAATTTGATGAAAACATCTGTTTTCCCTTCTGAACTTTTCTGTGTGTAAGTTGGGCGGTTGTTGAAGGTCGTAAGACTGGGCTTAAAAAAGGGCGGATTGCTCCGCCCTCCTTCTCCAACTGCCTTGGGCCTACGAGGGCAAGCCCGCTTGGGAATGAAAACCCGGGGTTTAGTTGAAGCTATAGACCGCAGACACACCAAAGGTGTTTTCAGCATCAGAGAAGCTGCTGTCGGTCTCGTTGTTGAAACGCGTTGCGTAGCTTGTGCGCAGTGTCATGCTGTCGGACAGCGCCACGTTTACTGCAAGTTCGTTGCCAACAGTTGTTGCGAACTCAGAGTAGATCACATCGGTATCATTTGTCAGATAAGTATTGTCTGACAGGCTGTAGAAAAAGTTTGATGAAACCGACGCCGCGAATTCATTGATGTCTTCGCCACCAACAACCTGAGCGACCCGGTAACCTGGACCTGCCTGAACCGACCACTGTGTGTCAGCGCTGTTGAGGATACGGTAGCCGATACCAGCACCAACAAACACGTCTTGGCTATATTCACCAACGGTTGTTGTCAGCTTGTCGAAGCCTACGTCAACTTTGCCGTATGCAAAAAATGCATCAGAAAGGTCACGACGATAGTCGGCGCCAGCCAAAAGTTGGTTTTTTGTGACTTCACCGTCTTTTGTGCCGTAAGCAAAGCTTGCAGTGACATCGATGCCGTTAACACCGTCGTATGTGCCGTAGCGTAGCCCAACACCAACGTCTGTTTCAGTTGCGCCGTCATTGCTTGATGATGTGCCACGCAGTGCGACAGAACCGTAAGAGCCAATTTCACGTCCTTCGTTACCGAAGCGGATGACCTCACGATCAGCAGCTTCTGTGATAGATTCTTCGATGCTGTCGACTGCGTCTGCAGACCGGTCCGCATTTGCGAATGCTGTAGACTGCGCAGAGGCAGCAGTTGCGACGAAACCGCTCAATGCGGCGATGATAAATACGTTATTCTTCATAGGATCATTCCTCTCCCAAAGAAGGTGACCGCTCTGAAATCAGAACGGGGACAAGCGCCGCGGGATTTGATCATCCTGAGCCGCACCGCCTGTCTTGATCCCTAATTAGCGATCGGACTTGGATAAGAGAAATTCAAAATAATTGTGTTATAAACGATTTTTAGTTATCTAAAGTTTTTCCGAGAATATCGACCTGATGATCCTCGCTAAGATCAGCAAGGGCTTCGATGACGTCCGCACCCATGCTTTCGGCATCTTGGGCAATCGCAGTTAATGTGGCTTTGGCAGGTGCCAGAATTTCTGGGTCAAGGTCTTCTCGCCACACAGCCCATACTGGATAGGGGACGCGCGGGGCGTTGGGGACAAGATGCATCTGACCTGTATCAATGTAGCGTTTGACGTAACGTGCGGGCAAATACGCGGCCGCCTTGCGGTTCAACACATATTCCCCAGCCAGGGCGCCAAGACTAAATGTGAGCCCGGGATTGGTCAGTTCGGGCAAGGACTGCGCATGAGCCATCACAAACTCTGGCCCCCAATCCACAAAAACGTAATCGTCTTGCAGGTTTTCAATATCCGCATCGGGCCACGTAGCAACCATTACGAGTTCTTCATCAAGAACTTTTTCCGCAATCAAGCCGGGTCGTAACTGTGGCATATAAAGCAAACCAACCTGCATGATACCTTCGATCAGGAACCTTGTAAGTCGGTCCGGCATGCCAAGTTCAGCACGAATATTTAGCTCCGGCATTTCACGCTGAAGCATATCAACCCAACGAAAGCCTAGGCGCGGCCAAAGCGAATACTGTGCGCCAATGGTAAGGGACCGTGTGTATCCTTCGGGAATTGCGATCTGTTGTCTTGCTTCTTCCCAGATACGGATCATCGACAATGCGTATTTTTCGAACTCACGTCCGGCGTTTGTCATCTCGGCGCCGGCACGTGAACGGGTGAACAATGCCTTGCCCAGCGTATCTTCGAGCCGTTGAATGCGCAGCGAAACAGCCGATTGGGTCACAAAAAGACGATCCGCCGAGGCGACAAATGACCCGGTCGCCGCAACCTCAAGAAAGGTTTTAAGAAGTGTAATATCCATAGGCTGTAAATAAGAAAAAGCCTTTCTAAACGCAATTCATATTCGTTTTGCATATGAAGCGGTTTGCTTTCGTATGCCCCCAATTTATGAGATTTATCTCAGATTTCTGTCTGAATGACGGGTCATTTTCAGTGGGCCCGCGCCGATTTTCACGCAAACGCTGCAGGGTCAATACAGACGCCTATGTCGTGGATTAAAGACGGCCCTCGTTAACGGTCCTAAACTCAAAAGCATCAAATTGTTGGGAACCGATATTCCGTGCACGGGTTGGGAAGCCAAGCGCGTTCGACCGAACCCATAAATTTTACAGAAGGCCTCAGCATGAAAATTTTTCTTATCGATACGGCGAACGGAGACGTCATAAACGAAATTGGCAGCGATACAGTGCTTTCGCTTGCCAGTCTTGAAAACGTGGCAATCCGGGCCGTGCCTTCAAGTGATACAAACGCGCAAAGCGTGGATTTGGTGATCGGCGACCAAACATTTACGCTGAACGACGCGCCATACGATGTTTTTGTCGGCGGATCTGTCAGCCCAACTGTTACCCTGTCCGAGGGAGAGTTTTCGTTTTCTGCACAAGCCTATTCCTAGGCTGACGCGGGTGGGACAGTCATTGATCAACGCAGTGTCGATGTTGAAGTTATCGAGGGTCGCAACCCCGATGGAACAGTCATCGCGTCAGAGTTTAACCAGACAGGCGAGGCCGAGGCCGAGACTGAATCAGAGACTGAAGTCGAGGCAGGTGCCGAAAACGGATCATCGTCCGCTGCGGTTGCAACCGGCGCTGTTGCCGCCGCTGTTGGGTCCAATGCCTTGACGCAAACGCTTGCGAGCGGGTCAATCTCGGCGTCTTCTGTGTTTGATGATCGCTAAGGTATCGACGCGCCGCTTGGCAATTCCAACGATACACAGCCCGGCATTTCAGGGAACGCGTCGACTGGCTTGGCCCCATCCGCAAGCGCCACAGTGACCGAAGCCGAAGCAGAGGCAGAAGTCGAGATTGAAGCCGAAGTCGAGGCAGAAGTCACCGATGGCGCGGCATCCGCTGCGGCCGGTGTTGCCGCTGCCGCCGCTGCAGTTGGGTCGCAACTATCAGACGGCGACGTATCATTGTCGGACGTGGCAACTGCGATCGATGGTGCCAGCTCGACCTCAACCTCAACATTCCTTAACCCCGGCGAAAACCGCGATACGACAGTTGAAACAGGTGACGTGGTTGAGACTATTTCCGGCGGACCGGTCCGAGCAAACACAATTACCTATTCCGTATTTGGCGAAGCAGAAATCGAAGTTGAAGCCGAAGCCGAGGCAGAAGCGGAAGTTGGCAATGGTGTCGCAGCCGCCGCCGCAACCGGAGCCACCGGTGTCGCTGCGGTTGGCAACTACGCCGTTGCAGACGCCGCCACATCAGCGGGCACCGCAACAAGTGCCGCAGAAGACAATAACGCGGGCGAATTGATCGACCGGTTTTGAACGTCCCATCGCTTAGCAGTGGTGCGACCAACCTTGAGGGCAGCGCGACAGTCGACGACGTTGAAATCGCACCGGATTCAATGGGCAGCACGGTTGAGGCATCGACAGGCACTCAAAGCTCAACATCTGCCGAGGCCGAAATCGAAGCAGAAGCTGAGGCCGAAGCCGGCAACAACGCGGCGGCGGTCGCTGTGGTGGCAAGCGGTGGTTCAGGGGCAGCAGGCATCGGGTCGGCTGCACTGGCATCTGCGTCAACTGCGGGGTCTGTTTCGACGCAAGACCACGCCGGTATCTTTCATCAAAACAACGATCTGACCCAGATTGACGGTGAATTGACCGATCGTGACGATGCATTGTCCGCAGACGTTATCGCGGACCGATCCGACAATGCCGATGGTGATCAGAACGCACCTGGTGGTGCGGCAGAAGCCGAAGTCGAAGCCGAAGCAACAGCCGAAGCCGATGACCCTGCATTCGGGAATGTCACATCTGGTGCGGGTGTCACGACAGGCGGCGACGGCGACAGTCTGTCGACGTCATCAGTTCAGATTGCAGGCGATGCGGGCGTAGATGTCACGACAAGCGGTTTGCACGACATTGGTGTGCGCCAAATCGATGGCGTCAGCGAAGGGTTCGAAGTTGCCCCCGCGAACGCGGCCCCCTCTGGAACGGCAGCTGTCGAAACCGAAGCAGAATCCGAGGCCGAAGTTGAAGTTGAAGCAGAGATCAGTTTCAACGCAGCCGCTGCTGGTGCCGCTGCATCCGGCGCGATCGGCCACACGTCAGGTTAAGACACAGATTTAGGTGTCGCCACATCCACAGCCTCAAGCACGTCTGTGTTCAACGACCCAGAAAATGCCTATGCATTCAACGATCAGGTTGGTCCTGCTTCTGGCACTACGGATCAAACCTTTGAAGTTGAAACCGAGGCAGAGGCAGAAGCTGAAGTCGGCGTTGGTGCAGGTGCAGCCGCCGCGGCGAGTGCCGCCGCTGGCTACGACGGGATTGTGTCCGAGACATCGGTTGCCGCCACAAGCAACGCCGCCGCTGCCGCGTCAGCAGCAGGGCAAACGGTGCAACCTTTTGTGGTTTTGCCGCCCGACGGCATGGGCGGGTCTGTGCGCGCCTATGCTGCCGCATGGGATATTCGTGGACGCGGTGTTTCGGCGGCAATCGCGATTGCGGGCGCACCACTTGACGATGGTGCAGACAACGAATTCGAGATCGAGGCCGAAGGCGACTATTCCGTCATCCTCGATTTCAGTCTTGATACCGAAAGCTATGACGCAGGTGTTGCCGCAAGCGGGACCACTGATATTCAGGGCAACGAAAACGCGCCAGAAACAGGCGCCGTTGGAGCAGTCACAGAGGCAAGCGGCGAAGCAGAGGCAGAAGCCGAAGCCGTAGCAGAGGCCGGTGTTGGCGTGGCTGCCGCCGCTGCGGGTGCCGTTGCGGTCGGATATGCGGCAACAAGCGACAGCCAAGCTGTGACATCCACAGCGGCCCCGGATTACGTGTTTGCCGAACTGATCGAGGGGTCGAACCGCGCGGACAATATCGAAGGCCGCGAGGAGAGCGATGTCATTGAGGCCGGTGACGGAAGTGACGTCATTAATGGACGTGGTGGTTCCGATCTTATCGATGGTGGTCGTGGCGCTGACGTATTGAGCGGCGGCGGCGGCAGCGATGTGTTGCTCGGCGGCAATGGCCGTGATGTGCTGATTGATGTTTCCGGCAACGACTTTCTCAACGGTGGGAACAACAACGACATCGCCGTGGCTTATAGCGGTTCCAACGTCATCCAAGGTGGAAATGGCGACGATATTCTGACTGGTGGTTTTGAAAATGACGCGCTTGTCGGTGGGTCCGGTGACGATGTTTTGGTCGGCGACCTGTCAGACGTTATTGGCGGCAACGACAGGCTGGAAGGTGGGTCGGGCGACGACTTGCTGCAAGGTGGTCGTGGCGCTGATACTTTCGTTTTCTCGACGAACGACGGTAGCGACACAATCGGTCAAATCGACGTTGATTACGAAACACCAGGTCGATCCTCTGTTGTTGGGGCCGATTTTGATGACAGCGTTGATACGATCGTCTTGCAAGGCTTTGATTACGACAGTGACGAAGACATCTCTGCCTATCTGACAGACACCAGCGAGGGCATGACCTTTAGCGATCAAGGGACGACAATTCTTATTGTCGGCGCCAGTTCTTCTACCTTCGCGGTAGATTCATTCGACTTTATTTAGGATATCAAAATGCGAAACAAATTCATGTCATTCGCCACAAGCACCGTTCTGATTGCAGGCGTGTCTGCATGTGGCTCGAGCACTTCGAACGTCAATTATGCCACCTTGGACCAAGCCAACAATCAGGTGCTGGTAGGGAGCGATGCCGGCGACGTCATCGTGTTTGATGCCTCAACCCGGAGGATCACGATCAATGGCGTCACCGGTCAGGTCAGCAGAAATGGCCGCCGCGCGGTCATGTCTGATGGCACAACGCTTACCCTGACCCGTGCAGGCGCATCTTATGCGGTCGCCTATGTGGAATCGGGTTCGTCGTCTGGGTTTGGCGCATACGGCGTTCAGACAGAGGCGTCTGATCTGCCAGTGTCCGGCAGCGCCAGTTATTCGGGTATCACAACGGCAGTCGTGACTGACGCAAGTGGATTGTATGATCTGCGCGGGGACGCCACGATGTCCGTCGATTTTTCCGACGAAACCGCTGATCTCACCTTTCAAAACCTCGAAGGCGTTCAGGCAACGGGCATAAGTGACCCATCGGACGTTGACGATTTTGGCGTAATTTCGATCAGTGATATTGAACTGGACGGGACGAGTATGTCCGGCCGCAATGCATCAATTTCTTCGTCATATGTCGCGGATCTTTCGTCAGATAGCGAAGCGGATGTATCGGGCTCGTTCTATGGACCAGGCGGTGACGAAGTTGCCGGCCAGTTTTCGATTGACGACTCGAGCGCGGGAACAACAAATGTCGTCGGTAACTTCATCCTAGATTAAATAGGGTCAGCCGACGGTGTGCGAGCCGCGTTTTTGGAAACGCAAATTGCAGTTCAACAATCGCCAAACAGGCGGCGTTTCGTTGAAATCAAGAGGGCCTCTCGCCGTTAAGCGAGGGGCCCTCATGTTTGTTGGTGCAATGCCAACAGGCAAAGCGCCGATGTTCGCGGCGTTACTGCAGTTTAGTCTTTTGCATAACCGAGCGGCTGAAGGGCTGCTTTGATTTCGTCGAGGATCACGGGGTCGTCGATCGTGGCGGGCATTTTATAGGGTTTGTTGTCCGCGATATTGACCATCGTGCCGCGCAGGATTTTACCTGACCGCGTTTTGGGTAGGCGGTTTACAACGCTGACCAGTTTGAACGCGGCCACAGGCCCGATTTTTTCGCGCACCAGTTTGATACATTCGGCCCGAATATCGTCATCAGATTTTTCTGTGCCAGAATTTGTGCAGACAAAACCAAGCGGCAACTGCCCCTTAAGCGTATCACCCACGCCGATCACGGCGCATTCGGCAACATCGGGGTGCGAGGCAAGGACTTCTTCCATGGCACCTGTGGACAGGCGGTGGCCCGCGACATTGATCACGTCATCGGTGCGCGCCATGATGTAAAGGTAGCCGTCTTTGTCGATCATGCCAGCATCGCCGGTTTCATAGTAGCCGGGGAAGGTGTTGAGATAAGATTTCTTGAACCGGTCTTCGGCGTTCCAAAGGGTTGGCAAGGTACCCGGCGGCAGGGGCAGCTTAATTGCAATCGCGCCAAGTTCACCGTTTGCGACCGGATGGCCCGCATCATCCAAGATTTGCACATCGTAACCGGGCATCGCCACGGTGGGGCTGCCGATTTTGACGGGCAAGGCTTCGATCCCTGCGGGGTTCCCCGCGATGGTATAGCCGGTTTCGGTTTGCCACCAGTGATCGTAGACGGGCACGCCCATCACCTTTTGCGCCCATTCGATCGTGTCGGGGTCGGCCCGTTCACCAGCAAGGTAAAGCGCGCGCAGTTGGCTGATGTCGTAGTTTTTGATCAGCTCGCCCTTGGGGTCTTCGCGTTTGATCGCACGGAACGCAGTGGGGGCGGTGAAGAATGATTTGACGTTATGTTCTTCGATCACGCGCCAGAAGGTGGCCGCATCCGGCGTGCCGACGGGTTTGCCTTCGAACACGATTGTCGTGTTGCCAGCAATCAGCGGGCCGTAGCAAATGTAGGAGTGGCCCACGACCCAGCCGACATCGGACGCCGCCCAGAACACCTCGCCGGGATCGACGTTATAGATGGATTTCATGGTCCAGTTGAGCGCCACAAGATGACCCGCTGTCGGGCGCACGACGCCCTTTGGCGCGCCTGTCGTGCCAGAGGTGTAAAGGATATAGGCGGGGTGGTCGCCAGACACTGCGACGCAATCGGCGGGGGTGACACCGTTTTGCACATCATGCCAATCGTGATCGCGGCCTGCGATCAGGTCGCATGGCCCTTCTTCGCGTTGCAGGATGATTGTGAAGTCAGGTTTGTGGGTGGCCATGTCGATGGCACCGTCAAGCAGGGGTTTATAGGCCACAACGCGGCCCGGTTCCACGCCGCAGGATGCGGCGATAATCGCCTTGGGCGTTGCATCGTCAATCCGCACGGCAAGTTCATTGGCCGCAAATCCGCCAAACACAACCGAGTGCACAGCCCCGATACGCGCACAGGCCAGCATGGCGACCAGCGCCTCTGACACCATGGGCATATAGATGATGACACGGTCGCCCTTTGTGATGCCTTGGTCACGCAGCGCACCCGCAAGGGACGCCGTTTGGGACTGCAATTCGGCAAAGCTGGTTTTGCCTTTTTTACCAGTGATCGGGCTGTCGTAGATAATGGCGGTTTGATCGCCACGTCCGTTTTCCACATGGCGGTCAACAGCGTTGTAGCAAGCGTTGACCTGTGCGTCAGTGAACCATTCATAAAGCGGGGCATTGTCGGCGTTAAGCGCGCGGCTGGGAGGTTTGATCCAGTCGATGGCTTTTGCTTGTTCCATCCAGAATGCTTCTGGGTTTGCTTTCCAGCTGTTGTAAACTTCGCTGTATGTCATTGATCGTCCCTCCCGATGTTAATCATGTGTAGAGCAGGGATTTAGCTGTGGGCAAGCATGGTTGCGCCACCAGTTTGACGGGGTGTGAATTTTTTTACAGCTGCGGGGTCGCCCCGATGGGGCGAATGGAGGCGCTGCCTCCAAACCTCCGCGGTATTTTTGGCCAAAAGAAGTTAGCTGTAGTGGTCCACAGGTGTTCCGGCGATGGCGGACATATTGAGAAGGCCGCGCGCGGTGATCGACGGGGTGACGATGTGGGCGCGGTTGCCCATGCCCATCAGGATCGGCCCGACTTCGAGCCCGCCGCCCTTCATTTTGAGGATGTTGCGCACGCCAGATGCAGCATCTGTATTGGCAAAGACCAAGCAGTTGGCAGGACCGGGCAAATGGGCGTTGGGGAACACACGGTTGCGCAGGTCCACGTCAAGCGCGGCGTCGATGTGCATTTCACCTTCATAATCGAAATCGCGCGGCGCGCTGTCGAGAATTTCCATCGCAGCCCGCATCCGGCGGCCTGTGTCGCAGTCAAGGTTACCGAATTGGCTGTGCGAACACAGCGCGATTTTGGGCGCGATCCCGAAGCGGCGCACGTGGCGGGCGGCCCCGATGACGGTTTCAGCGATTTGTGCGGGGCTGGGTTCGGGGTGAACTTGGGTGTCGGCCACGAATAGGGGGCCGTCTTCGAGGATCATCAGCGAAAGGGCGGCCACCGGGCTGAGGGTTTGCGTGCCCAAGATTTGGCTGACGTAGTTGAGATGCCAGAGAAATTGGCCAAATGTGCCACAGATCAGGCTGTCTGCTTCGCCGCGTTGCACCATAACCGCGCCGATGGCAGTGGTGTTGGTGCGCATAATCGCCTTGGCCAGATCAGGGGTGACGCCACGCCGCGCCATGATGTCGTGGTAGCTGTTCCAGTAGTCATAATACCGTGGATCATTTTCGGGGTTTACGATCTGGAAATCGACTTGGGGCCGGATTTTCAAGCCAGCGCGTTCGCAGCGGCGCGCAATCACGTCGGGGCGGCCGATAAGAATGGGTTTGTCAGTGGTTTCCTCCATAATCGCTTGGGCGGCGCGCAAAACGCGTTCATCTTCGCCCTCTGCGAAGACAATATTGCGTTCGGCGCTACGGGCGGCGTCGAAAACGGGGCGCATGATCATGGATGATTTGAAAACGGACGCGTCAAGGTTGGCCTTATAGGCATCCATATCTGCAATGGGGCGTGTCGCGATGCCAGTTTCAATGGCGGCCCCTGCTACAGCACTTGCCACAACGCCCATCAGGCGCGGATCGAACGGTTTTGGGATCAGGTAATCCACGCCAAAGGTCAGTTTTTCGCCGTGATAGGCGGCAGCGGCCTCTGCGCTGGTGGTCATGCGCGCAAGTTCGGCGATACCTTCGACACAGGCGATTTTCATCTCGTCGTTGATGTCGGTTGCACCTACATCAAGCGCGCCCCGAAAGATAAAGGGAAAACACAGCACGTTGTTGACCTGATTGGGGAAATCCGAACGGCCAGTGGCGATGATGGCGTTGGGGTTAGCTGCGCGTGCAGCGTCGGGGTCGATTTCCGGCGATGGGTTGGCGAGCGCAAAGATAATCGGTGTATCGGCCATTTTCTTGACCATGTCGGGCGTCAAAACACCGGGGCCGGACAGACCAAGGAACAGATCTGCCCCTTCGATCACTTGGTCGAGCGTGGCGGCGGTTTCGCCTTGGGCATAGTCCGCCTTTTGCGGGGTCATATCTGCTTCGCGGCCTTGATAGACAAGCCCTTCAATATCGCAAAGCCAGACGTTTTCGCGTTTCACACCAAGTTTGAGGAGCATATTGAGACAAGCGATGCCAGCAGCACCGCCGCCTGTGCTGACGACTTTGATGTCTTTGAAATCTTTGCCCGCAAGCCGCAATGCGTTGGTGGCTGCGGCGCTGACCACGATGGCAGTGCCATGCTGATCGTCATGAAATACGGGGATATTCATGCGTTCGCGGCAGATTTTTTCGACGATGAAGCAATCGGGTGCTTTGATGTCTTCGAGGTTGATTGCGCCGAATGTGGGTTCAAGCGCGCAGACGATGTCGGCCAATTTTTCGGGGTCGCTTTCGTCCAGTTCGATGTCAAAGCAATCAATATTGGCGAATTTCTTAAACAAAACTGCCTTGCCTTCCATCACGGGTTTGGAGGCCAGTCCGCCGATGTTACCAAGCCCAAGCACAGCCGTGCCGTTCGTCACAACCGCAACCAGATTGCCGCGCGCGGTGTAGTCGCGTGCGGTGTCGGGGTTTTTGGCAATCTCGACACATGCCTCGGCGACGCCGGGGGAATAGGCGCGCGCAAGATCGCGGCCGTTCGCCATTGGCTTGGTTGCGCGAATTTCCAGTTTCCCCGGTTTCGGGAACTGGTGATAGTCAAGGGCGGCCTGCCTTGTGCGATCATTCGGGGCGTCGGTCATTGGTGCATCCTTTGGTTATAGTTTAATGTTAAACTATATCAGTGACGGCGGGGCAAGCCCGTCAAACGACATAAGCCTATATCGACGCATCTTGCAAATCATGGCTGGCCGTATCAGGCTTCTTTTTATGTTAAAGAATGATGAAATTCGCGCTGAGGTGCGGTTGCCGACCACGGACCTGCGGGCTGATCTTGGGTTTTTTGGGAAAACGCTGGGGATGCGGATGGATATGATCTATCCGGCTGATGACCCTTCGGTGGCTGTGTTTTCGGGTCACGGGCTGCGGGTCAGGCTTGAGGCAAGCGATGAACCAGCTGCGCAGCTGCGGGTTATGACGGATGCGGATGACTTTGCGGATGGCGCATGTCACCTGACGGCACCGGGTGGCACAATCGTTGAAATCGCACCGCTGAACCCGCCACTGGAATTGCCCGCGACCGACCATGCATTTGTTGTGCGCCGTTTGGCTGATCAAGCGCCATGGGTCATTGGCAGGGCAGGGATGCATTACCGTGATCTGATCCCAACCCGGTTGGGCGGGTCGATTATTGCCAGCCATATTCGTATTCCTGATGGTGGCCCTGTGCCTGATATGGTGCATTTCCACCGCGTCGGGTTCCAGCTTATCTATTGTTATCGCGGGTGGGTCGATGTGGTTTACGAGGACCAAGGCGGCCCGATCAGATTGCACGCGGGGGATTGTTTTATTCAGCCCCCCGAAATTCGCCACCGCGTGTTGGAGGCGTCAGATGGGATCGAGGTGATCGAGATTGGGGTGCCAGCCGAGCATATCACCGAAATTGACCATGTGATGACATTGCCAACCCCCGATCATCGACCCGACCGTGAATGGCAAGGCCAACGGTTTGTGCATAATGTCGGCGCGAAAAGTCCATGGGGACCAAACCGCGCGGGGTTCGAGGCGCGCGATACGACGATCGCAGAGAACACCAAAAACGTGGCAGGTGTACAGGTTTTGCGCCGCGGGACGGGGAAAACAGAGTGGGCGAAACACGACGCGGATATTCATTTTACCTTTGTTCTGGAAGGATCAATGACGTTGTTGGGCGAGGGGAAAGACCCCTATGAGCTAACGGCGGGCGATGCGTTTGTGATCCCGCCCGATATGGCCACATGCTATGCTGATCCGTCCGATGATATAGAATTGTTAGAGGTGTCGTTGCCTGGGGTATTCGCCCTGACGTCACCGCTTGCAAAAACTTGACCAAACGGTAAATTATCGAGAAGCCAACAGGAGCCACCATGACGTTGATCGAAACAGCCCGCGCTGTGCGCGAAAATGCACATGCCCCCTATTCCAAGTTTAAGGTCGGTGCGGCGGTTCAGGCGGCATCGGGGCGTGTTTATGCAGGGTGTAACGTCGAAAACGTGGCCTACCCCGAGGGCACATGCGCCGAGGCCGGCGCAATCGCTGCAATGGTTGCGGGGGGTGATACAGAAATTACCGCTGTTGCGGTTATCGCCGACAGTCCGCAGCCCGTGTCCCCATGTGGCGGATGCCGTCAAAAGATCGCGGAATTTGCGGGTGGTGACGTGATTGTCACATTGGCAACGACGGATGGAACGGTGCTGGATACCACGGTTGCGAAATTGCTTCCGGGCGGTTTTGACACCGACTATATGAGCCGCGTTTAGCGCAATGGATGCCCGCGCAATCATCGCCCAAGTCCGCAATGGCGACACGCCAAGTGATGCAGAACTTGCTTGGTTCACCAATGGGTTAGCCAGCAACAATGTGTCAGAGGCACAGGCGGGCGCATTTGCGATGGCGGTATGTTTAAAAGGCCTGTCTGACGCTGGCCGTGTGGCGCTGACCAAGGGAATGCGTGATAGCGGCGATGTTTTGAAATGGGATCTGGACGGTCCCGTTCTGGACAAACATTCAACCGGTGGCGTGGGTGATCCTGTGTCGCTAATTCTTGCGCCGATGTTGGCGGCGTGTGGTGTTTACGTGCCGATGATTTCGGGCCGTGGTCTTGGGCATACGGGCGGCACGTTGGACAAGCTAGAGGCAATTCCGGGTGTCAAAACGGACGTGTCCGAGGCGAAGCTGCGTAAGATTGTGCGCAAAACCGGCCTTGCGATTGTCGGGGCAACGGGGGCCATCGCGCCCGCTGATAAACGGCTGTATGCTGTGCGCGATGTGACCGCGACCGTGGACAGCATTGACCTGATTACCGCGTCGATATTGTCGAAAAAGCTGGCAGCCGGGCTTGAGGGGTTGGTGCTGGACGTCAAAACAGGGTCTGGCGCGTTTATGAAGTCACAAGACGAGGCAGAGACACTGGCCCGTGCGCTTGTGGATGTGGCGAACGATGCGGGTTGCCCCACAGCGGCGCTTGTGACGGACATGGATCAACCGCTTGCCCCCGCGCTTGGCAATGCGGTTGAGGTTGCTGTTTGCATGGAGGTCCTTTCAGGCAATCGGTTGGCTGCTCCGCGATTGCATGATCTGGCTGTGGCACTTGGTGCGCGGCTTCTGGCGCTGCACGGCGAGGCAGAGGGCGAGGCGGAAGAAAAGTTGAAAGATGCGATTGGATCGGGTCGAGCCATGACGCATTTTGCGGCCATGATTGCTGAAATGGGTGGCCCGCCCGACATGGCAGAGGATTGGCGCACGCATCTGCCAGCCGCCCGTGTTGTGGGTGATATAACGGCCCCGATTGGAGGCCATATCACCCATATTGATGGTGAGGCGCTGGGCCTTGCAGTGGTGGCATTGGGCGGTGGTCGGCGGGTTGAAACCGATCGCATTGATCCGACTGTCGGGCTGACAGATATGATCGCCCTAGGCGCGAAAGTCGATAAAAATCAACCGCTTTGCACTGTTCACGCTGCAACCGACGATGCGGCACAGGCCGCAGCGATTGCCGTTCGACAGGCCATCACAATCGGAGAGCCTGCGGAGATTTTGCCGCTTGTCCGGAAGAGGATTTCATAATGGCACGCGCATTTTTGATTGTGATCGACAGCGTTGGCATTGGCGGTGCCCCCGACGCTGGCAAATTCTTTAACGGAGACGTGCCGGATACTGGCGCAAACACCGCTGGGCATATTGCGCAGGCCCGCGCTAAAGCGGGGCGGCCGTTGCAACTGGATACACTGGATGCGCTGGGCCTTGGGGCCGCGATCAAACTTGCCTCGGGGCTGGATGTGCCGGGGTTGGATGCAACACCGACAGGCGCGTGGGGTGCGGCAACAGAAGTCTCGATGGGCAAGGATACGCCATCAGGCCACTGGGAATTGGCTGGCGTGCCCGTGCCGTGGGACTGGCATATTTTCCCAAACCAAACACCAGCTTTCCCGCCCGATGTTTTGGCCGCGATTAGCATGGCAGCAGACACGAAGGGAAGTTTGTGTAACGCTTACGCCTCCGGGACGGATGTGCTTGACGCGTTCGGAGCGGAGCATATGCGCACCGGATGGCCAATCTGTTACACGTCGGTGGATTCCGTGCTTCAGATTGCGGCGCATGAAGAAACCTTTGGCCGCGATCGGTTGTTAAAGCTGTGTGAGGACCTTGCGCCCGCACTGCATAAGATGAAGCTGGGACGTGTCATTGCACGCCCGTTTATTGGCAATGAAACCGACGGTTTCGAGCGCACGGAATACCGCAAGGATTTTGCGATCGCACCACCATCCGATACAATTTGTGATATGGCCCATGCGGCAGGGCATCGCGTTGAAGCGATTGGAAAGATTGGGGATATTTTCTCCATGCGTGGCATTGATGCGGTCTATAAGGGGCGCGATGCGGCTTTGATGACGCACCTGATGGACCGTATCGCTGATGCGCCTGATGGCGCGTTCGTTTTTGCGAATTTTGTTGAGTTTGACAGCCTTTATGGCCATCGCCGTGATGTGGATGGGTATGCGGACCATCTGGAATGGTTTAATATTGAACTATCTCGTGCCTTGGCGGATATACGCGAAGGCGATTTGCTGATTGTGACGGCAGATCACGGCAATGATCCGACCTGGGTCGGGACCGACCACACCCGCGAACGTGTGCCGGTTTTGGTGCATGGGATTGGCGCCAAAGAGTTGGGTCATATCGCATTCGGTGACGTCGGCGCCAGCATCGCAGACCACCTTCAATTTCCATTCACAGGCAAGGGACGCAGCTTTCTATGACCTATAAATCGATGCCAAAGGTGGAAATCCACCATCATATCGAGGGCGCAGCCCCGCCTGCATTCATCGCAAGTCTTGCGCGCGAAAAAGGGATTGATATCAGCAAGATATTCGATGCCGATGGCAATTATGCCTATGATGGGTTTGGCGAATTCCTTGCGACCTATGAGGCGGCATGCCAGCCATTGACGGGCCCACAAGAATTTTATCGTTTGACCCAAGCGATCTTGCATGAAGCCGCCGAACACGGTGTCGTTTATCTGGAAACATTCATTTCACCGGATTTTTGCGGTGGCGGCGATGTGGCGGCGTGGCGGGAGTATTTGGCGGCGATCGAACAAGCCGCATCAGAGGCGGAGCGTGATGCGGGTATCACATTGCGCGGCATCGTTACGGCGGTGCGACATTTCGAACCTGATCAGGCCAGGCTGGCCGCAAAATGTGCGGCAGAGACAGCAGGCGATTTTATCACAGGGTTCGGCATGGGCGGTGCCGAGACGCATCTGAGACCCAAGGACTTCAGCTATGCCTTTGATATGGCGCGCGAAGCCGGGCTGGCGTTGACCTGTCACGCGGGTGAATGGGGTGGGGCACAGATGGTGGCTGAAACTATTCGCGATCTTGGTGTCAGCCGAATTGGTCATGGGATCCATGTGATGCAAGACCCCGCATTGGTGGCCGAGGCCGTCGAAAAAGGGATCGTGTTCGAGGTTTGCCCCGGATCAAATGTGTCGTTGGCCGCGGTCACGGGATGGGATGCCCACCCGATTGCCGCAATGCGTGATGCGGGATTGAAGGTGACAGTGTCCACCGATGATCCGCCGTTTTTCCACACGACCATGACGCGCGAATTCGAGATGCTTGATAAGACGTTTGGCTGGGGGATGGATGATTTTGCGGCGCTTAATCAGACGGCGCTGGATGCTGCATTCTGCGATGCAAACACGCGTGCAAAGATCGCTAAAATACTAAAGGACGCATCATGACCGAACACCTGATCCACGTGCAACACCCGTTGGTGCAACACAAGCTGTCAATCATGCGAGACAAGGCGACATCGACGTCCCAATTTCGCCAGTTGTTGCGCGAAATCAGCCAGTTATTGGCCTATGAGGTGACCCGCAACCTGCCGATGACGACGCGTGAAATCGAGACGCCGATGCAAGCCATGGACGCCCCCGTTCTGGATGGCAAAAAGCTGGCGTTGGTGTCGATTTTGCGGGCAGGCAACGGCCTATTGGATGGCATCTTGGAATTGATACCATCGGCCCGCGTCGGCTTTGTCGGGTTGTATCGTGATGAAGAAACGCTCAAGCCGGTTGAATACTACTTTAAGGTCCCTGATGCGCTGGAGGACCGTTTGGTCATTGCGGTTGATCCTATGTTGGCCACAGGCAATTCATCTATCGCGGCGATTGACCGGCTAAAACAAGCGGGTGCGGTGAATATCAGATTTCTATGCTTGCTTGCGTCGCCAGAGGGCATTGCGCGCATGAAGCAAGCGCATCCAGATGTTCCTATCGTTACAGCGGCGGTAGATAGCCACCTGAATGACGCAGGATATATTGTTCCTGGCCTAGGGGATGCGGGTGATCGCATGTTTGGCACCAAATAGGCCGCATTTTATGCGATAACTGGGAACAATCGCTTTACAAAAATGCCATTGTTCGGCATCTTTCCACAATATCTTGTGGGGGCACGCATGAACTATCGCAGTATTCTTGGCGCAACAACGATCGCGCTTATTCTTTCGGGCCAGAGTGCGCTGGCGCAATCAAGTGGCGTTCCTGCGGAATTTCCCCCGTCGTCTTTTACGGGCAATCAATTCGTTGATAGCGAAGGCTGCGCGTTTATTCGTGCTGGTGTAGGCGGCGCGGTTACGTGGGTGCCGCGTGTTGATCGCCGCCGCAATCAGCTGTGTAGCTTTCAGCCGACATTCGCCCAAGCAGCGCCAGAACCTGCACCAGTGGCCGCCCCTGCGCCAGTTGTCGCAGCAGTCGCCCCGACACCCGTCCCGACACGTAATGTGCGCGCGCCGATCCAGACCGTCGCATCTGTGACATCCGCGCCAAGCCTTGTGCAGATTCCAACAGCAAACACGCCAACGGCCCGCAGCCCACAGATTTTCCGCGATGCACCCGTTGTGGCGCCGACACCAGTTGTCGCGGCGGCCACTGCACCTGCGCGTCAGTCAAAAACGGCCTTTTGTGAAGGGCGCACGGGTCCGCAGCCTGGATTTGTCAGCTCGGTCACCGGCGACATCATTGATTGTGGCGGCGCGCCAGCGGTTGCCCCAATTCTTGCAGCAGCACGGCCAACGATCGCGACCCCCGCACCGCGGCAGTCGAAAGCCGCGTTCTGCGAAGGTCGCACTGGACCGCAACCAGGCTTCGTCAGCTCGGTCACTGGCAATGTCATTGATTGTGGTGGCGCACCTGCCCCTGTGCGGACGGCCAGCGCATCGGTTTCGATGACAATGGCGCAGGTCTGTGCCGAAATTCGCAGTACTGGCCGCCAGTTTACGAACGCCAGGACAGGCGAGCTTGTGCGTTGTGGTCCGCAAACCCAGCCGTTGACCACGATTGCTCGCGCTTCCGTGCCTGCAGGACCAGCAGCGCCGTCTGCTCCGTCGATCCGCCAACAGTATTCCGCGCCAGCAAACTGCCCAACAACAATGTTGGCGAGCGAAGGGCAAACTGTGCGCTGCGGCCCGCAGACACAACCGATCATTACGCGCGATACAGTCTTTACCGCTGACGCACAGGTTGCGCGCAGCACGGTCAGCACCTCAACTGCGCCGTTGTTTGCCCCCGCACCAGTGCCTGCGTCCAACCCACGTGGCGTATCACAGCGGCAGGTTTTGCCGGTTCCTAAAGGATATACGCGGGTTTGGTCCGATGGACGTCACAACCCGAACCGTGGTTTGCCCAAGGCATCCGCCCGCACAGCCGTAGAACCCGCATCGGTGCGTGCAACAACGGCACGGTCGTCTTCCAAGCCAACGGTCACCTTGTCGTCACGCACAGCGCCAGCTGCGGCCTCTCATCGCTATGTTCAGGTTGGCACGTTTGCTGATCCTGCGAATGCGCGCGCCACTGGTCAGCAGTTCATGAGCATGGGCCTACCGGTAGGTTTGGCACAGACATCACGCGGGAAAACAGTTTTGCTGGGACCATTCACCAGCGCAAATGCATTGAGCCGTGGTTTGTCCGCTGCCCGAAACGCCGGTTTTGGCAGCGCGTATACACGGAACTAACCTCTCTCCCGGGAAAAGGCCCTGCAAACGATCGCGGGGCTTTTTCTTGCGCGACGCTTAGGTGTTGCACACACCTTGCAGCCGCACCCAATCCCCATCTGACATAATAACAGGTTCGTCGCGTTCGGCGAATGCATCGGCGGCGATCAGGGCGCGGGTGCTTTGGCCTGTGCCGTCGCGCGCAAATGCATATGGGGTGGTGGGGATTTGTGCGTCTTCAAATGCTGCGATCAGGTCGGCGTCTTTTGGTGGTGTTGTATTGCTTTCTGTCAGGGTCCGTGCGTATGCGGCAAGGCTGGCAGGATCAAGATCACCTGTCGTCAACAAGCCCATCGTTTGGCGCATCCCAACTGAGCGTAAAATCTTTGCCAGCGGGTCGGTCTGTTCCCCCGAAAGCCCCGCCGCGATGATGTAGCCGGCGGCAACTGCAGGGTCGTCTGCGTTTTCAATGATACGTCGATCCAGCGCAATAATACCGCCAGTCATCGGCACAGCCCCTTGGGATAGCTGCGGTAACACGACGATCCGGCCGTCTGCATCAGCGCCGAAGACACGGGCGTGCAGCATGCCAAGCGCCGCATCCGCATTGCGGCAACGTGGACCGGTTAGCTTTTGCACATGCCCCAAAACAGTCGCGCCAATTTCGGCGCGTTTGGATGCGGGCACGACAGACACTGTTTGGTTCAGCAAAGCACCCGGAAGCCAGAACACCGCCAGTGCCGCCGTGCCAGCAACGATGCCAAGCGTTATCACCTGCCGCAGCCTGCCGCGATGTGGGCGCGATTTGGCAAGCGTTTTGAGCACCTTTTCAATCGCCCCGATCATTAGATCATCTTCAATTTCGAGGGTCTCGTCAGCCGCTTCATCGGGGGTGTAGATCGCGGGCAGTTGTCCGGGATTTTGACGGATCACAGCAGGCAGCGACCAGTGGGTCAGCGGACGACCAGCACCATCGGCAATCACCAATGTTGCATTGCCAAATGACACGGTCACATCCCGTCGTTGGCTGTTCAGGTCGGCGCGCCAAAGCCCGCCGCTTTCCAGCCGTTCATATTGATGGAGTGCCGTCATGTGCCTGCTTTTTCCTGCTTGATGAACAGTCTAGCGGGGCCGCACAGATTTGGGTAGGGGTCAGGCCGTTTTCGCGATCACCCGCAGTTCGAATTTCTGGATTTTACCTGTCGAGGTCTTGGGCAGTTCCTGAAAAATAACCCGCTTTGGGCATTTGAAACCTGCAAGACGGGTGCGGGTATGGGCGATAATCTCGGCCTCGTCTGCTGATGCGCCTTCTTTGAGTTCGATGAATGCACAGGGCACTTCGCCCCATTTGTCATCGGGTTTGGCCACCACAGCGCACAGGTTGACCGCCGCATGGTGCATAATCGCCCCTTCCACCTCGACCGAGCTGATGTTTTCGCCGCCGGAAATGATAATGTCTTTGGCCCGATCCGCGATCTGCATATAGCCGTTGGGATGCTGGATCGCGAGGTCTTCGGAATGGAAATAGCCGCCTGAGAATGCCTCCTCCGTGGCTTGTGGGTTTTTGTAATAGCCCTTCATCACGGCATTGCCGCGCATCACGATTTCGCCTTGGGTGGAGCCGTCCATTGTGACCTGTTGCATCTGATCATCGACCACTGTGATGTCTTCCATCATTGGGAATGCGACGCCTTGCTGGGCTTTGATGCTGGCTTGGTCGTCGGCGGGCAGCGCGCCCCATTTATCATCCCAGATACATTCGGTCACGTGGCCATAGGTTTCGGTCAGCCCGTAAACCTGCGTGATGTTGAAACCCAATTTGCCAACAGCCGCCAATGTCGCGGGGGCAGGGGGCGCGCCAGCGGTGTAAACTTCGACAGTATGGTCGAATGCGCGGCGTTCTTCTTCCTTGGCGTTCACGATCAGGTTCAAGACAATCGGCGCACCACCGAAATGCGTGACACCATGGTCGCCAATGGCGTCATAGACCGCGCGTGCCGAAACATCGCGGCAGCAAACAACCGTGCCCCCAAGCGCGGGCATCATCCACGTGTGGTTCCAGCCGTTGCAATGGAACAGCGGCACGATTTGCAGGTATTTGATGAACAAAGGCAACTGCCACGAAATCGGCGTGCCCATTGTCATCAGATAAGCGCCGCGATGGTGATAGACGACGCCCTTGGGCCGCCCTGTCGTGCCGGACGTATAGTTTAGTGCAAGGCTTTCCCATTCGTCCGATGGCATGACCCATGTGAAATCGGGATCGCCCGTTGCAATGAAATCCTCGTAGTCGATCTGTTCACCAATCGCGGGCACACCAGCGACGGGATCAGGGACTTCGATGATCAAAGGGGCGGGGCCATCCATCAACTCAACGGCTTGCATAACCATTGGCAAGAACTGGCTATCGACCAATGCGGCCTTGGCCCCGCCGTGGTCAAAGATATAGGCGACCGTATCCACATCAAGGCGTGTGTTGATCGTGTTAAGCACGCCACCACATGCAGGCACGGCAAAAGCGGCTTCTGACTGGGCGGGGATGTTTGGCAAAAGGGTTGCGACAACATCGCCAGACGCAATGCCTGCGCGCGCCAAGGCAGAGGCAAGTTGCGTCACACGGGTATGATACTGGGCATAGGTGCGGCGGATATCGCCGTAAACCAGCGCCTCGCGATCCGCGAAAACGCGGGCGGCGCGGTTCAGATGCGACAAGGGCGTCAGCGGTACATAGTTCGCTTCACACTTGCCCAAACCGGTTTCATCAGCCATCCATCCCATGACGTATCCTTTCCCACAGGTAATTTAAGGGACATTAGGATATGTCTGACATTTAAATCAATGGGTGAAATTGGCCATGCGTATTCTCAACACGCTGTCGTTCAATATGGACACGACAAACGGGTCGCGGCAGGCGGCTTGGCTGATTGTTGTGGGCATGGCAATTATCGGGTTCACCGACAATCTGGTCCCATTTGTGAGCGATCAATCCTCGCTTTGGCAGTTTCATGCGATCCGCGGTGTCATGGTGTTGGCGATTTTGGCCGTGGCCTCATATTTTGGCGCAGGGGCGATCTGGCCCAAGCGCCCCAGTGGGGTGATCGGGCGGGGCGTGCTGCAAACGGTTGCGATGCTTATCTACTTTGCCTGCATCGTGGTGATGCCGATTGGGGTCGTTGTCGCTGGGCTGTTTACAGCGCCGATTTTTGTGCTGCTGATCGAGGTCATGTTCATAGGCAAACAGGTTGGCAAATACCGCTGGGCTGCGGTGGTGCTGGGGTTCGCGGGGGTCTTGTTGGTCATTCGCCCTGACCCCGCAGCGTTGGATTGGTTTTCGTTCCTGCCGGTTTTGGCTGGCATGTTTTACGCAGTCGGCGCGATTGCTACGCGCAGCTGGTGCGAAGGCGAAGACACCCTGACGCTGGCGTTCTGGTTTTTCCTGACGATCTGTGTTGCGGGCTGGGTTGGCGTTGCGATCCTTCCTGGTGAAGGGGGTGCATTTGTAACCCGCGGGTGGATGCCAGTTTCTTGGGGCATGCTGGGATGGTTTGTTATTCTCGCGGGGACGGCGCTGATTGGCATGTCGATGATCACGCGTGGCTATCAAATCGGAGAGGCGAGCATTGCCGCCGTTTTTGAATATTCGCTTTTGGTTTTTGCCAGCTTTTGGGCTTGGGCATTCTGGTCGGAAACTGTGCCATGGCTTAGCTATGTTGGCATGGCGGTCATTGCGGCGGCGGGTGTGATCATCACATTGCGGGATGACAGCACATGATCATTTCACCGGGCCGGAATTACATCTTTGTGCATATCCCGAAAACAGGGGGCACGTCGCTCGCGACCGCATTGGAAGACAGAGCGATGAAAGATGACATCCTGATCGGCGACACGCCCAAGGCAAAGCGGCGCAAGGCCCGATTGAAAAATCTGGACGCGGCGGGGCGTATTTGGAAGCACAGCACCTTGGCTGACATGGCTGGCGTGGTTGACCCAACGGGCATGTTCACATTCACGCTGGTGCGTAATCCGTGGGACCGCATGGTCAGCTATTATACGTGGTTGGGTGGGCAGACGTTTGACCACCCTGCCGTGAAACTCGCGCAGTCGACTGACTTTAGCGCGTTTGTGAATACACCGCAGACGCAAGCAAGTTTGATCAAAAACCCTTATGCATCCTATGTGAACAAAAGCAGTTTGTTCTTTCGTATCGAGAGCTTAGAGGAAGATCTGCAACCATTGTGGCAACACTTAGGTTTCGAGCTAACTATTGGTCGGATCAATCAATCGATGCGTCCGCGTGACTGGCGGCCATTTTACAATGATGCGGACGCCGCGTTGATTGCCAAACTTTGTGCCTCCGATATTGCACGTTCAAATTATCAATTTGACCCCGTTCATTTGGCCTAGGTTTCACCCCACAGGACGCCGAAATGCAAAATGGCGCGGACCCATAAGGTCCGCGCCATTTCAATTTACAATCGCACCAATCTAGGCGGCGTCTTGACCAAAGCGGCCATAGAATGACTGTGCCTTGTCGCCCATTTCGCGCAGCAGTGCAGGGGTCGCAAAACGATCGCCGAATTTGGCGGCCAGTTCGTCACAGCGTTCTGCCGCATAGGGGCTGCCGATGATGTCGAGCCAGCTGAACGGGCCACCCGACCACGGCGCAAAGCCCCAGCCAAGGATCGCGCCCACATCGCCTTCGCGGATGTCTTCCAGCACGTCTTCTTCGAGCGCGCGGACCGCTTCGAGCACCTGTGCAAACAACAAGCGGTGCTGCACTTCGATCAGGTCAGGCTGGTCATCGGCCACAGGGTATTTGGCGGTCAAACCGTCCCAGAGACCTGTGCGCTTGCCCTTGTCGTCATAGGCATAGAAACCGCTGTTGGATTTACGACCCAGACGCCCCTCGTCGAACATCCAAAACAGGACCTCGTCGACTTCGTCATTGGGGTAATCCGCACCCATCGCAGCCTTGGTCGCCTTGGCGATTTTGACGCCCAGATCGATCGATGTCTCGTCGGTCAGCTGAAGCGGTCCAAGCGGCATGCCGACCAGCTTCGCCGCATTTTCGATCAGCGCAGGGGCGACGCCCTCACGCACCATGCGGATGCCTTCGTTGATGTATGGAATGATGCAGCGGTTGGCGTAGAAGAACCGTTCATCGTTCACAACAATCGGCGTTTTGCGGATTTGGCGCACGAAGTCGAGCGCCTTAGCCACTGCAACGTCACCGGTTTGCTGACCTTTGATAATCTCAACGAGCATCATTTTGTCGACAGGGCTAAAGAAGTGGATGCCGATGAATTTGTCAGCGTCCGCCGCAGCCTTGGCCAGTTCCGTGATCGGCAAGGTTGATGTGTTGGTTGCAAAGATCGCATCGGGGCAAACGGCTTGCACGTTTTTAGTGACTTCAGCTTTCACGCCAACGTCCTCGAACACGGCCTCCACGATCAGATCGCAACCCTTGAGCGCGTCATAATCGGTTGTTGCATTGATCAGGCCAAGCACGGCGGTTTTCTTGTCTTCCGTCGCCTTTTTACGCTTGATGCCTTTGTCCATGTAGTCAGCCGTATAGGATTTGCCGCGATCTGCGGCGTCCTGTTTGGCGTCGATCAGCACAACCTCGATCCCTGCCAATGCGGAGACAAGCGCGATACCCGCACCCATCATGCCAGCGCCAATCACGCCAACCTTGCTGACCGTTTGGTCGGCAACGTCAGGGCGGTTCGCGCCTTTTTCAAGGGCTTCTTTGTTGATGAACAACGACCGGATCATCGCGGATGACGACGGGTTCATCAGCACTTGGGTAAAGTAGCGTGCTTCGATTTTCAGTGCGGTGTCAAACGGCACCATCGCACCTTCATAGACGGCAGATAGCAATGCCTTGGCCGCGGGATATGCACCTTGGGTTTTGCCGTTGACCATCGCGGACGCGCCCACAAATGTCATAAATCCAGCAGGGTGATAGGGCGCACCACCAGGCATCTTATAGCCCTTTTCATCCCAAGGTTTGACGATGTTCGGTTCTGACAGAACCCATGCTTTTGCTGCTGACAGTAGGTCATCCGCAGGGACAACCTCGTCAATCACACCAGCACGCAACGCGGCTTGCGGGTTGTTCATTTTGCCTTCAAGCAGCAGCGGTGACGCGGCCATTGCACCCATTTTGCGGACAAGACGTGTGGTCCCACCAGCACCGGGGAAAATGCCGACCATAATCTCTGGCAGGCCGATCTTGGCCTTTGGATTATCGGCCGCAAAAATGCGGTGACAGGCAAGCGGAACCTCAAGCCCGATACCAAGTGCTGTGCCGGGCAGGGCGGCCGCGATCGGCTTGCCGCCTTTGTTGGTTTTCGGATCCATGCCAGCGCGTTCGATTTTGCGCAGCATTGTGTGCCCCGCCATTGTAAAATCAAACAGGGCCTGTGCCGGATTGTCGCCCGCTTCTTCGCGGATAGAGGCCAGAACATTCAGGTCCATGCCGCCAGCAAATGACCCCTTTTTGCCGGACGTGATGATGATACCTTTCACAGCATCGTCGGCCAGCGCGTCATCGACCAAGCTGTTCAGCACTTGCATGCTGTCCCGGCTCATGACGTTCATGGATTTCCCGATTGTGTCCCACGTGATGGTGGCAACGCCGTCGGCATCTGTTTTCATCGTAAAGTCAGTCATGTCAGATGCTCCTTACACGCGTTCAATGATTGTGGCCGCACCCATGCCGGATGCGATGCAAAGTGTGGCAAGACCTGTAGATTTGCCTGTGCGTTCGAGTTCATCCAGCAGCGTGCCGATGATGATCGCGCCAGTCGCACCCAGCGGGTGACCCATCGCGATGGAACCGCCGTTCACGTTGACCTTGTCACTGTCCACATTGAACCGCTGCATAAAGCGCAGAACGACCGACGCGAATGCTTCGTTGACTTCGAACAGGTCGATGTCGGAAATCGACATGCCGCTGTCGGCCAGAATTTTCTCGGTCACAGGAACAGGGCCAGTCAGCATGATGGTCGGGTCGGTGCCGATTTTCGCAGTGGCGCGAATAACAGCGCGGGGTTTGAGACCCATCGCGTCGCCCCATTCCTTGGACCCGATCAAAACACCTGCCGCGCCATCGACGATACCAGACGAGTTACCTGCGTGGTGGATGTGGTTGATTTTTTCCAGATGCGGATATTTCATCAGCGCGACCTTATCAAAGCCGGGCATCTGTTCGCCCATCATCTGGAAGGCGGGGTTCAAGGACCCAAGCGCCTGCATATCCGTGCCAGGGCGCATGTATTCATCGCGGTCCAGAATGGTCAGACCGTTCATATCCGTGACAGGCACGATGGATTTTTCAAACCGGTTGTCAGCCCACGCAGCGGCGGCACGGTTTTGGCTTTCCATCGCCAGTTTGTCCGCATCGTCGCGGGTAAAACCATATTCGGTCGCGATGATATCCGCGGAAATGCCTTGCGGCACAAAATAAGTGTCCATCGCAATGGACGGATCAACCGCAATCGCTGCCCCGTCAGACCCCATGGCAACACGGCCCATCATTTCAACGCCACCGGCGATATACGCGCCGCCTGCGCCGCCCTTGACCTGATTGGCGGCCAGATTGACGGCCTCCATGCCAGACGCGCAAAAACGGTTGATCGACAGACCGGGGATGGATTGGTCCAGCTCGGACGCCAGCACCGCTGTGCGGGCCAAGCAGCCACCCTGTTCACCCACTTGGGTCACATTGCCCCAGATCACATCCTCTGCGGCGTGGCCTTCCAGATTGTTGCGGTCTTTGAGCGCATTCAAGATGCCAGCGGACAGGCGTGCAGATGTTACCTCGTGCAGGCTACCGTCCTTGCGGCCTTTGCCGCGCGGGGTGCGCACCGCATCGTAAATATAGGCTTCGGTCATTGTCGTCTCCTTTTTAGGCGCGATCGGCGGGTGAGCCGGGCATCAGATCATAGGGGTGTTTCCAACCGGGGGTGGCGGCGATTGCGTCCAACCAACGGTCGATATGTGGGTAATCAGCACGTTCAAACGTGAACGGTTCCGGATAGTAAAGGTAACCGGCACAGGCGATGTCAGCGATGGTGATGTCATCGGCGGCCAACCAGTCACGATCGGCCAGATGTGCATCCATAACTTTCAGCGCGGACGCGAGGCGCATGGCGGTAAAATTGATGACATCTGCATTGCGTTTTGCCTCGGGCAGAAAATTCATCTGGAACCGCAACATGCCTGCGACACCACTGATCTTGTGATTGTCAAAGAACATCCAGCGCAGAACCTCGCGACGTTCAGCAGCAGATTTGCCGCCCAGCTTGCCGGATTTTGAACTGATGTAATCTTGGATGACGCCCGACTGGGTCAGGATCAGGTCACCGTCTTCCAACACCGGCACTTCGCCCATGACATTGAGCGCGCGAAATTCGTCACTGCGTGTCGCCCCATTGAAGAAATCGACAAAAACCGGCTCCCATGACTGATCAGCCAACGCCAACGTCAACGCAGCCTTATAAGCATTTCCGCTTTCGCCAAAACAATGCAGTTTCATGGTCATGTCGGCATCCTCCCCGGATATGGCGGCCCTTGGGGCAACCGTTATTTTTGAGTATTTGTAAAAAAGCGAGGCGAAGCCTGCGCGATTAACTCTAACTTAAGCACGATGTCGAAGAATTGTGAGTGCGGAACAGGCTGGAGAGCCGATGGCCGTAAAAAGCGAGGCTTCGGCACCTGACAATGCGCTCCATTGGCTGAGCACACATCGGGTGTCGGACCTTTGCTCTCGCTTTTTCAAAATACTCAAATCTTCACCGCTTGCGATCCTCCAGCTCGTTTTGAAACATTTTCAGGCGTTGACCAAACGTGTCCTCATTGATCACCGAATTGAAATTCTCGAACAAAAACGAAAGTGCCTCGCCTTCGTCCAGCTGACTGTCAGCGGCAAAGCGTTTGAGCCTGCGATACCCGTCCTCTGTCATTGCAACAGGGAAACGACGGGTCAATCGCAGGCGCTTTGGCATGTTGGCAGTCCTTACTTCGTAGGATGGGTTTTAACCCATCATGGCCCTAAAACTGGGCGGCCTCCAGCGCCATAACAGTGTCAGCACCAGTGTTGATGCGGGCAAGGTGCATCGCTGTCGCAGGCAATTGACGCGCCATGTAATAGCGACCGGTCGCGATCTTGGTTTCATAGAAATCCTTGTCGGACGCACCGCCGTCCAGTGCTTCCATCGCGGCCTTACCCATGCGTGCCCACATCAGGCCAAGGCAGACATGACCCATCATGTGCATAAAGTCATACGACCCAGCCAAGGCATTGTTGGGGTTCTTCATGCCGTTTTGCATGAAATACATGCCAGCGGCTTGCAGATCTTTTGACGCGGCTTTCAGTGGGTCAAGGAAATCGGCCTTCAATGCCTCATTGCCTTCGTTTTCTTTGATAAAGGTTTTGACCATCTCAAAGAATGCCATGACATGCTTGCCGCCGTCTTGTGCCAGTTTACGACCGACCAAATCAAGCGCCTGAACACCGTTCGCACCTTCATAGATCATTGCGATGCGGGCATCGCGTGCGAATTGGGACATGCCCCATTCTTCGATATAGCCGTGCCCGCCATAGACCTGCTGGGCGGCTGTCGCATATTCAAACCCTTTGTCGGTCTGGAAACCTTTGATCACTGGCGTTAGCAGGGAAATCAGACCGTCCGCATCAGCGTCACCATTCTTGTGGGCCCGGTCAATGAGATAGGCACCCCATAACGTCAATGCGCGCGCACCTTCGACGAATGATTTCTGATCCATCAAATTGCGACGAATATCTGGGTGCACGATCAGCGGATCTGCGGGGCCGTCAGGGTTTTCAACACCTGTCACAGCGCGTCCTTGCAAACGATCGTTCGCATAGGCCACAGCGTTTTGATAGGCGGCCTCGGCTTGTGCATAGCCCTGAAGGCCAACACCCAAACGCGCCTCGTTCATCATGACGAACATCGCACGCATACCTTTGTGCATTTCGCCCAGCAGATACCCTTCGGCACCGTCGTAGTTCATCACGCAGGTGGAGTTGCCGTGAATGCCCATTTTCTCTTCGATCTTGCCCGCGGCCACTGGGTTGCGGTCGCCTAGGCTGCCGTCTTCTTTGACGATGAACTTGGGCACGATAAACAAGGACACACCCTTGATGCCTTCGGGCCCGCCTGGAATTTTTGCCAGCACAAGGTGGATGATGTTGTCCGCCATGTCGTGATCGCCGGCAGAGATAAAGATTTTCTGGCCAGTGATTTTGTATGAGCCGTCGTCCTGCGGTTCTGCCTTGGTGCGCATTAGGCCCAGATCAGTGCCGCAATGTGGCTCTGTCAGGTTCATTGTGCCGGTCCATTCGCAAGTGACCATCTTTGGCAGGAATTTTTCCTTTTGCGCGTCCGATCCGTGCACATTGATCGCAGAATATGCACCGTGGGTTAGGCCCTGATACATGTTGAACGCCATGTTGGCAGACACAAACGGTTCCATCGCGGCCGTGTTCATCACGTAAGGCAGACCCTGACCGCCATATTTTTCGTCGCAGTCGATTGCTGTCCAACCACCTTCGCGCACCTGATCGAACGCGGCCTTAAAGCCGGTGGGTGTGCGCACAACGCCGTTTTCCAAAACGCAGCCCTCTGTGTCGCCCACTTGGTTCAGTGGTGCCAACACTTCTGTCGCGACCTTGCCCGCTTCTTCGATCACAGCACCGGTGAATTCACGGTCGAGATCGCCGAACCCTTCGATATCCTGTTCGGATACTTTCAGAAGATCGTGAAGAACGAATTGAAGGTCTTTGACAGGTGCATTGTAGATCGGCATATCAGGTGTCTTTCTAACTAGGGTCGCGGGGTTTAGGCCGCCGGTTGATCTTTTGAAAGTGTGGCGAGTTTCTTGGCGCCCCATTCCATTTGTGTTTTCAGCTCGCCGATGGCTTCTTCCAATTCGGCCTTTTGCGCTTCCATGTCTGCCAGATGGCGTTGGGCCAACTCATAGGTTTGGACCAGCTGTGTCGCTTGACTGTCGTCCATATGGTACAGGTCCAACAGCTGTCTGATTTCTTCGAGGCTGAAGCCAAAACGCTTGCCGCGCAGGATCAGCTTTAGACGGGCGCGGTCACGTTTGGTGAACAAACGGCGTTGACCGTCGCGCACAGGGAACAAGAGTTCCTTGCTTTCGTAAAACCGCAGTGTGCGCGGCGTCACATCGAATGTGGCGCACATATCGCGGATGCTCATTGTGTCGTTCGTGGTCATGGTTTCGGTCCCATTCATGCGTGGCGTGATGCCCTGCACTTGCGAGTTCGTTTACAACCATACAAGATAAATTGACGTTAACGTAAACGGAACGTAGCGTCATTTCTGAGTTGACGAAAGGTCAGCAAAGCTTCCGTGGCGTCAAACGCAATTTTCGAAACCAAATGCGTGAGGTGAATTTGCGGGTTTTCCCCCTAAATCACACCGGAATGGGTTGATCAGCCCAACGTCTTAGCTGTCAGGTCACGCAGTTTTTGCAATTCGTCCAGTGTTTCTTGCAGTTGTTTTTGCTGTTCGATCAATTCGACGATTTGCGTATCGGCTAGGGCGACCCAGTGCTGCATCTGGGCCTCGGTGCCTTCATTTTCGCGGATCAACAGCCATTGGCGGATGTCCTCTAGGGAAAACCCGAATCTGCGCCCACGCAGGATCAGCGTCATACGGGCCACTTCACGAGAGCCATAAAAACGTGACCGTCCTTCTTTGTCGGGGGTCAGCAATTCGATATATTCGTAATACCGCAACGTCCGTGGGGTCACGTCAAACTTGGCGCACATTTCCTTAAATGACAGGCGTGGTTCTGACATGGGGTTCCTCCGGTTGCGGTAAACTTAGCGCGGCGACCCCGTTGGGGCAACAGGTGGCTTAGTTCATAAATCCGGGCGCGAAGAAATAGAAACCATAGGCCGCAATCATGGCAGGGATGGTGGAATATATCGTGGCCCAGATCGCTGCCTTAGGGTTTAGCGCGATCGCAGGAAACAGCGCGTCGCCGTCATTAGAAATTGCGTTCCCCATCAAGGCCGCGAACGGGATCAGCCCGTTTATATAGAGTGTCGTCACCAACACCTGCGGGCCACAGCCCGGCACAAGGCCGATCAGAACGCCCATCAACGGCAGTAATGGCGCAACAGTGCTAAACATTGCCTCAAGATCCAGTCCACCGAATTCGACAATATAGTCGTAGGCCAGATACGCACCGATGACCCATACGGAGATAAACGCGGTTTCTTCGGCCATGCGGGTCAGGGGGCTGTCGTTTTGGTTGGTCATAGCTGTGACCGATGATGCGGCCCAGATCGACAGGCCGATGCCCGTTCCGATCAAGCCCACGATGGTCACGAGGGGACCGAACACTTCAAAAACGTCCGCACCTGAAAGCTGTGTGACGCCGATCATCAAACCTGGTGCTGCGGCCGCAAGAAACGCATAGTCGCGCAGCCGTGTCTGTCCGATGAGTGGGGCTAATTCACATTGGGCGCTGGTATCTGGCATCAGCTCTTGTTTGGAGAAGACGTCAACGATCCAACCCGATAAAATGCCGATACCCAAGGACAGCGGCAGGACGACAATCGCCGCATCTGGGCGGGTTGCAATCAAAAGGAAGGCTGCGTCACCCATTGTGGCCGTCAACGTGGCAACAACCGCCCCGAAACCCACATTCCCCGATGAATAGGCGGCGACCACGACAACTGCGCCCCCACAGCCCGGTGTTGCACCCAGCAAAGCCGCCATCGGCACTTGAAATCCGCGCGCGTTTTTCAACGCTTCACCAATGTTGAAATTGAAAACCCGTTCCGCGCCATAAAACAGCAGCAGCGTTGCGGCCACGAATGCGGACACTTGCACATAGGCATCGACCATCAAACCGCGGGTCAATTCACCCAACACACCCGGCGCAATCGCCAATGCCAGCAGAACAAGCGCGACCATCAACCGCTTTGGCCGAAACGGTCCAATGCGGCGCGACCCTGTTGGTGCTGGCATATTGGTGGTGGCGTCCATTCTGCAAACCCTTTTTGCGAATTATTCTCAATCTCAGATATAGCACTTGCAACCGCTTGGACAAGTGCCAAGTTGGGCACAAACCCTACGGAGCCATTTCATGTCCGACGACCAGCAGGCCCGCCAACAGCTTTTGGCGCGGAAATTCATAGAAGCGATCCCACATGCCCAAGCGTTGGGAATGCAGGTCACCGAGATCGGGGCAGGGCGGGCTGTGATTACGATGCCTTATGATGAACGCCTGATCGGTGACCCCGAAACGGGTGTAATCCACGGTGGTGCTGTGTCTGCATTGATGGACACCTGCGGTGGTGCTGCGGTGATGGCGCACCCGTCTGCGCCGATGGGAACGGCCACGATTGATCTGCGCATTGATTACATGCGCGCGGCAAAACCCGGCGATATGATCACGGCGATTGCAGAATGTTATCATGTCACACGGTCGGTCGCATTTGTGCGGGCCACGGCGATGGACGCGGATATGGACCGCCCTGTCGCGGCTGCAACAGGCGCGTTCACGGTGGAATCCGGCAAAGGAAAGAAGCGATGAAACGACCAGAGCCTGTGCAAATTGTCAAACAACGCCGCGATGCGATGCTGCAAAATCTGGTGGCTGGTGTGCCATATGTGCAGTTCCTTGGCATCAGTTTTGAGCGCCACGGCGATGAGCTGACGGCGGTGCTTCCGTATAACGAGCGCAATATCGGCAACCCGATGATCCCCGCCCTGCACGGCGGCGTGACGGCCGCATTTTTAGAGGTCGCAGCCATCATCGAGCTGACATGGAACACGACATGGGAAGACATGGAAGCGGGCAAAATCAACGAAGACAGCCCGCGCATTTTGTTGCCCAAAACGATTGATTTCAGCATTGATTATCTGCGCAGTGGCCTGCCGCGTGATGCCTATGCCCGTGCGCGGGTCAACCGGTCTGGTCGGCGTTATGCATCGGTGCATGTTGAGGGATGGCAAGACAACCGCAGCCGCATGTTTGCCCAAGCCACAGGTCATTTCCTGATGCCCCAGCGGGATGGCTGACGCGGACCTGACCCACCGCAGGGTTCTACACATCGCATTGCCAATCGTGCTGTCGAACGCGACCGTGCCGATCCTTGGGGTCGTGGACACGGGCGTTGTAGGGCAGCTGGGCCAAGCCGCACCTATCGGGGCGGTGGGCATCGGTGCTGTGATCTTGACCGCGTTTTATTGGATATTTGGCTTTTTGCGCATGGGCACGGCGGGGCTGACGGCGCAAGCCGCGGGCGCGCGAGACACACCCGAGGTTGCGGCGTTGTTGTCACGGTCGTTGCTAATCGGGTTTGGCGCAGGGTTTGTGATGATCATCGGGCAAATCCCGTTGTTCTGGCTGGCGTTTCAAGTGTCCCCAGCCAGCCCAGAGGTCGAAACCCTTGCCCGCGATTATATGAGCATCAGGGTGTATTCCGCGCCCGCCACAATCGGGCTTTATGGCATTATCGGCTGGTTGATTGCCCAAGAACGCACGGCAGGCGTTTTTGCGATTCAGGTAGTGATGAACGGGCTGAATATCATCCTTGATATCGTGTTTGTGCTGCATTTCGATTGGGGTGTGGCGGGCGTTGGCTGGGCCACGTTCATTGCCGAATGGGGTGGGCTGATCCTTGGGCTGTGGTTATGTCGGGATGCATTCAAAGGCAGCGCATGGCGCGACAAGGCGCGGGTGTTTGATCGCGTGCGGCTGATCAACATGGGTGTCGTGAATTCCGACATTCTGATCCGGTCGGTGCTGTTGCAAGCGATCTTTGTCAGCTTTCTGTTCTGGGGCGCGGATTTCGGGGATGTGAACCTTGCCGCCAACCAGATCCTGCTGCAATTTTTGCATGTCACCGCCTATGCGCTTGATGGATTTGCGGCCGCTGCTGAAAGCCTTGTGGGCCAAGCACTGGGTGCAAAAAACGCGGCCCGACTGCGGCGGGGGGCCATCCTGACAAGCGGGTGGGGGGCTGCGATTTGCGCGGCATTGGCGCTGGCGTTTGCGCTGGGCGGCCCTGCCATAATCGATATTATGACCACAGCACCCGACGTGCAGGCCAGCGCGCAAAGTTATCTGCCCTATATGGTCGCCGCCCCGATTGTTGGCGTTGCTGCATGGATGTTTGACGGAATATTCATCGGGGCCACACGGTCACGTGACATGCGCAACATGATGATCGTGTCTGCGATCGCCTATTTCGCCGCCGTGATCCCGCTGATGGCGTTGTTCGGCAATCACGGACTATGGCTGGGCCTTTTGTTCAGTTTTGTGGTGCGCGGGGCGACGTTGGGGTGGAAATACCCCGCACTGGAGGCCGCCGCCTATAAATAGTCGGACCGGCCTGTGCCAACGGCGTCTGCGACATTTGCAAACCCGTCTTTTTTCAGCTGTTTGTCCAACCCTTTGACGACCTTGTCTGCCAGTGAAATGCCGCCATAGACAAGGGCAGTATACATCTGCACCGCCGACGCACCGGCGCGGATTTTGGCATAGGCTTGTTTGGCCGAACCAACGCCACCAACGCCGATCAACGGCAGATCGGTGCGGGCCGACATTTGTGCCAGAACGCGGGTCGATTTTTCGAACAGCGGTTGACCTGACAGGCCGCCTGCCTCGCGGGAATATTTGCCGCGAATGCCTGTGCGGTCCAGCGTGGTGTTGGTTGTGATGATGCCTGAAATGCCAGATGCATTCGCAACCTCGGCGATGTCGTCCAGCTCTGCTTCTGTCAGGTCGGGCGCAATTTTCAGGAATATCGGCACAGCCCTTTCAAGGGCCGCATTGGTTTGCATGACGCCATCCAACAGGGCAGCAAGGGCCGCCTTGCCTTGCAGATCCCGCAGGCTTTCGGTGTTGGGCGACGACACATTCACGGTCGCAAAATCAAGATAGGCGCCACAGGTTGCAAGCACGGTTGAAAAGTCTGCTGCGCGATCGGTGCTGTCTTTGTTGGCACCAAGGTTCAGGCCAATCACACCTTTTGGACGGACGGTCAGACGGGCAAGGGCCAGATCCATGCCTTTGTTGTTAAAACCGAACCGGTTGATCGCCGCTTGGTTGTTTTTCAAACGAAACAGACGGGGCTGCGGGTTGCCAGGCTGTGGGCGCGGCGTGACAGCCCCCACTTCAAGAAAGCCGAAACCACAACGGGTCAGTGGGCGCAGCACCTCTGCGTCTTTGTCGAAACCTGCGGCAAGGCCCACAGGGTTTGGCAATTCAATCCCTGCGATCGTCGTGCGCAATCGGTCAGACGTGCGCGGCCCGCCACGCGGCCCAAGACCCATTTTCAACGCCTTGATCGCCACACGGTGCGCCCGTTCGGGATCCATCATGTGCATCATGCGGATGCCTGCGTTTTCGATAATTTTCATGTCAGCTCCGGAAAGTCGTGCGTGCCGCCTACCAACGGCAGTGGCCGTGCCCAGATCACATCATCCATCGTCATTGCGCGATATAGATGCGGGAACAACGTGCCGTCGCGGGCCGGTTCCCATTTGATTTCGGCCAATGTGTCAGCTTCGACGGCGATCAACATCAGGTCTGGCACATCTTTGAAATGCAATGCCGCCGTTGAAGCGACAGAGCCCGCGTCAGAGAAGTGGATATAGCCATCAATCAGGTCAATCGGCGCGCCGTCAGTGACACCATTTGTCTGCAAATGTGCCCATTCATCGGCTCGGAATATTTTGTAAATCAACATGGGTTTGGTTTGACGCCTGCGGACAAATTGGTCAAGCGCATGACGGCGCATAAACTGTCGCTACGGAAAGCAATGATGCGCCTATCGGTATTTGACTCTGACCTGTGGGTCGGGCCAAGCTGAAGTCATACCAACCTTGGGGGACCCAAAACATGCTTTCACGTATTTTGACATCAACTTGTGCGCTGGCGATGACCGCTGGCATGGCGGCTGCGGATTATTCGCTGACAATTCTGCATACCAACGATTTCCACGCTCGTTTTGAACCGATCAGCAAATACGACAGCGGTTGCGGAGCGGAAGACAACGCCGAGGGCAAATGCTTTGGCGGGGCAGCGCGCCTTGTCACAGCGATCAAAGAAGCACGCGGCCGCACGAACAACGCGATCCTTGTGGATGGCGGCGACCAGTTTCAGGGCACGCTGTTTTATACATATTACAAAGGCAAGCTTGCCGCTGAAATGATGAACAAGCTGGGCTATGACGGTATGACCGTTGGCAACCACGAATTTGACGATGGCCCAGAAGTGTTGGCGTCGTTCATGGAATCCGTGAATTTCCCGATCCTGATGTCCAATGCGGATGTTTCAAACGAGCCACTTTTGGCCGATACGCTGGCAAAATCGACAGTGATTGAACGCGGCGGTGAAAAGATCGGTATGATCGGTCTGACACCAGAAGACACAGATGATCTGGCCAGCCCTGGCGACAACGTGACGTTCTCTGATCCGGTTGCGGCCGTGCAGGGCGAGGTCGATAAACTGACCGCAATGGGCGTGAACAAGATTATCGTGCTGTCACACTCCAGCTATGCAGTTGACCAAGAGGTTGCAGCCAACACCACAGGTGTTGACGTGATCGTCGGCGGCCATTCCAACACATTGCTGTCCAACACAATCGAAGGCGCGGCTGGCCCGTATCCAACGATGGTTGGCAATACAGCGATCGTGCAAGCCTATGCATATGGCAAATATCTGGGTGAATTGAACGTGACGTTTAACGACGCAGGCGAGATTATCGAGACATCGGGCGAGCCGATTGTGATCGACGGCACTGTGGAAGAGGATGCCGAAACCGTTGCACGCATCGCTGAAATGGCCGCACCACTGGAAGAGATCCGCAACAAGGTTGTGGCAGAATCAGCCGCCGCCATTGAAGGCGACCGTTCGGTATGTCGTGTCATGGAATGCGAAATGGGCAACCTTGTCGCGGACGCAATGCTGGACCGTGTCGCAGACCAAGGTGTGACGATTGCAATCGCCAACTCTGGCGGCTTGCGTGCGTCCATTGACGCAGGCGAGGTGACCATGGGTGAAGTCCTGACGGTGTTGCCGTTCCAGAACACGCTGTCCACATTTGAAGTCACGGGCGAGGTCATCGTTGCTGCACTTGAAAATGGTGTGTCCGAGATCGAAGAAGTTGCGGGTCGTTTCCCGCAGGTTGCTGGTATGACCTTCACAGTGGATACCGGCGCCGAAGTCGGTGCGCGTATTTCCGACGTGATGGTTGGTGGCGCTGCGATTGATCTGGCGGCGACATATGGCGTTGTATCCAATAACTACGTCCGTAATGGCGGGGACGGTTACAAGATGTTCCGCGATGCGGCAAATGCCTATGACTTTGGTCCTGATCTGGCGGATGTGACAGCTGAATATATCGCCGCAAACGGTGCATATCAGCCATACACTGATGGTCGCATTACGGTGAAGTAAGCGAAACCAAGTTAGTAATCTGGCCCGTTGCGTGAAAGCGCAGCGGGCCTTTTTCGTCGCACTGCGTGCGCCGACACGCCGGGGCCAGCCCCGGACCCCGGAGTATTTGAAAAAAAGCGAGGTGCAGGGCAGGGCTTGTGTTTTTGCGCCGCAGGCGGCGTAATGTCGGGACGATGTGCGGACGTATGGCCATAACCTTGCCCCATGATGCGATGGCTGCGATGTTTGATGCGTTGGCGTCGAATGATCTGCCTGATGTGCCCAATTATAATGTGTGCCCGACGACCCAAGTTGCGGTTGTCACGGCTGCGGATGGTGTGCGCCGGTTGCGTCCGATGCGATGGGGGTTTTTGCCGCATTGGTATAAAGCACCCAATGACGGGCCGCTATTGATCAACGCCAGATCCGAAACCATTGCCGAGAAGCCCGCATTCCGCGAGGCGTGCCGCACACGCCGTTGTTTGGTGGCCGTATCGGGGTTTTATGAATGGGCGCGACCCGAGAATGAAAAGCCGGAGCCGTGGTATGTGACCCGTAGCGATCAAACGCCAATGGTTTTTGGTGGTATCTGGCAGCGCTGGGGGGAGCAGGACAGTTTCGCGGTTGTAACGACCGCTGCGAATGACGCGATGGCGAAAATACATCACAGATTGCCGGTTATTTTGACACCAGATCAGTGGGGGCTGTGGCTGGGTGAAAAAGGGCGTGGTGCGGCGACGCTGATGCAGCCTGCGCCCGAGGACGAACTGCATTTTGACCGTGTCGACCGGGCTGTGAATTCGAATAGGGCTGTTGGGCCTGACCTGATTACGCCAATCCAGCCTTAGCCGTTAGGGGCTTGGGCAAACGAGATTTGTGCCTCGTATTGGTTGTATGGATCAAAGTAATACCAATAGCTGTAGCCACCGTTCGAGCTGAAGTAAGCTGGCTTAATATCACCGCTGTTGCTGTTGTAGTATAAAAAATTGCTGACAGAGATTGTGTAGCTGCTGCCATTTGCGATGTATGGAGACAGGGTATACCCGTTGTTTTTGCGAATTTTTACACCGTATCCAGTATTGTTCACAAATTTGAGCGTATCGCCGGAATCGAGATAAGTGATCGACGGGAAATAGCCTTCTCTTTGCACATAAATCAGGTGTTCGGCAGCAGATGCGGCAGAGCCCAGAAGTGTGGTCAAGACCGCGCAAGTCGCGACAATTTGGCGTTTCATCCTCAGATTCCCTTAGCGGATTACAAGTCAAGATCAGGTCTATCGGGTAAATTGGGCAAACTTATGGCAGACAAATGCGTAAATCGGGCTTGCAAGCCGGTGCAGCATCGCAATATATCACAGATGAACGCGGGCGTTGTGTAATGGTAAGACCTCAGTTTTCCAAACTGAAGACACGGGTTCGATTCCCGTCGCCCGCTCCAATCCTTTCCGCGTTTGCACCCGTTCGTCGCAGGTTTTTGCGCAGCAAAGGATAATTGGAATGTCAGACGCCGACACCTATGCCGCGCAGAAACGCGCATCATCCAAGAAAATCAGTGCGATGGGTCAGCTTTGGCCATTTGTATCCCCTTATAAGGGAATGGTTGTGTTGGCGTTGTTTGCGCTGACGTTTACGGCGTTGATTTCATTGGTTATGCCACTTGCGGTTAGACAGGTTGTCGACAATTTCGATGTCGCTGAAAATGCCCTGCTGGACCAGTATTTCACACTCGCATTTGTGGTGGCGGCATTGTTGGCTGTAGGCACGGCGTTTCGATATTATCTGGTGACACGCCTAGGTGAACGCATTGTTGCGGACATTCGCGTGGCCGTGTTCCGCCGTATGATCGGCATGTCACCTGCATTTTTCGAACGCGTGATGACGGGTGAGGTTTTAAGCCGCATCACCACAGATACGACGCTGATTTTGTCAGTGATCGGGTCGTCAGTGTCGGTGGCATTGCGCAACGTGCTGATCTTGTTTGGTGGCATTGGTTTGATGCTTTGGACATCTGTAAAGATGACGGCCCTTGTTTTGTGGCCGATTCCAGTTGTGCTGATTCCCGTGGTTTTGCTTGGCCGACGTGTGCGCAAGTTGAGCCGCGAAAACCAAGATTGGATCGCTGCATCTTCGGGCGACGCGTCAGAGCAGCTTTTGGCCGCGCAGACGGTGCAGGCGTTTACCCATGAAAACCTGTCGCGTGCAAAGTTCCATAAGGTAACAGAGCTAAGCTTTGACGCCGCGAAACGGCGGATTGCGACCCGTGCGGTGATGACCGCGATTGTGATTTTTATCGCGTTTTCGGCTGTTGTCGGTTTCCTTTGGATGGGGGCCGCGGACGTGCGCGATGGCACCATCAGCATCGGAGAGCTGGTCCAGTTTATGATCTATACGATTATGGTTGCAGGTGCGCTGGGCGCCCTAACCGAAATTTGGAGCGAACTACAACGCGCGGCAGGCGCGACAGAACGACTGGTGGAATTGCTGAACGCAGACGATGCGGTTGTTGACCCTGCTAATCCTGTGGCCGTTCCCGATACCCAAGCCGCCGAGATCACGTTTGAAAACGTGACATTCGCCTATCCTGGCCGTCCGACGATATCAGCGCTTGATGATGTATCGGTTACGATCAAGCCTGGGGAAAGCGTGGCCCTGGTCGGTCCATCGGGTGCAGGTAAATCAACCGTCATCCAGCTGCTGCAGCGATTTTATGATCCGCAAAGCGGGGCGATCAAGATCGACGGTGTGGACCTGCGAGATATGGCGCGGATGGATTTTCGCAAGCACGTGGCGCTTGTGCCCCAAGATCCTGTCATCTTTGCCGACACAGCGCGTGAAAACATCCGATTTGGCAGGCCAGAGGCCACTGATGCCGAGGTCGAGGATGCCGCGCGTGCCGCAGCCGCGCATGATTTCTTGATGGCGTTGCCTGATGGATATGACAGCGACGTTGGCGAACGCGGTGTGATGCTATCGGGCGGACAAAAACAGCGGATCGCGATTGCGCGAGCCATTTTGCGTGATGCGCCGATTTTGCTTTTGGATGAAGCGACCAGCGCATTGGACGCCGAAAGCGAACGTCTGGTGCAAAACGCGGTTGAGGACCTTGCCCGTGCGCGCACCACGATCATGGTGGCCCACAGGCTTGCCACGGTAAAGCAGGCCGACCGCATCATCGTGTTTGAGGCAGGTAAAATTGTGGCGACTGGAACCCATGATGATCTAGTTGCGCAAGGCGGTCTATACGCACGGCTTGCACGATTGCAGTTCACAAGCGGCGAAACGGTCGAATAATCCCTCTTTTCGTAGCGTCAGACTTGCCTAATACGATTTAATTTCACACTCTGACGGTCGATAAATTGCGCAGTGGGAAACACTGCGACCGCCAACAGGGGAGGAGATTGGCATGTCCTACGCGAATGTCGCTGATCGCAATGCGATTGAAAACGAAATGGAATGGGACGCGCGTGATCTGCCCGTGACCACATATGGCTTGCTAAGCCAGACAGCAGGCAAATTTCCGTCCCGCAAGGCGTTGGCATATCAGCTGACATCAGGCCCGACAGATCATTGCGAAACATTCACGTGGTCCGAGCTGAAGGACAAATCGACCCAAGCGGCGAACATGTTCCGCAATCTGGGCATTGGTGAAAATGATGTGGTGGCCTATCTGTTGCCCAACACCAATGAAACAGTCCTGACATATCTTGGCGGGCAGGTTGCGGGCATCGTGAACCCGATCAACCCGCTGCTCGAAGCCGAACAAATCGCCGCGATCCTGCGCGAAACCGGTGCAAAGGTGCTGGTGACCCTGCGCGCCTTCCCCAAGGCTGACGTGGCACAGAAAGCCGCAGAAGCCGTCGCACTGGCCCCCAATGTTGAAACCGTGCTTGAAGTGGATTTGCTGCGGTATTTGACCGGCGTGAAAAAGCTGATCGTTCCGTTGATCCGCCCTAAAAACCCTGTGCGTCACAACGCAAAGGTGCTGAATTTCAATGCCGAAATGGACCGCCAATCGACCACTTTGGATTTTGCTGACAGCACGGAAGATCGCGTTGCGGCGTATTTCCACACAGGTGGCACGACAGGTATGCCAAAGGTCGCACAGCACCGGTATTCTGGGATCGTCTATAACGCATGGTTGGGTGATCGGTTGTTGTTCACTGAAAACGATGTGCAGATGTGCCCGCTGCCAATGTTCCACGTCTTTGCGGCGATTGTGTCGCTTGGTGCATCATTGGGTTCGGGCGCACAGATCGTATTCCCGACGCCACAAGGTTACCGTGGTGATGGTGTGTTCGACAATTTCTGGAAACTGATTGAACGGCACAAGGCCACGTTCATGATCACTGTGCCGACAGCGATGTCTGCATTGATGCAGCGCAAGGTGGATGCGGATATCTCGTCGCTTCGGTTGGCGTTTTGTGGGTCTGCACCGTTGCCGTTGGAACTGTATCGTCGCTTTGAAGAGGCAGCAGGCGTGACAATCTGCGAAGGTTACGGCCTGACAGAGGCAACCTGTCTTGTGTCCATCAACCCGCCTGACGGGGAAAAGCGCGTGGGCTCCATTGGTATTCCGTTCCCTTATACAGACGTTCGGATCGTTAATGTGGCCACTCAGTTGGATTGTGCCGCAGACGAGATTGGTGAAATCTGCGTCGCGTCACCAGGTGTTTACGACGGCAAAACTTATACAGAAGTCGCCAAAAACGCGGACCTGTTCTATCCAGGTGCTGACAGCCCATTGGGTGATGCGCCGCAATATCTGCGTACGGGCGATCTGGGCCGCATTGATGCCGAAGGGTATTTGTGGATCACGGGCCGCGCCAAGGATTTGATCATTCGTGGCGGTCACAACATTGACCCCGCAGAGATCGAAGAAGCACTTGCTGGTCACGAAGCAGTGGCATTTGCTGGTGCGATTGGACAGCCAGACGCACATGCCGGTGAAATCCCCTGTGCCTATGTCGAATTGGTTGACGGTGCGACAATCACCGAAGCTGAGTTGCTGGCGTTTGCAAAGGCGAACATTCACGAACGCGCGGCGCACCCCAAGCATCTTGAAATCCTCGATGAGCTGCCAAAAACAGCTGTTGGCAAGATTTTCAAACCTGATCTGCGCAAGCGGGCGATCACCCGCATCTTTAACGCCGCACTGTCCGACGCGGGCATCAACGCAGAGGTTGAATCTGTGTCCGAGGACAAAAAGCGCGGCCTAGAAGCGCATATCCGTAAAACGGGTGAAGTATCTGACGCTGACGTGACCAAGGCGCTGGGTGCATTTTCCAACCCTTGGGATTGGGCCGAATAGGGCCAATTCCCAGCAATAAATTGGACAAGGGCGGTCGCACAGATCGCCCTTTTTCGTTTCAAAGCAATAATTTGATGATTGGGCGGATGGTGCCGGGAGGGAGAATTGAACTCCCGACCTCGTCATTACCAATGACGCGCTGCTACCACTGAGCTACCCCGGCATCCGTGATCGTCGGATTAGCCCTAATCGACAAATGGTGCAAGCCCTCACTGGACGGTTTTTGTATGGCTTGGTAACAGGGGTATTATGAACCAGAAAACCACAGCGAATAAGACAAAAACCGAGGCCGAACACCGCGAAGATCGGTTGAAGGCATCGCTGAAGGCAAATATGGCAAAACGCAAGGCACAGGCCCGCGCACGGGCCGCCGACAAAAACAAAGATCAGGAAGAGTAGGCAGGCATGGATTCGATTGTTGTAAAAGGTGGCCGCGAGCTGAGCGGGAAAATCCATATTGCGGGTGCAAAGAATGCCGCCCTAACCCTGATGCCAGCAACGCTGTTGTCAGAGGAGCCGCTGACCCTGACCAACGCGCCGCGTTTGTCGGACATGAAGACGATGGCGGAACTGCTGACGTCCTTGGGCGCAGAGATCAACCAGCTGCAAGACGGCAAGGTGCAGGTCATGTCGACACACGGCACGATCAACACGACCGCGGACTATGACATCGTTCGCAAAATGCGCGCATCCAATCTTGTGCTTGGCCCACTTTTGGCCCGCGAAGGCCATGCGATTGTATCCCTTCCTGGTGGTTGCGCGATTGGCGCACGCCCGATGGATATTCACACCGACGGTCTGGAAAAAATGGGCGCGTCGATTGAATTGAAAGACGGGTATCTGCATGCCAAGGCCGCAGGCGGCAAGCTGAAGGGCGCCGTCATTGATTTCCCGTTTGCATCGGTTGGTGCGACCGAAAACATTATGATGGCCGCAACCCTTGCCAAGGGCACAACTGTCATCAACAACGCCGCGCGCGAACCCGAAATCGTCGATCTGGCGACATGCTTGCGCGCAATGGGTGCGCAGATTTCAGGCGACGGCACATCCACGATCGAAATCCAAGGCGTTGATCGTTTGGGCGGTGCCACGCATCCTGTTGTCACCGACCGGATCGAGCTTGGAACATATATGCTGGCCCCCGTGTTCACAGGTGGTGAGGTTGAATGCATCGGCGGACGGATGCATCTGGTCGAAAGCTTTGCCGCGAAACTGGACGAGGCCGGCATTGATGTGACCGAAACCAAGGACGGGCTGAAGGTTAAGCGCCGTGGTGATCGCCCCAAGGCGGTGAATGTCACGACCGAACCATTCCCTGGCTTCCCGACTGATTTGCAGGCGCAAATGATGGCGATGCTTTGCTTTGCTGATGGGAAATCCGTTCTGGAAGAAACCATTTTTGAGAACCGCTTTATGCATGCGCCGGAACTGGTGCGCATGGGCGCGAACATCGACGTGTCGGGCAATACGGCCACGGTGACAGGCGTGGACAAAATGAAGGGTGCGCCAGTGATGGCCACTGACCTGCGCGCATCTGTGTCTCTGATCCTTGCGGGTCTGGCGTCCGAGGGCGAAACGATTGTGAATCGCGTCTATCACCTTGATCGCGGCTATGAACACGTTGAGGAAAAACTGGGCGCTGTTGGCGCACAGATTGAGCGGATTTCGAACTGATGGCAGATGCAAAGTTTGAGGATGGTGGCGACAAACCCTTGCGCTTAAAGGCGCTGGACGCAGAGGATTTGGCTGTTTTATCTTCATTGACCCAAGACGCGGTTTTTCCGGCCTCAGAAATGCGTTGGGACCGTAAGGCGCGTCGCTTTGCATTGCTGCTGAACCGGTTCCGTTGGGAAGACGCGGCAAATGCCAAAATCGGCAAACGGGCGGTTGAACGTGTGCAAACCGTATTATCGATTGAAGACGTGAAATCAGTGAAATCCCAAGGCGTGCAGCCAGGCGATGCCGACACGATCATGTCGCTTTTGTCAGTGACGTTTTCCCCGTCCGAGGATGGAATGGGTGAGGTTCTTTTGACGTTATCGGGGGACGGCGCAATCGCTGTCGACGTCGAAGCTGTTGAGGTCATGCTGGCCGATGTCACGCGCCCCTATATCGCGCCGTCCAAGTCGACCCCGACACATGACAGCTAATATGAAAAAGATCGTTGCGGGTGTCATTGCCGTGGCTGTGGCCGCGATTGTATTCCTGACGACAGCGAATACATCCCATAGGGAAAAAGCCCACAACACGCTTGTTGCCAGCTCAACTGCGCCTGAACAAGTCGCGTTCTTTGAGTTGATCCAAGCGGAGTTTCCGGACGAATATAACGCGCTTTTGGATGATATGGGCGAATTGCCAAACACGGGCGACCGTCAAACCGACGAAGCCGCCGGCTTTGCCTTGGGCGGCCAATTCACCCAAGGTCTGCGTCGTGACAACGCGCATTATCTTGCGACAGCGCCCTTGGAAGAGTTGCGCGCATTGAACCAAGCGGCGCTAACCACCCTTGAGACGATGCAAGACGACCCTGCCGCTTGTGGTGCTTATGCGATCTTGGGTGGTGCGGGCTTGTCGATGGAACAGGTGCAGGCCGTCGGTGTCGGAGAGTTGACGCGCGGATCGGTTGCGACGTTTCGCGCAATCGTGGCTGGTCGTGACACACCCGTTGACCATCCCCAAGGAACGAACGGCGATATCGTGCAAAGCGTGTCCATCTGGCAGTCCCGCGACGATGTGACCCCCGATATGATCCTTGCGCTGTCATCGGGTGATCCCGCCCATCCGCAACAATGCGCCGCGCAAACATCCTTTCAGCGATTCATCATTGAAAATACCGATCCTGTGGTCGAACGGGCCATGATCCGGCTTGTCATGCTTGCCAACGGGATATAGCGACCCAGCTTGCATTGAAACGGTCACATCAGCCACGTATGACTGCGTCAAAAGGAATCTGTCGCCATGCCCCAGTTTTTAGCCACAACTGATCCTGATTTTGAGGACCGCTTTGTTGCGGTGTTAGGGGCCAAGCGTGAAGACAGCCCGGATGTTGATGCTGTCGTCGCCGATATTATTGCCGATGTGCGGGACCGCGGCGATGCGGCTGTGATCGCGTTAACTTCAAAATTTGACCGTCTTGATCTGACCCCTGAAACCCTGCGGTTTTCCCCGTCCGAGATTGAAGCCGAATGTGCCAAAGTTGGGGACGACGACCGCGCGGCCCTTGTGTTGGCCGCTGACCGCATTCGCGCCTACCACGCGCGGCAAATGCCCCAAGATCAATCATGGACAGATGAAGTGGGGGCCACGCTTGGGTGGCGGTGGACGCCGGTATCAGCGGCAGGCTTGTATGTGCCAGGTGGTTTGGCATCCTATCCCAGTTCTGTGTTGATGAATGCGATCCCTGCCAAGGTGGCGGGCGTGGGCCGTTTGGCGATTGTCGTGCCGACACCGGACGGGGTGACAAACCCGCTGGTCATTCTGGCAGCCCAGATCGCAGGCGTAGACGAGATTTACCGCATTGGTGGCGCGCAGGCAGTCGCGGCCTTGGCCTACGGCACGCAAACCATTCCGCCCGTTGATAAGATCACTGGACCAGGCAATGCGTTTGTGGCGGCGGCGAAACGGCGCGTGTTTGGCAAGGTCGGCATTGATATGATCGCGGGTCCGTCCGAAATTCTTGTGATTGCGGATAGAGACAATGATCCAGACTGGATCGCGCTTGACCTGCTGTCCCAAGCCGAACACGACGAAAGCGCGCAATCGCTTTTGATCACTGACGATGCGGATTTTGGCCGCGCGGTTGCGCAGGCCGTGGATAAGCGACTGGAAACACTGGAACGCCGCGCCATTGCAGGCAAAAGCTGGACCGATTTCGGTGCAATCATTACAGTGCGCAATATGGACGAGGCTGTTGTGCTGTCTGACCGCATTGCGCCCGAACATCTTGAGCTGTGCACCTCTGACGCCGACACGCTGGCCGACCGTGTGACCCATGCGGGGGCGATTTTTATTGGTGGCTGGACGCCAGAAGCGATTGGCGACTACATTGGTGGACCTAACCACGTGTTGCCCACCGCAAGGTCGGCGCGTTTCTCAAGCGGACTATCTGTCATGGACTTTATCAAGCGCACCACCCTATCACGCATGACCCCTGACGCATTGGCCGCCATTGGGCCGTCTGCGGAACGCCTTGCGAAGTCTGAAAGCCTTGAGGCGCATGGCCTTTCCGTGCGTGCACGGCTGGATCGGTTGAACAAGTCATGAGCCGGATTAGTCATATCGCGCTGGACGACAGCGGGTTGCCCACACCGACGCCAGAGATCGAGCAAGAGCGCAAGGTCGCGATGTTTGATCTGATGGAAAACAACAGCTTTGCCATGCCCGCGCGGGACGGGCGTGATGTGCCCGCCGGTCCTTATCGGTTGGCGCTGTCGATCCGCGAACGCCGCCTTGTGTTTGACGTGCAGACAGAGGACGAAACTCCTGCGGGTGAGTTCCACCTGTCGCTTGGTCCGTTTCGGCAGGTCGTAAAGGATTATTTCCAGATCTGCGAAAGCTATTTTGATGCGGTCAAAACGCTCCCGCCAAGCCAAATTGAAACCATTGATATGGCCCGCCGCGGCATCCACAACGAGGGTGCGCGGGTGCTGCAAGAACGGCTGGAAGGCAAGGCAGAGGTTGATACAGACACGGCCCGCCGTCTGTTCACCCTGATCTGTGTCTTGCATTTCGGGGGTTAAGAAATGGGGGCGGATCAAACATATGAACCGCTGCCGCAGTCTGTGCTGTTTTGCTGCGACCATAATTCCGTGCGGTCGCCAATGGCCGAAGGCATCATGAAAAAGATGTATGGCACCGAATGCTATATCCAGTCCGCAGGCGTCAAAAGTGACCTTGAAATCGACGGCTTTGCCATCGCTGTTTGTGCTGAAATGGATGTGGAACTGTCGCGCCACCGCAGCCGCAGTTTCGACGAGATGGAAGACTGGGGCGACGATTTGTCGTCATTTGATCTTGTTCTGGCCCTTTCACCTGCTAGCCAACGGCGTGCGCTTGATTTGACACAGTTCTATCACATCGATGTTGAATACTGGCCGATCCTTGATCCAACGGGGCTTGGCGATGGGCGAGAGACGCGGCTGGAGAGTTACAGGCAGGCCCGCGACCAGATAATTGCGCGTTTGACCGAACGATTTGGACCCGCGCACGCCCTAACATCGCTTTAGCCCTTGAAAAAATACGGGTAAAGGCGCATTTACCTCTCGTCCGCAACTTGAGCGGATTGAAAACCATAGGAGATCACATGGCCAAGGAAGATATTCTCGAATTCCCAGGTGTCGTAAAAGAACTTCTGCCAAATGCGACGTTTCGGGTTGAGCTTGAGAATGGCCACGAGATCATCGCACATACGGCAGGCAAGATGCGCAAAAACCGCATCCGCGTTCTGGCAGGCGACAAGGTACAAGTCGAAATGACACCTTATGATTTGACCAAGGGTCGGATCAATTACCGATTTAAGTAAGGCGAAACACTGTTTCGCCTCGCGCGGGTAAGCGGATTGCCCCTGCAATCTGCGGCCGCGCCCGGTTGCTCATCTGGGTGCTAACATGACCGCAACACCGATCAATCATGATCTGAAACTGATCCTCGGCTCTGGCTCTCCGCGCCGGTTAGAGCTGTTGGCGCAAATTGGCGTCACGCCTTTTGCAGTGCGTCCCCCTGACATCGACGAAGACCCACACAAGGCCGAACTGCCGCGCGACTACGTCAACCGGATTGCCCGTGAAAAAGCAGCCGCTGTCGATGCGGGCAAGGGCGAGGTGGTGCTGTGTGCCGATACGACAGTCGCCATTGGCCGCCGGATCATGGGCAAGCCTTCGGATGCGGGGCAGGCGGCCCAGTTTTTGCATGCGCTGTCGGGTCGACGTCACAAGGTGATCACGGCCATTGCCGTCAAACGAGCCGATCGTATTTGGGTGCGTGACGTGCAAACCACGGTCACGTTCAAGCGCCTGAGCGATGCAGAGATTAACTGGTATCTCGGCACTGGTGATTGGCAGGGCAAGGCGGGCGGATACGCTATCCAAGGGCCAGCATCTGTATTTTCCCCACAAATCAACGGATCATTCCACGCGGTGATGGGTCTGCCATTGCCCGAAACTGCGGCGTTGCTCACGGCGGCAGGTTACCCCTTATTCGGAGGCGCACCATGAAAGGTCGCACAATCGTTCTGGACCACGTAAATGGCCTAGAGGCTGCGGCCTATCTGGTAGACGGTCAGCTTGATGATTTGCTGGTCGATGATGCCGATGCGCCGCGCCCTGGCGCGATTTACCGCGCGATATGTGATCGCCCGATCAAGGGGCAGGGCGGCATGATGATGCGCCTGCCAGAAGGTGGAACCGCATTCTTGCGCCAAGGCCGGGGGCTGTCACCGGGACAAGCGGTGCTGTGTCAGGTCACGGGTTACTCTGAAGATGGCAAAGCCGTGCCCGTCACCGATCGCGTGCTGTTCAAAAGCCGCTATGCCATCGTGACACCGGGCAAACCGGGCCTGAACATCAGCCGCCAGATCATAGACGAAGACGCCCGCGATAGCCTGCGTGCCATAGCCCACGAGGTGCATGATGATACATTCGGGCTGATCCTGCGATCATCATGTGAGGGCGCGGATGCGGATGAAATCGCCGATGATATCATTGCGATGCAAGACATGGCCCACGCTGTCATGGCCGACGCCGATGGCCCCAAGCCAGAGGCGCTGACAGAAGGCGATGGCCCCCACACCGTGGCTTGGCGCGAATGGACTGGTGCTGCTGATGTGGTCACCGACGCGGGATCGTTCGAACACATGGGCGTGCTTGATCAAATCGACGCGCTGGAAGGCGCAAAGGTCACGATGGGCGAGGGCACGATGTATGTCGAACCCACCCGCGCCATGGTTGCCGTTGATGTGAACACTGGAAACGATACTTCGCCCGGTGCGGCGCTAAAGGCAAATCTGGCCGCGTGCCGTGCGCTGCCGCGTGCATTGCGCCTGCGTGGTTTGGGCGGTCAGGTTTCGGTTGATTTTGTGTCCATGTCCAAGGCCCACCGCAAACAGGTGGAACAATCGCTGCGTGCATCGTTCAAGAATGATCCAATTGAAACCAGCCTTGTCGGCTGGACCCCGATGGGCCTGTTCGAATTACAACGAAAACGCGAACGGCTGCCGCTTGCCGCAATCTTGAACGAGGTTTGAAATGGCGTGCCCGATCTGCAACCGTCCCGCTGAAGATAAAGTCAAACCGTTCTGTTCCAAGCGGTGTGCGGATATCGATTTGGCCAAGTGGATGACGGGGTCATACGCGATCCCGTCGACCGATCCAGACGATCAGGAACAGCTGTTCGAAGAGCTGTCGAAGGCAGAAATGAAGCCTCACTGAATTTAGGCTAAAATGGCACTGGACACTGTGCCAACCGTGACCTAAAACGCCGCTACCCGATGACGTTCGTCATCCCGGTGCCCGGGTAGCTCAGGGGTAGAGCAGTGGATTGAAAATCCTCGTGTCGGTGGTTCGATTCCGCCCCTGGGCACCATTTTTACTCATTAGATAAATTGGTTGATTAAGCATCGCTGATGCCGTGCGCGGTTGAATTGGTCTGGTGCTTTGGGTTTGCGGGCGGACTGCATCAACAGTGAAGCAGTGTGCTGATGGGAAACACAGACAAATATCGTCGTTGCCGCAACATCAGTTAAGTCTGCGGCGATTCTTGCAAAAACGGTCATTCGTGTGAATAATTAAGGCCTGATGCAAAAAGGGTTGAACAATGGGTAGTCATCAATTGGACTTTCCGACTGGTGAAGATGACGCCATTGTCGCTTCGCATCGTCGGTTAAGTTTTGATGATCTGCATCGCTTGCGACCAATTATCCATCTCGAATTGCATCGTCGCTTGGGGGTGAAACCGTCCCGAATTCTGGGATGTTTGAACGATGATGATAAGGCGCTGCTTGCGCTATTATTTGTCACTGAAATCACAGACTACATGCCCATCAATCCCAACCTGTCTGATGCGGAGACGTCCAGTTTGGTAAAATCTTCCAGGGCTGATGTGGCGGTTGTATCGGCAAATCTTGTTGGAAAAAAACCTGCAATCCAATCGCTGGCAAAGGTTTTGATCTGGGATGAGATCGTATTGGCGGCGCTCAATGCGTTGAAGGTTGAAAACCAAATACCAACAGGGATGGATTGGGCCAATGGTGGTCGGTTGATTTTGCACACCTCCGGTTCCACGGGGATGCCAAAGCGGGTGCCGATCACGATTGAAGCCATGAACGCATCCGCACGAAATATCGCAAAAGGCCACGAATTGTCCGCCACGGATCATGCGTTAAATGCCTTGCCAACATTTCATATTGGGGCACTTGTGGACGTTATGCTGGCCCCGTTTGTTGCGGGTGGTCGTATTTCGATCACCGATCAACGTGCGCCCCATGAACTCGTGCATGCGCTGATAAATACGCGCCCCACGTGGTTTCAGGTCGTGCCCACGTTGTTACGGCGGCTTGTCGAGGATGTTGATCCGCTGCTTTTGCAAGAGGCGGGGAAAAACCTGCGGTTTATCCGATCCATTTCGGCGCCCGTCCCGCCGGATCTTAAGCATGATGTGGAACAGCTTTTTGGATGTCCGATCGTCGAAATGTACGGAATGACAGAAACAGCGGGGCAGATTGCAACGCAATCGCGCGACATTGGTAGGTTCAAGGATGGAAGTGTTGGCCGGCCTGTTGGTGTCAAGGTCGCGATCATGGATCGGGCCGGAAACCCCTTAGTTGCCGGGCAAACGGGGGAGGTCTGTGTAGCCGGACCAACGGTTTTTGACGGGTACGAAGGCACATCCAAAGATGATGTTTTCTTTGAAAATTGGTTTCGCACTGGTGATTTGGGGACGGTTGATCAGGACGGCGACTTGTTTCTAAAGGGGCGCTTAAAGGAAATGATCAATGTCGGAGGCGAAAAAGTGTCGCCGCATGAAGTCGAAGTTGCCGTCTTGAAGATGCCCGAAGTGATCGAAGCCGCTTCCTATTGCGTGCCCCATCCGACCCTTGGCGAACAGGTGGGACTGAGCATCGCAATACGCGGGCACGTATCGCAGGATGCGGTCAAGGTGTTCTTGGACAGCCAGCTGGCAACCTTCAAACGACCACACGTCATTTCAATCGTTGATCAGCTACCTCGACTGGCCAATGCCAAGGTTGATCGTGTTTTGCTAAAACGAACAGCACAAGCCCAATGGCAGCAACGGCAGGCTAGCAACGCACTAGATACGACTACTGTCCATTTGGAAACCCAATCGAACGAGGCCCGCGCTGTTGCTCTCCACTGGTCCCAAATTCTCAAATGTCGTATTCCCGAAGGGAGCGATGACTTTTTCGATATGGGGGGCGATAGCCTAAGCGCCACCCAGCTATTGCTGTCGTTGGAAAAGACGCTTGGTCGACAGATTTCCCCAAATCAATTGTTCGATTCACCAACGTTTTCGGGCCTTGTAGAAAACCTCACGCGCGATGCAGAAACGCCGGTTCAACGTCACCCACGCCCAATTAGATACATCCAAGAAAAGACAGCAGGCTGGCCGGGGCAGGTTGCGGTTCCGGATGGATTGCTGCGCGCTATTGGCAGCCTTAAGCCGCGCCAGCCACTGTTTTGGTCCAGTCAGGCGCAAGACGAAATCAGTGCGATTGTCACAACAATCGGTTTGCGCCGTCCGCTATATGTGACTGGATCACTGCGGAAATTTAAGAACCGAACTGCGCAAGATTTCAAAGTTGTCGGTGAACAACTGGCGTCGGAAATAATGGCGATCCAACCTAGTGGGCCAATTGCGTTGGGTGGCTTTTGTGGTGGTGCTTGGGTCATGCATCATGCCGCCGAAGCCTTAATCCAGCAGGGCCGTGAAATTCGGGTATATGTCAGTGTGGACTATTGGCCCTCACGTGAGATCAAAGTGCCAACGGTTCATTGTATGTCGCGCTGCGAAGTGAATTCTGGGCGTGTGAATTATGCACGTCACTCTTTAGTAGAGGGGCATTTGTATCGCGCTGGCGTAATGACGTTGGAAATGGACAGCCAACACAGCTTCACCCCCGAGCATATTATCTCGCATCAAGCTGTCCTAAACGACCTGTTAGACGGTGTGATCGTCCCGCCTGATGCGGCAATTGATAATAGGGGGTGGTCATTGCCACAGCGGTTGCACCAGCCGTCTGCCAAAATCAAGATTAAGGGGCGGCCACGTTTCTACCGTCCGGGGGGAACAGCGACGATTTTAGTGGACGTCATGAACACATCGGACACGGATTGGGACACAACGGACATTAGCGGGTTGTCGCTTCAGGTCGACCTCATCAATTTGGATGGATACATGCGCAAAGCGAATGTCGCATATGGTGCCTTCACATCGACCATCCAAGCAGGCGCCAGCAGCTCTTTTGAGTTTCAAATCAGGTTTCCGAATAAGCGTGTTCCGCTTTGGCTTTTGTGCCAATTAACCAGCCAAGGGCTCGCTCGTTTTGTGGGCCGCGGATCTGGCGCACAAAAATCCGTCGTCTTTCCCAGTGTGTTCAAATAGGCGATGGTGATCGGGCTTAATCCTTAGATATGTAAATATGTCTGGGCCATTTGTGGCCGAACATGCCGCGGAAGGTCAGATGTGATACATCAATTTTAGGTTGATGTGCGGCAAGTCCTTGGCACATTGCCGTCACCATCGCGATGGCAAGGTGTTCACCGATACATTTGTGACGTCCACGCCCAAACGTGAAATCGTCGGTCCCTGCCGCGCTATCATTGGCGCTTGCGAGTGATAAGAACACGGGTGTTCCGGCCTTCACTTGGACATCACTGATCAACATATCCTGCGTGGCGACGCGGGCGATTGTTTGACCCGGCGTGTCTGCTGCGATTGCTTGGCGCACAAAGGTTTGTGTGATCTCCGCCCCAGATCGGGCGTGCTGCATCATCACCATGCCAATCGCGGCTTCTACGTTTTCGACGCCATCCGCCAGAAACAACAGTGCGTTGTCGATGATCAGCAATTCGCGATCAGTGTCCGGCAAGTCGGAAGGGTAACTTGCATCCAGCGCGTTTAGCAAACACGGCTCGTTGTCTGCCCGCCGCGCCGCAAGGGCGGCACTTAGCTGCTGGCGCGCAAGCGAGAGCCCCGTGTTGGTTTTGGCAAATGTCTCTGCATCGGCGGCAGGGGCAAACAGGCGAAACAACGCAGAGGTTGACCGCTTCATGTCGTCAGGCGACACGTCAATCCCAACGAATTTTCCAATGACATCAACCACATATTTTCGAGCCACATCTTCAACAAGTAATTGGGGTTCTTGACCAAGACCCGAACAATGATTGTCGGCAATGGGCGCGATCTGCCCCTCAAAATCTTGAAAGTGTTTGAAAAATGCTTGGCCAGCCCATTTCCGCAATGTGACGTGGCGCGGTGCATCAAGAAATGGCAAGATGTTCGCCGCGACAGATGCAGCCACGTATTTGCCCTTGTTCTTGGGTGCGAGGGCAGAAAAACGGGATGGTTGATTTGAAAGGGCTGGGTTGGAAAACGCCGACTTCACGTCCTCAGCCAAAAGCAAAAGCACACCGCCACCGGATACAGGACACACAGGTTTTTCGGCGCGCAATGCGCGTGACCGATTTTTGAAGTTTGCGATCAACGCAGGATCGGTCAGCAAAATCGTTTGCGGTTCTGACGCGTCAGCTTCGCTTGGTTTAGGAGGGGCTTCCCCAGCGGCGTATCGCTTTAGCCATTTCCACATCGTTTTCATCCAAATGCTGCTTAATTCTGCTGCGATCGTCGGCATCAAGCGAGACGCCGCAAGCCAATTTCGCCAAGATGTCCGTATTGTAGTATCGTAATGCCGCTGACAGAAGGAACACTTCATCCGTCAGATTTGCAGTGGTTGATGGCGACAGCATATCGACCAGATTGTCCGAGCCGAGCCGCACCTGAATGCCAGCGGCACACAGTTCTAGCACACGCGCAATTGAATTGCCCGTTGGCGTCGTCACCCCCCGAAGCTGCCGCATTCCAATCGCCGCTGAGGGACAACAAATGACCCCAACATTTGCGGCCTTAAGCCGCTCTACCAGTGCGTCCCAACGCCACTGCGGATAGCAAGACGGTGAAATCATATGAACGGCCCAAATCTTTGGCGCATCGCCCGTGCCAAAGGCCAAGCGTTCGCTTTCGATTACATCCAATAGCCGCTCAGTCCCGTTTTCATTCGGATGGTTCACCTGATCGGTGTGAATCTGGATATCCATGTCGCGCCTCTTGGCAAGATCCAGCATCCGGCGACAACATTCATTGTATCCAATTTGTTCAGGATAGTCGGTCCTGTCATCGCGTTCTGGCAGGCAACCTACAAAATCCGCTATCTCAGCGCCCTTCTCAAAGAGGGACCAGCGCTGCGGCTCGTCATCGCGAAAACCAAGCGGCGAATAGACTGCGGCGCGAAAATCTATTTCCTGTGCCCGATCTTTGGCGATTGATCTTGCAGTTTCTAGGGCGCGTAGTCCCAAACCGTCATCCGTCACATCAATCACGCTGTCCACCCGCCGCGTTTTACAGCTGACCATGACGTCCAGACTTTGATTGATCCGGGCTTTCAGATTTTCCGGCTCGTACCAAGGCCCTGCATGCACGTCAGAAATAAGGGCGTGTTTTTGACCCAGCGATAAATGGGGCGCGGCGGCTGCGAAATCCAATGTATTGGAACGATCAATATGAACATGCGCATTGTGAAATGAACCCAGTTGCGCGCAACGGGCGGTCAGTGCGTGATAAAATGTTGTTGTTTTCATTCGAGGATTGTCCAATTAATCTTCCGAATAAGGAACTTATGTGAATAAGAGGAAGTTTAGATCGTTGTATTTTAGCTGTCCATGATTTCATGTAGCGGGCAAAAACCTAGGCTTTTCCAACCAAGGCGCGGCATGGATTTAGCCGAGATATCCCGGGCGCTAGTGGCACGCGGCAAATCTTGACTCATTTTGGAACCCCCATAAAAAGAAACGAAAGTTTCGAAATGAGAAACTCTTGACAGGTTGCGCGGCGGAAAGGTGTTCGAAATGTCCGAAAACCATGACCCAGAAATTGTTATTCCTGCGGGCAAATCTCGCGAGTGGAATTTTCACCCGCGCCTGCCCATTCACATGTCGCCTGTGTTCGATATTCCGCCAAAGCCTAAGGCCGCTTTTGCGTGGTTGTGGGGCACGTGGACCAAACTTACACCACCTGTGAATCATCTGGTCTGGGCGATTGCTGTCTATCTGTTGTTTTGGCCTATGATGGCAGACATGCAGACGGTTCAATGGGAGTGGATGGCGAAGATACTGGTCACTAATTTGGGTGCCGTTTTGATTTTGGCGGGTGGGTTTCACGCCTATTTGTTTATTTTGCCGGGCAAGAAACGCGGTTGAAATTCGATGTGCGCCCAATGGAGAAAAGTTCGCGGTTCACATTTTCCAATCAGGTCTGGGACAATATGTTCTGGACGCTGGCATCTGGCGTGCCGATTTGGACCAGTTGGATGATCGGTTATTTCTATGTCGCGGCAAACGGTTGGGTGCCTGTGATGGACAGCATCAGCGCGTCGCCGGTCTGGTTTGTCTTGATGTTTTTCATCATCCGGTTTTGGCAATCATTCCATTTTTACTGGATTCATCGGCTGATCCATTTTCCATGGTTGTTCAAGAATGTGCATCATCTGCATCACCGTTATTTTGAATGCAATTATGGGTCCGAAGAAATCCCTATGGATCGCTGGTTTGGCAGTTTCCACGACGGCACATCAGAGGCCACACAGCGCATCCGCGCACGCAAAAAACGTCTATTCGCGAGGAAGCAGGCATAAACATGAAGCAGATTTACACATAGGGCGGCCAGCAGGCGCGGCGTCACCTGCCAGTAGGGTGCCTGTTTGACAACAAGGCCGCGGGTCATCGCCTTTGATGCACAAGAGGCAGAGGCCGCCGCCACACAGAACATCGATACAGTGACCATTAATTGCGGAACGATCACCGAAATTTTCGCAGCCAAGGCTTTCGGCGATGTCGGGACAATCAGAAAACAGCTCAATGCAGAGCGCCGCAAGGCGCTTTCGCGGTATCGTGCTGCTGTCATGGACGGTTCATTTCCTGATGCGGCGACGTCCGTTTCAATGTCGCCGCATGAGCTGGATTAGCTTTAGGCGTCGGCCAAGCGATCAACCATCAATTTGATTGCCACCATGCCTGGATCATCCATTCCAACGGTCTTTTCGCCAAAAATGCGGGCGCGGCCGATCTTGCATTGTTGACCTTGAAAGGTGGCAAGCGCGTCATCAGACGCCGCTGCTGCTGCTGCTGCTGCTGCCTGAAGTGCGGCGGGATCATCCATGCTTGCTGCAGCCTTGATGATCGCATCAAGCGAATCCAGCATCGTTTTGTCGCCTAGGTTGGCACCACCACGCGCCAACATTGCGTCAACGGCGGCCCGCAACAGGTCAGGGGTGCGGGTCCATGCGACATCGGTTTCGCCCTTGGTTTGTTTGGCCACTGCCATCAATGCGATGCCCATCAGCGTGCCAAATGACGACCCTGACACCTTGGTCATTGCCTTGGCGCTTTCCATGCAGGCACGGCCGAAATCTTCGGGCAGATCGGGCGCAACTGTTGCAAGGTTGTTGAACCCGTTGACCATCGTGACACCCAAATCGCCGTCGCCCAGTTTGCCGTCCAACTCATTCAAATGATCGCCCATTGGCGCAATGTCGGTGGCAATGGCGCGGATTGCCGCGCGCAAGCTGTCAGTTGAAAGGCCCATTTAATGTCTCCAGAACGGATTATTTGCAGGCGCGGCCAGCAAGGTTTCCAGATCGTCGTCTAGTTTCATCAATGTGATCGACGCGCCCGACATTTCCATGGAAGTGGCATAGTTCCCGACAAGCGGTTGCACCAGCTCCACACCCATTTCTTCTAGAATGCGCTTGGCTGCGCGGAAAAGGATATACAGTTCCTCGTTTGGTGTGGCCCCAAGGCCGTTCACAAGAATGGAAACGCGGCTGCCTTTACCAAGGTCGAGTTCGGGCGTCAGGTGGTTTAGCATTTCTTGGACCAGTTCATCTGCTGGCTTCATTTTGCCACGCCATACGCCGGGTTCACCGTGGATGCCCATGCCGATTTCAATTTCGTCATCTGCAATCTGAAATGTCGGTTTGCCAGCTTGCGGCACGACGCATGACCCCAAGGCAACGCCAATGGACCGACAATTCGCAGCTGCATTTTGCGTTGCAGCAAGGACACCATCAAGATCCCGACCAGCCGCCGCAGCCGCGCCTGCGATTTTCATGACATAGACAAGCCCCGCCACGCCGCGGCGTTTTTCAGCCTCGTCTGCGCTGGCACTCGCGACATCGTCGCTGACGATGACCTGATGGGCTGTGATGTCTTCCATTTCGGCCATTTCGCAGGCCATGGCAAAGTTCATTTTGTCGCCGCCGTAATTGCCCACAACGCAAACAACGCCTTGGCCTGTGTCGGCCCACGTGATTGCTTCCAGCATCGGGTTCATGTCAGGGGATGCAAACACATCGCCAACTGCACAGGCATCAAGCAGGCCGTCACCAACATAGCCCGCGAAAACCGGCAAATGGCCGAAGCCCCCACCAGATACAACACCAACGCGGCCGTTGCTGGCCGTCGTTTTTCGCAACATGCGGCCTGTTTCGCCGTCTATGGTATAGGTTTCGGGGTGCGCTTGTTGCAGGCCGTCCAAAACCTCGTCCACGTAATTTGCGGCTTCGTCATTAACTTTTTCATATCGCGCATCCCTGTGTGCTTCATATTACGGAACAGCTATTTTGCATTATGGTAATGGAGCCGACAAAGCCTTGTCAATAAAGCTGCGGCCTGCTTGTTCGGCTCATCAAAAGGGACTACGCCTGACACCATGCAAAGCTCTATCGTCTCTAAAATTATGTCGCTTGTGACTGTCATCAGCGAAACGCGTGGACCGCTAACGTTTTCGGAATTGGTCGCGAAAACTGGCCTGAACAAAAGCACGCTTCATCGTCTACTGGCGATCTGTAGCGAAGAAAACCTTGTGCAGTTTGACCCAACCAGCAAGGCCTATCTGCTAGGTCCAAAGGTGTTTGATTTGGTGCGCAATGCCTACAGCGGTTATGACATCCAGACGATTGCCCTTGGTGAAATGACCAAGTTGCATGAAACTTTTGGGGCCAACGTCACACTTGGCGTGCCAAGCGGCGCAGAGGTGGTATATCTGCGGGTCTTAGAAGCCAGCAATGGGTTGGGCAGTATTCAGCGTCCCGGGATGCGGGAACCGGCGCATTGTTCCGCGTCCGGCAAGGTTCTGATGGCATTTCTGCCAGATGAAATTGCCGCGTCAAAACTGCAAGGCTATGTGTTCACAAAATTCACGGACCGGACGATCACTGATCCTGCCGCTTTTCAGGAAGAGCTTGCCAATGTGCGCCAAGATGGTTTTGCCTATAATGATCGCGAAGAATATGATCATTTCCACGGCATTTCCGCGCCGATTTTCAACCACCTCAGCGAACCCGTCGCCGTCTTGAATATCTGGACGCTGTTTCAATCGCATACCACGGACGAGCTGTTGTCGTGGGCACCTGCGTTGATGGCAGCCACCGATCGCGTGACCGCATTGATCGGCGGCAAGGCCCCCTAAGCAGGCCCAAGGTTTGGTGTGGTCGTGATGACAAAGTGTTTTTTGACGTAGTCATTCACAGTCCATTCTGTTTCCAGACCTGCCTCCATCACGAAAGCGTCGCCAACTGTGACATCATAGGTGTTGCCGTCTGATGTCTTGATGGATGCCGATCCTTCCAGAATATGACAGAACTCGACCAGATCGGTCATTGTGGCCGTGAACACGCCTGCCGTGCTTTCCCAGATGCCGGATTTGATCTGACCGTCGTGGCCCGCATACATCAACTGGCTGTGCTGAACGGGTGTGCCGCTGACGATCGTGCCTGTCAGGTCTTTTTCATTGCGGGGCGGATTGGTGTCGCTGAATTTCGTGAATTTCATGTCCGTGGTCCTTACAAAGGGTCAATAATCGTATCGAGCTTGTCGCGCAGCGTCATCGCAGGCGCGGCCAGAGGCAGCATCTTATTTGCGGCCCAATGCATAGGCGCTGGCGTGATTGTGGTGACGGGGAAGGGCAGGGCGCTGTCGTCCGCGCCCAACGCCTTTTTCACCAAACTGCGGCCCATAACGGATGTCATTGCGATACCGCGTCCGCTGAACCCGACAGCGGCCAGCACACCGGGGGCTGGTTCATGCAAATGGGGCATCATTTCAGGGGTGACGGCAATGCGGCCCGCCCATGTTGCCTCAACCCCGATGCCGTGCAGTTGCGGGAAAACAATGTTGAGCCCCCGTTTCAGCCGCGCAGCCCCGCCCATCAGATCAGGGTGGTCGCCACTTCCTACGCAGCCGAACATAAGCCGCCCGTCGCGGTCATGGCGGGAATAGAAAATCGCACGGCGGCTATCAGCGATAGTGACATTGCCGGGCAACACAGTTTTGCGCTGTTCATCTGACAGCGGTGCGGTCGCAAGCGATACGCTGGTCAGTGGGTAAAACGTTTGTTTCAACCCGGGCCAAAGATCATCGGTATAGGCGTTGGTGGTCAGGATTACCTGACCTGCTGTCACAGATCCCGTGGGGGTTGCGACCGTCCATTTTGACCCATCGCGGGTCATGCCGATGACAGGGCTGTCTGAATAAAGTGTCGCGCCAAACCGCTGTGCCGCACGGGCATACCCCCGTGTCAGCGAAAGGGGCTGCACATGTCCCCCATTGGGGTGAAAAAGACTAAACCCATAAGCGTCAGAGCCGCTACGTTCCTGCGTCGCAGCTCGATCCAAAAGAGAGATGTCAGCGCCAACCGCATTCCAGGCCGCCGCCAATCCTTCGAGGCTGGTTTGCGCCTTTGTGCTATGGGCGGCTTGCACCCATCCGTTTTGTTGCGGGTCGCAATCTACATCATATTTCGCGATATCGGCGAACAACGCATCGGCCGAGTTCATCGTTGTTTCAACCAGACGGGCCCCGTGCGCGTCGCCCAACCGTTGTGCAAGCTGATCAGGCGTTGCGCGCCACATTGGGTTACATTGTCCGCCGCTGCGCCCCGATGCGCCCCAACCGATATCCCGCGCATCCAGCAAGACAACTTTTGCACCGCTTTCTGCCAAACCAAGGGCCGTGCGCGTGCCGGTCAGGCCGCCGCCGACCACGACAAAGTCGCAGGCCTCTCGCCCGTCCAAACGCGTTGTTTGCGGGGCCTGTCCTGCGGTGCGATGCCAGTGAATTGAATCGGGTGAGGAATGTTTTGCGAATTGAAACAAATCATTTGAATAGATAGAGATAGACAAAATGCCGGATTAAGGAACATTAGTCTGCCTACTCCCTCAATTTGCTTAAGAATCTATTTGACGGGCTCGGTTAATTCTTCCTACGATCTGCAGGTTAAAAACAGGTTTCGATATACGGAACCGATAGGGAGAACGAAATGCTTAAGAAAACACTCATGGGTGCCGTTGCTGGCGCCGCACTGATGGCCAGCGGTTCCGCTGCTATGGCTGACGGTCACGAAATCACTGTTGCCTACTTCCTCGAATGGCCAATGCCGTTCCAGCACGCCAAAGTTATGGGCGAATACGAAGAAGCGCTTGGCGTTGCTATCAACTGGGTATCCTTCGACACAGGCACAGCAATGTCTGCAGCTATGGCATCTGGCGATGTTCAGATTTCCGTATCTCAGGGCATCCCGCCATTCGTTGTTGCTGCATCCGCTGGTCAAGACATTCAGGTTATCGACGTAGCTGTTTCATATGCTGACAACGACAACTGCGTTGTTTCGTCCGGTCTTGAAATCGACAAAACATCCGCAGGTGAACTTGCTGGCAAGAAAGTCGCTGTTCCACTGGGCACGGCTGCGCATTACGGTTTCTTGAAGCAAATGAGCCACTTCGGCGTTGACGTTGCATCTTTGGAAGTTGTGGACATGGCACCTGCCGACGGTGCAGCTGCTTTGGCTCAGTCTCAGGTTGATATGGCCTGTGGTTGGGGTGGCGCACTGCGTCGCATGAAAGAACACGGCAACGTATTGCTGACAGGTGCTGAAAAGACAGACTTGGGCATCTTGGTATTTGATGCGACAACTGCACCTGCAAGCTTCGTTGCTGAAAACCCAGATATGGTTGCAAAGTTCTTGGCCGTAACTGCTAAAGCCAACGCGGGTTGGAACGATGGTTCCATGGTGGAAGAAATGCTTCCAGTCATCGCAAAGGATGCGGGTATGGACGAAGATGCGACTGCAGAAACATTGGCGGGCTTCGTGTTCCCAACAGTTGAAGAGCAGTTGTCAGAAGCATGGTTGGGCGGCAATGCCGGCACATTCATGAAAGGTGTCGCGGAAGTGTTCGTTGACTCTGGTTCCATCGACTCTTCTTTGGACAGCTATGAAGGTGCGGTGAACTCTGCTCCTTTGGCAGCTGTTGCTGACATGTAAGATCAAACAATCGCCCATCGGTCTGATCGGTGGGCGATTTGTTGTATTGCCATTGTTCCAATCGGGATAATGCAAAAAGGCCGGACCAATTGGGTCCGGCCTTTTTTGATGCCTCTGGTGGCGAAATTCCGGCTTAGATGATCGCCTTTTCGATGATCTTGCGGCCTGCGGGAATGCGGTCAAAATGGAACTGCGTCATATCCAGCGTTTTATAACCGCCATGCACCATGATTTCAGCCGTGCCGCGCCCCATCGCAGGCGACTGCTGCAACCCATGACCCGAAAACCCGTTGAGGAAAAAGAAGTTTTCAACCTCCATATGCGGCCCCAAAATCGCGTTATGGTCAAAGGTGTTATTGGCATAATGCCCCGCCCATTCGGACTGCACCTTGATCGCCTCAAACTGTGGGATGCGCGTGGCAAGGATCGGCCAGACGTGGTTTTCCCAAATGCTGTGATCCATCACAAAATCATCAGGCTCGACCGCGGGGTCAATGTCAGAATGACCGCCACATTGATACGTGCCGCCACCGTTTTCGCGCACATGCACACCCGATGGGTCAATCGTCAGCGGCAGATCACGATCAAGCGGCGTTTCCGCCGAGAAAATCCATGAATAGCGTTTGCGTGGCTCGACCGGCACATGAATGCCTGCCATTTGTGCCGTGCGCGCGGCACGCGGGCCACTGGCGTTCAAAAGCTGGCCACAGGCGATCACATCACCAGATTTCAGCGTCACGCTTTCGACACGTGTGCCATTTGCGTTTTTGGTGATCGCGATAACTTCGTTTTCAATATATTCGACACCGCGTTCGCGTGCGGATTTGCGCCACCAATCAAACACGGCTGTTGCGTCCCACAATCCTTCGTCCACAAGGTTGATCGACCCCAAAACGATGTCGTCGACGTTGTAAAACGGATAGGCCGCCTTGATCTGGTCTGCGGTCATCAGCTGAGTAGCGGCACCAGCGGCCAGCTGCACGGTTTGGTTTTCGCGCAGCACATCCGCGAACCCTTCGTTGTCAGCCAGATACATATAGCCGAATGACCGGATCGACAGGTCAGGCACGCGGTCGTCGTTGCCCATGTAACGCGGCAGGTTCTTGACGAAATCGGCAGCGAACTGGCTGATACGGACGTTCAAGTCGCCCGAAAACTGCTGACGCATGCACGAATTGGTGTGCATTGTAGATGTGTTTTCATAGCTCAGGTCGCGGTCCACGACCAAAACCGTGCCGTCAAAATCAGCATCATCGGACAAGAACCAAGCAGCGGACGCGCCCATGATGGCCCCGCCGACAATCACAACATCATAGCTGGTGTTCTGTGGGCTTTGGGTTTTCATAGGGTTTCTCCTTTTGCGACGGCTGACATGACATCAGCGATGTCTTGGGCGGTCATTCCATAGTCGTTTGCTGCTGTCTCGGCAGAGATATATCCGCGTGCGAGGTCGCGTTTCACAAGGGATTTGGGCCGATCAGACGGCGCGCCGTAACCCGCACCACCGGGGAATGCCATGACAACGCGGCGCCCGTGGGCCACGAATTGTTTGCCCTTGCCGTTCATCGGCGTGCCATCGTCTTGCACGATTGTTGTGGGCGCGCCAGCACCGCCGCCGCGCCGCCCGCGCGCGGGATGGTCAACGCGGTCAAACATGGCCTGAATATCGAATTCATGGCCCTCTTGCGCGCCAACTTCCATGTATTGGCCCAAGCCGCCACGGGTTTTACCGGACCCGCCGCTGTCAGGGCGCAATTCCTTGCGCCAGATGATGACGGGCCCCGCGTGTTCTGTGGCCTCGATTGGCATGGTCATCACGCCAGACGGAAACGCGGTGGCGTTCAGCCCGTCATGGTCAGGCCGCGCGCCGGACCCGCCTGAATTGAATGTCAGCACCTCGGATCTGCGCGCATGGGCGGGGGCAGGGGCATCGCTGCGCGGGCGCAGGGAGACTTGGAAGTTGCACAAGCATCCCGCACCTTCGGCGGGGACTAATCCGGGCACGATTTTGTCAAATGCATCAAAAACAGCATCAGGCACAAAATGCCCGACGATATGGCGCAGGGCCACGGGGGCAGGGTGCAGCGCGTTCACAATCGAATTCTCGGGCGCTTCAATTTCGAACGGCGCAAGCGATGCGGCGTTGTTGGGAATTTCAGGCGCAATCGCAACCTTCAGCGCGTAACAGGCATAGGCCTTGGCGTAGACAAGCGGACAGTTGATCCCTTTCTTGTCCAACCCTGACGTGCCGGTAAAATCCGACACAATCCTGTCGCCCAAGACGCTGACCTTAACCTTAAGCGTGATGGGGCGTTCAAAGCCATCCATCGTCATTTCGCCCGTGGCAGATTTCTGAGGGAGAGCCGCAATCCGTTCTAGCGTCGCACGGCGCGAATTATCAAGGATGAAGGTGGCGATACCGTCCAGATCATCAAGGCTGAATTCTTCCATCATGTCGATCAGGCGGCGATGCCCGATCTCGTTGCAGGTGGCCAAGGCGTAAACATCCCCGATCAACTGGTCTGGTTCGCGCACGTTGCCACGAATGATGCGGGTCAGGGTTTCATCAACCGTGCCGCGATCCGTGAATTTCATAATCGGGATATATAGCCCTTCTTCATAAACGGAATGGGCATCAGCCCCGAAACCACGCCCGCCAATATCCACGATATGCGCGGTGCAGGCGAAAAAGCCCACAAGCTTGCCGCGGTGAAACGACGGTGTGACCATTGTGATGTCATGCAGGTGGCCTGTGCCCTCCCACGGGTCGTTGGTGATATAGACGTCACCGTCATAAATGTTGTCGCGCCCGATACGGCGGATGAAATGGGCCACGGCGTCAGCCATCGCATTCACATGGCCGGGCGTGCCGGTTACGGCTTGGGCCAGCATGTTGCCCGCCACGTCATAGACACCCGCTGACAAATCACCCGCTTCACGCACAGAGGTAGAAAATGCCGTGCGCACAAGGGCTTGCGCCTGTTCTTCGACCACGGAAATCAGGCGGTTCCACATGACTTGGTAGGCGACATTTGAATGATCTTTGGTCATGATTTTGTTCCCTTTGTCACAAGGTCGATACAGCCGTCGGGCTGGCGTATGGCATCACGGCTGGCGGGCACGATGATGGTTGTCTCGGCCTCTGTGATGGCAGCGGGGCCGTGGGCGCGGTGGCCCGTTTGCATCTGGTCGCGCAAGACGATGTTTGCATCCAGATAGCTGGCCTGGGCCGCGTCAAATAGCGGACGGTTTGCATCGACGGCGGCATCGCCAGTTACCGTTGTTTCGGCCATACGGTCCACGACCTCTGGCGGGGTGGTGGCGTTGACGGACCAAACCGTGATCTCGATGTCCATGCCATCAACGGCACGTCCGAACAGTTTGGTATAGTCTTCGATAAACCGCGCCTCAAACGTGGCCACATCGGGGTTCATGGCTTGCTCTTGGGTCAATGCAATCGGGATTTCCCAGCCTTGACCCGTATAGCGCATATAGACTTTGAACTCTGACAGGATCGGGCTGATCTCGTCGCAGGTCCGCACAAAGCCTGTCGCCTCGGCCTGCAAATCAGCCAACAGCGATTTGATCCGCGCACCGTCGAAGTCCGACAGCTTCATATAGACTGACCTGTTTGCCTCAAAACTGAACGGCGCGCGCAGGAACCCGATGGCAGACCCGACACCAGCCCCCGGTGGGACCAACAATCTGTCAACACCCAGTTTTTCGCACAAGCGTCCCGCGTGCAACGGGGCCGCACCGCCAAAGGCGATCATGGTGTATTCTGACAAGTCTTCGCCGTTTTCGACGGCGTGCACGCGGGCGGCATTGGCCATGTTTTCGTCGACAACTTCGGCCACGCCGAACGCCGCCTCTACCGCGTCCATGTCCAACGTCTCGCCCACTTGCGCACGCAACGCGGCTTGCGACTGGTCAGGGTGCAATTTGATAGAACCGCCCGCGAAATTGTCAGGATCAAGTTTGCCCAAGACCAGATCAGCATCAGTCACGGCTGGCCGCGCGCCGCCGCGCCCGTAACATGCAGGGCCAGGTTCTGACCCTGCGCTTTCGGGGCCCACGCGGATTTGACGCATCGCATCGACATGCGCCAACGATCCGCCGCCCGCGCCAATTTCAACCATATCAATCACAGGGATCGAAATCGGCATGCCGGACCCTTTTTTGAAACGGTATGTGCGGGCAACTTCAAACACGCGGCTGGTGCGCGGCGTCTGGTTTTTGATAAGGCAGATTTTCGCAGTGGTCCCGCCCATGTCAAACGACAGCACCTTATCAAGGCCGTAACGCGCCGCGATATGGGCCGCGAAAACGGCGCCCCCCGCTGGGCCTGATTCAACTAAACGCACCGGGAAATCGGCGGCATTCTGAATGGAAATAATGCCGCCGCCAGAATGCATTAGGAAAATGCGGCATTGCACACCTTCACCGCGCAATCGGTCCTCTAGGCGGCCAAGGTATGAGGCCATCAACGGTTTGATATATGCGTTGGCAACGACAGTGTTGAAGCGTTCATATTCGCGCATCTGTGGCGATACTTCTGATGAAATGGACACAGCAACATCGGGCAGCCGTTCAGCCAGCACATCACGCACCATCTGTTCATGAACGGGGTTCAGATAGGAATGGATCAAACCAACAGCGACGCTTTCATAACCGCCTTCAGCGATCTGATCGACGACAGCTTCGATCGCGGCGCGGTCCAGATCGACCAAAATGTTGCCATTGGCATCAACGCGGCCCGGCACGGTAAAACGCATATGGCGCGGCAGCAGGGGTTCGGGCAGGTTCAGGTTCAGATCATATTGCTCAAATCGGCTTTCGGTGCGCATTTCGATGACATCACGAAACCCTTCGGTTGTGATCAATGCGGTCTTGGCGCCGCGGCGTTCAATCAGCGCATTTGTCGCCAGTGTCGTGCCGTGGATAATCTGACCGATCTGAGATGGATCAACATCCGCCTTGGCACAGACCTGATGGATACCGTCGATGATCGCATTTTCAGGGGCGGCATAGGTTGTCAAAACCTTGGTCGAAAACGGCACGCCATCCTTTTCCAAAACGACATCGGTAAATGTCCCACCAATATCGACACCCAATCGGACGTTTGTGGTTTTCATACTGTGGCCCCGCGCAACTTAAGTTTGGGGGATTTTCCAAGATTGTAGGGCAGAAATCAAATTGATTAAAATGTTCATACCGATCAATTATTATTATCTTGTGCTCATCGCTTGCCGTGCCAATGTTGCCGCGGCCCCTACAAAAAGCGGCGCGCGGTCTGCCGCAAAACGCGCATAGAACGATAGCGGATCTGGTAACCACGGGGCGTCGACAGTTTTCAAAGCACCAGCTGCAATTTCGGGTTCGACCAGTTTTTGCGGAAGCAGTGCAACACCTAAACCTTCGATCACCATCGGCAAACACGCTGACAGTGCGCTTGAATGCGCGATCTGGCTGATCGGCAAATTGCACTTTTCCGCCATGGCATGAAGCGCGTGACCGGCTTGTGTGTGCTTTGCGTGGGTTAAAACCGTGTGTTGGAACAGGTCAGACATTTGGGGTGCTGGCCCCAATGCAGTGGCCACTTGCACATTTGCAACCCAGCAATAATGCTCAACCCCAAGCGGCTGGCTGGTAAATTGGGTGGTCTGAAACGGCTCTGTCTGGCAGGCAAGGTCAAGCTGGCCTTGCATCAGTTGGGCATCAATCACGGTGGACAAATCAACCTGCAACTCGATCCGCAATTTAGGGTAGGCGGATTTGAGCAGGCGCAGAAACGGCTGCAACCACGTGCAAGCGACCAACTCGGTCACCCCAAGGCGCAACCTTTCCTCGATCAAATCTTGACGACCGGCCTCTTCCAACAATGCCTCACCTGCCCATAGGACTTGGCGGGCCTTTTCCAAAAGCGTTTCACCCATCGCCGTAAATCTGACAGACCCCGCATCGCGGACCATCAACGATGTCCCAAGGGCAGTTTCCAGTGCTGAAATGCGGGCCGAGATGTTGGGCTGGGTCGTGCCCAAGGCAGCAGCAGCGGCCCGAAATGTGCCCGTGTCCACGACAAAGGCAAAGGCTTCGAGCTGTTTGAGAGTGAACTGGCTTTTGATCATTATGGCCCCAACCATACGGAAAATTTATCATCTGTATGGCTGGGGGACTTAATATTCACAAGCTGGATCAATCGCCGTCAGCGACACCCGCTTGGCGGATACGCGCGCGCCGTGCGCGGTAACTGGGCAAGACGATCAGAATGCCCGCAATCACCAAGAGGCCCAGCGTCATTGGCCGTTCCCAGATAAACGACACCCCATCATAAAGTTGCATGGAGCGTGCGAAATTGTCTTCCAACAGGCCGCCCAAGATAAAGCCGATCAGAAGGGGCGCAAGCGGATAGTCGGCAAACTTCAACGCGGTTGCACAGATGCCAAAGCCAACAAGGATCAGCAATTCGGTCGCATTGTTCTGCCCGATGTAGGCCCCCATCAGCGTAAAGAACATGATGAACGGGATCAGATAATTGCGCGGGACTGAAAGAACCTTGGCGATATAGGGGATCAGCGGTAGATTCAGGATCAACAAGACCAGATTGCCGATGTACATCGAGATAATGACGGACCAGAAAATCTGTGGCTCATCAATCATCAGGCGCGGGCCCGGACTGACGTTCAGCGCCAGCAATGCGCCAAGCAAGATCGCGGTGGTCCCCGATCCGGGAATGCCAAGCGTTAGCAGCGGCACAAATGATCCGGTGCAAGCCGCGTTATTTGCGGTTTCCGGTGCCGCAAGACCCTTGATTGACCCTTTGCCAAACTCGTCTTGCTCATCTTTTGTGGCGATGTTGCGTTCCACGGCATAGCCCAGGAAACTGGCAATCGTGGCCCCCGCACCGGGCAAGACCCCGATAAAAAATCCTTGGATTGACTGGCGACCAATCACAGGAGCGATTGCGCGGGCCTCTGCGCCCGAGATGCGCAAATCTTTGATTTCGCTGCTTTGACCGCTCGTATTGTCGCGTGGTTTGAGAACAAGAAACAGCGCCTCGGGCAATGCGAACATCGCCATTGCAAGGGTGATGAACCCAAATCCGGTTTGCAGGTCCATGATCCCCATCGTGAAACGCGGCAGGCTGAATAGCGTGCCTTCGCCAACGGTCGCCATGATAAGGCCCAAGGTGGTCATCATGAACGCTTTGGCCACTTGGCCAGTTCCGGCAAATGCTGCGATGGCGGATAAGCCCACAACCATAAGCGCGAAGTATTCGGCTGAATGGAAAAGTAGGGCGACGGATGACAGCATCGGTGCGAATATCATCAAGAGAATTGCACCAATCGTGCCGCCGCAGAAACTCGCGATGGCCGCGATCGTCAGTGCCTTGCCTGCTTTGCCCTGTTTTGCCATCGGATAGCCGTCAAAACTGGTGGCCACAGTGCCGGCAACACCCGGCGCATTGAGCAAGATCGAAGACGTCGATCCGCCGAAAATCGCGCCATAGTAGACGCCAGCGAGCAGGATAAGTGCCGCAGCTGGATCACCAAGCGAAATCGCAACGGGGATCATGATTGCGATAATCGACATCGGTCCCAGTCCCGGCAACATCCCGATGAATGTGCCAATCAGGCATCCGCCGATGACCATTACGATCATCTGAAACGATAGGGCCGTTTGCAGGCCAATAAGCAGTCCTTCAATCATCAGTTCAGCCCCCCAACATGCTTGGCAACGGGCGCATGTAGATGCCCAAAACTTCGGATACAAGATACCACACGACGCCAGCCGCAATGGTTGCAACCACGGCCATTGTGATCCACCGCCGCTCACCCAAAATTGCAGATCCTATGAATAAAAACCCGAACGTCGCTCCTAGAAATCCAAACGGGCGCAGCAAAAGCGCATAGACCACCATCAATGCAAGCAACCCGATCGCCTGCCCAAGATGGTATTCACCTAAACGTCGATAATCGATGTCGCCGGTTTTCTGTTCACTCTTTTCAAGCCCAAAAAGAATGATACCAGACGCGACAATGCCCATGATCGACAGAATTTTGGGGAATGTGCTGGGCCAAATCGGGTTTCGCTGCATAAAGGGGGCCAACCCTGCATCCATTGTGAACCACGCGGCATAACCGTAGGCGCAACAAAGCCCAAGTAAAATAAGAGCGATCCATCGATCCAAGGTCATAACTGTTATCCGATATTGAAAAAGTCATGGGGGCCAGCCCCCAAACCCCCGAGGTATATTTTGCAAATGGAAAACGGATTGTTAACCAACCGGGATCTATCTTCAAAGCACGGTACAGGCTGAGGAGCCGATGACCGTGCAAGTGGAAGACAAGATCTTCGGACAGAAGGGGAGGCAAAACGTGCTT
>CBFHME010000008.1:0-134357 GCA_965656885.1 Yoonia sp.
GAATGACCGCGCCCCTTGTGTTTTCGGGGTGGCCCTGTCACGCCTGAGCTTATGCAATCCCAATCACATAGTCGGCCCGTCGCGGGTATTTTATGGATGGTCTTTACCGGCTTGATGTTTGTGGCTGTGACTGCCGTTGTGAAATATGTGGGCTCTGACCTGCCCGCCGCTGAAGGGGCGTTCCTGCGCTATCTTTTGGGCCTTATATTTGTGATTCCGATGATCCGCCCGATTATGGCGGCGCGCTTGAGCCAACGGCAAATCGTGCTGTTTGGATTGCGCGGTGTTGTGCACACGGGCGCGGTGATTTTGTGGTTCTTTGCGATGTCGCGCATTCCCTTGGCAGAGGTCACAGCGATGAATTATCTAAGCCCCGTTTACGTGGCAATCGGGGCTGCATTGTTCCTTGGTGAACGGCTGCCACCGCGCCGCATCGCCGCGGTTGTTGTGGCGCTGATTGGGGCGATGGTGATCCTGCGCCCTGGCGTTCGGGCGGTGGACATCGGGCATATCGCGATGCTGTTCACAGCCATTGGGTTTGCCGCTGGATATTTGATTGCCAAAGTGATGGCTGACGAGGTGTCCGCGCCTGTCGTCGTTGGTATGCTGTCGATTGCTGTCACAATAGGGTTGTTTCCATTCGCAGTTGCGGTGTGGGTCACACCAACGTGGGCCCAAATTGGCTGGATGTTTCTTGTCGCGGTTTTTGCAACGGCGGGGCATTATTCTATGACGCTTGCGTTCAAGGCCGCACCGTTGACTGTCACCCAGCCTGTTACGTTTCTACAGCTCGTTTGGGCCGTGGCGCTGGGGGCTATTGTCTTTGGCGAAGCCGTCGATGGTTGGGTCATTTTTGGTGGCGTGATGATTATGGCAGCCGTCAGTTTCATCACATGGCGCGAGGCCGTGGCCCGACGCGCAGATCTGGCTGAAAAGACGTAATTGCCGATCAAAGATCGGCAGCCTCCGGCGGCGGTATTTTTGGCCAAAAGAAGCGCGGGTTTTTATTGATTGACGAGTCAATTAAAAATCGAAATGCTGCAAAAAGAGATTCTTCGGGGGCGCAAATGCCAAAAATAGGAATGGAACCGATCCGTCGTGCGGCATTGGTCAAAGCAACGATTGCAGAAATTGGTGCCGCAGGTTCATTGGATGTAACCGTTAGCCGGATCGCGAAACGTGCAGGCATGTCGTCGGCGCTGGCGCACCATTATTTTGGTGGCAAGGACCAGATATTCGAGGCAGCGATGCGTCAGATTTTGCGTGATTATGCCAGTTTGGTGCGGGTTGCGTTATCGGACGCGCGTGATCCGGCGATGCGGGCGCAGGCAATTGTGAAAGCCAATTTCGACCCGTCTTGTTTTGACCCAGCAACAGTTTCGGCGTGGATGACGTTCTATGTACAAGCACAGACCAGCCCCGCCGCATTGCGATTGTTGCGCGTGTATCAGCGGCGGTTGCGGTCCAATTTGACCCATGCGTTGCGACCGCTTTGCCCGCATCCGTCGCAGGCAGCCGATACCATGGCCGCACTGATTGACGGACTTTATATTCGGGCGGCCCTGACCGCGCCCGATGCCAACCCCCAAGCGACAGCATTGGCCGCGCTTTCAACATTGACCAAAGGTGCCGCATGACACAGCCAAACATTCTGATCATTATGGTGGACCAGTTGAACGGGACGCTGTTTCCAGACGGCCCCGCTGATTGGCTACATGCGCCCAACATCAAAAAGCTGGCGGCGCGGTCCACCCGTTTTGCCAATGCCTATACCGCGTCGCCCCTTTGCGCGCCTGCACGTGCGTCGTTCATGTCGGGCCAATTGCCGTCGCGCACAGGCGTCTATGACAACGCGGCAGAGTTTGCATCTTCGATCCCGACCTATGCCCACCATTTGCGCAGGGCGGGGTATCAGACCTGTTTGTCAGGCAAGATGCATTTTGTCGGACCAGACCAGATGCACGGGTTCGAAGAACGCCTGACCACCGATATTTACCCTGCCGATTTCGGCTGGACGCCCGATTACCGCAAGCCTGGCGAACGGATCGACTGGTGGTATCACAACATGGGGTCGGTCACTGGCGCAGGCGTGGCCGAGATCACCAACCAGATGGAATATGACGACGAAGTGGCCTATCACGCGACGGCCAAGCTGTATGATTTGTCGCGCGGCAATGATGGGCGGCCATGGTGCCTGACTGTTAGTTTTACGCATCCGCATGACCCCTATGTGGCACGTCAGAAATACTGGGATCTTTACGCCGATTGCGACCATCTGCTGCCTGATGTGGGCCCAATCCCCTATGATGATCAAGACGCCCATTCAAAGCGGATACTGGACGCAAACGACCGCGACAATTTCAACATCACCGAAGATCACATCAAACGCGCCCGCCGCGCTTATTTCGCCAATATCAGCTATCTTGACGACAAGGTGGGCGAGATTTTGCAAACGCTTGAGGACACGCGCCAAGACGCCACCATCATGTTTGTGGCCGATCACGGTGACATGCTGGGCGATCGCGGCCTGTGGTTCAAAATGTCGTTCTATGAAGGGTCGGCACGTGTGCCATTGATGATTGCGGCACCCCAGATGGAAGCAGGGTTAAATGCAACGCCCGTCAGCAGCATCGACGTGTTGCCAACCCTATGTGATCTGGCTGGGGTGGATATGTCAGAGGTTATGCCGTGGACTGACGGGCAATCCATCGTGCCGATGGGCCAAGGGGTGGAACGCACCGCACCTGTCGCAATGGAATACGCCGCCGAAGGGTCATATGCCCCGCTGGTGTCGCTGCGTTATGGCAAATGGAAATACAATCGTTGCGCGCTTGACCCCGATCAACTGTTTGATCTGGATGCGGATCCGAACGAGCTGACAAACCTTGCCGATCACCCCGATCATCAAGGCACGCTGACCCAGTTGCGGGCCAAGTCCGAGGCGCGCTGGGATCTGACGAAATTTGACGCCGATGTGCGCGCATCCCAAGCGGGTCGTTGGGTTGTGTATGAGGCGCTGCGCAACGGGTCGTATTATCCGTGGGATTATCAGCCACTGCGCAAGGCATCTGACCGCTACATGCGCAACCACATGGACCTGAACGTGCTGGAAGAAAAACAACGCTTCCCGCGCGGCGAATGAATTGAATGGATACCAAAATGCAAGCTGACTACATCATTATCGGTGCGGGCTCTGCCGGTTGCGCCATCGCTTATCGCTTGGCCGAGGCGGGCAAACAGGTGCTGGTCATCGAACACGGTGGCACGGACGCGGGGCCGTTTATTCAAATGCCTGCGGCCTTGTCCTATCCGATGAACATGAAAATGTATGATTGGGGCATGTCCACTGAACCTGAACCGCACTTGGATGGTCGCACGCTTGTCACGCCGCGTGGCAAGGTCATTGGCGGATCATCGTCAATCAATGGCATGTGTTATGTGCGCGGTCATGCGCGTGATTTTGACCATTGGTCAGACAGCGGGGCGCATGGCTGGTCCTATGCCGATGTGCTGCCATACTTCAAACGGATGGAGAATTGGCATTCGGGCGGGCATGGTGGCGACAAATCGTGGCGCGGGCGCAAAGGGCCGCTGCATGTGACACGCGGACCGCGCCGCAACCCGTTGACCCGCGCATTTGTGAAGGCCGCGAAACAGGCGGGCTATCCGGTCACGGGCGACTATAACGGTCAGCAGCAAGAGGGGTTCGGCCCCTTTGATGCGACCATCTGGAAAGGGCGGAGGTGGTCTGCGGCCAATGCGTATCTGCGGCCCGCCTTGAAACGTGCCAACTGCGATCTGATCCGCGCCTTTGCCCGCAAGGTTGTGATCGAAAATGGCCGCGCTGTCGGGGTCGAGGTTGAACGCGGCGGCAAAATCGAAATCATCACTGCAAATACGGAGGTGATCGTCGCCGCATCGTCGCTCAATTCACCAAAGCTGTTAATGTTGTCGGGCGTTGGCCCCGCTGCGCATCTGGCTGAACACGGCATCGACGTGGTCGCGGATCGGGCGGGCGTGGGGCAAAACCTGCAAGACCACCTCGAGCTTTACATCCAGCAGGCCGCGACCAAACCTGTGTCGTTGTTCAAACATTGGAACCTGTGGGGCAAGGCCAGGATTGGTGCGCAATGGCTGTTCACCAAAACGGGTCTGGGTGCATCCAACCAGTTTGAAAGCGCGGGCTTTATCCGGTCCAAGGCCGGTGTTGAATACCCTGACATCCAGTATCATTTCCTGCCCATCGCTGTGCGTTATGACGGGCAAGCCGCCGCCGAAGGGCACGGGTATCAAGCCCACGTCGGCCCCATGCGATCCGCGTCACGCGGTGAAGTCACCTTGCGGTCCGCCGATCCTGCCGATCACCCGCGCATCCAGTTCAACTATATGTCCGACCCCGCCGATTGGGAGGATTTCCGCGCCTGTATTCGTCTAACCCGCGAGATTTTTGAACAAGACGCATTCGCCCCCTATGCGGGCCATGAAATCCAACCGGGTGCAGAGGTGCAATCAGACGAGGCACTTGATGCCTTTATCATGGAGCATGTGGAAAGCGCCTATCACCCCTGCGGCACCTGCAAAATGGGGGCGACTGACGATCCGATGGCCGTGGTTGACGCGCAGTGCCGTGTGATCGGGGTGGACGGGTTGCGCGTGGCTGACAGCTCGATCTTTCCGCGCATCACCAACGGCAATCTTAATGCGCCGTCGATCATGGTGGGTGAAAAGGCGGCAGATCACATTCTGGATCGCACGCCTTTGCCTGCTGCCAACGATGAACCTTGGATCAATCCGAACTGGAAGACGTCCCAGCGTTAGGGGCGTCTTCGACCACATTCTGAAAATTCTCGAAAAACTGATCAGCCATTTTGCGGGCAAAACCACCGATAATGCGATTGCCAAGCTGGGCCAGCTTGCCACCAACCTTGGCCGTCGCGTCATAGGTCAGCTCGGTCCCGCCATCGACAGCCACAAGGGATACATCTGCACCACCCTTGGCAAAACCTGCAACGCCGCCCTTACCCTCACCCACGATGGTATATGATTGGTTTTCCACAATATTTTCCAGCGTGACCTCACCCTTGAACGTGGCTTTGACAGGGCCGACCTTTTGTTTGACGGTGGCCGCGAACCCCTCGGCGGGTGATCCGGTCAATTCCTCGCATCCCGGAATGCAGGCTTGCAGCGTTTCGGGGTTATTCAGATGCGCCCAGACAGTTGGCACGTCCGCTGCGATTGTTTTGGTACCGTTGAGTTCCATTGCGGTCTCCCTTTGGCGCTATTCTAACTAGTCGACTTGATAGGGCAAGATGCCACGCTGGTTTGGATCAACACGCAACTGCCGTTCCAGAGGCGGAACCGACCGCTGATGACAGCCTTTGCGTTCGCAGATACGGCACGAAATCCCAATAGGGGCATAGGCATCAGGGGCCGTGCTGTCCATATGATCGGCATAGACAAGCGCGCTGGCGTGGCGCACCTCACAGCCCAACCCAATAGCATAGCGGCGGGTCGGGGCATTAAACGCACCACCCGATTTTGACACATCGCGTGCAAGGCAAAAATATCGCGCCCCATCTGGCGTTTCGGCCAACTGGCGCAAAAATTGACCGGGCGTTTCAAATGCGGCGTGCACATTCCACAACGGGCAAGCCCCACCGTAACGGGCAAACTGCAATGTCGTGGCCGAATGGCGTTTGGTGATTGTGCCCGCCTGATCGACACGCACAAAAAAGAACGGGATGCCCTTGGCGCCGGGGCGTTGCAACGTGGATAATCTGTGGGCCACTTGTTCCAGCGATGCGCCAAACTGCGCCGACAAAATTTCGAGATCATGGCGCGTGTCTTGGGCCGCTTGCAGGAACGCGCCATATGGCATCAACGCCGCACCCGCGAAATAATTTGCCAAGCCCACAAGTGCGATGCCCCGCGCTTCATCCGATTGGAACCGCGCCAGATCTAATGTGGCATTTAACAACGGTGCTTGGGCAATCAGCGCAAGCTGCAACAGCATCTGGAATGACCGCGTGGCAGGGGCAGCACCTGCGGAAATCATCAGCGTTTTGGTTGCGGCATCATAATGGCGCAATGGTCCGTCTGTGCTGGTTTCAATCGTGACACCCAGTTCGGCTAGGGCCGCATCGACCGACCTGCCACTGGTCGCAAATCGTTCGGCCGCACGATCAACGGCATCAATGTAATTATCGCAATAGTGAAAGAAATCGCGCACCTCTTCCCACGGGCTTGGGGCAAGGCGGGCATCTTCGCGCCCCAATGCTTCGTCCAAGCTGGCAAGGCGTTCGTGGGTCTGGCGGTATGCTGCGTGCAGGTCCAGAAACGCCCGCGCAAGTGTTGGTGCGTTCGCGGCTGCAAGTCGCAAATCTGCAAGCTGCGGGGCATCACCTGCAAACACCGGATCGGCCAGTGCCTCTCGCATGTCGCTGACCAAACGGGCCTCATCGCCTGATTGCAATTCGGTCACGTCGAACCCGAATTCTTGCGCCAGTCCAAGCACCACGGATGTGCTGACGGGGCGGTTGTTGTTTTCCATCTGGTTCAGATAAGGCAGCGACACGCCCAGCTTTTGGGCAAACGCCTTTTGCGTCAACGACAGGCGGGCGCGCAATTCGCGCAGCTTGGCTCCGGCATAGATTTTTTGAACGGCCATCGGCGCACCTTTGCAAACTTAGCTAGGGTGTGTGTAAACCTTGCAAAGCCGCCCCGCAAGGATCACGCATCCGACCCGCCGCGCCAGATCACGAACAACACGCAAAGGCACGATGCGATTGATGTCAGGAACATCAGCCATTGCATTGGCAACGCACCGCTTTCAGGGCTTAGCATACCGCCAGCATATTGCGCCAATGCTGCACCCCCGCCGACCATCAATGCCGCCCCAAGGCCCGATGCTGTGCCAGCCAGATGCGGGCGCACAGACAAAAGGCCCGCGTTGACATTGGGCAACGCAATGCCGTTTCCCAGCCCCAAAAACACGCAAAACCCAAAGAAGATGAGCGGGTGTTGGAACCCTAACAACCCAAGGCCCAATGACGTGCCAAGCCCGACGATCAGCAGTGTTGTGCCAAACAGCGCCATCGCGTTGATGCCAAACCGCACTGAATAACGCCCCGATAAAAAGTTGCCAGTCGCATAACCGATGGCTGGCACGCCGATCGCAATGCCAGACCAGATCGGCGACAGCCCGAATACGGTTCCCGCAATGAATGATGCGCCGCCCAATAGCGCGAAAAATGCACCTGAAGAGAACGCCGCACTTAATGCGTAACCCCAGAACCGCGGCGATGCGAATAATTCGGGATAGCTGCGCAGCTGGTCGCGAAATGACATGCCGCCTTCGGCCAGTGTTTCGCCCATATCAAAGTAAACAAGCGCGAAAACTGCCAGTCCGCACACTGTCAGGAAAAGGAACGTGAACTGCCAGCCGAACAATTCATCCAAAACGCCGCCAATCATTGGCCCCACCATCGGCACCAATGCCATACCCATTGTGACATAGCCGATCATAGATGCGGCCTGTTCCTGCGGGACCATATCGCGCACGACCGCGCGTGACAGCACAAGGCCCGTTGCAACGCTGGCTTGTAACATGCGGAAAAACAGGAAAACGGTGATGGATGTGGCCAGATATGTTCCAAGGCTTGCCACTACAAACAAGGCCATTGCCCCCAATATGACTGGGCGGCGGCCGATTTTATCAGACACAGGACCAATCAGGATTTGCAGCACCGCTGTCATGGCCAGATACCCCGACAGCGCCAACTGCATCGTGGCATAGTCGGTTTCAAAATATCCTGTCATCGCGTTCAGCGACGGCAGGAATATTGACATATTCAACGCCGAAATACCCGCAATCAGGATCAGTGTTGTGATGTGTGGCGGGGTGGTGCGGTCTAGGAACCGAACGATTGGGCGCGTTGTCATGCGACAGACTTAGTGCGCCAAGATGGGGCTGTCCATGCGTGACGAAAATTTGCAATTTTGCATTTATCGGATTTCGCTAATCGCACAGTTTGCAAATATCCCGAATATTTCTTTTCCCTTTGCGGATCACGGGCTACTGTGGCGGCAACTGAAAGGACCGATCATGGATGTTATGCAAGAGCTTGAAGACCGCCGCGCGGATGCCCGCCTGGGCGGGGGGGAGCGACGGATCGCAGCTCAGCACGCCAAGGGCAAGCTGACAGCGCGCGAACGGATCGAGCTTTTGCTGGATGATGGGTCGTTTGAAGAATTCGACATGTTCGTGGCCCATCGTTGTGTCGATTTTGGCATGGACGCGCAGCGCCCCGCAGGTGACGGCGTTGTGACAGGCTGGGGCACGATTAATGGGCGCATGGTTTATGTCTATTCCCAAGACTTTACCGTGTTTGGCGGGTCACTATCCGAAACCCACGCGCAAAAGATTTGCAAGATCATGGATATGGCGATGCAAAACGGCGCGCCTGTAATCGGGATCAACGATTCCGGTGGTGCGCGCATCCAAGAAGGTGTGGCGTCACTTGCAGGCTATGCAGAAGTATTCCAGCGCAACGTGCTTGCGTCAGGTGTTGTGCCGCAGATCAGCCTGATCATGGGGCCATGCGCGGGTGGGGCGGTCTATAGCCCCGCAATGACCGATTTTATCTTTATGGTCAAAGACAGCTCTTATATGTTTGTGACTGGCCCAGACGTTGTAAAGACCGTCACAAACGAGGTCGTCACAGCCGAGGAATTGGGCGGTGCATCCACCCATACCAAAAAATCATCCGTGGCCGATGGCGCGTTTGAAAACGACGTCGAGACGCTGTCAGAGGCGCGGCGCTTGTTCGATTTTCTGCCGCTCAACAACCGCGAGAAGGCGCCTGTGCGTCCGTTCTTTGATGATGTGAACCGGATCGAGGACAGCCTAGATACGCTGATCCCCGACAACGCGAACACGCCATATGATATGAAGGAACTGATCCATAAGCTTGCCGATGAGGGTGATTTTTATGAGATTCAGGAAGATTACGCCAAGAACATCCTGACGGGCTTCATCCGCATGGAAGGCGCGACCGTCGGCGTTGTGGCAAACCAGCCGATGGTGTTGGCAGGCTGTCTGGACATTGACGCATCGCGCAAGGCCGCGCGGTTTGTGCGGTTCTGCGATGCGTTTGAAATCCCGATCCTGACGCTTGTGGATGTGCCCGGTTTCCTGCCCGGCACGTCACAGGAATATGGCGGGGTGATCAAACATGGTGCCAAGCTGTTGTTTGCTTACGGCGAGGCGACAGTGCCCAAAGTGACCGTCATTACCCGCAAGGCATATGGTGGGGCGTATGACGTGATGTCGTCCAAGCATTTGCGTGGCGATTTCAACTATGCTTGGCCAACCGCGGAAATTGCGGTGATGGGTGCCAAGGGTGCGACAGAGATTATTCATCGCGCCGATCTGGGTGACGCGGATAAGATCGCCAAGCACACGGCAGATTATGAAGACCGGTTTGCCAACCCGTTTGTCGCCGCCGAGCGTGGGTTTGTGGACGAGGTAATCCGCCCGCAATCTACCCGTAAACGCGTGTGCCGTGCGTTTGCATCATTGCGTGGCAAGTCGCTGCAAAACCCGTGGAAGAAACACGACAACATCCCGCTTTGATGGCTGGCGGGGTAGGGGGCTTGCCGCCCCCGCGCTGATGCGCCCCCCGCAGGTATTTTTGGGCAAGAGGAAGGACAATGAGATTGCGTAGTCTTGCGATCATCGCCGCATTTTTCGCAGCACCCGTGGGTGCGGTGGAAGTGGCTGTGCCGTCGGGCCATATGATGGATTTGTTTGACGTTATCATGGAGCCGCCACTTGGCCGGTTCCGGTTTGCTTTGCCAGCTGTGGCGGACGGTGTGGGCTTTGCCGATCTTGTTGATGATTTCGATTACTTGTGCGCCCAAGTGGCCCAGCCTGCCTTGGCCCAGGCCGCGATGGACGTGACCGAGATTGTGATTTCGGTATCGGCCGCACCTGTCCCGTTCGGGGACGCCACAGATGTGGTTCAATATTTTCAGCCTTACCGTCTTGTCGACGGAGAATGTGAGTGGGATGCGTTTTAATATGGAAAAGCACCGCGGGTTTCCAAGCCGTCTTGCGGGGACAGATTTTCAGTTCACCATTCGTCGCGACAACAAAAAGGATGGCGCGACACCCATCACAGAGCGCGAACGGTTCCCCGATCGCCGCCCGGCCGACCGCCGTGCGGATGCCGGTTTCATGCAAGCACTGTATGACCAATTCGGCGAGGAGCCATTTGTGCGCGGCAATCTGGATGCTGGCCGCCTTAGCTGGTTGTTTGGCCGCGAAGTGGTCCCCGCCGAAGATCCGTTTGATCCCGCGAGCTATGAAGCGATGTTGCGGATTGATTTGAAGGTAGCCGCTGTCAGTTTTCCTGAGTTGCGAGAGCGGTAATGCGCAGTAATTTGCGCATCATAAGCATGATTGGGCATAAATTAGCCCATTTATGGGGGGGCTGCATTGGTCGGTTGGGCCAGCAGTCACTGATGTGCAATGCTGATACCACAGCCGCAGATATGACCCATTTGTCGGTTGACGATTGTCCAAAACGTTACCCTTCCCCAGGCCGGTACGTGCGTGTTTTGCGCGTGCCGGTCACCCCTTTTGGGGGCGAGGCGGATTTCAGCTGGAACCAAATTGCCCCCATTGAGTTGGGTGTTAAGGGCGCTCAGGATGCCCGAACACGCAATTCCAATCGGGAGAACATCAAATGTTCAAAACATCATTCATTCTTGCCACGACAGCTGTTTTGGGTCTGTCAGCCTGCGCGCAAAACTCCAACTCCGAAAACGCGCTTATCGGTGCTGGCGCATGTGCTGCCGCATCCGCGCTTTCCAACCAGTCTGATCGTGAAACAGCGCTTGCCGCTGCGGGCTGTGCCGCACTTGGCGCGCTTGCTAACGAAACTGGTTTGTCCCAGTAACATCACGCCCCGCGGGGCGACCACATCACATTACCAAAGCCGTGCAGGGATCACCCCTGCGCGGCTTTCCTGCGTCTGAAAGGCATATGTCCCATGTTTAAGAAAATTCTGATCGCCAACCGTGGTGAAATTGCCTGCCGCGTGATCAAGACCGCCCGCAAAATGGGGATCAAAACGGTCGCGATCTATTCGGATGCGGATCGCAACGCGCTGCATGTGAAAATGGCGGATGAGGCGGTGCATATCGGGCCGGCACCTGCCAACCAATCCTATATCGTGATCGACAAGGTCATGGATGCGATCAAGCAAACTGGGGCAGAGGCCGTGCACCCCGGTTATGGATTTTTGTCCGAAAACTCCAAGTTCGCCGAGGCGTTAGAGGCGGCAGGCGTTGCCTTTATCGGGCCGCCAAAGGGCGCGATTGAAGCGATGGGCGACAAGATCACATCCAAGAAGCTGGCCCAAGAGGCAAACGTATCCACCGTTCCGGGTTACATGGGGCTGATCGACGACGCAGGACATGCTGTCAAAATCGCCAATGAAGTTGGCTATCCTGTGATGATCAAGGCCTCTGCTGGCGGTGGCGGCAAGGGGATGCGCATCGCCTGGAACGATGATGAGGCCCGCGAAGGGTTCCAGTCTTCCAAGAACGAAGCCGCCAATAGTTTCGGCGACGACCGCATTTTCATCGAGAAATTCGTGACACAGCCGCGCCATATCGAAATTCAGGTCCTTTGCGACAAACACGGCAACGGCGTGTATTTGCATGAACGCGAATGTTCGATCCAGCGCCGCAATCAAAAGGTAATTGAAGAGGCGCCAAGCCCGTTCCTGGATGAAGCCACGCGCGCCGCGATGGGCGCACAGTCGGTCGCACTGGCCAAGGCGGTGGATTATTCTTCTGCCGGGACAGTTGAGTTTATCGTGGATGGCGACCGCAACTTCTATTTCCTTGAAATGAACACCCGATTGCAGGTCGAACATCCTGTGACAGAGCTGATCACGGGTGTTGATCTGGTCGAGCAGATGATCCGCGTCGCATACGGCGAAACGCTGCCAATGAAACAGGACGATCTGAAAATCAACGGTTGGGCAATGGAAAGCCGGCTTTATGCAGAAGACCCGTATCGTGGGTTCCTGCCGTCGATTGGCCGTTTGTCTCGCTACCGTCCACCCGCCGAGGAATCGCACCCAACGCGCGCCGTGCGTAACGATACAGGCGTGTATGAGGGCGGCGAAATCAGCATGTATTACGATCCGATGATCGCAAAGCTATGCACATGGGCCCCCAATCGTGCCGCCGCGATTGAAGAAATGCGTCTTGCGTTGGACGCCTTCGAGGTCGAAGGCATCGGGCACAACCTGCCATTCTTGGCGGCCGTATATGACCATGAAAAGTTCACATCTGGCAACATGACGACGGCCTTTATCGAGGAAGAATTCCCCGATGGCTTTGATGGTGTGACCCTGCCCGACAGCGATCTGCGGCGCATCGCGGCGGCCACAGCGGCGATGTATCGCGTCTGTGAAATCCGGCGTTCGCAAATCTCGGGCCGGATGGACAACCACGAACGTGTTGTGGGGACAGATTGGGTCGTGACCTTGCAAGGTGAGGCGCTCGAAGCTGTGATTGACGCCGACAGAGATGGCGCAACTGTCACCATCGACGACAGCGATTTCCGTGTTGAAAGCGATTGGACACCGGGCCAGCCGCTGGCGCGTTTGTCGGTCAATGGCAAGCCGCTGGTGATCAAGGTCGATCTGATCTCTGCAGGCTTCCGTGTGCGGTATCGCGGTGCCGACCTCAAGGTTAACGTGCGCACGCCGCGTCAGGCGGAGCTGGCCGCCTTGATGCCGGAAAAGGTTGCCCCTGATACATCCAAGCTGTTGCTTTGCCCGATGCCCGGTTTGATCGTTAAGGTCGATGTGGCCGTGGGCGACGAGGTTCAGGAAGGACAGTCGCTGTGCACCGTGGAAGCCATGAAAATGGAAAACATCCTACGCGCCGAAAAGAAGGGCGTTGTTTCCAAAGTGAATGCTTCGGCTGGTGACAGTCTTGCCGTTGATGACGTCATTTTGGAGTTTGAATAAAATGCCGGTTGCCTTGCGCCAGTTGCTGATGTGCCTGATCGCAATCGTGACGGGGCTGGTCGCGACGACGCTTGCGCTGTTTGGTCTGGTTGATGTGCAAACGCTGAACCTGAACGACGGGCTGCCGACTGTTGCGATGCTGACGCCGATGATTGCCGTTGTGGTGTTTTGGGCCGTGATGCGTGCGTTTGGGCAGCAGATCAGCGCCGCGCAGACATTCCTGTTTGGTGGCATCGCGATCTACGCGATTTTGTATCTGTGCGGGCGTTTGGTGGGGAACAATATCACCAGCGGTCAGACCGCCACGATGGTGGGCGCGGCGGGGCTTTTTGCCTTGGCGTTCTTGTTTGTCCGCTATGCCCGACCAAAGGGTCTATGATGCGAAATCAGGGCCCAATCCCACGACGATCGCGGATTTCTTGCTGGCGCAGCGGCATTTTGTCGATGGATCGGGACAATTCGCGCACGTCCCAAGGGGCGGGCTTTCGCAATGCAGTGCGGCCATCTTTTCCAATCAACGTCAACATGAACGCGCGTGGACGCAACGCCGTGCGCAATGCACTTGGGGTGTCGACATCCGTATCGGTGATGATGATCACGTCGCGCAACGCCAATTCGTCAACACGCGCCATCAGCAGATCAAGCTGCTGGATGAAAAGCGGGTCTTGGTCGCTTTGGGCAAAAACAACCAATGGGCGCGCCTTCCAGACGAATGCGTCAGGGTCGATGTCGGCGGCTGAAAATACCTGTGTGCGGTCCATTTCCCACGCGTCCAGCACGGTGTCTGCGGCGGCGGCGGTCGCGATGAATGCCGCAATGGCGGTCGTGATTAAATATCTCATGTCTTTCAATATAGGCACTTATTCCCAGATATCGAACGTCTGTGCGCAAGATAGCGACAATTTTATCTTTAAGGTCTTAGTGAGACCTTCATGTCCATGATCGCAGTGATCATATCCATAAGGCGTGCATTGGGCGTCGTCGGATCGCATTTGGGGATGCGTCGGATGAAAACGGCATTACACATCGGTGTTCATCGCACTGCGACAACGTCGTTCCAGCACTTGCTGGACCGCAATGAACCTTATTTGGCGGAAAATGGCGTGGCAGTTTGGACGCCGCGAAACCTGCGTGGTGGCATATTTTCAGGCATGGTGCGCCCACCACACGACACCAGCAAGGCATGCGAACGATCCACCACAATGATCGGGCTGTCACTGGCGCGATTGCGGCGCAAATCCACGCGATACCTGATCGTGTCAGAAGAAAACATGATGGGCACGATCCGCGTCAATATGAACGCGGCATCGCTTTACCCCCAAGCCACACCACGTTTGGCCCGTTTTGCGGCGGCCTTTGGGGAAACCTGTGATCAGATCGTGATGTCGATCAGGTCATATGACAGCTATTGGGCGTCGTGCTTTGCCTTTGCGGCGTCTGTGGGGATGCCTGCGGATCGCTGTCCCGATATGAATGATGCAGCCAGCGACCCGCGCGGTTGGCGCGACGTGATCCGCGATGTGGCCGCCCAATTTCCGCGGGTTCCGCTGCATGTTGCGGTGTTTGAAGATGCTGCTGACAGCAATCAGTTGCTCTTGGCACAACTCGCTCAGCACAGCGTTGATGCACAGGATTTGTCGCCGATGCCCGGTCGCTGCAACGTCAGCGCGGCGGGCACGACCCCTGCATTCACACCCAAAACGCGCCAGCTTTTGCGCGACAGATATACAGCCGATCTTGATTGGCTACACGGTGGGGCGGACGGGATTGCGACCCTGATCACCCCGACACACACCACTGACATGGATAGGATCGGCGCCGATGAACTGACAAAAGTCAGACAGGCCGCCACAGCCGGAGGACATCATGGGAACGAACAACGATTGGTCTGACATCGCCAAAAAGGAATTGCGCGGTAAACCATTGGACGCGCTGACATGGAACACGCTCGAAGGCATCGCGGTCAAACCGCTGTATACCGCCGACGACACTGCCGATCTGCCCCATATGGGTGGCGTTCCGGGGGCCGCGCCGTTCACTCGCGGGGTCAAGGCCACAATGTATGCAGGCCGCCCATGGACGATCCGCCAATACGCGGGCTTTTCCACAGCCGAGGAATCCAACGCATTCTACCGTGCGGCCCTTGCGGGTGGGCAACAGGGTGTGTCCGTCGCATTCGATCTGGCCACGCACCGCGGCTATGACAGTGACCACCCTCGGGTGGAAGGCGACGTGGGCAAGGCCGGCGTCGCCATCGACAGCGTCGAAGATATGAAAATCCTGTTCGACGGTATCCCGCTTGATAAGGTCAGCGTGTCGATGACGATGAACGGCGCGGTCATCCCGATTTTGGCCAATTTCATTGTCACGGGTGAGGAACAGGGCCACGACAAATCCGTCCTCGCGGGCACGATCCAGAATGACATTCTGAAGGAATTCATGGTCCGCAACACCTATGTCTATCCGCCTGAACCATCCATGCGGATTATTGCGGACATTATCGGCTACACGTCCCAACACATGCCGAAATTCAACTCCATCTCGATCTCTGGCTACCACATGCAAGAGGCGGGTGCCGATCTGGTTCAGGAACTCGCCTTTACCCTTGCTGACGGGCGCGAATATGTGCGCACTGCGATTGCGGCGGGCATGGACGTGGACGCCTTCGCGCCGCGATTGTCGTTCTTCTTCGCCATTGGCATGAACTTTTTCATGGAGGCCGCGAAACTACGCGCCGCACGTTTGCTGTGGTCGCGGATCATGGCCGAATTTGACCCCAAGAACGAAAAGTCGTCGATGCTGCGCACCCATTGCCAAACCTCTGGCGTGTCGTTGCAGGAACAAGACCCCTACAACAACGTCGTGCGCACCGCATACGAGGCGATGTCAGCCGTGCTTGGCGGCACGCAATCCTTGCACACCAACGCACTGGACGAGGCGATCGCACTGCCCACCGATTTCTCCAGCCGGATCGCCCGCAATACCCAGTTGATCTTGCAAGAGGAAACGGGCGTTACCAATGTCGTCGATCCCCTTGCCGGGTCTTATTACGTCGAAAGCTTGACCCACGAATTGGCCGAAGCTGCGTGGAAACTCATCCAAGAGGTTGAGGACATGGGCGGCATGACCAAGGCCGTGGCCTCCGGTATGCCCAAACTGCGGATCGAGGAATCGGCGGCCACCCGTCAGGCCAACATCGACCGCGGCACCGAGGTAATTGTTGGTGTGAATAAATACCGCAAAGACAACGAAGACCCGATTGATATTCGCGACATCGACAATGGCGCTGTGCGCCTGTCCCAGATTGCACGCATTGAAAAAACGCGGGCCACCCGCGATCAAGCCGCCTGTGACGCGGCCTTGGCCGAGGTCACGCGCCGCGCCCACGAAGGTGGAAACCTGCTGGACGCGGCGGTCGAGGCTGCACGCCATCGCGCAACCGTAGGAGAAATCAGCATGGCCATGGAAGACGCGTTTGGACGCCACCGCGCCGAGGTGAAAACGCTCGCCGGTGTTTACGGCGCGGCATACGAAGGCGACGAAGGTTTTGCCGCCATTCAAGCAGCCGTCACAAAATTCGCCGATGACGAAGGGCGCAGACCACGTATGCTGGTCGTGAAAATGGGCCAAGACGGTCACGACCGCGGCGCAAAAGTGATCGCCACCGCCTTTGCCGACATCGGTTTTGATGTGGATGTTGGTCCGTTGTTTCAAACACCAGCCGAGGCCGCGCAAGACGCCATCGACAATGACGTGCATGTCATTGGCATCTCATCACAAGCGGCGGGGCACAAAACGCTCGCGCCACAACTTGTGGCCGCTCTCAAGGACGCAGGCGCCGAGGATATTTTGGTCATCTGTGGCGGCGTCATCCCGCAACAAGACTATCAATTCTTATATGACGCAGGTGTTAAAGCTATCTTTGGCCCCGGCACCAATATCCCCAAAGCAGCAGAAGACATTCTTGATCTGATCCGCAAGGCACGCCAAGCATAGCAAAAAACCTCGCTGGAAACGGGCGGATTTGCCGTGCAAATGCGCTTTACATTCCTGCGGGGACACCGCCCAATAGGGCATGACTTATGAAATGGATCACATTGCAGTTGTCTGCGCGGACCTGACAGTTGGGGCCGGTTGGTTGTCGGAAAAACTGGGCGTGCCGCTGCTTGATGGCGGTCAGCACGCGCGGTTTGGCACGCATAACAAATTGCTGGGGCTGGCGGATGGGCTTTATCTTGAGGTGATCGCACCTGATCCGGCCGCCACTGTGACGGGGCCGCGTTGGTTCAATCTTGATCACGCGCCGATCACGCCACAATGGGGCAACTGGATTGCCCGCGCTGGTGATCTGGATGCCATGTCTGACCTGACGGGGCCACCAATCGCTATGCAACGTGGTGATTTGAACTGGCACATCACTGTGCCTGATGATGGCAGTCTGCCGATGGGCGGCGGCTTTCCGACACTCATCAAATGGGATGATATGGCCCAACATCCGGCCCACAAACTGCCAGACAGCGGTTGCCGCCTGACCCGTTGGACGGTTTCGCATCCTGACGCGGATACATTGCGCGACCTATACGGAACGCACGACGACCGCATCACGTTCGCCACGTCAGCCAACATCGGGTTTGCGGCAAGATTTCAAACACCCAACGGGGACCGGACAATCGCATGATCCGCGCCGCCACACGTCATGACGCGACCGCAATCGCAGCGATCTGGAACAATGCGATCCGCAACACCACGATCACGTTCAATCCGATCGAAAAATCAGATCCAGAGGTCGCAGATCTGATAACCCCAGCGACGCCCTGTTTTGTTTTTGAACGCAAAGGCCAAGTTGTCGGCTTTGCGCGGTATTTTCCGTTCCGTGGGGGGGAAGGTTATCGGTTCAGCGTCGAACATACGATCATGTTGCGCGATGACGCCCGTGGAAGCGGGGCAGGGCGGGCCCTGATGGATGCGGTTCTGGATCACGCAAAGCTGGCCGGAAAACACAGCATTTACGCAGGTGTCAGCGCCGAAAACGAAGGTGCTGTCGCATTTCACACAAAAATGGGTTTCACCACCGCGGCCATTCTGCCAGAGGTAGGGCATAAATTCGGGCGCTGGATTGATCTGGTGCTGATGCAAAAACACCTGTGATGCGCTAGGGTTCTGTTATGTCAATTTGGACACGCATATCAGCGGCAATTTCGGCCCTCGCCAGCGGTGACGGGCTTTCAGCGGTGTTTGACCAACTGCGCACGCCCCCTGACAGGTCGGTCGCGTTTGCGATTGCTGTCATCGGACTTGGCGCGAAAATGGCCAAGGCAGACGGTCAGGTGACCCGTGATGAGGTCACCGCATTTCGCGAAATTTTCCATATCGCCCCCGAGGACGAGGCAGGTGCGGCCCGTGTTTTTAACCTGGCCCGTCAGGATATTGCAGGGTTTGAAGATTACGCCGCACGTATCGGTGCGATGTATGCCGATGATCAAGCGCCCCTGTGCGACCTGATGGAAGGCTTGTTTCACATCGCAATGGCCGATGGCGAATACCACCCGAACGAAGATCAGTTTTTGCACCGTGTTGCCGACATTTGGGGCTTTGACGATCGGCGTTTTGCGCGGATCAGGGCGCAGTTCGTGCCAGACGCAGAGCGCGATGCCTATGACGTGATCGGTGTCGCCCCTGATGCGGCGATGGAAGAAATTCGCGCCGCGTGGAAGGCGCATGTGCGCAACAATCATCCCGATATGATGATCGCCCGCGGCGTGCCCGAAGAGGCCGTGAAGCTGGCCGAAAAACGCATGGTCGCGATCAACAAAGCGTGGGAAAAAATCCAAAGCGACCGCGCAGCATGAGGATTGGAACGTATAACGTCGAATGGTTTGACCGGCTTTTTGACAATGACGGGCATCTGATTGATGACGGCAGTTGGTCGGGGCGGTGGGATGTGACCAAGGCCGACCAAACGGCCGCCTTGGGCCATGTGTTCACGATGATGGACCTGGATGTCGTGATGGTGATCGAGGCCCCCGATAGCAGCCGCCGCCGTGACGGGGCAGGCGCACTTGAAAACTTTGCCAAACGGTTCGGGCTGCGCGCACGCAAGGCTGTTGTTGGCTTCCAAAACGATACCCAGCAGGAAATTGCGCTGCTTTACGACCCCGATGTGGTTTCAGCAGTGCATGATCCGCTTGGTGACCCTACCGGTAAAAAGGGAAGTAGTAATGCGCCGCGTTTCGACGGCATTTTTCGCATCGACGTGGACACTGACGCGGCGCCAGACCTGATCACCTGGAGCAAACCGCCGCTTGAAGTGGCCCTGACGATTTCAACTGGCCGCGTGATCCGCTTGATCGGTGTGCATGCGAAATCAAAGGCCCCCCACGGCGCGCAAAACGATGCCGAAGCATCGCGCATGTCCATTCAAAACCGTCGCAAACAGTTGGCCCAATGTATCTGGCTGCGTCAGCGTGTCGACGCGCACTTGCAAGCGGGCGATGACCTGATTGTCTTGGGGGATTTCAACGATGGCCCGGGGCTTGATGAATATGAAAAGCTGTTCGGGCGGTCGGGCGTCGAAATCGTGCTGGGCGAGGCTGATGCTTTGCGCATGTTTGACCCGCACGCGCGCATCGCACTTGGCCGCAGGATTGGCGCAATGCCATCCACATCGCGGTTCAAACGGCGCGATGGGCCATACCTGCAGGCATTGCTTGATTACGTCATGGTATCGCCACGCCTGCGCGATTTGGGCCCTGAATGGCAGATCTGGCATCCTTTCGACCACCCTGATTGTTATGACAACCTTGCCCTGCGTGAGGCATTGTTAAAAGCGTCAGATCATTTCCCCGTGGTCATGAATTTGCCGGTCTGATTTGGCAATCGCGCCCAGCGTCCCTATATTGGATGCATGAAACAGATCATCACAGCCGCCGTCATCGCTGCATCACTTGCAGCCCCCGTCACCGCCCAAGATGCCGAGGAGCCGTCCGTTTCCGAAGGGTTCAACCTGATGGAAGAGGGGGCCAAGCTGCTATTGCGTGGTCTCATGAACGAGATGGAGCCTGCGTTGGACGAAATGGGCGACGCAATGACCAACCTAAGCCAGGAATTTGGCCCTGCACTGTCCGAAATGTTGGCGCTGATCGACGACATCCGCAATTACGACGCGCCAGAGGTGCTTCCCAACGGGGATATCATCATCCGCCGTAGCGAAGACGCACCCGATTACGTGCCAGACCCTGACACAGGCGAGGTTGAACTCTGACGCGGCTTTTCAAATCGCACTTTTGATGTGGCATTAAGCGCGGTCGCAAGGGCCGCAAACCGCGCCTCTGCGACCTCACCAAACAGTGGGCGTGCTTCGGGGATCAAGGTCAGCGTCAGTTCACGCTTTTTCGGCTTCCACTTCAGTTTGCCCGGTGCGCGGTCGGTATCAAGCCACAGCATCGCCCCAAGCCGCATCGCACGGCCCATGACCTCGGCCTCTAACGTTTGTTCGGCATTGAGCATGTCAAACAGCGGGTCAAACCGGTTGCCATCGCGTTTGCTGGTATAGCGGTGCATCAAGGCGGCCCCTAAAAGCACACGTTCATAATGCTTTAGCCCGCCCAGGTTGGCGCGGGTGGCGTTATCAAACACGACCTCTCCGCGGTAATCAGGATGGGCGCGCCAACTGACATCATGCAGCAACGTGGCCGCCTTGATGATCCGTTTGCGTTGCCAATTTGCACGCGGAAACAACGGGATCACAAAATCATACAAAAGCCGCCCGAAACCGGGTAAACGCGCATCTTTGTGTTCGGCAAACCGGCAGGCCTCAATCAATGGGTCGCGGTTGCGCAATTCGTCGGGCATTTGTTCGTACAGCATCCCCTCTCGGATACCGTATGACGACACGGCCACGTCCTTGGGTTTGAACGTGCGGATCAATTCCTTAAGCACAAGACTGGCCTGCGGGACCAGCGACATCCGACTGTCCGAAATACCGCAACGGTGGCGCAATTCGGTTGGGTCACACGCGGCAATATAGGCGGCTGTTTTGCTGATCTGGCGGGCGGTCATACGGTATTCGTGCAGCACCGTCAGCGGATAACCACGGCGTTCCATATCAATACGCGCAATCGCACGCCACGACCCACCGACAAGAAACAGGCGCATCTTGGTCTCGTTGCCCATCTGCGTATGCAGGTCGGCAATCGTTTCACGCACAAACGCCTTGGTCTTTTTCTTGCCCTTGATCTCGCGCAGTTTCAGCGGCCCAAGCGCCGACGTGACACGCCGCCCGACCTGCCCATCAGCAAGATCAGCCAGCTCCATCGACGACCCGCCAATATCGCAAACAAGCCCGTATGATTTGGGCCAGCCAAGCAACACACCTTGGGCCGACAGTCGTGCCTCTTCTGCGCCGTCGATCACCCAGATTTTCACACCGGTTTTGGCCAGCACGTCATCGCAAAATGCGGCACCATCAGATGCCTCGCGCACAGCGGCGGTGGCCACGGCAGTCAGCGGCGTGATGCCCATGCCCTCGGCCAATGCCGCAAATCGGCGGATCGCGGACAACGCGCGTTTGCGGCCCGACGGATTCAGCTTGCCGGTTTCCGACAGACCCGCACCCAAGGCACACATGATTTTTTCGTTATAGAAATACGCAGGCGACCGTGCCGCGCCATCAAACACAACCATGCGGACAGAGTTGGAGCCCACGTCAATCACACCCACACGGCCAAGGCCCAATGCGGCGGCGTCACGGAATAGCGGGCGGCCAAAGCCTTGCCAATCATCTTGCATGGGGGATCTTTCAGTCATCGGTATGCGTCAGTTGTGGAACGTCGGATGCGCCCGCCGATCCACGGCCCGACAGCGACGGGTTTTCCATGAAAAAGCGGTGGCAATTAAAGCCGAACACATCGTCAGGGATCGGGTCGCGCGTGAATGTGCCGTCTGCTGCCATCACCCAGCTTTGGGCGACATCGGCCATGTTTGCGGCCATGACTTGGCTGACGATCTGCGCCTTGACGGTCGCATTGCTGATCGCGATCAACGTCTCGACGCGGCGGTTCAGGTTGCGGCCCATCCAGTCGGCCGAGCTGATGTAGACTTTGGCCTTTTTACTGGGCAGGGATTTGCCGTTCGCGAAACAAACAATTCGGCTGTGTTCAAGGAAACGGCCAACGATAGATTTCACACGAATGTTGTCCGACAACCCTTTGACACCGGGGCGTAATCCGCAAATACCGCGCACGACCAGATCAATTTTGACCCCCGCTTGGGACGCGGCATAAAGCGCGTCAATCACGTCTTCTTCGACCAGTGAATTCATCTTGGCCCAGATCGCGGCAGGCTTGCCTGCTTGGGCATTGTCGGCCTCTGCCTGAATACGCTCCAGCAGGGTCGATTTCAGATCAAGCGGCGCAATGGCCAAGTTTTCCAAACTGTCGGGCTGCGCATATCCAGACAGATAGTTGAATACTTTGGTTGCATCGCGGCCCAGTTTTGCGTCGCAAGTGAACAGTGACAAATCGGTGTAAACGCGGGCCGTGATCGGGTGGTAATTGCCTGTGCCGAAATGGGTGTAAGTGACCAGCTTATCACCCTCGCGGCGGACCACTGTGCTGATCTTGGCATGGGTTTTGTAGTTCACAAACCCATACACAACATGCGCGCCAGCCCGTTCCAAACGGCGCGATTGGCGAATGTTCGCGGCCTCGTCAAACCGTGCCTTTAGCTCGACCAAGGCGGTGACAGATTTGCCATCTTCGGCCGCCTCGCACAATGCCTCCACGATGGGGGACCGTTTGGATGTGCGGTAAAGCGTTTGTTTAATCGCCACGACATTAGGGTCGCGGGCGGCTTGGGCCAGAAATCGCACGACCATGTCGAATGTTTCATAGGGGTGGTGCAGCAGCATGTCTTTTTGGCGGATCGCGGCGAACATATCGCCTTCAAAATCCTGCACCCGTTCTGGCACACGCGGGCTGAACGGAGGCCACAACAAATCGGCGCGCTCGTCCAACACCAGCTCGCCCAGATCGGCGATCCCGATCAGGCCGTCCACTTCAACAACCGCGTCATCGGTGACGTGCAATTCATCCATAATCATGGATTTCAACGACGATGGCGCGTTGTCGGACAGTTTCAGCCGCACGACTTCGCCGCGGCGGCGGCGTTTCAGGGCAACCTCGAATTCGCGCACGAGATCTTCGGCCTCGTCCTCAACCTCTAAGTCGCTGTCGCGCAGCACTTTGAACGCGCAGTGCCCTTTGACAGCATAGCCGGGGAACAGGCGGCCCACATGCAGCAGCAACAATTCTTCAAGCGGCAGAAACCGATGTCCGCTGTCAGACGGAAGCTGGATAAACCGATCAATTTGCGCAGGCACAGGCAGCAGGGCGCGCAATGTGCGTTTGCCGTTGATTTTGGACAGTTGCAGCGCAAGCGCGAACCCTTCGTTTGGCAAAAACGGGAACGGGTGCGCGGGGTCAATCGCCAGCGGCGACAGCACCGGAAACACCTGATCAAGAAAGAAATCATCAAGAAACGTCTTGTCCGCCTCGGTCAGATTATCTTGGGTCAGCAGGTGAATGTCCTGCTCGGTCATGTCGTTGCGCAGTTGGGTGAAAATGGATTGCTGACGTTCCATTAGCGCCCGCGCATTGGCATTGATCTGCACTAATTGATCCGCTGGCGTCAGCCCGTCAATCGACGGGGTCACGTTCCCAGCCATCGCCAGTTCGCGCAGGCCAGCCACGCGCACGGTATAAAATTCATCCAGATTGGTGGCCGAGATCGACAAAAACCGCAGCCGTTCCAGCAACGGCACACGTGTGTTTTCCGCCTCTTCCAGCACACGCCAATTAAACCGCAACCAGCTTAGCTCGCGGTTCACAAAACGCGCGGGGCTGGTCGGATCAATGTCCAACACAGTCGCTTCGGGAATCGGGCTCTCTAGGAAATTGGCTTGCATCATAGGGCCTTATACCACGCAAGTTGATGTGAAATCACGCGTCTTTGTCAGGGTGGTCCAACAGCCGCGCTGCAAGAGCGCGGGTGATCGGTGCCGCGTCACGCAACGATGTGCGATCCAACAAATCCACAATGTCATAGGCCGCGTAATATGACCGCTCAATCCGCCGCGACAAATAGGCGATCAATGCGGGCGCGGGGCTGATCTGACGGTCGGCAAACAGCTTCATAATTAACGCTTCAAGCAGGGCGTCGTCAGGGTCGTCAATCGTGGTGACGGTCGTGGCGTGCATCCGGCTGGCCAGATCGGGCAGGGTGATGGCCCAGCGGCTGGGCGGAGTGGTTGCCGTCATCAACAACGTCCCACCGGTATTGCGCAGATGGTTGTGCAAATGAAACATCGGCTCGGCCATATCCGTAGGCAGCAGATGCATGTCTTCCACCACCACGGTCGTATTTGGCGGCGGTATATCGGGGATCGAAGTGCTTGGAATAATCGCTGCGTCACCTTGGGCGAAAATGCGGGTCAGATGGGTCTTGCCCGCCCCTTTTGGCCCCACGATCACCAGCTTGCGGTCGGGCCAAGTATCAGGGGCCTGCACCATCGCATAGCTTTGCGCGTTGGCCTCCGAGACAAAGAAATCCTCCGCCCCCAGCGACACACCGACGGGCCAGTCAAATGTCATTTGCGTGGTCATGGTGGCGTCAGTCCGACAGGCCGCGATACAAACGGCTGTCTTTGTATTGCTCGATGCCGTAACGGGCCAACACGCCGATCATCGCGGCGACAGGCACGGCCACCAACATGCCGACAAAGCCAAACAGCGACCCGAAAACCGACAGCGCGAACAGCAACCATACAGGGTGCAGACCCACGGAATTGCCAACCAGCTTAGGCGTCAGAATGTTGCCTTCCAGAAATTGGCCAACCATGAAAATGCCGCCAATGATGCCGACCGACACCCAATCGCCCCAGAATTGGAACAGCGCCAGACCAATGGCCAACACACCGCCAATCAGCGCGCCAATGTACGGAATGAACGAAATCAGCCCCGCAACAAAGCCAACGACAAGGCCGAAGTTGAGGCCCGCCAACATCAGCGCAATTGCATAATACGTCCCAAGGATGACGCAAACCGTGCCTTGCCCACGAATGAATGACGCCAGCGTGTCATCGATCTGGGACGCAAGGCGGCGCACCACAGGGGCATGATCGCGCGGCAACATCTCGTCGATCTTGGCGGTCATATTGTCCCAATCCAGCAGCAGGTAAAACGCCACCACAGGCACAACAACCAGCAATACCAGCAGGTTAATCAGGCCAAGCGCAGACGACAGAACGCTGTTGATGACTTCACCACCTTTTGACTGGATCGTTTCACCGATGGCAATCAGCTGATCGCGGATGGTGCTGCCTTCGACCATCAAATCGGGAAAGCGGGTGGTCAGCGCAGTTTGCAAGCGATTGAACAGCTCTGGCGCGGTTTCAATCAGCTGAGCGGTTTGCTGGATCAACGTGGGGATCACAAGCAAAAACAAGATGATAAAAGTCAGGATCGCGACCAACGTAATCACCGCGACGGATGCGACGCGTGACAGCCCCCACGCCTCCAAACGGTCGGCAATCGGGTCAAGGCAGTAGGCAATCGCGCCGCCCAAGACAAAGGGCAAGATCACATCGCCCAAAAACCAAAGAGCGGTCAGGATCGCCGCAATCGCGATACCCCAGTATTTGGCTTGGTCTTTTGCGGGTAACGCCATCTGCTACATCCTTTGTGACTGTGCACTATAGATGCGGCAAATGGCGCAAGGCTTCAAGTGGTGGGCGACCGCAAATTTGGGCCGCCCATGACCTGTATTTAGTGGCAGGCGGGGCGTGTGCCGGGCAACAATACCTTGTCGATCACGTGGATCACGCCATTGGATGCCATGATGTCGGCGATGACGACGTTTGCCATGTCACCTGTGCCGTCCGCGATTGAGACGCCATCGCTGCCTGCTGTGATGCACAAACGCTCGGATGCCAGTACTGGCTTGAAATAGTTTGAACCGGCCGGGATGTTTGCCGCTGTCAGTTTGCGGTCATCGACGTGGTATAGCAGGACATTTGTCAGATCGCCTTTGTTCTCTGGCATCAGCAGCGTTTCAACCGTGCCCTCTGGCAGGGCCGCGAACGCGTCGTTCAGCGGCGCGTATACGGTGAACGGGCCGGGGCCGGACAGGGTTTCTGCCAAATCAGCCGCCGTAACCGCCGCCACAAGCGTGGAGAAGCGTTCATCAGCCGCCGCAATTTCAACGATCGTTTGGCTATGTCCGTCTGCCTGTGCTGCACCAGCGAATACGCCAACAGTTGCCGCAGCAAGACCAAGTGTTTTCAAGATGTTCATGGGGGTCGTCCTTTTCATTCGGTAAAAGTCATTATGGTTTGCGCTGGCGGCGCCTGTTCAGGCACCGCCAGGCGATTTTGGTGTTACATGCACGCGGGCTTTGTGCCGGGCAGTAGCACTTTGTCGATCACGTGGATCACACCGTTGGATGCTTCGATGTCGGCAATCACGACGTTGGCCATGTCGCCTGTGCCGTCCGCGATTGTCACACCGTCACCTGCGGTGATGCAGATGCTGCTGTCGGCCATGACTGTGCCGACCATGGATGCACCTGCGGCTAGGTCTGTGGACATGACTTTGCCCGCAACAACGTGATAGGTCAGCACGTCGGTCAACTGACCCTTGTTCTCTTCCATCAGCAGCGTCTCGACTGTGCCTTCTGGCAATGCGGCGAACGCATCATTGAGTGGGGCAAATACTGTGAACGGGCCTTCACCTGACAGCGTATCAACCAGTCCTGCGGCTGTGACTGCTGCCACAAGTGTCGAGAAACGATCATCGCCCGCGGCGATTTCAACGATTGTTTGGCTGTGTCCATCTGCGTTTGCTGCACCTGCGATTGCGGTGGCTGTGACTGCGGACAGTGCGAGTGTTTTGAAAAATGACATATGCGTTTTCCTTTTGGATTGCGCGGCCTTGATTGGCGTTGCTTATGGGCTTTTTACGATGACCCGAACGCACTGGATCGCATTGCTAACGGTGATGTTAACCTTGTGAAATCTTTGATCCAAAACGCCCGAATGCGCGTTTCACACGCTTGCGCCCGCGTGTTCAGCCGCCTAAACCTGTTGCAACACTGACATTTGCCAAAAGGCCCCAAATCCATGCGTATGAGCCGTTATTTCCTGCCCGTCCTCAAAGAGACCCCCCGCGAGGCGCAGATCGTGTCGCACCGCTACATGCTGCAAGCAGGCATGATCAAACAAGCAAGCGCGGGCATCTACAGCTGGCTACCGCTGGGGTATAAGGTGCTTAAGAAAATCGAAAACATCGTGCACGAAGAACAGGCGCGCGCGGGCCACCATGCCATGCTGATGCCCACGATCCAGTCGGCTGACCTTTGGCGCGAAAGCGGACGCTATGATGCCTACGGTGACGAAATGCTGCGTATCAAGGACCGGCACGACCGCGACATGCTGTTCACGCCAACGGCCGAGGAACTGATCACCGACATCTTCCGCGCGAACGTGAACAGCTACAAAGATTTGCCGCTGACCATGTATCAAATCCAGTGGAAATTCCGCGATGAAACGCGTCCGCGCTTTGGCGTGATGCGTGGCCGCGAATTTTACATGAAAGACGGCTATAACTTTGACCTGACAAAAGAGGACGCGCTGCACGCCTACAACCGTCATCTTGTGTCTTACCTGCGTACCTACGAACGCATGGGCCTCAAGGCGATCCCGATGCGCGCGGATTCTGGCCCCATCGGTGGCGAAGACACCCATGAATTCCTCGTGCTGGCGGAAACAGGCGAAAGCGAGGTGTTCTACGACAGCGCCGTAACCGACCTCACATTTGGCGACCGCGAAATTGACTATGACGATCACGCCGCCTGTGCTGCTGTCATGACCGAATTCACGACCAAATACGCCCGCACAGATGAAACCCACGAAGAGGCGCTGTTTAACGAAATCCCGCAGGAACGCCGCAAAACCGCACGCGGCATCGAAGTGGGCCAGATCTTCTATTTTGGCACAAAATACTCTGACGCATTGGGCGCGACAGTGGACAACGGCAAAGGCGACAAGGTCGCCGTGCATATGGGCAGCCATGGCATCGGCGTGTCCCGCTTGCTAGGCGCCATTATCGAGGCATCCCACGACGACAAGGGCATCATCTGGCCCGAAGGCGTGACACCGTTCCACGTTGGTATCCTAAACATGAAATCAGGCGACGAAGCCGCCGATGCCGCCTGCGAAGACCTGTATAAGCAGTTTATCGCCCTTGGCCTTGATCCGCTTTATGACGACCGCGATGAACGGGCAGGGGCCAAGTTCGGCACGATGGATATGATCGGCCTGCCATGGCGTATCACCATTGGCCCACGCGGTCTGAAAAACGGTGTGGTAGAGGTCACAAGCCGCCGCACCGGCGAAAGCGAAGAGATGCCCCCCGCCGATGCAGTCGCCAAAATCGCGGCAATTTACGCCGCTCTTTAGGCTGGTTTCTGGCAAATATGAAAAACACCCTGATTGGGTGACGGGCGCTGGCTTTGTTTGATCGCAAAGCCAGCGTTTTTCATATCCGCCTCTAATTCATGCGACGTGAATTGCGCGACATAGGGCATGATCCGCAACGCAGACCCGATAGGCAGCAGGTGTTTCACAATACCCCCCATGTCGCCCAAACAGGCTGTGCTTGTGATCAGATATCCACCGGGTTTCAGCAGCCTGTAGGCAATATCAATCGCACCCCGATGGTCGGGCAATAAATGCAGAATGTTCAGCCCCAGCACCATGTCATAACTGGCGTCGGGCGCTTTCCAATCTTCTAGCGTCGATGTGTGAAAGGCCACGTTGCCGTCATTTGCAGGCTTGGCCTGCGCAATCGCGATCATCTTGGGGGAATAATCAATACCCGTGATGTGCGCGACATGCGGGGCGTGCAGCAACGCGGTTGATCCTGTGCCACACCCGAACTCCAACACGGTCATGTCGGGGTGCATTAATGCGCGGGTCTGTGCCAGCTTTGCCTCATAATTGGCGGGATCAGAAATCGCCTGTTTTGAATACGACTTGGCAATCAGGTTCCAGAATCCTCTTGAACGGGTCATGCGATGCGTCCTTCCATGTTTGCTGCATTCAGTTTGCGCACGACCAATTCGGCAATGGCCACGCAAACCACCCACGACCCGACAAAGGCCAGATCAGACACCAAACCGGTTGGCGGCTCTCCCGTGATTGCGAAAATCGGGATGAACACCATCGACACGGCTGTCGCCCCAACCCCAATGGCATAGGCGCGGATCATCCAGTCGCGGTGCAGGTTAAATTGACGGTTGCGCACAGCCAGCATAGCCTTGACCAAAGCAAACCCTAGCAAAATGCCAAACACCAATCGTGTCCCACTGACCAACGGCGTGGCGCTATCGGGGAACTGCCACAACATGCTTAGTGAGCTGATCGACAGCGCCGCGCCAGCCACCACAAATACGCGGCCCATCACGCGGTGCAATCGACCGTATCTGCGGGCAAGAACGCGACCAAACTGGATCGGACCCAATATGCCAAACAACGCCCCACCAACCGCGTGGGCAAAATGTGAATAGGGCATCGTGGCAATACGCGCGCTTTCCTCGGGCAACGCGCCCAGCGGAATTTGCACGGCCTGCACAATGGCAAACATGATCGTGAGAAAGCTAAAGAAATATAAAGCGGTGGGAATGGTAAAGGGTCGGCGCATCATGGCTTTGTCTCCTCTGGGGTATATGTGAACACCTCGCTCAGCTCCTTGCCGAACACAGCGGCGATCTGAAACGCCAGTTCAAGCGTTGGTGAATATTTGGCATTCTCGATTGCGATGATCGTTTGACGGGTGACACCCACATGGTCGGCCAGCGCCTTTTGCGTCATCTCGTCGGCGTCGAACCGACACCTGCGAATGGTATTTGCGATCTGTGTCTTGGCCATCGGGTTACAGCCCGAACCGGTAAACAGCGACCTTATAAAGATCACCGGCAACAGCGCCTGCGGCCATGCCGATCAATATGGCATTCAGCGCACCCACAGCACCCCACCCACGCGCCAACATAATGACGGCGGCGATGAACCCTGCGCTGGCAATCACCAACGTGACCTGCACACCGCGTCTGCTGATCATGGTGTCGCGTTCATCTGTGATAAAGCTGGGGTTGGGCGTGTTTGTCACAATCGCATACAGGATATTGAACGCGATCATCACGATAATCGTAATCACGATGCCGCCGCCCATCAGGTACAGAACATCCCATGCCCACAGGCGTAATCCGTCCGCAATCGCATAGCCGCCAGCGACCGTTGCAGCCCAAATCTGGCCGCCGAAATAGATGAAAGTGATGGCGCTGGCGATCAGTGCCCCCCAAGCGTTGCGTTCTTCATGTGGCATGACAAATCCTCGAATCAATGTTTGCTGTCTTTAACATTTGGTATGAAATTACTGACGTTGTGTCAAATATACTTTACACACGCAATTTTGCCATTCCGCGAAACGATTGCTTCGCTTATGCTCTGCCCCAAGCAGGCAAAAACAATGGAACGCATTAAAATGCTTCGTATCTTATCAGTGGCGGGCGGCCTTCTTGGGGCGGCTGGGCTTTCGCAATATCCAGAATTTTCACAGCAATATACCCAGCGGCTTGGCGGTCAGGTTGATGCGCTTACGGTCGTTGTGGCCGATTTTGAGGCCTCCGCCATGCGGTCAGGCCTGACGCGCACCCAAGCGTTTGACCAAATGACAGGCACTGCATTTTTGCAAGATCGCCAAGACGACATGCGCCGGACCTTCACTCGCCATGCGGTATTGTCCGACAACCTGGCGACCTTGCAAAACGCCTCTGCGATGGATCGTTTGATGATGCCGCACCGGATCACGGATACCGAAACATTTGCGCGCACATGGGATGCTTACGCGCCTGCTGTGCCGCTGAATGCGCCGGGTGCTGTGGCTGCTGGCGTGGGCTTTGTGGGTGGTTGGGCGATCATCGGCGGGCTTTTGTCGCTGCTGGCGTGGCCGTTCCGCCGCAGGGTGACAGCATGAAGGCGCTGATCGTTTGGGGCGGCTGGGATGGACACCAGCCAGAACAAGTCGCATCGCTTTGCGCCAAAATATGCGCCGATGCGGGCATCACACCCAATGTCGTCGACAGCCTTTCGGTGTTTGATGACGCGAATGATCTGCAAACCTATGACCTGATTGTGCCCATCTGGACAGACGGCGACATCAGCCGCGACGCCGCCACCAATGTGTCAGAGGCCGTGGCCCGCGGCACGGGTCTTGCGGGGTGTCATGGCGGCATGTGCGATGCGTTCCGGTCGGTTCCGCTTTGGCAATTTATGACAGGGGCCAACTGGGTCGCGCACCCTGGCGGCGATGGCGTGGCGCACCGCGTGACCATCACATCCGATGATCCGCTGGTCGCGGGCATTCCCGATTTTGACGTCACATCTGAACAATACTACTTGCATGTTGATCCGGCCAATACCGTGCTTGCCACCACCCGCACCGATGTCGTGACATGGTATCACAGCCCGAACGGGGCGGTGGATATGCCTGTGGCTTGGACGCGAAACTGGGGGCTGGGGCGCGTGTATTTCAACGCGCTGGGCCATCAGGCGGATATCATCGCCAGCGGCCCCGCCCATGACATGCTGTCGCGTGGCCTGATCTGGGCCGCTGCGGGCAAACAGGCAGCAATCGGGCAGGATATCGCGCATCTTCAAGCGTCGGGCAACCATTGGTAGCTTGACCATCCCGCGCCAACCCCCCAATTTGCCGCAAAACCAATGACAGGACCGCCCATGGCCAGCACCGCCCCCTTTGCGAAATTCGAATGGATGATCGCGTGGCGCTATATCCGCGCCAAACGCGCCGAAGGCGGGGTCAGCGTGATGACATGGATTTCCCTGATTGGCGTCACTTTGGCCGTGTTCGCGCTGATCGCGACACTTGCTGTGCGCTCCGGCTTTCGAGCAGAGTTTGTGGACACCATCCTTGGCTCCAACGCCCATGTCACCGTTTACCAGCAAACCCCGATTGCAGGCACAAACCAAGTGCTGCGCACAATCGGGGACTACGAACAGCTTGCCGCGTCATTGGCAGCGGTTGAAGGTGTAACACGCGCCGCCCCCTTGGTGCGCGGTCAGGTTATGGCCAACCGCACCAACTTTAACACCGGTATCGAAGTGTACGGCATCACACTGGCCGATCTGCGCACGATCCCGCGCGTCGCCGACCCTATAGAGGCACAGGGCAGCATCGACAATTTCGACCAAGGCATCGCGATCGGGTCAGGTGTAGCGCGTGAACTTGGGGCGTCCGTCGGTGACCGGATCAAGGTCATCAGCCCCAATGGTGTGCGCACCGCAATGGGCACCAGCCCGCGCACCAACGCCTATGAAATCGTCTATATCTTTACCGCTGGGCGCTACGACATTGACCGCACGCGGGTCTATATGCCGCTGGCAGAGGCGCAGACCTTCTTTAACCGTGACTGGCTTGTGGACGAGATTGAAGTCATGGTCGCAGACCCCGATACAGTCGATGACGTGTTGCCTGATATCCTTGGTGTCGGTGGGCCGAATACGCTGATCTGGACATGGCGCGACAGTGCGGGATCATTCCTGCGCGCGCTCAGTGTTGAGGACAACGTGATGTTTGTCATCTTGTCGATCCTTGTGCTGATCGCGTCGATGAACATCATTTCGGGCCTGATCATGCTGGTCAAAAACAAGGGCCGCGACATCGGCATCCTGCGCACAATGGGCCTGACCGAAGGGTCGATCTTGCGCATCTTTTTCATCTGCGGGGCAGGGATCGGGACATTGGGCACCATCCTTGGTGTGACCTTTGGCTGCCTGTTTGCGATTTATATCGACCAGATTTTCAGCGCCGTGAACTATATCGCAGGGGGCGGGGTCTGGGACCCGTCAATCAGGGGGATCTACGAATTGCCCGCGCAACTGCGGCTAGAGGACGTGCTGAAATCGGTCGCACTGTCGCTGGGCTTGTCTTGGATCATCACCATATTCCCCGCGCGCCGTGCGGCCCGCATGAACCCCGTCGAGGCGCTGCGCTATGAATAACATCCTTTCCCTGACGGGCATCACCAAAGGCTATAACATCGGCAAGCCCAACGCCGTGACGGTTCTGCAAGGGACCGATTTGCAAGTGGCCAAGGGCGAGGTCGTGGCCCTTGTCGCGCCATCTGGTGCGGGTAAATCCACGCTGCTGCACATCGCAGGGCTGCTTGACACGCCCGACGCGGGCACAGTGCAGATCGCGGGCCAGGACATGACCAAACTGTCGGATCGCAAACGCACCGCCGTGCGGCGCAATGACGTGGGATTTATCTATCAGTTCCACCACTTGCTGCCGGAATTTACCGCGCTCGAAAACATCGTCCTCCCACAGTTAGCCAACGGGGTAACCGAGGCGGACGCCACAGCACGCGCCACCGAACTGCTCACCCGTGTCGGGATCGCTGAACGCGGCCATCACCGCCCCGCGGCATTGTCAGGTGGGGAACAACAGCGGGTCGCGTTTTGCCGTGCATTGGCGAACAAGCCACAGCTTTTGCTGGCGGATGAACCCACAGGCAACCTTGACCCCGACACATCAGACCGCGTGTTTGATGCGTTGATGGAACTGGTGCGCGGCACAGGCCTTGCGGCCGTGATCGCCACCCATAACCTTGAATTGGCCGCACGCATGGATCGCATGGTGCGCATGACTGCTGGAAGACTGGAAACACTATGAAGATCACCATCCAAGAGATTGAAAAAACAAGCAAAGCGGCGATGATCGCCCATGGCGCCGCTGACGCGCAGGCGGGCCACGTCGCCCGCGCCGTCGCCCGCGCCGAAGCATTGGGCAACGTGATCTGCGGGCTTTATTACCTCGAAAGCTATTGCACGCAGCTTGCCTCTGGTCGCGTGAATGGCACCGTTGACCCTGTCGTCAGCAAACCCCGCGGTGGCGCTGTAATGGTCGATGCAAAATTCGGTTTTGCGCAACCGGCCTTTGCTGCTGGGCTTGATCTGGCTGTCCAGACAGCGCGTGAAAACGGGGTGGCCACATTGGCCGTGGCCCACGCGCACACCTGCACATCATTGGGGTTCTTCACCGAACAAATCGCGGCAAAGGGCTTGATCGCCATTGGCATGACCAACGCATCGCCCGTGGTCGCACCACCGGGTGGCAACGCCCGTGTGATCGGCACAAATCCAATCGCCATGACCGTGCCAGGTGATGGTGAACCCGCGATGCATTTTGACTTCTCAACCTCTGCCGTGGCCTTGGGGAAAATCACAATGGCCAAGGCTGCGGGCGAAAAAATCCCCACAGGCTGGGCCGTGGATGCAGATGGCAACGACACCACAGACCCCGATGCGGCGCTGAAAGGCGCGCTTGTGTCTGCTGGCGGGTATAAGGGCTGGGGCTTTGGCCTGATGGTCGAACTCTTGGCCGCTGGCATGACAGGATCGGTCAACTCATTGGACGTCAGCGGGTTGAAACTGCCCGATGGCAAACCGCACGGCCTTGGACAGTTTTATATCCTGATGGACCCGTCAACATATGGTGACAGCTTTGCTGATCGCTTTGCGCGGGTGGCCGATGCGGTTGCCGAACAGGACGGCGCGCGCATCCCCGGTGCCAACCGCACCGCGATGGATGTGATCGACGTGCCAGACGCGCTTTGGGCGCAGGTCACGGCGCTGGCAGGGTAATATGCGGGCAGGGCTGCTGATTTGTGCGCTGCTGATGGCAGGTTGCACCGACAGACGGCCCGCGCCTGTGACAGGTGAAGCTTATATCATCAAAAAAGACGGCGGTGGCCAAATCATCAGCGCCGAGGCAGACCGTGCCATGCTCAAACGCTGGGGTGGGCCGGTTAAAATCCGCAATTATTGCGCGTCGGCTTGTGTGATTTTCACGACCCTCCCCAACGCCTGTATCGCGCCAAATGCCAAAATCGGTTTCCACAGCTCGGACGTCAATGTCGGGCCTGTCGGCAACCCGCAAATGGCGCGTTATCTGCGTGGTGGGGTCAAGGAACGGTTCTTGGCGGAATGGCAATTTGTGCCCAGCGACAAAATCCATTGGGTCAGCGCGCGGGACTACGTGCGCCTTGATCCGCAATCGCGGCTTTGCACCTAGGCGCGCTGCACCATCACGATGCCAGCCGTCATCACCGCAATGCCGCCCATGCGCGCCCATGACAGCGGCGTGGCCACAGCGCCAAACAACCCGAAATGGTCAATCACGGCGGCGGCGACAATCTGTCCCAACAGCACCATGAACACCGCGTTCCCGATCCCGATCACAGGGGCGATCCATGTGATCGACAGCACGTAAAACGCGATCAGCACACCTGCGAAAAACAAATGCTTTGGTGCGCTGGCAATCTTGGCCCAGCCCTGCGCACCCATGCCAAACGTCACGAGTGCAGCCGCGCCAAATGCCACCGCAAACAGCACGGTCGCTGCAATCGCGGGCGATCCGACCCAGCGGCCCAGCCCCGCATTCAGCGCCGCCAACACCGGAATTCCCAATCCCGCCGCAAACATAATAACCAGATACTGCATCAAGGCTCCTTTTCACGACACGCTGACAATTCTGTGAATACCCGCAACTTTTCGGACGCAGGCCGCGTTGTCAGCTAAACAGCTTCTAACAGTTTTGAAAAGGAACCCGTTTTATGCGCCTTCTACTCTCCGCCGCTCTCGCACTTGCCACCACCACCGCCCACGCTGGGCCCGTCAGCTTTTCGTCGGGGTGGAAGGAACAGAAACTCTCGCTGTTTTCATCCAACGACTATTCGTTCGGCAACTCTCTTTCGATGACATCGAATGGCTCTGTCAGCATCGCATGGACGCGCGTGGGCCAAGGCGACTGGGACGCAAACGGCGCGTCATGGAACTGGTCCGTCAGCCAATCCGTTCCCGCAACCGATCTGTCGCGCAAGGGCGGCGATGATCGCAATATCTCTGTCTACTTTGTGTTTGTCCCCGCCGATGTGGCCCCGTCGCTGGCGGGCGCTGGCATCCGGTCGCTGCTGGGGCGCAATGACGTGCGCGTCATGCAATACGCTTGGGGCGGCAACCATGGTCGCGGCGCGATCTTGAAATCCCCTTACGGGCGCGGCGGCGTGACAATCCCGCTGCGCAAGGCTGGCACAGGCTCGGCCTCTGAAAACGTGGACCTTGCGGCTGACTTTGCCCGCGCGTTCGGCGGCACAAAAGGGGCGCTGATCGGCCTTGCCGTTTCGGGTGATAGCGACGACACCAATTCCGTGATCCAAGCGGCGGTAAGCAACCTAAACCTGCGCTAATTGATCTAGATCATTGTGCTGCGTCCTCCTGCCGTTATGCTGTTAAAAAACACACAGGGCAGGAGGATCACATGCGGATTACTTATTTAGTGGCGGCTTTGGGCTTGGCGGGTTGCGTCGACGTGGCCGAACCTGATGGTCAGCGGTTGTTCATCGACAACTGTGCAGCCTGCCACGGCGCCGATGGAAAAGGTGACGGCCCAATGTCGCGCAACCTGATCCAGATGGCGCCCGACCTGACAACATTGTCCGCCCGCAACGGCGGCGTCTTTCCAACAGATTACGTCATGAGCACGATCGACGGCCTGAACCGAGACCCCCACTTTTCCGGCGCCATGCCAGAGTTCGGCGCAGGCGGCATGGGCGACACCATCATCGTAGAGCGCGACGGCCTAGGAACCCCGGTCCCCGCCGACCTGCTGATGCTGACAGAGTATTTGGAAAGCCTACAAAGCTAACCCCACCCTTTGCTCAGTCAAAGACTGAGCAGCGCCCGAACCGCCCCCACGGGGCGGGCGCTTCGCTTCCTGCCCCTCGGTTCGGGCGCGTCTCAGACATTTTCAGGTATGCAGCTAATAACCTCCGGTCGAAAGTTGCCGATACGAAAGATTTGTTCTCTCTTCTTGCCTCGAATGTTAACGCTTAAAACTGTCAAATTGGCTTCCCAATCCCACGATCCATCAGGATTTAGCGGAATGTTGAACCTAAAATCCTTTTGCTGCTTATTTGCAATCATCCCTAATTCGCGAGGATCTTTTTGTATTTGAGCATCATCTAAAAAAAGCGTTACATCGGTTGCATCAGGGCCAATATTTATCAAACGGAACGTAAAGTATCTGGCATTTAGCTTTGCGGATGAACCGTTCCCACCAGATGCGCACCGTAAGAGTGGCAATTCCCGCGAAACACTTGACCGTACCTGTTCATCTCTTACTGCGATATCTAGGTCCAGTTGCTTTTCGGTGATCCCAACCATAGCCACCTGTTGTTCAACCGACTTACTCAGTTCTTCTGCTTGAAGCCTCAATGCATCAACGCTGTTCTTAAGTTCCTGACCCTGTTGGAAAAAACCTAAGACAAGCCAAGCGATTGCGAGCGGGCCAAATGCTCCGGCTAGGAAATCCCCCAATTCATTTAGGTCTAGTGGCCGAATGTTGATTGCGCCTAGCATACCGGCGACTGGGATTCCGCCGACTAGGATGATGAGATAAACCCAAGTTATTCGCAGACCCCAACTGGCTAAGTTGTCATGTTTATGTTCCGGAAGTGTGTTGGTTTTGTCTTTATCACTCAAATATCCAGCTCCTCAACGAACTGGGCGTTCTCTTGAATATACTGATACCGCAGTTCCGGTTTTTTTCCCATCAGACGCTCAACCAGATCAGCCGTGTCACCCGGTTCATCGTCGTGGATCGTCACGCGGATCAGTTTGCGGGTTGTGGGGTCCATTGTCGTTTCTTTCAGGTCTTTGGCGTCCATCTCGCCCAAGCCCTTAAACCGCTGCACGTCGATTTTACCCTTGCCGCCCAAGCCCTTGGCCAGCGCCTCGTCCTTGGCCGCGTCGTCCAACACATACAAACGGTTGGCCCCTTGGGTCAGGCGGTATAGCGGCGGGCAGGCCAGATACAAATGCCCTTGGTCAATCAGCGGGCGCATCTGGGTAAAGAAGAATGTCATCAAAAGTGACGCAATATGCGCGCCGTCGACGTCCGCATCGGTCATGATAATGATCTTGTCGTAACGCAGGTCATCGACGTTGAACTTCGTGCCCATGCCAACGCCCAACGCCTCGCACAGGTCGTTAATCTCGGCGTTGGTGTTGATCTTGTTGGACGCAGCACCCAGCACGTTCAGGATTTTACCTTTGAGCGGCAGCAGGGCTTGGTTCACGCGGTTGCGTGCGCCTTTGCCCGAGCCACCCGCGCTGTCACCTTCCACGATGAACAGCTCCGTGCCCTCGCGGTTTTTGGCGGTGCAGTCGGTCAATTTCCCGGGCAGGCGCAGCTTTTTCGTGGCCGTTTTACGCGCCGTTTCCTTTTCCATCTTGCGGCGCAGGCGTTCTTCCGACCGCAGCACAAGGAAATCAAGGATCGCACCCGCGGCCTTGGTATCCGCGGCCAGCCAAGTGTCGAAATGGTCGCGCACGGCCAGATCAACCATTTTCTGCGCCTCTGTTGTGGCCAAACGGTCCTTGGTCTGGCCCACAAATTCCGGCTCGCGGATGAAACATGACACCAGTGCACAGCCGCCCGTGGTCAGGTCTTCGCGGGTGATCTGGGCGGCCTTTTTGTTGCTGACACGTTCGCCGTAGGCTTTGACGCCTTTCAGAACAGCCGACCAGAATCCGATCTCATGCGTGCCGCCCTCAGGGGTGGGGACGGTGTTACAATAGGATTGGATGAAACCGTCGCGGGCAGGGGTCCAGTTGATGGCCCATTCCACCTTGCCTGGTTGTCCGAATTTTTCCTGAAAATCGACGGTGCCGGCGAATGGTTTTTCCGAATAGGTCGTGGATGACCCCAACGTTTCGCCCAGATAATCGGCCAAGCCACCGGGAAAGTGGAACGTCGCCTCAAGCGGGGTTTCCTTGTCATCAATCGCCGTTTTCCAACGGATTTCAACGCCCGAAAACAAATACGCCTTGGACCGGATCGATTTGAACAGACGCGCAGGTTTGAACCGGTGTGATCCGAAAATCTGGTCATCGGCATGGAATGTGACCGTGGTGCCGCGCCGGTTTGGGGCCGCGCCGATTTTTTCAACTGGCCCTTGTGGGATGCCGCGGCTGAACCGTTGTTCATACAGTTCTTTGTTGCGTGCGACCTGCACGACCATCAGATCAGACAGCGCGTTGACCACCGACGCGCCAACGCCGTGCAAACCGCCAGAGGTTTGATACGCCTTGCCCGAAAACTTGCCGCCTGCGTGCAGCGTGCACAAGATCACTTCAAGCGCGGATTTGTCGGGGAATTTCGGGTGCGGATCAACGGGGATACCACGGCCGTTATCGCGGATCGTGACAGAATAATCCGCGTGCAGTTCGACCTCGATCCGGTTGGCGTGGCCCGCAACAGCCTCGTCCATAGAGTTATCTAGAACCTCGGCCACCAGATGGTGCAGCGCGCGTTCATCCGTCCCGCCGATATACATGCCCGGGCGTTTGCGCACAGGCTCCAGCCCCTCCAGCACCTCAATGCTGTCGGCGTTGTAATCGTCAGGGCCGTTGCTGGACAAAAGATCGTCGGTCATGTCGGGCTGCTCATATTTTCTTGGTGTTCATGACAGTATGACAGGCACGCGCCATAGGGGAAAGGGCCAACAACCATTGAGCCTGCGCAATTCCTGCGCCACACTGATCAAAACGCGAAAGGGGCGACATGCGGATATTTTTTACAGGCGGTAGCGGCAAGGCTGGCAAATATAGCGTCGCGCATTTGCGGGGGCTTGGGCACACGGTGGTGAACGCCGATCAGGTGTCGTCTGGCAATGACGGGCCAGAGCTGTTGCTCGATCTGACCGATAGCGGACAAGTCATCGGGGCGATGTCGCAGTTTGTCGATTTTCACGAATTGGACGCTGGCACTGGTGTGCCAAAATACGATGCGGTTGTGCATTTCGCCGCAATGCCGCGGGTGATGATCGGCACGGATGCAGAGTGTTTTCGCATCAACACTCAATCGACGTACAACGTGATCGAGGCGGCGGTGAAGCTGGGTATCCCCAAGGTGATTTTCGCCAGTTCCGAGACGACATATGGCGTGTGTTTTGCCGATGGTGTCGTGCAGCCCGACTATGTGCCTGTGGACGAAGACCACCCAACTGTACCGCACGACAGCTATGCGATGTCCAAGGTGTGTAACGAGGCCACAGCGCGGTCATTCCAGGCCCGTAGCGGGGTAGATATTTACGGACTGCGGTTGAACAACGTGATCGAACCCCATGAATACGCAAAAAACTTTCCTGCATTTATGGATGATCCAGCCAGTCGTCGGCGCAATATCTTTGCCTATATTGATGCGCGTGATCTGGGGCAGATGGTGGAACGCTGTCTGGCCGTCGACGGGCTGGGGTATGAGGTGTTCAACGTGTCCAACGACGATTGTTCTGTGGGCATCCCCAGCGCTGAGGTGAAGGACAGGTTCTACGCCGATGTGCCACTACGCCGCGAGATGTCGGAGCACGAGACATTTTATGACAATACAAAGGCCAAGACGATGCTTGGCTTTGCCCCGCAACATTCATGGCGTGACGTGTTGCAGCCATGATGGGTTAAAACCCATCCTACGATTCTGCGATTTGTAACAGCAGGTTGGTCAAGGGGCTGGCCGCTTTGCAGGCATCAACGATGGCCGTAGGCAGATTGTCGGGCTGGCCGATATCGGTGGATGCCACGCACCCCTTCATGCGCAGCAAATGGCCGCCCGCGTGATCGGCAGGGTACGCAGGCGGCACGCGTTTCAGGGCGGGTTCACGCAAGACGAACCCTTTGTCTTCGACCCCCTTCACGATGCCCAGAATGCGTGTGGTGTCGAGGTCAACAAACTTGCGCCAGTCCTCGAGCATGGGTTTTTCAAACCCCATCATACCTGTGCCTACGGTCACATAATCCACACCAATCCCGAAAAAGAAAACGGGGTTCTGCCGTGCCCCGCTGTTCAGCGTCCACATCATATGCAGGTGGGTTTTATAAGGCGTTTTGTCCTTGGAAAACCGCACATCGCGGTGCGGGCGAAACAGCTTTGGCGTCACCGGACAATCCGCGATTTCGGACAGTGGCGCGGTCAGGTCATCCAGCAACGTAAGGGCCGCCGGTTTCAACGCCTCATCATATGTGCCGCGGTTGTCGTCCCACCACGCCTTGGTGTTGTTGGCGGCCAGCTTTTTGTAAAACGCTTGGGCGGTGGTGATCATCGTGTCGGACATGGATGGGAAACCTTTGACATGGCTGGACGGGCAGGGCGAACAGGCCTAAGCCTAGGGCCATGGAACACGTCGCACAAACCTATTCTGAGCACCGCCGCGCCATTTTCAAACTTGGCGGGCCACTGATTGCGTCACATCTGGCGCAGTTCGCGATCCATATGACCGATACGATCATGCTGGGGTGGTATAACGTCACCGCGCTTGCTGCTGTGACGATTGCAACGACGATGTTCTTTGTCACATTCATCGTGGGGGCGGGGTTTGCCTTTGCCGTTACACCCATGGTCGCCGCCGCAGCAGAAGCGGACGACGAGGTGCAAGTCCGCCGTGTCACCCGCATGGGGCTGTGGCTGTCGATTGCATACGGTCTGGTCTTTACCATCCCGATGCTCTTTGCCGAACCGATCCTGCTGGCAATGGGCCAAGACCCGCAGGTGGCAAGTTTGGCGCAGGATTATCTGGTTATCGCGGGCTGGCAGATGGTGCCTGCATTGATGGTAATGACCCTGAAATCATACCTTGCGGCACTAGAACACACGGCGATCATCCTTTGGGCAACGCTGGGCACGGCGCTTTTGAACGTAGGGATTAACTATGCGCTGATCTTTGGCAATTTGGGCGCGCCTGAACTGGGCATCCAAGGGGCGGCAATCGCATCCCTGATCGTCACGCTGGTGACCATGGTGATCCTGTTCGGCTACGGCTTACGCAGCCTACCGCAATACAAACTTTTGCAAAACGTCTGGAAACCCGACACCGAGATTTTGCGCAAAGTGTTCAGCCTTGGCTGGCCCATCGGCCTGACATCCTTGGCCGAAGGCGGGCTGTTTTCCGCATCCGCCGTGATGATGGGCTGGATCGGACCGCTTGAGCTGGCAGCCCACGGCATTGCGATCCAACTGGCCAGCCTGACATTCATGGTGCACATCGGTTTTTCCCAAGCAGCCACCGTGCGCGCAGGCCGCGCATTGGGGCGTGGGGATGAACCCAGCCTGCGGCGTGGGGCAACTGTCGCTATTACCATGTCCGCCATCTTTGCGGTGGCAACAATGCTGGTGTTCTTGTTGATACCAGAACCGCTGATCACGGTGTTCATTGACCCGGGTGAGCCGGAAAAGGCCACGTTGCTGCGCATCGGTGTGTCGCTGCTTGCGATGGCGGGACTGTTCCAAGTTGTGGACGCGGCTCAAGTGTTGGCCCTTGGCCTGTTGCGCGGGGTGCAAGACACCACAGTGCCGATGATCATGGCGACAATCAGCTATTGGGTGGTGGGCCTTCCGATCAGCTATGCGCTGGCCTTCACATTCGGCATGGGCGGCGTGGGCATTTGGCTGGGGCTGGTTGTGGGGCTAACGGTTGCGGCGGTGCTGATGATGTGGCGGTTCTGGCGCAGGTCGGTGTTCCTGACGGCGGCTTAATCCGCGCCGTGTTCTGCTTCGTGCTTTTTCATCAGCCGGTCCGCCTTTTTGCGCACAAGCACAGACCGCAGATCATGCATCGCTAGCAACAGCGCATCGGTCACGTCTTCCAGCTGGGCTTCTGATGCTTTTGATTGCACCCATTGGGTCGTGATATTCATGTAATCCACCGCACGGTGAATATCGTCGATGTCACGCTGGGCCAGCAACGCCACGCGGTTATCAAGCCAGTCCTGAATGGCCGCAATGTCGGTATCAGTTAGATCGCGGTCGCCGTGCGGCTTCACCTCGCCCTTGTTGACATTCACAAGCGCGATCTGATCCATCTCGATCCGGCGCTGCCGGTTTTCGGTGTCCACACGGAACACAGCCGCGCCGTTTTCACGGATGCGGAAATAATAATCTGGTAACTCGGCGCCCATTATGCGGCCTCAATCTGCAAACATCGCCACAAGCTACCATCCTGATCTGTAAAGGCAAACATGCGAATGGTGGGTGTGATATATTCTGGCGGCGTCAGGGGCGATTGCGTTGATGAATTGTTTGTCAGCCCGGCATTTGCAAACGCAGTATAGGTCGCATCAATATCATCCACGCGCAAACACGCGCTGAACCAGCTTGTCTTTGGGTCCAAATCGGGATGCGGGAAAAATTCGACCAGTTGATCACCACGGCGCAATATCATCCAGCCATCATCTTGAAATGCCACGTCAAATCCCAAACGGGCATAGAATGCAGCCGTCGCCGTAAAATCGCGACTTGGAAGATTGGCGGTGATCATATCCATGCGCCACAACAGCCCCATGCAAGGGCCGATGTCAACGGGGGGTTGCGTGACCGACAGGGTCATCTAACATTTGCCCCATTGACCAAAAGGCGATTTTTAGCATGACCCATCCAGACGATACCCCGACACCGCCCCCCAGCACCCCATCCCGCATGGACCGGTTAGAGGCGAAGCTCGACGCCGTCATCGACCGCCTGCCACAGCCTGCGCCAGATACAGGCTGGACCGCGGGGCTTCACAAAATTGCCGATTGGCTCACAGGCATGTGGCTGACACGCATCCTCGCGGCCCTTGGTATCTGGGCATTGGTCGTGACGATCATCACCCTGCGCCAAGACATCACAGTGCGCAGCGAAGAACGCGCCGACCGCATCGAAGAAGCCGAGTTCCGCAAACTCGCCCAAATCGCAACCGCATGGGAGTTGTTGCTTACACGGGCGGGTGGCGACATCGGCAAAGGGAATGCGTTGAATACCATCGTTGAAGGAGGCAGTCAGATCGTTGGCGCTGACCTATCGTGCGAGGCTGTTGGGATTTTCGAAGATGGAACTTGCATCTCGCCACCTATTTACACGAACGTTCGTTTTTCAGAAGGATCATTTTGGAGCAGTAGTGACGAAAGGCAGAACTGTGATTTTGTCTGTTTTGATCAACCCTACGTGCGAGAAGTGAATTTTGCAGGTGCGCACATCGACGGATTTATAGCGGAACAAATTGAACTCGATATATTTTTTGAAGGTGTTGTCGGAAGTAATTGGCACGTGCGCAACGCAAGATTGAGAAATGGGTTGGTGTTATATAATTCTCTGACCAATTTTTCTTGTCGTTATTGTTGGTTCTTTGACAGCACGTTCGACTATTCCTTAATGGATAATATTGATCGCCCAATTTTGGTGTCGTCTCGCATTGTGGTCGATCAAGAGCCCGAAATCGACGAGAGTGGTTTTAACAACGACTTCATAACGCTTTTGGACCGAGTTGTTGTATTTGAAGCTGAAACCTTCGTTGCTAACGAGATAAACGCTCGCGCTGATGGATCTGAATTTTCGGTCGCGGATAACATCTATTGGCAACTTTATGAAACGACTGAATTTTGTCTCACTGAGGAAGACCATCAGATTCTCAAAACACATTTGATTCAGATGTCTGCTGCGGCGGTAGGAAATGGAGACACCTGGTCATTTACATCCGGAGAAGGAGAGACCGTAACAATCATTGACGATCAGTCGAAAGCTAATCTTAGCACTAAACCTAGCTTTACCGTTGAACTGCAAAAGATCCCAGTCACCGAAAATAGCGAGACTGTTAACAAAGAATACTTCTGCGGTTTCGATCATATTCACGTTGCGCCGTTGTTGCGGGAGAGGGTTCTTATGGCTAGCGCGGAAATTGGACGCTAGCCCAACCCCTCGCAAAACCCGATGATCCGCTTGCACGCTTCTTCCAGCGCCTCGTTCGACGTCGCATAGCTGACGCGGAAGTTGGGGGACAGGCCGAAGGCTGCGCCGAATACCACGGCCACGCCGGTTTCTTCTAGCAATGCGGTCGCGAATACTTCGTCGTTTTCGATCAACGTGCCTGCCTTGGATGTTTTGCCGATGCAGCCTGCGATGCTGGGATAGACATAAAACGCCCCCTCTGGACGCGGGCAGACGATGCCTGGTGCTTTGTTCAGCAGATCAACCACCAGATCGCGGCGGGTCACAAACAATTCATTGTTCGGCGCAAGGAAGTCTTGCGTGCCGTTCAGCGCCTCCACGGCGGCCCATTGGCTGATGGAACAGGGGTTTGACGTGGATTGGGATTGCACCTTGCGGATCGCCTTGATCAATACCTCCGGGCCTGCCGCATAGCCGATGCGCCAGCCTGTCATGGCGTATGCTTTGGACACACCGTTCATGGTCAACGTGCGGTCGTAAAGCTGTGGTTCAACTTGGGCAGGGGTGCAGAACTTGAAATCGCCGTAGGCCAGATGTTCATACATATCATCCGTCATGACCCAGACATGGCTGTGGCGCAGCAATACATCGGTCAACGCCTTCAGTTCGGACCAGCTGTAACCCGCACCCGTCGGGTTAGAGGGCGAGTTGAACAAGAACCATTTTGTGTTCGGTGTAATCGCGGCCTCAAGCTGTTCGGCTGTGATTTTGTAGCCTTGCTCCATCACGCCTTCGACGAACACAGGCTCGCCGCCGCCCAGTTTGACCATATCGGGGTAGCTGACCCAATAGGGGGCTGGAATGATCACCTCGTCGCCGGGGTTCAGGGTCGCCATGAACGCGTTGTAAATGACCTGCTTGCCGCCTGTGCCCACGGTGACTTGGGACGGGGAGTAGGTCAGGTCGTTGTCGCGGGCGAATTTGGCGCAGATCGCCTCTTTCAACTCGATGATGCCATCAACGGCTGTGTATTTCGTGCGGCCATCAGCAATGGCTGTGACTGCGGCGTCTTTGATGTTCTGCGGCGTGTCGAAATCAGGCTCGCCTGCGCCAAGTCCGATCACGTCGCGGCCCGCGGCCTTCAGCTCTTGGGCTTTGGTGGTCACAGCGATTGTGGGGGATGGTTTAACGCGGTCGAGTGTCGCAGACAGAAAAGACATGATGGTCATCCGGTGGCAAATTGTGTTCGTGTCTGTCATAGGGTGATGAACAGCCCTGACGCAAGCAAGAAGGACGATCCCACATGAGCAGCCCAGCAGAAGACGACAACTGGTTCAGCGAAGACGCCGCAACATTCGGCGACAGATTGGCCGGCGCACGCGAGGCAGCAGGGCACACGCAGTCCACATTGGCCAAACAGTTGGGTGTGAAACTGGTGACAATGCAAGCGTGGGAAAACGACCTGAAGGAACCGCGTGCGAACCGGTTGCAGATGTTGTCGGGCATGTTGGGTGTGTCGCTTGTTTGGTTGCTAACAGGCGAGGGCGAAGGCCCCGAAGAACCGACCGAGGTGCTGACCGATGACGCAGACATTGCCAGCGTGTTGACCCAGATGCGTAGCTTGCGCGCAGAGATAGCGCGCGCGGCCCAAGACATGGGTCGGCTTGAGAAAAAGCTGCGCCTGTTGCTGCGGGGGTAATCCGATGGAAACGCGTGAGGTGATGATCAAACGGATGCGTATGCGGTCCATGCGGCGCGGGATCAAGGAAATGGACCTGATCCTGTCCGACTTTGCGGGGCGTGCGCTGGACGATATGGACGCGGACGGGTTGGCGCGGTTTGACGCGCTTTTGGCCGAAAACGATCACGACCTATATGCATGGGTTGGCGGAACAGTTGAACCGCCTGCGCCCTTTGCCGATTTGGTGGCACAGATCAGTGCGGGGGCAACCGGGTTGACCAAACCAACCGTCGATAATGTCTAATGTGACTTAACCGAATTTTCGTAAATTTGGTGCAAAGCTGGATCCGAGCAGAGTTAGTCGGAGACAGAAGATCATGAGTATCCATTCAGACGTGGCCCCAGAGGGCGAAAAAAGTGGAACCGCCCACGCCGCGGCATTTATGAACAGTTATCTGGATTCGTTGACCCTTGTGGAACGGCTGCATCGGCTGTTGCTTGACGTGATCAAGGATGAATTCGAACGTGTTGGCATGTTGGAAATCAACGCGGTGCAGGCGCTGTTGCTATTTAACGTGGGCGACAATGAGGTGACGGCGGGCGAGCTGAAATCGCGTGGCTACTACCAAGGATCCAACGTCAGTTATAATTTGAAAAAGCTGGTGGATACGGGGTTTATGCACCACCAACGATCGGAAATCGACCGCCGGTCCGTGCGCGTCAGCTTGACACCAAAGGGGCGCGATGTGCGCAAGGTTGTGGGCGAATTATTCGCAACACATGCCGCCGGATTGATGAGCAAAGGTGTGCTGGACCACCAAGGCATCGAAGACATCACAACCGCATTGCGGCGGGTGGAACGATACTGGACCGAACAGATCCGTTACATCTACTGACGTGGCTTGATCCAAAGGGGCCGCTGCCGCGGCATTATATTTGATTGCAAGCCTGCCGTGATCGGCTGGCTATCTGGTGCGGCACCAAGTGCAAGCGACGCAAGTTCGCGCAACAGTTTGCGTTCCATCGCATCTGCATAGCTGTCAAACCCAAGCGCAGTTTCAATAAACGCATCCGCACCGCGCAGAACATAGGATTCGAAATAGGCGCTTAGTTCTTTGATATCGGCGGCCCGTTCATCGCGACGGAACTGATCGCCCGCACCAATGACCAATCCGTTGATTGTGATATTTGCGGGCAGGGTGGTGATGTCTTGGGGGCGGGGGCCGGTGTTGGCCTCTCCGTCGCCGGAAATATCAATGGTTTGCCGCCAGCAACCGGGTTTTTGCGCCAAAAGATTTGCACCAAACTGCATCGCGGACCCCAGTGCAGTCGTAAGATCGCCTTTGATCCGTGGCGCTTGGCGAATTGTGGCCGCCGCAGATTGCAGCGCGGTGTCTGTGTTCAAAACCGTCCAATTCAGGATCATGCTTTGGTGGGTTGGGCCGCTCCATTCGAAAACGGCCAAACTGACCGGCACTGGCGATGACCGCAGCAATAAATCCTGCACCTTGGGCCGCAATAGCGCGGTCGCGACCCCATCCCGTTGCAGGCGGTATTCGTCATCGTCGACCGATCCTGAAACATCCAGTGCCAGAACCAATGCGTGCCGACATGCCGCCTGCGCCTGTGATCCCAAGATCACCAGACAGACGATCAGCCACTTCATCCGCGCGGGGCGGAGGTATCTGGGCCGCTTCCGATAATCATGGATGTCAGTTCGCGCAGCAATTTGCGCTGCATCGCGCGTTCGTAGTCTTCGAACCCGTTTGCGACCTCGATAAAGGCGCCAGGCCCACGGATCACTTGCGATTGGAAAAACGGGATGAGGTCGGTTTCTCCTTCAAAATCTGCGCCATTCACGACCAACCCATTGACGGTTACCCCATCGAACGGGAACGCGGCATAGGCCTCGGGCGGGCCAAACCCGTCGTTATTTACCCCGTCGCCCGCCATATCAATCGTTTTGGTCAAACAGGTGGGCACGCGTTCGAACTGCACCGCCGCATAGCCCAAGGCATAGCCCATCGCAGTCGGGAAATCATTGTGCAAACGAACACTACGGGCGACGGAATTGGCGGCGTCAAACAAATCTTGGGGTGTAGAAATCGTGCGCCAGTCCAACAATATCTGCTGATTGTAACGCCCCGACCACTCCATCACTAACAATGACACGGGATCGGGGCTGATGAAAAACGCAGCTTCAACCGCAGGGTCGATCAAGGCCGCCGCCAGACCATTCCTTTGCAAGCCGTCCTCGGCTGCATCAACGGATGACGACACATCAATCGCAAGGATTAACGCCAATCGACAGGCGTCTGCGGGGCCAGCCCACAGCGCCGCAAGCAGGGCAGCCGCCCTTACCAATGTCCGGTGTTTTCCATGCTCGCCCACGGCTCTGCCGCCGGCAGATCATCACCCTCTTGCAACAGCTCGATCGAGATATTGTCAGGGGATCGCACAAACGCCATGTGCCCATCACGCGGCGGGCGGTTGATCGTGATCCCGTTGTCCATCAGTTTTTGGCACAGCGCGTAAATATCCGTTGTGCGATAGGCCAGATGCCCGAAATGGCGGCTGTCGGATGGCAACGCATCATCGCCGTCCCAGTTATATGTCAGCTCAACAGGGCAGTCTTCTTGACCAGGAGGCGCCATGAAAATCAGTGAAAACCGGCCCCCTTCATTTTCATGCCGATGGGTTTCCTTCAACCCTAACAGTTCGAAAAACGCGATCGAGGCGTCAAGGTCTTTGACCCGCACCATTGTATGTAAATATGTCAGGCTCATGCGGCCGCTCCCTTGTTTGGTTGGGACAACGATAGCACGCGCTGGGCGCACGGCAACGGCTTAGAACGAAGACCGCAAATCAAATCCAATGGATGAATAATCGCGGTCAAACAGATCGGCGTTGCTGCGATTGCGGCGGCGTTCCAGTTTGACCACAGGTTCAAACCCGTAAAACGCGAATTCCTTGAACTGCATCGAAAGGCTGACGCCGATATTGGTGTCGTTGCGCGGCTCTGTCACGTAGATGGATTGGCCAACATCGCGTTTCTCAACATCCAGACCAAGACCGAAAAGGATACCGTTATAGGGTTTGTCAAAATCGTAGTTCACACGATAAGTAACTGATTTATAGTCTGAATCTGGCGTTGGTGAATCGTTGCGCGTGACTGTGGCTCCGAACCTGAATGTGTCGCTGTTGGGCCATGCGTGGGTCCATGTTGCTGTCAGGCTCGTTTTATGGCTGCGCAATTTGCTGTTGAAGCTCAGCTTGTCAGTCACATCGCGTGATAGTGACACATTCAACCGATCCGTATCCGACAACGTCCATGAATGGCGCAGGCGGGCGTTCGCAAAACGGGTGTCGATGTGCTGCCCGTCGAATGTGGGCAGGCCGCCATACCATGATTGGCCCACGTTGATTGAAAACGATGTCGGGTTGGCCCCTTGGGTCAAAACGCGGTTGTGCGCGATGCCGAACTGAACGGACGCGTCAGCATAATCGCTGCCCTTGGCACCTGGTGCTTGGGCGCGGGCGGCGTCACTCAAAACATAGCTGCGGGCGTTGACGGATGCGGTCAAAAACGTGGCCGATGTCTGGTCGGTGTGGATCTGATAACGGGTGTCAATGCCTGCGGATACAGCCATGCCGGACAGGGCGCGGCCGTCCCCGCTGATCGTGAACGGAAATGGCAGACCCGCGAAATAGAATATGTCCGAGCTGCTGCCGTTGTTGACGTTGCTTGTCGGCAATGCCCCAAACCGCAACGATGTGGACCATGGGTTCGCATTGCGCACCGTGCGGAAATCATCAGCAACAGCGCGTTGGGCGGCCGCATTCGGCGCGACCTGACTGGCGCGGCGCAACCAGATTTGCGAACGGGTCAAACGGTCGGTTTTGAAATATGCCTCTGCCACCGCGCGCGCCGCCGCATAACGGATTGGCTTGGCGCGTGCATTTTGCCACGACCGACGACCATATTTGATTGCGGCGTCAAAGTTGCCGACCGCTGCTTCGGCACGGGCCAACGACAGCGCAAAAATCGGATTGTCGGGCTGCACACGGTATGCAGCCAACGCAACTTCGCGCGCCGCAGCCGGTTGATTGGCCGCCAACATCCGCTCCACCGCTTGCGGGGCTTGGTTCAGACCGATGCGTGCTTCTTGGGCCGCTGCATGTGTGGCCAACCCGACAAAAATGCAGGCGGCGACACCGCGGAACAGCTTAATCGGGAACAACGTCCGTCACCAACACGCCCAGCTCGCGCGCGCCAGTTTCCGAGATATAAAGCTCTGATTCAATATCCACGCTTATCAATGTGGCACCGGGTGGCAAATCAATGGGGTTGTAAGGGATCAGCGGAACCTCGATGCCGAAATTCACCGCGGCCTGAACAGCGTCCGTATTGTTGGTGGTCAAGCCAGACGCCGTGCCTTCGCGGATGGATGTCGTTGTCACGCCCAGAATTGTTGTCGTGACCGGGTATTCATACGTTGCCACCTGAAAACGGATAATCTGGCTATAGGCGGGGCCTTCCAACACGACATTTGCACCCAGCTCAACGCTGTTTTCGCCCGCTAAAAAGCCGTCGAATGTGCCTGATCCACCTGGTTCACCATCGGCCAAAGTTGTGGACGATGTCCCGTCGGAAAACGTGCCGTCAGTAAAGTTAAATTCGATCACAGCAAGCGACACATTTTGCAAATCTTGCAACTGTGTGCCGTCCGACAGCGTCGCACTGCGGTTGAAAATCGTGCCAGTGATCGCACCTTGAATGGGATCGGTCGGATCAAAATCGTTTACATCCAATAGGATGCGCACGTCACCGGACACCAAATCGATGCCAGAGCGTTCATCGAATGTGCGCACCGCCAGATAGTCACCCAGATACACATATTCGCCATCGTCCGGCAGGGAAAAACTGTCGCGGTTGATGTTCGATCCGCCATAGCCGAAATCGGCCCAATCGACACCAGCCGCCGCCGCCGCTGTCATATGATCGGATTGCAGGAACACCGCATAATGCTGCACCTGTCCGGTTGTTGCAGTCTGGCGGCTTTCGTAAATCGCGCCGCCGCCGAAATCGCGGGTGAAATCGTATCGACCGTCGGGGCCATCAAACGGAAGGTTGTTGATAACCAGTTCGTCTTCGGTCGCATCATAGGAAACGCTGTTCATTGTCAGACCACGTTCGCGATCATAGGCGAACAGGCTGTTAACCGTCACATTGGGGTCAGTCTCATCCAGAATTTCCTCTTCGCCCTCGAATTCTGCCGTCTGCCCAAATGTAAACGGCTGCGGATCAGTGCAGGCCACAAGCAGCGCAAAAGCTGCGGAAAGTGAAATGAATTTATACATTTGGAATCTGTCGCGCCCGTAGTTTCTTTCGTTAACCGTAATCATCCGGCGCAGGCCACTTGAAGTCAACAACCAAGCCCGCGCCACGGCACTTTCTTGCCCTGACTTGCGCGAACAAGCCACAGGTGTGCAACCAGCTATAGCCCCCCGCGATACACAATATATAGTGGGCAGCGACTCATTCACCCTCAAGGAGGCCACAATGCCACTGAGCCCCGAACAGCAAGCCGAAATCGACGCCCTGCGCGCGAACCCGCAACCGACCCTGCGCGCCACCGCGCCGGGCATGGAACAACACCTTTATAACGCACACGAAGTGCTCGATCACGGCTTTGTCCGCGTCATCGATTATATGGGCGACGACGCCGCGATTTGTCAGGCCGCGCGGGTGTCATACGGCAAAGGCACCAAATCGGTGCAAAACGACGAAGGGCTCATCCGCTACCTGATGCGCCACTGGCATTCGACCCCGTTTGAGATGTGCGAAATCAAACTGCACGTGAAATTGCCCGTCTTTGTGGCCCGTCAGTGGATCCGCCACCGCACCGCCAACGTCAACGAATACTCCGCCCGTTATTCAATCCTTGATCGTGAATTCTACATTCCCGAACCCTCCCAGCTGGCCGCGCAATCGGTCATCAATAACCAAGGTAGGGGCGAAGCCTTAACAGGTGATGAAGCCGCGCGTGTGCTCGAAATCCTCAAGGGTGACGCGGCGCGCACCTATGACCACTACGCCGAAATGATCGGTGAAACCGACGAAAATGGCGACGAAAAACAAGGGCTTGCCCGCGAACTTGCCCGCATGAACCTGCCTGCAAACATCTACACCCAATGGTATTGGAAGGTGGACCTGCACAACCTGTTCCACTTCTTGCGCCTGCGCGCCGACAGCCACGCCCAATACGAAATCCGCGTCTACGCCGACGCAATCTGCAAGGTCGTCGCCGATTGGGTCCCCGCCGCATACGGCGCATTCGAAGACTACCGCTTGGGCGGCGCAAACCTGTCCGGCAAAGCCCTCGACTGCATCCGCCGCATGCTAAAAGGCGAAGACGTCACCCAAGAGACTTCTGGCATGAGCAAAGGCGAATGGCGCGAGTTCATGGAGGCTGTTGGGTGATAGCGTGGTCGCTGGACACAAGCGTTCGAAACGACATCACTTTGTAGCACAGTCAATTCAACGTCGGTTTTACGACAAGTCTATCGATAAGATATGGTATTCTGAAAAAACAGAAACTGGCTTTAGTGAGATAGAAGCAAGAACATCATATGGGTGCTTTTGGGCGTCAAACCTTAATACGACTTTAGTTGAAGATAAGCCTGATGATCCCTTAGAACGGGGGCATTGGAAGACGATTGATGACTATTTTGACGTGTTTCTCAAAGAAGTTGATCAAGCGTTTGATCATTCGAAGCCGCTGCTTCTTGTTGATGGGCGCTTGGATGCGTTCAAGGAGCACTTTACATATTTAGCAAAGAGATCTCCTGACTCTACCGACTTGCCATCCGCTGATGAAATGGGGGAGGTTTACCAAGCCAAAATCAAGGCATATGCCAAACAAAACGGACTCGATCTTCTTGGAAAGTATGACGACCCAATCTGGCTTCGTCAAAATGGACGAGCGATTTTAGCGGAGTCGAAGGCCAGCTACTCAGAGTTAGTTGTGAAGTCATTAGAAGATTACTCAATGTGTTGGGCCGTTCCTAGAGGAAACTCATCGTTCTTGCTCGGTAGCCGCAATGTATACCGAGCTGGCAACAAAAGTTCGGGTCACTTAGATGACCCAAACACAGAGTTATTTTGGCCTGTTTCACCGAAACTGGCATTAGTTTTGGTGAGGCTGCCGACGTCAGATTTTCCGAGAATAGGTTTGCTTGATCAGGCGATTGTACGGGGGTGGAATGAGGAGATTCGTAATTCGTCTCAATCCGTTGCAAGCCATTCAAGTCAGCTTCTCAAATCATTGCTTTCGCAGCGTTAATCAAGAAAAGGGGGGCACGTATAACTCTGGCTTAAACTTTGGTTAGCATCGCCCGTTTTCGGTTGAAACTGTCCTCGACAGTTTCCAAGACGCTGAAAACCCTCCCCCATGGGGAGGGCGCTTTGCACCCACCCCGAGGTCCGCGCGCTGCGCCTAATCTAAACGATGCGCCTTGCCCTGCGCGCTTTGCGCACTCACCGCTCAAACTCGTCTCGTCTGATTCTTATCAGGCAATTAAAAGCGATTTCGCACGCGTTTTGACCTGAACCCCATTGTGCCCACTGTTTCCGGACTGAAAACAGTACTGGAAAATCCCGGATTTTACAGTTTACAGCATAGGTAATCATCCCACGTCGAAATTCACCTAACTCCCTGTATTAAAACAAAATAATATATACTTACTACGTTCGGGGAAAAAGAAAATGGGGTTCCCATGAAGTTAAAGGCGCGCAATTCGCAAATTGGGGTCAACAAACGTCACAGCCTGTAGGAGGCACCAGATGCAAGTTGAACAAACCACCAAACCCGCACCAAAATTCCCGCGGATTCAGTCAGACATGCTTGACCGCTTGTCCGAGCAGGCGGAAAAACTTGCCGTTCCTACCCAACAAGACAAAAAGTCCCGCACAAACAGCGGTTGGGCGTCTTTATTCGTTTGGTAATAGGTCACCTTGCGTCACCTTGGGGGAATGGCCGCCGAAATCTCCCCTGATGCATAATTCCGTCGTTGTTTAGACGTAGCCGCAGGGAATGAAGAAGGAATGAATGATATGTTTACTTCAGCGCCACAAACCGCGCCCGAACCCGCGACGACAGCATCGGGAAATCCGTTGTTTCCGTTGACACCAGCGCAGGTTCGCGCACTGTTGGCGTAACCCGCGTCAACGAGAGCCCCCCAAATGAAAATGTACGGCCTGTCCACCTGCTCCGATTGCAAACGTGCGATCAAATCCTTGGCCGAGATGGGGGTTGAGGTGGATTTTCGCGATGTGCGCCGTGATCCGATGTCGGAAGACGAGTGGGCGATTTTACTGGCGGAATTTGGCGACAATCTGGTGGATCGCAAATCCCAAGCCTACCGCAACCTAAATGCGTGGATGCGAGAGAGCGAGGCGGATGCGCAACTTGCCGATAGTCCCGCAATCATGGCGCGGCCCGTCATTACGGATGGCGCGATATTCACCCTTGGCTGGGACGCGGATGTCGCGGCCAAGTGGGGTTAACGCAGACCGCGACCGTTGCGTTAACTGATTGATATATCTATTTTAATCATCCGTTCATCTGTTTCGCATGCGAAACAAATGGGTGCATTATTGCGGGGTGATGCTGCCAGCCATCTGGCGCCCGTCGCGGCCATCGACCAGCTCGTAATCGACCTTTTGATCATCCGCGAGACCCGTCAGGCCCGACTGTTCCACCGCTGAAATGTGCACAAATACGTCCGCTCCGCCGTCTTCAGGGGCGATGAATCCGAACCCTTTGGTGGTGTTGAACCATTTGACTGTTCCACTTGGCATGCCGTCTCTCCTTGATGCATTATTGTTGATTAACCTAGTGCGATTGGGCAAAAGGCAAATGCAATTTAAGGGAGAATGCGATGCGGTTTTTCGGGCTCAAAACATGCGACACCTGCCGTAAGGCGCAAAAGGCGATAACCCAATCAGGTCAGGACCTTACAGTGATTGATGTGCGCAAGGACGGCGTGTCTGACGCAGACCTTGATACAATCATCGCCACGTTCGGGGATGCGGCCATTAACCGTTCATCAACCACGTGGCGCGGCCTGTCGGACGCAGAAAAGGCGGGCGATATCCGTGGCTTGCTGGCAGCAAACCCCACATTGATGAAACGCCCCGTAATCGACAAAAACGGCGTCTGGACGATCGGCTGGAAAGCGGACGTTGCGGCGCAAGTGCTTGAAACGTAATTCGAAGTTGCCTAGATCAGTCGGGCAATAGGAGAGAGAGAACACATGCGAAACGCAGCAATGGTCCTTGGACTGATCGCCGGATTGATGGGCATTATCGTGGGGCTATTCGGGTTCGGGTATTCCGAACTTGCCGCCGCACGGCCCGAAGTGAACGACTTTTTCTCGCTCGAAAACCCCGGCATGATCCGTTTCGCAAGCTTTGTCGCACCGCTTTTGGCGATTGCGGGCGGGGCGATGGCAAAAGCCCGCGCCTTGTGGGGCGGCGGGCTGATGTTGGTTGCAGCAGCGCTGTTTTACGTGGCCTTTGGGTTCAACGTAGGCACGATGTTCCCGATCGGTTTTGCAGCCCTTGGCGGGCTACTTGGGATTGCGGCGGGTAAACCGGACGAGCCTAAGGCGCATTTTTAAAGAAGCGGTCCAGCGACAGCGGACCGGCCCCTTTGAAAACCAAAATCAACAAGGTCAGTATCCAAAAGGCACGTTGATCGGCGATTAATTCACCGGACGCACGGTTGAACCACGCGCCAAGTTCGCCGCTGTGACCAAAGATGTCGGTCAGCGATTGCACGATGATAAAGCCGATCATACCAATGGCGGACAGGCGGGTCAGAAGGCCCACGACGATCAACAAGGGCAGGACAAATTCCGCGATGGTGCCGCCTGTGACAACCGCCCAGTGGAACACACCAAGCTGTGATGTGTCATAGCCTGTGGCCTCGAACGCCTTGGGGAAAATCTGCGCGTAAGCGCCTGATCTTGGGGCCAAAAACCCAAAGATCCCATCGCCCAGCTTTGTCATGCCCGAGTTCCAGAAATACATCAGCAGGACGCCAGCAAATGTGAGCCGTGACAGGGTTGGCAATACGGTGTCGCCCAATGGATCAAGCCGATTGGTTGCTGCGCGGTAGATGGAAATCATGAGAGAGCCTTTCAATTCAGGGAGGTCACAGCGCCTTGCCCCAAAAGCAGGCCAAGCGTTGCACCAAGATCAAGATCGTTGCCTGCCGTGGACATCGCCACGCCTAGGGGGTGTTCATCCATTAGCGCCTGAATACAGGCCGCACTGGAGGGGGAAATCAGGGTTTGCACAGGATCAAACGCAGGGCGGGTAATCAGCACCGTCTCAGGCTGCATCACGGCCTTGGGCGCGCCTGCCACCGTGTTCGCGCGATAGATGCTGTAGATCGGATATTCGGAAGTGATGATTGTTGTCGCCGGCGCGAACCCCAATTTCGCGCCCATCAACGCATCGGGGGCCAATGCGCCAAGGGTTGCGGCGTCGATCGCCGTGCCGTCGCCCGCGTGATAGGCGTGGCGCATCGCCAATTCCAAACGCGCCATATCGGGCAGATAGGGTAGGGATTTTGCAGGCTCGAACCGGTGCAGAAACTTGGGCATCATATCACCGTAGAACATCATCAACGGTGACGTGGGCGGGTGTTTGCGCAGGTAAACCCCTGCCATTGCGCGGAAAAACTGGTCTCCGACCAGCTTGCGGATCACTGGGAACGCGGATTCAAGCGCGTCAGACAGGCTGACGGCGACATTGTTGCGGTAGACGTCGAAACGCTTGGTCGCTTGTGCCCCATCGGGGTTCGTCAGGCCAACGGGTGCAGGCATTGTGGGGTCAAGAAGCCCCTTGCGGAATGTCGTTTGCGATACGGTCATGCCAGCGCCAATGCCCCGTCTGCGCGTGCGATTTCACCCGCAAGCACATCCCATTCGGGCACATCATTGTCCCATTCAATCAACAGCGGCTTTGGCCCAGATTTCGCGAGCGTATAATCCAAAAGCGCCCAAACCGGATCAACGACAGCTTTACCGTGGCTGTCGATCAGCAGGGGAGCGCCGGTTTCGTCCTCGTCCTCATCATGGCCACCAAGGTGCAATTCACCCACCGCATGCAGTGGAAAATTGTCGATATAGGCTTGGGGCGATGTTTTGAGGTTTGTGGCGCTGACAAAGACGTTATTCACATCCAAAAGCAGGCCACAGCCTGTGCGTTTGACCACCTCGGCCAGAAATTCGGTCTCGTCCATATCGCTTTCGACAAAGGCCAGATAGCTGGATGGATTTTCAAGCAGCATTTGCCGTCCCAACGTGTCTTGGACCTGATCAATGTGGCTGGCGACGCGGGCGACGGTGGCTGCGTTGTAGGGCAGGGGCAGTAGGTCGTTCAGGAAATGGCTATCGTGGGTGGACCACGCCAGATGTTCGGAAAAGCTTGCTGGGTTAAGCCAGCCCACGAGGTGTTTCAGCCGCGCAAGGTGGTCAGCGTCAAGCGCCCCTTCACCACCAATAGACAGGCCCACACCGTGCACCGAAATGGGGAATTGTTCGGCCAGATGCCGTAGTTGCGCAATAGGCCGTCCGCCGTCACCCATATAGTTTTCGGCATGAATTTCGAGCCAGCCAAGCGGCCCCGGATTTTGGGTGATATCCATGTAATGTTGCGGCTTATATCCGACGCCGGGACGGGCAGGGAGATTTGGGATTTTGGTCGCATCAAGCATGGAGATCACCGAAAATTCGAGGGCGGAAATAGGGTGGGCGTGAACCCACCCTATCATAGATTTGCTTATGCTGGCAGATCGCGGTCCAAAGCTTCGAGTGAGCCTGCGCGTGCAGGCTCGTCGCCCATGGCTTCGATCATAGTTGCTTCGCATGTGCCTTCTGGAACGAGTGTCCAAGCGTTGCCCTGATAATCAACTGTGGATGTGCCGGCGCATGATGTGCCTGGGCCAGCTGCACAGTCGTTTTCACCAGCAAGGGAAATGCCGTAGCATTTTTCGTCGCCTGCGGCGGCTGCGTTTGTTGCGATACCTGCAACAGCAGTTGCAACAGCGGAGGCAAGAACGAGTGTTTTTGAGATGTTGGACATGATTTTTTCCTTCAAGGTCAGTGTGTTATTCTTAGGAACGCTTGTTTGCGTTGGCTAAACATTAGCGGCCACTTGACCCGGAAATCTATTCACAGGGCCGTGCATCGCGTTTGCGTGATCGGCCGTGATCTGATGCCGCACTGCGACAACCCGCCACAGATGCATAATCCTTTGTAAAACAATGAAACCTGTCGAAGCAGTCTGCGCAGTTTTGTTACATTTTAAGACATAGCAATGTTACAAGCGATGGGGCGATGGGGCATCATGCACCCGCAAGGTCGCTTGTTTTTCATGTGATGTTACAATTCCGATATGCGGTAAAACCATCAGTCCCGATCAGGCCGGTGCGATACCTTGCGGGATTGTAAGGGTGAAAATCGTGTGATCATCATTCGATTGCACGCCCAACGTTCCATCATGTGCCTTTGCGATTTCGCTCGCGATATAAAGTCCAAGCCCTAAGCCTTGTTTATTGCCGTGGCTCTCGCTTCTGACAAATGGATCGAACAGGCGCTCCATCGCGGCGGGCGCAATGGGGGTGCCGTAGTTTTTGACGCTGAGTTCAAAGGCGCCCGTGTCGGTCGTGCCCGCGTGAATGGAGATGGGCAAGGATTGATCACCATAGGTGACAGCATTGCCCAACAGATTTGACAAAAGCTGACCGACACGCGGCGCGTCGCAATCAATATCCTTATCCAAGGCGATATTCGTCTGGATGTCCCGATGGGATTGGGCTGAACGTAGTTCGTCGATCACCTGCTGAATTTCGGTCGCAACGTCCGTGTTTGTGGCCCGCTTGAGTGGGATGCCGCCGCCCAAGCGGTTGCGTGCGAAATCAAGGATATTGTCGATCAGCAATGACATGCGCTGCACGCTGCCTCTGGTCAATGTAACGATCTGCTGGTTACGATCACTCAGGGTTTCGCGCGTGAGAATGTTCATTGCTGATGCGATTGACGCCAATGGGTTGCGCAGGTCATGGCCAAGAATTGCGATAAACTGCTCTCTGAGTTCGCCTTCTTTCTTGGTCGTATCAAGCAGGGTTTCCGCCTTGATCCGCGCAGCGGACAGATCGCGTTCAAAGGCACGGCGCGCATCGGCAAGCAGGAATACATATGTTGTTACGCTTTTTTCACCCGCCCCGTGGACTTCTGCGCTGAGCAAGACAGGCAGCTTGGCCCCCTCGCCATTGACAAGATCAACACTTGCGCCGTCGATTTGCGAATTCAGGGATAACAGCGGCACGATGCTGGTTTCAAATACGATACGGCTTGCCTTGGAAAACAGCTGTGTGACGGGCATGCCGTTCAGGTCGTCTGCGGACCGACCAAGCCATGAATTCAGCCTTTCATTGGTCGCGATGATCGTGCCGTGAGCGTCGACACCCAGCAGGCCGCACGGTGCATCAGCCAGCATTGCAATCCCGTCAGGATGACCCATCAAACGAAGTTTCGGATCGCGCTAATCACCTCTTGCGGGGCGGTCAGGTTGGGGCAATGGCCGGACGCATCAAGCATGACAAGTTCGCTTCCAGGGATTTTGTCGCGCACATAGGCGCCGACGTGTTCGGACGCGATAATATCATTGCGGCACTGTAGGATCAGTGTTTTCGCCGATACCTTTGGCAGGTCCGCCCGGTTGTCAGATGTGAACGTCGCCCGCGCAAAGCCATTGGCGATCACTGGGTCCAGCTTGCAAATGCTATCGGCCAGTTCCTTGGCATGTTCCGGTTTGTCAGGGTTGCCAACGATGGCAGGCGCCATTGATGCAGACCACGCAAGCGGGTTGTCTTCGAGCGAAGCAAGCAGGTCCTTGATGTCTTCAACGCTGAACCCGCCTTCGTAATCGGTATCGTCGATGTAACGCGGCGAGGGGCCAACCATAATCAGCGTGGAAAACATATCGGGCCGTTCCACATGGGCAAGCGCACTGATCATGGCGCTGACAGAATGGCCCACTAAAATTCCGTCACGGATATTCAGTGCATCACCGATTTCAACAACGTCCGCGGCATAGCCGTTTAAGGTTGCGTATTTTTCGGCGTCATAGGCGTTGCTGTCGGATTCGCCTGACCCGATATGATCAAAGGCGATGACGTTGAAGTCATCTTCAAAACTGGGGGCAACGTGCCGCCACATGGATTGGTCACAGCCAAACCCGTGTGCAAATACCATCGGGCGACCATCGGTTCCCGAGGTTGTGACATTGTGACGTGCGAGTGCAGTCATAGTTTATCCAGTTCTACGTAAGGTTGAACGCAAAGCATATAGATCAACGCAGCAATGCCAAGCGGTGACGGCCATTTTGCGGTGGTTATATTGGCTGGGTGTCGATCGGTTACACGAACCTACAACGGCACAAAAAAGGCCCCGCAATCGCGAGGCCTTTTTGCTGTTTACGATGTGCGCAGATCGGGCGGCGTGGCGGCAAGGCCCAGTTCGGCCACGATGTCATCAAGCGCCATGACGGATGTTTTGTTTTCACCCAAACGCCGCACGCTGACAGTTTTTTCCGCGACCTCTCGCGCACCCAGCGCAAGGATGAACGGCACCTTGCCCAGCGAATGTTCGCGGACCTTGTAGTTGATCTTTTCGTTGCGCACGTCTGCCTCTGCACGCACACCAACGGCGCGCAGGGCGGCCACGATTTCATGGGCGTAGTCATCAGCGTCTGACACGATGGTCGCCACAACGACCTGACGCGGGGCCAGCCAGATTGGCAGTTTGCCTGCGTGTTCTTCGATCAGAATGCCGATGAACCGTTCAAACGATCCCAAGGTCGCACGGTGCAACATGAACGGCTGATGCTTGTTGCCGTCCTGCCCGATATAGGATGCGTCAAGACGGTCGGGCATGTTGCTGTCGACTTGCAACGTGCCGCATTGCCAGTCGCGCCCGATGGCGTCGGTCAGCACAAACTCCAGCTTGGGGCCGTAAAACGCGCCTTCGCCTTCTTGGATGTCATAGTCATAGCCCGCAGCCTTGCACGCATTGCCAAGGGCTGTTTCCAGCTGGTCCCAGATTTCATCACTGCCGATCCGCTTTTCAGGGCGGGTGGACAGTTTGATCGACCAGTTTGTGAACCCCAGCTCGGCATAGATTTCGGACAGGAATTCGATGAATGTCTTGGTCTCGGCCTCAATCTGGTCTTCGGAGCAAAAGATATGCCCGTCATCTTGGGTAAACCCGCGCACGCGCATAATCCCGTGCAACGCGCCCGATGGTTCATAGCGGTTACACGATCCGAATTCGGCCATGCGCAGCGGCAGATCACGATAGGATTTCAGACCTTGGTTGAACACCTGCACGTGACAGGGGCAGTTCATCGGTTTCAGCGCGTTGATGGTTTTTTCGCGTGCGTGGTCTTCGTCCACCTCAACGATGAACATGTTTTCCTGATAGCTTTCCCAGTGGCCGGATTTTTCCCACAGCTGGCGGTTCACAACCTGCGGTGTGTTCACCTCCACATAACCACCCGCGCGTTGGCGACGGCGCATGTAGTCTTGCAGCTCGGTATAAATGGTCCAACCATTGGGATGCCAGAACACCTGACCGGGGGCTTCTTCTTGCATGTGGAACAGGTTCATTTCGCGGCCCAGTTTACGGTGGTCGCGTTTTGCCGCCTCTTCCAGACGGTGCATGTGGGCTTTTAGCCCCTCTTTGTTGGTGAAGGCCGCGCCATAGATGCGTTGCAACATCGCGCGGTCACTGTCGCCGCGCCAATAAGCACCTGCGATGTTCATCAGTTTGAAGGCGTCAGCAGGCACCTGACCAGTGTGTTGCAGGTGCGGACCACGGCACAGGTCTTGCCAGTCGCCGTGCCAATACATGCGCAATGGCTCGTCACCTGGAATGGCCTCAATCAGCTCAACCTTATAAGGCTCGCCCTTGTCGCGGTAGAATTGGATCGCTTTTTCACGGTCCCAAATCTCTGTGCGCACAGGCTCGCGTTTGTTGATGATCTCTTTCATCTTCTTTTCAATCGCAGCCAGATCTTCGGGCACAAAGGGCTCTTTGCGGTCAAAATCGTAATACCAGCCGTCTTTGATCACAGGGCCAATGGTGACTTGTGTGTCTGGCCAAATCTCTTGCACAGCGCGGGCCATGATGTGCGCCAGATCGTGGCGGACCAGTTCGAGCGCTGGCTCCTCGTCCTTCATGGTGTTGATCGCGATGGAGCTGTCAGCATCAATCGGCCACTGCAGGTCCCAGTGGGCGCCATTCACGGTCGCGCTGATCGCTTTTTTCGCAAGGCTGGATGAGATGTCAGCGGCAACAGCGGCCGCAGTAATGCCAGCGTCATATTGACGTGCATTGCCATCGGGAAAAGTAAGAGAGATTTGGGCCATCAGTTGGGCTCCTCGTCGGTTTAACGCCTACTAAGCGTTCGGTTGCGGGTTATGTGGGGGTGTTTGTCAACTTGTGACCCTGCGGTCAAGTTCCGTTGGGCGATTGTGCCCAAATGTCTGTTCCAATTCGTTTGAATGCCCACAAAATCTCTTGACCTTTTTCGAAAGGCGCACGACGATTTTGTCAAACATTCCTATGCAGTTGCGAGGGATCAGGTTTTTTTGAAAGGGGCGAATATGACCAAATCAATCTCAACAAAAATCCAAGGTTCGGGTGCGGCCATATTTGGCATGCTAATATTGTCGGCGTGCGGCAGCAGTTCTACGGGGTTCGTCGATCCATTTGAAGACCGACGTTTGAACCTGACCGATTACGTAGGGGTGGAAGCCCGCCGTTTGGAGATGGACAACCTCACGCGCGTCGCCTTTGCCCCCGATACGGTGACCGGATCGGCAAGTTATGATGGTGTGATCCTGATCAGCGGTGATGACCGGATCGGCAGTCGTGTCGGCGGGGAGGTATCATTCGATGTCTCGTTCGATGACGCAACCCTGTCGGGAGTCGCGACAAACTTTTACCGTGAAGACACAGATGCCGCGGTTTCGGGGCAGATTTATATGTATGGGAACGCGGTGACCCCTGGAAACGGTGGCGCACGGTTGTTAGGCGATTTGGTGCTGCAGGACGGCACCGAGGTGTCGTATAACGACAATATCAGTGGTGTGTTCCGCAATGATGACGCCTCAGGATATACTGGCGAAAGCGGATGGTTCTTACCGACCGTGACCGAGGGAGATGAGAATTATGCAACTGTCCAGATTTATGCGGATGGCGATGGGGTTGGCCGGTAAAGTGCGTGTGCGAATGACAGTTTCTGATGCAGTGGTATCGCGATGACACAGAATGACCCATCCTATTTCATCAGCTTACAGGGTCGAAAACTTGCCTATCACCTGACCGATGGCGAGGGGCCGACAGTCGTTTTCTTGGGTGGGTTCAAATCCGATATGGGCGGCACGAAGGCCGTGCATCTTGAAGCTTGGGCCAAGGATGAGGGCCGCGCGTTTCTGCGATTTGATTATTCGGGCCACGGCGAAAGCAGTGAGGCGTTTACCGACGGCTGCATCGGTGACTGGTTTGAGGATGCGGTCGCCGCGATTGGGCTGATCGAGGGGCCAGTCGTGCTGGTGGGGTCGTCGATGGGCGGGTGGATTTCGCTGCTTGTGGCGCGCAAGATGCCTGACAAGGTGGCAGGTCTGGTCACGATTGCCGCAGCCCCCGATTTTACCGAAGATAGCATGTGGGCGGGGTTTGACGCGGCGCAAAAGGCGCAGCTTGCAGAAGATGGCCAAATCGCCCTGCCGTCCGATTACGGTGAACCCTATATCATCACGCAACGGCTGATCGTGGACGGGCGTGATCAGTTGGTGCTGCGCGCGCCGCTTGATCTGCCGTTTCCAGTGCGTTTTTTGCAAGGCACGGCTGACGCGGATGTGGACACATCCGTGGCCTTGCGTTTGCTGGATCATGCCACGGGTCCTGACATGCGGCTGACGCTTGTGGACGGCGCAGATCACCGTTTTTCGGATCAGGCATGCCTTGATCTGATCACCACGGCTGTGACCGAAGTCATCTAAGTAGGATGCGTTTTAACGCATCTTACGCAACGTCCGCTTAGGTGAATTTACCCAATCCTGATTATGCTGCCCCAAATCGTCGGGGAGGACGCGTAAAATGGCACTATCATTGGGACAAAAGGCAGGCTGGGGTCTGGCCGACATGGGCATCAACGTCTTTGTTGTGGTCAAACAACTGCTGGTCTTTGCATTTTTGACCACATTCTTGGGCGTGCCTGCAAATATCGCGGGGATCGTGACATTCGCGGTGCTGGCGTTTGACGTGGTCACCGACCCGATTGTCGGCTTTTTGTCCGACCGCACCAACACACGCTGGGGCCGCCGCGTGCCGTGGATTGCCGTGGGGGCTGTCATTCTGGCGGCGGGCATTGTGGGCCTGTTTGCTGTGCCGCTGGGCATGAGCTGGCAGTCAAACGCAATGTGGGTCATCGCATTCTTTGGCGTGGCGACCATCGGGTTCACATTTGTCACCATCCCCTATGGCGCGATGGCGGGCGAAATGACCCAAGACCCCAAGGAACGGTCCACAATGATGGCGTTCCGCATGACGTTTGCGTCACTGGGTCTGTTGATGGCGGGGGCATTGGTGCCTGCCTTGGCGGGTGACACGCGCGAAGGCTATGCATCTGCGGTGCTGATGGTCGCCCCGGTGGTCGTATTGGCGATTTGGGGGATGCTGTTTTTCACCCGCCGTGCCCCGCGGATCGAGGCGGCAGCGACCAGCGGTTTTCGTGATGTGCTTGCACTTGTGATCGGGAATGTCGCGTTTTTCCGTCTGGTGGTGCTTTATGGCCTGCTCACCCTTGCGGTTGCGCTGATTGCGGCAGGGCTGCAGCTGGCGGCGCTTTACCTGATGGTGGATGACGGCAATAGCCCGCTGTCTGGTCTCGCGGGCGCGCTGGGCGTGTTTTCCACGTTGTTTGCGATGTTCATCGTAGGCTCTGTCATCAGCCAGTTCATTTGGGTCAAGGCCAGTGCATCCATGGGCAAAACATGGGCGCTGATCGCGGGTGTGGTCCTTTATATCGTTGTGTTGATCGGCATTTGGATGGCGCTGCCTGCCACGTCAGTCTCGACCATGGCGCTGTTGTTTCTGGCAGCGGGTTTTACCAATGGCGCATACCAGCAAATCCCGTGGGCGATGTATCCTGATCTGATGGATGTCACACGGTCGGAAAGTGGCGAAGCGATTGAGGGCGCGTTCAGCGCCGTTTGGCTGTTTGGTCAAAAGGTGGCCAATGCGCTGGCGCCGCTTGTGTTGGGGTTTGTGCTGTCAGCGGCGGGATGGGAATCGTCGACCGGTGGTGTGATCGCGCAATCGCCCGAGGCATTGGCCGCGTTGCGGTCTGCGTTAACGCTGGTGCCTGCGGGGATTTTTGTGGTGTCGATCTTGGGCCTGCTTTTCTACTATCGCCCTGTATCGAAACACGTGGAATCACACGGATAACCGCGATGATCCTGCCTGATATTTCCAAACTTGATGATTGGTTGGCACGTTGCGAGGCGGATGTTCCCGCCTTGCGTCCTGCCTGTGCCAAGTCGATCATTTGGGCAGGAGAGCCGTGCCATAAAACCGATATCGCGGTTGTCTATATCCACGGGTTTTCGGCCACGGGGCATGAATTGCGCCCTTTGCCGGATATGATTGCCGAGGCGCTTGGCGCGAACCTGCATTTTGCCCGCCTGACAGGGCACGGCCAAGACGGGGACGCAATGGGCGACGCCCGTTTTGAAGACTGGCAAGCAGATGTCGCCGAAGCGTTAGAGATCGGCCATGCCATCGGCAAACGGGTGATTGTGATCGGGTGTTCGACGGGGTGCACGATGGTGGCGGACGCGTTGGCGCGTGGGGCCACGGCGGACGGATTGGTATGCATTTCCCCCAACTTTGGCCTGACCCACAAGGTGGCGCAGACGTTGCTTGATTTGCCGATGGTGCGGCAATGGGGGCATTTTGTTGCCGGAAGAGAACGGTCGTTTGATGTGCTGGGCGACGCGCATGGTGCCTATTGGACAACGCGGTATCCAACGCGCGCGGTCTATACGATGGGGGATGCGGTGCGCGCGGTGCGTCGTGCCGATCTGGGGCACATCATGACGCCTGCGTTTTTCGCGGTGAATGATGCCGACCAAGTGGTCAGCCCCAAGCAGACCCGCAAGGTGATTGCCCGCTGGGGTGGGCGGACCTATTTGCATACACTGGTCCAGACGCCCGACGATGATGTCATGGGGCATGTTATGGCAGGCGATGTGTTCAGCCCCAAACAGACCGCACCGCTTGCGGCCGCGATTTTACGCTGGTTTGACGGCATTGATGCGGTCTAGTGCTTGCGCCTAATCCCAGATTTAGCCAATGTCGGATCAAGTGGCACTGGGGCAAATCACAATGACAACGAAAAGACAGATCCGATGATCGAACCTTTGGTGCTTGTCCCGCCGATGATGTGTGATGCGCGGGTATATTATGCCCAGTTTGCAACCCTGTCGGCAGAATTCCCCATCACTTTTGCCCCCATCACCATGGGCGAACGCATGGAAGAATTGGCGTCACAAATCCTGACATGGTTGCCGCCCAAATTCGCGATTGCGGGTATGGGCATGGGCGGCATGGTTGCGATGGAAATCATGCGCCGCGCACCCGAACGCGTGACCCGTGTGGCGTTCATTTCAACCAATGCCCAAGCGGACACCCCCGAAATATCCGCGCTGCGCGAGCCCAGCATTATCGCGGCCAAATCAGGCCGATTGGATGATGCAATGCAGACCGAGATTAACCCCGCTTGGCTGTCCCCAGGACCATACCGGATGGATGTAATGTCTCTGATGTCGGATATGGCCGCGTCGCTTGGCCCTGATGTCTACGTGCGCCAAAGCCGCGCGATGCAGCGCCGCAAGGATCAGCAAAACATCATGCGCCGCATCAAGCAGCCGACCTTGGTGATGTGTGGCGATCATGACGGGCAGCATAGTGTGCGCCGTCACGAATTCATCGCCGAGCTGATCCCATATGCAAAGCTAGAGGTAATTCCAAACGCAGGGCATATCCCGACGCTTGAAAACCCTGATGCGGTTACGGATGCGTTGCGTGCTTGGATGCGCCAGCCGCTTGTGCTGCGTTAACCTGCGTTTGCGTCGATAAAATCAAGCACCAAGGGGCGGATATTGCGCCGCCAGCTGCCACCCGCAAAGATGCCGTAGTGACCAGCGCCTGGTTCAAGGTGGGCTGCTTTTTTGTCGTCGGGCAGACCGGTTAGCAACCCAAGTGCGGCCAGACATTGACCGGGGGCTGAGATGTCATCGTTTTCGCCTTCAACGATTTTCACGGCAACGGTGGTGATTTTGCCAATGTCGACCTTGCGGCCAGCGACCGTGAAATCATTGCGAGCAATGTCGCGGTTCTTGAACACCCGTTCCACGGTGGACAAATAAAACTCGGCTGGCATGTCCATTACGGCAAGGTATTCGTCGTAGAATGCATTGTGTTTGTCATGCTCTGACGCTTCGCCCTTGGCGGCGCTGATGATCTGGTCGCGGAAGGCGGTTGTGTGGGTTTCCGCGTTCATTGAAATAAACGACGCAAGCTGTAGCAGGCCAGGGTAAACCATGCGCCCGACGCCACCGTATTTGAAGCCGACACGCTGGATCATCGTCTGTTCCAGCTGACCCATTGTGACAGAGCGGCCAAAGTCGGTGACTTCTGTGTGGTTCGCCTCTGGATCAATGGGGCCGCCGATCAAGGTCAGGGATTTTGGCTGTGCCTTGGGGTCTTCTTCGGCCAGATACGCAGTGGCGGCCAGCGTAAGCGGGGCAGGTTGGCAAACAGCGATGACATGAATGTCGTTGCCCAGCTCTTTCATGAAATCGACAAGGTAGAGCGTGTAATCTTCGACATCGAACTTGCCTGCGCTGACAGGGATGTCGCGCGCATTGTGCCAATCGGTCACGAAAACCTCGCAATCGGGAAGCAAGCTAATCACGGTTTTACGCAGCAGGGTGGCATAATGGCCCGACATTGGGGCCACCAGCAAAACGCGGCGCTTGCGTGTATCACGGCCCGGCATCGTGAAATGGATCAGATCGCCAAATGGTTTTTCGACAACTGTTTCAACAACGACAGGAAAGTCCTTGCCCGATTGACCCGTCACAGGGGGGATGTTCCAGTCGGGTTTCACAACCATGCGGCTGAATGTGCGCTCCGTCACCTCGCCCCATGCGCCCAGCCAATCCATCGCGGGGTTTGCACCCAGTGACATGACCGGATAGCTGGCAAATGCCCGCGCGGACGCGCCTAACCATTGGTTTGTGTTACGCACACTTTCCATTAGGTCGTAGGTCATCATATACTTCATGGACATCTCCTGCAGGCGGGCGGTCACCATGTTGGTGAAATGCTGCACCTGCAAAGTAGGGGCTATATGTTAATATGACAACAGATGATTCACCGACCGATTTTGGGGCCGACAAAAACCTCGAAACATTAGAGCAAAATTTGCAACGTGTTGAAACGCTGGTGCAGCGATTAATGACCGTTATGGGGCAGGGGCGGCAAATTCCGCCCGCATTACAAGGCCCAAGCCCAGAGATGTATCAAAAGGCATCGGCAGCCTATTTTGCGGATATGGTGAATAACCCGGCCAAATTGTTCGAAAGCCAAGTCGCGTTTTGGGGCAGTTCGGTCAAACATTTTGTCGAAGCCCAGCAGTTGTTGACGCAAGGTCACGTTGAGGCCGAGGCCACGGATGGCCCGCCTGATCGCCGGTTTGCGAATGAAATGTGGGACACGATCCCCTATTTCAAATTGATCAAACAGCAATACCTGACCAATGCTGCCGCCATTCAGGCCGCTGTGTCAGATCTTGATACGCTTGATGTGGCAGAACGCAGCCGGCTGGAATTCTTCAGCCAGCAAATCATTGATATGATGTCACCTACGAATTTTCTGGCCACCAACCCCGATGCATTGTCATTGGCGGTGGAAACCGAGGGCGAAAGCCTTGTGGCGGGGCTGGAAAACCTTGTCGCTGATCTTGAGGCGAATAACGGTGATCTGGTCATCAGCCTTGCAGATAAAGACGCGTTTCAGGTCGGCGAAAACCTTGGCACGACACCGGGCACAGTGGTTTTTCGCAACCATATGTTCGAGCTGATCCAATACGCGCCGACGACCGAAACCGTGCAGGAAACGCCACTGATCATTTTCCCGCCGTGGATCAACAAGTTCTATATCCTTGATATGAAGCCCCAGAACAGCCTGATCAAATGGGCCGTGGATCAAGGGCACACGGTCTTTGTTGTGTCATGGGTCAACCCCGACGCGTCATATCGTGACACAGGCATGATTGATTATGTCGAACACGGCTTCCTGACGGCGATCGAGACGGTCAAATCCATTTGCGGTGTGAAACAAGTCAACGCTGTCGGCTATTGCATTGCGGGGACCACATTGTCGCTGACCCTCGCGCTGATGGCGCAGCGCGGCGATACATCTGTGAATGCAGCCACATTGTTCACCACGCTGACGGATTTTTCCGACCGTGGCGAGGTTGGCGTGTTCCTAGACGATGATTTCGTCGACGGGATCGAGGCAGAGGTAAGCGAAAGCGGCCTGTTGTCATCATTCTATATGTCGCGCACGTTCAGCTTTTTGCGGTCAAACGACCTGATCTATGGCCCTGCGATCAAAAGCTATATGATGGGCAAGGCACCCCCAGCGTTTGATCTTTTGTATTGGAACGGGGATGGCACGAACCTGCCTGCCAAGATGTCGGTGGAATACTTGCGCGGGCTTTGTCAGGGGGACAATTTCGCGGATGGCGGCTTTGCGCTGGGCGACGCTGTGGTGCGGCTGTCGGATGTCACCGTGCCGATCTGTGCAATTGCCTGCGAAACCGATCACATCGCCGCATGGAAAAGCAGTTATCGCGGATTCCAGCAAATGGGATCATCGGAAAAGCTGTTTATCTTGTCGGAATCGGGCCATATCGCGGGCATCGTGAACCCGCCAAGCAAGAATAAATACGGTCATTACCTGAACGATGACTTGGGCAAAACGCCCGAAGATTGGCAGAATTCGGCAACGCGCCATGATGGATCATGGTGGCCCCGCTGGGATAAGTGGCTGAAATCCAAAGACAAAGCGACTTGTCCTGCGCGTGATCCTGTTGATGCGGGGTTGGGGGCAGCGCCCGGTTCTTATGTGACCAATAAGCAATAATTCGCGCTTGCGGCATTTTTTATGCCGCAGTGCAGAAAAATACTTGAAATGCCGCAGTGCAGCATGTATCTAGGGTGCAGAAGATGAAACGCGGTCGCTTCAATCCGCACAACCTAGGATCGATAAAATGACTAAGACAACAGATTTCACAGCCGTATTCAAAGACATTATGGGTTCTTTCCCAGTGGACACAAAAGCAATGGAAGATGCGTTCAAATCGCAGACAACATTGGCTGAAAAAATGTCCGCTGTTGCACTGGACGCGGCCAACAAATCCACTGAGCTTTCTGCAAAATGGACAAAAGAAACACTGGGCAAAGTTCAGTCTGTTTCTGCAGCCAAGGCAGAGCCTGCTGACTACGCAAAATCCATGACAGACTTCGCGTCTGCGTCTGCTGAAGCTGCGGCCGAGCACATGGCTGCTTTCGCTGAAATCGCGAAAAAGGTTCAGACACAGACAATGGAACTGGTTATGGCCGCTGGCAAAGACATGTCCGAAGACATGACTGCTGCTGCGAAAAAAGCGACAACTGAAGCAACTGCTGCAGTGAAAAAAGCTGCTGCAAAGTAAGCGCACGACATAATACGCTGGCGTATCCTCCCTGTAACGCTGGCGAAATAGAAGCGGATCGTGGTCACCACGGTCCGCTTTTTGTTTTCACGCAGCTTTGTCATTTAACTTTTCTTTTTGGCAACTGCGGCATAGGCTTGCTGCACTGCAAAATGTCTTGGGAGGGACACCGTGGCTGACACATCAAAACCGCTGTTGATTAAGCGTTATGCAAGCCGCCGGTTGTATAACACCGAAACCAGCGACTACGTGACGCTCGAAGACATCGCGACATTCATCCGCGAAGGCCGCGAGGTTCAGATCGTAGATCTGAAATCAGGCGACGACCTGACCCGCCAGTATCTGCTGCAAATCATCGCAGAACACGAAAGCCGCGGCGAAAGCGTGCTGGGCGTTGATATTCTGACCGATCTTGTGCGCAGCTATACGACCCAGGCGTCATCTGTCGTGCCGCAGTTCCTGACCGCCAGCTTCGAGATGCTGCGCGACGGGCAATCAAAGGCAATGGAAAACATGACCCAAGCCAGCCCCATGGCGAAAATGCCGGGCTTTGAGGCGATGCAGGCCCAACAACAGGCGTTTTTCAAGGCAATGACCGGCGGCATGATGGGCGCGCCGGCAGCAAAAGAGCCTGACACCGCTGCCGATGATCTGGACACAATCAAACAACAGCTTGCCGCAATGCAGGAAAAGCTATCCAAAATGGGCAAGTAGCTTTTCCTCTTGCCCTTAAATACCTCGGGGGAGGCCGCAAGGCCGGGGGCAGCGCCCCTTTTTCTACAACCCCAGTCTGTCGCGCATCGCATACCACGTCATGGCCAATGTCAGCAGCGGCGTACGGAATGTGGCCCCGCCGGGAAAGCTGGGTGTGGGCATCCGCGCCATGATATTGAAACGTCCCTGTTTTCCCTGCACCGCCTCGGCCATAAGTTTGCCAGCCAAACCCGCAAGGGCAACGCCGTGGCCCGAAAACCCTGATGCCGACAGGATATTGGGTGCGATACGCTGCACCGCAGGCAGCCGTGTCGTGGTGATGCCCAAGGTGCCGCCCCAGACATAATCAAACCCGACGCCTTTAAGTTGCGGAAAAAGCCCGACCATGCGTGCATGTAGCGCGGTTTCAATATCCTTTGGAAAGCCGATGCCATAGCTTTCACGACCACCAAACAGCAGGCGGTTATCCTCGGACATACGGTAGTAATTCACCACGAATTTACTATCAGCCACGGCAATATCGCGTGCCAATACTTTCGCGGCCTGATCACCCAATGGCGGGGTTGCCCCGATAAAACTGTTGATCGGCATCACACGCGCCGCGATTTTGCGTTCGATGTTCGGCAGATATCCGTTTCCGGCCAGAATAACATACCCCGCGACAACGCGCCCCTGACCGGTGTGCACGATTGCAGGCTCAGCGTGGGTGATCTTGTGAACCTCGCTGCGTTCAAAAATATGGACACCCGCATCAATGCAGGCTTGCGCCAGTCCAATAGCATAGCGCAGCGGATGGATATGCCCCGCGCCCATATCGATGATGCCGCCGTGATAGCTTTCTGTTTGGACGATATCGCCGATTGCGGCACGGTCCAGTTTCTGGATTTGGTCATAGCCATAGTGCTGGTTTAAAAAATCAGCCTCTGCATGGTCTTTTGCGGCCTCGACCACGCTATAGGCCCCATGCACCACGCCGGGGGTATAGCGCGCACCGGGGGCGTGTTTGGCGACAAGATCACGCAGATCGGCCTTTGCCTCTTCTGCCAGATACCACAGGCAGTGGGCGGCATGTTCATTTGAATGTTTTGACAACCAGCGTTGCGATTGGTTGAACCCCGTGCCGACCTGTCCGCCATTGCGCCCTGATGCACCAAAGCCTGCGCGGTGCGCGTCCAGCACCACGACCGAGATCCCCTTTTGCGCAAGGCGCAACGCCGCCGTAAGCCCCGTGAAACCGGCCCCGACGATACAGACATCGGCGCGCGTTTCGCCGTAAAGTGGTGGCCGTTCTGCGGGAATGTCAGCGGTGGCTGCATACCAGCTTTTTGGGAATTGGCCCGCGCGGTCGTTGCGATAAAGCGGGTTCATACGTTCAACAAAAGATGTTCGCGTTCCCACGGCGAGATGACTTGCAAGAATTCATCATATTCCGCCCGTTTGACGATGGAATAGACCCGCACAAATTCGGGGCCAAGCACATCATGCATTTCGGTCGCGTTATCAAACAGATCAAGGGCCGCAAACGGCCCTTTGGGGATTTCATCAGCAGCGTCGTAGGCATCACCCTTGTAGCGATCTTGGGGTTTTGTCTTGTTCATAAGACCCAAATAACCGCAGGCCAGCGATGCCGCGATACACAGATACGGGTTGCTATCCATGCCGGCCAAGCGGTTTTCGATGCGCCGCGCCTCTGGCGGGGAAATGGGGATGCGGATGCCTGTGGTGCGGTTATCGCGCCCCCATTCCAGATTGATCGGTGCGGCGTGGTCGCGCACGTAACGGCGGTAGCTGTTCACATAAGGGGCCAGCATCGCGATGACCGACGGCAGGTGTTCTTGCAAACCACCGATGAAGTGCAAGAAGGCATCGGTTTCGCCGCCTTGTGGGCCGGTAAAGATGTTGTTGCCATCTGCATCAAGCACAGAATGGTGCACATGCATGGCTGATCCCGGCTCCCCCTCGATGGGTTTGGCCATGAAGGTTGCGAAACAATCATGTTTCAGCGCGGCCTCTCTGATCAGGCGTTTGAAATAGAAAACCTGATCGGCAAGGGCGACGGGATCGCCATGCAGCAAGTTGATTTCGAGCTGACCAGCGCCGCCTTCTTGGGTGATGCCGTCGATTTCGATGCCTTGGATTTCTGCGTATTCATAGATTGCGTCGATGACGGGGCCGTAGTCATCCACGGCGGACATCGAATAGGCCTGACGCCCTGCGGCGGGACGCCCTGTGCGCCCCATCATGGGTTCAATCGGTTTGGCGGGGTCGATGTTGCGCGCGACCAGATAGAATTCCATCTCGGGTGCAACTACGGGCGTCCAGCCTTGTTTTTTATACAAATCCAGCACGCGTTTCAGGACATTGCGCGGGGCATAGGGGACAGGTTCCCCCTTTTGATTGAACGCATCGTGGATGACTTGCAGTGTGCCGTCATCGGCCCAAGGTGCTGCCGTGGCGGTGGACAGATCTGGGCGTAAAATCATGTCAGGTTCGGTCCACCCGTCGGGACCCGCTGCCTCGCCCCAGTCGCCAGTGATGGTTTGGAAAAAGATGGAGTTGGGCAGATGAAAACTGGATTGTTTTTCCCATTTTGAAGCGGGAACCGCCTTGCCGCGGGCGATGCCGGGCAGGTCGGCGATGACGCATTCCACCTCGTCCAAACGGTTGGTTTCGATATAGGTGCGGGCCGCGTCGGGGATGTGTTTGGTCCAGCTCATGCGATGCGCCTTTCGCGGAAAAACTGTGCAATCATGACGGCCAGTTTCCGGTTTTCATTGGATTTACCCATGTTTGATTGCACGGCGTCAAGTAGCGGATCAGGCACAACACCGGGGCCTTTCAGTCGCGCAAGATCGCCGATCATTTCGTCGCCGAATTCGGGATGCGGTTGCACGGTGAATGCTTGGCGGCCGTAAACCACAGCCGCATTTTCGCAAAAATCATTGCAGGCCACGGCCTTTGCCCCATCGGGCAGGGCCACGACCTGATCTTGATGCCATGCGTTCAAGCTGACGTCTTCGCCGCCCCAGTTGTAGGTTTGTCGGCCCACGGCCCAGCCACCTTCGAATTTTTCGACGCGCCCGCCAAGGGCTTGGGCGATGATCTGATGGCCAAAGCAGATGCCGACCATCGGCACATCGGCGTCGCGCGCGCCGCGAATGAAATCTTCGAGCGGGGGGATGAAGGGGTGATCTTCGTAGGCGCCGTGCCGCGACCCTGTAACCAACCAGCCGTCGCAGGTGTTCACAGTGTCGGGGAATTCCATATCGACGACATTGAAGGTTTGGAACGTCAGCCCCTCGTCGGCCAACAGTTTACCAAACATCGTATCATAGTCGCCCAAATAGGATTGGACTTCATCGGGTGCGTGCCCCGTCTGCAAAATGCCGATTTTCATAGATCACCTGTGTTGATTGCACACAGATTAGGCGGTGGATCAGACCGTGTCGAGATACAGATCAAGCTGTTCTTCGGGGGTCAGTTCGTTGAAATGGTGCATTTCTTGTCGCTTGGTACGCAACAGGTTGTCGACCAGTTGGGAATTGAAGATGCGGCGCGGCAGTTTGCCGTTATCAAACGCCGCGATCGCATCGGCCCATGTGCCGGGAAGTTGTTGCAGTTTTTGTTCATACGCGCTGCCTGTGATGGGGGCAGGGGCCTGTAATTTGTCCTCGATCCCGATCAGGGCAGAGCCAAGCACGGCGGCCAAGAACAGGTAGGGGTTCACATCGCCGCCCGCAACGCGGTGTTCAATGCGCCGCGCCTTGAACGACCCGCCGGGCACGCGAATAGACGCGGTGCGGTTGTCATAGGCCCAGCAGATCGATGTGGGCGCATGTTGACCAGGCACCAGCCGTTCATAGCTGTTGCCGTGGGGCGCAAAGATCAGCGCCAATTCGGGCATACCTGCAAGGCAACCTGCGATCGCGTTTTGCAGCAATGGCGTGCCTTCGGCGGTGTCGTTGGCAAAGACGTTGTTGCCGTCTGCGTCGAGCACGGAAAAATGGGTGTGTAGGCCGTTGCCCGCGTAATCTTCGTAGGGTTTTGCCATGAATGACGCGGCCATGCCGTGATTGCGGGCAAGTCCGCGCACCAGCATTTTGAACAACCATGCGTCATCGGCGGCCTTGAGCGCGTCGGGGACGTGTTCAAGATTGACCTCGAACTGGCCGATGCCACCTTCTGAAATTGCGGCCTCTGCGGGGATGCCCATTTGGTCGCAAGCGTCATAAAGATCGTTGAAAAACCGGTCAAAGGCATCAAGCGCGCGCAGCGACAGGATTTCCGCACCCGCGCGGCGTTTGCCAGATTTGGGCGACTTGGGCTGGCGGATTTCGCGGCCACTGTCGTCGATCAGATAGAATTCCATTTCCGTGGCAACAACTGGGGTCAGACCAAGTGCTGTGTAGCCTTCAATGACACTGGCAAGCGCATGGCGCGGGTCGCCTGCGAATGGCGTGCCGTCTTCGTGGAAGGACCAAAGCGGCAGGATGGCAGAGGGCGAGGACAACCAGGGCATCGGCACATAGCCGCGTTCAGTCGGCAGCAGTACACCGTCCGCGTCGCCGGATTCAAACACCAGCGGGCTGTCGTCGATGTCTTCGCCCCAGATATCAAGGTTGAGGACCGAGAGCGGAAAGCGCGTGCCTTCTGTTTCCAGCTTGCCAGCAAATTTGCGCGGAACACGTTTGCCGCGGGCTTGACCGTTTAGATCAGCCGCACCACAGCGCACGTTGCGCACATCAGGGTTATCGTCAAGCCAGCTCATCTAATGACCTGTGGTCGGATGCGAATTTTTGCGCGCCGTTCTTGTGGAAGGTGGCGGTTAAGGCGCGTGTTGATGATGCCAAAGATCCCGATCACGATCAGGGTCAGGATGATGAAATACATCGCCAAGATCGGGTAGGGCACAAACGGGTTGAACGTCTTATCCGCGAAATAGTTGGCATAATACAGCGCGTCGCCTTTTTGCTGCATTGCCGGAAAGCCGCTGAAGAATACAAGCGTTGTGGCATGGAACAAAAAGATCGCCTCGTTCGTGTAGGCGGGCCACGCAAGCCGCAACATTGTGGGCCAGATCACACGTTTGAAGCGCGGCCAGCCCGACAACCCGTAGGCATCGGCGGCTTCTGTGTCGCCTTTGGGAATGGATTGCAGCGCGCCATAGAAAATTTCGGCTGTGTAGGCGGAGGTATTGAGGAACAAAACGACCAGCGCCCCAAGCCACGCGGATGTCAGCGGAGAGAAGAAGGGCACGGCCCCCTTGAGCGACAAAAACAGGAAGTAGGCAAAGAAGAACTGGATAAACAGTGGGGAGCCGCGGAACAAAAAGATGAACCATTCCGACGGTTTGCGCAGCCAAGCTGATGTGGCTGTTTTGCCCAGTGCGACGACAGTGGCCAGACAGAAGCCCGCGATCAATGCGCAAACGCCAAAATAGATGTTCCAGATCATTCCAGAGCCGATCAGCGTGAAATGCTGGCACAGGGTAAAGTCGGTGCGCGGCAGCAGCCGTTCACCGATCCCTTGGGACCGAAGGCCATAATCCATGATGGTTTGGATGCACTCTTCCATCACGCGGCGGCCTTGCGTTGGGCTTCACCGGCGGCAGTGGCCTGACCGTGGGTCAGGCGGGCCATGATCCGGTCCAGCACGATTTCAGAGACCTTGGTGAAGCAAAGATAAAACACCAACAGAAAGAAGAAATACCACATGCGCCAGTCGGGGTGCGGGTAGTCGGTGAAGCGCGGCGTTTTCGCCCCGCCCAATTCGCGCGACCAATAGACGATGTCTTCGACGCCCAGAAGGAACAAGAGCGGTGTCGCCTTGATCAGCACCATCCATAGGTTTGACAGGCCCGGCAGGGCATAGACCCACATTTGGGGGACCAGCACGCGCCAGAATGTCTGGCGACGTGACATGCCATAGCTTTCGGCAGTTTCAAGCTGCGCGCGGGGCACAGCGCGCATGGCGCCAAACAACACGTTGGCGGCAAATGCGCCAAACACGATTGCGAATGTCAGCACCGCAAGCAAGAAGCCGTAGGTTTCGTGAATCCATTGCGGGGAATTGCCCAAGGGCAGTTTGGCCGCCGTGCAGACGACAAAGTCATTGCCTTGTCTGATCGGTTCAGCCCAATCGGGGCATTTCCATTTGTGGCGCAGGTATTCGAGCCCTTGGTCCAACGCGATCACAAAGAACAAAAAGAACGCGATGTCGGGCACGCCGCGCACAATCGCGATGTAGGATTTGCCGATCCAGCGCAATGGGGCGATGTGACTGCGGGCCGCCGATGCACCGCCAAAGCCAAAGGCCAAGGCAGTAGGGGCCGTGATGCCAAGCAAAAGAAGCACTGTGCCAAACGACCAATAGAGCCCCATGTGCTTGCCTGTGGTCAGGTAGCAGGACAGCCAGTTCAGGCCTTCAAGGGTTGATGGGTCGGCGCAGTAGGAAAAAATGGGATCACCCGTTGATGGGTTGGATTTTGAGTATTTTGCAAAAATGCGAGACGATGGGTGCACGCCCCACATCAAGCGGGGCGTGCAGATTTGATGATTATTCGAAGAGGCCTGTTTCTGGCAGCCACTTGGAGATCAGCGCGTTCAAAGAGCCGTCTTCTTTCATGGAGATGATGGCTGCGTCGAATTTCGCCTTCAGCTCTGTGTCGGACTGGCGCATGCCGATGCCGATGCCGCCACCGATCATGACTTCTTGGGATACCAAGGACAGGTCGCCGTCTGCTTCTGCGATTGGGGACAAGAATGCCTTGTCAGCCAGAACCGCGTCTGCTTCGCCGTTTTTCACAGCTGCAACAGTTTCGTCAGGTGTGGCGAATTCAAGCAATGTCGCACCAGTGGACGCGATGTATGCGGCCTGAATTGTGCCAGCCTGCGCCGCGATCACGCCTGTTGTCAGGTCAGTTGCGTCGTTCATTGTCAGGAATGCAGATGGATCGGGCAGTGTGTACTGCTCGGAAAATGCGATCACTTCTTTACGCTCGTCTGTCACGGACATGCCCGCGATGATTGTGTCGTAGTTGCCGGACACGAGGTTTGGAATGATGCTGTCCCATTCGTTTGTGACCCATTCGCATGTCAATTCAGCGCGCATGCAAAGTTCGTCACCCAGTTCACGCTCGAACCCGTCAACTTCGCCAGCGTCGTTGAGGAAGTTATATGGAGGGTAGGCGCCTTCTGTGCCCATGCGAACAACGCCATGCGCGTCTGCAAGTGCTGCACCAGCAGTCAGGGCCAGAACAGCCGTGCTAAGGATAAGGTTTTTCATCAGTATTCTCCCGATTTTGATGAGATTTAGGCCGGTTGCGTGGCGGATAGAAACCCGCGCAGCCGGTCGGTTTTTGGCGCGCCAAACAGGGTGTCTGGCGGCCCTTCTTCTTCGATTTTCCCCATGTGAAGGAAAACCACATGGTCGCTCACGTCGGCGGCAAGCCGCATGTCGTGGGTGACGATGATCATTGTGCGCCCCTCAGTCGCCAAGTCTTTGATGACTTTGACAACCTCTTGTTCCAATTCCGGATCAAGCGCGCTTGTGGGTTCGTCAAACAGCAATGCCTTGGGTTCCATGCACAAGGCGCGTGCAATGGCTGCGCGCTGTTGCTGGCCGCCCGATAGTTGGGCAGGATAGACATCACATTTGTCCCCGATGCCCACCTTATCAAGGTATTTGCGTGCGGAAGCTTCGACCTCTGATTTATCACGGCCAAGCACGGTGACAGGGGCTTCCATGACGTTTTGTAGAATCGTCATATGGGCCCATAGATTGAACTGTTGGAACACCATCGAAAGGTTCGTGCGAATGCGGGTGATCTGGGCGCGATCAGACGGTCGGCGGTTCAGGCCCGTGCCTTTCCAGCTGACAGGTTCACCGCAAAACAGCACATCCCCTTGCTGGCTGTCTTCAAGCAGGTTGGCACAGCGTAGCAACGTGGATTTGCCAGAGCCGGACGAGCCGATCAAGGATACGACTTGACCCGCAGACGCCGCGATGTCGACGCCTTTGATCACCTCCAAGGCGCCATAGGCCTTATGAAGGTTGCGGATTTCAATAACGGGGATATCTGGGGTCACGTTGGCAGCTTTTGATTATTCTGTCGCGTAGTAGGACTTATTTTTCAAAGATATGCAACGGATTCGGTGCGGTGTGACGCTATGTTGCCGAACGTGGTGGTGGGGGTGGCAGTGCGATAGCGTTGTAGGCCGCAGGATTAGCGGCAACGACCCCCTCTGGCGCGATATGCAGGCTGTCAGCCAGCGGCGGAATATCGGCTGGTTTGGCGTAATCATAGGCGAGCGCCGTTTTGAGCGCGTCAAACAAGGGGGCCGCCAATGGAGGAAACGCGGTGACATAGGGCAGCGCAGGCGACAGGGCCGTGCGGCCAATGATGCGCAGATCCGAACGCCATCTGTCTTGGGATAGTGGGCCGAACCACGTTAGCACATCAATCGCGGCCAGATCGGCGCGCCCTTTGACCACAGCAAGCGCCGAGGCCCGATGCGACCCCGTGGAAAGGCCGGATCCGAAGGTCACGCCGTTGGCCACAGCATGGGCTGACATCAAGCCCCATCCGCTTTGGGAAAGGGGATCGTTGTAGGCGAGCTTGGCCCCGTCGAAGTCTTGGAATTGCGTGCGAGGATCGTTCTTATGGGCGACGATAACGCTGTAATATTGACCCGCCGGCAAAGCGGTTGGGCGGCCATCTGTGTTGCCTTGCGGCCCGTCAACGTCAGGGACCCAAATGGCGGGTGCCGCGACAAGTGTAAGCCGCTTGTGCAGGTGATGCCGGTAGGGCAGCCCGCATGTTTGCGATAGTAACAGATCGTCGCGGGCCCAATCCGCAGCCGGATCACCGCTGCGCGTCAGATCGTTTGGTGCGTCAATTCCCATATCGCGCAGGGCGTCGCGTATATCTGCCCACATCTCATCAACCCGATAATCACCACCAGGCAGATCATACATCGGCAGGCTGACGATCATGTGCGCGTATCGACAGCGATCCGTGCGGCGTTGCTGTCTTGGTCGGTCACACCCAACATGGGCGCCACCATGCGCATGATGCTGTTTTCCGCGTCGTCGCGTTCGCCGTCAGCCAGCACGATTTCCCACATAGACGCGATGACAGCGCGGCGGTCTTCATAGGCGACGGCATCTTTGATCGCGCGGGTGAAACGGACGGTGTCGGGGGCCTCGGCCTCTAACGCCTCACATTCGGCGCGTAGGGCAGTGGGGTCAGACAGGCCATAGCGTTTGGTAAGGATCGCATCAATGCGGGCAATTTCAATGGGGGAATAGTCACCATCCGCGCGGGCCAATCGCACAAGCAGCGCGCCAAGCGCCAGACGCGCATCAGTATCGGCAAGCGGGGTTGGGGCGGGGTCGGTCAGACGACGGATAAGATCAGCAAACATGAAATTGATATAGTGCGCCGATGCACGCCCGCAAACCCCAAATCAGGCGTCATATCCTTCAATGATCACCAGATCACCTGTTGCGATCAAATCGCGCTTGTCCTTGGCGGCCTGATATCCAGCAGAGGCATAACAATCGAGCGCCGCCTGATAGCTTGGAAACTGGATGACAACTGTGCGGGCGCGCGCTGCACCTTCTGCGACCTGTCGCTGCCCGCCGCGCACCAAGAATTCGGCGCCAAAACTGGCAAGCGTGTCTTTGGCCTCTGCTATGTAGCCTGCAACATATGCATCTTGGTCGGTGACATCGACGTGGGCGATCCAAAATCCCTTTGGCATTACGACAGCTCCTTGAATTTTTGTGAAAGCCATGCGGCCTGCGCATCGAACCCGTAAGGGGCGTTCACGATAAACATGCCTGACCCGATCATGCCGTGACCTTCACGGGCTGGTGGAAAATGCACCTCGTGTAGGGTCGCGTCGGGGATGGCTTTTTGCAGTGCCTTTGTCATGGGCTTGTGGCGATCATCAACAAGGATCGGATACCAAAGCGCCAGAATACCCACCGGCCATTTGCGGTGTATCTTGGCAAAGAAATCGGGGATCGTTGCGTAATCTGTCTTCACTTCGAATGACGGATCAACCAGCAACATGCCGCGCCGCGGTGTTGGCGGGCAACGTGACATCGCCATTTGCCAACCATCCAACTGGTGACAGCCCGCAGGATAGCGGATCAGCGCATCGCGCAGGGCGTTCACTTCGACAGGATGCAATTCGGCCACATCAATCTGGTCGCAGTCGCGCAAGATTTGCGCGGCAATCAGTGGCGAACCCGGATAGGTTTGCGCGCCCGCGTCAGCGCGGGTTTGCGCCAAAACGGCGGCATAGGGATGCGCGTCGTCGAACCAATCTTCAGCAATCGCAATGCCGCGCGCCGCTTCACCGGTTTTCTGGGCTGCATCACCGCTTAGATCATACAGCGCGCGTCCACCGTGCGTTTCCAAATACGATAACGGCTTATCCTTGCGGATCATGTAATCCAGCATCCAAGCAAGCAGGGCATGCTTGTGCACATCGGCCATATTTCCTGCGTGATATCCATGTTGATATGACAGCATCGCTTGGCCTTTCTTCTTGCTCAAAATACCTCGGGGGAGGCCGCAGGCCGGGGGCAGCGCCCCCTGATCCGCTTACACGAGGCGGGACACCTCGACTGCCGCACGCACAAAATCAGCAAAAAGCGGATGGGGTGCAAATGGTTTTGACTTTAGCTCGGGGTGGAATTGCACACCGATAAACCACGGGTGATCCGACCATTCAACAATCTCGGGCAGCTTGCCATCGGGGGACATGCCTGAAAACGCCAGTCCTTTTTCTTCCAGCTGGGCGCGGTATTTCGTGTCGACCTCATAGCGGTGGCGATGGCGTTCTTCGATCGCGGTGCTGCCATAAATCTCGGCCACTTTGGACCCTGGTGTCAGTGTGGCGTCATAGGCCCCAAGCCGCATTGTGCCGCCTTTGTCATCGTCGGATTTACGCGCGACCATATGGTTGCCTTGGACCCATTCCTTAAGATGATAGACAACCGGCTCGAACCGCTTTTCGCCTGCTTCGTGGTCAAATTCTTCTGAACCGGCGGTTTTGATGCCGGCCACGTTGCGGGCTGCCTCGATCACGGCCATTTGCATACCCAGACAAATACCGAAATATGGGATTTTGCGTTCGCGCGCGAATTGCGCGGCCTTGATCTTGCCTTCAGTGCCGCGTTCGCCAAAGCCGCCGGGCACAAGGATTGCGTGATAGCCTTCTAGGTGCGGTGCCACGTCTTCGCTGTCGAAAATTTCGGCATCGACCCATTCGACATTGACCTTCACACGGTTGTGCATCCCGCCATGGGTCAGCGCCTCTTTGAATGATTTATAGGCGTCCTCAAGCTGGACGTACTTCCCGACAATGGCGACGTTGACCTCGCCTTCGGGGTTGTGGATGCGGTCGTAGACATCGTGCCAGCGTGCAAGGTCAGGTTTCGGCGCAGGTGAAATCTGGAACGCATCGAGCACGGCCTGATCCAAGCCTTGTTCGTGATAGGCCAGCGGCGCCTCGTAGATGGATTTCAGATCATAGGCCGCCACAACACATTCCTTGCGCACGTTACAGAACAGCGCGATTTTCTCGCGTTCTTTATCAGGGATCGGATGTTCGGACCGGCAGACCAGCACATCGGGCGCAATCCCGATGGATTGCAATTCTTTGACCGAATGCTGTGTCGGCTTTGTCTTAAGCTCACCCGATGCGGCCAGATAGGGCAGCAATGTCAGATGCATAAAGATGCATTCGCCGCGTGGCCGGTCGTGCGAAAACTGGCGGATTGCCTCAAAGAATGGCAACCCTTCGATGTCGCCCACCGTGCCGCCGATTTCGCACAGCATGAAATCCACTTCATCGTCGCCAATGTCCAAAAACTCTTTGATCTGGTTGGTGACGTGAGGGACAACCTGAATGGTTTTGCCCAAGTAATCGCCGCGGCGTTCTTTTTCCAAGACGGTGGAATAGACGCGACCCGACGATACAGAATCTGTTTTGCGTGCAGCAACGCCTGTAAATCGTTCGTAATGCCCTAGGTCCAGATCGGTTTCAGCACCATCATCTGTGACAAACACTTCGCCATGTTCAAACGGTGACATCGTGCCGGGGTCGACATTCAGGTAGGGGTCAAGTTTGCGCAAACGCACCGAATACCCACGTGCCTGCAACAGTGCGCCCAATGCAGCAGATGCCAAACCCTTGCCCAAAGATGAAACAACACCACCGGTGATGAAAATATATCGTGCCATAGCAAATGGGCCCCCTGATGAGCGGTTTGAAACGTCAATTATGTGGAAACCCGAACTGCAAAAATTCGCATCATCACGGGATTTAATTATTACAAGATTCGGGGCGTCAGCGCAACCGCTGACGCAACATCATGTGTGCATTTTTTGCTAAACCAGCAGAACTGGTAGATTATTCGCCCGACGGAACCAGTGGCGCGTCATCATCAGATGGCGGCAGCAGGCTGTCACCCAAGTCTGGTGTCGTGCTGTCGGCGCCCTGTGCTGGCGCGTCAACCAAGCGGTCCACAACGGATGCGCCCGCGGATTGGTCGGCAGCAATAATCGTCAGCGCGATGGATGTGCAGATAAAGCCGATGGCCAAGAGCCATGTGAATTTGGTCATCGCAGATGCCGCTGGGCGGCTTCCGGTTGCACCACCGCCACCGCCGCCAATACCCAAGCCGCCGCCCTCGGAGCGTTGCATCAATACGGTCCCGATCAAGCTAAGTGCGAGGATCAAGTGAACAACAAGAACGACATTTTCCATGAATTGGCGGCTTTCGGGTTAGCGGTTGGTTTCTGGCTATCTATGATTTTGAAGGCGCGCTCGCAAGGGGCTATTCACGACATGTCCACGTCATCGACATCAGCCTGACCTGAAAGAGTGCGGCGCACGATGGACCACGACAACCCGATGGCTAGAACAAGCGACAATACTGCAATCGCAATCCAGGTGTTGATGGTCGGATCGGCAAGATCGATGATGCCTTGGTCAAACAACACCCAAAGCGTGGTGCCAGCCACGGCCAGCACTAGCAGCATGCCAAACAGCCCTATCGACCGTAACGTTGCCCGCAGGTAGATTATGTAGCCGATCAACAGGATGAGGCCGGCAAGAACGGCAACGGACAGCATTTCATCGTAATTGCCCATGGACCAGCGCACAAAATTCCATTGCGTCGGGTTATAGGTGGCTGCCAGCAGCAAAAACGCAAAAAACCAGCGGATCAGGAAACCCATATTCGACCTCATTGTTATGTCGCGCGATCATGCCAATAGGGGCCAAGCGGGTCCAGTCGCATTTTGCGGTTTCCCCGCATGTTGCCAATCGGTATAGCGGGGACGGGATTCTGATAAGGACTAAGATCAATGGCAAACGTCGTCGTCGTGGGCGCCCAGTGGGGCGATGAAGGCAAAGGCAAGATCGTGGACTGGCTGTCCGAGCGTGCAGATGTCATCGCACGTTTCCAAGGTGGCCATAACGCAGGCCACACGTTGGTCATTGATGGTAAAGTCTACAAACTGCATGCGCTGCCATCCGGTGTGGTGCGCGGCGGCAAATTGTCGGTGATTGGCAACGGCGTGGTGCTGGACCCTTGGCACCTGATGAAAGAGATTGCCACGATCGAAGCACAAGGCGTGGCAATTAGCCCTGAAAACCTGATGATTGCGGAGAACACGCCGTTGATCCTGTCGCTTCACGGTGAGCTGGACCGCCTGCGCGAAGAAGCTGCAAGCAAAGGCACAAAGATTGGCACAACGGGCCGCGGCATTGGCCCCGCCTATGAAGATAAGGTTGGCCGCCGGTCCATTCGCGTGGCTGATCTGGCCGATGACGCAACGCTAGAGGCCCGTGTAGATCGCGCGTTGCAGCACCATAACCCGCTGCGTAAAGGCCTTGGGTTTGACGAAGTTGACCGCGATGCGTTGTTGGCTGACCTACGCGCGATTGCGCCGAAAATCCTGCCGTTTGCTGCCCCCGTCTGGAAGGTGCTGAACGAAAAGCGCAAAGCAGGGAAGCGGATTTTGTTTGAAGGTGCGCAAGGCGCCCTGCTGGATATTGATTTTGGGACATACCCGTTTGTGACGTCGTCGAACGTGATTGCAGGGCAGGCGGCAACCGGTGTTGGCCTTGGCCCGACGGCGATTGATTATGTGCTTGGTATTGTAAAAGCCTATACGACCCGTGTGGGCGAAGGGCCGTTTCCGACCGAGTTGGAAGATGCCGATGGCCAGCGTCTTGGCGAACGTGGCCATGAATTTGGCACAACGACAGGCCGTAAACGTCGCTGCGGCTGGTTTGACGCGGCGTTGCTGCGCCAAACCTGCGCCACATCAGGTGTGACCGGTATCTGTTTGACAAAGCTGGATGTTTTGGACGGTTTTGAGACGCTAAAAATGTGCGTCGGCTATGATCTGGACGGCGAAACACTGGATTACCTGCCAACGGCGGCCGAAGATCAGGCGCGTTGCGTGCCAGTATACGAGGAAATGCCAGGCTGGTCCGAAAGCACGGAAGGTGCGCGGTCTTGGGCCGATTTGCCTGCGCAAGCAATCAAATACGTGCGACGTATTGAAGAGTTGATTGATTGCCCCGTTGCCCTAGTTTCCACGTCACCCGAAAGGGAAGACACGATTCTGGTAACTGATCCATTTGCGGACTGATATGGCCCTGACTTACAAACAACGGCGACGCTGGTCGCTCATCCTGCTGCTGGTGTTTCTGCCGATCTATATTCTGGTGGCGGTGCTGGTGATGAGCGTGGCAACTCGCGCCCCGCTGGTGATTGAATTCGCGATCTATGTTTTCTTAGGCATTGCATGGGTGTTCCCGTTCAAACGGGTGTTTATGGGGATCGGTCAAGCGGACCCGGACGCCCCACAAGACGACCAGACATAAGAAAAAGGCGGAGGTAAAAACCCCCGCCTTTTGTTCGTCTTAACCTATCGCGCGATTAGCTGGCGATTGTTTCAGGGCGGAACCGTGTTTCTTCGGATACCTGAAAACGGCCACCGCGCACCTTGCTGATGCGGCCTTGGCGAAGCAACGTGCCAAAGGAACGCAAGCCATCTTCGCGGCTGAAATCAACGGATGCGCCAAGCTGCACCTTTTTCATGATTTGTGGACGCGAAAAGTCTTCTGATCCTTCAACAAAGGCGGTGTAGGCCGCCGCTGCTTCCAGAAGATCAGGCAGTTCGGTCGCACCCATGTTTTCCGCGAATTCAGCGAAGTTATCGGCAGTTGCCGCACTGATTTCTTCGGTGACAGCCACACGACGCGGTGCGACGGGCGCATCATCGGCGGGGGCTTCGGCGGGATTGTCGATGCGCTGTGAGGCCACAAGTTTCAACGGTGCAGGCCGCGGGCGTGCCGTGCGAGTGGCCGGTTTGGTCACACGTGTCGGTTTGCCTGGTTGCACTGTTTCAGCCTTAGCTGGACGCACAACATCGTTCAGGTCGTCGCGGAATGCGCCTTCTGCTTCTTGTGCTGTTTCAGCCTTGTCACCCAACTGGCGGGCGGCCTCTGTCGCGGCAACGGCAGCTTTGAGCTGTGCGATTGCGTTGCGACGGCGGCTGCCTTCAGGTTCGTTCAGTTCCTGATCTGTCTGGTCCAGAATATGCGACATCATCGCGTCATCTGTTTCAGGCAGGCTGTTGCGGGCTTTGATCGGTTCCGCTTCAGCTTCGGCTTCTGGGATGTCGGCTGCTTCTGGCTCTGCTTCGTCTGCAACCAGATCAGTTGGGGCGAAATCACGCTCCACCTCGGCCAGCTCTTGCATCAGGTCTTCTTCGTCTTCGTCCGACAAAGTTGTCTGCGCAGAGATTTTCGGATCATCCAAGTCATCCAAACCGTCGAGCGTTGCAACATCAAGGACATCGTCCTCGAAATCATAGGCGTCGTCATCCATTTCATCGTCGCGGAAAGCGAACGAATCAGCGGAAAGGCTGGCCTCTTCTTCGACGGCAACTTCTGTCACTTCGGTTTTGCGCAGCCGTAGAACACGGGCGCGGACCAGTGGCTTTTCGCCCTCGGGTTCAACGTGGTCAGCTGGGGCATCATCCACAGTTTCAGCGGAGGCTGCCATTTTTGCAGCCAGATTGCCCAAGATCGCATCGTCGCTATCAACGTCAGCGGGTTCTGCGTCTTCGAATGTGTCGTCGTTTTCAAAGGACTGCTCTGCAACTTCTTGTGCAGCATCATCTTCTGGGGCGACGACTTCGTCAGCGAATGACACGTCATCAAGCGCGGGCATGTCCGGTGCGTGCTGATCTTCGACATAGTCGGCGTCAGCGGCAACGGATGATGTGCCAACCACAGCGCGGATACGCTGTAATTTCGCAGCAACGCTTTCTGCATCAGGATGATCGGCAAATTCAGCCTCGTCCTGATGGGGCGTATCAGATGTATCCAGATCGGACGTCACCTGACCGGAGGCCACGAGCGGTGAAGATACGATATCTTCGGCCTCCGGCCCTGCAACAGGCTCCTCCACGGGCGCCGTCGCGACCGGGTGGGCTGTCTCAAACTCTTCTTTCAAAGAAATGTCTTGCGCTGGTTCTGCCATGGGCTGTGGCACAACGGCAGCTGCGGCAACCTGCACAGGATCAGGTTTTTCAACCTGCGGCGGCATGGCAGGTGCGGGCCGTTCTTGGGCGCGCAGCACGATGCTTCCGTCTTCTGTGGAGGCGTCAACGCGGCGTGTGATTTCACGCTCTGCGATTTTTGCCATCATGTGAACATCAGGGGTCGGTGGTTCCGCCCCGAAATACCGATCATCGGCTGCCAGATCGCGGAAATACTCCGCGATTGCTTTCATCGTGCCAAAGGAATCGTCAAATCCCTCTAACGTGCACGAGAAGGTGCCGTATGAAACGGTAAGAATCTTACTCGACTCAACCATAGTTTTGCTCGCTTTCTCCCAATCCCAGTGAGAGTGTGTTTACCATCAATTGGTTCGCAATCCGGCACAACACGGGGTTAAACTCGGTATTAATTCAAGGCACTTTTGAGGAATGTTTCCAAATTCGTGCGTAATGACAGGTGGTAGCTTTGATTGTTCACAGTTTTGATCCGATCGTCCTGGTGGGTGGTGCAGACCTTGGACCCGTGGACCTTAACACTTTCCAAACGCGGGCGCCAAATTTTGTCGGTGTCGATGCGGGGGCTGATCATATTCTTGCCGCTGGTCTGATCCCTGACCGGATTATCGGCGATCTGGACAGCCTGTCGGATGCCACCCGCGCTGAACACGCCCATCTGCTGATGCAGGTGAGCGAACAAGATACGGTCGATTTTGAAAAGGCGCTGACACGCGTTGATGCGCCGCTGATATACGCAATCGGGTTTTCGGGCGGGCGTTTGGATCATACGCTTGCGGTGCTGGATGTGATGGGGCGGCACGCAGGCAGGCGTGTTTTGCTGATCGGGCCGGATGATGTGGCCGCTGTTGTCCCCAAAGGCGGGATCACAATGGTCACACCCGTAGGTGCGCGCGTGTCGTTGTTGCCGCTTGGCCCCGCGTCGGTGCAGGCCACAGGCCTTGAATGGTCGGTCAACGACCAGCCAATGGCCCCGCTGGGGTTTTCCAGCCCGTCCAATACGGCAAATGCCGACCAGATCACCGTATCAGCGGACGGGCCGGTTTTAATCGTGGTGGAACATCACCTGATGGATGCGTTGGCCGCAGCCTTTAACAATTCGGCACATTGACAGCGAGGCCGCCAAGCGCGGTCTCTTTATACTTCTCGGACATATCTTCGCCCGTTTGCCGCATCGTTTCGATTGCCGCATCAAGCGGAACAAGGTGCGTGCCATCGCCGCGCAGTGCAAGCGACGCGGCAGACACGGCCTTGATCGCGCCAAGGCCGTTGCGTTCGATACATGGCACCTGCACAAGTCCGCGCACCGGATCGCAGGTCATGCCAAGGTGGTGTTCAAGCGCGATTTCCGCGGCGTTTTCGATCTGCTCGGGTGTGCCGCCCATTACTGCGCACAGTCCAGCCGCCGCCATTGCCGCCGCTGATCCGACTTCTGCCTGACAACCAGCTTCCGCGCCAGAAATCGAGGCGTTGAATTTCACCAGCCCCCCAATGGCCGCAGCCGTCAGCAAAAAGTCGGGCACTTTGGTTGATGTGGCCCCTGGAACGTGATCCAGCCAATAGCGGATCGTTGCCGGCAAGACGCCAGCCGCGCCATTTGTGGGGGCGGTTACAACTTGGCCACCTGCTGCGTTTTCTTCGTTCACAGCCATCGCGTAGGTCGACATCCAATCGTTGATCGTGTGCGGGGCAGACAGGTTCATGCCGCGTTCGGCCATTAGCGCGTCATGGATGCCCTTGGCCCGCCGTTTGACATATAGACCGCCGGGCAGGATGCCATCGGTTCGCAATCCGCGATCAATGCAAGCGTTCATGACCTCCCAGATGCGGGCGATCCCTTTGTCCAAATCAATGCCGGGCTGACAGGCGCGTTCATTGGCGCGTTTCATCTGAGCGATGGATTTGCCAGATTGCGCTGCCATATCCAACATTTCCGCAGCCGATGTGAACGGAAACGGGGCAGGGGGCAGATCATCGTTTGCGTCTTTGCCGCTGGCCAGTTCATCTGCCGTCAGGACAAATCCGCCGCCGATGGAATAATAGGTGACTTGGGTGATGACGTCGCCTTGGGCATCGGTCCCTTTGAGGATCATGCCATTCGCGTGTCCGGGCAGGGCAGGGCCATAGTCAAATTCTAGATCGGCCTTTGGATTAAATCGCAGGCTAGGCAAATCAGCAGGATGCAACGTGTTTTCATCTGTGATGCGGGCCATTTCCGCCTCTGCCTTGTCCGCGTCGTAGTCATCGGCCCGAAATCCGGCCAGCCCAAGGATCGTTGCGCGGTCGGTCGCATGCCCGACCCCGGTAAAGGCGAGTGAGCCATGCAACGACGCCTTAACCCCCGCCACGGCAAAGGGTTGCGCGCGCAGATGGTCCAGAAAACGGGCCGCGGCCACCATTGGCCCGATGGTGTGGGATGACGATGGGCCGATCCCCACCTTGAACATATCGAACACGGACAGAAACATTAGATGGCACTTCCTTCGGGCGGGTCTGGATGTTGCGGGTTGGTAAAAATCGTTTGACCAAGCCCCTCAGCAAGCCGTGCTTGGTTTGCATTCGGTTGGTTTTCGGCCCAAGTCGCAAGGGCGGCCAGTCTTGGATATTTGTGCAATTCGAACCAGCGTGGACCTGCGCCGTAAAGAGCAGCCCAGCGGATCATCGGACAAAGGTATGCTGACAGAATGCTTGGCTGACGATCATCGAGCCAGCCTGCGTGCGCTTCGAGATGTGCAAAATGGCGCGAAAGGGCAGACCGCGTCGCGGTGAGCAGCGCAGGGATTTGTGCGGTCTCTATATACTTGTCAGGATAAAACGCCGCCCGCATGGCGGGATGCAGTGTATTGGACAGCCAAAATAACCAACCGAGTGCCGCGCCGCGGGATGGCGACGTAAGGCTTGGGAATAATGTGTCTGCATACGTATCAGCGAGCCACAGCAATATCGCTGCTGTTTCATAAATGGGGCCGTCAGGTGTTATGAGTGTCGGAATTAGCCCGTTAGGGTTCAGCGCCAGATACGCCGGATCGGATTGCCCATTTTGGGCGCGATCAACCAAGATCGTGCGATAGGCCAAGCCAAGGTCATTCAGCGCCAATCGCACGCACAAAGATGCGTTGTCCGGGGCGTAATACAAGATGAGTTGCGGCGTCATAACGAATGCATAACCTTTGGTGGTTAATCAGGGCATTGCAAAAGCGACGTTTCCGACAAGATTACCGCGCAGGGTTGGTTGAATTCTCTCTCGCTCAATCGGCGGATCGGGCGTATAAGAATTATAGTTAACCGCACCAAGAATTGGAGCTGCCACGATGCCACAAGATATGTCCCCTATCGATAAGGCGAAATTCGTCGCCGCCAAGAAGGCAGCAGATTACGTTCAGACGGGTATGAAAGTCGGGCTTGGCACAGGGTCAACCGCTGCGTGGTTGGTGCAATGCTTGGGCGAGCGTGTGCGCGAAGAGGGATTGCGCATTCAAGGTGTGCCAACATCCACCCGCACAGCACAGCTGGCGCGGGAGGTCGGGATCGAGGTGATTTCGCTGGATGAGGCGAAGTGGCTGGACCTGACCATCGACGGCGCGGACGAATATGACGGCGATCTGAACCTGATCAAAGGTGGCGGCGGCGCATTGTTGCAGGAAAAAATCGTGGCGACAGCATCAGACCAGATGATCGTCATTGCCGATATTTCCAAAAAGGTGGAAACCCTCGGCGCGTTCCCGCTTCCGGTTGAGGTGATCCCGTTTGGTTGGCAAACAACCAAGACGCTGATCGAAGAAACATTGATCGGTTTGGATGTATTAGGGCACAGCACCAATCTGCGCATGAATGGTGATGCGCCGTTTGTGACGGACGAAGGGAATTATATCCTTGATCTGAATTTATACCGCATCGGCAACCCCAAGGTGGTTGGTCTGGTGTTGAACCAAATTCCGGGTGTTGTAGAAAACGGATTGTTTATCGACATCTGCGATACAGTCATCATCGGCTATGGCGATGGCCGGGTTGAGGTGTCGGACATGAACGATGGCACCGTGGACGAGGCGAAGTTTGATTTTCTTGATGATGGCAATTTGTTTGCCGAAGCTGGCGACTGATCACGGGTTTGCGAAACCCCGTTGTAGTTGCTGTCCTTGATCCATAAGTTGCGGGTGAAATTGAACCAAGCGACAGGACGGCACCATGGCCTTTGACTATGATCTTTTTGTTATCGGCGGTGGATCGGGCGGCGTACGTGCAGCCCGCGTTGCATCTGCAACAGGCGCCAAGGTCGCGTTGGCCGAAGAATACCGCATGGGCGGCACTTGTGTCATTCGGGGCTGTGTCCCCAAGAAACTGATGGTTTTCGCATCCGGTTATGAAGAACAGGTCCAAGACGCTGCCAGCTATGGTTGGGACGTGAAAATCGGCGGTTTCGAGTGGAGCGGCTTTCGCAAGAAGATGCACAACGAACTGGACCGTTTGGAAGGCATCTATCGCAAGTTGCTGGATGGCTCGGATGTGAAAATCTATGACAGCCGTGCCGTGTTGGAAGATGCCCACACGGTCAAATTGGCAGATGGCAAGACGATCACGGCCAAACATATCCTGATCGCGACCGGCGGACATCCGGTGCGCCCGACATTGGCAAATGCAGATTTGGGCCTGGTGTCCAACGATATTTTCCTGATGGAGAAATTGCCAGAAACAGTTTTGATTGTTGGCGGCGGATATATCGCGTGTGAATTTGCCTGCATTTTGCATGGTTTGGGCGTGAAGGTGTCGATGTATGTGCGGGGCGCTGGGCTTTTGCGCGGATTCGACGATGAGGCGCGTGGTCTTGTTTCCGAGGCGATGCAAACACGCGGGATCGAAATCCACACGGGATCAACGATCGTTGAAATGGCCCCCGCGAGCGATGAACACATCACATCAATCGGGTCAGGATCTGATGCGGCGATGGGTGCACCCGTAGATATGGCGCGTGAAATTGCCAACAATCCAAAAAGCGATACCGATCCAAAGGCGGCTGGACCGATCTGGGTCAAAGGCAGCAATGGCACTGAAGCGGTCTATGATCACGTTATCTTTGCCACTGGGCGCGCGGCGAATACAGACGGGCTTGGGCTTGAAAACGCAGGCGTTAAATTGGGCCGTGGTGGTGCGATTGATGTGGATGAATACAGCCAGACAGCTGTCCCATCCATTTTTGCGATTGGCGATGTGACTGACCGCGTGCAGCTAACGCCTGTCGCGATCCGAGAGGCGATGGCCTTTGTCGATACGGTATTTAACGGCAAGCCGACCAAGGTTGACCATGACCTGATCCCGTCTGCTGTGTTTACCCAGCCTGAAATGGGCACCGTCGGCCTGACAGAGGAACAAGCGATCGAGCAAGAAGAGGTCGATATTTACTGCACCTCTTTCCGCCCGATGCAAAGCGCATTTGCAGAACGCCCCGATCGCGTATTGATGAAGCTGGTGGTGTCAAAAGCCAACCGCACAGTGTTGGGCTGTCATATTGTCGCGCCAAATGCGGGTGAAATGATCCAACTGGCGGCGATTGCCATTAAGATGGGCGCAACAAAAGAAGACTTTGATCGCACCGTGGCCGTTCACCCGACAATGTCGGAAGAATTGGTGACAATGAAGGAACCCGTGCGCAGTGCTTGATTTTAAGCCATAAACGCACACATTAAGAATAACGGCCCCGAACGGGGTGGCATGAAGGATTTTTGCACAATGGCAGGAAATAATGGCGGCCCATGGGGCGGCGGTGGCGGAAACAAGGGCAATGGCGGCGGGGATGAACCCCCACGCCCCCCACAGCGCCCCAACGATCCACAGGGTATTCCTGAAATCGACGAATTGGTGAACAAAGGCCGCGAACAATTGCGCGTGCTGATGGGTGGCGGCGGCAGCGGTGGCAACGGCAACCGTGGCGGCGCTGGTGGCGGGGGCGGTCCTGCACTGACCCGCGGCACGATTGGTCTTGGTATTCTGGGCGCGGTCGTGCTTTGGGGTATGGCGTCATTCTATACTGTGAAGCCAGAAGAGCAGTCGGTTGAGCTGATGCTTGGCGAATACATGGCAACGGGTGGTCCGGGCCTAAACTTTGCCCCATGGCCTATTGTCACGCGTGAGGTTTTGGCGGTCACGTCGGAGCGTAACATCGATATCGGCACAAGCCGGTCCGGTCTTGATGCAGGTCTGATGCTGACAGGTGACGAAAACATCGTCGACATTGATTTCCAAGTTGTCTGGAACATCACTGATCCGCAAATGTATCTGTTTAACCTTGCTGATCCGCCCCAGACGATTGCGGCAGTCGCGGAATCCGCGATGCGCGAGATTATTGCGCAATCCGAATTGGCGCCGATTTTGAACCGTGACCGTGGTGCCATTGGCGACCGTTTGCGCGACGAAATCCAAACAACGCTTGATAGCTATGATAGCGGCGTGAACATCGTGCGTGTCAACTTTGACAAGGCCGATCCGCCAGAGCCGGTTATCGCATCGTTCCGTAAGGTGCAGGATGCCGAACAGGAACGTGACCGTTTACAAAACGTGGCGGATGCCTATGCCAACCGCGTATTGGCCGAGGCCCGTGGTTCTGCAGCCCAGCTTTTGGAGCAATCAGAAGCGTATCGCGCACAGGTCGTGAACGAAGCCGTTGGTGAAGCCAGCCGTTTCTCTGCCGTTCTGGCGGAATATGACAAAGCGCCAGAAGTGACGCGCAAACGATTGTATCTGGAAACGATGGAAAAGGTGCTGGGTGGTGTTGATATCATCCTGCTTGATGAAGGTGCGGGGGGCGGCCAAGGTGTTGTGCCGTATCTGCCCTTGAATGAACTGCGCCGAACTACAACCGATGGGGGGTCAAACTAATGCGGGCTTCAGCACTTTTACTTCCTGCCGTTGTGGTCGCCGTTGTGGCAGCTGTTTCATCGGTATTCATCGTAGACGAGCGTGAAAAGGCGCTTGTGCTTCAATTTGGTCAAATCGTGCGCGTGCAAGAGGACCCAGGATTGGGTTTCAAACTGCCGCTGATCCAAGAGGTCGTGCGCTATGACGACCGTATCCTGAGCCGTGATCTTGAGCCGCTTGAGGTGACACCATCTGATGACCGTCGTTTGGTCGTTGATGCGTTTGCCCGTTACCGGATTGCGGATGTTGAACAGTTCCGTCAGGCCGTTGGTGGCGGTGGTGAAGACACCGCGGCCCGCCGTTTGGACAGTATTTTGCGCGCTGAAACGCGTGAGGTGCTGGGTTCTGTATCATCCAACGACATTCTTTCGACCGACCGTGCCGCATTGATGCTGCGCATCCGAAATGGTGCGATTGCAGAGGCACGTGGCCTTGGACTTCAGGTAATTGACGTGCGTTTGAAGCGCACAGATTTGCCACCAGAAAACCTTAACGCCACCTATGAGCGGATGAAGGCAGAGCGTGAACGCGAAGCCGCCGATGAAATCGCCCGTGGTAACGAAGCAGCGTTGCGTGTGCGTGCCCAAGCGGATCGCACCGTGGTCGAGCTTGTGTCGGAAAGCCAGCGGCAGGCCGAGATTACACGTGGTGAGGCTGATGCTGAACGGAACAACATCTTTGCCGAAAGTTTTGGCGCGGACCCTGAATTCTTTGAATTCTACCGTTCCATGACGGCCTATGCCCGCGCGCTGAAGCCTGGCAATTCGACCATGGTTTTGTCGCCTGACAATGAGTTCTTTAACTATCTCAAGTCGGACACGGGTGCTGCGTCGAATTAATCGACCTCACATATGTTACGATCAAGGCCGCCCTTATGTCGGGGTGGCCTTTTTCATGTCCGCAGTCTTTGGTTGCTGTGGTTTATGCAAGGTATTGTAGTTAAATGATTTTATGGCGTATTGGCTGACGCAAGAGTTGTTCAACGGCGATAACGCGGCCTTCACGCGGTGTTGAGTTTTGGCGATTGACGTTTGCGTTGCCAATCTTGCGACCTACATACACAGTAGTTGTTGAAGCAGGGATCGCCCTGTTGCCCCATGTCTGTCTAAAGGAGTTACACGCGTGACATCAAAGGCTATTGCAGTATCCGTGACCCAAGACGGGTCCACCCATTCCATCAAGGCGCTGATGACCGGCGCGGCTGTCGCACTGGCGCTTGTGTTTGCCAACGCCGTTCCATCAGAGGCGCAAACCCGCCCCGTGACATTCGCTGAATTGGCCGAAGAGGTCAGCCCTTCGGTGGTGAATATCACCACGTCGACCACGATCGCTGGTCGCACAGGACCACAGGGCGTTGTGCCCGAAGGATCCCCGTTCGAGGACTTCTTTAACGATCTCGAAAATGGTGAACGTGGTGCGCCGCGCAGGTCATCTGCGCTTGGCTCTGGCTTTGTGATTTCGTCGGACGGTTACATTGTGACCAACAACCACGTGATTGAAGGCGCCGATGAAATCCTGATCGAGTTTTTCCCAGGCGATGCAGAAGGCGTGCCAGCCGAATTGGTCGGCACTGACCCGAACACCGATATTGCGGTCCTTAAAGTTGACCTGACGGGTCTTGAGTTTGTCGAATTTGGTGACAGCAATGATATCGGCGCCCGTGTGGGTGACTGGGTCATGGCGATGGGTAATCCGTTGGGGCAGGGGTTCTCTGTTTCGGCTGGTATCGTGTCCGCCCGCAACCGCGCGCTGTCTGGCACATATGATGATTACATCCAGACAGATGCCGCGATTAACCGGGGTAACTCTGGTGGGCCTTTGTTCAACATGGACGCAGAAGTCATTGGTGTGAACACCGCAATCCTGTCACCCAATGGTGGGTCAATCGGGATCGGTTTCGCGATGTCATCCGCTGTTGTGACCAATGTTGTGGATCAGTTGATCGAATTTGGCGAAACACGCCGCGGTTGGTTGGGTGTGCGTATTCAGGATGTGACGCCCGATATGATTGACGCGATTGACGGCTTGGAAACGGCAGCTGGTGCGTTGGTGACATCTGTGCCTGCTGGCCCCGCTGAAGATGCAGGCATGTTGGCTGGTGACCTGATCACGACCTTTGACGGGATCGAGATTGAAGATACCCGCGAACTGGTGCGCATTGTTGGCAATTCCCCAGTCGGTAAAGAGGTTCCAGTGGTGGTGTTGCGCAATGGCGAAACAGAAGATCTGACCGTTGTGCTTGGTCGTCGTGAAACGTCAGAAGCAGCAGCATTCCCAGCGGCCGCAGAAGAGCCCGAAACACCGGTTGAACCATCTGCCGTCTTGGGCATGACATTGTCCGAAATCACGCCCGAGCTGGAAGAACAGTTCTCGCTTGAAGGTGCGACAGGTTTGGTGATTACCGACATCGCGCCAGACAGCGACGCCGCGACCAAAGGGTTGGTTGCTGGTGATCTTATCGTCGAAGCGGGCCGTGTGGAGGTATCAACAGTGGCTGAGTTCGAAGAACAGATCGCAGCTGCGCGCGAGGCGGGCCGCAAATCGGTTCTGTTGCTGTTGCGTCGCGGTGGTGACCCACGGTTCGAGGCGCTTTTGTTGGGCGACGAATAAACCGTCAATCGAGACAAATGAATTGGATAGGGGCAGTGCAATCGCGCTGCCCTTTTTCCATGTCAGCCCGCGTTCAATGCATCGCGTGACAGGGCAACGATGCCCAACTTGCGGGCAGTGTCGATCGCCAACAGCGGGGTGTCGGGACCATCATCGCGCTGAAACGCTTGGATTGACGCGCCTGTATTTTGATCGAGCGTGCCCGTGATGAAACCGTTGTAAAGGCCGCGCGCCTTCAACGCGCGTTGCAGGGTCGAGACGAATTCGACCGAATAATTCTGTGGGCAGACCGTTTCAAACCGGATTTCGTTTCGTTCGCGCACAATCTGCTGGCGGGTGATCGTGCGAAACGATGCGGGGCGAATGACGGCCCCGTCTGGTCCACGTAGTTCTGGCTGGTCAATTTCCTGGATGGTGACTGTTTCGATCACGGCCGGTTGCGTGTCTTTGGCAAAACAGCGCCCGTCGGACTGTGTGTCGATCTGGCCCATGTCGATCAGCACGTTGTTCGGCTGATTGGTGGGGGCCGCGACACAGCCCGCCAAAATCAGGAATGGAATTACATATTTCATCTGCTCTGCCCGCCATTTTTCGGCAATTTTGCGCAATCGTTACCCGTATTCGTGTGGTCTGGCAAAACAAGTCTGACAGATTTGTGTTCACGTTGTCGCGGATAGCACAGTTTATGACATGATTGGGGGTGGTCGCAGGGGCCATGGGTGGCTAAATATACCCAACGGAAATTGACGCGCGGCATAAAGAAGGATCGCATCACATGGCAAAAATTACCTATGTTGAACACGGTGGCAAAGAACACGTTGTGGACGTGGCCAATGGCCTGACGGTTATGGAAGGCGCGCGTGACAACGGCATTCCCGGCATCGAGGCAGACTGTGGCGGTGCATGTGCCTGTTCAACCTGCCACGTCTATGTGGACGGTGCATGGGTTGAGAAAATTCCAGCCAAGGACGCGATGGAAGAAGATATGCTTGATTTTGCGTATGAGCCGAACGCCGAAACATCCCGTTTGACCTGCCAGATCAAGGTGACAGACGCGCTTGATGGTCTGCGCGTGCAGATGCCAGAAAAGCAGATTTGATGCGTTTGGCGGCTGCATTTATGATACTCGCGTCGGCCTGCACCGTGCAGGCCGAACAAATCGTGGCCGCCGATTATGTTGAACCCACAACGCGGTATCCCCACGCCATTTTAGGCGATGACATCGAACATGCAGGTCTGCGCGTGACCTTGGGCAATGGGGCAGAACGCATTGCTGTTTGGTCCGAACTGGTCGTGTTCGAGGATACAAACCCCCGCGTGATTGATCTGGACGCTGACGGCGCGCCAGAGGTGATCGTCGTTGAATCCCATGAATTGGTGGGTGCGCGTTTGGCTGTCTGGGGTCTGGACGAAAATGACCGTCTGGTTTCACGGGCGACCAATGATTTTATCGGGCGTCCATTTCGGTGGCTTTCGGTTGCTGGGGCTGCGGATATGGATGGGGATGGCACGGTCGAGATTGCCTATGTTGACCGTCCACACCTTGCCAAAACGCTGATGGTTTATCGCTATGTCACGTCTGAAACGGGGGCTGCACGGCTGGAATTGGTCGCAAAAGCGCCGAACCTGACGAACCACCGGATTGGAGAAACCGACATCGGTGGCGGTATGCGTGTGTGCGCGGAGGCGGTTGAAGTCATTACGGCAAGCGCCGATTGGTCGCGCGTCATGGCCACGCGATTGGAAAACGGCGCGTTGGTTTCACGTGACGTGGGCCCGCATACGGGCCGTGCATCGCTGAATGCCGCGTTAAAGTGCTAGGCAGCAGATCAACGCGACCCCCACAGTCATTTCGGTAATTTGCTGGGTTGCGCCCAAGATATCGCCTGTCTGACCGCCGATTTTTGTCCGCGCGATCAAACCGCAAATGCCAGTGATCGCGACGGCAACAACCGCTGCCAAAACACCTTCCATCCCGATGAACCCTATCGCCGCAAAACCGCCGATGATTGCGGCGATGGCGGCTGTGGGTGTGCTTGGGCGGCCAACAGTCTGGCTTAACCCGCCAGCGCGGGCATTTGGCAACCACGCCATGAGACCAACCATTGCGGCACGGCTGACCATTCCCAGCACAATGATCATTGCCCAACCCATTGGGGCGGCCAGCAGCGTCGATAGGATCAACCAGCGGATCAACAGCGACAGAACCAACGCGATCACACCGTAGGCCCCGATATGGCTGTCTTTCATGATTTCGAGCCTGCGCGCCGCGTCCCAGCCGCCCCAAAGCCCATCTGCGGTATCGGCTAGGCCGTCTTCGTGCATCGCACCTGTGATAATCACGCCAGATGCCAGCCCGATGGCTGCGGCGATTGTGATTGGCGTGCCGATCCAGATTGCGCAAAGGCTGATCAGGCTCACAATCGCGCCGACGATGGCCCCGACAATCGGATAGGCCCATGCCGCAGATGCGCCGCGTTTTGTGGCGGTTTCAATGTCAACTTTTACCGGTAGCCGCGTCAGCAATCCGGTGGCTGCGGCCACGTCCGCAGGGCGAACAAGGGGTTGGGTGTCGGAAACGGTCACAATGTTGCCCTTTGCGGTCTTTTCATCTGGTCAGTCTGCGTTAGACAGGGCCGACCCTAATCGCAATGAGGACATGATGTCAGCGCCATTTTCCACCATTCCCGCATTTCGTGATGTTCTGGCCGCAGCGCCGACGCTTGATACCGCAGCCCACGCAGGTGCGCAGGATCGCAACAGCCAGTTGACCAAGCCACCGGGCGCATTGGGCAGGCTTGAGGATGTGGCGATTTGGTATGCCGGGTGGCGCGGTGATGCGCGACCAACGATCACATCCCCGCAAGTAATCATTTTTGCGGGCAACCATGGTGTGTGTGCCCAAGGCGTATCTGCGTTTCCGCCGGAAGTGACCGTGCAGATGGTTGCAAACTTTGAACATGGTGGAGCGGCGATTAATCAGCTGTCCAAGGCGTTTGGCGCCAAAATGGATGTGCATGCGCTTGATCTCGACACCCCGACCGCAGATTTCACAACAGCCCCTGCGATGTCAGAGGCTGAATTCGTGGCGGCGTTGCAAACTGGCTGGAACGCGGTTGACCCGAACGCTGATCTGCTGGTCACTGGTGAAATGGGCATTGGGAATACAACGTCCGCGGCCGCAGTTGCCATGGCCGTTCTAGGCGGTGAGGCCGCCGATTGGACAGGGCGCGGAACGGGTGTTGATGATGATGGGCTGACGCGCAAAACCGATGTGGTTTCACGGGGTGTGGCGCTGCATCACACGTCCGATCCGTTAGAGGCGCTGCGCTGTTTGGGCGGACGAGAGCTTGCGGCGATGGCGGGTGCGATTGCGGCAGCGCGTGCGCACCGCATCCCTGTTATTCTGGACGGGTTTATCTGTTCGGCGGCGGCAGCGGCATTGCACAAGGCCCACACCGGCGCGTTGGATCACACTGTTGCTGGCCATCTGTCGGCAGAGGGAGCCCACCGACGCCTGCTTGATGGCATTGGAAAAGAACCGCTTTTGGCGCTTGGCCTACGCCTTGGCGAAGGGTCGGGTGCGGCGCTTGCGATGGGAATCGTCAAGGCGGCCGTGGCCTGTCATTCGGGTATGGCCACATTCGCAGAAGCGGGCGTGAGCGACGCCTAAGTATCGGGTTCGTTCGGGCGAGAGGCGAGGGCGGTTTCAAGATCGTTGTTGCGCTCTTTCGCCCGCGCCACATACTCTGCGTTGTCGGCCAAAGGCACACCGGGTTTCCACAGCTCCGCCAATTCACGCACGGTGGCGCGGTCATGGTCTGAAAACATCTGCGTGGCTTCGGCGGCTTCAAATTCGGTCAGGCCAAGGTTTTCAAGCGCATAGCGACCCGCGCGCAGTGATCCGTCGAACATCTCGCGCACGATGTCATCGGCCCCAGCGGCATAAAGTTCATAGACATGCACACGGTCGCGCGCGCGCGCGATGATATGCAGATCGGGCCGCGCCTTGCGGGCGTATTGCACGATTTTTACCGATGCAGCACGATCATCAATCGCCGTGACAAGGATTTTGGCATCATCAAGGCCCGCAGCGTTCAGCAAATCGGGGCGTGTCGGGTCGCCAAAGAATCCGCGAAACCCGAATTTTCGCATCATCTGCACGGTTGTCAGATCATTGTCGATCACAACGGTCGAAAAGCCCGCAGACTGAACCAAGCGGTTCACGATTTGCCCGAACCGACCGATCCCCGCGATGATCACGGTGCCTTGTGCGTCGACATCATCCGCATCGGTGGATTCGTGGTGCGACAGCCGTTTGCCAAGTTGATCATACAAGATGAACAGGAGTGGCGTGACCAGCATCGACAGCGCGATGATCAGCAAAAGTGTGGACGAAAGGGCCACGCCCAAGACGCCTTGTTGCAGTGAAAACGACACCAAGACAAAGCCGAATTCCCCCGCTTGCGCCAATCCAAGGACAAAGAGCCAGCGGTCTTTGCCGTGCATTTTGAACAAGAATGACAGCGCCAAAAGGACCACGGCCTTGATGACGATAACGCCCACCGTCGCCGAAAGGATAAAGACCGGCTGATCGGCAAACAGTGCGAAATCGATGCCTGCACCAACGGTGATAAAGAACAGACCCAGTAACAGCCCCTTGAACGGGGCAAGGTCGCTTTCCAGCTCGTGCCTGAATTCCGAGTTGGCAAGCACAACGCCCGCAAGGAACGTGCCGAGCGCGGGAGAAATGCCAACCATCGACATCAGCACCGCGATAGACACCACCATCAAAAGAGCCAGCGCGGTATACATTTCGCGCAATTTGGCGTGGTGGATATAGCGGAAAACCGGCCGCGTCAGGAAGACCCCAACCAATACGATCATGCCAACCGCGCCCAAGGTAACAAGGGTGACACCCCAACCAGGAAGGCCGTCAACGAGGCTCATCGCGCTGTGGGTGTCGTGGGGCTCTGTCAGACGCATCAGCGACCCATCGGGCGCCAGTGCCATCGGCGAGGCCACAACGAGTAGCGGCAAAATTGCCAGCATTGGAATGACGGCGATGTCTTGGGTCAACAGAACGGAAAAGACGTTGCGCCCGCCTTCTGTCTGCATAAGCCCCTTTTCATTAAGGGTTTGTAACACGATCGCTGTGGACGATAGCGCGAAGATCATACCAACGGCCGAGGCGGTTTGCAGATCGAACCCAAGCAATGTGGCGGCCCCTGTGATTCCCGCAAAGGTGAGCAATATTTGCAAGCCGCCCAATCCGATCAAGCGCCGCCGCATCGCCCAAAGCGCGCGCGGTTCAAGCTCCAACCCGATTAGGAACAGCATCATCACAACGCCAAATTCGGCGAAGTGTTGCAGGTCTTTGGTTTCCGATCCGACAAGCCCAAGGGCTGGGCCAATGACGATCCCGGCACCCAGATAACCCAAGACCGAACCCAAGCCCAAACGCGCAGCAAGGGGCACCGCGATCACCGCAGCCCCAAGATAGATTGTCGCCTGAAATAGGAATGTTTCCATGCTGCATTTATCCTGCGCGCGCAAGCAAAGCGCAACGGGTCAAATCAGCCAGATGGCAGCTGTAGGGCGATTGTTTTGCCGCGTTTGACATAGTTGAGCGCGCTGTCGCCAATGGCGGTGACGCGCCCACCGTCCAGACTGCTGCCGATTTCGACTTTGACATAGCGGCCATTGCCAAGGCGGACCAGCGCGCGGCGATTGTTGGGCCGTCCGTAGACGCCGATCAGGTTGACGTTGCGCAGGCGTATCGCGTTGTCCAATGTCGCGGCCTCGGCAACGCTGCCGGGGGTGTTGCCTGACGGACGGGCCGCTTGGTTAGAGGCCGAAACTGCGGGTTGGGCAGTGGCGGCGCGTGCGGCTTGTTGTGCCGATAGATCACGTGCGCGGGCCACAACGCGGGCAAAATTGCGCGGTCGCGTATCAGGTCGCGATGACGCGGCCACGGCACGCGCGGTCGGCGTCACAAATGGGCTTTCAGGGGCTGCTGCTGCAATGGCTGCAACAACATCGGTTATGTCAGGTCCGGCGGGTTCGGGCGGTGCCTCGGGGGCCAATCCTGCGGGCCGTGATTTCGGACGCTTGGAGGCCACTGCAATCGCAACTTCGGGGATTTCGGGCTGTTCGGGGGCCAATCCTTCTGGACGCAGTTTCGGGCGGAAACCCGCAAACGCTGGCAATGGTGTATCTGCGATTTCTGGCGCGTCAGGCACGTCGGGCAAGTCGGCATTCGCAGGGCGCAGTGGCGGCACCTTGGACGGGCGGCCAGATATCAAGATCACGCCATCGGGCGCATCGGGCAAAACAGGCTGAACGGTCGGAACAACGACTGCTTGACGCTTGGGCGGTTTTTTCGGCGGCGGTCCTGCGATGACAAATGCCCCTTGTGGGGTCATCGCACCCTGCGCCGTGGCAAGAATGAACCCGTCAGCATCGCGATCAAAGTCGCGGCCAAAGGCGGGTGGGTTCATGGGTGTCAGAAATGCAAGGTCAGGCAGCTGATCGACAACCTGCGGCAGGGCAGGTTGCGGAACAGACGCCTCGGTGTTGGCCAAGATCGGGAGGGCGGCAGTCAATGTGCTTGTGGTTGGTTCAAGCGGCAAACGTGGTGCGCGCTGCCAGACACCGGTCGCGGCATAGATGCGATCCGCTTCGGCGGGGCTTAGGACACGGCCCAAAACGGTTTCACGGACTTGCGGCAGCGTGCTTTCGGGTGCAGCCGATGCAACTTCGACCTCTGGTTCGGCCACTGGTGCGGTTTCGGCAAGGTTTTCGATAGGTGCGGTCGTGGGTAATATGTCAGGCGGCGGCACTTCGGCTGTTTCAACAATGCCACCCGTGTCATAGCCGAACCAGTTGGCGAGGTCTTCCTCTGACAATGTAGAGGCCCAAAGAGCCACAAGCGCCATGAACAAGATCAATATCGCGGTCAGGATTAGCCCAAGGAAACGGGGTTTGCCGCGCTGTGGTTGCGCCTGTTTGGTGGCAAATGCGGCGGCCTTCTTTTCCTTGCGGCCTTCTTTGGCTGGTTTTGCCTTTTTGGCAGGTTTTTGCGGTTTTGCAGGCGCTGCCCCGGCTGATCTGCGAGAGGCAAAGCCACCTTTTTCGGCCACATCCTCGGCCACGATGGTAACGGCGGGTGCGGGCACAGGCTGTTCTGGTGGTGTGTCGATTTTGACAACCGGTGGCGTTGGCACTTGGTCCGGTTTTGCTTCAGCTGTTGGTTCAGGCGCATCAGGTGGGCTGATGGATGCCGGATCTGTCATGCGTGGGCGCGGCGTGAAAACGGGCACTTCTTCGGGGGGCAATTCGGCCGCGGGTAAAACGGCTGTTCCAGTGACAGCGACTGGCGCATCGTCCCTTTCGACGGCTGCATCGACCAAAGTTGGCGCGATCGAGCTAGGGCCAAAGAATACCTCGCCCTTGAAGGTCATTTGTTCGGGGATGGCGGCAAAACTGACGGGCGCAAAATTGTATTGGGTGGCAAATGCCTCCGCCTCGTCGAGCGTTTCACGCGCCACTGCGGCGATGAACGTGCGCCCGCCGTTGCGGTCAAAATCAACGACAAGATCGCTTGTGGCGTAGGGTGTTGCACCCTCAAGCGCGGACATAACATCGTCGATGCTGGTTTGCGCAGTTTCGAGCGTGATAAACTTGATCTGTTCCGATGGGATCAGCACCTTGGTGCGCAATCCCGTTGGATCAAGCGCCAGCGCATCATCGCGCATTTGCGACAGTGCCGCGCCTAAATCTGGCACGTCTAATTCGGTTTCTGAAACCAGATGCCAGCCATCGGACACGCGTTGCAGCAGTTTGATGCCATCGGATGAAAGGGAAAGTGCAAAATTTGTTGTCATGATTATGACCTAACACATTGAAGCGGTGGGGCGAAATTGGATCATCGCGCGGTCCAACATGTATAGCAAGATATTGCCAAAACCAAGCATTTGCAGGTGCATCGCCAAGGAATGACATGCAAGCTGCGTCTAAAGTTGAAAGAACCACGCAAAAAGGATGATAGATATGTTGCGTAGCATGATTTTGGCCACTGCAATCGGGGTGATGGGCGTCACCGCACAGGCCGCGGAAACCACCCCAACGATCAGCGTGAATGGCACGGGTATGGTCGCTGTTGCACCAGATATGGCCCACATCACAGTTGGCGTTGTGCAAGAGGCGATTACCGCAGCCGAAGCAATGACAATGATGAGCGACGCAATGGCGGCAGTGATGGCGCAAATGACCGCCGCAGGAATTGACGATGCCGACATGCAAACCGGATCGCTGCGGCTGGATCAGCGATATGAGAATGACATCAACGGGTCACGCAAGCCAGCGGGGTATGCCGCCTATGCAGACATTCAGGTCCAAGTCGTTGATCTGGATATGCTTGGCGCTGTTTTGGATGCCGCCGTGCGCGACGGGGCCAACCAGATGAATGGATTGCGGTTTGATGTCGCTGACAAGGCGCCGCACCTTGATGCAGCGCGCCGCGCCGCTGTCGCGGATGCGTTGGCAAAGGCCGCGGTATATTCCAGCGCGGCGGGGGTTGCCTTGGGCGATCTTATGTCGATTTCGGAAGGGAGCAGCGGTGGCCGCCCCATGCCTATGATGGCAGAGGCTGCGTTTGATAGTGCGCGCCGTTCGGTGCCAATCGCGGCAGGGGAATTGACGATCAGCGCAAGTGTTTCAATCGTCTGGGCATTGAACGAATAGACGGCCCGTTGCGTGGCGCAAGCGGGCCGTCGGTATGTGTTTAGCTGGCCGCTTTTGACAGGGCCTGATCCAGATCGGCGATCAGGTCGTCCGCGTCTTCGATCCCGATGGACAACCGCACGATGCCCGGACCTGCGCCCGCTGCCTCTTGTTGTTCGGCGGTCAGCTGACGGTGGGTGGTGCTGGCCGAGTGGATGATGAGGCTGCGCGCATCGCCAAGGTTGGCGACGTGGCTGAAAATCTCAAGGTTATCAACAAGTTTGATGCAAGCGTCATAGCCGCCTTTGACGGCGACGGTGAACAATGCGCCCGCACCCTTGGGGCAGATTTTCGGGACCAGTTTATTATATGGCGACGATGGCAGGCCCGCGTATGTGACGTAATCAACGCGCGGATCGCTTTCCAACCATGTGGCGATTTTTACTGCGTTTTCGACGTGGCGGTCCATGCGCAACGACAGGGTCTCGATTCCCATCAGCGTATAGTGAGCGGCTTGTGGGTTCATCGTCATGCCTAGATCGCGCAGACCAATGGCGATGCCGTGGAAGGTGAAGGCAAGTGGTCCGAATGTTTCCGCGAACTTGAGACCGTGGTAGGCAGGTTCTGGTTCGGACAGTGATGGGAACTTGTCATTCGCGGCCCAGTCGAATTTGCCTGAATCCACAACGCAGCCGCCCATGACGGTGCCGTTGCCAGTTAGATATTTCGTGGTCGAATGCACAACCAATGTCGCACCATGTTCAATCGGGCGGCACAGATACGGCGTGGCTGTTGTGTTATCCACGATCAGTGGAATGCCAGCGGCGTCGGACACTGCGGAAATTGCGTCCAGATCGGTGATGTGACCACCGGGGTTGGCGACTGCTTCGCAGAATACCGCGCGGGTGTCGTCGTCAATCGCGGCTGCAACGGCACCTGCATCGTCAAAGTCGACGAATTTTGCGGACCAGCCAAAGCGTTTGATCGTCTGGCTAAACTGCGTGACCGTGCCGCCATAAAGGCGCGTGGATACAACAATGTTTTTGCCTGGTGTCATCAGTGGGAACAGCGCCATCAGTTGTGCGGCGTGACCTGACGAGCAGCAAACAGCGCCTGCGCCGCCCTCTAATGTCGCGATGCGTTCTTGCAATGCGGCGACAGTCGGGTTGGTCAGGCGGGAATAAATATAGCCGACTTCTTGCAGGTTGAACAACGCGGCGGCGTGGTCGGCGTCGCGAAACACATAGGCGGTTGTCTGGTAGATTGGCACCTGACGGGAACCTGTTGCGGGGTCAGGGCGCGCGCCTGCGTGGATTTGCAGCGTGTCAAAGCCGTATGTTGCGTCGTTGGACATGAAACTGTCTCCGTTTGATATTTCGTTGCCGAACAGTAATGGTAAACCAACGCGCCCCGCAACGGGGCATTACAAAAAGGATCAACGATGCCTGTCCCATTCCATCTTGCGTTTCATGTTCTTGATCTAGACGAGGCCAGAGAATTTTATTCCGGTGCCTTGGGCGCTGTTGAGGGGCGATCTACTGATACTTGGGTCGATTTCGACTTTTTCGGCCATCAGTTGAGCCTGCATTTGGGAACGCCGTTCGCCAATGCTCCAACGGGCAAGGTAGGCGATCATATGGTGCCGATGCCGCATTTCGGGATCGTGCTGCCGTTGGATGATTGGACCGCACTTGCCGGGCGGTTGGAGGACCGCCAGACCGATTTCATCATCGCACCATCCGTGCGGTTCAAGGGTGAGGCGGGTGAACAATGGACGATGTTTTTCCGCGACCCATCAGGCAACCCCATCGAGGTGAAGGGCTTTGCCAGCACCGACGCAATTTTTCAGACTTAGCGGACCCAGAATCCAGCGGACTTGATCCGGTTACGGATTTGTTTTTCGCGCGGTGGTAGGTCATTGCGGTCAAACATATCGCGCACTTTTTGCCCGCGTCCTTGATAAATCATACGCTTGAAGGCGTCATATTGCTTGAGCCATTTCTTGATCTTGTTGGGGGCAGCAACGGTTTCCATCACTTTGACGGCGTGATCGCTTTCGCGGGCATAAAACAGCGGCAAAAGGCGGTAGTGACAGGTGACATCGCCATCCAACCCATCAAGGACAGGGGCAGGGCGCCCACCGCCAAAACTGTGAATGACAAGTGGCAGCACAACCTGATCAAGCCACGGATCAAGCGATTGGATCACCAGTTCATCGGGGCGATCATCGCGCACGGCCAGCGCGTATTCCAAGAAACGCGCGCCAAACGCCGCAGGGTCGGCCCCGAAAAACCAGCCCGCATTGAAATACAAATAGCGTTCCCAATATTCGTCGGGTTGGGACAGGTCGAGCGTGCTTTCAAATTCCAACCCGAATTTGTCGTAGAGCGATTTCCAGATTGCAGTGTATCCGGGCCAATATAGTTCTTCTTCTGGCCACGTGCCTTCGCGTTTCATGGAGGCCGCGGGTTTTTTGAAATTGAACGGCACGGACATCAGATCACCTGTCACAAGCGTATCGGTGTCGAAAAACACGAACGGTTCACCCGCTGGCATCGCAGCAAGTCCTTCGATCTTGTTGCCGTATGGATAAGACTGACCGAAGTGTTTGCTTTCAAAGGGGGCGATTTCTGCACCAAGTGTTAGCAACACCTCGCGGATGTCGTGGGACATGCGCGGGTCTTTGTCCCATTTGGGGCCGGGCTGTGGTTCCACCACGATCACGCGGCCCTTAAAATCGGGCGTGTTTTCACGCAAACTGGCCAAAAACAGCACAGCCTCGTACTGAAGCCGACCGGCCTGGCCCACGATCATGATGTTGAATGTCTGGCCTGTGGCAGTTTTTTTCGCCATAGTTCGCTTATCCCGCAAATTTCTTGGGTCACTATAAGGACGTTTGCAGTGGGGAAAACCCACCCCGACCCGCTTTGCTGGTTTTGAAAGGAAAAATCCATGTTTGGGATGTATTTACCATTTCTTGTCGGCATGTTGGTGGGCATTTCACCTTCGCAAGGCGGCGAACCTGCCGCAATATTGGCGCAACAAGACACAAGCACAGCCGCGCGCGAACCCGAACCGCAAACACCAACGGGCAAGTTTACGACCGCATTAGAGGTGAAGCCGATCCTTGGCATGACAAAAGGCAACTGGGCCGCGGTGCGCCTTTATGAAGATCAAGACCTTGTTTATTTTACCCATCTGATGGCGTGGCGCTGTGGGCTTTGGGATATTCGGTATGGCATTAACGGCGCACCAGCCGAACAGGTCATGGCGATGGAGCCGTGCAACGAGGAATACCAGCAGCCAAATGTGATGGTGGATATTGAAACCTATCCGCCGTATCTGATTTTTCCGGCCAATAGTGTCGAAACGATCTATGTCGAAATCACGTTTGACGATGGCACATCAGATTTCGCCCAATTCAATCGAGGCGATATTTTGATCCCTTAGGATGCCCGTCTTTCCGCCGTCGGCTATTCCCAAACCTGGCTTAAGGTGTCGTCGTCCAGATTGACGATGTTGCCCGCGGCAGGAATTGCGCGTGAATTGATATGTCTTGGACGGTCAATGCGCCCATGGATTAGGTTCCCATCATGCGTTTGCGGCGTTCTTTGATCCGTGTGTCTGCGGCGACGGTTCCATCATGGAACGAGCCAAAGAATTTGTCCCACGGGATTTCGAGCGAGCCATAGTTACATTCAAAATACCGGTGATGCATTTGGTGGTGGAACGTGCCAAGCGCGAGGCGGTTTTCGTCCTTTACCACAAGCCCTTCAAATCCTGTATGCGTGGTTGCCGCCGTCAACGTGTAGTATTGGAGGTGGAACAAGATATGCACAGGGTGGGCGGTGATAATCCAGTGAATGAGCACCGATCCAAGAAAGATCAGATGTTCAACTGGATGCATCGAAAGCCCGGACCAAGGACCAACATTGATATTGCGGTGATGCAGGGCGTGCACGTGTTTGTAGAAAAACGGGATGTGCAGAAACCGATGAATCCAATAGAAATAGAAGCTTTCCCAAATCGGGATCAGGAAGAATAACGCAATAAACCAGACGGGATGTGCTGCGAATGTCAGCATCGGGGCATAGCCATTGGCCATCGCCCAAAACATCAACACTTCATAGGCTGTCCAGATGGTGACACCACTGGCAAGCGTCCAGAACATATTGTCACGAATTTGCCCACCAAGCGTAAATTGACGCCCGTTTTTCATCAATGGGCGCGGATCATAGCGCAGCTGTTTTCCCTGTTTGGTGAAGGTGTAGAAATACAGGTGCAGTCCGCCTGCAACCGCCGACATCAGGACCAAATTGCGGACAAGCATTTCAGCAATCCAGCCGAATGCCAGTGTTTTTGTTTCCTCAAGCGGTGGCTGGAACCAATAGAATGAAATGAACGCGATACCGACAATAATGAGTTTTTCACTGATCAGGAACCAAGCGTTCCAGACCCATGCCAGCATCTCGAGCGGGCGCAATGGCCAGCGAAAGAATGGAGAAACCTGAAGCGGGACAGATGGGACGTGGTTCCATCCTTTCAGCGGCGTGTCGTCCATTTTATTCCCCCCTGTGGTGTGGATGGGCCGAGTTTGACAGGAATGCATAGGTATGGAAAATAGATTTAACCAATAATCTAAATCTATAAAACAGAGTTAGTCGATGACAGTATCCCTGAAGGCGATGACGTATTTTACGGCCGCGTTGCGGCACGGAAATATCGCCAAGGCGGCTGCAGAGCTGAACATTGCAGCCTCTGCTGTTGCAGCAGCCATTGATCAAGTCGAAGCCGCGTTTGACCTGACACTTGTGACGCGACAACGGTCACGCGGTATTGAGGCGAATGCCAGCGGGCGGTTGATCGCGCAGAAATTCAATCGCTTGCTTGAAGATTACCGCTCTGTTTTGGATGAAGGGGCCGAACTGAAACAATCGCTTAGCGGGCATTTGCGTATCGGTTATTATGCGCCCGTCGCGCCTGCATTTTTGCCGCAGATATTGGCGTCGATGATCCCGCAGGGGGCGGATGTGACCCTTCAGCTAGAAGAATGCGACAACGACAGGGCCCAAGATGGGCTGCTGCAAGGGAAATTTGATGCAATTTTATTTGTCAGCGAAGATGCCCGTCCAGCCGTCGCATTTGACGTTCTTGTGACGGCCCCCGCCTATTGTCTGGTCCCATCTGGGCATGTTCTAGCGCGTCAAACCAGCGTGACGATTGCACAGATCACCGACCACCCGCTGGTTGTTTTGAACAGGCCAGTGGCGTCGGCATATTATCAAAATCTGTTTGATGCTCATCCTGGAACCATCAAGATTGCGGCCTATGCCAATTCGACAGAAATGGTACGAAGTTTGGTCAGCGAAGGTCACGGTTGCGCGATATTGAACATGCAACCGTTGATCCAATCCAGTTATTCGGGCGCTGGTTTGATCGGGCTGCCGATATCCGACGATCTGCCGCCTTTAACGCTATCCATTGGATATGACAAATCGCGGCCGCGCCGATTGGTGCGCCATTTCGTCGAAGCCTGTAGCCGCCATTTTGCACAGCCGGGTGCGCAACGCTGCCTCGTCGATTGAAGCAAGTCTTATAATAGGGGCGGGGAAGTAGGCGGCCCTTCGGTCACAATATTTGTCAATGAATTCAGGGCGCATTGGCGTTTGGATCTGAACGTCCTTGGCGTTGGGTGTGTATTGTAACCTCCTTGAACTCAGGCAGGCGAGGCTTGGTGTTGCTTCGCTTTGAACCCGTCAGCAGTGACTAGAGCTGCGAAAATATCAGTGCGAATTTCAATTTGACACAACTATGACATCGGTGTCGTGACATCGGTGTCATTTGGTGTTGGGCGATTCTTTTGCGACCGACACCGCGGTTTGGGAGGGCTGATCTTGGCGACAATATATGATGTTGCACGTGTTGCTGGCGTATCGCCCAAAACCGTAAGTCGTGTGCTGAACGGCGATGCCCCGGTCAAAGAACACACAAAGGAAGCTGTCCAAAAAGCGATTGCCGAACTGGGGTATGTGCCGTCCACAGCGGCGCGGGCTATGCGGTCTAACAAATCCGGTTTGGTGGGGTTGATCACAGGGGCGATTTCATTATCCCCGAACCGGTCCGAGAATTCCGGTCTACCTGATTTACACATCGTTCAGGGTATTCAGCGGGCGATGGAGTCCAGCGGCAAAACGCTTCTCATTGCCAATACTGGCGGGCAGATGGACCGTATTCCCCAGCTTATCCGCACTTTCGAGGAACACCGTGTCGAGGGTTTGATTCATGCTGCCGATCACCACAGGCAGGTGTCATTACCGACAGTGTCGGCGTCGACAAAAATGGTCCTAGCCAACTGTTTTGATGACAAGGGAACACCAGCGGTTCTGCCAAACGATTATCAGGGGCAATTGAATTTGGTGAACAGCCTGATCATCAAAGGTCATCGGTGCATTGCCTATATTTCGTTGAGCACGCAGCTTGTCGCCACCAGCTTGCGCATCAGTGGCTACAAAGATGCGTTGTCTGCTGCAAATATCGCGTTTGATCCGTTGCTTCTTGTTCCAGCGGAAGTGGACATCGCGGAGGATGATGCCGGCGTTCAGCTACTTTGGGACGCGATTGACCGCCTTTTGACCCTGCCCGAACCACCAACGGTCATTTGTTTTGGCAACGACCGTATGGCGATGCGGGCCTATGGCATTCTACGCAGCCGTGGCGTTTCATTGCCCGAAGATCTGTCGGTCGCGGGCTATGATGGCCACCGCCTGATCACCGACACCCTTTGTCCGACATTGACCTCTGCCGAGTTGCCCTACGCCGCGATAGGCGTTCGCGCGACGGAATTATTGCTTGGCATGATCAATGGCACCGCAGACGCGCCCACACACCCAATTCTGGTTGGTGGCCCCGTAAACCCCGGTAATTCCGCAAAGGACTTGCCAACACCCATCACCAAACTTTCGTCAATAGGGAGAACGACACTAAGAAACTTGGAATGACTCTGAGTGCAGCACTTGTTGCATCTGTAAGCTTGGCCAGCATGGCGGCCGCACAAACCGAACTGAGCATGTGGTATCACGGCGCAGGCAATGAGGCGGAATCCGCTGCGTTGAACCTGATCATCGATGACTTCAACGCAAGCCAGTCTGACTACACAGTCGTCGTCGAAAGCTTCCCACAGGAATCTTATAACGATTCAGTTGTTGCAGCAGCACTTGCTGGCAACCTGCCAGACATCTTGGACGTTGACGGCCCTGTCATGCCAAACTGGGCTTGGGCCGGTTACCTTCAGCCACTGAACATCGACGAATCCAAAATTGCGAACTTCCTTGATGGTCCACAGGGCTATTGGGATGGTCAGCTGTATTCCATCGGTTTCTGGGATGCGGCCGTGGCAATGATGTCTCGCCAGTCCACATTGGACGCACTTGGCCTGCGCACACCTGACGTTGACAACCCATGGACAGGCGAAGAGTTTGCAGTAGCACTTGAAGCGGCCAAAGCATCTGGCGACTTCGACTATGCATTCGACCTTGGCATGCCATGGACAGGTGAATGGTATCCATATGCGTTTAGCCCGTTCCTGCAGTCATTTGGTGGCGACATTGTTGACCGTTCAACATACGCAACTGCCGAAGGCGCATTGAACGGCGACGAAGCAATGGCGTTCGGTAACTGGTGGCAGTCGCTGTTTGCGGATGGCTATGCACCGGGCACATCACAGGATCCAGCGGATCGTGATACGGGCTTCATCGACGGCAAATACGCTTTCTCATGGAATGGTAACTGGGCCGCTTTGGGCGCGCTTGCTGCACATGACGATGTTGTGTTCCTGCCAGCGCCAGACTTTGGCAATGGTCCAAAAATCGGTGCTGCGTCCTGGCAGTTTGGTGTATCTGCATCATCTGACAACGCAGAAGGTGCTGCGGCATTTATCGAGTTTGCGTTGCAGGACAAGTATCTTGCGAACTTCTCGAACGTCACTGGTTTGATCCCGGCAACATCCACTGCTGCTGCGATGACTGACAACTATGCCGAAGGCGGCGCGCTTGAGCCATTCTTTGGTCTGTCCGCAGGTCAGGCAATGCTGCGCCCTGTAACACCTGGTTATGTCGTGTCCGCAAAAGTGTTTGAAAAGGCACTGGCAGACATCGCAAACGGTGCAGATGTTGCTGACACGCTCGACGCGGCAGTTGATGAAATCAACGCTGACATCGAACGCAACGGCGGCTATGGCCACTAATTAAACTTTGCGGGGCGGCTTTGGCGCCGTCCCGCATTCCTCCGACCGGAAAGCAATGAAAAATGGCATCGAAACTAACAATATCAAATCGGGCAGGCTGGGGCTTTGCGCTTCCGGGGTTCGGGCTGATCATGTTGTTCATCGTGATCCCGTTTTTCTTTGTCTTCTATCTGTCGCTGACCAATCAGCGGCTGATTTCGCCGAACCCGACAGAGTATGTGGGGTTGAGCAACTATGAACGTCTGCTCAGTATTTCGGTGCTTACGATTGATCCGGAAACAGATGATGCGGGGCAAGTGGTGCGCGATGATGCGGGCGAGGTCCAGTATCCACGTGTCCGCAGCTTTACACGCAACAACCCCGATTTTCCGCAATATGCGGGTATGCGCGAATGGTTCCGCTGGCATTGGGGGGACAAGGCCAAGGTCGTGGTGGCCACAGATGTCGTGTTCTGGAAGTCGTTCCGAAACACATTGATGTTTGTGCTGGTCGTGGCACCCGTTCAGGCAGGTTCGGCGCTGGTTCTTGCGCTGCTGGTGAACCAGAAACTGCGCGGCATCAATATTTATCGCGCCATCTATTTCATGCCAGTGGTGGTTTCCATCGTCGTCGTCTCGCTGTTGTTCAGGTTCATTTACGACGGGAACGACGGGTTGCTGAACAATATCCTCAGCTTCTTGACGTTTGGATTTTTCGAGGGGCGTGATTGGCTTGGTAACCCCGACACGGCCCTTGGCGCGATTAAAGCGATGTCGATCTGGCAGGCCGTTGGTTTCAACATGGTGATCTGGCTGTCGGGCCTGCAAACAATCTCGCCCACGCTTTATGAAGCATCTTCGATTGAAGGCGCGTCGAAGTGGCAGACGTTCCGCTATGTCACATGGCCCGGCCTGCGTAATACGGCTGTTTTGGTCATTGTCGTCATCACCATGCAGGCATTTGCATTGTTCGCGCAGGTAAGCGTAATGACCAGCGGTGGTCCATTGGACAGCACAACGTCACTTGTGTTCCAGACCGTCGAACGCGGCTATGGCAAGCAAGACATCTCGGGGGCTTCGGCAATTTCGGTTGTGTTGTTCCTCACCGTGCTCAGCATTTCGCTCGTGCAACGCTTTTTGATGAGGGAACGGTAAAATGGCGGCCATCAACCAAGACAATCAAGGGCTGCGCCTTGTCGTGCGATATGCCGTTCTGACGCTTATCGCGATCATGTTCATTTTTCCCGTGCTTTTTATGGCAATGTCGAGCCTGAAGCCGGATCTGCAACTGCTGCGCGACACGTCCAGCTTGCGGGCGTTCCTTCCGGTTGGGGACATCAGCCTTGATAACTATTATGCTGCGTTCAGACGGGCGCCGATCGGTCTTTTCGTATTCAACTCGGTTCTTGTGACGGGATTAACGGTTCTGCTGAGCTTGTTCTTTTGTTCGCTTGCTGCCTTTTCGTTTGCTTATCTGAAATGGAAAGGCCGTGATCTGGCGCTAACCATCATCATCGCAACCCTGATTATCCCGTTTGAAACTATCGCCATTCCGCTGTTGCTGTTTGTATCAAAACTGCCGTGGATCGGGCTGGAAGGGATCGAGATTGGCTGGCTCGACAGCTATCACGTCCAAATCATTCCTTGGATCGCAGACGGCCTGACGGTGTTCTTGTTTGTGCAATACTTTAAGGACTTGCCCAGCGAATTGATCGAAGCCTCTCGCGTTGAAGGTGCAACATGGTGGCAAATCTACCGCAAGGTGGTCATGCCGCTGTCTGGCCCCGTGATTGCAACGGCCGCAATTTTGAAATTTCTTGTGATGTATAACCAATACCTGTGGCCGCTGATCGTGGTGCAGCAAGAGGCTTATCGTCCTGTGCTTGTGGGGTTGCAGTATTTCTTCCAGCTCAACATCACATGGGGTGAAATCATGGCCTATCTGACCATCGTCACTGTGCCCGTCTTGGTGTTCTATCTTGTCTTGCAACGCGCGTTTATTGCGTCGATTGCCTCAACCGGCGTGAAAGGCTGATCCATGGTTCTCTCTCTTAAAGACCAATTTATTTGGGACAGCTGGTATGTTCATGACGGTGAAAAATACCATGCTTATTTCCTCAAAGCGCCACGGTCGATTGGCGATCCCGAGCTGCGCCATTTCAACGTATCCTACGGCCATGCGACCAGCACGGACCTTGTGAATTGGGATCACTTGGGTGAATGTTTCCGGCCGTCTGCGGAAGGATGGGACAATAACACCACATGGACGGGGTCCGTTGTGCGTGGGGACGATGACCTTTGGCATCTGTACTACACTGGCACGACACAAAACGATCCGCAGCTGGCACAGCGGATCGGTCACGCCACATCTACCGATTTGCACAACTGGGAACGGGTTGGCGACGGGCTGATCCTTGATCTGGTGGGGCCGAACGCGCATCATTATGAAACCGACGTGTCAAACGGCGAATGGCATGACCGCGCCATGCGCGACCCTTGGGTTATTCGTGATCCAGACGGGGCAGGGTGGTTGATGTATTTCACAGCCCGCGTTCCCGGTGTGGCAGAGGCAAATGACGCAGGCTGCGTTGGTTTTGCAACGTCACCTGACGGATATGATTGGACGTTGCAACCGCCTGTCTTTGCAGGTGGCTTTGGCCAGCTTGAAGTGCCGCAGGTGTTTGAGAAAAACGGCACGTGGTATTGCCTTTTTTGCACAGCCAACAACCATTATTCCAAAGAGCAGGCGACCCTGCGCCCTGTCGTGACGGGTAATCATTACCTGATCGGCGAAGGCCCGCGCGGTCCATGGCGCATAGCACCGGGTTTCCTTGACGGAACCCAGCCGTGCACGCGCTATGCAGCTCGCATCGTGGATGCCGATGATGGCATGTTCATCCTTGGCTTTGCAGACAAGTCAGAGGGCGAATTCATAGGTCACATCATGGATCCCGATCCCGTTGAAATTACAGCAGATGGGCAACTGACCATCCCGCCAAAACTGAAGGCAGCAGAATAATGGCCACCGTTAAACTTCGCGATATTGGCAAAAGCTATGGCAAAGTCGAGGTCACCAAAGGTGTCGACATCGACATCGAAGATGGTGAGTTTGTCGTTTTCGTTGGCCCGTCTGGTTGCGGGAAATCCACGTTGCTGCGCATGATTGCAGGGCTAGAAGACATCACCGACGGGACGCTCGAAATCGACGGGGCGCGCGTTAACGATTTGGAACCCTCAAAGCGCGGCATCGCAATGGTGTTCCAATCCTACGCGATTTTCCCACATATGACGGTGCGCGAAAACGTGGCCTTTGGATTGACCATCAACAAAATGAAGAAGGCCGAAAAAGACGCAAAAGTTGACGACGCGGCCCGTATTTTGCAGATGGAGCATCTGATGGACCGCCGTCCGTCCGAATTGTCCGGTGGTCAGCGGCAGCGTGTCGCGATTGGTCGCGCCATTGTGCGCGATCCCAAGGTGTTTCTGTTCGACGAGCCGCTTTCAAACCTAGATGCCGCGCTGCGTATGGATATGCGGATGGAGATCGGCAAACTGCACCAAGACCTTGGCGCGTCGATGATCTATGTCACCCACGATCAGGTCGAGGCGATGACGCTGGCAGACAAAATCGTTGTGCTCAAAGATGGCTTGGTCATGCAGGCTGGCGCCCCGATGGAATTGTATCACGAACCCGCCAACTTGTTCGTCGCGGGCTTTCTTGGTGCGCCGTCGATGAATTTCCTGAAGGTCACGGTTGATGATTTCGGTGACGACTGGGTGCAGGTGTCCAGCGACGCGCTGGCCAGTGTGAAAGTTCCCAGCAAGGGCCGGACATTTACCAAAGGACAAGCAGCCACTTTGGGTGTGCGCCCTCAATATCTTATGACGGCCCAAGACGGGCATGGCATGCTGCGGGGTAAGGTCCTGCTCACAGAACGCTTGGGCAGTGAAACTGTGGTGAACCTTGCCGTTGCAGACGGAAGCAAACTGATCGCCGCAATCGCCGAAGACGCTGTGTTGGTTCCCGGCGATGATATGGCGTGGACGTTCGACCCCGCACTGGCGCATGCGTTCCCCGAAGAACTCTAAGTTCGAAAGCGCAAGATTTCGCACCTCAACCATCGATGCGTTGATGGTTGAGTGAAAGTGATTCAAGTTTTTATGATGAGTGGTGGGCGACCCTGGAATCGAACCAGGCGTGCGTCTCCGCGAGAGAGTTACAGTCTCCTGCCACACCTTGCGGCCTGTCGCCCACTAAGGGGCTGATTAAACATGACCCAAGACAGGGTCAACTGCAAAATGCAACGAATTTGCCTGTGGGTTCACAGGGGGGGCAAACTAGGCTAGGCCGTGGCTAAATTTGCGCCCGACGGGCGGCTGAAAAGGATAGAATGATGGAAAAGCCAAAGTGGGTGATCGCGAAGGAACAAGCCAAACGCCAAGCGGCCAATGAAACGGTCTGGTTGTTTGGTCTGCATGCGGTGCGGGATGCGTTGATGAACCCAAAGCGGGAGCGTCTGAGGCTGGTTGTGACGCGCAATGCGCTTGACCGGTTGGGCGAAGCCGTTGGCATCAGTGGGATGGAGCCCGAGATTTCCGATCCGCGAAAATTTGCAGCGCCGCTTGATCCGCAATCCGTGCATCAGGGGGCTGCGTTAGAGGTGAAGCCGCTGGACTGGGGGCGCGTCGAGGATGTTGCGGTCGGCGGGGCAGAAGATGCAGGGCCGCCGCGCATTGTGTTGCTGGACCGTGTGACCGATCCACACAACGTCGGCGCAATTTTGCGGTCGGCCGAGGTATTTGGTGCCCGCGCGGTGATTGCGATGCAGCGTCATGCAGCGCCTGAAACGGGTGCGCTTGCGAAAACGGCAAGTGGCGCAATGGAACGCCAACCATATTTGCGTGTGCGCAATCTGGCGGACACGATGAATGCCCTGAAGGATATGGGGTATTTTGTGATTGGCTTGGATGGCACAGGCGAGCAGACCATCGATGCTGCCATTGAAGGCAAGCGGGATCGGGCGATTGCATTGGTGTTGGGCGCGGAAGGGCCGGGGCTGCGTGAAAAGACGCTTGAAACCTGTGACGCGGTTGTGCGGATTGATGCCGCGGGCGGTTTTGGGTCATTGAATGTCTCGAATGCTGCGGCTGTCGCACTTTATGCGGTGAAGGGGACGTAGGCGTTGCCTGCGGTCAAGATTGCCACCTGCTGTTATTGTGGCACGCGGGCTGCGTTGGTTTTGAAGGGGCAGACGCGCCGCGAACTGGCTTGTGGCACGTGTGGTGCGCCGCTGCGCAGGTTGAAAATGTTACGGACCAAGGACGCCCGAGTGACTGCGCCTGCGGCGACACCCACCCACCCGACCTTGCGAAAACCGGCCAATGATCCCGTGCGTACGCGTAAGAATCGCCCCAAAAAGACGTCTAAAATCATACGCTTAGCGCGTGATGTGTTTGAGGAAGTGTGGGATGAAATCGAAGATTTCTTTGATTGAAACATTTGAGCGCGTGTTTTCACGCCTTGGCGAGCGGTCTTTGCAAGGATGGAAAAACATCGCATCTAAGGTTCAGACATAAAATAATTGCTGGAGCCTCGAGATGATGAACCGCCGTACTTTGATTGGCCTTTTGGCTGTGACCCCGCTTATGGCACGTCCCGCGTTTGCCGCTTCTGCGCCTGTGTTTTCCGCAGATGGTGCGGCCATTCGCGGAACTGACCCTGTCGCCTATTTTGAAGGCAATGGCCCTGTGGCTGGCAGTGCAGATCATGCCGTGATGTGGATGGGCGCCGAGTGGCGGTTTGCAAACGCCGAAAATATGGCAAAGTTTGAGGCGGACCCAGAGGCATTTGCGCCGCAGTATGGTGGATATTGTGCTTATGCAGCGTCAAAGGGCTATGTTGCGACGTCGGACCCTGAGGCTTGGACGTTGCATGACGGCAAGTTGTATTTGAATTATTCACGCACAGTCCGGAAGATCTGGTCGCGTGACATTCCGGGCAATATTGCGTTGGCAGATGCGAATTGGCCTGATTTATTGAACGCCTAGATCACGGCCAATCACGACCGTTTGAACAGTGCTAGATAGCGGCAGCAAAGTGCTTAGATCAAGTATGCAAAGGCAATGGAACATACCTTTGCATTTTCTGTCCCTCGTTCCGCACTTGCGCCCAGATGTCGGTCTGGGCGCTTTTTTTGTTGGCAAGCGGATCAGATGGTGTAGTCATTTCGCATGACGATGACAGATGACAAACTGCGGGTAATATTGCGGCGAACCAAAGTGGTTGCATTGGTCGGTATATCGGCCAATCCGGTGCGTCCGTCATATTTCGTCGCGCGCTATTTGCAGTTGAAGGGGATGCGGGTCATCGGGGTGAACCCGGGGTTGGCCGGTCAAATGTTATTTGGTGAAAACGTGTATAGGGACATCAAAAGCATCCCCGATGACGTTGACATGGTGGATATTTTTCGCCGGTCCGAAGCTGTTGGTCCGATTGTTGATGAAGCGCTGGAGCGTTGGCCCGATTTGCAGACGATATGGATGCAAATTGGCGTGCAGAACGCGGATGCAGCCGCAGTTGCCCAAGCCCGTGGCGTTGATGTCGTGCAAAACCGCTGCCCCAAGATCGAGTATCAACGCCTTTTTGGCGAGTTGCGCATGGGTGGGTTCAATACCGGTGTGATTTCATCGAAGCTGTAAGCTGGGGCCAGCCCCAGACCCCGCGGTATTTTTGGCCAAAAGAAATTAGCGGTTTGCTTTTTCAGCGATGCCTGACGTGCCTTGGCGATTGGCGAGTTCGGCCATGACATCAGACAGTGGCACATCATTTGCGGCCAACATTACCAGCAGGTGGTAAAGCACATCGGCGGCTTCTGATGTGAGACCAGCGCGGTTCCCTTTAACGGCTTCGATGATGGCTTCGACAGCTTCTTCACCAAATTTTTCGGCGCATTTTTCAGGGCCCTTGGACAAAAGCTTGGCGGTCCAGCTGCTGTCGGGATCGCTGGATTTGCGGGCGGCGATTGTGGCCGCGAGATCATCAAGTGTCATGTGAGCCTCATGTCGATGCCAGCGGCCTGCATATGTGCCTTGGCCTGTGCGATTGTGTAAGTGCCGAAGTGGAAAATGGAGGCGGCAAGCACAGCGGAAGCGCCGCCTTCGGTGACGCCTTCAACCAAATGGTCAAGTGTCCCGACGCCGCCCGAAGCGATGACGGGCACGTTCACGGCATCGCTGATTGCGCGGGTCAGAGGTAGGTTGAAGCCAGCCTTTGTGCCGTCGCGATCCATAGAGGTGAGCAGGATTTCACCAGCCCCTTTTGCCACAACAGTTTTTGCAAATGCGACTGCATCAATGCCCGTCGCGCGACGTCCGCCATGGGTGAAGATTTCCCATTTTCCTGGAGCCACCGTTTTGGCGTCGATCGCGCAGACGATGCATTGGCTGCCAAACCGCATTGCGGCGTCTTCGATCACATTGGGGTCAGCCACGGCTGCAGAGTTAAAACTGACCTTATCTGCGCCAGCCAACAGAAGATCGCGCACATCGTGGTGGGTGCGCACACCACCGCCGATCGTCAGGGGCATGAAGCATTGTTCCGCCGTTCGGGTTGCCAGATCAAACATCGTGCCGCGATTTTCATGTGTCGCTTTGATGTCGAGAAAACACAGCTCGTCCGCGCCAGCCGCATTATAGGCGATGGCCTGTTCGACAGGATCGCCTGCGTCGATCAGATCGACAAAGTTCACGCCTTTGACCGTGCGCCCTTCGGCAACGTCAAGGCAGGGAATGATGCGGGTTTTCAGCATATTATTTCAGTAACGCGAGCGCCGCGCCCAGGTCAATCGCCCCATCATAGAGCGCCCGGCCCGAGATTGCGCCAGAGATCACGCCTGTGTTCTTAATCGCGGTCAGGTCGGCCATGGATGACACGCCACCTGATGCAATCACGGGGATGTCGACAGCACGGGCGAGGGCGGCTGTGGCATCGATGTTTGGGCCCTTCATCGCGCCATCGCGCAGGATGTCGGTGTAGATGATGGCGCTGATACCGGCGTCCTCGAATTGTTTTGCGAGATCGATGACCTGAATGTCGGTTTCCTCGGCCCAGCCGCGTGTCGCGACAAAGCCGTTTCTCGCATCCAGCCCCACCGCGACCTTGCCGGGGAATGCGCGGGCGGCCTCGCGCACCAGATCGGGGTTTTCCACGGCCACAGTGCCAAGGATCACACGGGCCAAGCCCCGTTCGATCCAGCGTTCGATGGTTTTCATATCGCGGATGCCACCACCGAGCTGGGCAGGAACGGGGCATGCCTTGAGGATCGCCTCAACAGGGGCTGCATTCACCGGTTCGCCCGCAAATGCGCCATTGAGGTCTACAAGATGCAACCACTCACATCCCGCATCAACAAATTCGCGCGCTTGGGCGGCGGGGTCTTCGTTGAACACGGTTGTCTGGTCCATATCCCCATGCACCAGCCGCACGGCGTTGCCATCTTTGAGGTCGATTGCGGGATAGAGGATCATGCTGGCAGCCCTTTTCAATAATTGCCCCCGTTATGCATGTAGGCCTTAGAATTGCAACGGGACCCAACGTCAGTCTTGCTTGGAAACGCGTCCTGACCCCAAGATGCGTCCACAAAAGGGAGAACGACCAACATGAAACGTATTTTGAAGACAGCGGCAGCACTTGTTGCGCTCGCCACACCAGCCCTGGCTGATCCGGCTGAAGGCATCTGGCAAACAGAAGTAGACGACGGCGCATTTGCATATGTCACAATCGCCCCTTGCGGCGGTGCGTATTGCGGCACAATCAGCCGCACGTTCCAAAACGGCGGCACCGAGTATAATTCCGAGAACAAAGGCCGCCAGATCGTGATCGATATGGTTCCAACCGGCGGTGGCAACTACGAAGGTCAGGTTTGGCGCCCGTCCAACAACAAGATTTATGTTGGTAAAATGTCCGTCTCTGGCAATTCACTGACCCTGAAGGGCTGTGTTGCTGGTGGTTTGATTTGCGCATCCCAAGGTTGGGCGCGCGTAAACTAAGCAGACTCTGTGATATAATTGGCCCTTGCCCCTTGATTGGGGTGGGGGCCTTTTTTGTGCGTAAACTGTCGCATCGGCGCGTTGGCAGTGGCGGATGCGCAGTGTAGGTAGGCGATAAAAGCAGATAGGCGCATGCATGCACATCAATTTTGACAACGGCCCAATCGAAGGTGGATCTGCATTTGCGGAGCCGATCGACGTGCTTGTTGCGAATGATTTGGATGATGTTTCAGAAGTTCTGGTTGCGATGGAAAGCGCCCGCGCGGATGGTCATTGGCTGGCCGGTGTGGCGAGTTATGAACTTGGGTATGCATTTTCGAATAAGCTGCGGGATTTGATGCCACGTGATCGGCGTTTGCCGTTGATGCAATTTGGCGTCTATGGGCAGCCCACGTCCAGTAACGGACCCTTGTCGTGCGAAACCTCACCCACGTTGTCATCGCCGAAACCCGTCTGGGATTTTGATCGTTATGCGGCGGCAATGGCCACGCTGAAGGATTATATCGCGGCGGGTGACGTATATCAGGCCAATTTTACATTCCCGATGGATGCAACGATGACCGGTCATCCCGCCGATCTTTATGCCGCGTTGAAAGCACGGCAGCCCGTTGGGTTCGGTGCATATGTTGATTTGGGCGATGATGTGCTGTTGTCGCGTTCGCCGGAATTGTTTTTCAAGGTAGATAAGGCAGGGCTGATCACCACGCGCCCGATGAAAGGCACGATGCCGCGCGGTGCATCACCACAGTTGGATCATGCCAACAAAAACTGGCTGATGATGTCGGAAAAGAACCGCGCTGAGAATCTGATGATTGTAGATCTGTTGCGCAATGACGTGGGCCGTTTGGCAGAAATCGGGTCGGTTAAAGTGCCAAAGCTTTTTTCGATCGAGACATACGAAACCGTTCATCAAATGACGTCAGAGGTACAGGCGCAGTTGCGAAGTGATGTGACTTTGCCTGACTTGTTTGCGGCACTTTTCCCGTGTGGATCAATCACAGGGGCGCCGAAAATCCGCGCGATGCAGATTATTGCCGAACTTGAGGCCGCACCACGCGATGCCTATTGCGGGGCGATTGGCTGGATTGCGCCGCATGGCCCGATGGCCTTTAACGTGGCGATCCGCACGCTGCTGGTTGGCAAGTCAGGCGATGTGCGTTTGAATGTGGGTGGCGGCATTGTGCACGACAGCACCGCCGAGGCCGAATATGAGGAAGCCCTATGGAAAGCCCGTTTCGCGCAACTTGCCCCGACGACCTGAAGGTCATCGAAACACTTGGCGCCGGTCCAGATGGCGCGGCAGGGTGGCCCGCGCATCGCGCGCGCATGATCGCGACCCTTGGGCGTTTAGGGATCAAGGCCGACCTAGATGCGATTGATGCGGCGGTTGGCGCATTGCGTTTGGCTGGACCAAGCCGTGTTCGGCTGACCGTAGATCTGGCGGGTGAATTTAACGTGCAGACATTTCCAGCAGGCCCGACACCAGACGTTTGGCACATTGCGTTGTCACCTGTGGTTGTGGATGCGGCTGATCCTTGGTTTTCGGTCAAGACGACACAAAGGGCGCTGTATGACCGCGCCCGTGCAACTCTGCCTGACGGAGTGGATGAGCTGATCTTTGTCAATCAAGCGGGGCATGTCACCGAAGGCACGATCACTAATATATTTGTTGAAATTGATGAGATATTGCGGACACCGCCAGTGTCGGACGGTGTGTTACCCGGCGTTTTGCGGGGCAAATTGATTGCAGATGGCCGCGCCGAAGTCGGGCATGTGACATGGGAAGACGTGCTTGCGTCGCCACGCGTTTATGTGGGCAATGCGCTTCGGGGTTTGATCAAGGCCCGCAGTGCGACTGTGGCGCTAGAATGACCGGTCTTAACCTGCGGGTAAATGTCGTCGTGGGTGTGGCAAGTGTTAAGGCGTCCAGCGCAAGAAGTTTCCGATCATTCGCAGCCCTGTGTCTTGGCTTTTCTCTGGGTGGAACTGCATCCCGATGATGTTGTCGCGCCCGACGATTGCGGTGATGTCACCTGCGTAATCCACATGAGCCAGCCGGTTCGACGGGTCGGCCACTTCCATCGCGTAGGAATGCACGAAATAGACGTGATCGCCTGATGTAATCCCATCCAAAACAGGGTGCGGTTGGTCGATGATCAAATCGTTCCATCCCATATGCGGGATCTTTTGACCGGGAGCTTTGATCGGGCGAATGTCGCCGCTGATCCAATCAAAACCGGGCGTGGCCTGATACTCGTGACCTGTGGTGGCAAGCATTTGCATGCCGACGCAAATGCCCATGAACGGGACGGCGCGTTTGGTGACGGCATGGGTGATCGCCTCGGCCAGTGCAGCGCGGCCAAATAATTCGCCACGGCAATGGGGAAATGCGCCATCGCCCGGCAACACGATGCGATCAGCGCGCGCGACGACATCGGCATCTGACGTGACGATGACATCGCCTGCGCCAACATCTGACGCCATGCGTTCAAACGCCTTTTGCGCCGAATGCAGGTTGCCGCTGTCGTAATCGACCAGAACGGTTGTCATAGGCTGCCTTTGGTCGATGGGATTGCGTCCGCCTTGCGGGGGTCGGTTTCAAGCGCGTCACGCAACGCACGGGCCACGGATTTGAAAGCGGCCTCCACAATGTGGTGGGCGTTAAAGCCGTGCAGTTTGTCAATGTGCAGCGTGATGCCACCATGTGTTGACAAGGCTTGGAAAAATTCGCGCACCAGTTCGGTGTCGAACGTGCCGATTTTGCCAAAGGGCAAGTCAAGATTGCAGATCAAATAGGGGCGTGCGGACAGATCAAGCGCGCAGCGCACCTGTGCGTCATCCATCGCAAGGTGGCAGGACCCATAACGCACGATGCCCTTTTTATCGCCCATGGCTTGCGTCAACGCTTGGCCAATCGCGATGCCGACATCCTCGACTGTGTGGTGGTCGTCAATATGCAGATCGCCACTTGCGCGGATGGTCATGTCGATCAACGCGTGGCGCGACAGCTGGTCCAGCATATGATCGAAAAACCCGACGCCTGTCTGGTTGTCATAAACGCCTGTGCCATCGAGGTTCAGGTCGACGGAAATATCGGTTTCGGCGGTTTTGCGTGTGATCTTGGCTGTGCGCATTTTGCGGGCTCCAACAGTGATTTGAGGGTCTTATAGGCGCTAGGGCTGCATCCGCCAAGTGCCGAAGCCTTAAAACGACGAAGGGCCGCCCGAGGGCGACCCTATCGTAACCAACTGGGTTCGTTGGTTAATTTGGAGCGGGCGATGAGATTCGAACTCACGACCTAAACCTTGGCAAGGTTTCGCTCTACCCCTGAGCTACGCCCGCATCCTTGAGCCGTGATTTACGGATAGTGGGCGCGGTCCGCAAGACCAAAAACCGCAATTCGTTGTTTTTTTTTGATGTGGCTTAATGAGAAGACGGATCGCGGTGGATTTCATGTGCAAATCCAACGTCTTGGGAATGGGCAACGACACCATCTGCGGTCAGCATTAACAAACCGTAGGCGCCAGGCTCATCCAGCGACAGTGACGAATCTGGATCGTCAAAGTCTAGCACGCCTTGGTGGCACGGGCTTTTGAACATGGTCCAAGGAACGCCACGGGTGCTGCCTGAAATCGTGCGGTGGATGTGGCCGCAAAACAGATGTGCGCGCGGGTTTGTTGCAATCAGATCAAGAAGCGGCCCACCGTCGACCAGTTTGATCGCATCCATCCCAACGATGCCTGTGTCAAACGGCGGATGATGGGCAAAGACAAGCGGAATGAGATCGCCAACGTCTTGCATTTGCGCAGCAAGCCAATCCATCCGAACATGACAAAGCCTGCCTGCGTGGTGGCCCGTGGGGTAGGGTGGCCCGTCAAGCGTATCAAGCGTGATGATGCGGTGGTGCGGCAGATCAATGCTGTCTTGGACAAAACCGTGCGCGTTTGGTGCCGTCTTAAACACGCCATAGAACGCATCGCGCCTGTCGTGGTTGCCGATCATCGGCACAACGGGGATTGGGCAGGAATCGAGAACTGCTTTTAGGCGCGCATATTGGTCCGTTTTGCCGTGATGGGTCAGGTCGCCCATTAAGATGAGCATTGCTGCATCAGGGTGGTCTGATAGTGCAGCATTTAGCACAGATTGAAATCGCGTGAGCGGATCAAGACCAATGATGTCATCGCCTTTGCTGGTGATGTGAATGTCGGTCATCACAATGATTTTGGTCATTTCAGCCAACAATCGCGATGATTGCACCCAACAGGATTGCGGTCAGTGTCAGCATCATGCCCCACGTCCGCCACAGCATTTGGCGCGGGTGAAACGACAGGCCCAGCCCGTGCATCATGCGCCCCATCAACAACATTACACCAATGGTATGCAGCCACGCGGCATCCGTGCCGTTAAGCTCGGCCACCGCCAGCAATATCAATCCGATGGGCGCATATTCGGCAAAATTGCTTTGCGCACTGATCATCGCGGTAAACCGCGGTTTGTCCGCGTTTCCATAGGCGATGCGGTTCTTGCGCCGATACATGATGATACGGACGGCAAGAACCAGCAGTAAAAGGGCCAAAAGCCCCGCATAAACAGACGTAATCGGCAGCATGTTATCTCCTTGGTCGAGATAACCCTGCCACGATTATTCCAATTCGATCAACAGGTCTTTGGCGTCGATCTGACCACCTGCACCGACATGCACGGCCTTGACTACAGCGTCGCGTTCGGCGTGGATGCCCGTTTCCATTTTCATGGCTTCGATGGTCAGCAGCAAATCGCCTTCCTTCACCTCTTTGCCCGCGACAGCGGCAACAGTAGCAACAACACCGGGCATTGGGGCTCCGATGTGATTGGCGTTACCTGCCTCGGCCTTAGGGCGCGTGACCTTTTCAGATGCAGCAAGGCGGTTCATCACACGAATGGTGCGTGGCTGGCCGTTAAGTTCAAAGAACACTTTGACTTCACCGTCCTCCGACACCTCTGAAACGGCCTGCATACGGATTTCGAGCGTTTTGCCGGGGTCAATTTCGGCGCTGATTTCGTCACCCGGTTCCATTCCGTAAAAGAAAGTGGATGTCGGCAATGTGCGCACAGGGCCATAGGTGCGGTGGCGGCCCATATAATCAAGGAACACCTTGGGATACATCAGATAGCCATTGAGGTCCTCGTTATCGACATCGCGGCCATCAAGTTGCTTGGATAGATCGGCGCGCGTGGCCTCCAGATCGACAGGTTTCAGATGTGCACCGGGGCGATCGGTGGATGCTTTTTCACCTTTCAAAATCTTTTTCTGAATGGCTTTGGGCCAGCCGCCGGGTGGTTGGCCAAGCGCGCCTTTCATCATGTCGACCACGCTATCGGGGAATACCACGTCGGTATCTGGGTCTTCCACGTCCGCTTGGGTCAAGTTCTGGCTGACCATCATCAGGGCCATGTCGCCGACCACTTTGGATGATGGCGTGACCTTTACAATATCGCCAAACATCTGGTTCACGTCGGCATAGGTCTGCGCGACCTCGTGCCAGCGATCTTCCAGACCCAAGGACCGTGCTTGCGCCTTGAGGTTGGTGAACTGACCACCGGGCATTTCGTGCAAGTAAACCTCGGATGCAGGGGCCTGTAGGCCGCTTTCAAACGCGGTGTAATGTTCGCGGACCTGTTCGAAATAGTTGCTGATTTCGCGGATGGCCGTGACGTCCAAACCAGTGTCGCGGTCAGTCCCTTTCAGCGATTCAACGATCGACCCCAGCGTCGGCTGCGATGTGTTGCCGGAAAAGCTGTCCATGGCGGCATCAACCACGTCAACGCCCGCCTCGGACACAGCCAATACTGTGGCGATTGCCGCACCTGATGTGTCATGCGTGTGGAAGTGGATCGGCAGGCCGGTTTCCTCTTTCAACGCCTTGACCAACGCACGGCCAGCGGCGGGTTTCAACAAACCTGCCATGTCCTTCAGACCCAGCACATGCGCGCCTGCGGCCTCCAGCTCTTTGGCCATGCCGACATAGTATTTCAGGTCGTATTTGCTGCGGTTGGCATCCATCAAGTCGCCAGTGTAACAAATTGTGCCCTCGATGACCTTGCCGGATTTGCCGACCGCATCCATCGCGACGCGCATGTTTTCAACCCAGTTGAGGCTGTCGAACACACGGAACACGTCAACGCCGCTTTCGGCGGCTTGGGCCACAAACGACTGCACCACATTGTCGGGATAATTGGTGTATCCCACGCCATTGGATGCACGTAGCAACATCTGCGTCATGATGTTTGGCATGTTCGCGCGGATGTCGCGCAGGCGCTGCCAAGGGCATTCTTGCAAGAAGCGATACGCCACATCAAACGTTGCACCGCCCCAGCATTCGACCGAAAACAGATCGTTCATCTTGGTCGCATAGGCAGGGGCCACGTTGATCATATCAATCGACCGCATCCGCGTCGCAAGCAACGACTGGTGACCATCGCGCATCGTGGTGTCGGTGATCAGCAGCTGGGACTGATCGTGCATCCACTTTGCAATGCCTTCGGGTCCTTTTGTGTCCAGAATGTTGCGCGTGCCGTTTGGCACATCTGTTGTTGGCTTCACCGGCGGCTTGGGTGGTTTCACGTCTGCGGCAGGTTTCGCGCGGCCTTGCGTTTCGGGATGCCCGTTGACAGTGATATCCGCGATATATGTCAGAATTTTCGTCGCACGGTCGCGGCGCTTTTTGAAATCAAACAGGCTTGGTGTCTCGTCGATGAATTTGGTGTGGTATTCATTCGACAAGAACGTCTCGTGCTTCAGCAGATTTTCCACAAACGCGATGTTGGTGGACACGCCGCGAATACGGAATTCGCGCAACGCACGGTCCATCCGCGCAATCGCCATTTCGGGCGTCGGGGCGCGTGCGGTGACCTTGGTTAGCAGTGAATCGTAAAAACGGGTAATAACCGCGCCAGAATAGGCTGTGCCGCCATCCAAACGGATGCCCGGGCCTGTGGCGCTGCGATACATCTGGATGCGGCCATAGTCAGGGATAAAGTTGTTTTGCGGGTCTTCCGTCGTCACGCGGCATTGCAACGCATGGCCGTCCAGTTTCACGTCATATTGGGACGCGCAGCCCGTTGCCTCGACCAATGATTTTCCTTCGGCGATCAGAATTTGGGCGCGTACAATGTCGATGCCTGTGACTTCTTCGGTGACGGTGTGTTCAACCTGCACGCGTGGATTTACTTCGATAAAGTAGAATTTGCCGGTTTCCATATCCATCAGGAATTCGACCGTGCCGGCGCATTCATAATTCACGTGCTTACAAATCTTTTTGCCCAACTGACAGATTTGTTCGCGCTGGGCTTCTGACAGATATGGGGCAGGGGCGCGTTCCACGACCTTTTGGTTGCGGCGCTGCACAGAACAGTCGCGTTCCCACAGGTGATAAATCTCGCCGTGGCTGTCGCCAAGGATTTGCACCTCGACGTGACGGGCGCGCATGATCATCTTTTCCAGATAACCCTCGCCGTTGCCAAATGCGGCCTCCGCCTCACGGCGGCCTTCGCGCACTTTTTCTTCCAGCTCGTCCTCGGACATGATCGGGCGCATCCCGCGACCGCCGCCGCCCCATGACGCCTTGAGCATCAAGGGATAGCCAACCTCGGCCGCTTCCTTCTTGATCGCGTCCATATCATCGCCCAGCACCTCGGTTGCGGGGATGACAGGCACCTCGGCCTCCATGGCAACGCGGCGTGCGGATGCCTTGTCGCCCAGTTTGCGCATTGTGGCGGCCTTTGGCCCGATAAAGGTGATCCCGTTCGCTTCGCAAGCGTCTACAAATTCCGGGTTTTCGGACAACAGACCGTAACCAGGGTGGATCGCGTCAGCACCCGACATTTTGGCGACGCGGATGATTTCCTCGATCGACAGGTAGGCCGCGACTGGCCCCATGCCTTCGCCGATGCGGTAGGCTTCGTCAGCCTTGAAACGGTGCAAGCCCAATTTGTCTTCTTCTGCGAATATGCCGACAGTTTTCTTGCCCATCTCGTTACACGCCCGCATGATACGGATAGCGATTTCGCCACGGTTTGCGATCAGGATTTTTTGGAAGTCGGCCATCGGATAGGTCCCTCATTTTGCAGTTGCAGCATTTCTGCACAAAAACGGGCGAAGGTAAACCTGTCAGCGTGAAGTTATGTTACCGCTAACGGTCGCGCAGCCGCGACGCAAGGTCGGCCAATGTATGCGCCCCGAGTTGGCCCATGTTGGCAATCATGTCTTGGCGCAAAATATCAAACACATGGGCAGGACCGGCTTTCCCAAGTGCCCCAAGCCCATAGTGGAACGCACGTCCAAGCATCACAAAATCGGCCCCAAGTGCGATAGCGCGGATCACATCCAACCCGCCCTCGATGCCGCTGTCCATGATCAGCGGCAGGGTTGTGGCGGCCCGCACAGCAGGCAGTTGTTCGATGGTGGCGGGTCCGCCGTCAAACTGGCGACCCGCGTGGTTGGATACCCAAAGCGCATCTGCGCCCAGTGTTTCCAATCGCGCTGCATCGTCAGGAAGGCTGACCCCTTTGATGATCAAATGCCCGTCCCACGCGTCACGCAGTTTGGTGACGTAATCCCAATCGGGTGATGTACGTAGCAAATAACCGACGTGCTGGGTCGAGGGCAGGGCGCTTTGCTGGGTGGCATAGCTGTCCATCAGTTTCATGCGCGGCATACCCGTTTTACGGATACCCGCCAGCCACGCAGGACATCGCGCCGCCTGCATCGCCAATCGCGGCGTCAGGCGTGGCGGTTGTTGCAGCCCGCCGCGTGTTTGACGTTCGCGCCGTGACGCCACAGGCACATCAACCGTCATCACCAACGTATGAAACCCAGCGTCCTTAGCGCGTTTTAACATGTCAGCCCGAATGCCCGCGTCGCGTGGGGGATAAATCTGGAACCAGCCTTGATCGCCGATATGGGGGGCAAGATCTTCGGGGGTTTGTGTGGCGACCGTCGATAATGTGTATGGCAGGCCAGCTGACGCGGCCCCGCGTGCCAGCAATTTTTCCGCGTCTGGCCAGATCAGCCCTGACATGCCCACCGGTGCGATCCCCACTGGCAAATCATATTTTCGACCAAGCAAGGTTGTCTGAAGGTCGGGTGTAAACTCCCCGTGCAGAATTGACGGATTAAACAATACGCGGTCCAGTGCCATGCGGTTGCGTTTTTGGGTGGCCTCGGACCCCGTCGCACTGTCCAGATATTCCCAGACAAAATGAGGGATACGGCGCTGGGCTTTGAATTTCAGATCGCTGATTGCGGGGTATGTGTTGTGCAGGCTCATGCCCTAATTGGTAGGGCGCGGGGTTATTCCAAGGCAAGCAGAACAGAATGTGAACAAGGGTTTTACATGGCAACGGATGCGGTTATGATGCGCGCATGAATGATTTTACCGAAGATGACGCCATGCAAGCGGCGGTTCCCTTGTCCCAACGCGCCATGATGGGCCGCGCTGCGCCGTATCTTGACGGGTTGAACCCCGCCCAACGCGAAGCGGTTGAGGCGATGTATGGTCCTGTTCTTATGCTGGCGGGTGCTGGCACGGGTAAAACCAAGGCACTGACAACCCGCATTGGCCATCTTTTGATGACGGGCACAGCGCGACCGCATGAAATTCTGGCTGTGACGTTTACCAACAAAGCAGCCCGCGAGATGAAAAACCGCGTGGGTCGCATGATGGGCGAAGCGGTTGAAGGGATGCCGTGGCTGGGCACGTTCCATTCTGTTTGCGCCAAACTGTTGCGCCGGCACGCGGAACTGGTCGGGCTGAAATCCAGCTTTACCATTCTGGATACCGACGACCAGCTTCGCCTGATGAAGCAGTTGATCAATGCCGAAGGCATCGATGAGAAGCGTTGGCCCGCGCGGCAATTGGCAGGCATCATTGATGGCTGGAAGAACCGCGCGCTGACACCTGACAAGGTGCCAAGCGCAGATGCGGGG
>CBFHME010000009.1:0-128055 GCA_965656885.1 Yoonia sp.
CGTTCGTCGATCCTATTTCGACCCCATCGCTGCCAAATGAGCAGGGTGTTGGTGGAGTCGCCGGGTACCGCCCCCGGGTCCGATCCGCTTATTACGAGCGCGTTTATGTTCATAGTCCCGAAGGACAACCTATAAATAGGTCGCGACCAATAGCTTCGCAAGTGCTCGTTGGGGAAAATCAAAGATTGTAAAGCAGGGCACCGACACCCACGAGTGCCTCAACAGCGAAAAAGCCCCATTTTTTATTGGTCGACCCATCGCGCAGGATTGAGGTTAGACGACCAATGCCAGCACCGGCCCAACAAAAGCCGATCATTGCAAAACCAGCGGGGGAATTCAGGATCATCGCCCCGACACCCATACCGACAAACAATGCACCAGCGGATGCGCGCACCTCTGACATGCCCATTGTATCCGTGTGACCGGTCAAATTGAGCGTATCCATCGTATAGCGCGGAGCCAGCCAGCCAAACACGCCCAGCCCGATTGAAAGAAGCGCAAAGATAAGATTGACGATATCCATTTGTGGTGTCCTGACCTGCGTAGGATGGGTTTTAACCCATCATGAATGAAAAATGGGCGGCAACCGTCAAGGATGCCGCCCATTAAGACATAGATCGCAAATCGGGTTTAGAAACCTGCTTTGATCAATTCAAATGTTTCGACCATGCGCTCACGGTCGGCATTCGACATAGGCTGCTGTGCCAAAAGCGGGACAGAGACAGGCTCCAGACCCGCAATTTTCAGATCCTCTGGCCCAACCAATTCATTCAATGCTGTCTTATTTGCTGATCCGTAACCGGAATCGAGCAATGGCATCACGTTGTCGGACGACAGGAACGAATTGAGGTAGTCATAGGCTTTGTCTTCGACGCCAGGACCGTCTTTCAGGTTCACATAACCACACAACCACAATGACGACCCTTCGGTTGCTTCACGTTGGAAACCAATCGGGCGCTCTTCTTCGAGCATTGTTGGATATGTTTCGTTCCACGCCCAGCTGACCAGAATTTCGCCCGTGGACATAAGCTGGGCCAGTTCTGCTGCATCTGTCCAATATGTCCGCAGGTTACCATGCGCTTGGCGCAGCCAGTCAGACGCTGCCGCAAACTGTTCATCTGTAGCCGTCGACCAGTCATCGACGCCTGTCGCCAAGAAACCAAGCGCGTATGCATCGTCGACATTGTCGGGCAATGTCATACGGCCCGCAAATTTCGGGTTCAGGAATACATCAAGGGATGCAACTTCGTCCGCGGTCACTTCTTCGGGGTTATACGCAATCGCGGTTGAGCCGAAATCAGTTGGTATGAAATAGGCTTCGCCATTGGCAATGTCGTTGCCTTTCAAGTTACCATCCAAGTCGTCGAAATATGTCAGCTTGGACGTATCCCAAGGCTCAATAATTCCGCTATCAGTCCATTTGGTGACAGAACCCGCACAGATATGGGCCACGTCAGCTTGGAAACCAGCGCGGATTTTCTGGAATGCTTCGTCTTCGTCACCGAAAAATGCGAATGCAGGTGCCGCACCGTGCTGTGCAATATAGGTCGCATGGTGCTGTTCTTCTTCAAAGCCGGAATAGTCAAACACCAACAAATCGGTATCTTGTGCGGCGACAGACGTCGCAAGTGCGGCGACTGATACAGCGCCCAAAAGAGTGGTGAATTTCATGCTAAGTTCTCCCGTATTAGCGTGCTAGCGATAAGATTAGGCTGTGACATTGACCCCTGCAAGGGTCAATCGGCGCTACGTGCTGCTTGGCGCGCATCCATGACGCTTTGCGCAAGTGTATTGGTATAATCGGCCAGTTCTGCCAAGTGATTGTCAACCAATGCGGCATCCCGCGCTTCCAGCGCATCAGCGATTTGGCTATGTAATCCGACAATCGTCTCGCGCGACCTTGCGCTAAAGGTAATCATGTTCATGAGCGGCTGCATCGCCTCGACCGCACCTGCAAGCTGGTACGAAATCACTGGATTGCCTGCGGCATCTACCAATGCGCGGTGAAAGGCCACGTCTGACGCGCAAAATGCCTCATCCGTCAGTCCTGGTTGCGATTGACGGTGGGCCTCGGCGCGCATGGTTGCAAGGTGATCTGCGGTGCGCCGATCAGCGGCCAACGCCGCGACTGATCGTTCAAGCGCGTAGCGCGCCTCGCATGCTGTGCCAAAACTGACATCATTCATCGAAAGCAATAGGGTGGACGTGGTGATCTGCTGCCCATAGGCGTCTTCGAACCGCAGACGGTTCACGAATGCGCCACCAGTAGCACCACGCTGCGTGCGGATAAGCGACTGCGCACCAAGCCGTTTGAGCGCCTCACGCACGGTTGGGCGGGACACATCAAATTGTTCGGATAATTCCGCCTCTGACGGCAGGCGTTCATCAACCAAAAGATCCCCGGACATGATGGCATCACGGATGGCCTTAGCGATTTGGGCGGAAAGATCGGGGCTGTTAGGATCAATTTTCATTTGTCAGACAATTAAACGTCTGACATATGATTGGCAAGACCTGAGTCGCGTCGTCAACGGGAGGTGCCAACGCATGATGTCGATCAAATCCAACGGTGTGGCGCGCTCTGTGGCTTGGCTTGCGTTCTTTGGCGCGATTTTGACGGCATGGGCAGTAATGTTCATGATGGCCCGCATGTCTGGCGTTGACGTGATCGGGCGACCTGTTGGTATGAACATGATGCCGATGCTGACCTTCGGCGCGTTGTTCCCGATGTGGGCGATCATGATGGCGGCTATGATGTTGCCGACGATGATCCCAACACTGCGCAGCTATGAAGACCTCATGGTCAGCGCGAACGGATCGCGGGCAGGGTGGTTTGGCGTATTGATGGGATATTTCATTGTTTGGGCCGGATTTGCTGCGTTGATTGCAACGGCACAGGTCGCATTGCTTGCTGGTGGTCTGATTGACGGGCTGGGCATTGCGTCTAGCGGATGGTTTGCTGCTGCATTGCTGATCGTCGTCGGCCTGTTCCAGTTTTCGCGCACAAAAGAGGTTTGCCACGGCGTTTGCCATTCGCCTGCGATGTATTTCGTCGGGCATTGGAAAACAGGGTTCGCAGGCGGGTTGCGCATGGGGCTGGGTCTTGGCGCGTTCTGCGTTGGCTGTTGCTGGGGCTTTATGGCGCTTGGCTTTGTTGGCGGTGTGATGAGCTTGCTTTGGATGGGCCTTGCGACCGTATTTATGATTTTGGAAAAACTGCCCCAGATCGGGCATAAAGTGACCAAGCCGATGGGCGTGCTGCTGATTGCAGCAGGCCTGATCGTGGCCGTCGCATCACTGTAAAGAAAGGGTTTGAACATGGCCGACAAAAAGGACCGCGCACCAGCTGATAAGCTGCGTATTTCCCAGCGGATTGACCAGCGGATGGAAAGTCATCCGTTGCGCCGCAAAATGAATCCGACAGAATGGGCCATCAAAGGCGAACTGTTTTTGAACTGTTCTTGCGAACTGTTCTGCCCATGTGTTGTCTCACTTGGTGCGCACCCCCCGACAGAGGGGCATTGCCATGCGTGGATGGCGATCGCCATTGACGAAGGCCATTTTGAAGGCGAAGACCTGTCAGGCCTGAACATTGGTCTGCTTGTGGATATTCCGGGCCGTATGGGTGAAGGCAACTGGCGGGTTGCGGCTTATGTCGATGAACGTGCAACGCAAAAAGCCTACGATGGCATCCTCAAAATTTTCTCGGGCGCTGCTGGCGGCACGACAGGATTGTTTACGTTCCTTGTGTCCGAAATCATCGGGGCAGAGCGTGAAAAGGTTGAAATCGTACGAGATGGTAACAAGCGATCCATCATGATTGGCCGCAAAATCCAAGGCGAGATTGAGATGATCGAAGGGAAGTCCAAGGACCACCCGGTCATGATCTCAAATTCCAAATACTGGATGGGTCCAGATATTATCGCGGCAAAGGGCACACGGTCCAAGGTGCGCGACTATGGTCGCGTATGGGACTTTGGCGGCAAATCTGCCGAGGTTTGCCCGATTGATTGGCACGGTCCGCGCTAATGATTAGCCCCGCATACGCTCAACAAATGGCTGCGTATAATGCATGGCAAAACAATGGCATACGTGCCGTTGTTCTTGCGATGGATGAAGCTGACCTAAAGCTTGATCGCGGGGCGTTCTTTGGCTCGATCTTTGGCACGCTAAATCATCTGCTGTGGGGTGATATGTTGTGGATGGCACGTTTCGATGGTGGCGAGGCGCAAAGCCCCGTCATCGCGCAAAGTGTCTCCTATGCAGATACGATCCAAGACTGGGCACAGCGCCGCGTGGCCACAGATCAGCGGATTGTGAATTGGTCCGCTAATCTAACTGATGCTGCTTTGGCGGGTGATTTGAGCTGGTATTCGGGCTCCATCAATGCGGATGTGACAAAGCCAAAAGCGACATGCGTCACACACTTCTTTAACCACCAAACCCATCATCGTGGGCAAATACACGCGATGTTGACGGCCGCCGGTCAAAAACCGGAAGCCACTGATCTTGTTTTTATGCCTGAAAGTTAAGCTATGGCGATTATTTCACAATCACGGCGTCTGCGCCGCACTCCATTCTCCGACGGTGTCGAGGCCGCCGGCGTCAAAGGCTATACGGTTTACAACCGGATGCTTCTGCCAACTGTTTTTCGGTCCGTGGTTGAAGATTACCACCACCTGAAATCTGCGGTGCAGGTTTGGGATGTTGCTGTCGAGCGGCAGGTCGAATTGCGGGGGCCGGATGCCACGCGTTTGATGCAAATGCTGACACCGCGTGATTTGCGTGGGATGCAGTTAGGGCAATGCTATTATGTCCCAATCGTTGATGAAACCGGTGGTATGATCAACGATCCTGTTGCGCTCAAACTGGCTGAGGATCGCTGGTGGATTTCAATTGCAGACAGCGATTTGTTGTTGTGGGTAAAAGGTTTGGCCTACGGATACAGATTGGACGTCTTGGTTGACGAACCTGATGTGTCGCCTTTGGCGGTGCAAGGACCCAAGGCTGACGATCTGATGGCAGCCGTTTTCGGTGATGCCGTGCGCAACATCAAATTCTTCCGTTTTGGATGGTTTGATTTCCAAGGCACAAGCATGGCTGTCGCGCGGTCTGGCTACTCCAAACAGGGCGGGTTCGAGATTTACGTCGATGGCCATGACAACGGGATGCCGCTGTGGAATGCATTGATGGAAGCAGGCAAGGACATGGATGTTTATGCGGGTTGCCCAAACCTGATTGAACGGATTGAAGGTGGCTTGTTGTCCTATGGCAATGACATGACCCGCGCCAATACCCCGCATGAGGCGGGATTGGGTAAGTTTTGTTCGACCCAAACTGCGATTGGGTGTGTTGGCCGTGATGCGCTTTTGCGTGTTGCAAAGGAAGGACCAACCCAGCAAATTCGCCCCATTGCGATTGAAGGTGATATTCCGCCTTGTGATCGTGTATGGCCGCTGATGGCGGGCAAAAAGAAAGTTGGCCAGATCACATCTGCCGCAGCGTCCCCTGACTTTGGGACCGGTGTCGCGATCGGCATGGTCAAGATGACCCATTGGGACGAAGGCACGACATTGCGAGTGGATACGCCTGATGGATCACGCGACGCGACAGTGCTGGAAAATTTCTGGATTTAGGTCCAATCGTTCCTGTCGGATTGTCTGGCTAGGAAATTTGAAAATCAATGAGGAGATAGGTGCATGTTCAAAGCGCTGGTTGTTGAGAAAAACGATGAAGGCAAAACAAGTGCAGCGGTGCAGGACATGTCCGTTGACCAGCTTCCCGAGGCAGAGGTCACGGTTGCGGTCGAGTATTCGACTGTGAACTACAAAGACGGCCTTTGCATTGGGCCCGGTGGTGGGTTGGTGCGCAACTACCCTCATATTCCCGGAATTGATTTTGCAGGTGTAGTCGAGGAATCCTCTGACGACCGATATAAAGCTGGTGACAAAGTTGTTCTAACGGGATGGCGCGTGGGTGAGGCACATTGGGGTGGTTATTCCCAAAAAGCGCGCGTCAAAGCGGACTGGCTCGTGCCGTTGCCCAGTGGCATTGATGCGCGTCAGGCGATGGCCGTCGGAACCGCAGGCTTCACAGCGATGTTGGCCGTTATTGCGCTCGAGGATCATGGACTGAAGCCAGGGAACGGACCAGTTCTTGTGACAGGTGCCGCGGGCGGTGTCGGGTCCGTTGCGACCGCGATTTTGGCAAACCTTGGCTATGAGGTGGCTGCAGTCACTGGCCGCCCAGAAACCGCTGATTATTTGAAATCACTTGGGGCCACACAGATCGTTGCCCGTGAAGAGATCAACGAGACGACCAAGCGACCGCTTGAGGCCGAAACATGGGCTGGCTGTGTCGATGCTGTTGGTGGTGACATGCTGGCGCGCGTCTTGGGTCAGATGAAATACGGCGCGTCCGTGTCTGCTGTCGGCCTTGCTGGGGGTGCGGGACTGCCTGCAACAGTCATTCCATTCCTTTTGCGGGGGGTGAACCTGCTGGGGATCGACAGCGTGATGCAGCCCTATGACAACCGCGTTCGCGCATGGGAGCGTATCGCCAAGGACCTACCGATGGACAAGTTGGAGGCGATGGTTCATCCGGCAACGCTGTCTGATTTGCCAGCATTGGGCCGCGACATCCTAAAAGGCCAAGTCAAAGGCCGAGTCGTGGTCGATGTGAACGCTTAAATTCAATATTTAGTGGCTGAATTGAGGGGCGTGAGTATATCTCGTGCCCCTTTTTTATGCCGTTTGTTCAACGGATTGCTGAAAATGTGGTCGTTTTTGTCTCAAAAACCGTATGTAACGGCTTTGTGAACCTGCTGTTGTGACGTAGTGTCGCAGTATCAAAAGCCAAACGAGGGGACATATTCAATGGCTATTAAACCACCTTTAATGGATCTCGACATTACAACCGCGACGAGCGGTTTTTATGAGGGGTTCTCCAAATTCGTGGCAGTTGGTTCGAAGTTAAGCATCGGTGCGCTTATCTTGTGGGCGATTGCATTTCCTGATGCGGCAGGTGCCGCACTGACATCCATCCGCGGCACAATCGATGCCAATACCGGTTCTTGGTATATGTATGTGATGGCGTTTTATATTGTCGTCTGTCTTGCACTGGCGCTGATCCCATCGACGGGCAGAATTCGTCTTGGCGGTGCAGATAGCAAGCCAGAGTTCTCTAGCTTCTCATGGTTTTCGATGATGTTTGGCGCCGGTATCGGTATCGGCATGTTGACCTATGCAACCGGTGAGCCGATCTTCCACTTCGGAACAAACCCTGACGTGATCACAGGCGAAACTACAGCGTCCAGCGCGGACAATGTGCGCGCAGCGATGAAATGGTCCTTCCTTCATTGGGGCTTCTCGGCTTGGGGCTGCTACGCGATTGTAGGTCTGGCGCTGGCGTTCTTTAGCTACTCACGTGGTTTGCCGCTCACAATCCGTTCTGGCTTGACCCCACTTCTTGGGCGTTCGTTGGAAGGTCCGCTGGGCCATTTCATCGACATCGTTTCTGTGATCGCAACGATCCTTGGTGTGTCTGTGACCTTGGGTTACGGCGTATCGCAGTTCGCTGCTGGCCTATATAACATCACTGGCATGGAATGGCTGATGAATGATGGCAACCCAACGGCTGTTGCGATGATCCTCTGCTTGGTGATCGTCATGATCCTGTCGACTTTGTCTGCGCTTTCTGGCGTTGGCAAAGGCATCAAGTGGTTGTCCAACATCAACATGGGGCTGTCGTTCTTTATCCTCGCGTTCCTGTTGGTTTTCGGTTCAACAATGTTCGCGCTGAACTCTTTGTTCTTGGGCATGTGGGATTACATCATCAACCTCCCATCAATGGCGCTGAGCGTTTATTCCGCTGACGGTGTTGAAGGCAGTGAAGCCACGCAGCTTGCTGGCTGGCAGGGCGGTTGGACAGTGTTCTACTGGGCTTGGTGGATTGCATTTGCACCATTCGTCGGTCTGTTCCTTGCACGTATTTCCAAGGGTCGCACGATCCGTGAATACGTTTTGGGTGCGATGATTGTGCCGTCTATCATGTGTTTCGTCTGGTTCGCCTTTGCAGGTGGGACAGCGATTGACCTGACGCTGAATGGTGGTGCTGGTGATCAAATCACTGGTGCAGGACTGTCCAGCCAGTTGTTCGCAATGATCAACTACATGCTGTCACCTGCGCTGGCGACGTTGATGTCATGTGTTATCGTTGTTTTGTTGCTGACGTATCTTGTTACATCTGCTGACTCTGCTGTGTTGATCATCAACACAATCGCAGCGGCCGGTGACGAAAGCCCGAAAGGCAGCATCCACATCATCGTTTGGGGTCTGATCCTGACACTGGTGATCGGTGGCTTGTTGCTGGCTGGTGGCCTTGGTGCGATCAACACTGCAATGATCATTGGCGCGTTGCCATTCTCGGCTGTTATGGCCCTGATGGGGATCTCCTTGGTCAAGGCACTGTGGAATGACACAAAGCGCGCAAAACAATAAATTCGCGCTGACATAAAAAAGAAAAGGCCCTGATGCTTGCGCATCGGGGCCTTTTTGTTTCTGCTGCCGTCATGAATATGGATATTGAATGGGTGCGGTCCCAATTCCCCGCGTTTTCACAGCCGTCGTTGGATGGTCAGGCTTTCTTTGAAAATGCCGGAGGGTCCTATACCTGTCGGCAGGTCGTTGACCGGCTTCACCGTTTTTATACCGAACGAAAAGTACAACCATATGCGCCCTATGACGCATCGCGCTTGGGTGGCGAGGAAATGGACGAAGCGCGCAGTCGTCTGGCTGCTATGATGGGTGTGGCCACGCATGAACTGTCGTTTGGCCCAAGCACGACGCAGAATACCTATGTGCTGTCACAGGCCGTGCGCCGCTGGCTGCAACCCGGTGAAGCGATCGTCGTCACCAACCAAGATCACGAAGCCAATTCTGGCCCATGGCGCCGGTTGGCAGAGGAGGGCGTTGAGATCCGTGAATGGCAGATTGATCCCGAAACGGGGCTGCTAAACCCATCTGATCTGGAAAACTTGCTCGATGATAAGGTCCGACTGGTTGTCTTTCCACACTGCTCAAACGTGGTCGGTGCGATCAATGACGTGGTCGAGATTACAGCGATTGCCCAATCGGCAGGTGCGCGTGTGGTCGTTGATGGCGTCAGCTATGCCCCGCACGGGTTTCCGGATGTCGGTGCGCTTGGCTGTGATGTCTATTTGTTCAGCTCATACAAAACCTATGGCCCACATCAGGGGGTCATGGTGATCCGAGAAGATTTTGGATTTGACCTGCCAAACCAAGGCCACCATTTCAACGGTGATACCCTTTATTATCGGTTTACACCTGCGGGACCAGATCACGCACAGGTGGCTGCCTGTGCGGGTATGGCCGATTATATGGATGATTTTTCCACCCACCACGGTGGCGGAACAGGGGCGGATGCCGCGCGGCTATCCCATGATATCATGCGGTCCCATGAGGTGTCCTTGCTACAGCCGCTTCTTGATTATGTGTCGGCGAAAAATTCGGTGCGTTTGATCGGCCCCGCGGACGCCGAACTGCGCGCGCCCACGGTTGCGATGGCGATGAATTCATCCGCAGAGAATGCAGCAGCAGCACTTGCCCCACATGGCATCATGGCTGGCGGGGGTGATTTTTATGCAGGGCGTCCATTGGGTGCGATGGGCGTTGATATGGACAAAGGCGTGCTGCGCGTCAGCTTTGTCCATTACACACAAAAGACCGAAGTTGACCGCCTGATCGACGCACTCGATCAGGTGATATAGAAAACTAGAGAGGCCGGATTTTCAATGTGGAAATCCGGTTTTCTTCTTTTTCGAGAACCTCAAAACGGAATCCGTGGAACGAGAATACTTGCCCCTCCACAGGGATCATCTGTGCCTCGTGAATGACCAAACCTGCGACGGTGTTGGCTTCTTCGTCGGGCAGAGACCAATCATGGGCGCGGTTCAGGTCGCGGATCGTCATGCCACCTTCTACCAAAAAGGCACCGTCCGATGTTGCCTCGATCTGATCGGCGTCATCACCGTCAAATTCGTCAGCAATCTCGCCCACGATTTCCTCAAGAATGTCCTCGAGCGTGATCAGTCCCTGAAGGCCGCCGTATTCATCAACAACCAAGGCGAAGTGCGTTTTGCGGCGCAGAAATTCGCGCATCTGGTCATCAAGCGTTGTAGTCTCAGGCACGAAATAGGGTGACATCGCGACAGACATGATGTCGAAATCGGCCAATGCCTTTGCATCCATCGTGCCACCGCGCAGCAGTTTGTGCATCGCGCGCAACAGATCCTTTGCGTGGATCACGCCCACGATGTTTTCAGGGTCATCTTTGTAGATCGGCAAACGGGTGTGCTGGCTTTCCAAACATTGTGCCAGAATATCCTGCGCAGGAAGATCAGCATCGATGACCTGAATGCCTGAACGGTGAAGCATGATCTCTTCGACCACGCGTTCGTTCAGATCAAGTGCGCCCAAAATCCGGTCGCGGTCCTCCTTTTGCACAATCCCTTCTGAATGACCCAGTTGAAGTGCACCGGCAATTTCTTCTCTAACTGCCAGAATATGACTGTCAGGGTCGGTGCGCACACCGAACAGGAATAACACGCCGCGCACGAAAAAACGTACAGCAGCCACAATAGGTGAAAACAGACGCACAACAACGCTGATCGGGCTGGCGACCATCGACGCCACTTTCTCAGGGTTGGTAATGGCAAAGGTTTTCGGCAGCACTTCGGCGAAAATCAATACGAGCAAGGTCATAATCAAAGTCGCGGCTGCAACCCCGTTTTGACCGAACACTTTCGTCAGGACAGCCGTCGCCAACGACGTGGCAAGGATATTGACGACGTTGTTCCCCAACAAGACAGACCCGATCAGGCGTTCGTTGTCCTCGGTCACGTCCAATGCTTTTTTCGCGCCACGCGATCCCTTGTCGGCGGCCGAGCGTAGTTTACCGCGCGACGCTGCCGTCAGCGCTGTCTCGGAACCGGAAAAGAAGCCGGAAAGCACAAGCAGGATTAAAATCGCAGCAGCTGTCAGCCAAAAGGCGCTGTCAAAAACAGTAGGGTCCATCGTTCACTTTCAAGAATAGTTAGCTTGTTATGGGGATGCCGCGCCCAATCATCAAGATCAGTCGTTTTTTTTGCGTGACAACGGGTGGTGTTGAAGCACCAGTTCGGTCAGTCGTTCGTCCAAGACATGTGTGTAAATCTCGGTTGTTGCCACATCTGCGTGGCCCAACATGGTCTGGATCGATCTCAAATCAGCACCGCCCGCCAAAAGATGGGTCGCGAAAGCGTGCCGCAATGTATGAGGTGTGACCTTGGCAGGTGAAACGCCCGCAGCAACGGCAAATTCCTTAATCAGGCCGAAAAAACGGTGCCTTGTGAGATGCCCTAGCTTGCCGCGCGACGGGAAAAGAAATCGCGATGCGACATTCCCGTTTTTGATCGCAACCTCATCAATCGCGTCACGTTCAATGAGCCATTCAGCCATTGCTGTTTTGGCTGATGGTGACAATGGAACCATGCGTTCTTTGCCGCCCTTGCCGCGCACCAATAGCATGGCGGGGTTCCCACGGGCCGCACTTACCGGCAGGCTGACCAATTCAGTCACACGCATTCCTGTGGCGTACAGCAGTTCCATAAGTGCGGTGTTGCGGTTGCCGTCTTTGGAAGTACGGGCCGCGTCAAGGAGCCGTTCGACTTCAGTCACGGTCAAGGTTTTGGGCAGGGATTTTGATTTACCAGGCCCTTTGATACGGATGGCGGGGTTTTCGGCGCGCCAACTCTCTTCAAATGCAAAACGATAAAGTTGCTTGATTGCTGACAGACGCCTTGCGCGGGTTGATGCGGCCAATCCTTGGGCATCGCAGTCGATCAGATAGCCTTCGACGTCATCTTGGTTCGCGGTCGCAAAATGGAGACCCTTGGGCGTCAACCAATCGGCAAAGTCGCTCAGATCGCGTGCATAGGCCAGTTGCGTATTGGTGGCCGCGTCAAGTTCGGCGGCCTGCGCCTCTAGAAACGATTGGACCCAATGGGCCATGGGTTGATCAGCCGCGCTCATATGCGCCGCTCTAGCATCAAAAGCTGCAAAGCCGCCTGTCGCGCGACACCCTCTAGTCCGACAAAGCGCCAGAATGCGATTGTGTCGGTCAATGCCATTGCGTCTCCTGCAACACCGTCTTGGAAATCAGACAGCGACTGCAATAATGCCTCGCCTAGGTTTCCGTTGCGGGCCATCGCCTCAAGCTCGGGTGATGGATCAGCCCCTGTAAAGGCTGCGTGAATTGCGGTTTGTTGGGGGCCAGTTGTGTTTATCGGCGCGCCCTGCGCAAGCGAGGTCAAAAACGACTGTGGTTGAGTGTTCTGTGCGGCCGTTTCATAGCTGGCTGTCAAAAGTCCAATTTGGAGCGCGAGTTCGGGTGTGTCATTGGCAATGCCAGCAAGGGATTGTTCAAACATTTTTGCAAAAGGAACCTCTAACCTTGCGGTTTCCATCGCTGCCCATGCTTGGTTCAATCTTTGGGAAATCTTGGCACTGTCGCCATCAGCCAATGCGGCCTCGAGCCGTTGCACAGCACCAGCACGATCCCAAACGCCTCCAGAGGCTGCGGGCTTTTTCGCTGTGTAAATGTCTAACAAGACGTTTTCATTGATGGCCCCTACGCGGGCCAACCTCTCAGCAGCTTCTAGCTGGGCCTTCCAACCTGTGGTGTCACGCAAATCCGAATGGGCAAATGCGTTTGGCAAAGCGCGGGTTGGCAGAGCCTCTCCGATCGCTTCATGCATGCGGAATACAAGCGGACTTATCCGGTCAGGAACGGGCAGGGGCGGCTCGTCTTCATATAGATCAGGGTCCAGAAAACGCGACAAAAGCGCTTCTTCTTGAGGGGTCACATCACCCAGAACGCGGTGCGTGTTCAGTGTTAATGCAGCAGCAGGCCAATCCCCACCACGCGCCAAACAAAAAATGCGGGCTGGAAGTGTCGGGGCAACATTGGGGGTATCGCGCATGACCTGACAGGCGTCATCCTCGGCTCCAATCAAAAGCGAGACGTCAAACCATCTGCGGAATAGTTCGGGATTTTCAGGGTTCACCTGTTCAAGCATCGCAAGTGCAGGTTCAAGCGCACCGATATCCAGCAGCTTGTCCACACGCGCCAAAAACAGTTGGCCGTCAGGCCCCGCCCCAAGCGGTGGATCTGCTTCAGCCAGCAGTAATGTCATTAGTAAGGCTTGGGTCGCTGGCAAAATACTTGCGTCGGCTTCCAATATCAAAGTGGACAGCGTGTCGCTATTGCTGCTGGCCCACAGATCACGCGGCAATCCAGTTACTGAAACTGGCAACAGCCCAATAGGATCTGGCGATGGGGCATCTAGAGATGTCACTGTCACGTTGGGGCTGCTTGCGCCATTGCTTGTAGGTGGCTCGTCGATCGGACTGGGCAAGGTCACAACAATGGCTGGTGGTTCAACGCTTTGAGAAAGCCAATCGATTGCTGATAATGGGCCAGTATCCTGTGCCGTAGCAATCGTGCCTGATAACGCACCGATCATGCCAAGCCACATGCGCATCATCATTTAGTCGATATCCAAAATGATTGGTTCGGACACAGGTGCGGTTGGTGCGGCAAAGTCAGATGGCGAAAGGATCGGTCCAACATAAGCATAGGCCACAAACGTGATGGCCCCAAGGACCGCAAGAAACACAAGAAATTTTGTCAGTCGCCATAGCATCAAAAATGTGCCCCCGAATTTGCCTATTGCGCGGTCTGATTGCCGCTTGTTGCATTGTGTATATATGGGCTTTTGTGCAAGATCACCTCATTCAGTTGCACATTTTTTAATTAAGCGGCACTTAGCCGATGCAACATGAAGAAAACAAAGGGCAATACGCTGTGAACGATGACAACTTTGATTGCGTTTTGCACCGCACCGTCGTGCTTGTGGGCATGATGGGGTCAGGAAAATCCGCGATTGGTCGTGCGTTGGCGGACCGTTTGGACGTGCCATTTCTTGATAGTGATGCAGCATTGGAAGAGGCCGCTGCCCTGACAATCGCAGAGATATTTGAACGTGACGGCGAGCCGTTTTTCAGAGACCGAGAAGTAGAGGTGATTGATCGCCTTTTGTCAGGCCCGCCCGCAATCTTGTCGACCGGCGGAGGTGCGTTTTTGTCCGAACGCACACGCGATCTGATTGTGCAAAAAGGTGTTTCTGTGCTGCTGGATGTTGATTTTGAGACATTATGGGAACGCGTGCGCCACAAAGATACACGCCCATTGCTACGAACCGCCAATCCACGGGCGACTTTGGCTGATTTACTTGAAAAACGTGGACCAATTTATGCAAAGGCGGCTTTGCATGTCAGCGTTGCAGCGGATGCCAGTATTGCGACAACAACCCAGAATGTCATTGATGTTCTTGCCCAAGACCCGACCATATTGGAGAGAACCCAATGACAAAACCGCAATCAGTCGTACATGTTGATTTGCCTGGTCGCGAATATGACATCCTGATCGGACCAGATTTGCTTGCGGGTATCGGGGACGCGATCAAGCCGTTTGGCGGGCGTAAACATCTTGCGATTGTCACGGATGAAACAGTGGCATCTCATCATTTGCACAGATTGCAGGCGGGGCTTGAGGCGGCGGGATTCACGTCTGAGGCCTTGGCGCTGCCACCGGGCGAAGCCACGAAAGGCTGGCCGCAACTCGAACGTACGGTTGAGTGGTTGTTGGATCAAAAAGTTGAACGTGGCGATGTTGTGATTGCGTTTGGTGGTGGTGTTATTGGCGATCTGGCTGGTTTTGCAGCCGCAATTTTGCGTCGGGGTGTGCGTTTTGTGCAGATTCCGACGACCCTGTTGGCGCAGGTTGACAGTTCTGTTGGCGGGAAAACGGGGATCAACGCGCCGCATGGAAAAAACCTGATTGGGGCGTTTCATCAACCCGCGTTGGTGGTTGCTGACACAAGTCTTTTGGACAGTTTGGCCCCGCGTGATTTCTTGGCCGGCTACGGCGAGGTCGTGAAATATGGTTTGTTAGGTGATGCCGCCTTCTTTGAATGGCTCGAAGCAAATGGTCCTGCCATGGCTGCGGGGGACATGGCCGCCCGTGTGAAAGCTGTGACGCGGTCATGTCAGATGAAAGCTGATATCGTGCAACGGGACGAAACAGAGCAGGGCGACCGCGCATTGCTGAACCTTGGACATACGTTTTGCCATGTTTTGGAAGCGGCCACGGGATATTCAGATCGTTTATTGCACGGTGAAGGTGTCGCAATTGGATGTGGCATGGCGTTTGAGCTTTCAGCGCGGTTGGGCCTTTGTAGTCAAGAAAGCCCGAGCCGGGTGCGCGCGCATCTGCGTAGCATGGGCATGAAAACGGATTTGCGAGATATTGAGGGTGATCTGCCAGATGCGGCAGCGCTTCTTGATCTGATGGGTCAAGACAAGAAGGTCATCGCGGGCCAACTGCGGTTCATTCTGGCCCGAGATATTGGTGACGCATTTGTGACAAGTGACGTGCCGCGAGATGCGGTCTTATCTGTTTTGTCTGATGCGCTTGCACAGCGGTAAGATGGGTTAAAACCCATCCTACGCAGATGCATTAAAACGGGATTTCGTCGTCCATATCAGAACGGCCGCCACCGGCAGAACCGCCCCCTTGATCGTAGCCACCGCCGCCTGAATTGCCGCCGCCATAGCCGCCACCGGAACCGCCTTGGTCGTAACCACCACCAGAGCCACCACCGTAGCCACCGCCACCGCCTTGACCGCCGCCTTCGCCACGGCCGTCAAGCATGGTCAAAGTGCCACCATAGCCTTGCAATACGACTTCTGTGGAATAGCGATCAGAGCCGTCTTGCGCCTGATATTTACGGGTTTGCAACGCGCCTTCGATATACACCTTGGAACCTTTGCGCAGATATTGTTCCGCAATGCGGACCAAGCCGTCGTTGAAAATAGCGACAGAATGCCATTCCGTTTTCTCACGACGTTCGCCTGTATTTTTGTCTTTCCAGTTTTCGGAAGTCGCAATGCGCAAATTACACACCTTGCCGCCATTGCCAAATGTTCTGACCTCGGGATCACGGCCCAAGTTGCCGATCAAGATCACTTTGTTCACGCTGCCAGCCATTGGTTTTCCCCTTCGCGATTCTGGTTGCTAACTTATGCCCTTTTTGGGCGAACAAGGTAAACAGGTTGTATACTGATAATATGGGTGGTCAGATGCTGGCAAATATCTATATATTGTGGGCCATAGACCTTTGGGGGGTTATGAGATGCAATTTGTGCGCATTTTGACAGTATCGAGTTTGTTTTGGACACCATTCGCCGCTTTTGCGGAAGGATCACGGGCCGATCTGTTTCAAAACCAGTTGTCTGTTTTAGATAATCGATCTGCCCAGCAGTATAATAATTCTATTCGGCTTCAGCCGCCGCGCGCGTCTGTCCCGACGATTGCATCAAAGTCGCCTGCCTACAGGGGGCGTTACAATGGCCCGTTTATCAGCGTTGCACGTGCAGCAGCACGCCGTCATTCAATTCCAGAAGATCTCTTCTTGCGTCTTGTTCAGCAAGAAAGCGGGTGGAACCCGCAGGCGCGTTCCGTGAAAGGCGCAATGGGGCTTGCACAGTTAATGCCGCAAACAGCCCGCGCATTGGGGGTCAATGCATCTGATCCTGCTCAGAACCTTGAAGGCGGTGCGCGGTATCTGCGACGCCAGTATGAAAAGTTTGGATCATGGCGTCTTGCTTTGGCAGCCTACAATGCCGGCCCAGGAGCGGTAGAACGCTATAACGGCATTCCACCATACAAAGAAACGCGCAACTATGTGCGGATTATTTGGGGCAACTGATTAAGAGGTTCCAAGCATCATGAATAGAAAAAGGCGCGCCCTGTTTCAGAGCGCGCCTTTTCTTATTCGGCTGCCATTTTGATGACGGGCTCCATGCCTGCCAAATCAGCGTCGGACAGATGGCATTTTACCTGATGGCCCTCAGCCAACATCCGCACAGGTGGCACTTCTTTTTCGCACAAGCCGCCAGCCACTTTGGATTTCCAGTTACACCGTGTCTGGAACGGACAACCCGATGGTGGGTTCATTGCTGACGGGATATCGCCTTCGAGAACAATGTGCTTTTTCTCGATGCTTGTGTCGGCGATTGGGACCGCAGACAACAAGGCTTCGGTATAGGGGTGGTAGGGCGGCGCAAAAACTTGATCGGTCGTGCCCAGTTCAACCACATGGCCCAGATACATCACCATGACGCGGTCCGACAGGTATCGCACAATCGACAGATCGTGGCTGATGAACAGCAGGGTCGTTTTATGTTCCCGCTGAATTTCCATCAAAAGATCAGTCACGGCCGCCTGCACGGATACATCAAGCGCCGATACAGGTTCATCGGCCACAACAATTCGGGCGTCGCCCGCGAATGCACGTGCAATACCGACACGCTGCTTTTGACCACCAGACAACTGGCGCGGCATCCGATCCGCAAATGCGCGGGGCAGCTTCACCAGATCAAGCAGGTTCAGCATGCGTTCGCGGCGCTCTGCATCGTTTTTGCCGATTTTGAAGATTTCCAGCGCACGCATGATTTGCCGGCCCACGGTCATTGACGGGTTCAGTGTATCAAACGGGTTCTGGAACACCATCTGGATGTCTGCCACTGTCTTCGTGTCGCGGTTTTCAATCGCGGTTGAGCCAATGGACTGGTTGTCGAGAAGGATTTCCCCTTCTGTCGCAGTCTCAAGCCCCATCAGCACCTTGGCAAATGTGGATTTACCGCAACCGGATTCCCCCACAATGGCGAGTGTTTCGCTTTCACGGGCCTCAAACGACAAGGTTTCGTTGGCTTTGACGACTTTCTTATCGCCACCGCCAAACAGCGCGTTTGCCGCAACCTCATAGTATTTCTTGAGGTTGTCCATTTTCAAAACAACATCGCCAACAGGCGCTTTTTCCTTTTGCGGTCCGACATCGATGGGCGCGTTCCAATCGATTTCATCGTGGCGCAAACAACGTGTCTGGTGACGATCGTTGCCGTGCACTTGTTCCATCGTGATGGCTTGCGCATCGCAACGACCCGCTTGGAAATAGTCGCAGCGAGGGCCGAAGTTACACCCATCTGGCCGTTCGTGTGGCAACGGGAAGTTACCGGGAATGGCAACAAGCGGTCGGGCGTTTTTATCAGCGCCGGGCAGGGGGATCGAACGGAACAGCGCCTGAGTATACGGATGCTGCATTTCGTCGAACACATCTTCGATCGAGCCGCGTTCAACCGCTTCACCAGAATACATAACACAAATCCGGTCGCAGGTTTCCAGCACCAGACCAAGGTTATGGCTAATGAACAGCATGGATGTGCCGTATTTCTTGCCCAAGTCCTTTACAAGTTCGACAACTGCCGCCTCAACCGTCACATCAAGGGCTGTTGTCGGTTCGTCCAAGATCAACAGCGACGGTTTGGACATCAACGCCATCGCGATCACGATGCGCTGTTGTTGCCCGCCTGACAACTGGTGGGGATAGGATTTCAAGATACGTTCAGGGTCTGGTAGTTTCACATCCGTGACAACTTCCAACGCGCGGGCGTATGCTTCGGCTTCTGATACGCCTTCGTGGATGATTGGGACTTCCATCAACTGCCGCGCGATTTTCATCGCAGGGTTCAACGACGCCATCGGTTCTTGGTAAATCATCGCGATTTCAGACCCGCGAATATCACGCAAACGCTCTGGCGACATGGTGTTCAGCTCTTCGCCTTTGAACTTGATCGAACCGCCAACGATACGTCCGTTCACGCCTAAATCTTGCATCACACCAAGGGCGACTGTGGATTTTCCGCAGCCCGATTCACCGACAAGGCCAAGCGCCTCACCTGGTTTGATTGTCGCCGAGAAATCCATCACGGCTGGAATTTCCCGCAACCGTGTGAAGAACGAGATGGACAATTTGTCGATCTCAAGGATGGGGCCGTCGTAGTCTTGCTTTTCCATCTGATTAATCCTTCAAGCTTTCTTCGCGCAGGCCGTCAGCCAGCAGGTTGAGACCCAGAACAAGTGACAGCAACGCCATCGCAGGGGGGATTGCAGGGTGCACATAGATCAAAAGCAGTTTGCGCCCGTCGTTGATCAGCGATCCCCAGTCAGGGCTTTCTGGTGGCAGGCCAAGACCAAAGAAACCAAGCGTGCCCAAAAGGATCGTGGTGTAACCGATGCGCAGACAGAAATCGACGATCAGCGGACCACGTGCGTTTGGCAAGATTTCCCATAGCATGATGTACCATGCGCCTTCGCCACGCGTTTGTGCCGCCGCGACATAGTCCCGCGTGCGCAGATCAAGCGCGAGACCACGCACAATACGGAACACAGTGGGCGAATTCACGAAAACCACAGATACAAACACAATCAAGATGCCCGAGTTGATGTCAAAACCATCAAGCCAAGCAGGAAGGAAATTCAACACCGTCCCGGACTGAGAAATCAGCGACAGATAGAGCCATGCCAGAATGCCCAAGACAACGATTAGCATCGGTGTGCGTTTCGCTGGCTGTGTGTAGTACCGAGAATTCAGCAAAACACCGACAAAGATGAGCGGGAAAACGAACAGGAATGCGCCCATGAATGACGGAATACCCGTTGCCACGATTTCTGGTGTGACAAGAAGATAGAACAGCAAGATGACCGGAAACGCGAGAACGATGTTGGCGAGGAAGGACAACACCGTATCCAATCGCCCGCCAAAATATCCAGCTGGCAGGCCAAGCGTGATCCCGACCATAAATGCAAACAACGTCGCCAATGGTGCAATCGCAATCACGATGACAGAACCCTTGATCACGCGGCTAAAGATATCACGCGCAAGGTTGTCGCCACCGAGCAGGTAATGCGGCCATGCGCCTGCAGTGCCATCAGGCATCGGTACCCCTGGTTTTTTGTTTTTCAGGCCGGATACTTGTGACAACTCATCATGGGTCACGATCATATCGAAACCGCCAGAGAAGATGGCCGTAAACACCCAGAACATCACAAGCGCAAAGCCAACCATGCCGATGGTGCTGTCGAATAGCTTGCCATACAGCCCCAAGCTCCGCTTGAAGTAGATCGAGACCGCGAAGGTGATAATTAGAGCGATCCAAACGGGGAGCAGACGCTTGAACATCGCGCCCAAAATCCCGCCAGTGCCATATGGCATCAAAATACCTGCGATTGCATAAAGCACAGAAAGGGCAAGCAATGTGAACAAAGCCACCTTGGTCACGCGCTCCATCCCGCCCAAATAACCACCACGTGCGGCAAGTGTGCCGTCAGCGTTTGATTGCAACGTCATTGGGGCAGCAAAGAAGGAAAGGATGATCTGGATCACAACCGCCAGCAAAAGGCAGGCAAGTGTGATGGTCCAGATCGGGTTCAAAAAGGCGCCAACTGCGCCGGTCCAGCTGAGGGATTCCATAGCGTCAGTCCTTTAAGAGATACGAATACGTGGGTTCAGGAACACATAGCCGATGTCTGAAATCAGCTGCGTGATGAGCACCACAAATACGGAAACAACGGACACACCCAAAAGCAGTTCGATGTCATTGTTTGATGCCGCCTGCACCAATGTCCAGCCGAAACCTTTGTAGTTGAACAAGGTCTCAACGATCACGACGCCGTTCAGCAACCACGGAATTTGCAGCATGATGACGGTGAAAGGCGCGATCAATGCGTTGCGCAACGCGTGTTTCATCACGATCGTGCGGAACGCCACACCTTTTAGGCGGGCCGTGCGGATGTATTGCGCAGTCATAACTTCGGTCATTGATGCGCGCGTCATGCGAGCGATATAACCCATGCCATAAAGGGCGATGGTCATCACTGGCAGAAAGAAGTTCCAGAAATTGGCGTCATCCATTGCGGATGTGGCCGTTCCTTTAAACCACTGCATTCCGAATGTTGCCGTTGCAAAGACTGAAATGAACACAACACCAGAAACATATTCAGGGGTCGCGGTTGAAACGATGGACACAATCGAAAGCGACCGGTCAGTACGCGACCCTTCGCGCATGCCAGCCAGCACGCCGATCAGCAATGCACCAGGGACCATAACCACCATCACCCAGAACATAAGTTTGCCTGTCAGGGCCAAACGGATGGAAATGATTTTGCTCACATCTTCTTTGAATACGGTCGAGAATCCCCATTCGCCTTGCAGAACCCCGCAGAACCGTTTGCCTTCGTCACAGCGGCGGCGGGTTTCACCATCGCTGCCTTCAATCTCGTATCCGGGCAACACGCCAAGCCATTGGCCGTATTTCACGGGCAAGGCTTGTTCATAACCACGGTTGGTCAAATAGCTGGTGACGGCTTCGTCCGACATGCGGAAGTTGCCTTGCGTCTTGGCCAGCTTTTCAAGATTTGGCGTCAGGTTCGTCAGCCAGAACACAATAAATGTCAGGCAGATCGCCGTGAGGAGCATGACCCCAAGGCGGCGCAGAATAAACAGTCCCATAAAGGCCCCTGTTGGCAGTGACGATGCGTTGATCGTCTAGAAATCGGTGCGACTTTGGGTTGACCCAATTGACGCTTGGCAGAAAAGTTTGGCCGCCCAGCAGGATGCAGGGCGGCCCATTTTAGTGGCGCAATTAAGCAGCCATGCCGATCTTGTAGATCTGTGGCAGATACGCGATGTGCATATCCCAGCCTACAAATCCAGGCTTGGAGTGACGATACAGCGAACGCCAGTATGGCTGTAGTGTGACGCCTTCGTCGGTCATGATGCCTTGCAGCTTTGCCATCACTTCGCGGCGTGCGTCTGCATCCGCGATAGAGTTGGCTTCGGCCAGAAGCGCGTCAAATTCCGCATTCGCAAAACCAGCTTCGTTCCAAGCTTCGCCAGAACGATACGCCAGACCAAGGATCTGTGTATCAAGCGGACGGTGGTTCCAGTTTGTGGAAGAGAACGGATACTTCGTCCAATCGTTCCAGAAGGTCGAGCCCGGAATGATTGTGTGCTTGGCGTTAAAGCCGGCATCCTGCAACTGAGCCACAACCGCAGCTGTGGAGTTTTTGCGCCAGTCATCATCAATCGAGATAACGTCCATCTCGAAATCAGCCATGCCTGCTTCTGTCAGCAACGCAAGTGCGCCGGCTGGATCATATGGCAGGGCAGGGACATCAGCCCAAGCAGGGTGCATCGGACCGACGTGCTGGTTGCGCGCAACAGCACCACGGTTTGCGTAGCCCAGTTCAAGACAGACAGCTGGATCAACGGCCATTGCAATCGCCTGACGAACGCGCTTGTCCGCATATGGCATTTTGCCATCAACTTCAGCCAGCTGGTTAGGACGAATGACGATCGTTGCAGCAGATGCCACCTCGGAACGTTCCCAACCGATGCCTTCAACCACATCAACAAAGTCGCCAACTGTTTCATAGAACATGTCGACTTCGTCAGCGGCAGCCGCCGCAACCCAAGCGGATGGATCTGTGCCATAGTCGATGTATTCGATGCGGTCCATGTATGCGCCTTTACCAGCGGCATAACCCCACCAGTCGTGGCCTTCGTTACGGACCAACACACCTTTAACACCAACTTCAAGAGATTCTGGCAGGTATGGACCTGTGCCCAGCGCGTCTTCCAGCATTGTGTCAGCGTTGAAACCAGCAGGCGTAATCGCCGCTGGGTAATCCGCCATGCCCGCAATCAAGGAGATGTCGGATGCTGGCAGGTTCAGCTTAACTGTGTGGCTGTCGACAACTTCAACAGCGCCGTCAACGGCCTGTTCGGTGTCGGCGTCAATGATGACGGCGAAACGGCCAGCCATAGAGTTGCCTTCGACCTTTTTGTCAGCCCAGCCGATGATGTTGCGTGCAACGTCTTCTGCGGTGAAGTCAGACCCGTCGTTCCATTTCACGCCTTTACGCACGTTCAATGTGTATTCGGTCGCATCATCGTTCACGGACCATGATTCCAGCAGCATTGGCTGGAACGAACCGTCGGAATTGTATTCCACGAGATACTCAAGCCAACCAGCTGAGAAGAACGCGATCTGCGTCCAGTCATATGCGCGTGGGTCTTTGAGTGCGCGTACTTCCATTTGCATACGAAGTGTGCCGCCCATTTTGGCGTGCGCAGCAGCTTGTGCAGGTGCAGACAGACCCAAAAGGCCGTAAGCCGCTGCCGTTGTGAGGCCCAATGCCGTTGTGCGCGACAGGAATTCACGGCGGCTCAGTTTGCCGGCCTTTTCCTCGTTTGCGTACATCACCGCAGCGGGGTGCATTGTCTTTTGTGTAACTTGCGTCATTCGTCTCTCCCTGTGACACATATTTTTATTGAGCGGGGCCGCGCGACATTTTGTTGCGCCATCGCGGTGCATCATTTTTCATATGCGTTTCCGATCGGAACCATAGCGCATGTTTTCTGGGGATAGGTCAATGCAACCTTTGTAAATTTTTATCACATTTGCGACTGTTTGATGTGCGATTTACGACATACAGGCCTGATACACCCGCGAACAGCCAAAGCGCCGTGGAATTTATCGGGTCTGCTGCGATGCAGCACCGCGTTTGCGAAATTCGCTGGGTGTGTTGCCTGTCAAAGTGGCAAAGCTGCGGGTGAAATATGCCGCACTGGTAAAGCCGAGCTGAGCTGCAATTTCGTTCACCGGGGTCCGCGTATCGCGCAATAAGACACAAGCCTCGTAGTTGACGCGATCGCGCAATAGCGCCAGTGCCGACTTGCCACAGGTCTGGTTGCAGCACCGCGTCAGGTGGGTGGCCGTTACGCCAAGCGCATTGGCATAATCAGACACACCTTTGTCCATGCGGTAATCGCGTTCAATAAGATCGGTATAGGCAGCAACCAAGCGGGCAGCACTCGTTTTGCGTCGGGTCTGCTGGGTCTCGGATGATGCGCTGTCGATCTGTCGACCAAACGACACGGCCAGCAACCCCAGGTGATAGTGCGCGGCGCGCGAATGGGTCTGGCCCGTGATCTTCAACTCACGTTCCAATGCCTCCATCATCAGCGCCCATTCTTTTTGCAATACCACGTCACGGACGCGGATGTGCACGGGATCATCGGGCCACTCAGCAGCCATTGCGGACGGAATAGTGATCAACTGACCAAAGACGGTCGGACCGGTGTCAAAGCCATACATGGTATGGGCAGGCACATAGATCAGGTTGTTCGGGCCATACCCACTGGTCAAACCAGCGACGGTGATGCGGCCTTGGCCCTTGGTAATATAAATCAAGCGTGGGGTTGCATGACTGCGCATGGCTTCTGTGCGCCAACGACCGACACGCGCATTGTGCCCGATCGGTGTCAGGTTTAACGCTGTTGGTTGTTGTTCGGTCGCCATATGCATTTTGTCGCCCCCAGAGATCGCATCAAGATTGACCCGCCGCGTTTCATTAAACAATGGCAAATTTAAGCAATAAACGTGATTGCTGTGGACAAGTCTGTGGATGAAATATCAAGCTTGGTCCAAGATTTATGTTTGGACCGAAACCAGGTGCGTTGCCGTTTGGCGTATTGGCGGGACGCGACAATCGCCGCCTCGCGCGCTTGGGACAGGGTAAGTTGACCTTTCAGATGGGCGGTCATTTCGGGGGCGCCAATGGCTTTTGATGACTGCAGCCTAGGGTCCCAATGGGGTAGCATGGCTGTGGCTTCTTCCAATGCGCCTTGCGCCAGCATTTGATCAAAACGCCGTTTAATGCGATCGTTAAGCCAATCAACAGGCACATCAAGACTGATAGGAACCGCATCCGACAAGGGCAGCAGCGGCGGCGGGGTTTCATCCTGCCAAGCGGCCAACCCGCGCCCCGTGGCTTGTTGCACCTCCCACGCACGTTGAACCCGCATACGGTTTTGGGTATCGATCCGCGCCACGGTGTCGGCGTCAACGCTTTTCAAAAGGGTTGTCAGGTCAAGGACATCTCCGGCTTGGCGAATGTCAGGCGGCGTCGCGGGAATATCCGCCAATCCGTTTGTGAGCGCGGCAAAGTTCAGGCCAGTGCCCCCGACAATAATGGGGCGGTTTCCGACTTTTATAAATGGCAGGACATCGCGCAACCAATGCCCAGTGGAATAGGGCGCATCAAATGGCACATGCCCGTATAATGCATGCTCGGCTTGGGCCAGTTCGGTGTCATCGGGACGTGCGGTCAGAATGCGCCAGCCCCCAAATACCTGAAGCGCATCAGCATTCACAATTACTCCGCCTTGGGTCTTGGCGATATGCAGCGCCAAGGCAGATTTGCCAGAGGCCGTTGGCCCCGCAATTAACACTGGTTTATGGGCAGGAATTTGTATCATCGCGCCCCGCATACCCCCAACGCGGACCATGTTCCAGATTTTTGGGCAAATCCAGCGTGCTAGCGATTGTATCACCTGTCAAAATGCGGCATTTATATCCGAGTTCACATCCAAATGCGCAAAGGGGCAGCACATGGCCGAGACCGAACAAACCTCCTACAAACGGGTTATGCTGAAGATTTCAGGCGAGGCGCTGATGGGCGACACGTCATTTGGTCTGCACCCGCCCACAGTTGCTCGCGTCGCAAAAGAAGTGAAAACCGTGCACGATATGGGCGTCGAGATTTGCATGGTCATTGGTGGCGGCAACATCTTTCGCGGCTTGCAAGGGTCCGCACAAGGGATGGAACGCACGACCGCCGACTACATGGGGATGTTGGCCACAGTGATGAACGCGCTTGCGATGCAATCCGCGCTAGAGGAGCTGGGCATCCACACCCGCGTGATTTCCGCAATCACCATGAACGAGGTGGCCGAACCATATATTCGCCGTCGCGCTGTGCGCCATTTGGAAAAGAAACGCGTTTGTATCTTTGCTGCGGGTACGGGCAACCCGTATTTCACCACAGACACGGCCGCCACACTGCGCGCAAATGAAATGGCGTGTGAGGCGATCCTGAAGGGCACCAAGGTCGACGGTGTTTATGACAAAGACCCCGCAAAACATGACGATGCCGTGCGCTACACTGATGTGACTTATGATGAGGTGCTGCAAAAGCATCTGGGCGTCATGGATGCATCTGCCATTGCGCTGGCCCGTGATAACAACTTGCCCATCATCGTATTCAGCCTGGACGAACCGGGCGGGTTCAAGGGGATCCTTGCGGGAGAGGGGACGTATACCCGCGTCTCAAACTAGGCGCAAAACCGCGCGATTTCACCAAAAACTGCACAATTTCCCGCCAAGCGACGGCGTGTAGTCACTATACAAGACGGGAATACCTGCGATATAGCGGGGAAAACCCATTACCATCCCGCAAGGGGAGAGCAGAAAACAATGTCCGACGATTTTATTCTTGATACCGACGATCTGGCCCGCCGCATGGATGGTGCCATTGCAAATTTACGCGTTGAATTTGCGTCTTTGCGCACAGGGCGCGCGTCCGGTTCGATGCTGGAACCTGTGATGGTCGATGCCTACGGTTCAATGACGCCGATCAACCAAGTAGGCACTGTGAACGTGCCTGAACCCCGCATGGTCACCATCAACGTCTGGGACAAGGGGCTTGTCGGTAAAGTTGAAAAAGCGATCCGCGAAAGTGGTCTTGGAATCAATCCGCAGCTGAACGGCACTATTATTATGCTGCCGATCCCAGAATTGAACGAAGAACGCCGCCGTGAACTGACCAAAGTTGCGGGCAATTACGGCGAATCTGCGCGCGTTTCCATCCGTAACCTGCGCCGCGACGGTATGGACCAGATCAAAAAAGCTAAGAATGACGGCATGTCCGAAGACGACCAGAAATTCTGGGAAGGTGCAGTTCAGGAAATCACGGACGAGCACATCAAGAAGGTCGACGAGGCCCTTGAGAACAAACAAGCCGAGATCATGCAGGTCTGACCCGAAGGGAGGCCGTTCCAATGGCCAAAGACATCAACGATACCACGGATGCAGGCCCCAATCATGTGGCGATCATCATGGATGGCAATGGCCGGTGGGCACAACAGCGTGGACGTCCACGTTTGTTTGGGCATCATGCTGGTGCACGTCGCGTTCGCGAAATTGTAGAAGCTTGCCCCGATCTAGGTGTTAAGTATCTGACGATATTTGCTTTTTCCACTGAAAACTGGAAGCGGACGCAGTCCGAAGTTGCAGGGCTGATGAAGCTTTTCCGCCGCTATATCGAACGCGAAGCGAAAGCGTTGTTCGAAGACGGTGTGCGTGTGCGTTTTATCGGAGACCGCATCAAACTGGACGATAAGCTGGTCGCCTTGATGGACGAGTTGGAACTTTACACGGCCAATAACGACAAGGTTCACCTGACGATCGCGCTGAACTATGGCGGGCGAGACGAAGTCACTCGCGCCGCACAACGGCTTGCCTTTGAGGTTGAGCAGGGGCGTTTATCCCATAAGGATGTGGACGCTGAATGTCTGTCCAAATTCCTTGATACCCGTTTCTTGCCTGACCCTGATCTAGTGATCCGCACAAGTGGCGAGGCCCGGATCAGCAACTTCCTTTTGTGGCAATCTGCTTATGCGGAATACGAATTTATCGATACGCTTTGGCCCGATTTCACAGCCGCCGAGTTTGCCGATGTCTTGGGAAAATATGACAACCGTGAACGTCGTTTTGGCGCGGTTCTGGCGTAGGCCATGGCGGACCCTGTAAAAACAAGCAGTTGGGATGATCTAACGGTGCGGATCGTGTCCAGCATCGCGATGACATTCGTGGGCGCGGTGGGCGTTATCTTAGGCGGTGTCTGGTTCCAGATGCTTGTTGTTTTTGTGACCGCGGTGATGATCTGGGAACTCTGGATGATGATCGCGCCAGATCGTCCGACACCGGGTATGTTGATGGCCGCATTGACCGCGTCGGTGATGTCGGGACAACTGACACTGACGGACCCATGGGCCTATGCAATGTTCCTGATTGTTCCGATTGTGGGTGTCAGTCAAATCAAGGTCGAAAAAACTTCCTTTTTCCTATTTGCGCTGGCAATTCCGGTCGCTGGTTATGGATTGATCCATTTCCGTGTCGACTATGGCTTTGTCTGGTTGTTGTGGCTGATGCTGGTTGTCATTGTGACAGATGTGTTTGGTTATTTCGCGGGGCGCAGCTTTGGCGGACCAAAGTTCTGGCCGTCGATCAGCCCTAAGAAAACCTGGTCGGGGACCGTTGCCGGTTGGATAGGTGCTGCGATTGTCGGGCTGATTTTCACGTATTTTACCAACGCAGGCATCGCAATTATTGCATTTTCTGTCTTGCTGTCATTTGCAGGACAGATGGGCGACATCGCCGAAAGCGCGTTAAAGCGGCGGATGAAGGTCAAAGACAGTTCCACCCTGATCCCGGGTCATGGGGGGCTGTTTGACAGGTTTGACGCGCTGCTTGGTGCCGCATTGTTCATGTTGATCATCGCGGCCGTCTTCAACGTGCCAGGGGTTGCTTTTTGAAGCGGGTAACGGTGCTGGGTGCGACAGGGTCGGTTGGTCAAAGCGCGCTGGATTTGATAGCACGCAATCCCGAAAACTATGATGTTGTCGCCCTGACGGGTGGCCAAAACATCGGACAACTCGCAAAAGATGCCGTTGCCCTAAACGCCGAAATCGCCGTGACATGCCATGATACGTTACTTCCTGATCTGCGTGCGCTGCTGGCTGGCACGGGCGTTGAAGCCGCAAGTGGTGATGCGGCCATTGCCGAGGCTGCAAATCGCCCTGCGGACTGGACATTGTCAGCCATTATTGGTGCGGCTGGCCTTATTCCCGGCCTGACAGCCTTGAAGCAAGGCAACACACTGGCACTGGCTAACAAGGAATCTCTTGTGACCGCGGGGCCGTTGTTGATGGACACGGCCAAGGATCACGGGGCGACGATCTTACCTGTTGATAGTGAACATTCGGCTGTGTTTCAGGCGCTTGTGGGCGAAGATATGGCTGCTGTCGAACGGATCATCATTACCGCGTCGGGCGGCGCGTTTCGTGATTGGCCGGTAGAGGATTTAGCGCGTGCAACATTGGCGCAGGCTTCGTCACATCCTAACTGGGACATGGGCCAAAGAATTACAATCGACAGTGCCTCCATGTTTAACAAAGGCATGGAGTTGATTGAAACAAAAGAGTTTTTTGGAATTGATCCGACAAAGATCGAAGTTCTTGTTCACCGAGAAAGCCTTGTTCATGCGATGGTTGGTTTCACCGATGGCGCACTGATGGCCCATGTCGGTCCAGCAGATATGCGCCATGCGATTGGCTATGCATTGCATTGGCCAGATCGGGGTCATGTCCCCGTAGAGCGGCTTGACCTGGCCAAGATCGGCACACTTTCGTTTGAGACGCCCGATCTAGATCGCTTTCCTGCGTTGCAGATTGCGGCGGATGTCATGGAAATGGGCGGATTGTCAGGCGCGGTATTTAATGCGGCAAAAGAGACAGCTTTGGATGGTTTCATCGACGGCCGCATCGGATTTATGGATATGGCGCCTGTTGTCGCGGCCACAATTGACAAAATCTCGGCCAATGAGGGGCTGCAAAATGCCGCGATTAACCTAGATAACGTACTCGAAATTGATGCTTTGGCGCGCGTCCGCGCCAGCGAAGCCATAGAAAAGCTGGGATAACGATTTGGATTTTTCACAAGTATTGCCGTCGCTGGGTGGCTCTGCGTTCACTTTGATCGCATTTGTTGTCGCGCTGTCGATCATCGTGGCGATCCATGAATACGGCCATTACATTGTCGGACGTTGGTGCGGTATCCATGCCGAGGTTTTTAGTCTTGGTTTTGGACCTGTCCTTGCGTCCCGCACTGATAAACACGGCACGCGTTGGCAAATCGCGGCTTTGCCGTTTGGCGGCTATGTTCGGTTTTTGGGAGATGCGAACGCGGCTGGCGTTGGGTCAACTGATGATGTTTCACAGGCTGATGTGCGCCGTTCCATGGCTGGTGCGCCACTTTGGGCGCGTGCACTGACCGTTCTTGCAGGGCCTGTGTTCAACTTTATTCTTGCTGTGTTGATCTTTGCCGGTGGGTCGATGTTCACAGGCATGGTTGCAGATCCGCTGACCTATGAAAGCAGCCGGGATTTGCCTGCAAAATACACCTCTGGCCTGCAACAAGGCGATCAGATGATTGCCGTTGAAGGTATCCCGTTTGGGACCGATGGCACGCTTGTCGATCAGATGCCTGTGCAAACAACCCTGACCTATGATGTGATCCGCGACGGTGTTGAAATGTCAGTAGAAGGGCCATTTCTGATGCCACCCGCCGCAGCAGGCATTAACCCGCGTTCTGCAGCGGATGACGCCGGGCTGCGTAAGGGCGACGTGATTGTTGCGATTGATGGCAATGACATTGTCGCATTTAGCGAAGTGATCGACGCTGTGAATGCCGCCAATGGCGCGCCGCTGACGTTGGATATTTGGCGGGCAGGGGACGTGTCGCAAGTAACTTTGTCGCCTCGCCGCGTTGATCTTCCGCTGCCAGAAGGTGGATTTGAAACCCGTTGGCTGATTGGCGTATCGGGTGAACCATTCTTTGTTGCGGCAACAGAAACGCTTGGCCCTTGGGATGCGATGGTCAATGGCACAACTATGCTAAACCGGATTTTGACATCGTCGCTGTCAGGGCTTTGGCACATTGCATCGGGTCAGATTTCGACATGCAACCTGTCCGGTCCTGTCGCAATCGCACAAACCAGTGGTTCAATGGCTGCCCAAGGCGCACAAGACTTTATCTGGTTCCTTGGGATGCTGTCGGCCGCGGTTGGCATGATCAACCTGTTCCCGATCCCGGTTTTGGACGGTGGGCATCTTGTTTTTCACGCCTATGAGGCGGTTTTCCGCCGCAAGCCGTCAGAGCAAGCCTTTAACGTGTTAATGCTGATGGGGCTTGCCTTGATCGGGACGATGATGATCTTCGCTTTGCTCAATGATCTGGTGCTTTGTCCTTGATAGGGTCACGGGGCTGCCACATTCGTGCCACGTTTCGAAAATAGCTATAACGCATCGCACAAGGAGCAATGAGTGATGCAAACGCTAAGCCAAGGTTACAAAGGTCTTTCATTTCTAGTGAGCCTGAACATGGATCGTCTGATGATGATCTGCGCATTGGTCGCAGCATTGTATGCAGGGTCATTTATCGCCCTGATCTAACGGACTTGAACCATTCTAAGCGAAAACATGAAACGCGCCCCTTGGGGCGCGTTTGTTCGTTTTGACATCCATGCCTTTGTTGGGTAATTCGATAGGCTAATGGGATGTTAAAACAGGCGATCAAAATGAACCGTGTCCAAACACGCGCTGCCGCGCTTACTGCTCCGCTGCTTCAGCGACTGTTTTTCGTTCTGTTGTTGGGGGTGGGGGCCATTTTCGCAACCCAGGCTTTCGCTCAAAGCTTTACCTTCAATGCCGTGCAAATCGACGGCAACCAGCGGGTTGAAGACGGGACGATCCTGTCATTCGCGGGAATCACTCGCGGAAGCACGGTGTCTGCCGGTGAATTGAACGATGCAGCACAGCGCATCCGTGGTTCCGGCCTGTTTGAGACTGTTGAGGTCACGACCCGCGGCGGCACATTGGTGATTAACGTTGTTGAACGTCCCACAATCAATCGCATCAGCATCGAAGGTAATACCAAATTGCGCGATGCGATCCTGTTGGAAGTTGTGCAGTCACAGCCGCGGCGCGTCTACACACCGGCCCAAGCAGAGGCAGACACAGCCGCTATTACAGAAGTTTATGCCAGCAAGGGGCGTATCAATGCGGTTGTGCGCCCAAGCATTATCCGCCGCGCCGACAACCGTGTTGATCTTGTCTTTACGGTCTCAGAAGCAGGCGTGACCGAAATTGAGCGTATTTCCTTTGTTGGAAACCGCACCTTTTCAGAAGGCCGCTTGCGCCGAGTTCTGGAAACAAAGCAAGCAGGTCTTTTGCGTGCGATTATTTCGCGCGATACATTCGTAGAAGACCGGATCGCGTTTGACCGCCGCGCGCTGACTGATTTCTATCAATCCCGTGGATATGTTGATTTCCAGATCCAGAACGTTGATGTGTCTTTGACCCGCGAACGCGATGCTTATTTAATCACATTCAACGTGCAAGAGGGCCAACCGTTCACCTTTGCTGATGTCACGGTTACCAGCGAATTGCCCGAGGCAGACGCCGCCCTTTTCGATGCGCAAGTTAAACTGCGGTCCGGCGTGACCTATTCACCTGCTGTTGTTGATCTGGAAATTGCACGCCTGGAACGGTTTGCATTGGATCAAGGGCTAAACTTTGTGCAGGTTGATCCACGGATCACACGTAACGATCGGGATCTCACACTCAATCTGGAATTGGCACTGGTCCGCGGTCCGCGCATTTTTGTTGAACGCATCGACATTGAAGGCAACAACACGACGCTGGACCGCGTTGTTCGCAACCAGTTCCGCGTGGTCGAAGGGGACCCATTCAACCCACGCCAGATCCGCGAAAGCGCAGAGCGTATTCGCGCCCTTGGATTCTTTGCCAATGCCAATGTCGAAGCAAGAGAAGGGTCTTCACCCAATCAGGTTATTGTCGATGTTGACGTCCTAGAGGCAAACACTGGGTCACTGTCATTTGGCGCCAACTATAATCCTGACACGGGTTTTGGCTTGGTCGCATCGTTCCGTCAAAGCAACTTTTTGGGCCGTGGACAAAACGTCGATTTCCAGCTTTCTACAGCCGAGGCAAACCGTCAGTTGCGCTTCTCCTTTAAGGAACCACAGTTCTTGGGGCGTGACTTGGGCTTCGGATTGGACCTCAATTACGGGACCACGGACAACGAAAATGCGTTGTATGATACGGAAACGTTCGCCTTCCAACCGTCCCTTGTTTTCCCTGTCAGTGAAAATGGTCGGTTGCAGCTGTTCTACGCAATTGATTACGCGGACATCACCGATGTTGACCCAGCAGCAAGTGCAATCATCGCAGAAGATGCGGCGGTAGGTGGTCTTTGGTCAAACTCCGTTGGCTACAATTACAGCTTTGATTCACGTCGGACTGGGCTGAACCCGAACGCTGGTTTTGTGTTCCGGTTTGGGCAGGAATTTGGGTTTGGCGATGCACAATACATCAAAACCACAGCACTCGCTGCTGCGGAAACCAAAATTCTGAATGAAGAAGTCACACTGCGCGCCACCATTGAAGGCGGTCAAATCAACCATACAGGTGGAAACAGCCGGATCACTGATCGCTTCTTCTTGGGCAGTCGTCTGATGCGTGGTTTTGAACCCGGTGGCATTGGGCCACGCGACGCGGCAACCGATGACGCATTGGGTGGCAATGTCTATGCTGTGGCACGTCTTGAAGCGGAATTTCCATTGGGCCTGCCAAGCGAATATGGCATCACAGGTGGCGCATTCATTGACTATGGGTCTGTATGGGACATCGGGCGTACACCTCCGGGCGGCACATCCGTATTGTACAATGATTTCACGGCTCGCACCGTCGCAGGTCTGTCGATTTTTTGGACCACCCCGATCGGTCCGCTCCGGTTCAACTTTACCGAAGCATTGGACATTCAGGAATTCGACAATCCAAAATCGTTTGACGTGACAATCTCGACCTCGTTCTAATGCGCGGTTTTGTCCTTGGCATGATGATGGCACTGGGCGCAGTGTCGTCGGTTGTGGCCCAAGACGCGGGCGTCGTGACCGCATCAGTCGTCGTTGTTGATACAGATGAACTTTATCGCGCAACATTGCTCGGACAGCGCATCACCGCGGACCTCGAGGAAAGAGCACGCGCGCTTCAGGCTGAGAACGATAAGATCACGGCGGCGCTCACTGCCGAAGAACAGCAGTTGACCGAAAGTCGACCAACCATGTCGGTCGAGGATTTTCGCGCTGCTGCCGCGGAATTTGATGAACGTGTGCAAGGTATTCGCCGATCGCGTGACGCTGCCATTGCGGCGTTTGAGGCTGATAGAGATGCAGGACCACGGTTGTTTCTGGAACAGGTGCGGAATGTATTGGGCGACTTGATGTTAGAACGCGGTGCTGTTGCTGTTCTAGATCAACGGATCGTATTTCTTAGTCTCAGTTCGGTCGATATCACGCAGTCTGCTATCGCACGTATTGATGAGACATTGGGCGAAGGCACCCCTGACCAATAGCGGATGCTTGCCGCGTTGCCGTGGCTTTGCTAGGCATGGGGAAGACGTTTTTACAAATGGAATCCACCGCATGACCGATACGCCGACAACCGCTGATATCAAACTGATCCAACAAATTATCCCGCACCGCTATCCGTTTTTGTTGGTGGACAAAGTGCGCGATATTGATGGGATCAATTCGGCTGTTGGCATTAAGAACGTCACAATGAACGAGCCGCATTTTCAGGGTCATTTTCCTGGAAACCCGATTATGCCCGGTGTCACAATCGTAGAGGCGATGGCCCAGACAGCCGCCGTGATGGTCGGAACCAGCCTTGGGTTGGTTGATGGCAATCTGAACGTCTATTTCATGGCGATCGATAACTGCAAATTCCGGCGCATGGTTGTACCTGGGGACGTGCTTGAAATGAAGTTGGAAACCACACGCGGGAAACCGGGCGGCAAAGTCTGGAAATTCAAAGGTGTGGCCACTGTTGAGGGTGAGTTGGCAGCAGAAGCTGAATTCACAGCCATGATGGACCTCAAGTCCTGATGGGCAATATCCACCCCTCTGCGATCATCGAGGATGGCGCGGTGATTGGCGATGGTGCCCGCATCGGTCCGTTTTGCTTGATCGGGCCAGAGGTCGTTTTGGCCGCGGGCGTCGAATTGAAATCGCATGTTGTTGTTACTGGCGATACCCATATTGGCGAAGACACCGTCATTTTTCCGTTTTCGGTAATCGGTGAAATCCCGCAAGACAAGAAGTTCGGCGGTGAAAAGTCCCGCCTGCGTATTGGCAAGCGAAATCGGATTCGTGAACACGTCACGATCAACACTGGCACTGCTGGCGGTGGCTATGAGACAAAGATCGGTGATGACGGGTTGTTCATGGCAGGCTGTCATATTGCCCATGATGCCCAGATCGGGGATCGCGTCATCGTCGTGAATTCAAGCGCGGTGGCTGGCCATGTCATCGTGTCGGATGATGTGATCATCGGCGGGCTTAGCGGGATCCATCAATTCGTGAGGATCGGGCAGGGCGCAATCATTGGTGCGTTATCGATGGTGACCAATGATGTTGTGCCCCACGGACTTGTTATGGGGCCACGCGGGAAACTGGACGGTCTGAACCTTGTCGGGCTGAAACGTAAAGGGGTGGACCGTGCGGATATCACTGCGTTGCGTGCGGCGTTTCAGATGCTCAAAGACGGCGAAGGGACATTCCATGATCGGGCGGCGCGCTTAGCTGATGACACCGACAGCGCCTATGTGCAGCAGATGGTTGATTTCATCATGGGTGAAACCGACCGTAATTTTTTGACTCCAAGCTGATGCTGGCGTTGATTGCAGGCACCGGGGCGCTGCCACCCGCGATTGCAGCGGCGACGCCTGTGCATGTTGTATGCGCACTGCGCGGATTTGATCCGGAACTGCCCGTCGATCTTCAGTTTCGGCTCGAACACCTTGGCAGTTTTCTTGCGGATTTGTCAGGTCGGGGTGTCAATCAAGTCTGCTTGGCTGGCGCGGTGAAAAGACCAGACATTGATCCGACTGAAATTGATACACCAACTGCACCGCTCGTCCCGGTTATTCAGGCTGCTATGGCACAGGGGGACGATGGCGCACTCCGTGCCTTGATGCAGATTATCGAGGCCCACGGGCTTGAAATTGTTGCAGCACACGAGTTGGTTCCAGAATTGCTGCCTGTTGCGGGTGTGCCTACTGCCACAAAACCAAATGCCAACATGATGGCAGAGGCTGTTTTGGGCGAACGTGTGATTGCCAAATTGGGCGCATTGGACCGCGGGCAGGCCTGTGTCGTGCATGGCGCGAAATTATTGGCAGAAGAAGGGCCCGAAGGCACAGATGCAATGCTCGCTGATGTGATGGCCGATGGTGGCATCCTTTATAAGGCGCCAAAACCCACACAGGATCGCCGTGCTGATTTACCAGTGATCGGTCCACAAACAGCCCAAGGGATCGTTGATGCAGGGCTCGATGGGCTGGTGTTATCGGCTGGCGGTGTAATGGTTCTTGATATGCCAAACGTATTGTCGATCCTTGATGCCGCGCAAAAGGTGCTTTGGATCAGACCAGAGACCGAAGGCTGATGCGGGTTTTCATCATCGCGGGCGAGGCGTCGGGCGACAAGCTGGGTGCTGCTTTGATGTCAGGGCTGACATCGCTGACAGATACGACATTTGACGGTGTCGGTGGCCCGATGATGCAGGTCGAAGGGTTGAATAGCAGATTTCCGATGGATGAGTTGTCCGTTATGGGCCTTGCCGAGATTTTGCCAAAATTCCGCGCGCTCAAAGCCCGCGTTCATGAAATGGCCCAAGCGGTTCTGGACACCAAACCGGATGTTTTGATCACCATTGATAGCCCTGATTTCTGTCTGCGTGTGGCCAAACTGGTCAAGGCACAGTCAGATATTCGTTGTGTGCATTATGTTGCCCCGACCGTATGGGCATGGCGCCCCAAGCGGGCGGCAAAAATGGCGCGGTTTATTGATCATGTTTTGGCGCTGTTTCCGTTTGAACCGCCACTGATGCAAGCCGCTGGGATGCGTTGTGACTTTGTCGGGCATCCTGTTGTGACCGATACGCTTGCCACCGTGGCCGAGGCAGATGCATGGCAGGGCGATGGCCCTTTGATCATGCTGCTCCCTGGCAGTCGTCGTGGTGAAGTTGCCCGTCTGCTGCCTCGATTTGGGGAAGTGGTGAGCCTGATTACAGCGCAAAGGCCCGACGCGCGGTTCGCCATTCCCACAACGGCGAATGTCCATCGCGCGGTTTCGGATGCGGTGGCGCAGTGGTCCGTTCCAGTCCGTGTTCTTTCGGCTGAAGATAAATCGTCCAAGCGTGGGCTTTTCGCTGCTGCTGATATGGCTGTGGCTGCGTCTGGCACAGTTTCGCTGGAATTGGCGGCAAATAACACGCCAATGGTCATCGCATACGATATGGCCCCACTTAGCCGGTTCATCATCAGCCGCTTGTTGTTGGTCGACACGGTCACGCTTGTCAATTTGGTCAGCGAAACCCGCACGATCCCGGAATTCATCGGCAAAAATTGCAAGCCCGAACAAATCGCCAAGGCAGCTTTGACTGTTTTGGATTATCCAGACGCTCAGCAGTCAGCGATGTCAGTAACAATGGACAAGCTGGGCCGTGGGGGTGAAGCCCCAGGCCTGCGCGCAGCTAGGGCCGTCTTAGACGGGATACAAGCCGCCCATCCAAAATAATAAGCCCCAACGCTAGAAGCGCAAAACCAACATAAGCGCGTAAGGGCAGGGCCTCTCCCAACACGACTGCGCCCAATATGATTGCGACAGGTGCCACCATCAGCGTGCAAAGCATCAGGTTGCCTGATCCAGCCATCGCCAAAACGCGGTAATACAACAGATACGCGACCGCGGTTGCAACCACGGCATAATATCCGATCGCGACCCAAGTATCCGTTTGCAAAGACAGACTAATCGGACCCTCGACGATCCAAGCCAATGGTATCATGACCAAACTGGATCCTGTGACCATGCCAGCCGCTGCAATTTGTGGTGGCAATCCACCTAGTGTCTTGCGCGCCCAGACCCCGGCCAACGCATAAGATATGGTTCCGCCAATCACAGCCAGTTGCCCCAAACTGCGCAGATCGAAATTCGCGAAAGACGAAAGCCCAATCGCTGTTGCGACCCCAAAAAACCCAATGGATACACCGACAACCTTGCGCATGGACAACCGTTCGTCAGAAAAGAATATCGCGGCTGAAATGACACCAAAAATTGCTGTGGCGGCGTTCAAGATCGATGTTAGACCGGTTTCGATATAAAGCTGACCCCACGCCATAAGTGTAAATGGGATCACATTATTCAGGATGCCCATTACCAAAAACGCGCCCCAAATACGTATGCCAAACGGGATTGGGATGCGCTTTAGTATCACATAGGCCCAGAGGATCACCATTGCCCAACCTGTCCTGTGTGCCACAGCGGTAAGCGGGCCGATTTCATCCAATGCCACGCGGACAGACAAAAATGACCCGCCCCAAATGACTGATAAGATAATCAGCGTGATCCACGCTGGTCCCGAGATGGTTTTTTGCGGCTGTGTCATGCGTCTTTGTTGCCCGTGCGGGTAAGGCAATCAACCCGTTTCATGCGCAACGAAAAAGGGCTCCGTAAAAATACGGAGCCCTCTCAAACTAAACCGTCAAAGTTTAGAAGTTGTAAGCAACTTTCAGACCAATCGCGATCGCGCTGTTGTCGCTAAAGTCGGACGGTGTTGTCGCCGTTGTTGACACAGGCACATCGCTGGATGCATCGCCCGTCATGACATAACGGATCCCACCAGTCAGTTCCAAACCACTGGCCATTGTGTATGTGCCGCCAAGACCAATGCTCATGTTACCATCGGTTGGGGACAGGTTGCTGGCTGTGCCGCCCTGTGCTTCTTCGTATCCGAAAGAAAGCGCACCAGAGAAGCTGTCAGAAAACTTGCGGCCCACGCCCAACGTATAGGTTGTTGTGTTTTGGTCGTAAGTCACCAGATCGCCGAATGCTGCGTCTGTGATGAACGCCTCGCTCCAGCCAACGTGACGGATCGAACCGAAGACAAGCGTGTCAGCTGCAACACCGGATTGGAAATCCAGGTTCCAGGATTCTGGCATACGTGCGTTCAGATCACCAAAACCGCCAGCGCCGTCACCATCAAGGTTCAGCTCAATCGCGCTTGAATATGTCAATGCAACGCGCAGTGCGATGTCCTGACGTTCATACGCAACACCAGCTACATAACCAGCGCCAGAGCCGCTTTCATAGTTGGACTGATAGAATGTTGTACCACCAACGACCGCAGCATACATGCCGTCAGCCTGCAAATAACGCGGGCCAAAGTGGACGCTGACGTTTTCGTTGAACTTGTAACGACCCACAGCTGTGATCGCAGTGGAGTTTACCTGCGCTGTTGTGCCTGCCAGCGGATATGTTGTGCCGCCGTAAGCGACATTCGCACCGAACGGCTGATCGATGATGATCGCCAAAGATACTTTGTCGTCGAGGTCTGTTTTATACGCGAGGCCAAGAACACCATAAGACGGCGCGATGTTGCCGGATTCCAATGCGCCACCAGCGATAGAACCAGTCACGTCTGGCATAACGGAGCCATAGGACAGTTCAGCATAAGAACCTTGTTCAAAGATTGCGCCGATGCTTTGGCCAGAACGGTCGATACCGCCAGCGAAGGCTGCGGACGTGGTCAGCAACAGTGCTGCACAAACTGTAAGAGTATTTTTCATGTTATCATCCCTGCATGAACATGTTGTGATGCACTTTCTTAAGAAACTGCGACAGTTTGCGTCAATTATTGACGCCACGTCAGCAATTTTTCTCATACCCAACGTCACAAAAATACAAGGCTATTTTTCGGGTTTATGTTGCCCTGCGCGGATATTCACGTAATTTGCGCCGAATATCAGGGTTCCACCGACAATCACCCATACATCCACAGGTTCTTGATACAGGGTGATTCCCACGACCACGATGATCGGTAGACGGATAAAATCCATCGGCATCACAACGGTTGCTGGCGCGATAGACAAGGCCGTTGTCAGGCAAAAATGCGCAAGCAATCCGGCAAACCCGATCAATACGACCCAAGGCAAGGTTGCCGCGCTTGGCAATGCGATGTCTCCGTCCCAGCCCGCAAATACCAACCCAAAAACTGCCTGCATCGCCGTTAGGTAAAATAAGATGCACGTCACCGTTTGGGTGCGGGTCAACATACGAGTAAATATTGCGGTCAGGCCGAACCCCACGGCGCATAGCGTTGCCGCTACCAATCCTGTACTGATCGGCCCCATGCCTGGCTTTGCGACCAACAACACGCCAATGAACCCAACCATTGCAGCAGCAACACCAATCGGGCGCAGCCGTTCGTTCAAAATCAAAGGCGACAGAACAATCACCCAAATCGGAGAGGTAAACTCAAGCGCGAATACCTGCGCGAGAGGAATAACCGTAATTGCAAAGAACCATAGGTTTTGCCCCGCAAAATGGCTTAGATTGCGGATGAAATGCAGGCCAAGTTGTTGCCTATTAATCTGATTTAGCGTTCCAAAAAGACCGGCAAAGACCATGACCACAGTCAGACCAACGCAAGACCGATAAAACATTATTTCAAATGTATCGAGCTCAAACGCGGCTGCGCGACCAGCGATCGCCATCAGTGTGAATGCTGTGATGGCGCCCAGCATCCAGACGGCAGCGCGGTTAATAGGGGTCAATGCGGGCCTCGCAATATGGCTTTGGGCCATTTGCTCTCGAAAGACTGAAACTTTCAAGGGTCTGATGCGTTGCTTAGTCATAACGACAAGAATTGGACCAATAATATGACCCGTTTCCTTGCAATGCTTGCTTTTGGCGTTTTGGCGCAACCGCTATGGGCCAACGACTTGCAGCGCATATCTGTTGCGGCCCACGCATCTTTTGAAAAAATGCCCAATGTGCAGATTGTGGATGAAATAGTCGGAAATTGCGGAGCAGAGGCAAATGTGTCCGACCGTGCGGCCTATTGCACGTCGTCGAACACCATTTTTGTGATCCCACAGACTGGTGCGGCCTATGCGGTGGCCCACGCGTTTGGGCATGCGGTTCAGGTGAAACATGGCGTTGCTGACGTCGCGCTTCGCACGATCCGCGCACGCCGAGCAGAAGAGGTGAAATTGCGCGGCTACGTTGATCGCCAAGTCGATTGCGTCGCTGGTTTTCTATTCCATCAAGCGGGCATTTCGCAGACCCAACTTAACACCGTCTTTGACGCTGACCCATTTGATGATGTCCACTGGGGGCGTTTCCCGTTGAAAGTAGGGCCGGTCATGCCTGTGCCGCTTGCTGATCGGGACCAATGGTTTGAAATCGGTCAGCGCGGTGATCTGGCTGCTTGTGCCGTGGGCGAATTTGGATCGGAGCTACTTATCGCTGCCTATAAGGGGTAAATCCGTCGTGCAACAGCCCGACAGCACCAACGGCGTCTGGCCTCTCTGTGTTAAATAAGTTGCCTGCAATTTCATATCGTTACAGGCCGCAGATGTCGTAATTAGAATACCTGGATCCCGCGGACCCACCAGTGTCATCGCGCGCGTATGCGGCGCATTGAGTGCAACGTCATCTTGCATGATTTCCATGTCCGTCATGCGGTCAAACACAAAGGTCGCCACTGTTTCGGACGTCGCCAAATGCCAAGCAGGATTTTGCCCTGAACACGTCAGGTCTTGCGCCATTACAACATGAGGAACGGCGCATAAGGCTATGATAAAAAACCTTATTCCCATTCAATCGTGCCCGGAGGCTTTGAGGTAATGTCATAGGTCACACGGTTGATGCCTTGAACCTCATTGATGATCCGCGTTGCGGTTTCACCCAAGAATTCGTGGCTGAACGGATAATAATCAGCTGTCATGCCATCCACTGACGTGACAGCACGCAACGCGCATGCAAAATCATATGTCCGGCCGTCACCCATTACGCCAACGGTACGCACAGGCAGAATAGCGACGAATGCCTGCCAGATATCATCATACAGACCGTGTTTGCGGATTTGGTCGATATAGACTGCATCAGCCTTGCGCAAAATCTCCAGCTTTTCGCGGGTAATCTCGCCCGGACACCGAATGGCGAGGCCGGGGCCAGGGAACGGATGACGCCCGATAAACGATTTGGGCAATCCCAGCTCGGTTCCCAATGCGCGAACTTCGTCCTTGAACAATTCGCGCAGGGGTTCGACAAGCTTGAGCCCCATTTTTTCGGGCAAACCGCCAACATTGTGATGACTTTTAATCGTCACGGACGGACCACCACTGAATGACACAGATTCGATCACATCAGGATACAGCGTGCCTTGGGCCAAAAACTCGGCGCCGTCGATTTCATTCGCGTATTTTTGGAACACGTCGATGAACAATTTGCCAATGATCTTGCGCTTGGTTTCGGGATCAGATTGACCGTCGAGTTGACCAAGGAACAGTTCCTGTTCGTCCGCGTGGATCAGCTTCATCTTATAATTGTCGCGGAACATTGTGACGACTTCTTCGGCCTCGCCCTGACGCAACAGACCATGATCCACAAACACACACGTCAATTGATCGCCGATTGCTTCATGGATCAACACGGCGGCCACGGACGAATCGACACCACCGGACAGTCCACAAATCACCTGCTTGTCGCCAACTTGGTCGCGGATCGCTTGGATCGCGACCTCGCGGTATGCGCCCATGGTCCAATCGCCGGTAAATCCGGCAAGTTTCACAAAGTTTTCGTAAAGTTTCGCACCATTTGGTGTGTGGTGGACCTCTGGGTGGAACTGCACGGCATAGAAATTGCGCGCAACATCAGCGGTGATCGCGAATGGCGCATTGGGTGAGGTGCCATAAACCTCAAATCCGGGGGCAATTTCGGACACGTGATCGCCGTGGCTCATCCAGACTTGTTCTTTGTCGTCAGCAAACCAGCCATCCAATAGGGGCAATTTGTTCTGCGGCGTAACAAATGCACGCCCAAATTCCGCCGTGCCATGCCCCGACAACACTTGACCGCCAAGCTGTTGCATCATCGTTTGCTGGCCATAGCAGATGCCAAGGATCGGAACGCCCAAATCAAACACACCTTGCGGTGCACGCGGGCTGCCTTCGCGTGTGACGCTGTCAGGACCACCTGAAAAAATCACGGCCTTTGGCGCGAAATCAGCAAGGAATGCGTCATCAACAACTTGGTAAGGGTGAATTTCGCAATAGACGTTTAATTCGCGCAAGCGACGCGCAATCAGCTGCGTGACTTGGCTGCCAAAGTCGATGATGAGCAGGCGTTCGTGTTCTTGTATATCCATGGCGCGGTTTAACCCCGAAGCGGGCAGGGGTGCAAGCCTGTGCAATGTCGCTTTTGCATCGTAAGCGACGTTAATTATGGGTGGCTGCATGCAGTCTGTGTTTAGAACAACCACAAGCAATTCATTTTTGGGGGCATTCCATGTCAGATACAGCAGCAAAACCAGCGCGTCGCACCCGTGGCGGCGGCGGCGCGGCCCGTCGTGCCGAACGCACAGCGGTCAGCGTTGAAACAGCCAAGTATATCGAACGGAACATCCCCAACTACGAAGTATTGGATGACGCCGCACTTGATCTGATTGAAAAGAACGCTGAAACGGTCTTGGCCGAAATTGGCGTGGCTTTCGTTGACAACCCCGAGGCGCTTGAGCGTTGGAAGGCGGCAGGTGCAGAGGTTGAAGGGGAGCGGGTGCGCATCCCGCGTGGTTTGGCACGCAAACTTTGTTCGACTGCGCCGTCCCAATACACGCAATGCGCCCGTAACCCAGAACGCAATGTTGTGGTTGGCGGCAAAAACCTGGTCCTTGCCCCTGTCTATGGCCCGCCATTTGTGCGTGATGCCGATGGTGGCCGTCGTTATGCGACAATGGCGGATTTCGAGAAATTCGTGAAACTGGGGTATATGTCCAAATGGCTGCACCATTCGGGCGGCACGGTTTGCGAACCTACGGATGTGCCCGTCAACAAGCGCCATCTCGATATGTTGCTCGCGCATATGGTTTTGTCGGACAAGCCATTTATGGGATCGGTCACAGAACCCAGCCGCGCCCAAGACAGCATTGATATGTGCAACATTCTTTTTGGAGAAGAGTTTGTGCAGCAGAACACTGTGATGACTTCGCTGATCAACATCAACAGTCCGATGACCTTCGACAGCATCATGATGGGCGCGCTTGAGGTGTTTGCCGAAAACAACCAAGCCAGCATTATCAGCCCGTTCATCGTGGGCGGCGCAATGGCCCCTGTATCTGTTGCAGGCACATTGACCCAAGTATTGGCCGAGGTTCTGGCGGGCGTCGCATATTCCCAGATTGTGCGCCCCGGATCGCCGGTTGTGATGGGCACAATGGTGACATCAATCGACATGAACTCTGGTGCGCCGACATTCGGGACGCCGGAAACATCCCACATTACATATGGTGCGGGTCAGTTGGCCCGCCGTTTGGGACTGCCATATCGGTCTGCTGGTTCTTTCTGTGGATCAAAACTGCCTGATGCACAGGCCGCATATGAAACCGCCAACAGCCTGAATATGGGCCTGTTGTCAGGTGTGAACTTCATGCTTCATTCTTGTGGTTGGCTCGAAGGTGGGCTGGTTGCTTCGTTTGAAAAGTTTGTGATGGATGCCGACCAGCTGGGTATCTTGCACCACTTTGCCGCTGGCGTTGATATGTCTGAAAACGCACAAGCCATGGATGCGATTGCAGAAGTGGGGCCGGGTGGTCACTATCTTGGCTGTCAGCACACCCAAGACAATTTCAAGACAGCGTTCTGGCGGTCTGATCTTCTTGACTACAAACCCTTCGAGACATGGGAAGAAGAGGGCGCGCGCGATACCCAAGCCCTTGCCACGATCCGTGTTCAGAGAATGATAGACACATACCAGCAGCCAGCCCTTGATCCCGACATCGAGGCACGTTTACGCGCCTATGTTGCCGACAAAAAAGCAAGCATGCCGGACGCGTTTATTTAGCGCGTGTGGTGGCCTGATGCGTTTGCGCTTCGGCCATGATTGCGATCATGACATCAACATGGCGGGCCACCGAATAGGTGGACCGCTTTTGAAGGCGCTCTTCGTTCAGAACAGATTCGATTTCGAGCAGCTGCATAATTGCAGGGCCCGGTTTTGGGGCAGGATCAGATTTCAGAATGCGCGCGAGGTGCGTGCCTCGCGTATATTCATCAAGACCGAATCGAGCAGCACTAATCAGAATCTTTGGACGTTTCATCTGTGTAAGACGTGTTGTGATATCAAGCATTTTAGTTTTCCCAGTTTGTTCGCTTTGTCCTACTTTGCATGAACTTTTGAGCCGTTGCTTAAGACGGGAAACCTACGCACGGTCGGCTAGTGTTTATTTAGATTTCGGAAACAATAGTGAACCCAGTTGGAAGCAATTAACCATTGGGTAACGAATACCCCTTAGGTTGTAATTGTTAAATATTGATCTACTTACGCGATAGTTAAATTGGTCGATATGAAGCAGGGGTTAGACAATGACAGATCTAAAAGGGTCCACGCATGAAATGGCCGCACCGGAATGGGTGCCGCCCGCTGCCATGCATTATCTTGCGCATACGGCACATGGGTATTCAATCCGTTCGCTTGCGCGGCAAAACAACTGTCATCCGTCCACCATTTTGCGTCAGGTTCGAAGATTTGAAAGCCTGCGTGACGATCCATTGATTGATAACGCACTACGCGCCTTGTCGATGGGTGATCTCGTTCCGTCGCCGTCGCAGAAGGAAACCAAAAACATGAAGATTGACCGCGCAAAAGGCCCATCACAACCACAAGAAGGTTTGACCCAAGCGCGCATTGATCAAGAGGCCAAGCGCATCTTGCGGCGCCTGTGTGAACCCGGTGCTGTGATGGCCGTGGCAAGAGAGATGGAAACCGCTGTGATTGTGCGCGAAACACCACACGGAGAGCAGTTGCGCACAGCTGTCGTTGATCGTGAAATTGCGCAGGCCATGGCACTAAAGGATTGGATACGCTGTTCTGATCCCGCGGCGCGCATTGTGCGGTATTTCGTGACCAATGCAGGACGTGCCGCATTGCGACGCCTGACAGCGAATGATGAAAACGCGGCATCGGGCTTTGCGGAATCCCACGCCGCGCTGTCCCCGTCGGACACATGGGACATTCCCGCAATCGAAGGCGACACAGGACGCAGCCGTTATCAGGCGTTTGAAAGCCCGCTCATTGGCCTGTCACGTCGGAAAGACAAGGGCGGCGAACCATTCCTGAACCGTGATATGGTCGCCGTGGGGGAACGCTTGCGTGAAGATTTTGAGCTAGCGAAAATGGGGGGCGTTGTCGCGCCTGATTTGAACCAATTCCTTGCTTCCCATCCGATCGATGGAACGGCAACTGGATCAGCCACCGCCCATCTGCGGGTGCAGGCCGCCTTGCGTGACCTTGGCCCTGGGCTGAGCGATGTGGCATTCCACTGCTGTTGCTTACTCGAAGGGTTGGAGAACACCGAAAAGTCGATGGGGTGGTCCGCACGGTCTGGCAAAATTGTCCTACGGATCGCCTTGCAGCGGCTCAAGCGGCACTATGACGAACTGGGCAAGTCGAGCCAAATGATCGGGTAATGCACCGCGGTCATGGCAGCAATGCGACTGCACCTGTTGAAGCCACGGCACGGTCGGACTAGGTTAGCGTAACTGACCAATGATCGGATACAGCGTGCGCGACCTGAAAATCCCTGCCCAACGTCACCCTGAAAAGGCGCGACGCCCTGACAACGCCCAACCCAAGAAGCCTGATTGGATCAGGGTTAAGGCGCCAACGTCCGAAGGGTATAAGCAGACCCGCGATATTATGCGCGAAAACAAGCTGGTCACAGTTTGTGAAGAGGCAGGTTGCCCTAACGTGGGTGAATGTTGGTCCCAAGGTCACGCCACAATGATGATTATGGGCGAAGTCTGCACGCGGGCTTGCACGTTTTGCAACATTGCGACCGGAAAACCACCAGAGGATCTGGATGTGTTTGAACCGGGGCGTGTGGCCGATGCGGTTAAAAAACTGGGCTTGAACCACGTGGTGATTACGTCTGTGGACCGCGATGATATCGAAGATGGCGGCGCAGAGCATTTTGCCCAAACAATTCGGGCCATTCGCCGACAGTCACCAAAAACGACAATCGAAATTCTGACACCTGATTTTATCCGCTGCGATCCAGATGTCCTGCGCATTGTGGTCGAGGCGAAGCCAGATGTGTTTAACCACAACTTGGAAACCGTGCCGGGATTATATCCCGAGGTTCGGCCCGGCGCGCGATATTTCCATTCGCTGCGTCTTTTGCAGCGGGTCAAAGAACTTGATCCAACGATGTTCACCAAATCAGGCATCATGGTTGGATTGGGAGAAGATAAGCAATCGGTCGTGCAAGTCATGGAAGACATGCGTGCCGCTGACATCGATTTTCTGACCATCGGACAGTATTTGCAACCAACGCCCAAACATCACGCCGTTGACCGTTTTGTCACGCCAGATGAATTCAGCACCTATGAAAAGACCGCTTATAATAAGGGGTTCTTGATGGTGTCGGCATCACCACTGACCCGTTCATCATATCATGCGGGCGATGATTTCGCACAGTTGCGCGCGGCGCGTTTGGCCAAACTTTCCTAAGAACAGCGATTCTGTGCTATTGTTTCTTCATTGTTGAAGGAATTTTATTATGGAACTGAAGATACTTTCTTGGAATGTCGAACATTTTACAGGCAACAAAACCGGTGATCGTAAGGATCGCGTTCGTAATGTCGTTGATCTGATTCAGGCCGAAGACCCCGACATTTTTGCACTGATGGAAGTCGAAGGCGCGACTTTGTTCAGCGAATTCACCGCCAATTTTCCCGGATGGTCGTTCTCCGTCACCGAAGGGCCGCAGGTCCAAGAGATTTTGATCGGCTGGCGGTCGGGCCTCTCGGCCTTTATGACCCAACGCAACGAATTCAAAAGCGGCAACAAAAGCTTGCGACCAGCTGCCTTGCTGACCATCTCTCCGCGCGTTGGCGACACACTGTCATTGCTTTTCTCGCATCTCAAAAGCTTTCCAACACCAGAAGGCTATGGCCTGCGTGACGGTATGATTGAAAAAGTGCGTTCACTCAAAAAAGCAATCGACAGGGGCACAAACGGGCAGGGCAAGTTTATCGTTCTGGGTGATCTCAATACGATGGGGCTTAATCTGACGTTTTCACCCAACGATCTGTCAGGTGACGAGGAAATCGCCAGAATAGACCGTATTTTGCGCGCGAGAGATTTGCATCGTCAGCCGAAAACGCACATTGCGACTTTTAACAATGGATCAACCTCGTCCTATGCACCTGCTGATTTGGATCACGTTTATGCCAGCGGAAACTGTGATTTCAAGACTTTGCCAGATGGCAGCACCGTGCGGGTTGCAGGGTGGGCGGTTGAGCCTGACCAAACAGCTACGGATGCTTGGATTGCCAGGTTTTCGGACCATGCGCCGCTGATTTTCACGCTTGAAAACCTATAAGGTCGGCAAACGTCGTGCGCGATCTGGGGTTAACCATGCGGGCCAACCCCAGATCGTCTCGATGGCATAAAGTGCAATGCAAATGCCCACGATTGCCACGACAAGTTTAACGCGCCCCATGCTTGGCGGGTTTTGCGCCCAGCGTTTCGCCATCAATAGCCAGCGGGGGTTCATTGATCCGTGAACCTGACCTTGCCCACAAAGGGAAGATTACGGTTCCTTTGCGCAAAATCGATACCGTAGCCCACGACAAATTCGTCAGGTATTTCAAACCCGATCCAGTCGGGGCGATAATCAACTTCGCGTCGGGCAGGTTTGTCCAAAAGCGCGATAGATTTCAGCTTGGCGGGTTTTTTGGTCATCAGATAATCATGCACATGCGCCAATGTGTGGCCCGTGTCGATGATGTCTTCCACGACCAGAACGTCACGGCCTTCAATAGCGCCGCGCAAGTCTTTGAAAATGCGTACTTCTCTGCTGCTTTCCATGCCGTCACCGTATGACGATGCCTCCAGAAAATCGACCTCGACAGGCAGGTCCAGTTCACGCACCAGATCGGCAATAAAGACAAAGCTGCCGCGCAGAAGACCCACGACAACCAATTTATCAGTGCCTTCAAATTCGTCATGAATGGCGCGGGACAATTCTTCGATCCGGGCAGCGATTGATTTTGCGCTGATCATTGTGTCGATCTCGTATGGTCGATGCGGCATAAGGCCCTCATAATTGGTCAGTAGGGTTGATTTTCGTCGGCTATTCTACGACATCGGTGGGTGAAGTCACTGCCGAAAGACACCAATATGACCACTCATTCTGAAACAAAGTTTCTGCCTTATACGGCGGAACAGATGTATGATTTGGTGGCAGACGTTAAAAACTATCCTGAGTTTTTGCCGTGGACTGCGGCGGCGCGGATCAGATCAACCAAAGATCAGGGCGACCACACCGAAATGCTGGCTGATCTGGTGATTTCGTTCAAAGTTTTCCGCGAAACATTTGGCAGCCGTGTTTTGCTTTGGCCTGCTCAACATAAGATTGATACCGCCTATCTGGACGGCCCTTTCAAGCATATGGAAAGCAGCTGGCAATTCCGTGATGTAGACGGCGGATGCAATGTATCCTTTCACGTTGATTTTGAGTTCAAAAACAGGCTGTTACAGGGTGCAGCTGGCATGTTTTTCTTTGAGGCAATGCAACGGATCGTGCGATCATTCGAAGACCGCGCAAAGGTGCTATATGCCTGATTTCTTCCATAGGCTTGCGGATTTCGTCACAGATAATCCTGTGCCGCACATTGATGCGTTGGCCGTTATGGAAATGTCGTTGCTGGATTGGATTGCATGTGGGCGTGCAGGGGCTGGCGAACCCGTTGCGATTGCTGCGCGTGCAGCTGCTGTCCCGGTCGAAAACGGATGCGCCGTATTTGGATCAGCGGAAACATATCCAGCAGGCATGGCCGCGTTGATCAACGGTGCGACGTCACATGCGTTGGACTATGACGATACCCATTTTGCCCATATTGGTCATCCGTCCGTGGTCATATTCCCGACCGTGTTTTCCATTGGTGCGGGCAGGCCACCCGCGGAGATCCTGCGTGCGGCATTGATCGGGGCCGAGGTTTCAGTGCTTGTCGGGCTTTGGCTTGGTCGGTCACATTATCAAGCAGGATTCCATCAAACGGCAACGGCGGGGGCGTTCGGTGGTGTTGCTGCGGCGGCGGTCTTGCTTGGGTTGGATCGCCATCAGTTGCAACAAGCCTTTGGTCTGGTTGCTTCGCGGGCAGGCGGGCTTAAGGCGCAGTTTGGGACGATGGCAAAACCGATGAATGCCGGATTCGCGGCGCAAGCAGCTGTCGACGTGGCCTTGTTAATTGGCAATGGCGTTACGGCAAACCCGTTGGCCGCCGAAACCTATGGCAGATTGTCTTCGGCTACGATGGATGAAGCGGCGCTTGATGGGGTGGGCCATAATTGGCTGATGACGGATGTATCCCACAAGTTTCACGCCTGCTGTCACGGGCTTCATGCCGCGTTAGAGGCATTTTCATCGCATCCGAAATCTCAAATCAAATCGGTGGTTGTTGACAGTCATCCACGCTGGGCATCGGTCTGCAATCAGGCGGCGCCTGAAACGGGACTAGGTGCAAAATTCAGTTTCTCGACCGTGATGGCAATGGCGGCTGACGGGTGCGATACAGCGCGCATGCAAAGTTTCGCCGAACCATTCGTGCTGTCTGATCACGCAAGGTCCGTGCGTGACATCGTGACCGTAAGGTTTGACGATAGCCTGCCCGAAACGGCGGCATCGGTCACGACAAATTATGTCGATGGAACAACCAAAACAACGCGTCACAACTTGGCCGATCCCGCACCAATCGCAACGCGCCGCGCCAAGGTTCAGACAAAGGCAGCCGCATTGCTGTCGCCAGACCAAGTGACTGAAATCTGGGCCTCTATCGTCGGCAATACAACCATAACCCTAAACGCATAAGGGCCACCCAAACACTGGATGGCCCTCATAGTCTCTATTGCAACGCCTTAGCTGCTGATGTCATAGGCCCGTTCGCCATGCACAACGAGATCCAAACCGTTCACCTCTGTTTCATGGTCGACACGCAGCGGCGTAATCGCCTTACAGATATAGATCAAAGCGATAGTCACAACGGTTGTGAATACGCCGACAATCGCCAGTGACCCCAGCTGGGCAGCCCAAGAACCGGCACCAAAGACCGCAATCATGATCGTGCCGAAAATGCCGCCAACACCATGCACAGCAAACACATCCAATGTGTCGTCAATCTTGACCTTGTTACGGATCAAGGTGACTGCTTCTTGGCACAGGATCCCTGCGACCGACCCAATCGCGAGCGCTTCAAGCGGGCCCACAAATCCAGACGCTGGTGTGATTGATGCTAGACCGGCGATTGTCCCTGTGACCAAACCAACAAGGGACGATTTCCCGAATTTGATCCGTTCCCACAATGCCCAAGTCAGCGAAGCAGCAGCAGCCGAAATATGCGTCACAGTCAGCGCCATTGCAGCGCCGCCGTCAGCAGCAAGTTGGGAGCCGCCATTAAAGCCGAACCAACCGACCCAAAGCATCGCCGCACCGATCATCACCATCCCTGGGTTGTGTGGCGGTGTTGTCTGATTGCGGCGCGCGCCGAGGAAAATTGCAAGGATAAGGGCTGCAAGGCCTGCCGTTTCATGCACAACGATCCCGCCTGCAAAGTCACGCACACCAACATCACCAAAGATGCCGCCGTCGGCCAGAAAACCGCCGCCCCAAACCCAGTGCACCACAGGCGCGTAGCACAGCAGCATCCAAAGGCCGGAAAACAACAGCACAAATCCAAATCCGATCCGCTCAACATATGCACCGACGATCAGGGCCGGTGTGATGATTGCGAATGTCATTTGGAATGCAAAAAACAGAACCTCGGGCAGGGTGCCTGACAGCGTGTCGGCGTCGATCCCGTTGAGGAACATTTTGTCCAAGCCACCCCAATAACCTGATGTGCCGCCGCCAAATGCGATGGAGTAGCCGAACCCGAACCATAGGATGCTCATCAAGCAAGCAATCGCATAGCAATGCATAAACACGCTAAGCACGTTGCGGGCCCGCACAAGGCCACCATAAAAAAGCGCCAAACCTGGCAGTGTCATAAATAGGACCAACGCCGTCGCGACGATGATCCAAGCTGTATCTGCACCATTCATTTTCAATGAGCCCCTTTTGATCCAAAAAACTTTGTCAGTGACTAGGGGCAGGGATTTGCTTAGAAAAGCAGCGCCTTCGAAAAATGGGCCTAATTCTAGGGCGATTTGCGTAGTGCCTGTTTTTTGGGCGTTCTGGGTGGGTCGGGTCTATGAATTGTGCAAAGGGTGAATTGCGTTGATCAAAAGGGTCAATGCGTGATCGCGTGCGGCAACCCGCACAGCGTCTCGTCCCAACGGACCAAATTCAACAGTTTCGGTGGTCGTTTGGTCACCCTTGCAAAGGCCAAAACAGACACGGCCCTCAGGCTTATGCGCCGACCCACCGGGCCCGGCGATACCTGTGATCGAGACCGCGATTGTCGCCTTTGAATTACGCTGTGCACCAACGGCCATTTGAGCGGCCACGTTCTCGGACACAGCACCAAACTGATCCAGCGTTTTTGATTGAACGCCCAACATGTCCATCTTGGCGTCATTCGTATAGGTGACAAAACCACGGTCAAAAATGGCAGAGCTGCCAGCGACATCAGTAATCGCAGCAGACACCATGCCGCCGGTGCAACTTTCAGCCGTGGCAATAACATCGCCAGTTAATGTCGCCGCATTCAATAGTATGTCGGCAAGGGTCATTACATGATCACATGCGCAAGGGCAGCCAGTGCAACAACACCAACAGCGGCCAACAAACCTGCACAGATGTCATCCATCATCACGCCATGCGGCGTATCCATCCGGTCATAATACCCGACGATCCAAGGCTTCGTGATGTCGAACAACCGGAACAACGTAAACGCGGCAATCCATCCGGGCCAAAGCGCAAGAAGCGGCACATTCATCATGGCGGCCCCAATCACAACGGGTATTACAGCGATCCATTGACCCGCAACTTCGTCGATCACAACCTCGGACGGATCGTGGTTATCGCTGCCCATCGTTACCATATCTGTGGCCCAACGACCGATGAAAAAGACAATAACTGTCCCGATGATAAGCCCGACAGATCCCGTCAGGCTGGCGACGACCCACGCTAGAGCCAAGCCTGCAAGCGATCCCCACGTTCCGGGTGCGGGACGCAAATAGCCAACGCCGCCGACAGTCGCGATAATAGAAGTAAGCGTCATATTTTCACCAATGTTGCTGTTGCGATTGCGGCGATACCTTCTTCGCGCCCCGTAAACCCAAGCCGTTCAGATGTAGTCGCTTTTACGCTTATCCGATCAGAATCCATGCCCATGATGCCGGCAAGGGCTGTTTTCATTTCCGTTTGATGTGGTCCAATTTTTGGATATTCGCAAACCAAGGTGCAATCAACATTGCTGATTTGAAACCCTAGTTCCCGCGCCATCGCGACGGCATGGCTTAGGAAAATATGACTTTCGGCGCCTTTCCACTGCGGATCGGAGGGCGGAAAGTGTTGGCCAATGTCACCCTTGCCTAAGGCGCCATAGATTGCGTCTGTCACGGCATGCATTCCAACGTCCGCGTCCGAATGCCCCTGAAGGCCGCGGCCATGTGGGATTTGCACACCACAAAGCCAAACATGATCGCCTTCTCCAAAGCGATGCACATCATATCCATTGCCACATCTTACATCCATGTCGTGTCCTAACAATTTGACAGCACGCGAAAAATCACCCGGCGTGGTAATCTTAATGTTATCTTCGTCGCCGTCCACGATGGCAATATCCATCCCTGCGGCTCGCGCGACCGCGACGTCATCGGTGGCGTCGTCTGCACCATTGTGATGGGCCGCAAGAAGTGGGGCAAGGTGAAACCCCTGTGGGGTCTGCGCACGGTAAAGGCGGCTTCGGTCTTGCAAGCCAGTGACACGATCGTCCGCGCCTTGCCAAAGTGTATCCGTCACTGCAACTGCGGGGGCTGCCCCCTGATGGATCTTGAGGGCCCGTAACACTCGGTCAATCGTATCGTGCGTGACAAGCGGGCGTGCAGCGTCATGGATCAAAACCGTGTCGACCTGTTCATCAACAGCTTTGAGCCCGGCCAACACCGACTGTTTGCGCGTGTCGCCACCTGAAACAATAACGTGTGGCGGAATTTCAGGCGCTATCCCTGCACTGATGTCTTCGGGGCTCATGACAACGACGACTTGATGTATCTGCGGATGCTTAAGGAATGTCTGGATCGCATAGGACGCGACCTGTCGGCCTTTCAGGGGTTGCCACTGTTTAGGAAGATCGCCACCCGCGCGGGTCCCACGCCCTGCGGCCACAATAATTGCTGCGGTGATCATAAACTGCGTCCCCTTGTTGTTTTGGGTTTAATCATTCACGTGCCGCTGCGCAAACGGAAGGTGGCGATTAAAAAATGGGCAATGCATGATTTTTGCCAATTAATTATGCGATCAGTGATTGTTTTGATGGGGCGCTGGCCTTATCAACGCGGAATGACCATCCCATCCATCATCCTTCCGCCCGTCACCTTGGCGCCACCGATCGCTTTGGCGCCCTTGGCTGGCATAACCGACCTGCCGTTTCGTCAGTTGGTTGCATCTTTTGGCGTGGGTTGGGTCGTCAGTGAAATGGTTGCCAGTCAGGAAATGGTGCAAGCCAAGCCCGGCGTGCGTGAACGGGCCGAATTGGGATACGACCAAGACGGCACGGCGGTGCAAATAGCAGGACGCGATGCCTATTGGATGGCAGAAGCCGCCCGTATGGTCGCAGACAACGGGGCTGCGATGATCGACATCAACATGGGATGCCCCGCGAAAAAGGTCACAAACGGCTATTCCGGCTCTGCCCTTTTACGCGATCCTGACCATGCGCTGACTTTGATCGAGGCGGTCGTCAACGCTGTGGATGTGCCCGTTACATTAAAAACCCGCCTTGGTTGGGATGATAATTGCCTGAATGCGCCTGATGTCGCCGCACGAGCAGAGGCAGCTGGCATTCAACTGGTGACAATTCATGGCCGAACCCGATGTCAGTTTTACAAGGGATCGGCCGATTGGGCCGCAATCCGCGAGATTAAGAATGCTGTTTCGATTCCAGTTATTGCAAACGGGGACATCGTCGATGAAACATCCGCGAACACGGCCCTTAACCTATCCGGCGCAGATGGCGTGATGATCGGTCGCGGCGCACAGGGGCGTCCTTGGGTGTTGGCCGAAGTCGCAGCACAGCTTCACGCCACACCCGCACCAAAAATTCCCGATGGGGCCGCTTTGACTGACATGGTTTGCACCCATTACGAGGCGATGCTTGGCTTTTACGGCCACGAACTGGGTCGTAAAGTCGCCCGAAAACATCTTGGATGGTATATGGATGGGGCTGGCACCCCGACCACATTGCGAAAGCAAATTCTGACGGCACCAACACCCGCGCAAGTTTTGGCGCTACTGCCTGATGCGGTTGCAGGGCAGGTGGCGGCATGACAGGGGATACCGCACTTTGGGCGTCGCTTCCGGTTCCGGCGTTGCTGCTGGATACCAGCGACAACATCCTCGACAGCAACCCCGCCGCAGAGGCGTTTTTGAACCTGTCGGCCAAGTCGATCAAGGGCAAGCCTTTGTGGGACAAGGTCATGATCGACGCACCATTGGAACAGGCATTTGCGCGCGCGCGTGAAAACCGCGCCCCATTGTTTGTGAATGACGTTGACGTCGGAAGCGGTGAACGGCCGCCGATGCAATGCAACATTCAATTCGCACCACACCAAGGGGTTGCTGGCATGATGATCATGATGATCAGCCCACGCGAAATTGCCAGCCGCATGACGCAGTCGCACAACACTGGAAAGGCCGCAAAATCCGCCATTGGCATGGCAGAAATGCTCGCCCACGAAATCAAGAACCCATTGGCGGGGATCACAGGTGCTGCGCAACTTTTGTCGATGGGCCTTCCGGCCCAAGATCAGGAAATGACGGACCTGATCGTTGATGAATGCCGGCGGATCGTAAAGCTGTTGGAACAGGTCGAACAATTCGGCAATCTTCAACCGCCTGACCTGCGACCGATCAACCTTCATGACGTGTTGGATCAAGCGCGACGATCAGCGGCCGTTGGCTTTGGCGCACATATGGCCTTTGTCGAGGACTACGACCCTTCGCTGCCGCACACGTCAGCCGACGCGGATCAACTTTTGCAGGTGTTCCTGAACCTGTTGAAAAACGCGTCAGAGGCGGGCAGCCAAGGCGGTGTCATTCGCCTGCGCACATTTTATGACCCGTCATTGCGGGTGATCCAGACGGGCGGCAAACAAGCCCGCCTGCCGCTTCAAGTCGAAGTTATCGACGACGGGCCGGGCCTACCGCCCGAAATTGCAGGTGATGTGTTTGAACCGTTTATATCAGGGCGCGAAAACGGAACGGGCCTTGGACTGGCACTTGTGTCGAAATTGATTGGCGACGCGGGCGGTTGGATTTCCGTCGACAGCGTGCCGGGGCGCACCGTGTTTCGGGTGTCGCTTCCGCTCGCCACCCCTCAAAAAGGAGAGAAATGATGGATGGCACCGTTCTTGTTGCGGATGACGACCGCACGATCCGTACCGTTCTGACCCAAGCGTTGACGCGGGCAGGGTGCAAGGTGCACGCCACATCTTCGTTGGTGACGTTGATGCGTTGGGTCGAAGAAGGCAAAGGCGATCTGGTCATATCAGATGTTGTCATGCCCGATGGAAACGGTCTTGAACAACTGCCCAAAATTGCAGCGGCGCGTCCCGGTCTACCTGTCATTGTGATCTCTGCGCAAAACACCATCATGACGGCCATTCAAGCAACCGAAGCAGACGCATATGACTATTTGCCAAAGCCGTTCGATCTTCCGGATTTGATGAAGCGGTCAGCGCGGGCCTTGGAAACCAAACGCCGCGCACCCAGCCGCCGCGAGCCGACGACAAAGCTTTCCAATGATCTGCCGTTAATCGGACGCACACCCGCGATGCAAAACCTGTATCGTTTGGTCGCCCGCGTGATGAATACCGCGTTGCCGGTGCTGATTACGGGCGAAAGCGGGACGGGAAAATCACTGATTGCCCGCGCGATCCACGACTTTTCCGACCGGCGCAGTTTGCCATTTGTGGTGGTGTCCGGCCCCGACTTGGAAGGCATGGATGGCCCATCAACCGCGCTGTCACGCGCCAAGGGCGGCACACTTGTATTTGATGAAGTCAGCGACCTGACAGACATGGCCCAAGGGCGCATCGTGCGGATGCTTGATGCCTTGGGCGATACCGCACCGCGCATTATGGCCACATCGCAATCTGATTTGATTGCACGACTGGAAAGCGGCCAGTTCCGTCAAGACTTGTTCTACCGTTTGGGCGGCGTCACAGTTGCAGTGCCGAGTTTGCGCGAACGTGTTGATGATATCCCGCTGCTCGCCGAGCATTTTCTGGCGCGCGTAGAACGGGAAGGGGCTCCTATCCGCCGCCTAAGCGAGGCGGCAAGCGATCTGGTCCGCACCTACAGTTGGCCCGGAAATGTGCGGCAGTTGGAAAACGCAATTCGGCGCATGGTTTTCACCGGATCAGAAGAAGAAATTGCCCGCGTTGAAGTCGAAACCGTTTTGGGCAGCCAGCCAGCAATGGACATCACCAAGACGGGATCAGATACGCAAAAATTATCGGAATCAGTTGGGCTTCATCTGCGCCGCTATTTCGATTTGCACGGCGGGGAATTGCCACCACCGGGGCTTTATAATCGCATTCTGCGTGAGATTGAGCTGCCGCTCTTAGAAATCGCATTGGACGCAACAGGCGGAAATCAGGCCAAATGCGCCGATTTGCTTGGCATCAACCGCAATACTTTGCGCAAGAAGATAACTGAGCTTGATATGCACGTGACACGCCGCCGCAAATTGGTGTAAAACCGCAACAGGTCCGTGGCGTTTAGGTCGCAGCAGCATCTAGACAGGTCCACGTGATGTGGTGGTTTGTGGGGGTAACCCCGCCAATTTTGGGGGTGGGATACGCGTGCAGCGTAGTCTTACACGTATGAATTTCACACGTTTCAGCCGTTGGCGGCGCAAACGTGCTGTGCAAAATGCAACCGTCCTGGGGCTGGTCGTGTTGGGCCCGGTTCTGGCTGTTTTGACCTATATTGTGCTTGGTCCTGTGGTCCAATCTTCGACGTCCCCGACACTTCGTCTGATCCTTCTTGCTGATCTTATCTATGTTTTGGTTGTTGCCGCGTTGGTCATGCAACGCGTGGCCCGCATGATTGCCGCGCGGCGGGCCAAATCTGCGGGATCGCGGCTTCATTTGCGGCTCACTGGTGTGTTTGCACTGCTGGCGCTGATTCCCACTGTCTTGGTCGCCATATTTGCGATGCTGACGCTCAATGTTGGTTTGGAAGGGTGGTTTTCAGAACGGGTGCGCACGGTTCTCGCCACATCTTTGCGCACTGCCCAAGCCTATGAGACAGAAGAACGCCAAGAATTGTCGCGCGATGCCTTGGCGCTGGCCGCATATCTCAACACCGAACGGTTGCGCGACTTTTTCATGGACGATGGCGATGTGCGTCAGGCGATTGGGCGTGTCCAGAACCAGATTGATCGCGGGCTAACGGAAACATATTTCATCAACGGGGCGGCCGAAATCAAAACCCGCGGTGCAGGATCGTATGATTTCGACTACGAAGCCCCAAGCGCCGATGATTTCGCCACTGCAAATAACGTGCCTGTGCACATCATCGAAGACCCCAGCAACAACGAATATCGCGCATTGATCGCGATGCCACGGTTTCAAGACAGATATGTCTATGTCACGCGCACCGTGGACGGGGCGATTTTGTCACTATTGAACCAAACCACTGAAACTGTTGCACTTTACGACCAATTGGAAAACGACCGTGGACGTTTGCTGTTCAATTTCGGCCTGATCTACCTTGGCTTTGCCGTGATCTTGATCTTGGCCGCTATCTGGCTTGGTCTGTGGTTTGCTGAACGACTGTCCCGACCCGTAGGGCGGCTTGTGACTGCGTCACAACGGGTTGGTGCGGGTGATCTGGACGTGCGCGTTATTGAAGACGACGGGGACGATGAAATCTCACAACTTGGGACTTACTTCAACCAGATGACGACCCAGCTAAAGGGGCAGCGCGATGAATTGCTGACTGCCAACCACCGCTCTGAACGCCGCAGACGGCTGTTTGATAGCGTGTTGGGGTCAGTAACGTCAGGCGTTGTTGGACTGGACGAAGATGGGCGTGTCGCCTTTGCCAACAAATCAGCGCAACGGTTGCTGTCTGTTGGCGAAGAACAGGCGCAATCTGCACTGGCGGTCGCCGTGCCGGAATTCGGCCCGCTGTTTAACATTATGCGCATCGAGCAACGTGAAGTCGTGCAAGAACAAGTCAATCTTGTCCGCGATGGCCAACAAGAAAGCCTACTTGTCCGCATGTCGCCACGCCGCAATGCGGATGGTGATCTGGAAGGGTATGTTGTGGCGTTTGACGATGTCACCGATCTTGTTAGTGCGCAGCGGATGGCGGCATGGGGCGATGTGGCCCGCCGAATTGCGCATGAGATTAAAAATCCGCTCACTCCTATTCAATTGTCGGCAGAGCGCATTAAACGGAAGTTTTCCAAAGAGGTAAGCGAAAGCGATAAGCTGGATCAAATGACGGACGTCATTGTCCGCCAGACCAATGACTTGCGACGCATTGTTGATGAGTTTTCAAAGTTTGCCCGGATGCCAGAACCGGAATTGCGGAATACAGATCTTGTGGCGATCGTGCGCGATGCAGTGACATTGCAAGAGGCGGGCCAACCCGACGTTAAACTGTTCGCGGAACTTCCCAACGGTGAAATCCCGATTGATGTTGATGATACGATGATCTCTCAGGCGCTTACTAACTTGATTAAGAACGCCGGTGAAGCCACTGAAACCTATATTGAAAAATGCAATCCGGAAAACTACACCGCAGAAGTTCGCGTGGCTCTTGTAACAGATGGCGACGCCGCAGAAATCACGATCAGCGACAATGGCATTGGCCTCCCAACAGATCGTGCGCGATTGTTTGAACCATATGTAACCACACGCGATAGCGGCACAGGGCTTGGCCTGCCGATCGTCAAGAAAATTATCGAAGAACACGGCGGCACGCTCACGTTGACTGATGCCGCTGACTTTCACGGCGATGGGCATGTTGGTGCCTGCGCCATTATCCGTATCCCGACAGGGCCAGCCGCCCCGTCGCAAAAGAACAACGAGTAAGAGGACCCCATGGGCGATATTCTGATCACTGATGACGAACGCGATATTCGAGAACTCATTTCGGACATTTTGCAAGACGAAGGTTTCACCACGCGTTTGGCGGGCACTTCTGATGCGTGTATGGCAGAAATCGCTGCGTCACCGCCTGCGCTGATGATCCTCGATATCTGGCTCAAAGACAGCAACATGGACGGGATCGACATCCTGAAGTCGGTTAAGCGCGACTATCCGGACATTCCGATTGTGATTATCTCTGGTCACGGCAATATCGAAATTGCCGTCGCTGCGATCAAACAGGGCGCTTATGACTTTATCGAAAAACCTTTTAATATCGACCAGTTGCTTGTCGTCATTCGCCGCGCAATGGAAACTGCAAAGCTGCGTCGTGAAAATGTCGAACTGAAACGTGGCGACGTGGCGAACGCTGATATGCTTGGCGACAGCGCCGCGTTCCGAATGCTCAAAAGCCAGCTTGATAAGGTAACGAAATCGAATGGCCGCGTCATGCTGACGGGGCCTGCGGGCGCTGGCAAGGAAATCGCCGCGCGCTATATCCATTCCAACTCCAACAGGGCCTCGGCGCCGTTTGTGACCGTGAACTCTGCTTCGATTGAGCCTGATCGCATGGAAGAGGTGCTTTTTGGCCGTGAAGGTGGGGCCAAGGGGATCGAAAAAGGCCTGCTCGAAGAAGCAAACGGAGGCGTTATCTATTTCGAAGAGATCGCCGATATGCCGCTTGGCACACAGTCCAAAATCTTGCGCGTCTTGGTTGATCAGCGCTTTCAGCGCGTAGGTGGGACGGATAAAGTGCAGGTCGATCTGCGCGTCATTTCTTCAACCAACCGCGATTTGGCGAGAGCGATTGACGCAGGCACATTCCGAGAGGAGCTTTACCATCGGTTGAATGTAGTTCCGATTGCCGTGCCTAGTCTGGAAGAACGCCGCGAAGATATTCCCGTATTGGCCGAATACTTCATCGAGACATTTAATAAAACCCAAGGGCTGCCATTGCGCAAACTTGCTGACGATGCCCGTGCTTTGCTGCAAACCATGCTTTGGCCCGGCAACGTGCGCCAGTTAAAGAACGTCGTGGAACGCGTTCTAATCCTTGGGGAAAACAGCGATGAGATTGCAGCAAAAGAGCTGCCCGCGTCGGATGAAGCCGCCGCCGTCGATGAAGGCCGGATTGTGCTGTCAGGTGGGCTTGCGACATTGCCGTTGCGTGATGCGCGCGAATTGTTCGAACGCGAATATCTGCTGACGCAGATCAACCGCTTTGGTGGCAACATCAGCCGCACTGCGTCCTTCGTAGGTATGGAACGGTCAGCGCTGCATCGTAAATTGAAATCGCTTGGCGTTGCGACAACCAACAAAGCCGGCGGGCGCGTGGCCTATGTTGAAGGTGAAACCTGAATTGACCTGCGTGCGATACTCTGGCACGCGTGACGAACACGAAGGAGTGGCGTCATGAAAGTGATTATCTGCGGTGCAGGGCAGGTGGGTTGGCAAATCGCCCGCCATCTATCGGGTGAAAAAAACGACGTTACCGTCGTTGATAACAACCCGGAATTGGTGCGTCGCGCCACTGATACCCTTGATGTGCAAGGGATTTCGGGCTTTGCCAGCTATCCAGACATTCTGGAACGTGCCGGGGCCGCTGATGCAGATATGATCATCGCCGCCACACATTCCGATGAGGTCAACATGGTCACCTGTCAGGTGGCCCATTCTGTGTTTGCGATCCAACGCAAAATTGCGCGTTTGCGGTCGCAAAGCTATTTGACGGCCATTTATTCCGATCTTTATCGCCGTGATCACCTGCCAATCGACGTGGTCATTAGCCCAGAAAAAGAGGTCGCAGAGGCCGCACTGCGCCGTTTGGCTGCCCCGGCAGCATTTGACACCGAAAGTTTCCTGGAAGGCAAAGCCCAGCTTTTGGGGATTACGATTGGGGACGATTGCCCTGTGATCAACACCCCATTGCGGCAGCTGACGGATTTGTTTTCGACCTTGCGTGCCTTGGTGGTAGGGGTGCGACGCGAAGGGACATTGTTTGTGCCCAACGCTGGCGATCAGCTGTTTCCTGGGGATGAATGCTATTTGTTCACCGATACGATGGACATGACCCGCACGCTGGAAATTTTCGGGAAAACCCACGCCAAACAAGAACGCATCGTCATTATTGGCGGCGGCAATGTCGGATTGGGCGTGGCCCGCGCGCTAGAGGCACGCACTGAACGGGTCCGCGTCAAGGTGATCGAAAAAGACCGCGAAATTGCGGAAAACGCCGCCGACATGCTGGACCGCACAATCGTCTTGCATGGTGACGGTCTTGATAGCGGTCTGCTGGACGAGGCGGGGATCACATCTGCGGATGCGGTCTTGGCCGTAACCGATGATGATAAAACGAACCTGCTTGCGTCTGTGCGCGCCAAGGAAATGGGCTGTCCGATGGCAATTTCCTTGATCAACGATCCAACGCTAGTGCCGTTGATGGGGCCACTGGATATTGATGCCTATATCAATCCGCGCGCAACAACCGTCAGTTCGATCCTGCGTCACATCCGGCATGGACGGGTGCGGGGCGTATATTCCATTGGCGATGCAGAGGCGGAAGTCATCGAAGCCCAAGTGCTGGGGACCTCCCCCATCGCAGGGCAGCGTGTCAAAGACATTGATTTCCCCGAAGGTACGATCGTCTGTTCTGTCATGAAAAACGGGCAGACCATGAAACCAAAGGGCGATACCCGCATTGATGAGGGTGACGTGATCGCCATTTTCGCAATGGCCGACGATGTGTCAGAGATTGAGCGCCTTCTTCAGGTCTCGATCGACTTTTTCTAATGGATTTTCTGACCCGCGTTCCGTTTTTTGTGGTGCTGATGGGGTTTGGCGCAGTCGCGATGATTGTGCCTGCGGCGCATGGATTGGCGCTTGGTGACTTTCATACCATGCGGGTCTTCTTTTACGGGTTCATCCTGTTTTCAATCCTGACGTTCATCATTGGCTTGGCCACGATTGGATATGCGCCGCGCAGTGTTGCGCGCAGTCAGCTTTTGGCGCTATTGGCCGCTTTCGCTGGACTTCCCGTGATGTTTGCCATTCCGTTTCAAGAGGCGGTCGGCAACACCAGTTTTCTGAACGCCTGGTTTGAAATGGTGTCCAGCTTCACCACAACAGGGGCCACGGTTTATGACAACATCGGACGCCTGACGCCATCGGTGCATTTGTGGCGCGGCCTTGTCGGGTGGCTTGGCGGATTGCTTGTGTGGATCACGGCCGTTTCAATCTTTGCACCAATGAACCTTGGCGGGTTTGAGGTGCGATCAACCAGTTCGGCGGGCAAAGGGGCTGTTGCCACCGCATTCCACCAGATTTCCCAAGTGGCCGATCCGTCAGAGCGCCTCGTGCGATACACGCTGCGGCTTGCGCCAGTTTATGCCGCATTAACATTCGTCTTGTGGGTCGGCCTTGTGAGCCTAGGCGAGGTGCCCTACGTCGCGATCGTGCATGCAATGTCAGTATTGTCGACGTCCGGAATCACACCCATTGGCGGTTTGTACTATGCCGTGTCAGGGTTTTGGGGCGAGGTGATGATCCTCGTATTCTTTATCCTGGCCCTATCACGGCTCAGCTTCAGTCCGGGTCTTTTGGGTGAGAATGATAAAGGGTTAGCTGCTGATCCCGAATTCCGCATGGGATTGGCGCTAATCCTTCTGGTCACATCGCTTTTGTTTTTGCGCCACTTCGTGGGCTCCATCGGCGAAGACGCGGCATCCCCGTTTGGCCAGATGGTCCGTGCCATTTGGGGGGCTTTGTTCACGGTGACATCTTTCCTGACCACCACCGGATTTGAATCGCGCTATTGGCTTGGCGCGGCGGATTGGTCAGGGCTGGAAACACCGGGCTTGTTTCTTGTGGGCTTGTCGTTGATCGGGGGCGGCGTCGCGACAACTGCGGGCGGTGTGAAACTGTTGCGTATTTATGCGCTTTACCGCCACTCTGAACGCGAATTGCAGCGCCTTGTGCATCCATCATCCGTGGGCGGTGGTGGCCGCGATGCGCGCCGTATCCGCAAACAGGGCGCCTATATTTCGTGGGTGTTCTTTATGTTGTTTGCACTCAGCATTGCAGGGGTGATGGTGGCATTGTCACTTACAGGCGTGCAATTTGAAACAGCGATGGTCTTGGCGGTCGCGGCACTTTCCACAACAGGGCCATTGGCGGATGTCGCGGCCGAAAGCCCGGTTTTATATTCGGGCATTCCAGATAGTGCCAAAATGGTGCTGGCCGCAGCCATGGTATTGGGACGCTTGGAAACACTGGCCATTATCGCCCTGTTCAACCCAGAAATCTGGCGAAACTGAAGTTTCATTTTTGGGGCTGGAAACTTGGTGAATGGCGCGACATACTGCACCAAATAACTGGGGAAGGTCGCTCGCGCGGCCTCAATAATAAAAAAGGGGCCTCGCAATGGCGGCCGATAAAGCAAACCTTCAGGATTCATTCCTAAACCATGTCCGCAAAACCAAAGTGCCTGTCACAATTTTTCTTGTGAACGGTGTGAAATTGCAGGGCGTTATTACGTGGTTCGACAGCTTTTGTGTGCTGTTGCGTCGTGATGGACAGGCTCAGCTGGTGTATAAAAGCGCGATTTCGACAATCATGCCTGCACAACCGATCAGCCTTTATGAAGGCGAAGAATAAGTTTGCTTGAGCACGATCAGCCCACCACACGGGCTTGGGTGATCCATCCGGATTTGAAAACCGATCATACCCGCAGGGACGCTGGCCCTGCGCTTGAAGAAGCCGTGGCCTTGGCCGCCGCTTTGCCAAACCTTCAGGTGATCGGCGCCGACGTCGTGCGTTTGCCAAAAATCCACGCAGGCATGTTGCTGGGCAAGGGCAAGATCGAAGAGTTACGCGTGCTGTTCCACGATAACGAGGTTGAGCTGGTCTTGATCGACGGGCCAGTCACGCCGGTGCAGCAACGCAACCTTGAAAAGGCTTGGGGCGTCAAATTGCTTGACCGCACTGGCCTGATTTTGGAAATCTTTAGCGACCGCGCCCGCACCGCCGAAGGTGTGCTTCAAGTCGAAATGGCCGCATTGTCATACCAACGCACGCGGTTGGTGCGGGCTTGGACCCACCTTGAACGCCAACGTGGTGGTTTGGGCTTTGTTGGTGGTCCGGGTGAAACCCAGATCGAGGCCGACAGACGGGCGATTGATGATCAGCTGAACCGCCTGCGTAAACAGATGGCCAAGGTCGTCAAAACCCGCGAACTACACCGCGCATCCCGCGCCAAGGTGCCGTTCCCGATTGTGGCGCTTGTCGGCTATACCAACGCCGGTAAATCCACGCTGTTCAACCGTTTGACGGGTGCAGAAGTGTTCGCCAAGGATATGTTGTTCGCCACGCTTGACCCAACAATGCGCAAAATCGAATTGCCATCGGGCGACGAAGTTATCATGTCGGACACAGTGGGGTTCATCAGTGACCTGCCAACCGAATTGGTTGCCGCATTCCGCGCCACATTGGAAGAAGTGCTGGACGCTGATCTGATCGTACATGTGCGCGACATCAGCCACGACCAGACAGAAGAACAAGCCGCCGATGTGATGACCATTCTGCGTACCCTTGGCATCCCCGAAGATGCGCCAATGGTCGAAGTGTGGAACAAAACAGACCTGCTTGACGATGACGCGCGCGACGCGGCCCAGACAGAGGCCGCGCGTAAGGATGATCTTTACGCGATTTCTGCCGTCACTGGCGCGGGAATGGATGATTTGCTTGGCTCGCTTGCTGAACATCTCAAGGATCCTCGGCGCGAAGAGATGCTTGATTTATCGTTCGCCCAAGGACGCGAACGGGCGTGGCTGTTCGAACAGGGCATCGTGACAAACGAAGACATGACCGACAGCGGCTATAACCTGACAGTGTTCTGGACACTTCTGCAAAAAGAACGCTTTACGCGGCTTTAGTTGGCGGCTGGCACAAGTTGGGTCACGCCAACGGCAGCTGCACGCGCAAGATCAGGGTCAAGCGACATCGGGATATATTCGCCGCGCCGCCACAGCTCACCCAAGTTGTCATAATACCGCGACAATGGATGGCCGGACTGCCCCGTGGCAGACACAAACACCGAACTGTCGGGATCGGCAAAGTCATACACCCCCCGATAGCCAGCCGAATGCACATTCTGATAGGGGTTCGGTCCCGTGCCTGATGTGCGCCCGCGTTGCAGCGTGTTGTCGCCACCGCTTGTTGATTGGCGAATGTTCACAAACCAGTTCAGAACGGGGGCAGTGCCAAGAACAGGGTGGTCATGCGTTGCTTGGTGCAAATCGCCCCAGCGCAATGACCCCACATAGCCTTCTGCGTTTTCACCGATCCATAATAATGCATCATCCAGCGCAAGACGGGCAACGTCAGTGCAGGTTTCCACAGGGGCGGATTGCAAGACATCACACCAAACCGACGCCCCGTCGATGTCGCGAAAAACACGTTCGATAAACACAGGGTTCGGATGCGTGAATTCGGATGTCAGCGGTCCCATTTCGTCGCGGATCAAGCGGTCCTGCAAACTGCGCAACCACGCCGCATAAAGTAGAGGTTCGGGCAAATGCTCGTTCATCTCACCGTTCCACGCCGCAAGCAGCTCTAACGCTTGCTGGCGGCGACGTTCTGGCGTGCCATCTGCGGCGGCTTCGCCTGTGAACCACAAATCAGCGCCAATCAGCGGCAGCAGCGACCGCGCGGTGAAACTGACCGTATCAAGCTGCGCCTCGATAAAGCTTTCGCGGGTGTGGACTGCGCGGCTTTGCATCAGACGCGTCCAGCGGTTGATGCGCTGCGTATCGCCCCATTCATAGGACACGTGATCGGGAAAAGGACGATCGATGGTTTTGTTGTTGGTATTGCCAAGGATCCCGCCGGTAGGGTTCACAAACTCAGGGTTATCAGCATAAGGCAGGCGCCCCTTCCACCGGTTTTCGGGCAGATAGCCAAAACTGGGCAATCGTCCTTTGCTTTGATGCGCAAGATCACGCGCAGGAAATGCGCCAATTACCTTCATCGCAATCTGATTTCGGTCGGCAAGCGTCAGGTTTTGCGCAGGTGCGATATAGCCTTCAGCCACTTGAATGGCGTCTTGCACCGTTTTTGTGCCCACAATCGACAGGGCCGCTGACATGGATGTGTCTTTGTCGGACAGGGCGGTCCAACCAATCGCGGCCACATGCCCCGCTGGCGTGATCCCGCGCAGGTCATATTGGTCGGCAGGCATGATCGGGCCATTCGCGCTCCACCGCAGTTTTAGGGTCTGCGCGGGTGCGTCCTTGATCTGGATGATACTGTCGCGACTGCGAAACGGAACCCAGCCGTTGATGCTGCGGTATTCTTCTGGGTTTTCGGGGTTCAATTCTTCGAGGAAAACATCTTGGTCGTCCAGATAGCTGCTGGTCAAACCCCATCCCAGATCGGCGCTACGTCCGGTTAAAACAACAGGCATCCCGGGGATCGTGCCGCCGATCACGCCGCCAGATTCCAACTCAAGCCGCGCAAGATACCAGATCGACGGTGCTGTCAGGCCCAAATGCGGATCGTTGGCCAGCAAGGTCGCACCAGCGGCAGAACGGTCAATTGCCGCCGCCCATGCATTGGATGCACCAGCAAGTTCGGGTGCTTTGGACGGGTTCAGTGGGCCGTAAGCAAGGCGACTATTTGGCATATAGCGCGGCAACCCCGGCACAAGTTGCGCATAGTCGGGCAGGGCGGCAATTCCCGCTGTTGGGTCATCAGGTAGCAAATCAACAAGCCGCTCTGCGGGCAACATTAGTGACGTGCGCGCGCGCAGCACCTCTCGTTCCAAATGGGACGACAGCTGTAATGCCATGACCTTTAAGATCGCCAAACTATCAGCAGGCTGCCAAGGGGCAACTGCGTGGTTGAACAGCCACATTTCTGGTGCACCACGACCACGCGCGCCTGCGTTCACCTCTGCCAACCACGCGTTCACGCCTGCGGCATAGGCTTCTAGTGCGATCGTGGTTTGTGCGTCCTGTGCATCAACAGACGCCACCGCAAGGGTGTATAGATCAAAGCGGCGCAGCACCTTATCAATGGCCAGCGTCCGCGTTCCAAAAAGCTCTGACAGGCGTCCCTGTGCTGTGCGGCGCAGCATGGTCATTTGCCACAGACGGTCTTGGGCATGAGCAAAGCCAAGCGCGAAATAGACATCCGCATCGCTTTCGCCAAAGATGTGGGGGACATTTGCGTTGTCGCGCACAATTTCGACAGGGGCATTCAGACCAAGGGCCGCTGCTTCCATGTTGTAATCAGGCAATGACCGCGACGCGAAATAATACGCAAGCGCAAACACACCAATCACCAACGCGATCATCACCGTGACCAACCGAAACAGCCAGCGGAATATGAGTGCCATGTTGGTCGTCCTTTAGATTTCGGTGCTGTCCCAGTGTTTAGCGGTTTGCGCCAAAGTCTTCTAGCGTATTCGCGCCAAAGCCGCATCAACCGCCATCTGAGGGGTTGAAAGCACGGGCAGGCCAACATCGCCTAAATAATCTGCCGCCCCAGCCATTGATGCTTGCGCAAGGATCACAGCGTCAAAAGGCCTGGATCGCAACACATCGCGCACATCATTCGCTATCGTTTCGTAAAATGCGGGCATATCACCCGCTTCGAAATGCGCCCATGCATCTTTGCACAGTAGGGTCTGCGCACGCTCGTCGCCGCCACAATCAGTCAGCAATGCTTCAGACGGCGCGATCGTGCTTTGCAAACACACCACCATCAAAATGTGCGGCCCGATAGATAGAGCGCGTTCAAACGCTGGCCGGTCAATCCGCAACACATCAGGCGCGTCCATCTCGTCGACCAATGGGCCCAAGGTGGAACATGTGCAAACAACCACATCCGCCTGTTGAAGATGCGCAACTGCGTAGCGTGCGTCTTGACGCACGGCCCCGACACCATCGGCCTGCGCACGGGCCAATAGATTTTCGTCAACACGGTGCACCGTGTCTACGCCTGACCCGGCCAACAACGCGTCAAATGTCGCCACGTGCACCTGTGCTGTATGCAGAAACCCGATCTTCACCGCTCGGGCATCAACCCACGCGGACTGAACCTAAGTACAAGCAGCAACACGAGCCCCATTGTGAACAGGCGGAAATGCGCTGCGGCATCTTCCATGCGAATGCGGAACCAGTGATCTTCGGCAAACCCCGATGTCGTGACGTCCGCGATCCAAAGGCCAAGCGGTTCAACCATCACCCAAAGCCACCAGATCAGGAAACCGCCCAAGACAGCACCAAAGTTATTGCCCGACCCACCGACAATGACCATCACCCAAATCAGAAACGTAAAGCGCAACGGCTGATAGGCGGTCGGCGTCAGCTGGCTATCCAGCGTGGTCATCATCGCACCTGCGATCCCGCAAATCGCGGAGCCCAGAATGAAAATTTGCAAATGGCGCGCGGTCACGTTTTTACCCATCGCCTCGGCTGCCACTTCGTTGTCGCGGATGGCCCGCATCATACGGCCCCACGGGCTGTTGAGTGCGCGTTGCGCCAACCACAACAGGGCCACCAAGAATACAGTGAACAACAAAGCATACCCGATTTTGGTATACAGCGTTGACGCCGCCGTTGGATCAAGTCCCCAAGACGCCGCACGCTCGATAAAGCCGGGGTCGTTCTGCAAGTCGATTTCATAGGGCACAGGGCGGGGCAGGCCGTTTACGTTTTTCACACCACGCGACAACCAATCCTCGTTCTTCATTACGGCGATGATAATCTCCGCAATACCAAGCGTCGCAATCGCCAGATAATCCGACCGCAACCCAAGCGCGGTTTTGCCGATGATCCACGCGGCACCAGCGGCCAGCAAACCACCGACAGGCCATGCAACAACTGTTAGCCAACCGTAGTCTTTGTAGTTTTCGCCGCCCCAGTTCAGACCGCCAAGGTAACCAGTGGCTGCCGGATCAATCGCCTCTACCCCCGCAACACCGCCGTCAAATACAGCGCGAAATGCGAAAAAGCCAAGAACCACAAGCGCAAGCGTCATGAACGTGCGCAACCGCCCCTTGGGGAGCCACGCATACATCATCACGGCCCCGACAATCGTAGCAGCGCCAAGAACAAGTCCAGCCACAATCTGGAAACCGCCTGCGGACCACGCACCAGGGGTCGTCGGCATGGAAATCAGCACAGTCGCCAGTCCACCTAGTGCGACAAAGCCCATGATGCCGATGTTAAACAGACCCGCGAAACCCCATTGCAGGTTCACGCCCAAGGCCATGATTGCGCCAATCAGCGCAAAGTTGAGCATCTTTAACGCGGAATCCCATGAGCCGGAGAAAATCCAGAACGTCGTTGACCCTTCCAGAATATACAGGGCCGCCACCCCAAGAACGAGGAATGTGTTACGCAATGAAATGGTCATACGGATTGCCCCTTAAACAGGCCGGTCGGTTTGAACAGCAGCACGATAATCAAAATACCAAAGCTGACAGCGAATTTATAATCAGTCGACAAAAGCTGCACGAGACCCGATGGCTCAAGGCTTTCTGGCATCAGGTAAACCAGCACTTTCTTGAACGCATAAGTGATGGTGACTTCGGAAAACGCGATGACAAACCCGCCCGCAATCGCACCAAGCGGGTTGCCCAATCCGCCAACAATCGCACTGGCGAAAATGGGCAGCAGCAGTTGGAAGTAAGTAAACGCCTTGAACGACTTGTCCAAACCGTAAAGCACACCAGCAGTGGTCGCCAATGCGGCCACGATCATCCACGTCACCATGACAACACGTTCAGGGTTGATCCCCGACAATAACGCCAAATCTTCGTTGTCTGAAAATGCACGCATGGATTTGCCAGTGCGGGTTTTGTTCAAGAACCAGAATAAAATCGCCACCACAATAATCGCCACCACAACGGTCATCCCTTGGGTGGTTTTAATGGCAAGCCCTTCTTTCAGACCCGTCATCTCTTTGAAATCCCGTGCTGAGATGATGAAACGCTCACCATCTGCAAACCGGATATCACGCACACCGATGATAAACCGGACAACACCGTTCATAATGAACATCACACCCATCGACACGATCACAAGGATCACCGGAGCTGCCTTTTGTTTGCGGTAAAACCGGTAGACAAAGCGGTCGGTCAACAACACCAATATGCACGTGGCCGCGATGCCAAAGGGCAGGGCGAGCAATGCAGTTGGAAGGGGCCCAAACGTGATCCCCATCGACAGCAGTAGCGTTGTGAACAAAATGGTCATGGCCGTGCCAAATGCCATCGTGTCACCGTGGGCAAAGTTCGAGAACCGCAAAATACCGTAGATCAGCGTGACACCCAACGCCCCAAGAGCCAACTGGGCACCGTAGGCCATGCCAGGCACCAAGACGAAATTGGAAAATGCTACAATGGCGTTTAGAAAATCCATTATTGGTCCTCACAAGTGCCGGTCAGCTTTTCGCCAGACCGTGCATTGGAATAGATGGCGGACCCGTCTGGGTTCACCACGAACATAACTGACGTGCCACCCAAACCATCGGCGTGAAACCCGCGCAGGTTGCCGATGATAAAAGGCTCCGCCGGATACCGCTGCGATCCACGCTGCACATGGGTGACCTTGCGACGGATCGGCTCTTCGGCGCTGACTGCATCCATAAACTGATTGCGATCAATCGCGAACGATAGCGATGTGCCATCATCCATCTGACAAGCCAGAAAATCAGCCGCGGCAGGCGCGGCAAGACAACAAGAAAGAACGGCCATCCTGATCATCCGCCCAAGAAGCTGCGGCGGACTTCATCATCCGCAAGCAATTCTTTGCCCGTGCCCGTGTGGGCATTACGACCTTGCACCAGAACATAGGCTTTGTCCGCAATTTCAAGGGCTTGTCTGGCGTTTTGTTCCACCATTAAGATGGGGATACCTGTGCGCGATACCTCGATAATGCGATCAAACAACTCGTCCATCACGATGGGTGATACACCCGCGGTGGGTTCATCAAGCATCAGAACCTTCGGCTGGGTCATCAACGCGCGCCCGACGGCCACTTGCTGGCGCTGACCACCAGACAATTCACCGGCCGCCTGGTTACGTTTGTCCTTCAAGATCGGGAACAGATCGTAAATTTGCGTCATCGTATCCGCATAATCATCGGTGCGAATAAACGCGCCCATTTCTAGGTTTTCTTCTACAGTCATCGACGTAAAGATGTTGGACGTCTGGGGCACAAAACCCATGCCCTTCACAACCCGTTCTTGCGGGGTCAGGTGGGTGATATCTTCACCATCCAGTCGGACCGATCCGCTATGCACATTCAACATGCCAAACACCGCCTTCATGGCTGTGGATTTACCCGCACCATTTGGGCCAACGATCACGGCAATTTCGCCCTTCTCGGCGGACACAGTGCATCCGTGCAAGATATCAGGACCCTTGCCATAACCGCCCGTCATGGCGTCACCGATCAAGAATGGTTCAGACATTGGCCTGTCTCGCTTTTTCTAAAATACTCAAAATCTGTCCCATCAGGCGGTCGCTAGCTGATCTTTGTTTTTCAGACCCGTGCCAAGATAGGCTTCGATCACCTGCTCATTGGCTTTGATCTCGGCCAATGTGCCCTCGGCCAGCACCTTGCCCTCAGCCATGCAAATGACGGGGTCGCAAAGGCGGCCGATGAAGTCCATGTCGTGTTCAATCACAACAAATGTATAGCCGCGTTCTTTGTTCAGACGAATGATGGCGTCACCGATTGTATTGAGCAGAGTGCGGTTCACGCCCGCACCAACCTCGTCCAAAAACACGATCTTGGCGTCAACCATCATTGTGCGGCCCAGCTCCAACAGCTTTTTCTGTCCGCCCGACAGGTTGCCTGCCTTTTCATCCTTTAGATGGTCAATTGTCAGGAATTCGAGCACCTCGTCGGCTTTCGCCAGTAGGGCGCGTTCTTCATCCGCGATCCGTTTGCGGCCAAACCAAGCGTTCCACAGCGTTTCACCTGATTGGGCACCGGGCACCATCATCAGGTTTTCGCGAACTGTCATGGTGGAAAATTCATGGGCAATCTGAAACGTGCGCAGCAGTCCCTTATGAAACAGCTGATGCGGCGGCAGGCCCGTGATGTCTTGCCCGTGCATGGTGACACGGCCAGCAGTTGGTTCAAGAACACCCGCAATCACATTGAAAAGCGTGGTTTTTCCCGCACCATTCGGGCCAATGAGACCCGTGATTGTGCCTTCTTCAATGCGCAATGACGCACCATCCACAGCATGAAAACCACCAAAGGTCTTCACCAGATTTTCAACAACAATCATGTCTTTCCCCCGAAAGCACATTCAATATGTGCTGTAACTTGTTGAAATGGCGCGAGGAAACCCCGCGCCATTCCGCATTCAACCAATCAACTTAGCGGTAGCCGATAGTGGAATATACGCCGTCAGCAAATTCGATTTCCTGATAGTTACCAGCAGATTCACCAGCACCGATCAGCTCAACCGCGGATGCACCAACATAGTCGATTTCGCCGCCAGCTGCGAGAATCTCAAGAGCTTTTGCCAATTCACCTGGGAAGATCTGTTCGCCCGGTGCGTTTGCAACATTCATCACGTGATCTTTGAAATCCGCAGATGCAGAAGACCCAGCAGCCTGCATCGCAAGCATGATCAACGCAGCAGCGTCATAGGATTCTGGTGCGAATGCAGATGTGCCGTCGAAACCAGCAGCTTCGGCCAGGCCAACGAATGTTGCCGCACCTTCGCTGTCAGTGCCTGGATACGCGCCATAAGACCCGTTCAGTTCAGCACCAAAGTTTTCGTTCAGCTTTGCGCCGACCATGCCATCTGGCACATAGAATGTGTCGAATGCGCCTGTGTCGAGTGCGGAGCGGATCACACCGGAACCACCTTGGTCAACGTAACCTGCAACAACCAGAACTTCGCCGCCAGCGGATGCAAGTGCACCAACTTCTGCGGAATAGTCGGCCTTGCCATCTTCGTGGGCTGCGGAAATTGTGACTGTGCCGCCAGCTGCTTCAAAAGAAGCCTGGAATGCGTCAGCCAAACCTTTGCCGTAGTCGTTGTTTGTGTATGTCAAAGCAACTTCGTTTACACCACGATCCTGAAGGATGTTTGTGATGATCACACCCTGACGCGCGTCAGATGGTGCTGTGCGGAAGAACAAGCCGTTGTCTTCTGCTGTGGACAGGCCTGGGGATGTCGCGGATGGCGAAATCATCACTGTGCCGTTTGCCAATGCAACGTTTGCAAGGATCGCTCCAGTTACGCCGGAACAGTCAGCGCCCATGATGGCGTTCACTTTGTCAGCAGTTACCAGACGTTCCGCAGCTGTTGTTGCCGCACCCGCGTCGATGCATGTGCTGTCACCACGTACAGACGTGACAGTAGATCCGCCCATCAAAGCACCAGATTCGGTAACTTCTGCCATTGCCAGTTCGGCGCCTGCGCCCATGGCTGGTGTGATGGATTCAAGTGGACCAGTGAAGCCCAAGATCACGCCGATTTTGATTTCTTCTGCATGGCCGTCTGCGAACGCAGCCCCAGCCATTGCTGTGATGGCGGTTGTCGCCAAAAGTAGGTTTTTCATTTTTCTCTCCCTAGGTGGATAAATTATCCTGCGGGAGAGATTAAACGCGGCGTTTCCAAAAGGAAAGTCGGAACCCTAGGGCAATTCGGCTTAAGAGCGGCCTTTTTTCAGTGGATCGGCCTGCATCATGGGCAAACGGCTTTTGCCGTTAGATCGACAGCCGCGTCGCATGTGTTCCGCGTTCACGATATGGCGTGGTGTCGTAGTGTGACCGGTAGCACTTGGAAAAATGCGACGGCGATGCAAACCCACACGCTAAGGCCACATTGATGACCGTCATATCCGTTTGCATCAACAGGTTACGCGCCTTCTGCAAACGCAATTCCATGTAATAGCGTTTGGGGCTGCGCGACAAATAACGGCGGAACAGCCGTTCAAGTTGACGTGTCGACATGCCCACATCTTTGGCCAGAACAGCAGGGCTAATCGGTTCTTCGATATTGGTTTCCATGATCTGAATGACCTTGGACAATTTCGGATGCCGCACCCCAATGCGCGTCGGGATCGAAAGCCGCTGTGTATCCTGATCGGTCCGAATGGACGAATAAATCAAAATATCGGCGACAGCATTGGCCAATTCTTCGCCGTGGTCATCAGCCACAATTTTTAGCATCAAGTCGATTGATGCCGTCCCGCCCGCAGTGGTGATCCGGTTACCATCCACAACAAACACAGATTTCGTCAGCTCAACCTCATCGAACTCTTCGATAAAGCTGTCTTGGTTTTCCCAATGAATCGTTGCCTTGCGCCCGTCAAGCAAACCCGCCTTGGCCATCGTGTAACCAGCAGTGCAAAGGCCCGCGATTGTCGCGCCACGACGAGCCTCGCGGCGAATCCAGTTCAAAATGGGTTTGGTCGTCGCGTGCTGCACATCAACGCCGCCGCACAACATGATCGTGTCATCGCGATCTAGCTCTGACAGGCTATCCTCTACATTGAACACGCAGCCATTTGAACAGGTCGCCGTTTCGCCGCCTTCACCAATGATCCGCCAGCTATAAAGCGTTTTACCCGCCGTGCGGTTTGCGATCCGCAAACTTTCGATCGCAGAGGCAAAACAAAGCATCGTAAAGTTGTTCATCAGCACAAACACAAACCGGCGCGGCTTGCCTGCGTGGTCAACTTCTACGGTTTGGGGCTCAATCGTCATCGGCGTATTCTTTGTAAAGGGACGTTTCGGGACCACATCAGCTTTCACCTGATCCGACAAGCCCTATTGCGCTTGTTTTGTTGTCCGTCAATGGTTGCAATTCATTTGCAATCTGTGCCTTGTAGCATTTGCCTTTTGATTTCCAAAGGGTATACCTACTTTGCTACCGCTAACAGTAGCTAAAAACTTGATATATTGGAGCAAGACGATGACGAATTGGCAAAAATCTGACTGGCGCAAAAAGCCCCGGATTCAGATGCCTGACTATCTCGATGAAAGCGCGTTGAACGCCGTCGAAGGCCGTCTTGCCAGTTATCCACCGTTGGTTTTCGCCGGTGAAGCCCGCAAATTGCGCAACGAATTGGCTGCAGTGAGTCGCGGAGATGCGTTTTTGCTGCAAGGCGGCGACTGCGCCGAAAGCTTTGCCGAATTCTCTGCTGACGGCATCCGCGACACATTTAAGGTGATGTTGCAGATGGCAATGGTCCTGACATACGGCGCAAAAGTGCCCGTGGTCAAAGTGGGCCGCATGGCGGGACAAATGGCCAAGCCGCGCTCCGCACCGACAGAAACCGCAAATGGCGTGGAATTGCCAAGCTACCGCGGCGACATCATCAACGGTTTTGATTTCACGCCAGAGGCACGCATCCCAGATGCAACCCGTATGGAACAGGCATACCTACAAGCCGCTGCAACACTGAACTTGCTGCGTGCATTTTCAACAGGTGGCTATGCAGACGTGCGCAAGGTTCACGCTTGGACACTTGACTTCACATCTGGTCCAGAAGCCGAGAAATACCGCGAAATGGCCGAACGCATTGGCGATACGCTTGATTTCATGGAAGCCGCGGGCATCCGCAACCAAGCATCACACGCGATGCAGACCGTGGATTTCTACACATCCCACGAGGCGTTGTTGCTGGAATACGAGGAGGCGTTAACACGCGTTGATTCCACGTCCGGCAAATGGCTGGCAGGTTCGGGTCACATGATCTGGATCGGGGATCGCACACGTCAACCAGACGGGGCGCATGTTGAATTCTGCAAAGGTGTGCAAAACCCAATCGGTTTGAAATGTGGTCCGTCAATGACGACCGGGCATCTCAAATCGTTGATGGCAACGCTGAACCCGGAAAACGAACCGGGCCGTCTGACCTTGATCAACCGGTTTGGGGCAGGGTCCGTGGGTGAACATCTGCCACGCCTGATCAAAGCCGTCGAAGAAGAAGGCGCCAACGTGGTCTGGACCTGTGACGCGATGCACGGCAACACGATCAAATCGACAACGGGCTATAAAACCCGCCCCTTTGAAAGTGTGCTGCGTGAAGTGCGCGAATTCTTTGCCATTCACAACGCCGAAGGCACAGTGCCAGGCGGTGTGCATTTCGAAATGACAGGCAAAGACGTGACCGAATGCACAGGCGGCGTGCGCGACATCACCGACGAGGATTTGTCAGATCGTTACCACACAGCCTGTGATCCACGCCTGAACGCATCCCAGTCGCTTGAACTGGCGTTCTTGGTATCAGAGGAGCTGTCATCGCGCCGCCAACATCTGGACCACGCAAAAGCCAGCTAATCAGGTGTTATCGACAACTAATTTAAGGGCCGAATGCTGAAAAGTGTTCGGCCTTTTGTTTGGCAGATGAACAGGTGTCGGCAAGCTGCGGACTTGTTCAACGCGTATGGGCTGTTTGTCATCAATGCGCAGACGGCGATTGCGCGCACCCAACGGGCCGTCCGCGATCAAACCGCCCAGAATGCGCGTGACCTCGCCCGCTTCATCCGCAAGCGGCAGCAACAGCAGCTGCGCGTTGATTTCTTTGCGCAAAATCGTGGCTGGCGCGCGCAGGGGCAGGGCGACAATCGCGGGATCAGCAAAAGCGGCCTCAAGATGCACAGCAAGGCTGCTGCGATCCTCACCATCAAAAAAGGCGCTTAGCGGCATACCGCGTGGGTCCATGCGCAAAATCTCGTGCAGCTTTTGGCCAGCCACGCGAATGCGGCCCACACCGGGCGCAACCTGATGCAATACAAATGACCACGGCAATGCATCATCCAATGCATCGGGTGCAATCTGGCGGCGGCGGGGAATACCACCGTCAAGCCGCTGCTCTTGCCAGTGACGTTCAATCTTTGCCAACGTAGGATGAATGCGGTCATCCGCGCGGCGTGTAAATGTCGTCAGATCAACATGCGATGTCATGGCTTAGCCCCCTTCTTGGACGACCCGCCAAAACGGTGGATCATTATTCATATATATTTAACAAAGATTGCGACGTATTTCACTTAACTAAGTGTTAATGGGTTAACAGATCGATGACGAACCCGCGCCGGACGCGCCCAATTCAACAGACCGAACCCAGATAGGATCAGCCATATGATAAACTCCATGACCGCATACGCGACGTGTTCTGGAAATGCTGGCGGCATGTCATGGGTCTGGGAAATGCGCGGCGTGAATGCCCGCGGCCTTGATATAAGACTCCGTATTCCTGATAGTTTGGACGGTCTTGAAGCCACGGCAAGAACTGCAATCACCAAATCGATGGCGCGTGGCAATGTGTCCTTGAACCTGCGTCTGACCCGCGAAGAGGCGGGAACAAACCTGCAAATTGATCAAAGTCAGTTGGACACGGTTCTGCGCGCATTGGATCAGGTGCAAGAACGGGCATTTGAAATCGGCGTCACACTTGCCCAACCAAATGCCGCCGATGTGTTGGCCCAACGCGGTGTATTGGTGTCGCAATCACAGTCATCAGACGATCAGTCAAACCTCATGGCCCAGTTGAAGGCCGACATACCCACCTTGATCGCGGCATTCTTGGACATGCGCGCGGCAGAGGGGGCTGCTCTTGGCAAAGTTGTCGCGGATCAGATTGATCAGATTGCAACCCTGACTGCCCAAGCCAAATCAGCAGCAAACGATAGAAAATCGGCCCAAGCCCGATCACTGTCCGATGCCGTTGCACGTATCACGCAAGACGTAGCAGAGGTTTCACCAGACAGATTGGCCCAAGAATTGGCGATTTTGGCCGTAAAATCGGACATCACCGAGGAACTTGATCGCTTAACTGCCCATGTCGAGGCGGCGCGCGTCTTGCTACAAGGCGACAAACCTGTTGGCCGAAAACTCGACTTTTTGTCACAAGAATTTAACCGCGAAGCAAATACCTTATGCTCTAAGGCGGGTTCACCGGCGTTGACGGCGATTGGGCTTGAACTTAAAGCCGTGATTGATCAGATGCGAGAACAGATCCAAAACGTGGAGTAAAGCCATGGCGCGACGCGGCCTTTTAATCATTTTATCCTCACCTTCTGGGGCGGGGAAATCCACACTGGCCGGACGGTTGCGCAAATGGGATGACAGCCTGCGGTTTTCGGTCTCTGCCACAACCCGCGACCCGCGCGAAGGCGAAGTTGACGGTCAGCACTATTTCTTTGTCAGCACCGACGACTTTCAATCCCAAGTGAACAGCGGTGAAATGCTGGAACACGCGCGTGTTTTTGAAAACTATTACGGCTCTCCTAAGGGGCCGGTTCAGGCAGCCATCGACGAAGGACGCGATGTGTTGTTCGACATTGACTGGCAAGGCGCACAGCAAATCAGCAATTCGGCGTTGCGCGATCATGTTTTGTCGATCTTTATTCTTCCACCAAGCATCCCCGAATTGCACCGCCGTTTGGTCAACCGCGCACAAGACGACCCCGAAACAATCGAACGTCGTATGCAAAAAAGCTGGGACGAAATCAGCCATTGGGATGGCTACGATTATGTCATGGTCAACGACGATCTGGACCTGACAGAGGAACGCTTGAAAACAATCATTTCGGCAGAACGTCTGCGCGCAAGCCAGCAACCTGATCTGATGAACCATGTGCGCGACCTGCAATCGCAATTCGAGGATCGCAAATGATGTATGCCCTTGGTGACAAATCACCCGTGATTGACCCGTCTGCTTGGGTGGCACCGGGTTGCCACATCATCGGCCTTGTCGCACTCGCGTCAGAGGTATCGGTCTGGTTCGGGTCCACCCTGCGCGGCGATAACGAGTTGATCAGTGTTGGCGCGGGCAGCAACGTGCAAGAAAACTGCGTTTTGCATACCGATATGGGCTTCCCGCTCACGATCGGAGAGGGCTGCACCATCGGCCACAAGGCCATGCTTCATGGCTGTACAATTGGCGAAAACACGCTCGTCGGTATGGGTGCGACTATTTTGAACGGGGCAGTGATCGGCAAAAACTGCCTGATCGGGGCAGGGGCATTGATAACAGAGGGCAAAACGATCCCCGATGGATCACTTGTGATGGGGACACCGGGCAAAGTTGTGCGCGCATTGGATGCCGCCGCCATTTCCGGGCTGCAAGCCTCCGCTCTGCATTATGCCGAGAATGCTGCACGGTTCCGCCGCGATCTAAAGCCAATCGATTAAGGGCAAAAGATCGCGGCCGTTACGCTTTAATGCTGCGGTGCCATCATCGGCAAAACGACCAGATCAAAATCAAGGTGGGGCGCATAGTTACGTACTTCTTTGCGCACCAGTTCCGGATCGGGAATTATATCCGTCACGGCCCGATACGGCCCATCATAATTCAATGAGGCAAGCACCCCCGCGACATCCACCGCGTCAAAGTCTTCGCTAATAAGCGGCGACAAAATAATATCGGGTTTCTGCTTGGCCAACACGTTTTGGTCCAACGCTGACAAATCAATGAAACGCAAACCCTCAAGATTAGGCAGATTGCGACCCTGCGCCTTCCAACGCGCCATGTCACCAACGACAAGTGTGCTTTTCGCGTGGTTCGGGATCAATTCTTGCAAAGAAGAGAAGCCACCATCCATTGAGTATTGGGTCATAATTTTTGCTTTCACATTCTGCGGAGCGATGAAATATGTATTGCCTAGTAAACGGCAGGGTTGATCGTTTTGTTCCGCTGGAGCGGAAATAAATTTCTGCACATGCAAACACATCAGCGATCAGGAACGACGTAGGAAAAGTGGATATGGCGGCATCAAATCAACGCGATCACGCGGCTATTGTCAGCGCAATTCCAATGCCCGCAATGTTGATCGGCCCTGACCAACGTATTGATTTCGCGAACCAACTTATGATTGATGTGTTTGGTCAGGACTTGAACGGCCTTCATTTCATTAAGGCCATACGCCGTCCTTCCCAGATCACCGCGATTGAGGGCGTATTTGCGTCGAAAAAAAATGCAACAATCGCGTTTGAATCGGGGCGTGCAGGTGTCGAAACCCATTTTCAGATGCACATCGCACCCGCGAACGACGCTGTATTGATCACCTTGGTTGATCAATCTTTGACAACGATGGCCGGACAGCTCCGCACTGATTTTATTGCGAACGCCAGCCATGAATTGCGCACACCTTTGACTGCGCTGACAGGTTTCATCGAAACCTTACGCGGTGCGGCACGGGATGATCCCACAGCAAGGGATCGTTTTTTGGGGATCATGGATCAAGAGGCCGGACGCATGACGCGGCTCGTGGACGAACTGATGACACTCAGTCAACTCGAAGAAAACGAACGGCACAAACCCACAACGCAAATTGATTTGTCCCAGCTGGTGCAATCATCAGTCGCAACCCTTGGCCCCATCGCGGCAGCAAAAGGTGTAACCTTGCTGCCCGACTTACCAAAACAAGCCACCAAGATCACAGCGGATGCGGCACAAATGCAGCAAGTCATTGTGAACCTTGTGGAAAATGCCATCAAATATGGAGCCGATCATGACACGGTTCATATCGTGGTCTCTGATCCCTGCTATATCGGCGCTGTGCAGGGCAATGGCGTGCGTCTGACCGTCACTGACCATGGTGCAGGGATCGCTCCGCATCATATCGCACGCCTGACAGAGCGGTTTTTCCGCGTCGACAACCACAGATCGCGCGAAGTCGGCGGAACAGGGCTTGGGCTTGCGATTGTTAAACACATCATCAACCGACACCGCGGCCGCATAAAAATTGACAGCACCTTGGGCCAAGGCACCACTGTCACCGTCACTTTGCCGGTTAATTAACTGACTGTCATAAAACTTTTACAAAACCGTCACAAAACCTTTGCGCAGGGCAGGCAATGTCCACGTCAAAGGATCACGCGCTGCTGTGTGATTTGTCCAAGCGACATATTTTGGGAGACGCCAATGTCTAAGTTCAAACTAACTGCTTCGTTCGTTGCGATTACCGCATTGACCACAACTGCCGCGGTGGCACGCGACAATGTTCAGGTTGCGGGATCGTCGACTGTATTGCCATACGCCTCAATCGTGGCCGAGCTATTTGGCGAAAACTTTGACTACCCGACACCTGTTGTTGAATCGGGTGGATCATCCGCGGGTCTTAAGCGGTTTTGTGAAGGGGTCGGTGAAAACACAATCGACATCGCCAATGCGTCCCGCCCGATAAAACCGTCCGAACGTGCGGCCTGTGCCGACGCGGGCGTGACCGACATTATCGAAGTGCGCATCGGCTATGACGGGATCGTTTTCGCCTCCGACATTGAAGGCAACGGTTTCGCATTCACACCCACAGATTGGTATCTGGCGCTGACAGCAGAACATTTCGTTGACGGGGCACTTGTGCCCAACACGGCGACAACATGGAAAGACGTGAACGCAGATTTCCCTGACCAACAAATCCAAGCCTTTATCCCAGGCACCAAACACGGCACACGCGAAGTGTTCGAAGAACAGGTCATTCTAGCTGGGTGCGAACAGGGCGGCTTTTATGACGCAATGATCGCAAGCGGAATGGACACTGACACGGCCCACGACAAATGCATGGCAATCCGCACCGATGGCCGTAGCGTGGACGTTGACGGCGACTATACAGAAACACTTGCCCGGATCGAAGCTGACACCAACGGCATTGGCGTGTTCGGACTGGCGTTTTACGAAAACAACACAGACAAACTTCAGGTCGCCACAATGTCAGGCGTGGTGCCAACGGCCCAAAGCATTGCGGCAGGCGACTACCCCGTGTCACGTCCATTGTATTTCTATGTGAAGGCAGCCCACCTTGATGTGATCCCCGGGCTCAAGGATTTTGCGGAATTCTACGTGTCTGACGATGTTGCAGGTCCGGACGGTCCATTGGCCGAATACGGGCTTGTATCTGATCCGGCCCTTGCAGACGTGCAGACAACCGTCATGGACGAAATCACGTTGGACGATTTGTAAGCATGTCGATCTCAGTCGCTCTTTTGATTGCGATCTTGTTTGTGGTCGCAGGCTATTTCGCAGCCCAGCGTCGCGCCATTGCCGCATCAGGTGGTGACGTGCGCACGCTGGCCGCGTTGCCGCGCCAATACGGTTTGAACGTCGCATTGGCTGTCTCCATCCCGACGTTGGCCGCTCTCATTGTCGGGGCGCCGCCGGCTGTGGTTGCGGGTATCGCCGCGATTGCTTGTGGCATATCGACCCTGCGCGTCAAACCCACCTTACGTGCCCGCGCAGAGGCAGAATCATGGATCAAGCTGATCCTGATCACCGCATCTGTGATCGCCATTCTGACCACCGTGGGCATCGTGTTTTCAATGATATTTGAGGCGCGCAACTTCTTTGCCCAATATCACTGGTCGGACTTTTTCTTGTCTTCAGAATGGGCGCCCAACTTCAGAGGGGATTCCGATCTTGGGATTTTGCCGCTTCTTTGGGGGACGCTCTACATCAGCTTTATCGCGCTGGTATTTGCCGTGCCTATTGGCTTGTTCGCAGCAATCTATTTGTCTGAATATGCCAGTCCGCGCCTGCGCAGCATCATCAAACCCGCGATCGAGGTTTTGGCTGGTATCCCAACCATCGTCTACGGATTATTTGCGTTGATAACCGTTGGTCCGTTTTTGCGGGACTATTTCGCAAGCCCGATGGGATTTGGCGACAGCGCATCAAGCGTCATGACCGCGGGCTTGGTGATGGGCGTCATGTTGATCCCCTTTGTGTCATCGCTTTCTGACGACATTATCAATGCGGTCCCACAGGCCATGCGCGACGGATCATTCGGACTTGGGGCGACAAAATCCGAAACCATCCGGCAGGTTGTGATCCCAGCCGCACTTCCAGGCATCGTGGGGGCAATACTGCTCGCCGCTTCGCGTGCAATCGGGGAAACCATGATCGTGGTGCTGGGGGCAGGGGCCGCGGCCCGCCTTTCGCTCAACCCGTTCGAGGCGATGACAACAGTCACCGTCAAAATCGTCAGCCAACTGACGGGTGACACCGATTTTGCAAGCCCTGAAACATTGGTGGCTTTTGCACTGGGACTGACACTGTTTGTTATCACGCTAGGACTAAACGTCGTCGCGCTGATCATCGTGCGCAAATATCGGGAACAATACGAATGACCCAGAAATCATTGCTGATCGCTGATGCGCGCACCCGCAAACGCAACGCCGCTGAAACACGCTTCAAGCTGTTTGGCATCACTGCGATTGTCGTGGCGATGGCCGCACTTGTCATTTTGCTTACATCGGTGGTGTCCTCTGGCAGCAGTGCGTTCAAACAAACCTATGCCACGATCACCGTGCCACTGCCCGAGGCCAAGTTAGATAAATCCGGGGTGCGCGACGTGGACGTGATGAAAAAAGTCACGACAATCGGTTATACCAAATTGCTAACCGAAGGGCTGGTGACCACTGTGGCTGATCTGGGATTGCAGACACCGCTATCGGACAAAGACATCGGCAAACTGCTGTCCAAAGAGGCCGCAGCAACCGTGCGTAACGCGGTGCTGGCCAACCCCGAAATCATCGGCACGGAACAGTCATTCAAATTGCTGATGACGGGCCGCATTGATGGCTATTTCAAAGGGCGCGTCACGATGCAAAGCGCGGCACTTGACGGCAACACGTCACCGGAAGCCCTCGAATTGGCCCAAGCCTTGGCTGATGCAGGCGTTGTTGACACCACGTTCAACTGGGCGTTCCTGACTGCCCCTGATGCATCTGATCAACGGCCAGAGGCAGCAGGCCTCGGCGTCGCGATCCTTGGGTCGCTTTATATGATGATCGTCGTTTTGGTGCTGGCGCTGCCAATCGGCGTTGCGGCGTCTATTTATCTAGAGGAATTTGCACCCAAAAACCGATGGACCGACGTGATCGAGGTGAATATCTCAAACCTCGCGGCTGTGCCGTCGATTGTCTACGGCATCCTTGGGCTGGCGATCTTCATCAACTTTATGGAATTCAACCAATCATCGCCTTTGGTCGGCGGGCTGGTTCTGACACTCATGACACTGCCCACGATCATCATCTCAACCCGTGCGGCGCTTAAATCCGTGCCACCGTCAATCAGGGACGCGGCACTGGGTGTAGGCGCGTCCAAAATGCAATCCGTATTCCACCATGTCCTGCCATTGGCTGCCCCCGGAATCTTGACCGGCACAATCATCGGATTGGCCCAAGCATTGGGTGAAACCGCCCCCTTGCTGCTGATCGGTATGGTGGCCTTCGTGCGCGAATACCCCGCCGCCTACACCCCCGACGCCGGCCTGTTCGGAGAGGCCGCAACAGCCCTGCCAGTGCAGGTATTCAACTGGACCCAACGCGCTGATCCCGGATTTGTTGAACGGGCATCTGGGGCCATTATTACCTTGCTGATCTTCCTGCTTGTTATGAACACCATCGCGATCATCCTACGCCGCCGGTTTGAGCGCCGTTGGTAACCCCATGAAAGACACACCCATGACACCCCCAAAGATTTCTGCCAAATCCGTGCAAGTCCACTATGGCGATACCCACGCGATCAAGGACGTGAATGTCGACATCGCGGATAAAACCGTCACGGCGTTCATCGGTCCTTCGGGCTGTGGCAAGTCCACATTCCTGCGTTGCCTGAACCGCATGAACGATACGATTGATATCTGCCGTGTAGCAGGCGACATCCGCATCGACGGCGAAGACATCTATGCCCCAGCCGTTGATCCTGTGCAGCTGCGCGCCAAGGTGGGTATGGTGTTCCAAAAACCAAACCCGTTCCCGAAATCCATCTATGACAATGTGGCTTACGGCCCTAAAATCCACGGGCTTGCCCGCAACAAGGCAGAGCTGGATGAGATTGTTGAAAACGCACTGCGTAAGGCCGCGCTTTGGTCAGAGGCAAAAGACAGGCTTCATGCGCCGGGCACTGGGCTTTCGGGGGGACAGCAACAGCGTTTGTGCATTGCCCGCGCCATTGCGACCGCACCCGAGGTCTTGTTGATGGACGAACCATGTTCTGCGCTTGATCCGATCGCCACAGCTCAGGTCGAAGAACTGATCGACGAATTGCGCCAATCCTATAGTGTGGTGATTGTAACCCATTCCATGCAACAAGCCGCCCGCGTCAGCCAGAAAACCGCATTTTTCCATCTTGGGAACCTTGTGGAATACGGCGACACCGATAAGATTTTCACCAATCCCGAAGACCCGCGCACCGAAAGCTATATTTCCGGCCGGATCGGGTAAGGAGCAGACGTTATGAATGAACATATCTCATCCGCCTATGACCGTGATCTGGACGCGATCCAGACCCTCGTGATGAAAATGGGTGGCATGGTCGAAGAGGCGATTTTGTCTGCGGCAAAGTCATTGGAAACCCGCGATCTGGCCTTGGCAGAAAAAACCCGTGCCGCCGACAAGGACATCGACGCGCTCGAATTACAAATCAACGAAGAAGCCGCGCGCATCATCGCATTGCGCGCACCCGTGTCCAAAGATTTGCGCGCGATCCTTACCATCATGCGCATCGCAGCCAGCATGGAACGCATTGGTGACTATGCCAAAAACATGGCTAAACGCACCAGCACACTGGTTGAATTGCCGACTATTAATGGATCAGAGTCCGCCTTGCGCCGCATGGCGAAAGAGGTGCAATCCATGCTCAAGGATATGCTCGACAGCTATTTGCGTGGCGACGCGGAACTGGCCGAAGACGTGCGTCAACGCGATCATGATGTCGATCAGATGTATAATGCGCTGTTTCGGGAATATCTGACATTCATGATGGAAGACCCGCGCAACATCACCACCTGTATGCACTTGCATTTCATGGCCAAAAACGTGGAACGCATGGGGGATTTGGTCACCAATATGGCCGAACAGGTCATTTATCTGGTAACGGGCGAAATGCCGGAAGAGGACCGACCAAAAGGCGACCAAACTGCGTTTGTTGGCCATCTGGATTAACCGCACATGACGCAGCTCGCTCCACATATTCTGGTCGTCGAGGATGAGCCCGCACAGCGCGAGGTGATGATCTACAACTTGCAAGCCGAAGGCTATCGCGTCACCCCCGCCCACAACGGAGAAGAGGCGATATTGGTCATCGCAGAGGATCCACCAGACGTCATCGTGCTTGATTGGATGATGCCATTGATGTCAGGGATCGAGGTCTGCCGCCAGATCAAATCAAACCCTGCAACCCGCGCCATACCTGTCATTATGTTGTCCGCCCGCACAGAAGAGTTGGACCGCGTGCAAGGGCTTGAAATGGGCGCTGATGACTATGTCGTCAAACCCTATTCGGTGTCCGAATTCATGGCGCGTGTGCGCGCACAGTTGCGCCGCGTGCGTCCCGCAACCCAAGGCCAGATGCTGGCGTTCCAAGACATCGCGTTGGATACCGAAACCCATCGCGCAACCCGCAGTGGCGTTGCATTGAAACTGGGGCCGACGGAATACCGTCTGTTGGTCACATTTATGGAAAAACCAGGCCGCGTGTGGTCACGCGATATGCTGCTTGACCGGGTTTGGGGCAGGGACGTCTACGTCGACACCCGCACGGTTGATGTGCATGTCGGCCGACTGCGCAAGGCCCTTATGAACGCGGGCGGCACGGACCTGATCAGGACCGTGCGCGGCGCGGGATACGCGCTGGGTTAAGCCCCCCAAGGCCCGTGCTGATCCTTGCGCCCGTCAAAACGCTCAAACCCGTGCGCGCCGAAAAAGTCGCGCTGCCCTTGGATCATGTTGGCAGTGCCTCGCGCCGTGCGCATCGCGTCAAAATACGCAAGACCCGATGACAATGCAGGCATCGCGACGCCACCAATGGCCGCTGCCGCCACAACGCGGCGCAGCGCGTCATGGTTCGCCTTTAACAACTCTGCAAAGAACGGCGCGAACATCAAATTGCGGTCCGCATCATCTGTCAGCGCATCGGCCATGTCATTGAGCATTTTGGACCGAATGATACATCCTTCGCGCCAAACCCGCGCAATATCGGGCAAGGGCAGGGCCCAATCGTATTGATCGGATGCTTTGCTAATCATTTCAAACCCTTGCGCGTAGCAAATGATCTTGCCTGCGATCAACGCGCCTTCCAAATCATCCAATGTCACACTGTCAATGGCTTGGGGAGCAGCACCAAACAAATCCTGCCCAACTTGGCGGGTTTCGCGTTGCGATGACAGGTTGCGCGCAACCACAGCGGCATCAATGGCGGGCACTGGTGCGGCCAAATGTTGGGCCTCGATCACAGTCCAACGGCCTGTTCCTTTTTGTCCTGCTGCATCCACGATCACGTCTAGCATCGGCTTGCCAGTTTCAGGGTCGGTGGCCGCGGCAACTTTGGCAGAAATCTCGGTCAGATAGGAATCAAGCGTGCCATTGTCCCACTGGGCAAACGTGGCCCCAATGGCATCAGGGGCCATCGCCATACCGTCACGCATCACGCCATAAGCCTCTGCAATCATTTGCATATCGGCGTATTCAATCCCGTTGTGCACAGCTTTGACGAAATGGCCTGCACCTTCTTCGCCCATCCATGTGGCACAAGGGGTATCATCATAATCAGCTGCAATCGCCTTCAGGATATGGGACACACGATCCCAATATTCCCGTTTACCACCGCCCATAATGGACGGGCCAAAACGCGCGCCTTCTTCACCACCAGACACGCCGATACCTAGAAAAGGAATGTCACCTGCGTCGCGGGCACGTCGGTTCGTATCGTGGAAATTCGCGTTGCCCGCATCAATGATCATGTCGTCATCATCCAACAACGGGCGCAGGGCCGCGATCTGTTTGTCGACAATCTCTCCCGCAGGGACCATCAGAATAATCGCGCGGGGCTTTGACAGACCATCAACCAGACTTGCCAATGTCTCATGTGCGTGAACTTTATCCGCTAAGTCACCGGCATTGTTCTTGAAATCTTCTGTCACGCTTGTGGTCCGGTTCCAGACCCCAACATCAAAACCATTGTCCGAGATGTTCAATGCAAGGGCCGCGCCCATGGTGCCAAGGCCGATAAGACCAATATCTGCTTGTGTCATTGGGGGCTGCTCCTTCATTACTGTTATGGACAGATATAGAGCGCAACAACCAGAATGCACAGACATCTGCCCAGAAATTCGATCAAGGACTGCAATGACTGATTTTGTTTTTCAACCACCAGCCCAACCCGCGCTGCCCATTGTCGGGACCACAGCACTATTTCCAGTCAGACGGATATTCTGCGTGGGCCGCAACTACGCCGCACATGCCGCAGAAATGGGCGGCGAGGTTGACCGCGAGGCCCCGTGGTATTTTACAAAATCTCCACATGCCTTGTGCCAAAGCGGAACAACGGTCCCTTACCCCGCAGGCACAGCAAATTTTCACCATGAGATGGAGCTTGTGGTCGCGATTGGAGCGCCAGTGGTCAAAGCCGATCAGGGCAGGGCGCTTACGGCCGTTTACGGCTATGCCTGCGGGCTTGATATGACCCGCCGCGATCGCCAACAAGACGGCAAAGACGCCCGCAGACCTTGGTCACTTGGCAAAGATATCGAAAACGGGGCTGTTGTCGGGGCAATTACACCCGCCAGCGAGTGGACTGCAACGGATCAAGCCATCAGCTTGTCAGTCAACGATCAAACAAGGCAGAACGCCACGCTAGCGGATATGGTCTGGTCCGTTCCAGAGATCATCAGCCATCTTTCGCAGTTTTATCACCTTCAACCGGGCGACCTGATCATGACAGGGACACCCGCAGGTGTTGGCGCTGTTGTCGCGGGCGATGTCATCACTGGCCAGATTGACGGTTTATCGCCAATAAAACATACTCTTTCAGTTGCTCTTTAACATAAAGAACCACTCATAAAGACTTGAAAAGGATAGGATAATGAACCCTTCAAGAATGACAGCAGTTGTGGCAGGGGGCGCCAGCGGGTTGGGTGCTGCGACCGCAAAATCATTGGCTAATATGGGCGTGAACGTTGGTATTCTGGACTTCGACATTACAAACGCCACAACTGTCGCAGATGCAATCGGTGGTCTTGCTGTGCAAACCGATGTCGGTGATGCACAGGCTGTGGAAAGCGCCATATCCCAGATCACAGCTCATTTTGGTGCAGCGCCAAGGATCGCGGTAAACTGCGCTGGCGTGGCCGATGCGGGGCGTATTGTTGGTCGTGGCGGCAAAACGTCGATTGATACCTTCGAAAAAGTCATTCGAATCAATCTGGTAGGCACATATCACGTTATGACATACGCGGCCCAAGCCATGATGGAACTGGATCCGCTGGATGACGGCGAACGCGGTGTCATCATCAACACATCATCCGCGGCTTATGAGGACGGACAACTGGGGCAGGCTGCTTATGCCGCGTCCAAAGGTGCCATTGCGTCCATGTGCCTGCCAGCAGCACGAGAGTTTGCGCAATCTGGCATCCGTGTCATGGCGATCGCGCCCGGGCTTTTTCAAACACCGATGATGGAAAGCTTGCCAGACGACGTCACGCAAAAGATCACGTCCAACATTCCGTTTCCTGCGCGCTTGGGTCAACCAGGTGAATTTGGAAAGCTGGTATGCGATATCGTAGCCAATCCATACCTCAACGGAACCGTGATCCGTCTTGATGGGGCGGTCAGGCTACCACCCCGCTAATGCGCCCCTTAAGTCGTATAATCAGTATTATGTAATATTATTAGATCAAAACCCATGCGTTTACTTAGGTTTTGATGCATTAAACACGAACAACTGTTCGCCGTTCAGCCGATAACCGTCAATCAAAGCGCCCGCACGATCACTGGTCAGCCAAGTTTCCAGGCGCACAGTTTCGGCCTTGGCTGGATTGACTGGCAAAAACGCATATTGATTGAACAGTGCCGGATCACCACTGAACAACAGCGCCAGATTTCCCTTATTGGCAAAATTGAGCCAACTGGCACGGTCCGACAGCGTATAAGCATCCATGGCCGACGCTGTATTCAATGCAGCCCCCATGCCAGCCCCTACGGATCGATACCACCGTCCCATGGGCGCTGTCGTCCACAACGCCGTTTCCGCTTTATGCGTGCCGCTGTCGTCGCCGCGACTGACAAAAATCGACTTGGATGCCGCGATCTGGGCCAATGCGGCACTGGCACTAGGCGCCGATTGCACGTCGGCCGGATCATCGGAAGGTCCGACAATCACAAAGTCATTATACATAATTTCGGTCCGGTGCGTGCCGTGGCCGGCCGCTATAAACGCATCTTCGGCAGATCGTGCATGCACCAGAACTGCGTCCACATCACCAGCCGCCCCAAGGCGAAGCGCCTGCCCCGTGCCCACCACCAACAGCTGCACATCAAGCCCAATGTCGGCCTTGATCTGCGGCAGCAACACGTCGGACAAGCCCGAGCTGTCAAACGATGTTGTCACAGCCAAACGCAGCGTATCTGCCGCTGAAATCGTGCCCCAAAACAATGAAAGCATGAACGCTAAAATACGGATCATGTGACAATATCACCCTTCAAAAACGCGGACAGCGCAGGCGTTTCGGCAGCACCGGACAGAATAGTCGCCGGACCTGTCTCATGTACTTGTCCCGATAACATAAACACCACGTCTGCGGCCATACGCCGGGCCTGTCCCATATCATGGGTCGCCATAATCAGCTTCGTCCCAGATTGCACCGTTGCGGCAAGAATACCCTCAATCTCACGGGTGGTATGGCCATCAAGATTGGCGCAAGGTTCATCCAGAAAAATGACGGACGGATCGCGGATCAAGGCGCGCGCGATGGCAAGTTTCTGACGCTCTCCACCTGACAACCGGGTGGCGCGGGTGGATGCATGGGTCTCTAGGCCAACCTTATGGAGCCATTCTTCAACAGCGCGGTCAATTTCGGTGCGTGTTTGGCCCGCAATCTGCAATGGATAGGCCAAATTTTCAGCAACGGTGCGCCGCAACACGGTTGGCGATTGGAACACAAATGCCCGTGCCGTTGTGCTGGTGTCGGCCCAATCCACCTGCCCGCCTGTGATCCGTTCAATCCCGTAAGCCACGCGCAACAGACTAGTTTTCCCAGACCCGTTTGGCCCGATGATCATTGTTGGGCCACGATCGGTCACATCAAGCGTCACAGGGCCAAGCACGCGCTTGGCACGGCGTTTCACAACAACATCAGTCAGCGTCAAAATCGTTGTCATCACCACCGCCCACTTTGTTCGGTGCGCGACAGGCTGTGGATCGCGATATTCACAATCATGCTTAACGCAATCAGCACAAACCCAAGCCCCAGCGCTAAGGCAAAATCACCCTTACCTGTTTCCAGCGCAATCGCCGTGGTCAGCACGCGGGTAACTTGATCAATGTTGCCACCGACAATCATAATCGCGCCAACTTCGCCAATCGCGCGGCCAAATCCAGCCAATCCTGCCGTCAACAGATTGCGCCGCCCGTCCCACATCAGCGTTTTGATGCGTTGCCATTTTGTGGTGTTCAACGCTATCAGAAGATCATGGTATTCGGCCCATAATTCCCGCATAGCCTGATGCGCGATAGACGTAATAAGCGGCGTGATAATAATGACTTGGGCGATAATCATGGCCGTTGGCGTGAACAAAAGACCAAGCACCCCGAACGGCCCCGACCGCGATAGCAAAATGTAGACAATCAGCCCCACCACAACCGGTGGAAGCCCCATCAGCGCATTGATGATCGAAATAACAAACCGACGATACCGAAACCGTTGCACAGCTAAATAGGCGCCAAACGGCACACCAATGGCACAGCCGATGACAACGGCCGTCATGGTGACTTGCAAGGATCGCAGGCTGATCTGGATCAGCTCAGCGTCCAATGACACCACCAGCCAGAACGCGGCAATCAGGCCGTCTACTATGTCGTTCATGGGCTGCCTAGATCCTTGTGCACTTGGCCCATGATCCGCTCTCTTGACCAAAAGAACAAGGTGAATGAAAGCGCCCTGCCCTTTGATTTAGGCTTTTGCGCCAAATTGTGTAATGGTTAACAAACGTGGCCGTCAAAGGGGAAACATTTCAATGCCGATGAAATCGATCATCGCCTACCTAGAGGCGATCACAAGTGCGGCCAGCGTCGAAGATTTGTGGCTGCGGCACACAACCCATATGGCCGACTTTGGCTTTGACAGGTTGATCTATGGCTATACCCGTTACCGCACGACGTCATCGCTTGGCGATCCACAAGATTGGGTGATCCTGACAAATCATTCGCAACCCTATGTCGAACAATTCTTGGGCGAAGGCATGTTGCAAAACGCCCCGATGGTGCGGTGGGCCGTTGAAAACAGCGGCGCGTGTAGTTGGCGTTGGCTGCAAGACATGGAACGGAGCGGCGACCTGACTGCAAACGAACAAAAGGTGGTCGATTTTAATCGCTCCATGAACGTGACTGCTGGCTATACGATCAGCTTCAAATCCGTGTCGGTACGCACCAAAGCAGCCATCGCCTTGACCGCACGCCCCGGCATCAGCCAAGACGCCGTCGAAGAAATCTGGGACCGCCACGGCGATGAATTGATCGTGGCCAATAACGTCATGCACCTCAAATTGCTGACATTGCCCTATTCGGGTGAACGGCAACTGACCAAACGCCAGAAAGAGGTACTTCAATGGGTTGGTGATGGCAAAACCACCCAAGACATCGCCGTCTTGCTGGAACTGACGCCAGCCACGATTGAAAAACATCTGCGCCTTGCCAGAGAGGCATTGGATGTCGAAACAACGGCCCAAGCAGTGCTCAAATCCGCCTTTTACAACCAGATGTTCGTCGTAGATGCCTAATTACTTCCGTCTCGTGGTCTCATTTTCCACCGGCCGTTAACCCTAGGCAACACCAGCTTTCAGAATTGAGAGATTATTCTTTATAAAGCGATTAAGTTCATTCGTTTTTTCGGCATCTTTAACAATTATATTTTTTAGGAGTGTAGAAGGAAGTTTTTAAAGGTATCGCCTTTCTCACCGTATTGGCGGCATGCCAAACCACAGCGGACTCACCTGCAATGGAAGCCCCGAAAAGTCTTAGTTTTGCCAGTTTCGTGGGCAAAACGATAACCTTTTCTGGCAAGGGTCTGTTTAGCGGCAAGCCGTTTGAAAACAGCCAAGTCATACAACGTTGTTCTGATGCGCCATCGGGTCTTTGCCATGGCGAAAGCTGGATCGCTGAGGATGGCCGCATCACATACTATCTTGATGACGGCAATCACTGGGTCGCAGTGGTCGATAATGGCGGTAAAATAGGGGCGACGCATGGTTTTACAGACAAGGATGGAAACGTCCAAGTCACAAAAAAAATCAATGTCACCATCCAGTAGGATAAAAAAAACCCGCGCAAATCAATGCGCGGGTTTTCAAATATTTTATCTGGCTTAGCTGTTCATTTTTGCAACTTCAGCTGCGAAATCTTCTTTTTCGACTTCGATGCCTTCGCCAACTTCAAGACGCACATAACCAGTGATTTCAACGCCAGCCTCAGCAGCAGCCGCGGCCACTGTCAGGTCTGGGTTCACAACGAACTGCTGGTTCAGCAATGTGACTTCGGCCATGTATTTCTTCATACGACCAACGATCATTTTCTCGATCACTGCTTCTGGCTTGCCGGACTCGCGGGCGATGTCCATTTGCACTGTCTTTTCCTTCTCGACCACGGCTGGGTCAAGATCGGCCTCGGACAAGGACGCAGGGTTTGCAGCCGCGATGTGCATTGCAACCTGACGGCCAAACGCTTCGTTGTCGCCAGACAATGCAACCAGAACGCCGATGTTACCCATGCCAGGTGCAGCAGCGTTGTGCACATAGTTCACAACAGATGCGCCCTCAACAGTCGCCATGCGGCGAACGGACATGTTTTCGCCGATGATCGCAACAGCGTCTGTCACAGTCTGCTCAACAGTTTTGCCGTCCATGTCAGCAGCTTTCAGGCCGTCAACATCAGAAGTGCCAAGCGCGATTTCCGCAATGCCAGCAACCATTTTCTGGAAGTCAGCGTTTTTCGCAACAAAGTCGGTCTCGGAGTTGACTTCAACAGCCACACCTTTGCCACCGGACACTGCAACAGCCACAAGGCCCTCAGCAGCTGTACGGCCAGATTTCTTTGCAGCTTTGGCCAGACCTTTGGTGCGCAGCCAGTCAACGGATGCTTCCATGTCGCCATTGTTTTCGGTCAACGCTTTTTTCGCGTCCATCATGCCTGCGCCTGTGCTGTCGCGCAGTTCTTTTACCATTGCAGCGGTAATTGCCATGTCATTTCTCCATCTGAGGAAATTGAATTGGTTGGGGCAAGGGTTTGATCCCCTGCCCCGTCATCAAGTGCCAAAAGCAGTGCTTATTCAGCAGCGGCTTCTTCTGCGACAACTTCTTCGGCCAGATCTTCCATGGCGCCCATGTCAACGCCAGCTGCACCCAGCTGTGCTTGCATGCCGTCAAGTGCCGCGCGTGCAGCCAGATCAGTGTAAAGTGCGATTGCACGTGCCGCGTCGTCGTTGCCTGGGATCACATAGTCAACGCCATCTGGGGAACAGTTGGTGTCAACGATCGCCACAACTGGAATGCCCAGCTTCTTGGCTTCTGCGATGGCCAGATCCTCTTTGTTCACGTCGATGACGAAAATCAGATCAGGTACGCCGCCCATTTCGCGGATGCCGCCCAAGGACGCTTGCAGTTTGCCCTGCTCACGTTCCATGCCAAGGCGTTCTTTCTTGGTCAGGCCAGCGAAACCATTGTCGGATGCCTCGTCAATCGCCTTGAGGCGGTTGATAGACTGGGACACGGTCTGCCAGTTGGTCAGTGTGCCGCCGAGCCAACGGTGGTTCATGTAATATTGTGCGCAACGCTCTGCGGCGTCTGCAACAGGCTTGGCTGCCTGACGCTTGGTGCCGACGAACAGGATGCGGCCGCCTTTTGCGACTGTGTCACGGATGACGTTCAACGCTTGGTCCAGCATTGGAACTGTCTGTGTCAGGTCCATGATGTGGATGCCGTTGCGGCTGCCGTAAATGTAGTTTTGCATCTTTGGGTTCCAGCGCGCTGTCTGGTGGCCAAAGTGAACGCCAGCTTCCAAAAGCTGACGCATGGAGAACTCGGGAAGAGCCATGTCTGTATTCCTTTTCCGGTTTAACCTTGAGCGGGGGTATCGACGCGACTGCGCCAACCGGTGGACATATTGGGATTTCTCCCCAACAGGCCCGCCCCCGCTTGGGGATTTCGTAGGCGTCCATTAGCGGGGGTTTGTCAGTGTTGCAAGCCTTTGGAGCCTCCGGCGGGAGTATTTTTCCAAAAAGCGAGGCGGTTTTTTACAAGAATACCCGCTCAATGACCCAATATGCCCCAACTGTCGCAATCGCGAGGGATGCAGGGATCGCCACGATGCGGCGATACGAGTCGATTTTGTCGCGAAACTGGATCGACGCAAGGCAAAGCAGGAAGATGCCCAACAGCGGCGCGGCAAAGACCCAAGTCGGCCCTTCGATCAAGGCTTGCAGCGATGTTGGGTTCAGATACATCAACACGCCCGCAACAGCCGCCAACACGAGGTAAAGCGCCTTGCCTTGGGACGCCTCGTTGGCGCCACGGTCAACGCGCAGTGCCTGCCAAACACACAAGAACATCACGGCAATGACCGCAAGTTGACCCACCTCAACACCGATATTGAAGCCGATCAATGCGGGGACAAATGCGCTTTCTGGCAGGCCGAATTCTGCCAATACGGATGCAAAGCCAAGCCCGTGCAACAAGCCAAAGCCAAAGATGATCACAGGACGCCACGGCGACAGGTTTTTCATAAAGATGTTTTCGACAGCAACATAGACGATTGATGCGGCGATCAAAGGTTCAACAATCGCGCCGGGCACAGTGACATACCCCAACGCGGCCAACGCCAAAGTAATTGTGTGGGCCAACGTGAAAAGCGACACTTGCGTAATCAATGGACGCATCCGCGCCGACAGGAAAAACAGCCCCAAGACGAACAGGATGTGGTCCAACCCTTTGGGCACGATATGGTCAAAACCGATCGGGATATAGCGCAGGAAAGTCTGCCAACCTGTGGCCTGATCCCCGCCCGCCAATGTGATCGGGTCAGACAAGCTGCCTGCTTCCAAATAGCCGTCATAGGGCGCATCGACACCCATCTGGCGCAGAACCAGCACGCCAAATTCGGACGCCCAGCCAACCTGCACAGATGTTGTGTCCGCAGGGATAGGCGCGCTGAAAGACAAACGCGATGCACGCACAACTTCAACATCGCCAATCGCGTCGACCACAATGTTCGGGTTTTCGGGGGTCACAGCAACACCATCGGCAAGGATGGTCATTTTGTCAGCCATCGTGGGCCAAAATGCGTCGAAACGCGCCGACAATTCCGCAGGCGGCAGCGCGCGCAGGGCATCATAATCGTCCGCTTGCGGGGCCGCATTGGTATCCAAAACCTCTGTCTGGTCGATACCCGCGATAAAGCTTTCGATATTCAGGCGCAGATCAAATGTCAGGCTGTCACCCTCTTTTGTCATATCCGCGATGGATGGCAGCACCTCGTGGGCGGTGGCTGATGACAGGGTCGTGATCCAGATCGCGAACGCGCTTGACAACAGGCGGACAAAAGACAGTTTGGAGGTAACAGAAAAGGACGATGACATGCGGAAACTAGCTTTCATTTTTGGTCTCATTGCGGCGCCGGTCAGCGCCCATGAATTCTGGATCGAGCCACTGGCCTATCAGATCGAGCCGGAAGTTAATATGACAGCGCATATTGTCAACGGACAAGATTTTGAAGGCATCGAATTGCCGTTTGTCCCGCAGCGATTTGTCCACTTTCTTGCAGCCGCTGACGGTCAAATCGTCAACGTCGAAAGCCGCACAGGTGACACCCCTGCGGTCAACCAACCAAGCGTCGCGACTGGATTGAATGTGCTGGCTGTGCAAGCCCGCAACGCCACCGTCGACTATGAAAACTGGGAAAAGTTCCAAAAGTTTCTGGACCACAAAGATCTTGGCGATGTGAAAGCCAATCACGAAGAACGCGGCCATCCGGTTGAAAACTTCAAAGAAGTCTATTCGCGCTATTCCAAGACGTTAATCGGTGTCGGCGACGCGGCGGGTGCAGACACACGGCTGGGTCTGACGACCGAGATTGTGGCACTGGCAAATCCTTACACCGATGATTTGTCGGGCGGTATGCGGGTGCAGGTGTTCTATAACAATGATGCGCGCGCCGATGAACAGGTCGAGGTCTTTGAGAAGTCCGCCGACGACAGCGTCACCATCTTTACCGTGCGCACCGACGCTGACGGGATTGCCACTGTGCCCGTGAAATCAGGCCATTCGTATATGCTGGATGCGGTTGTGCTACGTGAACCTGGCGCACAGCTTGCCGCTGATACGGGTGCGGCCTGGGAAACGCTTTGGGCGAATATGACTTTCATGGCGCCCTGACTTGCGCAGGCGGGCCAGTTTCGCCACAACCACGGGTATGACACAACAACCTGACATTCTTTGCATTGGCTCCGTCCTTTGGGACGTGATTGGCCGAAGTGCCAGCCACATGCGCGTGGGCTCTGACGTGCCGGGGCGGATCACGCGATTGCCTGGCGGGGTTGCGATGAACATTGCAATGACCTTGCGCCGCTTTGGGATGCACCCTGCCCTGTTATCGGCCATTGGGCGCGACACCGAAGGCGATGAATTGGTGGATGAGGCACAGCGCATGGGCCTGATCTGTGACTACCTGTATCGGTCTGATGATCTGCCCACAGATGTCTATATGGCGATTGAGGGGGCCAACGGATTGATCGCCGCCATTGCAGACGCCCATTCGCTCGAAGCCGCGGGTGAAAAGGTGTTGCGCCCACTGGCATCGGGCCAGCTTGGGTCAGAACAAACACCTTATAACGGGCCTGTCGCACTGGACGGCAACCTGACAGAAGACCTGTTGCGCACCATTGCGTCATCACCCCTGTTTGCGCAGTCCGATCTGCGCGTCGCACCTGCGTCGCCTGGCAAGGCCGCCCGCTTGCTCGCCCTGATGGGGCATCCGACAGCCACGCTTTATGTGAACCTCGAAGAAGCAGGATTGCTTTGCCAAACTGAATTTTCGTCGTCAGAGACTGCCGCCGATGGTCTTTTGACACGTGGCGCGCACCGTGTGCTGGTCACGGACGGGGGCAATGCCGCCGCCGAGGGCACAGCGGGCAACATCATCACCCACACGCCCCCCGCCGTGATGGTCACGCGCGTGACTGGCGCTGGCGACACGTTCATGGCCGCCCACATCGCATCAGAAGCCCAAGGCATGACCCGCCAAGACGCCCTACAGCGCGCATCAAACGCTGCAGCCACCTACGTTTCAGGAGAGACCCCATTATGACCGTGCCAATGGTATTCAGCGCCGAAGTCGCCGCCGCCCGCACAGCGGGAAAACCGATTGTCGCCCTTGAAAGCACGATCATCACCCACGGCATGCCATTTCCGCAAAACGTGGAAACCGCGCGGATCGTCGAACAAGATGTGCGCGATAACGGGGCCGTTCCGGCCACGATTGCTGTGATGAACGGCACGCTGCATGTGGGGTTAGAGACGGATCAACTCGACAGCCTTGGCCAAGCGTCAGATGTCGCCAAACTGTCCCGCGCGGATATGGCGGCCTGTATTGCCACAGGCGGCACCGGGGCCACAACGGTTGCGGCCACAATGATTGCGGCGCATTTGGCGGACATCCATGTCTTCGCCACAGGCGGGATTGGCGGTGTGCATCGCGGCGCAGAACACAGCTTTGACATTTCGGCAGACTTGCACGAATTGGCGCAAACGCCGGTCACAGTGGTTGCAGCCGGGGCCAAGGCGATCCTTGATCTGGAAAAAACATTCGAAGTTCTTGAAACGCTTGGCGTGCCCGTCATCGCCTATGGCCAAGACACCCTGCCCGCGTTTTGGTCTGCCACATCCCATATGACCGCCCCGCTGTGTATGGATTCCGCGACTGACATCGCTCAGGCGCAGATCATGCGCACGGCCATGGGCTTGTCCGGCGGGCAGCTGGTCTGCAACCCGATCCCGCAAGACGCGCAGATCCCCGCAGACGTGCTTGCACCTGTGATCGTCCAAGCACTGGCCGAGGCCGATGCCCAATCCATCAGCGCAAAAGCCGTTACACCGTTTCTGCTTGGGCGGATTTTTGAATTGACCAACGGACGTTCTTTGACCGCAAATATCGCACTGGTTCGAAATAATGCTGCATTAGCGGCCAAAATCGCGGAACAGATCGCCAATAAGCGCGTTTAACCTTGTGGCAGCGGTGCTTTTACCTAGATAAAAACAGCACCCAACAGGACGACGGACAATGGATCAATTTTCAATAGACGGCAAAAAGATCCGGCGTGGTCTTGTGACGCGATTGCGGTCTAACTTTTTAGCCGGCCTAATCATCGTCGCACCGATTGGCCTGACGCTTTATCTGATTTGGACAGTTGTGGGGTGGATCGACAGCTGGGTCTGGCCGTTTGTCCCAGATGCTTATCAACCAGAACAACTTGTAAACCGCTTCTTCCGCGCTGACGGTGCAGACTGGATCAACGTCAATGTACGCGGGTTCGGCGTCGTCATATTCCTGATCTTCACGATGATTGTGGGCTGGGTTGGCAAGGGTATTCTGGGGCGATCATTTCTGCGCTGGGGCGAAAACTTGGTCGACCGGATGCCGGTCGTGCGCTCCATCTACAATGGCGTAAAGCAGATCGCGGAAACTGTTTTTTCCCAACGCGACACGTCGTTCGATAAGGCCTGCCTGATCGAATATCCGCGCAAGGGGATCTGGGCCATCGCCTTTATCTCGACCGAAGCCAAAGGCGAAGTCCGCAAGAAAATCACAGGTGCGGATGACATCACGACTGTCTTTTTGCCCACCACGCCCAACCCGACATCAGGCTTCCTGTTGTTCTTGCCAAAAAGCGATGTGAAACCGCTTGATATGTCTGTTGAGGATGCCGCGAAACTCGTCATTTCCGCAGGGCTTGTTTACCCCAACAGCAAAGACCCAACACAACCACCTGCCCCATGATCGGGCCGGCCGCGACTGGCTTTGTCACTGCCTTCACGTTAATCTTGGCCATTGGCGCGCAAAATGCATTTGTATTGCGGCAGGGTTTGGCAAAACAGCATGTTTTCTGGCTGTGTCTACTTTGCGCTGTGTCCGATGCCGCACTGATCACCGCAGGGGTTTTGGGTTTCTCCGCCATTACGCAAAAGATGCCGATGTTGCCGCAAATCATGGCGATTGGCGGCGCAGCATTTCTGTTTGTATACGGGGGTTTACGGCTTTGGGCGGCCTATATTGGCGACTACGCCATGCAATTGTCTGGTGTGTCAGCGGGGCTTTGGACCACGTTGGCAACGGGGGCTGCATTCACCTGGCTCAACCCGCATGTCTACCTTGATACGCTGGGGCTGATCGGGGCAATATCCACCCAATACGACTTGAACAGCGACCGCCATCTCTTTGGAATTGGGGCGGTTTTATCGTCGTTCGTCTTTTTCTTTAGCCTTGGATACGGTGCGCGATTGCTGGCACCTGTTATGCAATCAGCCCGCGCTTGGCGTATTTTGGATGTGCTCATCGGGCTGGTGATGTGGGCGCTGGCGATCAAGCTGATCAGTTAAACATCGCGTCCAAGTCAACCGAGGATCGTTGATTCAGGTCACTGCGATGATCAGCCAAAAACCGATCAGCCGCCGCACGACCCGCATCCCGAAGTCGGTTTAACAACACCGGTGAAGGCACTGTTTTTGTTGCCACATTCAAAACGTTCATCAACTCATCATCAGCAATCATATGCACCAGCACGTCTTTCATCGCGCCCTTAGGCATTGATCCCGCACCAATCAAACGCTTCACAAAATCAATCGCACGCAATTCACGCAACAACGAAGAGTTGAAGCTGATCTCGTTGATCCGATTTTGAATGGCTTGGCTGTCCTTGGGCAATTCTTCGCGGTACAAAGGGTTGATATTCACGATCAACACATCTTGGGGCAAGTGCGGCGCAAACAACGGGAATAACGCCGGATTCCCCGTATAGCCACCATCCCAGAATGCCTCGATCTTGCCCGTCTGGGGGTCTTCCATCTCGACCGCTTGGAACAACGTGGGTAAACACGCACTGGCCATGATCGCCTGTGGTGTAATCTCGGCCCCCGTAAACACCCTGATTTTGCCAGATCGCACGTTGGTCGCACAAATATGCACCTCTGGCCCTGCATCGCCGCAGATGTCGTCAAAATGCAGCTTGTTCAGGATATTTTCCAACGGGTTGCGCATCGCGGGGCCGTAAACATAGGGCGACAGGCTGCGCTGCATCACATCAATGGCCGTAAACATCGGGGATAATTCCAACGATTTCGCCATGATCGACGTTGTGGGCGACAATGCCGCCAACCACCCCGAAATGGCGTCATCACCAACGGCGCCGACCTGTTCCCAGACCCAAGCAAGGTTCTCGCGCGCGCCCTCTCGCCCGCCCGACACCAGCCCCGCCTTAAGCGCAGCAGCATTCAACGCCCCCGCGGACGTGCCAGATACAGATGCAATCTCAATGCCGTCGTCCTCTAGAATACGGTCAAGCACGCCCCATGTGAACGCGCCATGCGCCCCACCGCCCTGTAGGGCCAGATTGATCTTGATCACAGCGCCGTCCAGCCGCCATCAACGCTGATGGTTGTGCCCGTGATCTGGGCTGCCGCATCCGAGCACAGGAAATTCACCGTGCCGCCCAACTGTTCCACGGTCGCAAATTCCTTGGACGGTTGCCGCTTTAGCAGGACATTTTTCACCACATCTTCGCGGCTCATGTCGTATTCTTTCATCGTGTCGGGGATCTGCGCCTCGACCAACGGGGTCAAAACATAACCTGGGCAAATCGCATTCGCCGTGATCGGCTCTTGGGCGGTTTCCAACGCGACCACTTTGGTCATGCCCACAACCCCATGCTTGGCCGCGACATAGGCCGATTTATAGGGAGAGGCGGTCAAACCGTGGGCGGATGCAATATTCACCACACGTCCCCAGCCAGCCTTGCGCATCATTGGCAGGGCCGCCGCAGTCGTGTGAAACGCCGACGACATATTGATCGCGATGATTGCATCCCATTTTTCGGTCGGAAATTCGTCGATCGCGGCAACATGCTGAATACCGGCGTTGTTCACCAGAATATCGCAACGACCAGCGTCCGCAATTAAACGGCGGCAATCATCGGCCTTTGACATATCCGCACCAATATAGCGGGCGTTCACGCCAAACGCGTCTGCAATCTCTTTGGCCAGCGCGTGGTCTTCCTCGCGGTCGGAATAGGAGTTCAGAACAACATCCGCCCCCGCCTTGGCCATTTCGCGCGCAATCCCAAGCCCGATGCCAGAGTTTGATCCTGTGATAATCGCGGTTTTTCCGAGCAGAGACATGAGGCGGCGTTCCTTTGGATGAATAACTGATTTCAAACAATATAATTGCTGCACCTGCAAAAGACACCCCAATCACGGAATATAACCGCAACCGATTCTTTGCCGATTCCATGACGTATGGGAAATGGTCGAAAACTGCGCAAAAGCCCAAAAAAAACGCCCGCACAAGGCGGGCGTAAAGTTATTGAGGCAGGTTTCATACAGGCAAGAAACCTATCGAGCAGTGCCCTTGTTATAAGCAATTGCGCGCCTGCATCCAAGCTAAAAGTTTGATATCTCACAAAACCCTCTTTACGCTCACGTATAACAAATACAGGGATCAAAGGGATTGTTGCCAAAATGAAATCAGAGTTTTTCTCAAAAGTGGCCCGCATCAGCGCCGCCGCCACGATCACATTCGCGGGCTCAATGGCATTGGCCGAGCCGCAACACGGCATAGCTATGTATGGTGACCCTGCCCTACCACCAGATTTTGCGCATCTCCCTTATGCCAACCCTGATGCGCCCACGGGCGGCAAGATCGTCACGGCAAACGTCGGATCATTCGACAGCCTGAACCCTTACATCCAAAAAGGGTCCGTTCATTGGCAGCTACGGTATCTTACGGGTGACAGTTTGATGGGTCGTTCATTGGACGAACCGTTTTCACTTTACGGCGTTATCGCCGAATCGATTGAAACCAGCCCCGAACGGGATTGGGTCGAATTCACGATTCGCGAAGGCGCAAAATTCCACGATGGCAGCCCGATCACCGTCGAAGACGTGATGTGGTCCTACGAGACATTGGGAACTGAAGGGCACGGCCGATATCGCGGCTTCTGGGCCAAGGTCGACACCCTCGAGGCGACAGGCCCCCGCACCGTGCGGTTCACCTTCAACGTCGAAGACAAGGAATTGGCCCTCATCGCAGGTCTGCGCCCCATTTTGAAAAAGGCGCAGTGGGACGGGCTTGATTTTGCCGACAGCGGTTTGGACGTGATCCCGATTGTGTCCGGCGAATACAAGATCGCAGATTTTGAAGCGGGCCGCTTTATTTCGTTCCAGCGTGATCCTGACTATTGGGGCGCGGATATTCCATTCAAGGTCGGCACAGGCAACCTTGATGAAGTCCGGCTGGAATTCTTTGGCGATGACACCGCCGCGTTCGAGGCCTTCAAAATCGGTATCGTGAACACGCAGCGCGAATTCAACGTCGCCAAATGGGACGGACAGTATAACTTCCCGCGCATCGAAAACGGTGAAGTCGTCAAGGCGATCCTGCCCCATGAACGGCCATCTGGCATGACCGGATACGTGATGAACACGCGTCGCGATGTGTTTTCAGACTGGCGCGTGCGCGACGCGATGCTGCACGTCTTCAACTTTGAATTCATCAACGAAGCAATGACAGGCAGCCAGCAACCGCGCATCACATCCTATTGGTCCAATTCCCCGCTCGCGATGAAAGACGGACAAGCAACAGGCCGTGTGGCCGAATTTCTGGCCCCTTTCGCCGATGACCTGACACCCGGCACGCTTGAGGGATACACCCTGCCCGTCGCAGATGGATCAGAACGCAACCGCGCAGGTATCCGCGCGGCATTGGCCCAACTCGAGGCCGCAGGCTGGACCGTTCAGGACGGTGTGTTGGCGGACGCAGACGGCAAACCGTTCACCTTTGAAATCCTCGTACAAAACGGACGGTCCGAACAGGCCGCGATTGTGGACATGTTCGCACAATCCTTGTCGCGGATCGGTGTGACACCAACGGTTGTTTCAGCTGACAATGCGCAGTTCAAAGAACGCACCGACGCCTATGATTTCGACATGACGTATTACCGCCGTAGTGTTTCGCTCTCGCCGGGCAACGAACAATACGCCTATTACGGATCGGAACGCGCGGACGAGGCAGGAGGCCGCAACCTGATGGGTGTAAAATCCGCCGCTGCTGACGCCATGATCGGTCGTCTGCTCACATCCGAAAGCCAAGACGACTTCCGCGCCGCTGTTGCAGGGCTTGACCGAGTGCTGACAGCTGGGCGCTATGTGCTGCCGATCTATCAGTGGAACATCAGCCGCATTGCATCTGACAAGGAACTAAAGTTCCCTGAAAACCTGCCGATCTTTGGCGATTGGCCCGGTTGGCAGCCAGATGTTTGGTGGTATGAAGAAGACTAATCTATACGGGGATCGACCCACGCGTCGGTCCCCAACTTTGTGAAAGCTTGAAAATGAAAAAAGTCATCTTGATCGCCATCGTCTTGGGCGCATTGCAGGCCTGTTCGGTGGCACGCGTGGGCACAAGTGCGGCCATTGGCGCGGGCCAACTGGCCCTTGGCGCGGCGCAGGTCGTCCTATAAACGTCCACGCAAGGCCAAACGACAACCACGGACATACCCACATGAATATCCTTGTTCTTTGCACTGGCAATTCCGCCCGATCAATCCTGCTCGAAAGCATCCTGACGCATCGCTCTGGCGGGCGCGTGATAGGATACTCCGCTGGCTCCACGCCCTCTGGTGCTGTGCATCCGCAATCGCTGATCCTTTTGGCTGAAAACGGCTATCCCACGGACGGGCTTCGGTCAAAAAGCTGGGATGAATTCGGCGGACCTGACGCGCCACAAATGGACATCGTGATCACCGTGTGCGGGTCAGCCGCGTCCGAGACATGCCCCATCTGGGCAGGTGCGCCGATCCAAGTGCATTGGGGCGTCGAAGACCCCGCCGCGGCAGAAAAATCCGACTGGGAAACAGCATTCCAAACCGCCTATGACCAACTTTACGCTCGTGCCATGGCGTTCCTTGCGCTTGATGCCGCAAACATGGACCAATCCACATTCAAGCAGGAGCTTGCACGCATTGGCACACTCTAAGACAACACAGTTGATGGCGGAATTCCTTGGTACGGCAATGCTGCTGATCGGTGTTGTGGGATCGGGCATCATGGGGGAAGCCTTTGCTGATGGGAACACCGCTATTGCCTTGCTTGCCAATGCCATCGCGACAGGCTGTATGCTTTACGTCATCATTACAACATTGGGGCCAATATCGGGGGCGCACTTTAACCCTGCGGTCACGCTGGCCTTTGCCCTGCGCGGTGCACATCCAAAACGCGACATCGCCCCCTATATGGCCGCCCAAATTGCAGGTGGCATCATTGGCGTCTGGGCCACACATATCATGTTTGACCTGACCGTTTTCCAAACCTCCACCACGGACCGGACGGGACTGGCGCAATGGTTCTCTGAAATTCTCGCGACATTCGGCTTGCTGTTTGTGATCTTTGGCGGCCTGCGCCAACGCCCCGAAGCCGTGCCGACATTGGTCGCAATCTATATCACAGGCGCCTATTGGTTCACCGCATCCACCAGCTTTGCCAATCCGGCCGTGACCATCGCGCGCGGCTTGTCTGATACATTCGCTGGGATAAATCCGGCCCATATCGCAATGTTCATCGCCATGCAGATCATCGGCGTGGGCTTTGGGCATATCGTGCTGACACGCCTGTTCGGGCGCGATTAAACCAGCGATGTGACCCAAAGGATGGTTGCGTCATCCGCACTGACCGACACCACATTGTGACCCATTGATGCATCATAATAGGCCGCATCACCGCGGCCCAATGTGACAGGTTCGTAGAATTCGGTGAACAGCTGCACGCGGCCTGTCAGCACATACATGAACTCTTCTCCGTCGTGTCTGATCCAGCCTTCAAAATCATCCATCGTACGGGCGCGCACACGGGTGCGATAAGGCAGCATCTTTTTGTGGCGCAGGGGTTCAGCCAGAATATTGTGTTCATAGGTGGTGGTAATCAGCGACCCACCTTCCCCAGACAGTGTTGTCGCCATGCGCCCGTTCACTTGATCGCGCGATGGCGGCGTAAACAGCTGCGGCACGGAAATCTGCAACCCAACGGCCAGCTTTTTCAGCGCCTCATAGGTGGGCGACATCTGACCGTTTTCAATCTTGGATAACGTGGACCGCGCAAGCCCCGCCTGCTTTGCCGCCTGTTCCAGCGTCCAATCCTGGGCCTTGCGCAATTCACGCACGCGCGCGCCCAGATCAAGCGGCTCTGCCGCATCTTCGGTTCCGTTGTCACGCTCAATGCGCAGGGCTGGCTGGTCGTCATCTGTATCAGTCATAAGCTGTTCATATGTTTCATGCCAAAGGCTTGCAACCACCCAGCAACGGGCATAGCGATTGTGTTATGCTGTCACTGACCACTCCCACTGCGTTTGCGCCCCCGCCTGCGGCCTTCAATATGGCGGCTTATGTCTTGCAGCATGCAGGCCAGACGCCCGAAAAAACCGCATTGGAAGTCGTCGGAAACAGCGTTTCAGACCACTGGACATACCATGCGTTAGAGGCCGCAGTGCGCGGCGTCGGCACAGGGTTATTGCAGTCAGGGTGCAAGGCTGGCGACCGCGTAATGCTACGGCTTGGCAATACCGCCGATTTTCCCATCGCTTATCTGGGCTGCATCGCGGTGGGGCTGATCCCTGTGCCTGTGTCCATGCAGCTGACTGCGCCCGAACTGCGCCACATCGCCAGCTACATTCAGCCAAGACTTGTCGTGCAGTCAGACCCCTTGGACCTGCACGGCAGCCCCACCATCGCGCCCGACACGTTACGCGAATTCCATACGCTGTCGCCCGCCGAATATGTCGTGGGTGACCCGAACCGCCCTGCCTATATCATCCACACCTCTGGCACGTCCGGGCGGCCCCAAGCGGTTGTGCACGCGCACCGCGCTGTCTGGGCGCGGCGCATGATGTGGGATGACTGGTATGGGTTGCGCCAAACCGATCGCATGTTGCACGCAGGCGCATTCAACTGGACCTATACCCTTGGCACAGGACTGATGGATCCATGGGCCATCGGCGCCACGGCAATTATCCCCCAAGATGGCACCGCCCCAAGCGCCCTGCCCGCGCTTATGGCCGAACATCGCGCCACAATATTTGCAGCGGCCCCTGGTGTTTACCGACGGCTTCTGCGGGCCGACATGCCGCCGCTGCCAAATCTGCGCCACGGCCTATGTGCGGGTGAAAAACTACCCGACGAAACACGCAGGCAGTGGACGACCGCGACCAACACCGCAATTCACGAGGCGTTCGGCATGTCGGAATGTTCAACCTTCATCTCAGGCAGCCCGACGCGCCCCGCGCCCGATGGCACATCCGGCTTTGCGCAATCGGGTCGACGTTTGGCAATTCTCGACAATGGTGTTCCCACAGACATCGGCACAACTGGCACAATCGCTGTGCACACCTCTGACTCAGGTCTGATGCTTGGCTATCTTGATCCCGCAACCAACGCGATCACCCCGCCCACAGGGGATTGGTTTGAAACTGGCGACATTGGATCAATGGCCGCTGACGGCGCGATCACTTATCAAGGCCGCCGCGACGACATGATGAACGCAGGCGGCATCCGCGTCAGCCCGATCGAAGTCGAAACAGCCTTGGGCACACATCCCGATATTTCCGAGGCCGCAGCCTGCGCCGTGCAGGTGAAAAAGGACGTCACTGTCATTGCGGCCTTTTACACCAGCGACGTTGTGTTAGATCATGACCAACTGACCGCATGGTGCGCAGATCAGCTTGCGGCCTACAAAATGCCACGGCTGTTTATTGCCTGCGAAACCCTGCCACGCGGGGCCAACAACAAACTTTTGCGCCGTGTGCTGCGCCAAAACTGGGAGACCGAAAATGGTCAAACTTGATATTATATCCGACCCGATCTGCCCGTGGTGCTATATCGGCAAGGCCAATCTGGACAAGGCGCTGATCCAGTTCCCCGATCATCCGTTTGAAATCGAATGGCATCCGTTCCAACTGAACCCTGACATGCCTGTCGGTGGCATGGACAGGCGCGCCTATCTTGAGGGCAAGTTCGGCGGCAAAGACGCCGCAGTTCAGGCCTATGCCCCCGTGGTTGAACACGCAAAAACATCCGGCGCCCATATCAATTTCGAGGCAATCAAGAAAACGCCCAACACCATCGACGCTCACCGCCTGATCCATTGGGCCGGGATTGAGCAGCGTCAAACCTTTGTGGTTGATTTGCTGTTCAAGGCGTATTTCGTGGACGGTCGCGACATTGGCGACGCCGAGGTGCTGGCCGACATCGCCGACACCGCTGAAATGGATGCATCAATGGTCACACGCCTGCTGTCCACAGACGAAGACCTGACAAACATCCGCGACCGCGACGCACATAGCCGCAAAATGGGCGTCAGCTCCGTGCCGACATTCATTGTCGCGCAACAACACGCCGTGCCCGGTGCACAGCCCCCTGAAACGTGGATCAAAGTGATCGAAGATATCCAGTCGCAGTTAGACGCCGACGCATGAAAACCCCAACCAAACGGCTTCATCAGGCAGAATTTATCGCGCTTATGGCGATGGCCGCCGCGACGATTGCGTTTTCCATCGACGCGATGCTGCCGGCTTTACCTGAAATCGGGGCAGAGCTTTCGCCCGGCGATCTCAACCGCGCCCAACTGATCCTGACCAGCTTTGTGCTTGGCATGGGGCTTGGTACGTTTTTCACTGGCCCGCTTTCTGATGCGTTTGGACGTAAACCTGTCATGGTGGGCGGTGCCGTGATTTATATTCTTGCGGCTGCGGCGGCATGGGCTGCGCCATCGCTTGAAATGATGCTGATATCTCGCGTGATTATGGGACTTGGCGCATCTGGTCCGCGCGTTGTGGCCATGGCAATGGTGCGTGACATCTATGGCGGGCGCGATATGGCGCGGATCATGTCGTTTGTCATGATGGTGTTTTCACTTGTTCCCGCCCTTGCCCCGACCTTGGGCCATTACATCATCGAAGCCTTCGGCTGGCGCTCCATCTTTTTGGCGTTTGTGGTGTTTTCGGTCCTGTCGACCAGCTGGCTGTGGTTCCGCCAACCCGAAACACTTAACCCCGCTGACCGCCGCCCGATCAACTTCAAGGCCATGGCCGCCGCCACGGTCGAGGTCTTCTCGATCCGCACAACACGCCTGTCCATTATGATCCAGACACTTGCTTTTGGGGCGTTATTCACGTCGCTTTCGTCCACCCAACAGCTGTTTGACATCACCTATGGCCAAGGCGATGTGTTTCATCTGTGGTTCGGCGGCATTGCGATTGTCGCATCCACGGCCAGCATGGTGAACGCAAAATTCGTAGGCCGTTTGGGTATGCGTGCGATCATCAAGGCCACGTTTATCGGCCAAATCGTGCTGTCCACCGCCTTGATAGCCGTCACCCTGATTGGCGGGCCTTATTGGTTCACATTCGGCATGTTTGTGATCTGGACAGTTGGCGTGTTCATGCAAGCAGGGCTGACCATCGGCAACCTGAATGCATTGGCGATGGAACCCGTGGGCCATATCGCGGGACTTGCGGCATCGATCATTGCCGCACTGTCCACCGTGGGCGCTGTCATCATCGCAGCCCCCGTGGGGCTTGCGTTCAACGGCACGCCGCTGCCCATGGCAATCGGCACGCTGATCTGCGTTGTGCTGGCGCTTTGGCTGACCACAAAAATCAAACGACCAGGCGAAACTTAAGACTTCGCCTTTTCCTCTTTCAATTTCATCGCCAGATCGCGGGCAATGCTGAACGCGCCTTGGATCTTGTCGCGTTCCTTGGCCCAATCGCGCATCACAACGATCTTGTTGTCCTTGACCTTGGCCTTGCCGTTCTGGTCGTTGATGAAATCGACCAAGCCCTTGGGCGACGCGAATTTGTCGTTGTGGAACTGGATCGTGGCCCCTTTTGGCCCTGCATCCAACTTGGCGATCCCTGCCCGTTTGCACATTGCCTTGATCCGCACGACCAGCATCAGTGTGTTCACCTCGCGCGGCAACTTGCCAAAGCGGTCAATAAGTTCAGCGGCAAATCCTTCCAGCTCCACCTTGGTCGTCAGCTCTGACAGGCGGCGATACAGACCCAAACGCACGTCCAGATCGGGGATGTAGTCATCGGGTATCAACACAGGCACGCCCAGATTAATCTGCGGCGCCCATTGCCCGTCATCTGTCAGCCCCTCGGCCGCGCCCGACCGGATCGCGGCAATCTGGTCTTCCAGCATCTGCTGATACAGCTCGTATCCGACTTCGCGCATTTGGCCCGACTGTTCTTCACCCAGCAAATTACCCGCACCGCGAATATCCAAGTCCTGCGACGCCAGCGTGAACCCAGCACCCAACGTATCGATTGATCCCAACACACGCAGACGTTTCTGCGCCGTATCCGTCAGCTTTTGGCGCGGTTTTGTTGTCAAATACGCATAAGCACGGGTTTTCGACCGCCCCACACGTCCGCGAATTTGATAAAGCTGCGACAGACCAAACATATCAGACCGCCACACGATCATCGTGTTGGCCGTCGGAATATCAAGACCGGATTCCACAATCGTCGTGGCCAGCAGCACATCAAATTTGCCGTCATAAAACGCGTTCATGCGGTCATCCAACTCGCCCGCGGCCATCTGGCCCGTGGCCGTGACATAGGTGACTTCTGGCACTTCGCGTTTCAGGAAGTCTTCCATCTCGGCCATGTCGGAAATGCGCGGCACAACCATGAACGACTGCCCACCGCGATAGTGTTCGCGCAGCAACGCCTCGCGCACCATGATCGTGTCGAATTCCGACACATATGTGCGGATCGCAAGCCGGTCGATGGGCGGCGTGCCGATGATCGACAAATCACGCACACCCGACAAACTAAGCTGTAATGTCCGTGGGATAGGCGTCGCAGTTAATGTCAAAACATGCACGTCAGTGCGCAGTTGTTTCAGACGTTCCTTGTGCTGCACACCGAATTTCTGTTCCTCGTCGATCACCAGCAAACCAAGGTTCTTGAACTTGACACCTTTCGCCAGCAACGCATGTGTGCCCACCACAATATCAGCCGTGCCATCGGCAATCCCATCACGGGTCAGCGCCGCGTCACGCGTGCCAACAAAGCGTGATAAGGGCCTGACATTTATGGGAAAACCACGGAACCGTTCAGCAAAATTCTGGTAATGCTGCCGCGCCAGCAACGTGGTTGGCGCAATAATCGCCACCTGCACACCGCACATCGCGGCCACAAACGCCGCACGGATCGCAACTTCGGTTTTGCCAAACCCAACATCGCCGCAAATCAAACGATCCATCGGTTTACCTGACCCCAGATCGGTCAAAACATCCTCGATCGCGGCCAGTTGGTCATCTGTCTCGACATAAGGGAACCGCGCTAGGAACTGATCCCAAAGCCCCTCTGGCGGGTCAAGCGCAGGTGCGGTGCGCAACGCGCGCTCTGCGGCAACACGGATCAAACGCTCTGCGATCTGGCGGATGCGTTCCTTCAGCTTGGCTTTTTTCGCCTGCCACGCACCACCGCCCAGCTTGTCCAGCAACCCCGTCTCGTGGCCGTATTTCGACAAGAGTTCGATGTTTTCAACTGGCAGGTACAGTTTTGAATTTTCTGCATATTCCAACAGCAAACATTCATGCGCCGCACCCAATGCGGTAACAACCTCCAGCCCCATGAACCGACCCACACCGTGGTCGACATGCACCACAAGATCACCGGGGTTCAGGCTGTTGGCCTCGGATAGGAAGTTTTCGGCACGGCGTTTGCGCTTGGTCTGGCGGATCAGACGGTCACCCAGCACGTCTTGCTCGGATATCACCGTCAGGCCATCCGTCTCAAACCCCGCATCAAGCGCCCAAACCGCAAGATGCAGCCCACGTTTGCCCACACGGGCAAAATCGGTCACAGGGATGGTTTCCGCCAACCCCTCATCTTCGATCAGGCCCATCAGACGTTCGCGCGCGCCCTCGGAATACGACGCGACAACCACAGAGCCATCCGCCATTTTCGCACGAATATGATCCGCTAACGCCCCGAAAAGGCTCAGTTGTTCTTGCTGACGCTCTGGCGCAAAATTGCGCCCGACACGACCACCGGCATCAATCACGCCCATGCCCACGGCTTGTTTATTGGGGGCAAATTGCAGCACGCGTTTCTCGGCTACGGCCGCATCCCATGCGGCATCATCCAAATACAGCAACGCAGGTTCGGCAGGTTTATAAACCGTGTCCATGCGCCCTTTTTGATCAAGCGCGTGCATCCGTGTGCCGTATTGGTCCTCAATACTGTCCCAACGGGCCAGCCGCGATGCGCCAACCTGATCATCCAGCGTGACTGTGACGTTCGGCAGGTAATCAAACAGGGTTTCCAGATCATCTTGGAAAAAACCCAGCCAATGTTCGATCCCCGCATGTTTGCGCCCCGCACTGACCGCTTCATACAGCGGATCATCCGTGCCAGCGGCCCCAAACGCGATGCGGTAATTCTGCCGGAACCGCGTGATCGCCTGTTCGTCCAATATCACCTCTGACACAGGGGCAAGCTCAACAATCGACAGGGTTTCCGTTGTGCGCTGTGTTGCGGGATCAAAACGGCGCGCGCCGTCCAACACATCACCAAATAGATCAAGCCGCACCGGGCCCGATTGACCGGGTGGATAAATATCAATGATGCCACCACGCACGGCATAATCACCCGGTTCCATCACTGTGGGGCTTTGGGTGAAACCCATCCGCACCAGAAAATTGCGCAAACCTTTTTCGTCAATGCGGTCGCCCACGCGGGCCTTGAACGCGGCATCGCGCAGGATCGTGCGGGCTGGCACGCGCTGTGTCGCGGCGGCCATCGACGTCAACAACACAAATTTGTCGGGCATCCCATGCACCAACCCCGCAAGCGTGGCCATACGCATCGCGGACACATCCGAATTGGGAGACACCCGATCATATGGCAGACAATCCCATGCGGGAAACACGATAACGGGCATGTCTGGTGCGAAAAACGCCAATGCCGATTGCATCGCCGCCAGCCGCTTATCATCGCGGGCCACATGCACCACGGGGCCGGATTTCGCGACCTCGTCAAGGATCAGTTTGGCGTCAAACCCTTCGGGGGCGCCAGCGATGGTGATATGGTTTGGGGATGTCATATCTTGTGACCTACCCCGTAGGGCCTTCGTGTCAATGGGTCAAAGCCAGCGGACAATCGCAAGGTTCTGAAACATCCCGTAAAGCGCGGTCACAAAGATCGAGATCATACCAATAATCTGCGTCCAAAGCCGTTGGCGAAACAAGATACGATACAGATCTTCGCCCTGCGGGTTGGTCGCCTCAATCAACCGGCCTGTCGACAGTGTCAGCGCGCCAATTATGCTGATCGGGAACATCAAAAGGAAAACGGCCTGCGCCAATTCAACCCCGTATAAAAACCCCAACGCGGCCAATGCCGTCAGGATAAAACAGGTAATCCCCATCAGCCAAAGCCCGGCGACAGCTGCAGTATTCAACTGACGATTGACGTTGATACGCACCAGATCGGTCAAATCAATATCCGCCTGACCACCTTTGCGACGGGCACGGTGGATCATATCGGACGGTACACCCATCACCCAATTCGTCACCGTCGACCATGTGATCGCGACCAGAACCCAATACCAAAGGCTCGAGAATGACCGCAGATCGATCACTTGTAATATTGCTTTGCTCCAGTCCAAAAGGGGCAGCCTTGTCGTTGTTGAACCGATTTTTTCGGACACTAGCGGCGGTTTGGTGCAATGCCCAGACTTGTGAAGTGTGAAAAACCATGCAACCACAAGGGTGTGACAAGAAAGGCCCGAATTGCATGAAACCGACCGTTGCTTCCTTCCCCGCGGCGCGCCTGCGCCGGATGCGTCAAACCCCTGCTCTGCGTGCACTTGCGCGGCAAAACGTGTTGTCACCGTCTGATTTTATCTGGCCGATATTTGTGATGGAAGGCCGCGACGCGGAAGAAGCGATCCCCTCCATGCCCGGTGTCACACGCAAAACCGTTGATCGCGCCGTGATCGCTGCGCGTGACGCACACGCCTTGGGCATCCCCGCGATCTGCGTCTTTCCCTACACAAGCATGGACGCACGGACAGAGGATTGCGCGCTTGCATGGTCGCCCGACAACATTAGCAACCAAGCCATTCGCGCCATCAAAGACGCCGTGCCAGACATCGCCGTGATGACCGATATCGCGCTTGATCCCTATAATATCAACGGCCACGACGGTTTTGTTGAAAACGGTCAGATCGTGAACGACCGCACCGTTGATGCGCTGGTCAAAATGGCCTTGGCCCAAGCGGACGCAGGCGCTGATATCCTAGGCCCGTCTGATATGATGGACGGGCGCATCGGTGCCATTCGGTCCGCGCTTGAAACAAGCGGGCATCAAGGCGTCACCATCCTGTCCTACACCGCCAAATACGCCAGCAGTTTTTACGGCCCCTTCCGCGATGCGGTTGGCGCGTCAGCCGCACTGACGGGTGACAAAAACACCTATCAGATGGATCCCGCCAACAGCGACGAAGCCTTGCGTCTGGTCGAACGTGACCTGAACGAAGGTGCCGATATGATCATGGTCAAACCCGGGATGCCCTATCTTGATATTTGCCGCCGCGTGAAGGACACGTTTGGCGTGCCGACCTACGCCTATCAAGTGTCGGGCGAATACGCGATGCTGCAAGCCGCCGCGCAAAACGGCTGGCTTGATGGGCAACAGGTGATGATGGAAAGCCTGATGTGTTTCAAACGCGCTGGCTGTGACGGTATCCTGACCTATTTCGCGCCTGATGCTGCGCGCGTTCTGAACGGCTGATCACTGCCCGTTTTGCGGCAATCCATCGGCAATATCGTAATAATCGCCCTTGTCGTCGGTATAAATGTGATGGGTCAAGTGCACCCCCGTCGGGTTCGGGAATGCGCCCATCGAAATCGCGGTCCAGTCTTGGAATAGCGCATCAAAGAACAGAAAACTGCCACAAGTTTTGCAAAACCCGCGGCGCACACGTTCCGACGCCTGATACCAGTTGACGTTCTCGGCGCCCTGCACGGTCATGTCTTTGGTCTTCACTTCTGTCGATGCCCAGTGGTGGCCCGATTGCTGTCGGCACATCGTGCAATGACAGGCATTTGGCGCGGGCAAGTCGCCTTTGACCGTGATGGTGACAGCTTTGCACAGACAAGAGGCAACAGGCATAACGCTTCCTTTGGGTAACTATTCGCTTATGCGATCATCTAATAGGTGACAGATTCGCGCAAATTGCTTATTCTGCGTGGTAATGGGGCGGCAACAGCCTCAACCAAATTGGCACAGAGGCAGTATAATGACCCAATTTACACGACGAACAGCCGTGCTTGGCGCGCTGGCGGGTATGACGCTCGCGGCTTGCGGCAACGGTATTGGCAGCAACGGCGCAAGCACGATCGACGCGCGCACCGACAGCACCCTGCAATTTATGTATGACACCTACCCTGGCACGCGCGATCTGGCGTCAAAGGCCGCGGCGATCCTTGTGATGCCCGTCATCACCGAAGTCGGCCTCGGCTTGGGCGGTTCATTCGGTCGCGGCGCATTGCGCGTGGGCGACACAACGGTCGATTATTACTCTGCGGCGTCAGGCTCCGCTGGTTTGCAAATCGGCGCGCAACAATACAGCCACGCGCTGTTTTTCATGACCCAAGACGCTTTGATGGATTTCCGTCAGGGACAAGGCTGGGCCGCGGGCGCGGATTTGACCTATGCGATCAACGATCAGGGTGAAATGCTACAGGCCGAAACCACCACATCACTGTCACCTGTGATTGCCGTGGTCTTCGCCCAAGCAGGCCTGCGCGTTGGCGCAACACTTGAGGGCACAAAATACACACGGATCATCCCGTAAGGCATTGGAAAGGCTGCGGGTTCTACGCCCGCAGCTTTTCACCCTTGGGGTCAAACGGTGGCTCAGCCAAAACAACACCACGGTGCGGTTTGCCCAATATCATCACGTCAACTTCGGCCCCTGCAGGCACATCTTTCAGATAGCCAAGCGCCAATGACATGCCGACAGAATACCCGTACGTCCCCGATGTCACGCGGCCAACAGGTGTGCCATCAGGCAAAAACACAGGCTCTCCGCCTGTGGCATCGGCAATCGTCACGTCCTGCACGTGGATCAACGACAATACTTCACGTTGTGCATTATCTTTGACCGCTAAATATCCGTCTTTGTTCAAGAAATCCTTGTCGAGTTTTATCAAGCGATCCAACCCGACCTCTTGCGGCCAGTATTCCGGCGAATACTCTCGGCTCCAAGATCCATAGCCCTTTTCGACACGCAACGACATCAACGCGCGGCTGCCAACTGGCCCCGCACCAAACGGTTTGCCCGCGTCCAACAACGCCTCATACAGGCGCAGCTGATCGGCTGCGTCACAGTGCAATTCCCACCCCAGATCGCCCGTAAATGACACACGCAAGGCAATCACATTGACGCCGGCAATCTCGATCCGCTGGGACCGCATGAACGGGAACGCATCGGTCGATAAGTCTGCATTGGTCAACCGCGCCAGCAAGTCCCGCGATTTTGGCCCCGCCACGTTGAACCCGCACATTGCCTCTGTGCGGCTCTCGAATGTTGTGCCATCGGGCAACGGAACCATCGCCCAGAACCGTGAATGATACCGCTCTGACATGCCGCCACCGATGAACATAAATTCATCCTCGGCCAGTTTGGTCACAGTGAAATCACCCGCGATCCCGCCGCGCACCCCGATCAGCGGCGTCAGGCACGACCGCCCGACCAACGTGGGCATATTATTGGCGAAAACGGCGTTCAGCCAATCAGCCGCGCCCGGCCCGCGCACAAAATATTTGGCGAAATTCGAAATGTCGATGATCCCCGCCGCGTCGCGCAGCATCATCGCCTCGCGGCCCACACTTTCGAACCAAGGCTGGCGCACGAACCCCGCGCTCTCGGGTGTATCGGCATCAAAATACAGCGGATGTTCCCAACCATAGTTCAGGCCCATCACAGCCCCCATCGATTTTTGCAAATCATGGGCAGGACGCACCCGTACTGGACGGCCCGCACCGCGTTCTTCACCCGGAAAATGAATGGCAAAACGGTTGGCATATTGGTCGCCAACCCGCGCCTTGGTAAACGCCTCATTCGCCCATTTGCCAAAACGCGCGACGTCCCACGCGAACATGTCGTATTGGCTTTCGCCCTCAACCATCCATTGTGCGGCCATAAGACCCATGCCACCCGATTGGCTAAAGCCTGGAATAATCCCGTTACAACAGAAGTAGTTACGCAGTTCAGGGTGCGGACCATACAGCACATTGCTGTCAGGCGACCAGATCATCGGGCCGTTGATCACCCGCTTGATCCCAGCCTCTCCCACGGCTGGCACGCGATCAATGGCGCGCATCATGTTGTCTTCGATCCGTTCCAGATCATCGGCGAATAATTCATGCCCGAACCCCTGCGGCGTGCCATCCTCGGCCCAGAACCGCACGTCTTTTTCATAGGCACCAACCAACAGGCCCTGCCCCTCTTGACGCAGATAATATTCACCATCCCGATCAGCGACTGATGGCAAACGGCGATCCATCGCCGCAATCTGCGCAATCGTTTCGGTCACAAAATACTGATGCTCTGTCGGCAAAAGCGGCAGCTTGATCCCTGCAAGGGCCGCAACCTCACGCCCCCAAAGGCCCGCTGCATTCACAACCCATTGCGCGTGAATATCGCCCTTGGGCGTGCGCACGATCCAAGTGCCGTCTGGCTGTTGTTCGGTCGCTGTGACGGGGCAAAACCGTTCAATCTCGGCCCCCATTTTACGCGCACCCGTGGCATAGGCATTCGTCACACCCGACGGGTCCACATTGCCACCATCGGGTTCATACATGATGCAGCGAATACCATCATAATCGACAAGCGGATGCAGGCGCTCGGCCTCATCACGGCTTACCTCATGGAAATTCATGCCGTAAAACTTGGCCTTGGCCGCTTGCAAACGCAGCTGGTGTTCACGCGCCTCTGTTTGCGCCAGATACAAGCTACCAGGTTGGAACACACCACAAGACTGGCCGGTCTCGGCCTCCAGCTCATTATACAGGTTCATCGTGTAATGCTGGATGCGGCTGATATTGGTGCTGTCGTGCAGCCCATGGATGTTGGCCGCCGCATGCCATGTGGACCCCGACGTCAGCTCATCACGTTCAAGCAGAATGCTGTCCGTCCAACCCAGCTTGGCCAGATGATACAGGATGGAGCAGCCGATAACGCCGCCTCCGATGACAACAGCTTGGGCATGGGTGCGCATGACGATTGGGCCTTTGTGTTACGACCCTTTCACCCTGTCCGTGACGCAAGGATTTGAAAACCCCTTTAGCGACATGTCCTGTCGTTTGTGGGCTTTTCAGGCGTCATTTTTCGTCGCAAGCTGACCCAAATGCACAAAGGGGCCGACATATGAAAACCACCACCAGAGTTGCCGTCATCGGCGGCGGCGTTGTCGGCGCATCCGTGCTGTATCACCTGACAAAACTTGGCTGGTCCGATGTCATGTTGCTGGACCGGTCCGAGCTGACGTCGGGGTCGACGTGGCACGCGGCTGGTGGGTTTCACACCCTCAACGGCGACACGAACATGGCCGCCCTTCAGGGGTATACCATCAAGCTTTATAAGGAGCTGGAGGAAATCACCGGCATGTCCTGCGGGTTGCACCACGTGGGCGGCATCACATTGGCCGATAACCAAGACAGGTTCGACATGCTGGTCGCCGAACGGGCCAAGCACCGCTATATGGGGCTTGAGACTGAAATCGTAGGCCCCGAGGACATCGCGAAAATCGCGCCGATCACCAACACCGATGGCATCATTGGCGCGCTTTATGACCCGCTTGACGGGCACCTTGACCCGTCTGGCACGACCCACGCCTATGCCAAGGCCGCGCGCATGGGCGGCGCTGCGATCGAAACCCACTGCATGGTGTCGGAAACCAACCAACGCCCCGACGGGACGTGGGATGTGGTTACCAACAAGGGCACGATCCACGCCGAACATATCGTCAACGCCGGCGGTCTTTGGGCGCGCGAGGTCGGGCAAATGGCGGGCGTCTATCTGCCGCTGCACCCGATGGAACACCAATACCTTGTCACCGAAGAAACGCCCGAGATTTACGAGCGTGACTCCGAACACCCCCATGTCATGGACCCTGCTGGCGAAAGCTATCTGCGCCAAGAAGGACGCGGGCTTTGCATCGGGTTTTACGAACAGCCCTGCAAACCATGGGCTATTGACGGCACCCCTTGGGATTTCGGGCACGAACTTTTGCCCGATAATCTGGACAAGGTCGAAGACAGCATTGATTTTGCCTTCAAACGGTTTCCGGTGCTGGAACGCGCTGGCATCAAATCGGTGATCCACGGCCCGTTTACATTTGCACCTGATGGCAACCCGCTTGTCGGCCCTGTGCCGGGTCTGCGCAACTATTGGTCCGCCTGCGGCGTCATGGCGGGGTTCAGTCAGGGCGGCGGCGTTGGCCTGATGCTGGCCCAATGGATGATCGAGGGCGAGGCAGAGCGCGACGTGACCGCGATGGACATCGCGCGCTACGGCAAATGGATCACGCCCGGCTACACACGGCCCAAGGTGATCGAAAACTACCAACGCCGTTTTTCGGTCAGCTACCCGAACGAGGAACTTCCCGCCGCACGCCCGCATCGCACCACACCAATGTATGACATTTTCAGCGATCTGGGTGCTGTCTGGGGCCATCAATTCGGGCTAGAGGTCCCCAACTACTTTGCCCAAGACGATGAACCGACATTCGAGAACCCGACCTTTCGGCGCTCCAACGCCTTCGACGCCACCGCAAGGGAAGTGCACGCCGTCCGGAACGCCGTTGGCATCAACGAGGTGCAGAATTTTGGCAAATTCGCCGTCACTGGCACAGGCGCGCGCGCATGGCTCGACCGGATCATGGCAGGCCGTATTCCAGGCGTCGGGCGCATGTCGCTGACGCCGATGTTGTCACCCAAGGGGCGGCTCTTGGGCGATTTCACCGTGTCTTGTCTGGCCGAAGATAACTTCCAACTCACCGCAAGCTATGGCGCACAAGAGGTGCATTATCGCTGGTTTATGAACCACTTAGGCGACAATGTTCGCGTGCGAAATGTGTCTGACAGACGCACAGGATTTCAGATTGCGGGGCCAAATGCGCGGGAACTTCTGGCGGCCTGCACCCGTGACGCCACCGACCTGCGTTTCCTTGACGTGCGCCAGATGACCATCGGTCAGGTCGCCTGCACAGTGCAACGTGTCAGCTATACAGGCGATCTGGGGTTTGAAATTTACTGTGACCCCATGGATCAGCGGCAACTGTGGTGGACGCTTTGGAACGCGGGCCAACCGCTTGGCATCACGCCATTCGGGATGCGTGCAATGATGTCGCTGCGGCTTGATCGGCACTTTGGGTCGTGGCTGTCCGAATTCTCACCCGATTATACCGCTGCCGAAACGGGCATGGACCGTTTCATCAGCTTCAAGAAAAACACCGATTTCATCGGCCGTTCCGTGGCCGAGGCGGAACGCGCAAATCCCCCCGCCCGCACCCTTGTCACGTTTGAAGTGGACGCCGACGACGCCGATGTCGTGGCCTATGAACCCGTGTTCATCGACGGCACGGTGCAGGGGTTCTGCACATCTGGCGGCTATTCCCACCATCAACAGAAATCCATCGCCATGGCCTTGGTTCCCCGCGAACACAGCGCGACCGGCACCACCGTTCAGATTGAAATCATGGGGCAGCTGCGCAAAGCCACGATTATTGAGCCCAGCTTTGATGCGGACGGGCTGAAAATGCGGTCATGATCCCTGTTCTGATCTTGGCCGCTGGCACGTCATCGCGGATGCGTGGCGCGGACAAGCTAATGCAAGATGTGGGCGGCATTCCGTTGCTGCGCAAACAAATCAACATCGCCCAAGGCATCGGTCCTGTGTTTGTGGCCCTCCCGTCCAAGGATCACCCACGCAATGCCGCGCTACACGGCACAGATGCCACTGCGCTTATCGCCCCAAACGCGACTGATGGCATGGGCGTTACGATGCGCGAAACCGTTAAACAGCTACCAGACTGCGATGCATTCATGGTTCTCTTGGGCGATCTAGTGTCTATTGAAAACAATGACTTGCAATCCATAGTTGACGCGATGGATACCCATCCCGACAACCTGATCTGGCGCGGTGCGACAACGGTAGGAAAGCCGGGTCATCCGATTATTTTCGACAAAAGCGTCAGGCCCGCGTTCGACACACTGCAGGGTGATGATGGCGGCGATCTGATCGTGAAACCGCTGCGCGACAAAACCCATCTGCACAGGTTTCAAGACGACCGCGCGCGATATGATCTTGATACACCCGAAGACTGGGCCGAATGGCGGGCGGGCTTAGACCAGTAACTTGGCCTCGTGGCGGCGCAACGTGGTGCGCGCCGCACCGTAGGCCGCGACACCCTCGTCGGTCGCAAGATCGGGAAACAACGCGTAAATCTCTGACCGTTGGCTTTGGCCGACACTGCGCAATGTATAATCACCAGGCTGGAAGCTTTCGGTCCACGCACCGTTGGATAGGATCACCTCATGCTGGTTGAACATGATGTGGATATATTCAATCCCGCTGGCGGCCTCTACAACATCAACACCGTCCATATGCACAAGGTGTTTTGCCGCGACAAGCACCTCTGAATCCTCGAAATACAACTCGGATTCGCGGCTCGACACCAATAGCCGATGATTTGGCGACACGAGTAAATCCGTTTCCGGCAGGTTCGGCCCCATGGCCCCTGCCCGCACCATCACTGGCTGAAACGCTGGTGTGACGATCATCTCCGCAGCGCTCAGCTTCCGGCCACCGACCCAAGCAATCGTTTGAATGCCATTGTCGCGGGTAAACACACGGTCACCTGCCTGCAACTTTTCAACCGCGACCTCGCCTTTTGGCGTCGCGATCATTGTGCCGGGGGTAAAACACGGTGCAAATTCGGCGTCATAACGGTTTCCGAATAGAAAGAAACCTTGTGAGTTTCCATCCGCGTAGATCGGTGAATTCAAGGTAATTGACTGCAATGGCAGCGCATTCAGTGCGATTTGATCAGCGTTATTGGTCGTTTCAGGCGCCAGATACACGTCGCCATCGGTCGTTTGGAAAACCACGGCGGTAATATTGGCCGTCGTGCCGTCCGTATATGTGATTGTTGCGTTGAAAAGCATTGTCGCGTCGTGGGTTTTCAGCACACCATCAATCGTCATTTGATCGTTGGACGATGTGTTATCCAGATCGTAGCCCGCACTTTCACCGCCGCCAAAACCGTTGCTGGTCAGCTCTTGAATGGCGTTTCCAGCCAATGCGTTGCCAGGTCCGCCATAGGTGCCAAGCCAGCTGTCCACTGCTGTTGTATCTAAAAACTGGTCGCCCTCGACGGGATCAATGACCGACAGATTGCCAAGATAAAAGACATCAAAATCAGTAGCCATTTGAACGACCCTTTTGCAGCAAAACCCCAGTGGACCGAAACGGGCAGATCCGCCGCGGTACACAATTCAGATAGGTTTCCTTGCCTATCCCTTAACGGGGAAAATATCAGGGCCCAACTCACGTTTCCACGATCACCGTAGATTTGCCGTATTTGGTCGCAAATCGGCTGATTTTTGCGAACGATCGGCATCCAACGGAAACTTTAACGCCAAAATGGAAACGGGAGGCCATTTCTGACCTCCCGCTCCATGCCAAACCCGACGAATCGAGCCCGGCAGCTGCATTTCGTTTTCTTACTTAAGCAGAAGCTTCGCTTCGTGCTTTTTCAGCGCCTTACGTGCGGACTGATATCCCTCGAGGCCAGTCTTGGTCGCAAGCTCAGGGAAGATTTCCATGATCTCGTTACGCTGGCTGTTCCCGATACCCTTGAGTGAATAATCACCAGGCTGGAAGCTTTCAGTCCATGCACCGTTCGACAGAACCACTTCGTGGCGTTCGAACATAAAGTGCACGTATGTGGTCTGCATCACGTCGATGGCGTGGATACCGTCGGCACCAACCATGTGCTTGGCAGCAGCCAGAACTTCGTTTTCTTCGAAGTAGAGCTGTGTCAGGTCAGATGCGACCAACACGCGGTGGTTCGGGCTAACCATCATGTCACGCTCTGGCAGACCGTTACCCAATGCCCCTGCTTTGATCAGGATTGGCTTAAGGTGCGGGTTCTGGACCAACTGCTTGCCGGACATCTCTTTGTGACCGACCCAAGCGATTTCTTGGATGCCGTTGTCACGTGTGATGATCCGATCACCCACAGTCAGTTCTTCGACCAGACGCTCACCTTTTGCGGTCGCGATTGTGGTGCCCGGCGTAAAGCATGGGATCACATTCTCGATTTCGCTAAAGGTCATGGTGGACCCGTCAAGGAACGTCACCGTGCCTGCTTCTGGGTCGCCATCAACGTAAGTGATGAAGTCGACGTTGGAACCCGTCAGGTCAAGCACATCGACATCGCTGTCATCGGGGTCTTCACCACCTTTGACCACATCGCCGCCGTTACCGCCAAGGATCGTGTCGGAGTTCAGACCACCGTAAATGGTGTCTTCACCGTCGCCACCTGTCAGCACGTCTTCACCGTCGAAACCTGCGATGATGTCGTTGCCATCACCACCTTCGACAATGTCGTCGCCCAGACCACCGTTCAGGCTGTCGTCGCCAGTGCCACCCGTGATGATGTCGTTGCCTTCACCACCTTGGATATAGTCATCACCAGCATCGCCGTTCAGCGTGTCATCGCCTGTGCCACCACGGATTTCATCGTCATCCGCACCACCAAAGACCAGATCATCGTCAAGCGAACCTGTGATGGTATCATCACCAGTGCCACCATAGATGGTATCGTCATCCATGTTGCCTGCGATCACGTCGTTACCAGCACCGCCAAAGATCACGTCTTCGCCGTCGTTGCCCGCAATGGTGTCGTCGCCGTCACCACCTTGGATCGTGTCATCGCCAGCACCGCCAGCAATCACATCGTCGCCGCGACCACCAAAGATGTCGTCGTTGCCGTCGCCACCATCAAGGTCATCGTTACCGTCAAAGCCGGCGATTGTATCGTCGCCTTCGTCGCCAGACACAACGTCATCGCCGAAGCCACCGTTCAGGCTGTCGTTGTCGTCACCGCCAGAGATGGTGTCGTTGCCGTCACCGCCCTGGATGTAATCAGCGCCCTCGTCACCATTGATGACATCGTCACCTGTGCCGCCGCGGATTTCATCGTCATCAGCGCCGCCAAAGATCAGATCATCGTCAATAGAGCCGGTGATCGTATCGTTGCCTTCGTCGCCATAAATGGTGTCAAGATCTTGGTTGCCTTGGATCGTGTCGTCACCTTCGCCACCAAAGATCGTGTCGCTACCAGCGCCACCATTGATGATATCGTTGCCTTGACCACCCAACAGCACATCGTCGCCGTCTTCGCCGTTCAGGACATCGTCGTCAACGCCGCCGTCAAGAACATCATCACCATCGCCACCGAACAACGTATCATCGTCGTCCTGACCAAAGATTGTGTCATTGCCAGCACCGCCAAACAGCGTGTCACCGTTGTTTTCAGGCACAAGATCCTGGAAACCAGCCGCATCAGGCTCATCATCAGGGAAGCTGACAGCGTCCGCAAGCGGATCGGCCAAGCCACCGTAGATAACATCGTCGCCATCGCCACCCTCGATAACGTCGTTACCTTCGTTACCTTCGATGAAGTCATTGCCAGTGCCACCATCTACGGTGTCATCGTCAAAGCCTGCGTTGATTGTGTCGTTACCAGTGCCACCGTCGATGCTGTCATTGTCATCGCCAGTGTTGATGATGTCGTTACCAGCACCACCAAACACAGTGTCCAGATCGTCGTTTGGATCTTCATCAGCGTCGTAGCCTGGGAATACCAAACCTGGGATCGTGGATGATGGCTGCTCTGGGTAGCCCACATCAGGGGCTTCGTCACCCTGCGTGGAGCCGACATTGATGATGTCATCGCCATCACCACCGTCAACAATATCGCTGCCCTCACCATCCGTGATCACATCGTTGCCGATGCCACCATCGATTGAATCGTCGCCAAGGCCACCAATCAACTCATCGTCGCCTGCGCCGCCGCCAACTGTATCGTTGCCCGCGCCACCGATTACGGTGTCGTCGTCCAGACCACCCCAAAGATCATCGTCGCCAGTGCCACCATACAAGGTGTCTTCGCCCTCAGATCCTTCGATTTTGTCGTTACCGGAACCGCCGCGCAGCTCGTCGTCGCCTTCAGCGCCAAACACCATGTCGTCGCCAGCACCGCCGTTGACCGTGTCGTCACCGTTGCCACCTGACAGGATGTCGTTGCCTGCGCCGCCGTTAACAACATCGTTGCCTTCGCCGCCCATGACGCTGTCGTCACCTTGGCCACCAAACAAGTTGTCATCGCCCAGGTTGCCCTGGATCGTGTCGTTGCCGTCGCCACCGAACACATCATCGTCGCCGAAACCGGCCTCGATAATGTCATCGCCGCCAAAGCCTTCGATCACGTCGTTGTTGGTGCCTTCATCGCCCGGCAGGATACCATCATTGGCGTCAACAATATCACCATCCGCATCCACATATGGGATATCGGGGTTGATGATGTCGTTGCCATCGGTGCCCTGCACAGTGCCGTCATTGATGCCTGTCACGGTGAATGTGGCTGTCGCCGTATCTTCGTTCCCTGCTTCGTCAACGATCGTGTAGGTCACAGACGTGTCGCGTGTTTCGCCCAAGCCCAGATCGTCAAACTCGTCATTGGCGTCGAAATCGACGGTGCCATCGTCGTTGATTGTGAATGTGCCACCATTATCACCAGCCACAGGCTGGCCAACATTGGCCCCATCGCCATCAACCGCAACAACCGTCAGAACATCGTCTTCTGGGTCGCTATCAACACCGTCACCCGTGTCGTCGGTGATGACATTGCCATCCACGTCGCCAGCAGTCTCGGTCAAGTTCACAACATAGGTGTTGTCAGTGGCATCAGGACCATCGTTCACACCATCAACCGTGATCGTCACAGTGGCCGTATCAGTGCCGCCATTTCCATCGTCGATTGTGTATGTGACAGACGTTGTCGCCGTTTCACCATCATCCAGTGCGTCAAACTCACCATTTGGATCAAAGTCGACAGTGCCATCAGCATTCACAGTGACCAGCCCACCGTTATCGCCCGCAATCGGGGTCCCAACATTGGCCGCATCGCCGTTCACTTGTGTCACGGTCAGCGTGTCATCCTCAGGATCACTATCAACGCCGTCACCTGTTTCATCCGTCACAGCGTTGCCCAAGGCATCCGTTGGCGCATCCGCAGCAGCAACATAATCGTTGTTGGTTGCCACTGGCGCGTCGTTGGTGCCGGTGACTGTGATTGTGACGGTTGTGGTGTCTGTCGCGCCGTTGTCGTCGACGATGGTATAGGTCACTTGCGTCGTGGCTTCTTCGCCTTCGGCCAGATCGTCAAATTCACCGTTTGGATCAAAGGACGCGGTGCCGTCGTCGTTGATTGTGATCAGGCCACCGT
>CBFHME010000010.1:0-125605 GCA_965656885.1 Yoonia sp.
GTTCTTTACAGGCCGCGATCAGTCGCAATCATTTACATCGTTCTGGGCCCAAGGGTTCGGCACGCCAAACTATGCGGCCCATGGTGGGTTCTGTTCGGTCAACATGGCCGCCGCTGGCATCTACACAATGGGCGGTGCATTTTGGGAATTTGGACAGCCCGATTGGGACCACACCAAACTGTTTATGCTGTTCGGCGTGGCCGAAGACCACGACAGCAACCCCATTAAAATGGGCATCGGCAAGATCAAGGAACGCGGCGCGCGCATGATTGGCGTGAACCCGATCCGCACAGGCTATAACGCTGTGGCAGATGACTGGGTCGGCATCACACCCGGCACTGACGGCCTGTTCATCCTTGCGATGGTGCATTGCTTGATGAAAGCCGGCAAAATCGACCTCGATTATCTGGCCCGCTTTACCAATGCCTCTGTCTTGGTGAACGAAGATCCGAAATCCAAACAATTCGGTCTGTTCTTGCGCGACGCCGATGGCCAACCCCAAGTCATCGACCGCAATACAGGCAAATTGGCCCCGTGGAATGGCAAAGGCGTAGAGCCTGATCTTGCGGGAACTCACCGCGCCAAGGGTGTCACACATCGCCCCGTGTTCCACCAGATGGCTGATCGTTACATGTCCGACAGCTATTCCCCGGAGGCAGTAGAGGATCGCTGCGGCATCTCCGCAAAACGTATCCGCGCGATCGCCGCCGATCTGGCCCGTGTGGCCTTTGACGAAGAAATCGCGCTTGATCGCGAATGGACCGACTTCCGTGGCAAAAAGCACACCAAAATGGTCGGCCGCCCTGTGTCGTTCCACGCGATGCGCGGGATTTCAGCACACTCCAACGGGTTCCAAACCTGCCGTGCGCTGCACGTGCTGCAAATCCTGCTTGGCTCCGTCGAAACACCCGGCGGGATGCGGTTCAAACCGCCCTACCCCAAACCTTCAACGGCCCACCCCAAACCACATGGCAAGGTGACTCCCGGTGCCGCACTTGACGGTCCACATCTGGGCTATGTCCAAGGCCCAGAGGATCTGCTGCTGTCTGAGGACGGCACACCAACCCGCATCGACAAGGCGTATACATGGGAAAACCCGATGTCGGCCCACGGGCTGATGCATATGGTCATCTCGAACGCGCACGCGGGCGATCCGTACAAGGTCGACACGTTGTTCATGTATATGGCCAACATGTCGTGGAATTCATCGATGAACACTGGCGGCGTGATGAACATGCTGACCGACACCAACGACGACGGGTCATATGTGATCCCCAACATCATCTACTCTGATGCCTATTCATCCGAAATGGTGGCCTATGCCGATCTGGTCCTGCCTGATACGACCTATCTGGAACGGCACGACTGTATCTCGCTGCTTGACCGTCCGATCTGTGAAGCAGACGCCGTGGCCGATGCGATCCGCTGGCCTGTCGTGAAACCTGACCGCGACGTGCGCGGCTTCCAGTCGGTTCTTTGCGAACTTGGCGCGCGCCTGAACCTGCCCGGTTTCGTGAATGAAGACGGCAGCCAGAAATATCAGGATTATGCCGACTACATTACCAACCACATCCGCCGTCCGGGGATTGGCCCCCTTGCAGGTTTCCGCATGGGCGAAAACGGATTGCAAGGTGGACGCGGCGACGTCAACGAAAGCCAGATCGACAACTACATCGAAAATGGCGGCTTCTGGGTCGAACACGTCCCCGAAAACGCGGCCTATTACAAACCGTTCTCGATCGACTATCAAAACTGGGCTGTGAAAATGGGCTTCTACGATGCCGTCCAGCCGTATATTTTCCAACTTTACGTCGAACCAATGCGCAAATTCCAAGCAGCGGCAGAAGGTATCGGCACACGCCAACCGCCAGAACACCTGCGTAAGCAGGTTCAGGAAACAATGGACCCGCTGCCAATCTGGTATCCTCCGTTTGAAGATGCCCACGTCGATCCTGTCGAATACCCGATCCACGCGCTGACGCAGCGGCCAATGGCAATGTATCATTCATGGGGCACACAGAACGCGTGGCTGCGCCAAATTCACGGCCACAATCCGCTTTACGTGCCGACCGACATTTGGGAAGCGAACGGCTTTGCAGATGGCGATTGGGCACAGGTCACATCAACCCACGGTTCCATCACCGTTCCCGTGGCCCATCAGGCATCTTTGAACAAAGACACCGTGTGGACATGGAATGCGATCGGTAAACGCAAGGGTGCGTGGGCGTTGGACGAAAACGCATCAGAGGCGACCAAGGGATTCTTGCTCAACCACTTGATTCACGAACTGCTCCCGCCAAAAGGTGACGGTATGCGGTGGGCGAATTCTGACCCGATTACAGGTCAAGCTGCGTGGTTCGACCTGCGCGTCAAGATCGAGAAAACAACCGCTCCCGCGGAGAGCCAGCCAGTAATGCCCGCGATCAAATCGCCAGTTGGCAAAGGTCCAAAGGATCAGGCTTGGAAGGTGGGCAAATGACAAATCTTCAAGTCCTCCTTTTGATCGGAGCCTTCATCGTGCTGACGTTTGGATCATTCATATGGTACATCGCCACATGGAACGCTGACGCCGAAGAATCGCTTAGTTTGCGGGCCTCTTTCCCCGCTCTCGCTTTTTCCCAAATACTCCCGCCGGAGGCTCCGCTCCTCACAGAAAGGGCCGCGCTATGACAACTCTCCCACCCCCATCCGCCAAGAAACTCGGGCTGGTCATCGACCTTGATACCTGTGTTGGTTGCCATGCCTGCGTGGTGTCTTGCAAAGGCTGGAACACTGAAAACTATGGCGCGCCCCTGTCAGATCAAAACGCGTATTCGGGCGCTGCGTCAGGCACATTCCTGAACCGCGTGCATTCCTACGAAGTGCAGCCTCCGATCCTCAAGGATCAACCGGCCGCTCCTGCACAGTTGATCCATTTCCCTAAATCCTGCCTGCACTGTGATGACGCACCTTGCGTGACGGTCTGTCCAACAGGGGCAAGCTACAAACGTGCCGAAGACGGCATCGTTTTGGTGAATGAACAAGACTGCATCGGCTGTGGGCTATGCGCATGGGCCTGCCCATATGGCGCGCGCGAGCTAGACGCAAAAGAAGGGGTCATGAAGAAATGCACCCTATGCGTTGACCGCATCTATAACGAGAATCTCCCCGAAGAAGACCGGCAACCTGCTTGCGTGCGCACATGCCCCGCGGGTGCGCGTCACTTTGGCGATTTGGGCGATGAAACTTCTGACGTGTCGATCCTTGTGGCCGAACGCGGCGGATTTGATTTGATGCCAGAACAAGGCACCAAGCCCACCAATAAATACCTGCCGCCACGCCCCAAAGATGTGGAACCGGAATTCGACATTCTGGCCCCCTATCTTGAACCCATTGCCCAAGACGGCAAAGGCTTCGTCAGCTGGCTGGACAAGGCCCTGTCCGCACTTCCCGGAGGAGCGAAATAATGCATCCCGCACCATCAGTTATCCTATTCACAACGTTTTCAGGCATGGGTTTTGGCCTATTGTTCTGGCTGGGCATAGACGCAACCGCGCCCAAAGGTGGCGTGGCATTTGTCTTCTTCGCAATCGCATACCTGATGGCGGTGGGCGGCCTTTTGGCGTCCACATTCCACTTGGGGCATCCCGAACGCGCAATCAAAGCGTTTAGCCAATGGCGGTCCAGCTGGCTATCGCGTGAAGGCATCTGCGCCGTGGCAACCTTAATTGTTATGGCGCTTTATGGGGCTGGTTTGGTTTTCTTGGGCGAACAATGGGCGATCCTTGGTTGGATCGGGGCCGCAGGTGCGTTGGGGACAGTTTTCACAACATCCATGATCTATGCACAAATGAACACGGTGCCGCGTTGGAAACACTGGACAACGCCCGCGTTGTTCCTGCTGTTGTCACTGGCTGGCGGGGCGTTGTTTTCAGGCCGCATCAGCGTGGCCATCCCGCTTTTGATCATTGCAGGCATTTTGCAAGCCTTCGCTTGGTTCCATGGCGACGGTCGTTTTGACGCATCTGGCACGACGATGGCAACGGCCACCGGGCTTGGGAACATCGGCACGGTGCGCGCGTTTGAGCCGCCACACACCGGCACCAATTACCTGATGAAGGAATTTATCCACGTTGTTGGCCGCAAGCACGCCATGAACATCCGCATCATCGCGCTCGTTCTGGGCTTCGCCCTGCCTGTCGTATTGTTGTTGGTGGCAAAGGGACACGTCCTCGGCCTTTTGGCGGTGGTCAGCCACATTTTCGGGGTTCTTGCCCTCCGCTGGCTTTTCTTTGCCCAAGCCGAACATGTCGTCGGGCTTTACTACGGCAAACGCTAAATCGACAAAGGGCCGCTCGATTGAGCGGCCTTTTTCAATTCTCGCACAATGAACGTTATCCGCGGATACGTTGTTCGGTTTCGCCGTCAAATAGATAGATGCGGCTTTTGTCGATTGTCACGCCCACGCGGTCGCCTTCCGACGACCGATCATCGCCGCGTTCTTCGATCACGATGCGTTCTCCGGTTTCACCGGCAAGGTAAACAAACGATACACCGCCAAGACTTTCGGTCATTTCAACGGTGTGGGTGTCGCCGTTTGGATCAACCATCAAATGTTCAGCGCGCATCCCAACCGTCACAGGTTTGCCGGAATACGCAGGTGAAATCACGCCATCAAAGCTGGCCTTCATACCGGGCACATTGACTGTGCCGTTGTCTGCCGTCGCCTCAAGAAAGTTCATAGCAGGTGATCCGATAAAGCCTGCGACGAATTTGTTGTCGGGATCGCGATATAAATCCATCGGTGCGCCAACCTGTTCAACCAGACCAGCCCGCAACACGACAATTTTGTCGGCCAAAGTCATCGCCTCGACCTGATCATGGGTCACATAGATCATCGTTGCGCCGATTTCTTTGTGTAGTCGCGCAATCTCGACCCGCATTTCCACACGCAGTTCTGCGTCAAGGTTCGACAGCGGTTCATCAAACAAAAACACCTCTGGTCCGCGCACAATCGCACGGCCGATGGAAACGCGTTGCCGCTGTCCACCCGAAAGCGCGGCAGGTTTCCGATCAAGATACTGTTCGAGTTTCAGAATACGGGTCGCTTCTGCCACTTTTTCCGTGATGACAGATTTAGGATAGCCATTCATCTTCAGGCCAAAGCCCATGTTATCGCGCACCGTCATATGCGGATAAAGCGCGTAAGTCTGGAAAACCATCGCAACACCGCGTTCGCTTGGGTCCATTGTGGTCACATCACGGTCACCGATCTGCATCGACCCGCCCGTTGTTTCCTCTAACCCGGCAACCATGCGCAACAACGTGGATTTACCACAACCCGAAGGGCCAACAAAAACGCAAAACTCGCCATCGTCGATCGTCAGGTCGATCCCATGGATCACCTGCACATCGCCGTATTTCTTGATCACGTTTTTAAGCTCTACGCCTGCCATGATACTGGTCCTTCTGTGGGGTCAAACGGTTGTAGGTGACTGCCATGATCGGGCTTCATGCCCAATCTTGGCCGCAGTTTGGAGAAGCGTCGCGCGAAAGGCATCAAGCCCGTCCACGCTGTGTCGCTGCGTCGTGGTGGCAATCGACAAGGCGCCAATGACACGATCATCTTGGGTCAGGATCGGGGCGGCAATACTAATAATGCCCGCCTCGTGTTCCTCTCGGTCAAAGGCCACGCCTGCCTCTCGAATAATTGCGAGTTCTTGGTTCAGCGCCTCAACATTGGTGTGGGTGGCGCTTGTATAGGCCAGAAACGCCTGCTGTTGCAGCGCGCGGGCACGGCGCACTTCTCCCATATTGGCAAGAATAACCTTACCAACACCTGTGCAATAGGCGGGGGCAACCTGACCCGCTTGAGCCAATGTGTCATAGCCTGCCTGGGCTTTGCGTTTGTCGATAAACAAAACTTGTCCATTGTCGATCTGCGCAAGGTGAACCGCCTCGCCCACTTCTTTTGACAAGGCATCAAGAAACGGGCGCGCGATCGGCGCAAGCGATGATTGTTCCCATGCAGCATGGGCCAGCCGCAGCAGCCGCAATCCGGGCGCATATGTCTGCCTATCGGGGTCGTATGACAGCATATTCTGGTTCGTCAGGCTTTGGATAAAACGATAAAGGGTGGGCTTGGGCAATTCGGATTGCGACAGCACCTCGGAAAACCGGACGGGACGGCCAAATGATGCCACATGATCAAGCACGCCTAGCGCCTTGCCAACTGTTCCATCGCCAGTCTCGTATCCCATGAAATCCTCCCTATCAGACGGTCCCGAAATTTGCGTTTGAATGCATCACGAAACGCGCCAGACTGTTGACAAGGCTAACCGAGTCGCGGTTTAGTATCAATATCCAAAACTAAGTTTCAAATAATGAGACTAAAGTTTTGTAAGGGAGCACTAGGGAGGAAACCATGCATTCCATTATCAAGACGTCGTTGCGGCAATCGTAGCGGCTGGTATCACAGCCACAGCAGTTCACGCAGACGCACACGCGCTTTCCGGTGATCTGGTCATTTTCTCTGACATGTCCAACCCTGCGCCACGCGCAGTGATGGAAGGCATGGTAGAGCGTTTTGGCGCAGAGCATCCTGACCTGAACATCGAGCTGACCGTCATCGACCGCGAAGCCTATAAAACACAAATCCGTAACTTCTTGACTGCTGACGCACCTGACGTTGCAAACTGGTACGCGGCAAACCGCATGCTGCCATATGTTGAAGCAGGTCTGTTCGAAGATGTGTCCGACCTTTGGGCTGGCGAAATGGGCGAAGAGCTTGCGTCCACCAAAGGTGCGATGACAATCGACGGCAAGCAGTACGGCGTGCCTTACACATATTACCAGTGGGGTGTTTACTATCGTAAAGACCTGATGGAACAGTTCGGCCTGTCCGAGCCAACCACTTGGGAAGAAGAAAAAGCCAACTGCCAGACGTATCTGGACAACGGCATCAAGTGCTACACAATCGGCACCAAGTTCCTTTGGACTGCTGGCGGCTGGTTCGATTACCTGAACATGCGTACAAACGGCTATGATTACCACGCTGCTTTGACCAATGGTGAAGCCAAGTGGGATAGCGCAGAAACACGTGCAACATTCGCCAACTGGCGCGAGCTGATCGACATGGGTGCGTTCATCGACAACCACCAGACATACAGCTGGCAGGAAGCTATGCCGTTCATGGTCAACGGCGAAGCAGCATCTTACCTGATGGGTAACTTCTCTGTTGCCGCATTCCGCGAAGGTGGTCTGGACGATAGCAAGCTCGACTTCTACCAGTTCCCAGAAATCACAGCTGGCATCCCAAAGGGTGAAGATGCGCCAACCGATATGTTCCACATCCCATCGGGTGCCAAGAACAAAGACAACGCACGTGCATTCCTGCAGTTCGTTGCTTCGGCTGACAACCAGACACTGATCAACAACGGTGAAAACCTTGGTCAACTGCCTGTAAACGCAAACTCTTCTGTTGATGACGACAAGTTCCTCAACGAAGGTTTCGCAATGTTGTCTAACGACGCACCTGGCGGCATCGCACAGTTCTTTGACCGTGACGCACCTGCTGAAATGGCGGCTGTTGCTATGGAAGGCTTCCAAGAGTTCATGCTCTTCCCAGACAACTTGGATGATATCCTTGCACGTCTGGACGGCGCAGCGATGGACATCTACGCGAAGTAAGTCATCTTGGGTGGGCAGCAATGCCCACCCATCCCCCGCCACGGCCTATCTGCAAACACCTGTTTGGTGTTTCCACATGCGCCCCACGACAGTCAGGGAATAACCATGACCACAGCCGAAAACATCGACGCCCCTAAAAGGGGTTGGTACAAACGCAATGAAATCGCGGTGACGCCATTTCTGTTCCTGCTGCCCGGCGTTTTGTTTTTCGCCGTCTACGTGATTTTTCCGGTTTTCCAGTCGTTCAACATTTCGCTGTATAAATGGGACGGTCTGGGCGAGGCGGAATATGTCGGCCTGACGAACTATCAAAAACTGCTCGAGGATCGCGCGTTCGAGGTATCGCTTTGGAACAACCTGAAATGGTTGGTCCTGTATCTGTTGGCGATCCCAGCGGGTCTGATGATTTCGCTGTTTCTGAACCAAAAGGTATTGGGCATCCGGCTGTATAAGTCGCTGTTTTTCTTTCCTTTTGTGATTTCCCAGATCGTTGTGGGCCTTGTTTTTTCATGGTTCTACGACCCGACATTCGGGATTTTCACCAAGATTTTGGGCGCTGTCGGGCTCGAGATTAAGGGCGGCGTTTTGGGTAACCCCACGGCTGTGACTTATGGGATCATCGCCGCGGGCCTGTGGCCGCAAACAGCCTATTGCATGATCTTGTATCTGACCGGTCTGAATTCCGTTGATCCCGAACAGGTCGAAGCCGCACGTCTTGACGGCGCAAAGGGTTGGAAGATGCTGTGGTATGTCATCATCCCGCAACTAAAGCCCGCGACATTTATTGCGTTTGTTGTGACCATCATGGGCGCGCTGCGGTCGTTTGATTTGATTTCGATCATGACCCGCGGCGGCCCGTTCGGACAAAGCCGCGTGCTGTCGTATTACATGTTTGAAAAAGCACTCTCCGAATACGGGTTCCGTATGGGATATGGTGCCGCCATCGCGGTGGTGTTGTTCATGATTATGCTGGTGTTCATCGCCTACTTCCTGTGGTCCATGTACCAAGAAGAAAAAGGAGCCCGCTGATGTTCCCGACCCCAATTGAGAAACGCTCGCGCGGGTGGCAGATTGGCTATCAATCCTTGCTGCCGTTGGTGTTGATCGCGTGGCTGTTGCCGCTGTTGGCTGTGATGCTGTTTTCGATCAAACCAGAGGCCGATTTTGTGTCTGGTAACTATTGGGGGCTGCCAAGCAACCTTGATGGTTTGAACAACTATTACAAAGTGTTCTTTGAATCCGACATGCCGAAATACTTGTGGAATTCAGTGCGGATCACGGTGCCGACGGTGATCGGCTGCATGATCCTGTCGTCAATGACGGGATTCGCATTAGGCGTGTATAAATTCCGCTCGAACTTGTGGATTTTCTTCATGTTCGTGGCGGGCAATTTTGTGCCGTTTCAGATTTTGATGGTGCCTGTGCGTGACCTGACGGTTGATCTGGAAATGTATAACACGGTGCGCGGTCTGGTGCTGTTCCACGTGGCGTTTCAGACAGGATTCTGCACGTTGTTCATGCGTAACTTTATCCGCGCGCTGCCGTTCGAGCTGATCGAGGCCGCACGTGTTGAAGGCATCGCTGAATGGCGCATCTTCTGGTATGTCGTGCTTCCGTTGATGAAGCCTGCGCTGGCGGCGATGGCCGTGCTGATCTTTACCTTCATCTGGAATGACTACTTTTGGGCGATTGTTTTGACTCAAGGGTCCGATACCCAGCCTGTGACCGCTGGCATCACCAGCTTTAACGCGCAATTCCGAGCTGCTTATCATTTGATGAGCGCGGGTTCGATTGTTGCCGCCCTCCCCCCCGTTGCGATGTTTTTTTTGATGCAAAAACATTTCATCGCAGGTCTGACCCTTGGGGCCGTGAAGTAAGAAGACTATGAACAGATCCTATCGCCTTGATGATGGCCGCCAAACGCTTGTGCTGGCAGCCCACGCCGACCGTTTGCCAGTGGTGACTTACTGGGGCCCCACCCTGCCCGAAACTGATGATCCTGCGGATTTACACGCCGCGGCAATTATCGACGTGACGGGCGGTATGCTGGATGAAAATCCAGACCTTTCGATTTGCCCCGAAGCCACACGCAGTTTTCCCGGCCAACCCGGACTGATCGTGCGCGACACGGACGGCACACCGCTGCTGCCAAAATTCTGTTTCGCGTCCGAAGATCATAGCGATGGACTAAAGCTGTCATATGACGACGCCGAAAACGGGCTGACCCTGACAGTCACGTTCAAAACCGATGCCCAGACGCGCATCATCACCTGTCAGTCAACGCTGGATGCAACACGGCCCGTGCATCTGCATTGGCTTGCAGCACCTGTGCTGCCAGCGCCGCAACTGTCTGACGAAATGATCGACGTATCAGGCCGCTGGTGTGGTGAATTCCAGTTGTCGCGTACAGCATGGTCCGCTGGCATGCGTTACCGCGAAAACCGCACGGGGCGCACTGGTCATGAACATTTCCCCGGCCTAATCGTTCCGTGTCGCGGCGCAACCAACACAATGGGCGAGGCATACGCATTCCATTACGGTTGGTCGGGTGGTCACAAAATGATCGCAGAAGAATTGCAAGACGGTCGTCGCCAAATCCAATGGGGCCACGCCGCCCGCATGGAAACCGATCCGCAGACACAATTCAAAAGTGCCCCGCTTTACATCACCTATTCCAACACTGGGCTGAACGGCTGTGCTGTCGCCTTCCAACGGCATCTGCGCGACCGCATTGTCACATGGCCCAAACCCAACGCGCCGCGTCCGGTGCATTACAATTGTTGGGAGGCGGTGTATTTCGACCACAAACTCCCCGTGCTCAAGGATATCGCCGAACGCGCAGCCAAGTTGGGGGCTGAACGGTTCGTGCTAGACGACGGTTGGTTCGGCCAGCGCGACGACGACACCCGCAGCCTGTCAGACTGGACCATTGACCCACGGAAATACCCCGACGGGCTGACCCCGTTGATTGATCATGTCAAATCGCTGGATATGACATTTGGCCTCTGGTTCGAGCCAGAAATGATCAACCCAGACAGCGACATCCACCGCGCCCACCCTGATTGGGCCTTGGGCGGTGAAGACCAGACATTGGGCCGCCAGCAAAAGGCGCTGAATATGGCTCTGCCAGAAGTGCGTGATTTCTTGTATGACCGCATGTCTGCAATCCTTGCTGACAACGACATCGACTATATCAAATGGGATCATAACCGCGTGCTGCCAACGCCAGATGCAGCCCAAACCCGCGGGTCATATGCCCTGATCGACCGTTTGCGCGCCGACTTTCCGCATGTGGAAATCGAAAGCTGTGCATCGGGTGGGGGCCGCATTGATTTCGGCATCATGGAACGTACACAGCGGGTCTGGTTGTCCGACAGCAACGACGCGCTGGAACGCTTGCGCATCCAACATGATGCGGCCCTGTTCCTGCCCCTGTCTGTCACCGGCAGTCACGTCGGGCCCCGCCATTGCCACACATCGGGCCGCGTGCTCGACATCAGCTTTCGTGCATGGGTGGCCGCCCAACGCCACATGGGGTTCGAGATGGACCCGCGTGAACTGGACGATTACGAAACCGCTGTCTTGACCGAGGTCACCGCATGGTGGAAGGCAAACCGCCACTGGATGCAAACCGCTGACATCCTGCGCCTCGACAGCGCAGACCCGGCCGTTATCGCGGAACAGCAAATGGCCCAAGACAAAAGCCGCTTTGTGATGTTCGCAGGCAAGGCCGCAACCAGCACGCAAATCGCGCCACGGCCCCTGCGCCTGACGGGATTGGACCCCGCAGCGATGTATCGGATCGACCTGATAAATCGCAGCACAGCCCACCACCTGTCACGCGGAACGACTGCACTGAAATCACGCGTGATGGAGCTTTCGGGCGCATATCTTATGCACCGCGGCGTCACATTGCCTTGGTCCTTCCCAGATCGTATGTGGGTTATTGAAGGCACATTGTTGTAAGGGGAAATTATGCAAAAACCCGATTGGATCGCCGTCGACTGGGGCACCAGCAACATGCGCGCTTGGGCGATGTCGGCGTCAAACACAGTGCTGGCAGAAGTGCGAACAGACAAAGGTATGGGCGATTTGACCCCTGACCAGTTCGAGGGCGCATTGCGCACGGCATGCGCCGATTGGGACATCAATGTGCCGATCATCGCTTGCGGCATGGTCGGCGCACGCCAAGGCTGGGTCGAAGCGGACTATGCCGCTGTGCCTTGTTCCGCCACGCCCAGCGGTTTCACCCAACCAGACAGCAACCTCGATGTGCATATCATCCCCGGCCTGAAACAGACCGCCCCCGCCGATGTGATGCGCGGGGAAGAAACCCAGATCGCAGGCTTCCTTGCCCGTAACCCAAACTGGGACGGTGTAATTTGCTTGCCTGGAACCCACACCAAATGGGCGCATATCAGCGCGGATGAAGTCATCAGCTTTCAGACATATATGACCGGCGATCTGTTTGCAGCGATTGGCGATCATACGGTGCTGCGCCATTCCGTGGTGTCCGACGATTGGGATTGGGACGCATTCGATACAGCCATTGGCGATGCGATGGCGCGCCCCGAACGGCTTGCCGCACGTATGTTTTCGCTCCGCGCAGAAGGGTTGTTGAACGGCATGTCAAACGGCACGGCGCGCGCGCGTCTTTCAGGTCTGTTGATTGGCGCGGAGCTTGCAGGCGCGAAACCCTATTGGCTGGGGCAGCAGATTGCCGTCATTGGTGCGGGTAACCTCACATCGCATTATGTGCGCGCATTGGCTCTGCAATCGGCCCCTGCCACCCAAGTCAAAGGGGACGCGATCACCCTCGCGGGCCTCACCGCGGCCTACCGCCGCCTGAAAGGATAGACCATGGATCACCTGCCCCTTATTGCCATTCTGCGCGGCGTCACTCCGGCTGAAGCCGCACCAATGGCCGCCGCCCTGATCGACGCGGGCATCACCCAGATCGAAGTGCCGCTCAATTCCCCCGATCCGTTCGATAGCATCAAGGCGATGGCCGACGCGCATGGGCAAGACGCGCTAATCGGCGCGGGCACCGTCCTGTCGGTCGAAGACGTGGGCCGCGTTGCCCAAGCAGGCGGCAAATTGATCGTCTCTCCCAACGTCGATCAACGCGTCATCGTAGCCACAAAAACTGCTGGCATGGCCAGCTGGCCGGGCGTGATGACACCATCTGAATGTTTCCTTGCGCTCAAATCCGGCGCCGACGGGCTGAAAATCTTTCCTGCGTCACTGCTTGGTCCTGACGGGATAAAGGCGATCCGCGCTGTGCTTCCGATTGGCACGCAAGTCTACGCTGTTGGCGGCGCAGGCGCGGATAATTTCAAACAATGGATGGACGCAACAGCAGACGGTTTTGGCATCGGTTCTGCCTTGTATAAACCGGGTCTGTCGGTGGCCGATGTAAAAGCCCGCGCCATTGATATGGTCGCTGCATACAAGGCCGCTCTATGATCTTTGACGACACCAAATGTGAATTGGGCGAAGGCCCGCTTTGGCATCCCCTGCGCCAACAGCTTTTCTGGTTCGATATCTTGGGAAAACGGCTGCACACCAAAGGCAAGCACTGGGATTTTGACGATTTTGTCTCTGCCGCAGGATGGATCGATCACGATACACTTTTGGTCGCCTCGTCTCGCGCGCTGATGCGCTTTGACATCCCATCAGGCCAGACTAAGCACCTGTGCGATCTTGAAGCAGACAATTCTGTCACGCGGTCCAACGATGGTCGCGCCGACCCTCAGGGCGGTTTTTGGATCGGCACAATGGGGCTGAATGCAGAAATGGGTGCAGGCACGATCTATCGCTATTATCGCGGGGAATTGCGCGCTCTGTACACCGATCTGCAAATCACCAACGCGATCTGTTTTGCGCCTTCGGGCAGCACAGCCTATTTCACCGATACCAATACGCAAATGATCATGGCCGTTGCACTAGACGCAGAAGGCTGGCCCATTGGTGCACCCAAACTTCATATCGACCTTCGTGGCACTGATTACCGGCCCGACGGTGCTGTCGTGGACCGCTCAGGCAACCTCTTTTCCGCGCAATGGGGCGTTGGGCGTGTCGCCGTCTACGACCCGAAAGGCTGCTTTATCGAAGCCTTTCCCATCCCCGCAATACAAGCATCCTGCCCCGCATTTGGCGGTCAAACGCTTTACTGCACAACCGCTGCGGTTGGCAAAAACGGCGCGGATGATGGCATGACATATGCTGTCGAAACCACCTACACTGGCCAAACCGAACACCAAGTCATTTTGTCGTAACCACCGCCTCGCTTTTTTCAAAATACTCAAAGGACCACCATGAAACGCACACTCGGCGTCTGTTATTACCCCGAACACTGGCCCCGCGATGAATGGGAGCGTGACGCCGCCGAAATGGTCGCCGCTGGCCTGACATGGGTGCGCATCGGTGAATTCGCATGGTCGCGCATGGAGGCCGTGCCAGGCACGCTTACATGGGATTGGCTCGACGATGCGATTGAGGTTCTAGGCCACGCCGGCCTCAAGGTGGTTCTTGGCACACCCACCGCCACACCCCCGCGTTGGATGATCGACAAACACCCAGACATGCTGGCTGTGGATGCTGCAAACAACACCCGCAAATTCGGCTCGCGCAGACACTATGATTTCAGCCACCTTCCTTACCGCGATGAATGCAAACGCATCGCCATACTGATGGCAGAACGCTATGGTAATAACCCACACGTGGCTGCGTGGCAGATCGACAATGAATATGATTGCCACGACACAACGCTGTCGTATTCAGATGCCGCCAAACGCGGTTTCCAAGACTGGCTGGCGCAAAAATACCAGTCAACCGATGCCCTTAACCGCGCTTGGGGCAATGTATTCTGGTCCATGGACTATGACACATTCGACCAAATTGAATTGCCAAACCTAACGGTGACCGAACCCAATCACCCGCATCAGTTGGCGTTCCGACAATATTCATCCGACCAAGTCGTGGCCTTCAACAAGGTCCAAGCTGACGCCATCCGCGCCCATTCCGATGCACCGCTCATTCACAACTACATGGGCCGCATCACCACGTTTGATCATTGGAAGGTCGGCGCTGACCTAGATATCGCGTCATGGGACAGTTACCCGATCGGGTTCCTGTCTGACCGGATCGAGGGCACGGACAAAGAAAAACTCAAATTCCTGCGCCAAGGCCACCCTGATAACCAAGCGTTCCACCACGACTTGTATCGTGCTGTGGGCCGTGGCCGCATGTGGGTGATGGAACAGCAACCCGGTCCTGTGAACTGGGCGCCCTACAACCCTGCACCGCTGCCCGGAATGGCACGGCTTTGGGCATGGGAAGCATTTGCCCACGGTGCCGAAACCGTCTGTTATTTCCGCTGGCGTCAGGCGCCTTTCGCCCAAGAACAAATGCATGCAGGTCTGCTGCGCCCCGACCGCACAGCTGCCCCCGCACTCGTCGAATGCCGCCAAGTCGCCGATGAATTTGCCGAAATGCCAGACGTTGGCACAGCCACGGCACAAGCTGCTCTGATCTTTGACTACGAAAGCGCATGGGGCTGGGACGTGCAGCCACAAGGCGCGGATTTTGAAATGTTCCGCCTCGCCTTTGCCGCCTATCGCGGCCTGCGCAGGGCTGGTTTGAACATCGACATCTTACCACCCGATACGGCTGATCTTTCCGCCTATAAACTCGTGCTCGCGCCCGGCATTATGGCGCTGTCTGATCCGCTGCGCACGGCGCTCGAAACCTTCAAAGGCATTGCTTTGCTCGGCCCGCGCACTGACACGAAAACAGCGGAACTTGCAATCCCCGACATCATGGGACCAAACCTGCCAAACGTGGATGTGACGGCTGTCTTGACGGAAAGCATCCCGCCCAACGATAAGATCAAACTGCAAGGCGGCGGGCGGTTTCGGCATTGGTTCGAACACCTCGACGGAACAGCCGACGTGCATCTAACAACCAAAGACGGGCTGCCCGCGATCATGGGTGGCGATCATCTGCGATACCTTGCTGGTTGGCCTGATGATGCGACATTTGACAAGATCATCGGCGGGCTTTGCGACACGCTCGATCTGGCAACTTTCGACCTGCCAGACGGGTTGCGGATCAGGGACACAAACACGCACCGATTTGTTTTCAACTACGCGCCCGATGCGTTGCCGTGGGGTGATGTCATCATTCCAGCCGCTGGCGTACATTGGGAACCACTATGAAAACTGTCACGCTGACAAGTGGCGACTTGACGGTAACCTTACTTTCATGGGGGGCCATCCTGCGCGATGTGCATCTGGACGGCGTGGCGCATAATTTGACATGCGGCGGGCGATCCTTGGCTGACTATCAAGGTGAATGGCAACACCACGGCGCGCTGATCGGACCTGTGGTCAACCGGGTCAGCAATGCGCGTGTTAAAATCGACGGCTTCATGCACGAATTGGAACGCAACCAAGACGGACGCATCCACCTGCATTCCGGCAAAGACGGCACACACCGCCAAGACTGGACCCTGATCCAACAATCACCCGACAGCGCCAGTTTTGAAATTATCCTGCCCGACGGCATGTGCGGCCTGCCCGGTCGCCGCGTCGTCACAGCGACCTATACAGTCACGGCGCCGGCGACCCTCACGCTTGATATCACCGGAACCACGGATGCCGACACGGTGATGAATTTTGCCAACCACAGCTATTGGAACCTAGACGGTTCCGGCGATTGGTCAGAGCATCATTTGAAAATTACCGCCGATCAATATCTTCCGGCGACCGACGATAGTACCCCAACAGGTGAAATTGCTGACGTCGATGATACGCCGATGGATTTGCGCAAAGGGCGCATCATAAGCCTGCAAACCGATGCCTTTGACAATAACTACTGCCTGTCCACAACGCGCATGCCCTTGCGCGACGTCCTCAAACTGCGCGGCCAAAACGGCGTGACAATGACTATGGCGACGACTGAGGCAGGTGTGCAAATCTATGATGGCCGCGGCAATGTGCACCCCTACGAAGGGTTGGCGATCGAAGCGCAATGCTGGCCCGACGCGCCCAACCACCGCGGATTTCCATCTATCAAACTGCGCGCTGGTGACACCTACCACCAGACGACACAATGGCGGTTTGAACGCTAACTGCCGCGATAGGTCGAATAGCTGAATGGCGTCAGCAGCAGCGGCACGTGGTAATGCTGGTTGCGATCATTGATCCCGAACCGGATCGGGATCTGGTCCAAAAATCGCGGCCCATCTGCGGGTGGGCGAAATTTGTGCAGATAGTCACCTGCATAAAACAAAAGCTCGTATTGGCCCGTCAAAAAAGCCTCGGACGGCAAAATCGGTCCATCCGTGCGCCCATCCGCGTTTGTGGTGGCCGTCACAATATGCTGCCAATGCCCGCGATCAATACGGTAAAGCTCGACCTTCATGCCCGCTGCTGGTCTGCCGATGGCTGTATCCAGAACGTGTGTTGTTAAATATCCCGTCGGCATCTCATCTCTCCCGCCATGTTCATCTCGTGCAACTGCGTAGGATGGGTTTTAACCCATCTTACCCCAGCCGCCACCACCAGGCGTGCGCATCTCAAACGCGGCTCCTGCTGGCAAATCTACCTCGTCATTGCCGCGCAACACGCGGCGACTTCCATCTGGAAGCACAACGGCGTTTTCACCCACCTGACCTGCCCCACCACCAGCCGCACCAAACGGCGGCACCACACGGTGCGAACACAGTGTCGTCACGGTCGCTGGCACGAGAAACGTCATACGGCGAAACGCACCATGCCCGCCGCGCCATTGCCCCGCGCCGCCTGATCCGTCCGCAATCCCAAACGCATCCAGACGCACCGGAAAACGCTTTTCCAAAATCTCGGGGTCCGTCATACGCGTGTTGGTCATATGACTTTGCACGGCATCGCAACCGTCAAATCCTGCGCCTGCACCCGTGCCGCCCGCAATGGTTTCATAGTTCTGGAAATCAGCGTTGCCCCAAATAAAATTGTTCATCGTCGCTTGGGATGACGCCACAACACCCAAGGCACCAAACAACGCATTGCACGCGGCCTGCGACACTTCGGTGTTGCCTGCAATGACCGCTGCGGGATAGCCGGGGTTCAGCATCGACCCCTCTGGCGCAATGATCGTTATGGGCGAAAGGCACCCCTCGTTCAGCGGAATATTACTCCCGACAAGCGTGCGAAACACATACAACACAACCGCACGACACACAGCAAACGGCGCGTTGTAATTGCCGGTATGCTGCGGCGACGTGCCTGTGAAATCGACCGTCGCGCGACGCGCTGCGCGGTCCACGCGCACCGCCACTTTGATCACTTGGCCCTCGTCCATTGCATAATCAAACTGCCCTTCGGACAGGTCCGCAATGACGCGTGCAACGCTTTCAGCCGCGTTGTCCTGCACATGACCCATATAGGCGGTCACCACATCCGCGCCATAACTGTCGCATACCTTCAACAGCGCCTGACGGCCCGTTTCGTTGGCCGCAACCTGTGCCTTCAGATCGGCCATATTCTGATCGATGTTGCGACATGGGTATTTACCCGACGCCAGCAAATCGCGCGCCGCTTGTTCCTGCAATCGGCCCTTCGACACCAGTTGCATGTTGTCGATTAACACACCCTCTTGTTCAATATGCGTGCTGTCGGGCGGGCCTGATCCGGGGGTGCGTCCGCCGATGTCGGCGTGATGCCCACGGCTGCCCAGCCAAAATACCGCCTTACCGTGCACAAACACCGGCGTCACAACTGTCACATCTGGCAAATGCGTGCCGCCATTATAGGGCGAGTTGAGCATATAAGCATCGCCATCCACTGCATCAGGGCGCAACCGCATGATGGTTTTGATACTGTCCGACATAGATCCCAGATGCACTGGCACATGCGGCGCATTGGCAACCAGATCGCCGTTTGCATCAAATATCGCGCAAGAAAAATCCAAGCGTTCTTTGATATTTACTGACCAACTTGTGTTAGCAAGCGTTGCACCCATTTCATCAGCCACAGACATGAACAGATTGCTCATCACTTCCAACACAACGGGATCCGCCTTGGTCCCCGCCGCAGGTGGACGGGCGGCGATCCCCACGCGGTCCATCACAAGATTGCCAAATGGGTCAACCACGGCCCGCCAACCGGGTTCGACAATATTTGTTCCTGTCGGTTCCAGAATTATTGCGGGCCCATTCACGGCCTGATCTTTGCTAAGCGCGAGACGGTCAAAAAAGGGCGTTGCCACTGCGCGTTCGGCAAACGCAATGTCCGTATGGGCCAAAGGTGCTGCATCGGCGGTTTGGGTTCCAACTGTGGCCAGAGGCTGATCAGGCGTCGCACCCACCGCCTCTGCGCTAATCATCTCAAACACAATACCACGCTCGGGCGAGGTAAAACCAAACCGCTGCTGATGTGCCGCTTCAAACGCGGCCTGCATTGCAGGAACATCACCAAACGGCACTTCAAGCGGTTGGTGCGATCCGTCATAGCGCAAATGCGCCACCGCCGTTACCGCGACTTCATCAAACCCCTGCTCGCGCACTTCGGCAGCGGCCTCTGCACTGATCTGATCCAATGCGGCGCGGGCCATATCAAGCTGTGCTATGCCTGCATCCACTTGCACCTCGCGCAGGGCACGCACCTCGGCCAGTCCCATACCGTAGGCTGACAGCACACCCGCGAACGGATGCACAAACACCCGCGTCATGCCCAGCGCATCGGCGACCAGACAAGCATGTTGCCCCCCCGCCCCGCCAAAGCATTGCAAGGTATATCCCGTCACATCATGGCCGCGCTGCACGCTGATTTTGCGGATCGCATTGGCCATATTATCAACTGCAATACGCAAGAAACCTTGGGCCAACGCCGCGGGCGTCATCGGTGCATCACCTGTCGCTGCGGCCACGTCACCCGCCAACGCACTAAATTTTTCCGCTACGACTTCTGCGTCCAACGGCTGGTCGCCATCCGCGCCAAATACAGCCGGAAAATGATCAGGCGACAGCTTGCCCAACATCACGTTGCAATCTGTCACCGTCAGCGGCCCGCCACGGCGATAACACGCAGGGCCAGGATCAGCGCCCGCACTTTCAGGTCCAACCTGAAAACGCCCCTCGCGGAATGTGCAGATTGATCCGCCACCAGCGGCCACCGTGTGAATATCCATCATCGGCGCACGCATCCGCACGCCTGCAACCTCGGTCTCGAACGACCGCTCGAACGTGCCTGCATAGTGGCTCACGTCCGTGCTTGTCCCACCCATATCGAACCCGATCAGGCGGTCGAACCCCGCCTGCGCACCCGTCTTGACCATGCCCACAATGCCACCAGCTGGACCCGACAAAATCGCGTCCTTCCCTTGGAACAACCCCGCATCCGTCAGTCCACCGTTTGATTGCATGAACAACAACCTTTCACATACGCGGCCCACATCCAACGCACCTGCCACCTGATCAACGTAGCGGCGTAAAATTGGTGACAGATAGGCATCAACGACAGTTGTGTCCCCGCGCCCCACCAGCTTGGCCAATCGCGACACCTCATGGGATACAGAAATCTGGGTGAACCCGATGTCACGCGCAATCGCGGCGGCCACCTTCTCATGAACGGGGTTGAGATACGCATGCAAAAACGCAATCGCGACAGCCCGCACACCCCTGTCATAGGTCGCCTGCAAATCACGACGCAACGCATCCTTATCCAATGGGCTAATCACATCGCCATCGGCATCCAAACGCTCGGCTACCTCAACCGCATCGCAATACAAAAGCTCTGGCCTCTGGATATCCAGATCAAACAAGCGCGGCCTGTTCTGATACCCGATCCGCAACAAATCACCAAAGCCTGCGGTAATGAACAAGGCGACCGCCTCGCCCTTGCGTTCCAATAACGCATTCGTGGCAACGGTCGTTCCCATCTTGACCGCGCGAATGGACCCCGCATCAGGCGTATCCGTGCCCATCATCTCGCGAATACCCTGCACAGCCGCATCGGCATAGCGTTCAGGATTCTCCGATAGCAGTTTATGTGTGATAATCTCACCTTCCGGTGACAGGCCAACCACATCCGTAAACGTGCCGCCGCGATCAATCCAAAATTCCCACGCTTTTTGGCCCATATCGCGACTCCTTTTGCCTTGGACGAACACTAAGTTGGCAAAACCCAAGATGAAACCAAGAATCGGTTTGACAGCCCTGCCCGCATTGCCTAATTGAGGCCTCGTTGGCGCGGTAGCTCAGTTGGTTAGAGCGATCGACTCATAATCGATAGGTCGGGAGTTCAAGTCTCCCCCACGCCACCACCTTCCCCCACTCTTTTCAATCACAAAGACGCCCGTTAGCACTGTGTCATGGATATTTTAGATCAACTGCGCGCAGCCATCGGGCCGAACCACGTCTCCACTGGTAATGACACGGCAAAATGGGCAATCGACTGGACAGGGGAATACCCGTCTAAACCGCTCGCCGTCTTGCGTCCGGCAAACACTGCCGAAGTCTCCGCTTGCATGAAAATCGCGCATGATACGAAAACTGCTGTGGTTCCCGTATCCGGCAACACTGGCTTGAACGGGGGCGCACAAGCAAATGGGCAACTCCTCCTCAGCCTCGATCGGCTCAACACAATCGAAAAGGTTGATGCTGCCGGCAAAACTGCCACCGTTGGGGCCGGCGTGATCCTATCCAACCTGCACGACGCGGCAGACGCCCACGATCTTATCTTTCCACTGACATTTGGCGCGCGCGGCTCTGCCATGATCGGCGGGGCACTTGGCACGAACGCAGGTGGTTCCAACGTTCTGCGCTACGGCAATACCCGCGATCTGGTTCTGGGAATCGAAGCGGTCATGGCCAACGGCGACGTGATGTCGCTCATGGGCGCCCTGCACAAAGACAATTCGGGCTTCAATCTTAAACACCTGCTGATCGGGTCAGAAGGCACGCTTGGCGTCATCACCCGCGCGGTCGTGAAACTGTCACCCAAGCCGCAGGCCTACGCCACCGCGATGGTCGCAACGCGCACATTGGATGACGCGCTTGATCTGCTCAACACATTACAGGTCCAGTCAGGCAATGGGGTCGAGGCATTTGAATATATGCCGCGGGCCTTTATCGACGGGCATCTGGCACTTTTCCCTGACGCGAAACCCCCTTTTGCCGAACGGCACGATGTCAACATTCTGGTCGAAATCGGTGCAACAGCCCCACGCGATGCGACGCCCCGCGCCGATGGCACCATCCCGATTGTCGCAATGCTAGAAACCGCATTGACTGATTTGCTCGAAACAGGTGCCGTTCAGGATGCGATCATCGCGCAAAACCTCGCCCAACGCCAAACCATGTGGGCCCGCCGAGAGGCCGCCGCCGAAATCGGCTTTGCCAAACGGCCCTTTGTAGATGCTGACATTGCCGTAAACCTGCCCGATGTTGCCGTCATTCTACCGCGCATCACAAAACGACTGGAAAAACTCGATCCCGGCGCAACCGAACTGGTCGTAGCACATCTGGGCGACGGCAATATTCACTACTCTGCCTACCCGACCCACGACGACAAAACACTCAACGACCAGATAAAAGAAATGGTCGAAGATGAGGTGAACAAACTCAGCGGTTCCTTCAGCGCCGAACACGGCGTCGGCCAATCGAAGCTCAAAACCATGACACGCCGCAAAGACGCAACTGCACTCAACACAATGCGTGCGATCAAATCAGCATTGGACCCAAACAACATACTTAACCCCGGAAAAACCATCCCCCCATCTTCTTTTGGCTGAAAATACCGCGGGGGAATTGGGCCGCAGGCCCAAGGGGGCAGCGCCCCAAATCAAACATGGCATGCACCCCGCAAGGGGTGCGCATTCGGGTTGATATTGTATAACATCGTCAAAGCCACGACATTACGGTCAATCAACCCACAACAGGAATTTTCCTCATGCGTCTCATCACTCTTGCACTACTGCCACTGGTTGCCGCTTGCGCGACCCCTCGCGAGGCTTGCATCGCAAACGTCGGCAAAGATCTGCGTGTCATCAACAAATTGGTGACCGAAACACGCGGGAATATTAACCGTGGCTTCGCCATCGAAACCCAACAAAAAATACGCGAAGTGCAAACCACCTGCGTCAGCGAATTGCCAGATGGCACCGAAATCAGCACGGCCTGCGAAGAAGTCGACATCCGTGACGTAAAAGTCCCCGTCGCAATCGACCTGAATGCAGAACGTGCAAAGCTTGCGTCACTCGAAGAACGGCAGCGTCAGCTGCAAATCAACGCAGAGGCAGCACGCCAGCAATGTATTGCGGCAAATCCTGCCTGATCAATGTGCAGAAACGGCGGCTGGATCAATCAAGGTCCGGCCGCCGTCGACCGTAATAATCTGACCCGTTACAAAACCGGCGGCATCTGATGCCAGATATTGCACTGCGTCCGACACCTCGTTCGGGCTCGCGATACGGTGCAATGGCGTATTGTCGACAATCACGTCGCGCAAGTCTTCGTCCGCTTTCAACGACCCCTTCAGGCTTGCGCTCATGACTGACCCAAATGCCACTGCGTTCACGCGGATACGCTCACCCGCCCAGGCCACAGCCAACGATCGCGTCATCTGATCCAACGCGGCCGAACTGATCGAATAAGCCAGCAAGTCGGGATGGGTGCGCCGCGCAGCGATAGAACTGATATTCACAATCGACCCAATCGGCCCCGTCAAATCATCCTCATCCAGACCTTTGGCCTGCTTGATCATCCGGCGCGCGACGGCTTGGCTTAGGCGCAAACCAGCCATCAGATTCTGCTCGATCAATTCTTCTACAGTTGTATCATCCACCGACAGACTGTCCGTCGACATCACCTGACGGGACGCATTCACCAAAATATCAACGCGGTCGAATGCATCGATGGTGGCGGACAAAAGATTGGCAATCGTCAGCTTCTTACGCAAATCACCCGCAAAGATGCGGACGTTCTCTTCCTTTTTCGCGTCATCGCCCATTTCTGCTTCTAGGCGGTCTTCATCCATATCCGCAAACACCACGTTGGCGCCTTGGCTCACGAAATGGCGGCCAATCGCAAGGCCCACGCCGTTTGCAGCGCCTGTGACTATCGCAGTCTTTCCAGCAATCGAAAATGACATCTCAATCTTCTCCTAGCGGACAGGGCGCGTGGCGTGAAACACCTTGAACGCGCCGTCACCGGCAATTTCATCGACATTGCGGAATGCATCACGCAACGCCTGTTCATAGGGCAAATGCCGGTTTGCCACCATCCATAGTTTCCCGTGACCAGCCAGCATCCGCGCAGCACCCGCAATAAACGCACGGCCCAGCGATGGCTCTGACGCGCGGCCGGTGTGGAACGGTGGGTTCATCACGATGCCATCAAACGGAACGGCAGGGGCAAATGCAGTCGCATCCGCCCAATGGAAATCCACGCGCTTGTCGGACACATTCAGACGGGCACACTCAAGCGACAGGGCCTCTGCCTCGATCAGATCAAGAGATGCGACACCTTTGCGCGCCAAAACCGGCCCCGCAAGGTATCCCCATCCCGCGCCGACATCCGCCATGCGCGCAGGCAACTTATCAGGCAATGCAGCCGCCAAAAGCGCGGACCCTTTATCAACGGCACCGTCGGAAAACACCCCGGCAGTCGTGACAAACCCATGCGGCCCCATACTGGGTGGCGGGGCGACCCAGTCATCAAAGACATCCGTAGGTGTGAACCAGAAAATGCGTCCGTGCCCCTTGGGCACAGACGGCAGGCTACCAAGCCGCTTACGACAATCCTTAAACAGGCTTTCGACGCCATCGGTTTTCTGCCCGTCCACAATCACCAACTTGGCCCATGTCGCAGCAGAGGCAATCATCGCACGCGCCAGCGCCTTGGACCGTGGCACCACGACAATCGCGACCTCCGCAGGTTCTGCCTTGGCGGTCACAAAATAGCCCGCGTCATTCCAGCGGGCGAAATCGGGGTAAAATCCTTGCGCGATCATTATGTCGTCGCGCGGCAAGGCGGACACATCATAGTCAGCGGCGGGGCGCATCACAGTGATCTTGCCTTGTGGCAACACCAATGCGCCATCATCAATGGCAGTCGTCAGACGGGAAAGTGACATAGGCTGAGATCCTCGAACAACGCGCGCGGCGCTATTCTTTCTCCATTGTGCATTGAAGGGGGTGTTGGTGACGTTGGGCGTAATCCATCACCTGCGCAACTTTGGTTTCCGCGATCTCGTGGCTAAACACACCCACAACCGCCACGCCTTTTTTGTGGACTGTCAACATGATGTCATAGGCCTGCGCACTGGTCATGCCAAAAAACCGCTCTAACACCATCACCACAAATTCCATCGGGGTGAAGTCATCGTTCAGAATAAGCACCTTATACAAAGGCGGGCGTTTCGTCTTTGGCTTGGTTTCCAGCGCGACACCGAAATCACGGTCATCGTCGTCACCGTCCTTTTCAGCCATCATGTAAAAGTCCAAATGCATACGCAAACCCCAGTTGCCGTGAATGAACAATATAGGTGACCGCGCCGCACATGGAACCCCCAAGCCGCATCAAGTTTTGCCAGCCGCGCGCCATTAACCTTTTCGCCACATTCCCGCCACATTCGCCTATCTAGGGGGCATCCCGCCATCGACCCCCCACATTTACCCCACACAACACGAATGCCACACCGAAAGTCTTTGAAATTAAGGTATTTTCTGAAAATTGGCTTTGTGTTAGTTTTGGAAACAACGACAAAAGGCACTCGGAATTAATCTGGGGCCAGAGGCAGTAAAGAATGAGGCAAGCGACGTGACAAGTCGTCCGGGACAGTGGGCCCTACGTTGGGCATTTTTATGTGTAATTTTGATTGGTGTCTCGTTTGCGGGCTCCAAAAGTCATGCAGCGCCCTATGCCGCAATGGTGATGGACGCGCGCACAGGCGAAGTTTTGCACGCACGCAACGCAGATACGCGCCTGCACCCTGCGTCATTGACCAAAATGATGACGCTTTATATCGCGTTCCAAGCGATTCAGCGCGGCGAAATCACGCTTGATACAGAAGTCCGCATCACTGGCAACGCCGCCGCTGAACCACCGTCGAAGCTGGGCCTGCGCAAAGGACAGAAAATCAAACTGCGCTATTTGCTGCGGGCGGCCGCGGTCAAATCTGCCAACGATGCCGCCACCGCGATTGGCGAGGCGATCTCGGGCTCCGAATCCGCGTTTGCAACCCGCATGAACCGCACCGCCGCCGCGATGGGGATGCGCAACACGACATTCCGCAACGCCCACGGCCTGACGCAAAGCGGGCATATGTCCACCGCCCGTGATATGTCGGTGCTGGGTCGTCACGTAATTTATGACTATCCTCAGTATTATAACCTTTTCTCGCGCCGCACAGCTGATGCTGGCATGAAGACAGTCAGCCACACCAACCGCCGCTGGCTAAACGCCTATGAAGGCGGCGACGGCATCAAAACAGGTTATACCCGTGCCGCTGGGTTCAACCTTGTGGCCTCTGCGCAGCGTGGTCAGGAACGGATCATTGCGACTGTGTTTGGCGGAAAATCAACGTCTTCTCGCAACGCGCGTATCACCGAATTGATGGACCTTGGTTTCAGCCGCGCACCGTCACGCGCCACGATCCAACGACCAAACATGGGCGCGGCAGTGGCCGCTGCACCAACAGAAACAGTGCGCGGCACGACCCAAGCCGCCACCAACGGTGGTGCTGGTAAAACCGTGCGCGTATCAGGCTCCGTCACACGCAGCTTACGCCCCGTCGCGCGCACCGTCCCAGAGGTTTTGTTGGCCGTGAACACCGACGGCATCACATCCATTCTGGAAGAAGCACTAGAAGCAGGCGCCGCAGAGGCCCAAGAGGCCGTGGCCCTTGCACTGGCCACCGCAGACGCAGCCCCCGATACAGGACCAAAGGCGCGGCCGACCAATCTGGTCACTGCATCCGCCGAACTTCCTGGTCCGACCCAGCCCGAAATTGTCACCCGCGTATCCACATCGGGTGGACGTCACTGGGGCGTGAACATTGGCCGCTACGGATCACGCTACGAGGCGGAGCGCGTCCTGCTCAAGGTTGCCTTGAACGAGATGAGCACGCTGGACGGATCTGTGCGCAAGGTCGTCGGACGCTCCGGCGGGTTTGATGCCAACTTCATGGGGCTTAGCCGTGAAACAGCTGATCTGGCCTGTCGCCGCCTGACAGCACGCGGCACACCATGTTTCATGATCGGTAGCGAAGGCTAAATCGCGCGACCTTCAAACGCCGCGGCCATCAGGGCGCGGGTGTAGTCGGTCTTGGGGTTTTCGAAAATGTCAGCGGCATCGCCTGCTTCGACAACATCGCCCTGTTTCATCACCATGACCTTGTGGGACAAGGCGCGCACGACTTTCAGATCGTGGCTGATGAACAAATACGCCAGCCCGTATTTTACCTGAAGATCGCGCAGCAATTCAACGATCTGCACCTGCACCGTCATATCCAGCGCGGATGTCGGCTCGTCCAGCACCAAGAGCTTGGGGCGTAGGATCATCGCTCGCGCAATCGCGATTCGTTGCCGTTGTCCGCCCGAAAATTCATGCGGATAGCGGTCCATCATGGATGGGTCCAACCCCACCTCGCCCATAATCTCGGCGACCATATCGCGGCGGTTCTTGCCAGGCGCAAGACCGTGGATCGACAGCCCTTCTGCAATAATTTCAGCGACAGTCATGCGCGGCGACAGTGATCCGTATGGGTCTTGGAAAACAATTTGAACATCACCCCGCAACGGGCGCATCTGTTTCTGGTTCAGTGCGTGAATATCAGTGCCTTGGAACGTAATCCGCCCCTCTGACCGGATCAGCCGCATGATCGCCAGCGCAAGCGTGGTCTTGCCCGATCCGCTTTCGCCCACAACGCCGACAGTCTCCCCTGCCCTGACCGCAAGCGTGGCCTCGTTCACGGCCTTCACATGACCCACCGTGCGCTTCAAAAGACCCGCGTGGATCGGGAACCAGATTTTTAATTTGTCCGTTTCCACCACAACAGGTGCATCCGCAGGCACGGGCGCTGGCAATCCCGCCTGTTCCGCCGACAGCAACATCTGCGTATACGGATGCTGCGGATTGCCAAAAATCTCGGCCGTTGGCCCGGTCTCAACAATCTCGCCGTCTTTCATCACACACACACGGTCCGCGATTTTTCGCACAATGGTCAGGTCGTGGGTGATGAATAACATCGACATGCCCACATCGCGTTTCAGATCCGCGAGCAGGTCCAAGATCTGCGCCTGAATGGTCACATCCAACGCCGTGGTCGGCTCGTCCGCGATCAGCAACTCAGGGCCGTTGGACAAGGCCATTGCGATCATCACGCGCTGCCGCTGCCCACCCGACAACTGATGCGGATACGCACCAAGGCGGCTTTCGGCATCGCGGATACCAACTTGGTTCAACAGCTGAATAATCTTGTCGCGCACCGCCGCACCACGCAGCCCCTGATGCAATTCAATGCTTTCGGTCAACTGGCGTTCAATCGTGTGCAGCGGGTTCAATGATGTCATCGGCTCTTGGAAAATAAAGCTGATGTCATTGCCACGCACAGCGCGCAGATCAGGTTCGGACGCGCCAACCATTTCTGTGCCTTGATAGGTGATTGATCCACCAACTTGCGCGTTTTCGTCCAACAACTGCACTGTCGACAACGCGGTAACAGATTTGCCCGACCCGGATTCGCCAACCAAGGCGACAGTTTCGCCCTTGTGCACCTCAAACGACACACCACGCACGGCAGGGCTGATCGCGCCATCCTGACGGAACCCGACAGACAGGTTCTTGACCTTCAACAGTGCCGTCATGAAAACGTCTTTCGCGGATCAAAGGCGTCGCGCACGCCTTCAAATATGAATACCAACAGCGACAGCATGATCGCGAATGTGAAAAAGGCGGTAAACCCCAGCCAAGGCGCCTGTAGGTTCTGTTTGGCCTGCAACGTCATCTCGCCCAGACTTGGCGCCGATGATGGCAAACCAAAGCCAAGAAAATCGAGCGACGCCAAACCGCCAATCGCCCCCGTTATCAGGAACGGCAACATCGTCACGGTCGCGACCATCGCGTTCGGCAACATATGGCGGAACATGATCGTGCGGTCGCTGACGCCCAGCGCCTTGGCCGCGCGCACATACTCCAAATTGCGGGCGCGCAGAAATTCCGCCCGCACGACCCCCACCAACGCAGGCCAGCCGAATATGATCGTCAGCGCCACAAGCAGCCAGAAACTTCGCCCCACGATCGCAAACACGATGATGATGACATAGAGCGACGGCATCCCTGTCCAAATCTCGATGAAGCGTTGGAACACCAGATCGACCCAGCCGCCGAAATAGCCCTGCACCGCACCCGCGACAATCCCGATCAGCGATGATCCCGCCGTTACAATCAGCGCGAACACAATCGACAGGCGGAACCCGTAAATCACACGCGCCACGACATCGCGTTTTGTGTCGTCCGTTCCCAACCAGTTGGTCGACGACGGGGCAGCCGGGGCCACGCCCGGCACATCAACAATCGTGTCGTATGAATACGGGATTACGGGCCAAAGCATCCAACCGGGGCTGAACCCTTCTATTTCCAATGCGACATCATTTTCGACCGCCTCAATCAGGCTTTCGGGGGTATCAAAACAATCGACCAGACCACCGGTCACGATCAGGCATTTCACCTCTGGGTCCGAATACCCCGCCTCTGTCAGAAAATCGCCGCCAAAATCCTGCTCGGAATAAAATGACATCACAGGCATCCGCAGTTCGCCGCGATACGACACAAGGATTGGTTTATCATTGGCGATAAATTCGGCCATCAACGACAAGCCGAACAACACGACAAAAATCCAGAACGACCAGACAGCGCGGCGGTTTTTCTTGAAATTGCTTAACCGGCGACGGTTCAGGGGGGACAGGTTCATCATCAGCCTCGCGCCTCGAAATCAATGCGAGGGTCGATGAAAACATACGTCAGATCGGTGATAATTCCGATCACCAGCCCCATCAGCGAAAACGCAAACAACGTGCCAAACACCACCGGATAATCGCGCGCAACGGCGGCCTCGAACCCCAATCGGCCCAAGCCATCTAGACTGAACAATGTCTCAATAATCAGCGATCCGCCAAAGAATACGCCAATGAACAACGCTGGAAAACCGGAGATCACGATCAACATCGCGTTGCGGAATACATGGCCGTAAAGCACACGGTTTTCGGTCAATCCCTTGGCCTTGGCTGTCATCACATATTGCTTTTTGATCTCATCAAGAAAGCTGTTTTTGGTCAACAACGTCAGGGTCGCAAACGCGGAAATGGTTGATGCCAGAACGGGCAACGTGATGTGCCAAAAGTAATCCAACACCTTGCCGATCAACGACAAATCCGACCAGTTGTCAGACGTAAGACCGCGCAGCGGGAACAAACGATAATACGATCCCCCCGCAAACAAAACGATCAGCAGGATCGCAAACAAAAACCCCGGAATGGCATAGCCGACGATGATCGCGCCCGATGTCCATGTGTCAAACCTGGACCCATCGCGCAGCGCCTTTTTGATACCCAGCGGGATCGAGATCATATAGGCGATCAGCGTCGACCACAGGCCAAGCGTTATCGACACCGGCATCTTTTCCAAAATCAGATCGACAACGGAAATCGACCGGAAATAACTTTCTCCGAAATCAAACCGAACATAGTTCCACATCATGGTCAGGAACCGTTCAAGCGGGGGTTTGTCGAAACCAAACTCTCGCTCCAGCTCTTCGATAAATTCTTTGGGCAAACCGCGCGCACCGACATAGTCGCTATCTTCGCCTTCCGACCCGAAATCTGCATCACCGGCCCCGCCAGATATGCCTTCGAACACATCACCGCCGCCTTCCATGCGCGCGATGATCTGTTCAATCGGGCCACCCGGTACAAACTGGGTAAGCGCAAAGTTAATGATCATGATCCCCAACAACGTGGGGATCACAAGCAACAAACGTCTTAGAATATAGGCGCCCATATTTGTGACTACAACGCGCCGGCAGCGACCAATGCATCGGCCTTTTCTTGGTTAAACCACCAGTAATCCAGATGGCCCAAGCCAAACTCTGGCAGGTTTTCGGGATGCTCGTACATATCGAAATACGCCAGCCAATGCTTACCAAGATACCAGACAGGCACGATGATATAATCATACCGCATAATCCGGTCGATCGCCCGCACACCTGCGGCCATCTCATCGTAATCTTCTGCGTTGGTCACAAATTCGGCCAGTTTGTCAAACGCTGGGCTGCAATAGCCTGCGGGGTTGAACACGTCCTCCTTGTCCTCACAGCCAAATTTCTGGGTGATACCGCGACCCTCTTGCAGACCGTTGACCCAATAGCCGAAAATCATCTCGAACTCGTTTGACTGGGTGCGCGCCTGGTATTGCGACGGATCAACACGGTTATATGTGATGTTCACGCCCAAACGCTTCAGGTTTTCGATATATGGGTTCAAAATCCGGTCAAAGCTTTGGCGCGTTTCAAGAAACTCGATATCAAGCGTTTTGCCTGCAGCGTCTCGCAGCAAGCCATCGTCGCCAATGGTAAATCCGGCTTCTTCCATCAGGCCAAGCGCGGTGCGCAGATTGCCACGGTCAAGTGGACGGTCGCCGCTTGTGTGGGGCATAAACGCGGGCTGTGTGAAAATATCGTCGGAAACCAAATCACGCACGGTCTCAAGCATCTCCAGCTCGCGGCCCTCGGGCAGGCCCGCCGCTTTCAAGCGGTCATTTTCCCAAAAACTCGTGCGCTGCTGGAACAGCCCGTATTGCAAATTATCGTTCGTCCAAGTGAAGTTATAAAGCATACCCAGCGCCATACGCACATTACGGTCTTGGAACTTCGGGTCACGCAAGTTGAACACGAAACCCGTTGCAGCAGGCAAGGTCCCGTCATCCAGTTCGCTGCGTGTCACCCAACCTTTTTCCAACGCAGGAAAATCATAGGCGGTGGCCCAGTTGATCGAAGAATTCTCGCGACGGAACGTAAATTCGCCAGCCTTGAACGCCTCGAACGCAGCCGAGCTATCGGCGAAATATTCAATGCGGATACTGTCGAAATTACCACGCCCGACATTGATCGGAAGCGTATCGCCCCAGTAATTCGGGTTGCGCTTATAAATCAGCTGCCGCCCTGGATCGATGCTGCCGATCATATATTCGCCAGTGCCAGGTGCAATTTCCATGCTGGCTTCGTCCAGCCGCGCGCCGGTTTCTTCAAACCAATTCTTTTGCAACACAATCGACGCGTTCATTTGCGAAATGCGCCCGCTTACCGGAGAATCCTCGGAAAACGTATATTTGACGGTGTGATCGTCCAATGCCTCGTATTTCGTGACAAGTTTGGTGATCCCGTCGCGGTAAGACGCAGTGCCCTGTTCGCGGAACAATTCATGTGTGTGGATCACATCAGCGGATGTCATCGGCGTCCCGTCCGAAAACGTAACCCCTTTGCGCAGGTTATAAATGACCCAAGACTGGTCTTCTGGATATTCGATGCTTTCGCACAGCAGGCAATAGCTTGATCCAACCTCATCGCTGGTCGCCGTCACCAAACGCTCGTAAATTGACGTGGCCAATGCGCCCGGTTTGCCCGTCAGTGTGGCAAAGGCATTCATGTTGTCGAATGTCCCGATGGACGAAATGCTAATCTCGCCTCCATTGGGTGCATCGGGGTTCACGTAATCCAGATGCGAAAAATCAGCATCGTATTTCAACGATCCAAATTCGTTCCACCCGTGCGTCTTGATAATATTCTGATGACTATCGGCAGCGGCGTGCCCCGCAAACATGATCGATAACGCCGTGGCAGATACAATCGCCTGCATGGCTGTCGCTTTGATCTTCATCATATTCTTCCTCACGCGTGAAACTCTTATTCTTCAAACTAAGGCTACCCGTCCTCGTGGCAAATATACAAGTTGAGATTCCGTGAAGGGTGCGTGAACGCTCCGCACGGTGGCCCATGCAACACGCATGAAAAAGGCCGCCGCACGTATTGTGCAACGGCCCTTTCAGAATTCAATGTGTGGAATTAACCGTCGATGCTGTCGAGATAGGCGATCAGGTTCGCACGGTCTTCGACTTTACGCATACCGTTATAGCCCATTGCTGTGCCGGGTGCGTAACCTTTCGGGTTTTCCAAGAACGCTTGCAGGTTCTCTGGCGTCCAAACGTCAGCAACAGCAACCAGTGCACCAGAATAGCCAAATCCAGCCTCTGCGCCGACAGCGCGGTTCACAACACCGTAAAGCGATGGACCAACGCCGTTCTCGCCAGCTTCCAGCGCGTGGCAGGACCGGCAGTTGCGCCACAGGCCTTCACCGTCAGTTGCGCTTGCAGATGCCATCACAACGGCAAAATCAATTTCTTCTTCAGGTTCGGCATTTGCATCCGCAACTTCGGCTACTTCGATTTTGTAACCCTGTGCGTGATCCTCACCGTGGCCACCGCCACCGCTATGATAAATCGTTTCAGCGGCCCAGCCACCCAGCAAGAATACCAGCAATGCGCCACATGCGCCGCCCATTACCTTTGTCATCGTCATTGTGTCGAACATGTCGCGTTCCATTCCGTTCGCAGTTTTGCGGTTATCTATCCGCTTCACACCTCTTTATGCAAGGTATAGTGCCGCGACCAATTGCCCATTTTTTTCTCAAGCCCCAAGGAAGTGCCCCCAGATGACCGCAAATATCGCATTTCAAGGCGAATTAGGCGCCTACGGACACCAAGCATGCGTCGAGGCGCGGCCTGATTTTACGCCCCTTCCGTGCGAAACATTCGATAATGCAATCGAATCTGTGCGCAGTGGCGATGCTGACTTGGGTATGATTGCTGTTGAAAACTCCACTTATGGGCGTGTGGCCGATGTTCATTCGCTCCTACCAGAGAGTGGTTTACATATCGTGGACGAGGCGTTCGTACGGGTGCATGTGAACCTTTTGGTCAAACCGGGCGCGAAACTGGATCAAATCCGCACGGCTTACGGGCATCCTGTGATTCTGCCGCAATGCAGTAAATTCCTGCGCGAAAACGGGATCTCGACCAGCGCGGTGTCCGACAACGCCCGCGCCGCACGCGAGGTGTCAGAAGGTGACGACATGACCGCCGCGGCACTGGCGTCGGAACTGGCGGCTGACATGTATAACATGGACATCGCAGCCCGCCATATTGAAGACGCCGACAATAACACCACTCGTTTCTTGGTCATGGCCCGCGAACCTGATTACAAAAAGCGGGGCAATCACGGCATGATGACCAGCTTTGTTTTTCGCGTGCGAAACATTCCGGCCGCTTTGTATAAGGCGATGGGCGGCTTTGCGACGAACGGTGTCAACATGACCAAGCTCGAAAGCTATATGGTCGGCGGCAATTTTCAGGCCACTCAATTCTACGCAGAAATTGAAGGCCATCCCGATGATCGCAATGTGGAACTTGCGCTCAAAGAATTGGAATTCTTCACTGATCGAGTGCACCTGATGGGCGTCTACCCCAAATCGCCGGCACGCATAAAACGCCCCTAGCTGTTTTTGCGGTAACGATCTTCGACGTCCTCGGCAAAGGCTGTCACCCGCATCTTAAAGCGACGGGTCAGGTTACTTTTGGCAAGCTTCAGTGACTGCAAAAGCAGCCGTGCCGACAGATTCTTGGGCGACATTTCGACAGAGACAGCGATCCGCGTGCGGTTTTTTGACAGCGGAACCAACTCCACAACCGATTCGCCGTCCAAGCCGGATGCCGCAGTATTTATGTGTAATACTGTCGGTTCATCCATCCGGTGAACGGTCGCCATAAATTTCCGGTCTTTTCCGCGAAACTTAAATGCAACATCCCATGATGACCCAGCACAGGGCGACGCAGCCGCATCCAGACGCTGGACATCCGCACCGCGGCGCAATGCCTGACGCTCAAAACCCTGAAAATCTGTGATCCGTGAAAACACGTAATCGATGGGGGCTTCGATATCTTCGCGCGTACTAAATTTCATCAATCTGCCTCAGGCTAAGTCTGTTGTTGGTCAATCCAAACGATCCGCCAGCCAATTTTCCAGCAGAAAATGAGCAATCGCGCCGTTTCGGGTGGGATTAATTTTAGGGTGTTGCCCTGCAAAAACATCCGCCATCTCTTCGCGTGTCACCCACAGCGCATCTTCAATCTCAGCGGGGTCGATCGTAATCTCTTCGCTGACAGCCTCTCCCGCGCAACCAAGCATCAATGATGCGGGAAACGGCCACGGTTGGCTCGACAGATAGGTCACGGCACCGACCCGCACACCTGCTTCTTCAAACACCTCTCGGCGCACCGCAGCTTCAATCGTTTCACCTGGTTCAACGAACCCCGCCAGCAGTGAATACATTCCGTCCGGCCACCCAGGGGAACGACCCAAAAGCACCTTATTACCCAACGTAATCAACATGATAACGACAGGGTCCGTGCGCGGAAAATGATGCCCCCCGCAGCCATCGCAATTCCGTTGCCACCCCCCCATCGCCATTTGGCTAGGGGCCCCACACTTGGCGCAAAATTTATGGCTTCGGTGCCATTCCATCACAGCCTTTGCTGTCGCCGCCAGCTCCGCATCGCGTGGCGAAAGGGCTGTCATCGTCGCCCGAATATCTGCAAATCCACCAGCCTGATACGCGGGATGAATCTGACGTGAGTGGTCGAAAAAGCTGAAACCTTCAGCAGGATCGAACCCGTCCGGCACCCACCCCGAAACATCGCATGCAAAGACAGGTACACCGCCTTCAAGCCCAAGAAAGATTTTGTCAGGTGCGGCGGCCAAGACAATGTCGGATGTCATCGACACCCGCACCAGATTGTCCGCATCGTCCACCAAAATCTTGCCTCGCCATAGGACAATGGCAACCGCATCGGGGCGTTTTTCCGTCACGGATATATCCGTGCGAAGCTGCGCGGCGCGGTCTAAACCGGATCCGCCAAAGGTAACTGTTTCTGCGTTTCTCATACCCAAGGGATGACATGTGAAACACAACAATTCAAACTTTTGTTCATCACCCCATGGCCACCACCAATATACGCGCTATGGTTGTTTAATGGCAAATTCATCACCCAAAATTAAAACCGCGAAACCACCGATCGCGCGCGTCCAGATTCTGGAGACAACAGATCTGCATATGCAGCTTTTGCCTTTTGACTATTTCACAGGCCGCGCAGTCGAAGGGACCGGCCTAATTGCGCTTGCCAGCACGATTGACACATTGCGAAATGCGCCTGATACGACGACATTTCTTTTCGATAACGGGGACTTTTTGCAAGGCAATCCTCTTGCGGACTTTGCCGCCAGCCAAGTGCCCGCAACGTCACCTCATCCCATGATAAACGCGATGAACATGCTGCGCTATGACGCCGTTGCACTGGGAAACCACGAATTCAATTACGGGCTGGAATTTTTACAATCGACCTTACAAGACGCACAATTTGAGGTTGTATGTGCCAATTTACACTTGCGGGACGATCAAACAATCGCACCCGCCTACACAATCCTTGAGCGTGAAATAATGTGCGATGACGGACGGACCAGACCGCTGCGGGTTGGTGTGCTGGGAATTGTCACGCCGCAGGTCGTGATTTGGGACAAATCCGTGCTCGACAACGCGGTGGTGGCGGACGACATCGTGCAGACCGCCCAGCGGCTAGTGCCACAGATGCGTGCCGCTGGTGCGGACATCATTGTCGCGTTGTGTCATGCAGGCATTGACCCCGCGCCATGGACCAAAGGCATGGAAAACGCCGCCTTTCATCTGGCTGGCGTGGACGGTGTTGATGTCGTGCTGACCGGACATACCCATGATCTTTTTCCCGATGGAACCGTGCGCGGTGAAGCCCGCATCGATTCTATTCTCGGGTCCATGCAGGGGACGCCTGCGGTGATGGCTGGTGCCTATGGCAGCCATCTTGGGTTTGTTTCGCTGACGCTTGCATGGGAGCAGACCGGTTGGGAAATATCCACGGCAAAGGTCGCGCTGCATAAGGCAGAGCGCCCAACACAAAACAGCCCGCTTCAGGCGAAAATGAGCGCCGCAGTCCAAGACATTCACGCCCAAACCATGGCCCATATCCAGCGCCCAATCGCAAAAACGACGGTGCCTCTTAACAGCCATTTCGCGCTTGCGGCGCCGGACATGACGCTCGAACTTCTTGCAAGGGCGCAGCAAAGTGCCGTGGCGCAAATCGCGCAAGAGCAGGAATGGGCCGACTTGCCAATCCTGTCGGCCGTCGCGCCGTTTCGCGCAGGCGGCAAGGGTGGTCCAACCCATTTCATTGATATCCCGCCCGGCGCGCTGACTTTGCGTGATGTGGCTGCGATTTATCCTTTTGCAAATCGTGTGGTTGGGCTTCGGCGCACTGGCGCACAGGTCCGCGATTGGCTGGACAGATCGGCGCGGGTTTTCAATACCTTGACGCAAGGCGCGTCCGACCAAGAATTGCTGCGCCACCGAGCAGCCCCATACAATTTTGATGTGATTTACGGGCTGACATATCAGATTGATTTGCTGCGTCCTGACTGCCGGATTGACCATTTGGAATATGACGGACAGCCTGTCGAGGACGACGATATTTTCATTGTCGCCACCAATAGTTACCGCGCGGATGGTGGCGGTGATCTTGTTATCGCTGACCCTGCGGATCGGGTTTGCAGCACCATGGTCGGCGCACGTGAAGAGTTAACCGCGATGCTAAGCCGTCAAAAAGTTGTCGCTGCGCGCCCCACGCAGGTTTGGCGGTTTGCGCCTGTGCCAGACACCCAAGCAATCATCCGGTCCGCACCCACCGCCGTGGCACCGCATGGTCCACATCATTTGGTGGATACGGGTTCCCAGTCAGACGGATTTTCGGTGTTTGCATTACATCTGTGACATCTTGCGTCCGCCGCGCTGTCGGCCTATATGAGGGTTGAGAGGTTGGCGCGGGCGAGTGCCTCGCCAACCTGGTCAGGTCCGGAAGGAAGCAGCCACAACGAGCCCCACTTGGGTCGATGTCCAGCCTCTCACCTTATTCACGCGCCCGTGCAGGAGGGTTGTTATGATCAATCCGACATTCCCATTGGTAGGCGGACGCTGATTTTCAAGCGACCACCCCCGCCCCTTGCGAGGACGGCAAAGCGATGACCCCTGAACTTACCCGTGCCGATCTAGGCTGGTCTGCGTTTTACAACGCACAGCTGGACATCGATGAAATTACAGACGTCACACCGGCCCGTGTCAGCGCGGTGCACCGCACCCAAATCACCACATTGACCGAAAGCGGCCCACTTGACCTGACCCTTGATCCGGGCCTGTCGTCGGGTGAAATTGCGGTGGGTGACTGGGTGCTATGTGATCCAGACGCGGCGCGCATGACCCGCCGATTGGAACGGCAAAGCACCTTGCAGCGCGGATCGGATTATCATTTTGGCGAACGGCAGTTGATTGCCGCCAATATCGACACGTTGTTTATCACAACATCCTGCAACGCGGATTTCAACGTGGCCCGTTTAGAACGCTATCTGGCACTTGCACATGACGCCGATATTCTACCCGTCATTATCCTGACCAAAGCAGATCAAGCCGATGATCCTGATGACTATGCCGCCCGCGCGCAGTCACTCGGTCGCGATTTGTCTGTGGTGGTGCTTGATGCGCTGCACGGGGATGTCACGACCGCCCTCGGCCCGTGGATTGGCAAGGGGCAAACCGTGGCGCTGGCGGGGTCATCGGGTGTTGGTAAAACCACACTGGCGAATGCGCTGACAGGCAATGACGCACTGACCCAAAGTATTCGCGAAGATGATGCCCGCGGACGGCACACCACGACCGGTCGGTCCTTGCATCATTTGCCGACCGGCGGTTGGCTGATTGATACGCCCGGGATGCGTGGATTAGGTGTCGCCGATGTGGCGGCAGGGATTGCCGCGACGTTCCCCGAAATTTCGGACGTTGAAGGTGACTGCAAGTTTCGCGACTGCAAACATGACGGTGAACCCGGATGTGCCGTTCAGGCAGGCATTGCTGCAGGCGATATTGACCCCGAGCGATTGAAACGATTTCAAAAGCTGGTGCGCGAAGATGCCCAAGCAACCGAAACCATCGCCCAAGCTCACGCCCGTGGTCGCAAGTTTGGCAAAATGGTCAAAGCCGCCCAAGCCCGTAAAAAACGATAGCAAGATGGGTTAAAACCCATCCTACGCAGTTGTGGCCCATAACATCTGTTGGTCTGTTTCAATCGCGCATGGCCTAACCGATCTAAGGCGCGCCAAGGCTCCATCTTGCGGTTCTTCCAAAGCGATCAATGTGCGCAGCACCAACATGCCTGAACGTCCGCAACCGCCAAGGCAATGCACAAGTACACGCCCACCTTGGGTGAGGTCGCATTGCAGCGACTGCACGAGGTTGTCCCAAACCTTGTGTTCATCAGGGGGTGGGATACCAAAATCAACGACAGGTTGATGGACCCATTCGACACCTTTTGCAGCCAGCCGTGCACCCAAATCACTGGCGCCATGGCTATCTAACTCTGCTTGAGCGACCAGTGTCACAACTTGGCTTGGCCGCCATGCGCAAATTGTTGCAACGTCCTGCACCAATGCCCCGTTACGCCCCGGCAATGGGCATAACCCGATCCGCCCTTGCCCTGCGGATAGATCAAATATGTTGAATGATTGCGTCATTGGCCTTCACGCCTTTTCGGATTACGTTTCGATCATGACTGAAAAGAATGACCTTGCACAAGTCCGCACTGATTGGGCCGAAGACCGCACCGTTTTAGCCAATGAACGCACATTTGCGGGTTGGATGCGCACAGGAATGGCGGCCCTTGGCCTTGCCGTTGGTCTAAAGGCCGTGTTCGGGGATTTTGATCCAAAATGGTTGGCGAAATCCGTGGCCACGATATTCGTCGCAGCGGCCATCATCATATTCTGGTCGGCGGCTGTAAAATCCCGCCAAGCCCAAAGGCGGTTAAGCAGTCACAAGACAGCACCCCAAGGTGCGGGGCGCATGTTCGCGCTTGCCAGCATCATGACGATAGGTGCTGCATCAATCGGTGTGGTCCTTTGGTTATTGTAATCACAGTGGACCTTGCCGCCCCCGCGCCTTAGCCTAGCACCCGGACCATCCGAATCCTGACAAAGGCCGCCATGACAGACGCCCCGACATACCAAGTGCTTGCCCGTAAATACCGCCCAGAGACATTTGTTGACCTGGTCGGACAAGACGCAATGGTGCGCACATTGCGCAACGCGTTCGAGGCCGACCGTATCGCCCAAGCATTTATGATGACGGGCATCCGCGGAACCGGAAAAACCACCACCGCACGAATTATTGCCAAAGGCATGAACTGCATCGGACCAGATGGCACGGGTGGCCCCACGACCGAACCATGCGGGGAATGTGAGCATTGCACCGCAATTATGGAAGGCCGCCATGTCGATGTGATCGAAATGGATGCCGCGTCAAACACAGGCGTGGCGAACATCCGTGAAATCATCGACAGCGTGCATTATCGCGCGGCCTCTGCCCGCTACAAAATCTATATCATCGATGAAGTTCACATGCTGTCGACGGGCGCGTTCAACGCTCTTTTGAAAACGCTCGAAGAGCCGCCAGCACATGTAAAATTCATCTTTGCGACGACCGAAATCCGCAAAGTCCCCGTAACTGTCCTTTCGCGGTGTCAGCGGTTTGATTTGCGTCGGATCGAACCCGAGGTAATGATCGCGCTGCTTCGGAAAACAGCCACTTCCGAGGGTGCTGAAATATCTGATGATGCGCTGGCATTGATTACACGCGCGGCCGAAGGCTCCGCTCGTGATGCACAATCCTTACTTGATCAAGCGATCAGCCATGGCGCAGGGGAAACCACGGCGGAACAGGTCCGTGCGATGCTGGGGCTAGCTGACCGTGGCCGCGTGTTGGACTTGATCGACATGATTATGCGTGGCGATGCGGCAGGTGCGCTGACCGAATTGTCCGCGCAATATGCCGATGGCGCGGATCCGATGGCCGTGCTGCGCGATTTGGCCGAGATCACCCATTGGGTGTCCGTTATCAAGATCACGCCCGACGCTGCCGAAGACCCCACGATCAGCCCCGATGAACGCACCCGTGGTCAGGCCATGGCTGCCGATCTCCCGATGCGCGTCCTAAGCCGGATGTGGCAGATGCTGCTCAAAGCATTGGAAGAGGTGGCAATGGCCCCCAACGCCATGATGGCCGCCGAAATGGCCGTGATCCGCTTGACCCATGTGGCCGATTTACCCTCGCCAGAGGAGTTGGTCAAAAAATTACAAGACGCGACCCCACCGCCAACTGGCGGCCCGGCTGGACGGGGCCCCGCGGCAAGCGGCGGGGCTACGCAGGTGCAGTCCCAAACACAAGCCCCGACACACGCAGGGCCATCCGGTCCATCCGCAAGCGGCGCTCAGACAGCCGTTGCCATCGCGCCAGATGCGCTGGCCCATTACGCCAGATTTGAGGACGTGATCGAACTGATCCGCAGCCACCGCGATGTGAAACTGCTGGTAGAGGTCGAAACCGGCCTTCAACTCGTCAACTACCAACCCGGCCGCATTGAAGTTCAACCAACCGAGGACGCAGCACCTGACCTTGTCGGGCGACTTGGCTCACGGCTGCAGGCGTGGACAGGCAACCGGTGGGCCATCACAGTCGTGGCAAGTGGTGGGCAACCCACAATCGCCCAGGTCCGTGACGCCAAGGAAAACGCCCTGCGCAAATCCGCCCAAGATCATCCGCTCGTGCAGGCGGTGATCGCCGCTTTCCCAAACGCAAAAATCACAGACATCCGCACCGAGGCTGACAAAGCCCAAGATGCCGCCGTTGATGCCCTTCCGGAAGTTGACGAAGAATGGGACCCGTTCGACGACGCCTAATCCCTTGTGAAACACGCCACTGGCTTCTATCTAAAACCTAACAGTCAAAGGAGACACCGATGTTCAAAGGTTTGGGTGGTCTTGGCGACATGGCCAAGATGATGAAGCAAGCACAAGATATGCAGGGTAAAATGGCCCAAATGCAGGACGATATGCAAAATATAATGGTCGAAGGTCAATCCGGGGCTGGCCTTGTGAAAGCAACGGCAACGGCCAAGGGCGAGCTGAAGGCGCTCGACATTGACCCGTCTATTTTCAATGGCGACGACAAAGAAGTCGTCGAGGATCTGATCCTTGCCGCCATCAAAGATGCGCAACAAAAAGCCAACGATCGAGCAGCACAAGAAATGCAGAAAATGTCAGAAGAACTGGGCCTGCCCGCTGGCATGAACCTCCCGTTTTGATGCACCACTTGCTTCTTTTGGCCAAAAATACCGCCGCCGGAGGCTCGCTGCCCCATAATGGGGCTGCGAATTAGGGCATGACGCAAGGCACAGAAGATCTTGATAATCTCATCGCGCTTTTGGCCAAACTGCCAGGGCTTGGGCCACGGTCAGCACGCAGGGCTGTCCTGCATTTGATCAAAAAGCGTAGTCTGGTTCTGATCCCTTTGGCCGATGCGATGCACCGTGTCGGGGCCACCGCGCGCGAATGCCTGAACTGCGGCAACATCGGCACAACTGACGTGTGCAGCATCTGCACCTCCGAAAAACGAAGTGTTGGGCAGATTTGCGTTGTCGAAGATGTGGCCGACTTATGGGCGATGGAACGATCGGGCGTTTTCAAGGGACGATATCACGTCTTGGGCGGCACGCTTTCGGCGCTGGATGCTGTTGGGCCTGATGAACTTCGCATTCCAAAGCTACTGGACCGGATCGCATCCGAAAACGTATCCGAAGTCATTCTGGCGCTGGGGGCGACCATCGACGGTCAAACCACCGCGCATTACATCGCCGACCAACTGCCCGGTGTCACTGTGACCTCCCTCGCTCAAGGTGTGCCCGTAGGAGGAGAGCTGGATTACCTTGATGACGGCACGATAACTGCGGCCTTGAACGCACGAAAAACGCTTTAGCCCTAGAAACAGATCCGCAAACACTTATGTAGCGTATAAACATTAATACGTTCAATTTAGCGTGATACGTCGCGCGCGGAGTTAAAGATGGCCGAAGATACAAACGCGACACCCCTCAGCTTCGCCACCGAAAAAGGGGCTGCGCGCTCCCGCTGGGTGGCTGGTCTCTTGCTTTTGGGCGTTGTCGGGTGGATGGGGAGTGGTTTTATCCTGCCCCAAGACGAGGAACCGCAAGCCGCCCCGGTTGCCGCATCCACGCGACTGACAGCTGTGGCTGTGGTGCCTTCCGTTGCTGAAACCGTCACCCAATATTTCGTCGCCGAAGGACAGGCGCAACCGGATCGCATGTCGTCAATCCGCGCAGAATCAACCGGCCAAATCGCCGAGGTTTTGGTGGAAAAAGGGGATACAGTTGGCACTGGCCAGCTGATCGCGCGCTTTGACGTGACCCGCAACGAGGCTGATCTGGAACGCGCCACGCAAGACCGCGTGCGCGCCCAGCTGGATTTCGACAATGCCGAAACGCTCGTTGAACGTGGCGTGGCAACCAACGATCGCTTGGTGCAGGCACGCTCCGCGCTGGCCGCAGCAGAGGCCGCCGTGGTCAACGCCGAACAATCTCTCGCAAATGCCGAAATCACCGCACCCTTTGCAGGTCGCTTAGAAGCGTTGAACCTGAATGCTGGAGAGTTCGTTGCAGCCGGTTCCGAAGTCGGGCAAATCGTTGATAACACACCGCTTTCTGTGACAATCCAAGTGCCACAACAATCCTTGCGCAACATCAAAACTGGACAAATCGCGACTGTCACATTCATCACAGGCGAAGAACGTGAAGGCACGGTTGCATTTGTCGGGTCCAGCGCGGATGCGGCAACCCGGACATTTCTTGCCGAAATTACGGTCGAAAACGAAGATGGCGCTGTGCCCGCAGGTGTCAGCGCAGAAATCCGCATTCCTACGGGCGAGGCTGTCGCTCATTTCATGTCTCCCGCGGCACTGTCGCTTGGACCTGATGGCACCTTGGGCGTCAAAACCGTGGACGCCAACGACACGGTCGTATTTTCCGAAATTAAAATTGAGCGCGCGCAAACCGATGGCATTTGGGTCAGCGGATTGCCGCAATCTGTGGATCTGATCACAATCGGTCAGGGCTACGTCAACGACGGTCAAGTTGTTGATCCACAGTCCGAAGCAACACTGACAGCAGAGGCCTCATAATGAACGCACTGATCGACGCCGCATTTTCCCGCACCCGTGTGGTGTTTTTGATCTTTGTCGCCATCCTGTCGGTTGGCGCGTTTGCCTACGTCAGCATCCCTAAGGAAAGCACGCCGGAAATTTCCATTCCAATTGCCTATGTGTCCACAGGCATCGACGGCATTTCCCCCGAAGACAGCGAACGGCTGTTGATTGACCCGTTGGAAACTGAACTCGGCTCGCTTACTGGCCTGAAAACAATGACGTCCCACGCTGGCGAAGGGTTCGGCAATGTTCAGCTTGAATTTGAACCGGGCGGTGACGTCGACGAGGCAATCGCCGACGTAAGAGAGGCCGTGGACCGTGCCAAGGGTAACCTGCCTGACGATGCGCGCGAACCCAGCGTGACCGAAATCAACACTGCCTTGTTCCCGATCCTGACGGCCATCCTGTCTGGCCCCGTGCCAGAACGCACGCTCAACGATCTTGCCACCGACCTCAAAGACGATCTTGAGGCCTTGTCAGGCGTGCTTGAGGTCGACGTAGGCGGATCACGTACCGAATTGCTTGAGGTCGTGATCGACCCCACAGTGTTTGAAACTTATAATATTTCGTTTGACGAATTGATCGGTCAGATCAACCGCAACAACCGTCTGATTGCGGCAGGCGCGATTGAAAGCGGCGCAGGGCGCTTGGTTCTCAAGGTTCCGGGCCTGATCGAAGACATCGAAGACGTGATGGAAATGCCTGTAAAAGTGCGCGGTGATACTGTCGTCACCTTTGCCGACCTTGCCACCATCCGGCGCACGTTCGAAGACCCGACCAGCTTTGCCCGTATTAACGGTCAGCCCGCGCTTGCGCTCGAGATTAAAAAACGGTCCGGTTCTAACATCATCGAAACCGTGGCCGCCGCAAAAGAGGTCGTCGCAAAAGCGCAAGCCAGCTGGCCCGACACCGTGCAGATCAACTACCTTCAGGATGAAAGCAAACAGGTGAAATCCATGCTTGCCGACCTAGAGGCAAACGTGATCGCCGCCATTTTGCTTGTGATGATCGTGATCGTCTGGGCGCTTGGCCTGCGGTCCGCGTTGCTGGTCGGTCTTGCCATTCCGGGGGCGTTTTTGACAGGCGTCGCCGCGCTGTGGTTCATGGGCTACACGATGAACATCATCGTGCTGTTCTCGCTTATCCTTGTGGTGGGTATGCTCGTTGACGGCGCGATTGTGACCGTGGAACTGGCCGACCGCCGCCTGCAAGAAGGGGCCGATCCAAAGGTCGCCTTTGCAGATGCCGCCAAACGTATGGCTTGGCCGATCATCGCGTCAACGCTGACAACATTGTCGGTGTTTTTCCCGTTGCTGTTCTGGTCTGGCATGGTCGGCGAATTCATGAAATTCCTGCCTATCACAGTGATCCTGACCTTGGGCGCATCGCTGTTTATGGCGCTAATCTTTATCCCCGTCACGGGCGGTATCATCGGTAAAAAGCGCCCATTGTCATCACGCGACAAGGCGACATTCTATGAGACTGAAATCGGTGACCCACGCACATTGCCCGGTCTGACCGGCATGTATGTGCGCCTGTTGAACTGGTCAATTCTGCGCCCCGGCGTGACGATCACCTTGGCGCTTGTGCTGCTGCTTGGCGGCTTCAAACTTTATGGTGAATTTGGCAATGGCGTGACGTTCTTTCCTGAACAGGAACCTGATTTCATGCAGGTTCAGGTGCGTGCGCGCGACAATTTCTCGATCTATGAACGCGATGCGCTTGTGCGTTTGGTCGAAGAACGCTTGTTCGATGATCCCGCGATTGCATCTGTCTATGCCCGTTCGGTTGCGGCGCAAAACGAGGATGCGGAGATTATCGGGACACTTCAGCTTGAGCTGACGGAATGGGACACGCGCCGCAAGGCCGACGTGATCACCGAAGACATCCGCGAAAAAATGTCCGACATCGCAGGCATTGATATTCAGGTTGAAATTGCGGCTGGCGGCCCCGCGGCTGGCAAACCGATCAACGTCAAAATCATTTCCAACGACAACAAGGCGCGTTTGGACGTGACCAACGATGTATTGGCGATGATGGGCGATATTGGTGGATTTACCGACGTCACCGACACCCGCCCCTTGCCCGGTGTGGAATGGCGCCTGCGCGTCGATAGGTCAGAGGCGGCTCGCTTTGGCGCTGACGTGTCGCTATTGGGTCAAGCGGTGCAATTGCTGACGCAAGGTATCACTGTGGCCGACTATCGCCCTGATGACGTCGATGGATCGGTTGATATCCGCGTCCGGTTCCCGTCCCAAGATCGCACCTTAGAGGAACTAGAAAGCCTGCGTGTGCCGACCAACACCGGCCTTGTTCCAATCACGAACTTTGTGACGTTTGAACCATCACCGCGCACGGGCACAATCAACCGTATCGACCAAGAACGCGTCGTCAGCATCGATTCCAACGTGGCCCCGGGCATCAACGTCAACGAAAAGATCGTCGCACTGCGCAGCGCGTTAGAGGTCATGGAAATGCCTGACAACGTGGACTGGTCATTTGGTGGCGAGGCCGAAGATCAGGCCGAAACCATGGCGTTCCTTGGCGGCGCATTTGTTTCCGCGATCCTGCTGATGTTTGTGATCTTGCTGACGCAATTCAACAATTTCTACCAAGCTTTTGTTGTGATGTCGGCGATCATCTTTTCCATCGGGGGTGTTCTGATCGGCCTGATTATCACAGGTCGCCCGTTCGGGATCGTTATGGGCGGGATCGGCGTGATCGCCCTTGCGGGGATCGTGGTGAACAACAACATCGTTCTGATCGACACCTTCAATGACCTGCGCAAATCCGGCAAAGCCCCGTTAGAAGCGGCGCTGCGCAGCGGGGCACAGCGCCTGCGTCCTGTGTTCCTGACATCAATCACAACCGCGCTTGGCCTGATGCCGATGGTGATTGGGTTGAACATCAACTTCTTCACCCGGGACATCGTTTATGGCGCACCATCCACACAATGGTGGACAGAACTGTCCAGCGCGATTGCCGGTGGGGTCGTTATTACGATGGTCCTGACCCTGATCGTGACACCTGCGATGTTGGTGTTTGGCGAAAATCGTACCGCGAACAAGGCAGCACGCCGCGCACGCAGGGCGGCCAAACGCGATGCACGACGCGCCCGCAAAATGGGCGGTGCGATGCCCGCCGAATAAACGAAAAACGCCGCCTTGGGGATCATCCAAGGCGGCGTTTTTTAGTCTTAGGTGATGGAAGACTTATTTGTCGTCATCGTCACCTTCTGCATCGTCTGGCAGGTTAAAGAAGCTATCTGCATCTGACACATCCAGATTGTCAGACTTTGTTTCCAGATCATCTTCGCCGCGCGGATCGCCAAGGCTAAATGTCTCCAGACCAGCCAATGCGCTTGGCATCTTCGGCTCTGCTGGCATCCCAAGGGATTGTTCGGTGCTCACCAGTTTACGACGCTCGTCGTCGGTCATCACGCCGCCTTCTTTGGCTTTCTTGGCGTTCGCCTTTTGCACAGCCGCATCCAGTTCGGACTGTTTGCACAGGCCAAGCGCCACGGGATCGATCGGGTCAATGTTCTGGATGTTCCAGTGTGTGCGTTCGCGGATCGCCTGAATAGTAGGCTTGGTCGTGCCGACCAATTTGGAAATCTGGCCGTCAGACAATTCAGGGTGGAACTTGACCAACCAGTAAATCGACGCAGGACGATCCTGACGCTTGGACAGGGGCGTGTAACGCGGACCGCGGCGCTTTTCTTCGCCAGCAGATGCAGGGTTAAACAACAGCTTCAACTTGTGCATCGGGTCGGCCTCGGCCTTGTCGATTTCGTCTTGGGTCAGCTGCTTGTTTGCGATCGGGTCAAACCCTTTGACGCCTGTCGCCACATCGCCATCAGCGATGCCTTGAACTTCCAGCTCGTGCAGGCCGCAGAAATCCGCAATCTGCTTGAACGTCATTGTTGTGTTATCGCAAAGCCAGACAGCTGTGGCTTTTGCCATGATTGGTGTGTTCGACATCGTGGTCTCCTTTTGGCGTCAGACATAGCTTTCCTGTGCCCTTAATTTGGGCGGGCCGCTGATTGGGCCGGGTTCGCATTGTCGGGGAACTTGGATGCCTTATAAGGGGGCAAACCGGTTTAGGAAAGATCAAAATGTTTCGCACGATTGCCGCCCTTGTCTGCCTATGCACCCCGCTATCCGCGCAGGACCGCGCAGGTGAATTTGACTATTACGTCATGGCCCTGTCGTGGTCTGCCAACTGGTGCGCGCTCGAAGGTGACAATCGCGGATCACCGCAATGCGACGATGACACCGAAAACGGCTGGATTCTGCATGGGCTGTGGCCGCAATACGAACGCGGTTATCCGGCCAACTGTCGCACAACATTTCGCGCGCCATCACGTGGGCAAACCAGCGATATGGCTGACATCATGGGCACGTCGGGCCTTGCGTGGCATCAGTGGCGCAAACATGGCGTGTGTTCTGGGCTTGATCCGGTCGATTACTATGCACTGTCGCGGCTGGCTTATGCCAAAATCACCCGCCCTGATGTGTTTCGCAAACTGACCAAGACCGTGACCCTGCCCGCCTCCTTGATCGAAGAGGCATTCTTGCAATCCAACCCCGACCTGACAGCCGACGGCATCACCGTGACCTGTAAACAAGGTTACGTGCAAGAGGCGCGAATCTGCCTGACCCGCGATCTGGAATTCCGCGACTGTGGGCGCGATGTGATCCGTGATTGCACCCTGTCTGACGCCCAATTCGACCCGATGAGATAACCCATGAAACTTATAATCGATACTGATCCCGGCGTGGATGATGCCATTGCCATCGCCTTGGCCCACGCGCTGCCAGAAGTGGAGCTCGTCGGGATGACAGCCATTTTCGGCAACACATTTGTCACGCAATCCAGCAGAAACGCCCGCTATCTGGCCAACATGCTCGGCATGGACATTCCCGTGGCCGAAGGCGCCGCCCTGCCCTATGGCGCCACCGACTATGCTCCATCAGATTACGTGCACGGGCCAGAAGGCTTGGGCGACATCACTGACATCCCACAAATAGGTAACAACGATCCACGCCCCGCTGCGCAATACCTATGCGATATGGCCCGCGATCATGCAGGCACGCTGACCATCTGCGCCATCGGGCCGCTCACCAATATCGCTGACGCAATCAAGCTGGATCCCACCTTTGCCACCCGCGTCAAATCGCTGGTGATTATGGGCGGCGCATACAAGCACGCGGGCAACGTCACCCCCTATGCAGAGGCGAATATCATTCACGATCCTGCCGCAGCTGATATTGTCTTTGGGTCAGGTATGAATATCACGATGGTCGGGCTTGATGCGACGATGAAGACGCTGCTTTGCCCCGCTGATTTTGATGAATTGGCGGTCAAAGCCCCGCGCATAGGCGGGTTTATGAAACAGATCTCTGATTTCTATCTGGGGTTTTATCGCAGCGTCGGCGTCACGAACGGCTGTCCGATGCATGACGCGCTTGCTGTGCTGGCCTGCACCAACCCGGAAAAATTCACCTTTGAGGACACGGGCATCACCGTGGTTCAATCTGGCGAGAAATGCGGTGCCACAACGCACGACCCAACCCGCAAGGTCACCAAGATCGCAATGGATTGCGATGCAGAATGGGCCGTTGCAAAGATGAAATCGCACATCATCAGCCTGGGCTAATCAGCCCAGCGCGTGCCCAAGATCAAGCCCCTGCAACGCCACATCCGCGTCCATCGCAGATTTGCCAGCACGTTGGACGCGTGTAATCCGAACCGAGCCCACACCACAGGCAATCTGGAACCCGTCCAGCACTTGGCCCGCGTCACCCGCACCATCGGCGACCTGCGATCCCAGCAGTTTGACCCGTTCGTCACCCACCATGCACCAAGCACCTGGAAACGGGGACAAACCGCGGATTTGACGGTCAATCTCAATCGCGGGCAACGACCAATTCACACGGGCTTCTGCCTTGTCGATTTTGGCGGCATAGGTCACGCCAACATCTGATTGCGGCACGGCCTGCAAGCCATCCAACTGCGCCAAGGCGGTTACAATCGACACAGCCCCAAGTGCGGCCAGCCGGTCATGCAAGATGCCCGTTGTCTCTGACGGCGCAATATCAATCGGGGCGCGCAACAAAACGGGGCCAGTATCCAACCCCGCCTCCATGTGCATGATGCAAACGCCTGTTTGCGCATCTCCAGCCATAATCGCACGATGGATCGGCGCAGCCCCACGCCAGCGCGGTAGCAACGACGCATGAATATTCAAACACCCACGCTTGGGCGTATCCAGAATGACCTGCGGCAGGATCAAACCGTAGGCCACGACAACCGCGATATCGGCGTCAAACGCGGCAAACTCCGCCTGCGAATCTTCATTTTTCAACGACACAGGATGCCGCACAGCCAGCCCAAGCGCCTCTGCCCGCGCCTGCACAGGGCTTGGTCGTTCTTTTTTCCCGCGCCCTGATGGACGGGGCGGCTGGGAATAGACAGCGACAACGTCGTGACCCGCGTCAACCAGCGCATCAAGCACGGCCACAGAAAAATCAGGTGTCCCCATGAAAATAACGCGCATCATATTCCTCTTTGCTTGGCCGCGCGGTTTTAACCGCGCTGTTTGCCAGCTTTCTTGATCAACATCTCACGCTTGGTGCGGCTTAGCCTGTCAAAATACATCTTACCGGCCAGATGGTCGATCTGGTGCTGCACCGAAGTGGCCCACAGCCCGACAAACTCGTGTCTGTCCCAAACACCATCCGCGTTCAGAAATCGCACAGTCACGGCGCGCGGGCGCGTGATTTTCGCGCTCACACCAGGGAGGTTCGGCGATGCTTCCTCATGGTCGCGCGGCTCGACCGAGCTGTGCAGGATTTCGGGGTTGGCAAGACGGATCGCCTGACCGCGCTTGGTGCTGGCATCCACCACGGCCAGCGACAGGCCGATCCCCAGCTGCGGGGCGGCCAAACCATAGCCAGGCATCGCATCCATCACGCCGATCATTTCGTCCCAAATGGCGCGAATGTCATCGGTGATTTCAGGCACGGGGCTTGCGGGTGTGCGCAACGCCTTGTGCGGATAGGGAACAAGTTTATGCATTACTGCGCCTCCGGATAATCGGTGCAAAGTCTACCATCAAGGTGGTCAAGTTCATGCTGCACACAGGCTGCGGCAAAACCCGTGAAGGTGCCCGTGTGCGGCGCACCCGACACATCCTGCCATTGCAATGCAACCTGCGCGGGGCGGGCCACACGGATGGTGCGATCAGGGATCGACAAACACCCCTCCTCCAGCACGGCAACATCGTCGGAACAGTTGGTCAGCGCAGGGTTGATGAACACTTGTGGCGCAGGCACGCCATCTTTCCATGTGGGGTCCATCACAAATATGCGCTGCGTGATGCCGACCTGAGGTGCGGCCAACCCGCGACCGGGGGCATCATACATCACCTGCAACATCGCATCGGTCAGGGTGACAAGGTCCGTGTCAAACACATCCACAGGCGCACAAACGGCCCGCAAAACGGGGTCAGGCACCAGCCGGATAGACAGATCAGCCACGGGCCAATTCACGTTTCAGTTTTTGCATTTTGCGCGTTATCATCTGACGCTTAAGCGGTTTCAGATAATCGATGAACAGCTTGCCATCCAGATGGTCAATTTCGTGCTGTGCGCATGTGGCCCAAAGCCCGTCAAATGTTTCCTGCACCTCTTTGCCGTCCACATTTGTCCAGCTGACTTTCACGGATGCGGGGCGTTCAACCTCGGCGTATTGATCGGGGATCGACAAACAGCCTTCGTCGTAAACCGACCTGTCCTCGGACGACCAGATGACCTCTGGGTTGATCAGCACCATTGGCTCTGGTGTGGCGGCGTCTTCTTTGGCGCAATCCATCACGAACATGCGTTGCATCACCGCAATCTGCGGCGCAGCAAGCCCGATGCCCGGCGCGTCATACATCGTTTCCAGCATGTCATCAGCCAGCTTGCGAATGTCATCATTAACGGACGCCACAGGGGTCGCTGTCTTTTTCAGGCGGGGATCAGGATGGATCAGGATATTTCGAATACTCATGCCCCCGATCTAGCCCTTGCATCCCGTCCGTGCAAGTCGCACCCTGCCGTCATTATCCAAGGAGACCCGACCATGAGTTTTGACAACACACCCGACCGCCGCGGCACCCATTCTGTAAAATGGGACAGCATGGAAGCCATTTATGGCGTGTCCGCCGATGACGGGATCTCGATGTGGGTTGCCGATATGGAATTTGAACCACCGCAATGTGTGCAAGACGCAGTGCAAGCGATGCGCGATCACGGCGTCTATGGCTATTTCGGCGAAGAGGGCGATTACCGCGCCGCAATCCAATGGTGGATGTCGGAGCGTCACGGATGGAAAATCGACCCGTCATGGATTTTCACGACCCACGGGCTGGTCAACGGCACAGCACTTTGCGTGGATGCGTATACATCTGCGGGCGACGGGGTTGTGCTGTTCACACCTGTCTACCACGCATTCGCCAAGATCATTAACGCTGCTGGCCGACAGGTTGTATCCTGCGAGCTGGTCAATAACGCGGGCCACTACGAATTTGATTTTGACGCCTATGATGCGCAAATGACTGGTAATGAACGGATGTTGATCCTGTGCTCACCGCACAACCCCGGTGGCCGCGTCTGGACCAAGGCAGAGCTTCAGGCCGTCGCCGCATTTGCAAAACGTCATCAGCTTATTCTTGTGTCCGACGAAATCCACCACGACCTGACAATGCCCGGCCACACCCATATTCCGATGGCCCATATCGACGGGATCACCGAACGGTTGGTCACCATGACCGCCACCACCAAGACGTTCAACATCGCAGGTAGCCATTCAGGCAACGTCATTATCGAAGACCCCGATCTGCGCGCACAATTCGGCGGGCGCATGGCGGCCTTGGGTATTTCGCCCAACAGCTTTGGCCTGTTTATGGCGACTGCGGCCTATTCCCCCGAAGGGGCGGCATGGGTTGATGAACTTCGGGCCTATCTGGATGAGAACCGCAAGGTGTTTGACGCTGGCGTCAACGCCATTCCCGGTGTGCAATCCATGCCTTTGCAATCCACTTATCTGGCGTGGGTCGATTTTGCGGGAACAGGTATGACGATGGCTGAATTCACCGACCGCGTGCAATCCAAGGCCAAGATCGCGGCAAACCACGGCCCCACCTTTGGCCAAGGTGGTGATACCTTCCTACGCTTCAATCTGGGCACATCACGGGCAGAGGTGGAAAAGGCGGTCGCCCGCCTGCAAGACGCCTTTAGTGACTTGCAATAAGTCCTGCTGGGGCTGCGTCTTCACGCTCAAAATCAACGGGGGCTGCATCTGTTACAGGGTGCAGCCATTTGAAATCAAATACGCGTTCGTCACCCTCCACGGCTGATCCCACGATCAGGCACTGATACAGGTGGCGCGCGCCGTCATAAATCTCGACCCGGCCACGCAGTTTTTCAGCCGCGTCAACGTCCAGCGAAAATCCCGCGTCCCAGAACCTGCGAATGCGATACACGTCGTCGCCATCATGCACACACAACCTGTCCTTGCGGCGCAGCGCATCCTTACGGGCGGCGGCAAGTCCGGCAAGCACAGCATCTGGTAAAAAATCATTCATTGGTCGTCTCCCCTAAGCCGTAACAATGGCGCGTTAAGTCTGAAGATCAAGTAACCAAATTTATGCCGTCGCTTTGGGCCTTAAAACATGGGGTTTGGCGGCGTCATAAAGCGCACTATCGGGGAACCCGTGGTTTTCGGCCAGTGCTGGCCCCACCAGAATCAATGCTGTTCGGGTGATCTTGGCGGCACGTGCCTTTTCACGCACATCCATCAATGTGCCGCGAATAATCATCTGATCCGGCCAACCGACACGGTAAATCACCGCCACAGGGCAATCCTCGCCGTAATAGGGGGCAAGCTGGCGTTCAATTTCGCGCATTGCACGAATGCCCAAATGGATAGCAAGCGTCGCACCCGTGCGGGCAAAATTCTCTAGTGTCTCACCCGATGGCATGCTGGTAGATTTCATCGACATGCGGGTCAGGATGATTGACTGCGCCACCTCTGGCACCGTCAATTCCGTGCCCAGTGCGGCGGCAGCGGCGGCATAAGCGGGGACGCCAGGGATGATCTGATAATCAATGCCTTCCAGCTTGAGCCTGCGGATTTGTTCGGCAATCGCACCATATAGCGACGGATCACCTGAATGCACGCGGGCCACATCTTGGCCCTTGGCGTGGGCCTTGACGATCTCGCCATGGGTGTCGTCCAATGTCATGGGGGCCGTGTCCATGACCAACGCACCTGCGGGCGCGCAGCCAACGACCGCCTCTGGCACCAGTGATCCCGCGTAGAGGCATACAGGGCATTCCCCGATCACCCGCGCCGCCTTGATCGTCAAAAGTTCGGGGTCACCCGGACCTGCACCGATAAAATATACAGTCATCTTAGGATGCCTCCTCGGGGACATAAGGATCATTGCGTTTGGCGGTCAAATCACCGTCAATTTTGCGGGCATAGCCGCGTGGCGTGAACATGCGTGGGCCTTCGCCCAAATGCGCCAGCCGTGAATTGGACGACCCGATCAGCACGACGGTCAGCATATCAACCTCGTCCACTTCCAGCTGGTCCAATCGGCGGTAGCGCACGTGTTCTTCGGGGCGACCAAGCGAGCTTGCCAACATCACAGGCGTATCGGCCGGGCGGTGCTGTAACAGAATATCGCGCGCCTCGGCCAGCAACGTGCGGCGGGTTTTGGATACCGGATTATAGAACGCGATCACAAAGTCGCCCGTTGCGGCGGCATGCAAACGGCGGATGATGTCATCACGTGGTGTCAGAAGGTCCGACAGGCTGATGGTGCAGAAATCATGGCCCAATGGCGCACCCGCACGGGCGGCTGCACCTTGCAATGCACTCACGCCCGGCGAACAGACCACATCAACGCGGTGGGCGGCGTCTGATACGCCTTCCTCGTTTGGTCCACGATCCAGCAATTCAAACACCAGCGCGCCCATTGCATAGATGCCCGCATCACCCGAACACACCAGCGCGACGTTTTTGCCCAACGCTGCTTGCTCCAGCGCGTAACGACAGCGGGCCTCTTCCCCGCCCAGCGGGAAATCTGACCGATCCTTGCTAATCGCCAAAGGACCCAGCAAGTCGATATAAAGGCCGTAACCCACCAGCTCTTCTGCCTCGGCCACAAGGCGGGACACTTCGGGCGTGCGCCACGATGCCTGACCGGGGCCAATGCCCACAATCGACAACCGGCCACGCGACCGTCCGGCCATTTGCGTAATCGGTTCCTCGGCGCGGGCAATCGCACAGGTTGCATTTGCGGTCTTTTGCTTTTCAACCACCAGCGTGCCGGCACAGGCAATCGCGGCCCCTTCGCTGACACCGTGGCAACCGACCTCGGCAAAAACCACGTCTGACGGATTGGCCAGCTGCGGCGCAAACGCCTCCAATTCGGCGGCGGTGAACACACGAAACGGCACATTCAGGCGGCGGGCCACTTCATTCATCGCTGGCTCATCTGCCTTCAAGTCCAGCGATGCAACACAAGCCACCGCACCCGGGGCAATGTTGTTATCCGCCAGCGTCTTTGTCACCAACGACCAAAGCTCCTCTGGGTCGGCATTGCGCGCACAGCCCAAGCCAACAACATGCTGCTGGGGGTGATAAACCAATCGCTCAGGGCCACCCGCAACGGGCGCTTCTGTAACAATAATTTCAACATTTCCGGCGGTGTCGGGTAGGTCAAAAATGTTCACACCTGTGAACTTTACCCCCTCACCCGCAAGCATCGCAGCCATCGCCGTTTTTGCATCCGCAGGGTTCGCCAACCGGTATCCCGCAGGTGGTGCATCCAACGCGACACCCATCGCCACATCGCCCGCCGTGGTCACAGCAGACACAGCGCCCAAGCCATTTGCAATCGTCGCGGCCAAACGGTTTGCCCCCCGATGCCCGCCCAGCAGCGGCACAACAACCCCGCCGTCGTCCGACACCGACACCACAGGCGGCTCGGTCGTCTTGTCCATCAACAATGGGGCAACAGCGCGGATCAAAATCCCGCTGGCACACACGCCCACAACCGGCACGCCTGCCGCAAACAGATCGCGCACGTGGTCCAATGCGTTGTCGAAAAACGCATCAGCCTGATCCACGCGGGATACGCGGCCATGCACCTTTGCACCCAACAGGTCAGCAATCTTATGGGCAACCGCCTCGCCCGAACGGGACAGGGCAACAACGACGGGGGCTACAGCCATGGGTCGGCTCCTTTAGTGAGCAATATCATCGAAAAATAGGGGGCTTTTTCAGGCGCATCAGAAAGCGGCAAAACAACCTCTTGCGGCAGGGTCGCGCGCTCCACATAAACCGCACGATCCGTCAGACCCAAGGCGTCGATCACACCGCGAATTTTCGCCATATGACGTCCAACCTTCATTATCACGACGCTTTCCGCGCCATCAATACGGGCCCGCAATTCCGGCTCTGGCAGTGGCCCCGGCAAAACCGTAAGCCGCTCATTGCGCGCAGCAAGCGGCATGGCGGCACGCGCAGCACAGGCTGTCACGGATGTGACACCAGGAACAATCTCAACCTGATATTTGTTCGAAAGACGGGCAAAAATATACATGAACGAGCCATAGAAAAACGGATCGCCTTCACACAGGCAAATCACGTCCTTGCCCGCATCTAAGACAGCCGCAATATCAGCAGCCCCTTTGTCATAGGCGGCCTGCGCGGGGGCACGCTCCACTGTCATGGGCACATCCATCACGATCTCTTGCGCATCCGCGCTAATCAAATCGGCCGCAATCGCACGGGCAAAACTGTCACCACCCGCAAGCGTGGGATAAGCGACATTAGCCGCACCCTCGATCAAACGGGCCGCACGCAATGTCATCAAATCAGCCGCTCCAGGCCCAAGCCCCACACCATAAAGCGTACCTTGGGACGGCGGGTGGGGCGTCGGCGCAAGCCGCGCGTCATCAGTCGTCATCTTTTCACGAGGCTCCATTGTGTCACAGGCATCGCGGGGCGCCATCCCGTCAACCGCCCGACAGGATCGGCACGGCAAACAGATATACGCACCAGATCGCCGCCATGTTTGGCGTGTAGTTCCATCAACACGGCCTCGCTTTCCAATGTGACCGCATTAGCGACCAACCGTCCCAAAGGTCGCAAGGCCGACCACGCCGCATCAAACGTCGCATGCCCAAGTCCGCCGCCGATAAAAATCGCATCCGGTGCGGAAAGACCATCAAGCGCCTCTGGCACCGATCCTTCAACCAGCTCCAGTTTCGGCGCACCAAGGGCCAACGCGTTTGCACCCGCCATTGCCCGCCTGTCAGCACGCGGCTCAATGCCAATCGCACGGGCATAACGTGCCGCACGCATCCATTCGATCGCCACCGACCCAGACCCGCAGCCGATGTCCCACAACAGCGCGCCGCGCATCGGCATCAGTTTTGCCAAGGTCGCGGCGCGAACCTCTTGTTTGGTCATCGTTCCATCAGATTGGAACAAAGCATCAGCCAAGCCCGGCACACGTGGCAGCAGCGCCGCATCGGGGGCCGCGACACATTCCACGGCCAATGTATTGAAAGCAGGCACAGTGTGATCCCAACTTTCGGCCAATCCATCAAACCGCGCCTCATCCTTGCCGCCCATTGCCGCCAGCACGGTCATGCGCGATTTTCCAAAACCGCGATCAGTCAAAAACGCAGCAATTTGTGCCGGTGTTTCGGCCCCGGTCGTTAAAACAAGCAATCGCGCGTCGGGCTGAATAAATGCGATCATCTGTTCCACGGGGCGGCCATGCACAGTCAGGGTTTCCACGTCGGGCAGCGACCAGCCCATACGGGCAGCCGCCAGCTGGAACGCAGACAACTGCGGATGATAGACGATTTCAGAAGGATCAATCGACCGTCCGATGCGTGCACCAACAGAAAACCAAAGCGGATCGCCCGTCACGAGGATCACAGCACGTTTTCCGCGCATGTCTTCGATTGTGTCAATCATGGCGTTGAACGGCGACGGCCAAGCGATGCGCGTGGCCCCGATATTCGCGGCCAACGCATGATGGCGATCACCGCCCAAGATCACTTCGGCGGTTTCCACAACGGCACGCGTGGCGGGAACAAGACCATCAAGCCCGTCTTCACCGATGCCCACGATGTGTAGCCAAGGCGTTGTCATGTGCGATCCTCCGGCAGGCCAGCGGCAAGCGCGTTGACAGCGGCCGACGCCATCGCCGAGCCGCCCCGCCGCCCGCGCAATGCCACAAAATCACACCCGCGCGGGTTTGCCGCCAGCTCTGCCTTGCTTTCGGCAGCGCCGATAAAGCCCACCGGGAAGCCAAGGATCACAGCGGGTTTTGGCGCGCCTGCATCGATAAGTTCGAGCAGGTGAAACAGTGCGGTAGGCGCGTTCCCAACTGCGACAACAGCACCATCAAGGTGGTCTGCCCACAACTCTACCGCCGCGGCTGAGCGCGTGTTGCCGATGGATTTGGCCCGCTCTGGCACGGATGGGTCATTTAGCGTGACGATCACCTGATTGTCCGCCGGCAAATACCGCTTGATGATGCCCGCGCCGACCATTTCACAATCGCACAGGATCGGCTTGCCGGCCTGAAGTGCGGCGTGGCCCGCCGCGAATGCACCTGTCGACCATGCCAGACGGTCCGCGACCTCGATCATGCCGCAAGCGTGGATCAGCCGCGTGATCAGCGGATGCATATCCGCTTGGAAGCGATCCAGACGTGCCTCTGCCCGCACGGTCGCAAAGCTGGCGGCGTAGATCGCACTGGGGTCTTTTTCATATGGACGCACGGCGTGTGCTTTCTGCGTTGGGCCTCCGGCGGAGGTATTTGGGGGCAAATGGAAAACGGGGCGAAATGCTATTTTTTGCGCGCGCTTTCCGGGCCATGTGGGTGTTTGGCGTGCGGATAGACAGGGTGGGCATGGTCGTGATCGTGGTGGTGGTGATGCCCATCACCGTGGTCATGCCCGTGATGATGGTGGTGATCGTGATGATCGGCCATCACGAGGCGGCAAACGCCTGTGCAGAATGTGTCGCAGTGGGTGCAATCGGCCACGTTGGAGCCAGGGGCAGATGCGCCTTGGCCTTCGACATGGTGGTGATGCGATTCCTGGATGGAGCCGACTTCGCCCTCGAACCCCAAGACTTGGGTGCGGTATTTGCACAAGATGCATGTTGGTGGCGGGGTGTCGGAAAATGCGGGGTGTTTTGCGCGCAATTCGGCGGGAATGGTGACTTGCTTGCCGCCTTCCATCGCGAGGACTTGGGTGCGGTAGGCGCAGGTGCCACAATTTGGCGGTGGGTTTTTACCCGTCTGTTCGATAATGCGTTCCGCGAAGGTTTCCAGCACTTTTGGGTGGTCGCCCAAGTAGCCTGCCTTACAGAATTGTATATCGGGGTGCTGGTCGGCGACTTGATCGGTGAAGCCGTAAATCCGGTCAATCAGGATGCCCGAGAACAGAAAATACGGGAAAACGATGATGCGTTTGTAGCCAAGTTTAGCAGCGTGGGTCAGGCAGGGTTCAACCAATGGGAAGGTGACGCCGGAGTAGCCGACCTCGTGCCAGCCAAAGCCGATACCTTCGTGCAGCATCCGCGCGATTTTAGCGACATTGCCGTTGGCGTCAGGGTCAGATGCACCGCGGCCAATCACGACAAGGCAGGTGTCATGTAGGTGCACTTCACCATGTTTGGAATTGGCGGCGGCAACCGCGTCTTGGATGCGGGATGCGGCGGCGGCGATCATTTTGGGATCAACGCCAAGCTCGCGGCCATAAGATACTTCGACACCGTGTTGGGTGGCATAGGTATTGAGGACCGTGGGGATGTCGTTTTTCGCGTGCATCGCGGCAAAGAGCATACCGGGCACGGCGAGAATACGATCACAGCCCGCCTCTCGCAGGTTGTTCAGGCCATCGCGGATCACGGGGTTGGCGAATTCCAGATAGCCGTAGTCGCACAGCCAGTCATCGGGAAGATAGGCGGGCAATTTTTGCGCAAGGGTCGCGAATTCATCAACAGCGGATTGGGAGCGCGAACCGTGACCGCAGATCATGACACCGGTTTTCATGCTGCTTCCTCTTCCAGTTCTTCTTCGGCTTCTTCGGCATCTTCATCGTCGCCTTTTAGCACGCCCCAAAGACCACCAAGCAAACCCAGACCGATTGCAACGCCAGCGACCCAATGGTCGTGTCCTGCCAGTTCGATCAGGTGACCCGGATGGGCAGCAGCCGATTGCGCCATTACCGCGAACATCATTGTCAAAAAGATACGCATCGTTGGTCTCCTGTTGGTCATCGGACAGAGACACGCGAAATGCGCGGTGTTTCACGAAAAAGTGCCGCAAGTTCCCGTGGTGGGTCAACTGCTGCGCTTTCAACCTCTCTGGCCAAATGGCTTCGTTGGGTGGGGTATATCTTTGGGGGATGGGCGCTGCAAACGGTTATGCGGCATGGGACGGCTGAATCCGACAAACGATGGTGATGTGCGCAGACGCACGAACCATGCGCGAATTGTGGGGTTTGCGTTTATTCGCGCGCGGTCTAGCTGTGATGTAACAGAAATAAAATGGAGTTCCCGATGGGCCAATTAGTTGACGGCGTCTGGCATGACGTTTGGTATGATACGAAATCCAATGGCGGCGCATTCAAACGCACCCAAGCAAAGTTCCGCAACTGGATCACCGCTGACGGGTCTGCGGGGCCGTCGGGTGATGCGGGTTTCAAAGCAGAATCAGGGCGTTATCATCTGTATGTTTCATATGCTTGCCCTTGGGCGCATCGCACACTGATCTTTCGCCAGATCAAAGAGTTGACGGAGCATATCAGCATTTCTGCCGTTCATCCCGATATGCTGTCCGACGGCTGGACGTTTCAAACGGACGATCACGGTGCGACGGGTGACGATTTGTTCGGTCTGCCGTTTGCCCGCGATATTTACCTGAAGGCCGAGCCCGCGATGACGGGCCGCGTGACGGTGCCGATTTTGTGGGACAAACAGCAAAACAAAATCGTGTCTAACGAATCGTCCGAGATTATTCGTATGTTCAACACGGCGTTCGACGACATCACAGGTAACAGCGATGATTACTGGCCCGTCGACATGCGCGACGACATCGCCCCAGTGAACGATCGCATCTATGATACGTTCAACAATGGCGTCTACAAATCAGGCTTTGCCACGACACAGGACGCGTATGATGCGGCCGTAGGTCCATTGTTTGATACGCTTGATTGGCTTGAAGACCGGCTGTCAACCAATCGGTATTTGATGGGCGACCGCGTGACCGAGGCCGATTGGCGATTGTTCACGACCTTGATCCGCTTTGATCCTGTCTATCACTTACACTTCAAATGTAACCGTCACCGGATCGTCGACTACCCCAACCTGTGGGCCTATACACGCGAGCTGTATCAATGGGACGGTGTGTCAGAGACGGTGAATATGGAACATATCGTGCGCCATTATCATTACAGCCACGACACGATTAACCCGAATCGGATTATCCCGATCAATCCTAGTCTGGACTATGCAAAGCCGCATGGCCGCGGCTAGCATCGAGCCCATAATGATGGACAATCGCGGCCAAGTCATCTGGCGGGGTCGCGGTTTCCACAAACGCACGCGCGTTGGCGCAATGTGCAAAAATGGACCCATCTGAAAAGAAGGTCGTGTCTGTGACAAAGACCACATTGGCGTTGGGCTGATTGAAGTTCGCACAGTTTGCGACAGACAGCGCGTTGCCGTCGACCAAGACAAGGTCGAGCACGATCACATTCAACGTCTGCGTTTCGATCACGTCAACAGCAGCATCGCCTGTCTGCACAAGTGATACGTCGCACCCCATGCGTTCTAGGTGACGGGCCCAAAGTTGGCCAAGATCTGCGTTGCTTTGCACAATAAGGACGCGCATTTTTGCTCCTGACAAAGAGTGCCAAAACTCAAAATTATTGGCCCTTGTTAACAATATATAAACTCTGTCCTGACTATTTATTAACGAAGGGTTAACAGCTTCACATACCTGACCTAAAAGACAGGCAAGCAATGTCCCTATTGCGAATCTGGCGGCAATCCGCTTGAACATCCCAAACAAAAAGGCGGTTTTTTGCGATGACCACATGGATCACAATTTGCGACACTTGTAAGCGTGAAGGCTGGGAAACCACCGGCATGGAACAGACCGACGGCGAGGTTCTGGCAACCTTGGTCGAGGCTGCCGCGAAAGGTGTGCCGAACCTCAAAACCCGCCGTGTGTCGTGTTTGATGGGGTGCAAGGCAGGCTGCAATGTCGCGATCCAGTCGCAAGGCAAATTGTCCTATACCGTGGGTGATTTTGAGCCCTTGGAAGACGCCGCCGCTGGCATCGTGGATTACGCGACCAAGCATGCCGCATCTGAAACCGGCCAAGTGCCGTATCGCGAATGGCCCCAAGCGATCAAAGGGCATTTCGTGACCCGCCATCCGCCATTGCCAGACGCCTGATCCATGACCGACAAACGCGATCATGGGGGTGGGCTTGATGCCGCGATAGCACAATTTGGTGGCACGCGTGCCAGCTGGCTTGATCTATCGACCGGGATTAACCCTGTGCCATACCCTGCCCCAACCCTGCCTGCTGATGCGTGGACAGCATTGCCCGATCAAGCAGCCTATGACCGTTTGATCCGATTGGCCCGCAGTTATTGGAATGTGCCAAAGGGGGCCGCGATATTGCCCACCGCCGGCGCCAGCGCAATTATCGCCGCATTGCCCCGTTTGATTGATGCCGGTACCGTCGCGATCCCGGGTCCGACGTATAATGAACACGCCGCTGGGTTTCAGAACGCAGGCTGGACAGTCGATGCAGGCGGCCAAGATGCCATCGTCGCCGTGCACCCCAACAACCCCGACGGCAAAATGTGGGCCGCCGAACAGTTTAGCGCGCCCCTATGCGTCATTGACGAAAGCTTTTGTGATGTAACGCCCGATGCATCGTTGATCCATCTGGCCGATCAAACGGGCACTGTTGTACTTAAAAGCTTTGGGAAGTTCTGGGGGCTTGCCGGATTGCGCCTTGGGTTTGCGATTGGCGATCCCGCGATCATCGACAAACTGCGCGACCTGCTGGGCCCATGGAATGTGTCTGGTCCTGCATTGGCGATCGGGTCAGAGGCATTGTCGGACCCCGCATGGTCCGATGACACCCGCGCAAGGTTGGCCAAAGATGCGGCGCGTCTTGATGATTTGATGGCAACGCAAGGTGCGCCATTGGTGGGTGGCACGTCATTGTTCCGTCTGTATGAAGTCGCCGATGCCAAGGCCGCCCAAATTCATCTGGCTCAGCATCATGTCTGGAGCCGCATTTTTCCTTATGCCGACAACTGGCTGCGGCTTGGCTTGCCACACCCTGACCGATGGGACCAATTGGAAGCCGCGTTTTGATGCTGCTGCTTGCCATGCTGCTGGACGCCGCATTTGGTGAGCCGCGTTTGATCTGGGACCGCGCACCCCATCCTGCCGTGCTGATGGGCAGGTTGATTGGCTGGCTGGATCAACGGGTCAACCAAGGCGAGGCGCGCAAGGCTAAGGGGGCGGTTGTGATGGCGGCCCTTGGGCTAGGTGCTGTTATCCTTGGCATATCGATCCAATGGGTTTTCGGATGGGTGGCCGAAGTGATCATCTGCGCCATTCTGATCGCGCAAAAATCCCTGACCCAGCATGTGGCTGCGGTTGCTGACGCGCTGCGCGTATCGCTTGGGGATGGGCGGCGCGCGGTCGCGATGATCGTGGGGCGCGACACAGGGGCCATGGATCAATCCGCCGTTGCACGCGGCGCGATTGAAAGTGCGGCGGAAAACCTGTCAGACGGTGTGATTGCCCCAATTTTCTGGTTCGTGATTGGCGGTCTTCCCGGTCTGCTTTTGTATAAAATCACCAACACCGCCGACAGTATGATCGGATACAAGACCCCGCGACATCTTGATTTCGGCTGGGCAGCGGCGCGGTTTGACGACCTGTTGAACTGGGTCCCTGCCCGCTTGACTGCCGCTATAATCTGGGCGCTGCATCCACGCACGTCTTGGGCCATAATTCGGGCCGAGGCGGCATTGCACCGATCCCCCAACGCGGGCTGGCCAGAGGCGGCGATGGCACACGGCCTGAATATCGCCCTATCTGGTCCACGTATTTATCACGGCCAAGCCAGCGATGACCCGTTCGTCAATCCGCGAGGCGCACATGAATTGGGTCCTTCCGACATTGACCACGCTGTGCGCATCTTGTGGCAAACATGGGCAGCGGCATTTTGCATGGGCTTGATCATCTGGTTTGTGCGGGGTGTTTTCGGCTGATAGGCTGAACCGAAACCAGCCAAAAGGATCACCCCATGATGCGCCTCGCCCTTGCCCTATCGCTTATGACAACGCCTGTATTTGCGCAAACCTGCGGCGGCCCACTGCCCGCATTTCTTGACGGGATCAGGGCAGAGGCAGCCGCGATGGGCCTTAGCCAAGACGCCACAGAACGCACATTGCGCGGTGCTGCGATTGATCCTGCGGTTCTAAAGGCTGATCGCGCCCAAGGCGTTTTCCAAAAGGATTTCATCAGCTTCTCCCGCGCATTGATCAGCCAAAACCGCATCGACAACGGGCGGGTCTATGGCAACCGTTTTGACAGCACCTTTGACCGGATCGAGGCGACATTCGGTATCCCGCGTGGTGTGATTTTGGCGTTTTGGGCGTTCGAGACTGATTTTGGCCAAGTGCAGGGCAATTTTAACACCCGCAACGCATTGGTCACTTTGGCGCATGATTGCCGACGCCCCGAATTGTTCCGACCCCAACTACTTGCGGCGATTGAACTGACAGAACGCGGCGGCTGGAACCCCGCCACAACGACAGGCGCATGGGCGGGCGAAATCGGGCAGGTTCAAATGCTGCCCAAAGACATTATCGAAAATGGTATGGACGGTGATGGCGATGGGGTCGTCGACCTCAAAGGATCATCTCCAGATGCGTTGATGTCGGGCGCAAATGTGCTGTCGTCGCTTGGCTGGCGCCCTAACGAGCCGTGGTTGCAGGAAATCAATGTGCCATCCAACCTGGACTGGGCGCAAACCGGGCTGGGCAAGGTAAAATCGGGGGCGGATTGGGCCGCATTGGGCGTGACATCGCGCAACGGCACAATTGCGGGCAATCTGGATGCGTCTGTCCTATTGCCAATGGGGCGCAACGGGCCTGCTTTCCTCGCTTACCCGAACTTTGACGTCTATTTTGAATGGAACAAAAGCTTTGTCTACGTCACGACCGCCGCCTATTTCGCGACACGTCTTGCGGGGGGGCCGGTATACGATGCGGGCAACCCGACGCCGCCACTGTCGGGGGAACAAATGAAAACCCTGCAACAAAAACTCACCAATCGGGGCCACGATGTTGGCGGCATTGACGGCATCTTGGGCGCAATGACGCGCGCGGCGGTGCAGGCAGAACAATCACGCCTTGGACTGCCCGCAGATGCATGGCCCACCGCGGCGCTGCTTGGCGCGTTATGATCCGACCACAATACCATTTTCGACCCGTCGGTGATGACATCCACATCTGGCGGGTCGAACCATTGCTAAAGCGCAGCTTTACTCCGTTGGACATGATGCTGCACACCATCGGGGAAATCCGTGAACCTTATTGGTATGGCGCGACCAACGGCCAAGCCACCTGCCTAAGCGTGATGGAACACGCAGCCCAAGTCGCAAAGGCCGACCTTAGCTATCCTATCCTGATTTGCGAGGACCACCGCGTGATTGACGGCATGCACCGCGTGATGAAGGCATTTACCGAAGGCAAGCAAACAATCCGCGCGCATCAAATTGCCCTGCCAAAACCGGACTACGTCAATGTATCAGCCGACGATCTGCCCTATTGAAACGGGATGGCGGGAGGGGCGTCGGCGATAGCCGCGCGTCTCACCCATCAGGCCACCATTGCAGCCGCTTTCTTCAGATCAACAGACACAAGCTGCGACACACCCTGCTCTCCCATCGTCACACCAAACAAGCGGTCCATCCTGCTCATCGTGACCGCATGGTGCGTGATGATCAGGAACCGCGTTTGCGTGCGGCGGGTCATTTCATCCAACAGGTCGCAGAACCGCGTTACGTTTGCATCATCCAGCGGGGCATCAACCTCATCCAGCACACAAATCGGTGCAGGATTGGCCAAGAACACAGCAAAGATCAGCGCAAGCGCCGTCAACGTCTGCTCCCCACCCGACAGCAACGAAAGCGTCGATAGTTTCTTGCCCGGCGGTTGGCACATAATCTCAAGACCGGCTTCTAGCGGGTCATCGCTTTCAACCAGAACCAGCTTCGCCTCACCGCCGCCAAACAAATGTTTGAACAACAGACCAAAGTTCTCGTTCACCTGTTCGAACGCTGTTAGCAGACGTTCGCGGCCCTCTTTGTTAAGGCTTGCAATCCCGTGGCGCAGCGCGGAAATCGCGCCCTCCAGATCGGCCTTTTCGGACACAAGTGCGTCGTGTTCAACCTGCACCTCGATGCTGTCTTCTTCGGCACGCAGGTTCACAGCACCCAAGCTATCGCGCTGGCGCTTCAATGTATTGACCTGCCCCTCAACCACCTCGGCGGCAGGCATTTTATCCAGATCAGTATCCAGGCTTTCCAGTAGTTGCGCGGGCGTGACCTCTTGGGCTTCCATGATGCGCTCTTCGGCGTAGGCCACGGTTTCACGGGCGGCGTCGGCACGGGCTTCGGAACGGGCGCGGGCCTCTCGGGCCTCAGATGCGGCGCGTTCCGCGTCACGTTCGGCGTCCGCTGCATCACGCAATGCCGTATCGGCCAGTGACAGCTTGTCCGATGACGCACGACGGCGCACTTCGGCCTCGTCGATCGCATCGGCCAGCTCCGACCGTTTGGCCGCAATTTCCTCTGGCGCGGCTGTTGCCTCGACCAAATCGGCTTCTGACACGGTCTTTCGCTCGGCCAATTCTGCGCTGCGTTTATTGGCCGTCTCAAGGCGGTGTTTCCAACCCGACACCTCTTTGGTGATCTCTTGGGACCGGCGCAAACGGGCCTCACCTTCACGGCGGACCTCGTCATGTGCGGACCTGCGCGACATCATGGTGATCCGTGCGGCTTCCACGGTCATTTTGATGTCTTCGACCTCGGCGCGGGCCGTATCCAGATCGCCCAGATCAGCAACTGCACGCTCCGCTTGGGTCAGTTCCCGTCTCGCATTCACCGCCTCTTCTTCGTGGCGCTTCACCGCCAGACCAGAGCTTTCGAGCTTGCCTTGCGACAAATTGCGGTCCGCTTCGGCGCGGCTAGCGGCACGGTTTGCTTCGGCCACTAAACGGTCTGCATCACGGCGGGCCTGACGCGCGGCCTGATCGGCCGCTGTCAAATCAGCAAGGTATTTTGTCAGCGTATCATGGGCCTGTGCCGCACCCATAGCGGTTGCGTTTGCCTCTTCTAGATCGCGCTTTAACTCGACCAAGCGGTTGAGCTGTTGCAACCGCAACGCGGCGGCTGATGGTGCATCCTCTGATGCGGCGCGGAACCCGTCCCAGCGCCAAACATCGCCCTCAAGCGATACCAAACGTTGACCGGGTTTGAGCACCGCTTGCAGCTGCGCGCCTTCTTCTTGTTTGACCAGACCAACTTGGTTCATGCGGCGGGCCAGCACTTCTGGCACATCCACAAATTGGGTCAACGGGGCCACACCATCCGGCAGCCCTTGGGTCGTCAAATAGGGTTGCAACGTGGCCCAACCAGACGCCGCATCAGGGCTGATCGCAGGGGCACGCAAATCATCGGCCAATGCGGCGCCCAGCGCCTTTTCATACCCTGATTGCACCGTCAGCAGGTCAAGCACCTGCCCACCTTCTGCCGTATCCCGTTCCACCAGTCGCGCCAATGCGGACACCTCGGCACGCAGGGCATTTGCCTCGCCTTCGGCCTCGGCGCGCACAACACGTGCATCGCTTTCGCGGCTTTGGGTTTCGGCGCGTGCCGATTCTGCTTCTGCCAAAGTGACATCAGCTTTTTCAGCTGTGGCAACGGCCTGTTTTTCGGCCTCGCCTGCGGAAGCAAAATCTGCCTCTGCCTTGGTCAGCGCGGCCTCTGCATCGGCCATCGACAATTTGGCCTTCTCTGCCTCGGCCTCTGATTTTTCAAGCGTAGTGCGATTGTCAGTTAACAGCCGTTGCGCCGATTGGTGACGCGCCGCAAGACGGGCCACATCCTCGGTCAGCTGGGACAAATCCGCCTCGCGGGTTTGCAAAACACCGCCCGCTTCACGCGCCGCGATCTGGGCCGCGTCCAGACGGGCATCGTGGCCTTCGCCAGCCTTTGCAATTTCGCGGGCTTCCCATTCCAGCCGTTCAATCGTTTCGCCAGCGTCCTTGTTCAACCCGCTTTCGCGGTCGATGTCGCGGGCCAGCTGGTCAATCCGCGCAGTCAGCGTTTCAATCGTTTCAAGCGCACGGGCCTCTTGATCTTTGAGCGTGTCGCGCTGCACCTGCAATCGCTGCAACACAGCCGCGGCAATCGCCTCTTCCTCGCGCAAGGGGGGCAACGCGCCCTCGGCTGTAAAACGCGCCTTGGCCGCCTGACGTGCGGCGGTTTCAGCCGCACCTGCCGCTGTGGTGCGGTCGCGCAATTGTTCGCCAGCCGCCAGCATCGCGGCGTCTGCTTCTGACCAACGGCGGAACAACAACATGCCCTCAGCGCGGCGCAAATTCTCACCGATTTCGCGATAACGGGCGGCTTGACGGGCTTGACGGGCAAGCGTTGCAAGCTGCGCTGCCATCTGTTCGATCACATCATCAACGCGGGTCAGGTTGGTTTCTGCCCCTTTCAGCTTCAGCTCCGCCTCGTGGCGGCGTTGATACAGACCGGAAATACCAGCGGCCTCTTCGAGAATTCGGCGCCGCGCCTTGGGCTTGGCGTTGATCAATTCCGAAATCTGGCCCTGACGCACAAGCGCGGGCGAATGCGCACCTGTGGAGGCATCGGCAAATAACATCTGCACATCACGGGCGCGCACATCCTTGGATGACACCTTATAGGCAGAGCCCGCATCGCGCGTGATCCGGCGCACAATTTCAAGATTGTCATTGTCGTTGAACGCGGCGGGGGCCAACCGTTCGGCGTTGTCGATAATCAGCGACACCTCGGCAAAATTGCGCGCGGGCCGCGTGGATGCGCCAGCAAAGATCACATCTTCCATGGATCCACCGCGCATCGCCTTATGACGGTTTTCACCCATCACCCACCGCAGCGCCTCGAGCAGATTCGATTTCCCGCAGCCGTTTGGCCCGACAACACCTGTCAGACCGTCCGCAATCACCAGATCGGTCGGATCGACAAAGCTTTTGAAGCCATTCAGGCGCAGTCTGCTAAAACGCATGGGTTGATTCCTTAAGGTCCATCAACGTCACCCACCGCGCCCCCTTGAGTCAACGGCGCGGCCCTGCATGTGGACAAAACCGCCGACTTATCCACAAGATATTGCGGATTTCGGCCTAAATCTGCTGAGTTGGGCATGAATTTCGAGGGGAAAGCGCACAGCAAGATGAAATCCATGCCGCGCCAAGCATGGGCGAGGTCGGTTTCAGACTTGACGCGCCCCCGCCCCGCCATGCACAAAGAAGGGGCATAGGTTCCCCGCCAACGATGCCAAGCATCAGGGGGATGAAATGGGAATGTGGGAAGGCCGATCCTGTAAGGGAGGCCAAAAACCGCAGCCGCCCCCGCGACTGTAATGCGGAGAGTGCTTTGTGATTTCGCCACTGGGGCAACCCGGGAAGGCCACACAGCATGATCGATCCGCAAGCCAGGAGACCAGCCATGCGAAATGAAACCAACCCCCGTCGGGTGTGACGGGCATCGGGAGAAGACCATGAAGACGACAACAGCAGCGGCAACGCAGACCAAGACAACCACAACCGTTCTTTCCGTGATTGCGGCGGGCGTTTTGGGCCTTGGCATCATTACACTTGCAGGCCACGTTCAGGCCGCAACATTGCATGACGCAGCACATGATGTGCGTCACACAACCGGCTTCCCCTGCCACTAAGCCGATGTTTCAGAAAATTGCCGTCAGCGCGTTGATCGCTGGCTTCGGGGCGGGCCTGTTGGCCGCCCTGTTGCAGTTTGTATTCGTGCAGCCGCTTTTGCTGCATGCCGAATTGTTTGAACGCGATCCGTCTACGGCGCTGACGCTGGTGACTGTGCCGCGCGGACCGATTGATTTGGCGCGGGAAGGACTGAATGTCGTCTTTTCGGCGCTGGTTTACACGGGCTATGCATTTATTCTGCTTGCCGCGATGGTCTGGGCAGAGGACCGCGGCCAACCCATTGCGCCACGCTCAGGGATGTTATGGGGGATCGCCGGGTTCATCACGATGCATCTGGCGCCCGCATTTGGTCTGGCCCCAGATATGCCTGGGCTAAATGGCGCTGATGTCGAAGCCCGTCAAATCTGGTGGTATGGCACGGCAGCCTGCACAGGCGTTGCGCTGTGGCTGATCGCATTTGGCCAAAGCTGGGCGATGTGGGGGGCGGCGGTTGTGCTGCTGGCAGCCCCGCATCTGATTGGCGCACCGTTGCCAGACACGTTGACACAAACCGCCCCACCCGAGCTTGCCGCGTCATTCGCCGCCCGCACACTGGGTGTCGCACTTGCTGTTTGGACGACGCTTGGGCTGCTTTTGGGCGCTGTTTGGCACAGCAAACTGACCGAGGATTAAGGCCATGCGGTCTCTTATCTTGTTTGTCATCGGGCTTGTGTTTGGAACGGGCCTCGGTTTTGTCCTTGGCAGTCCAATCAAAGGTCATGACCACGCGGGTCATGGCGACGCTGCACATGATCACAGCCAGCTGGTGCAATGGGGTGACGCCCCGTTGCCGACCATTGCCTTGGTCGCCACCTCAGACACAAAATCGGGGGTGAACCTGCAAATCAGCACCACCAATTTTACCATGACGCCAGAAGCGGTCGGTGGACCCGATGCAGTCGGCAGCGGCCATGCGCATGTTTATCTGAACGGCGACAAGATCGGGCGGGTTTACAGCGATTGGGTGCATGTGCCGGATGCGGAAACAGGCGATGTGATCCGCGTGACACTAAACGGGAATTCCCACGCGGGATGGGCAGGGCCAGACGGCCCGATCGTAGCCGAGGTGATTGTGCAATGACCTATAGCGCTGGCACACGTGATTTCAGACAAAACCGCAGCCGTCCTGCGGGGCGCGCATCGTCAACCCAACCTGCTGGTGCGGCATCATACAGCCCGACAAACGCCCGCACATCATCAGCGTCCACATCCGTCAAGCCAGCAAACACATACGTGGCCCCGCCATCGGATTGCACGGCCATCGCCACAGGGTCATCGCACACCGATAAACACGGGTGCATCACCACGTCCCATCCTTCAAGCTGCCCCACCGCCGCCGCCAGCGCCGTTCCCGGCCCTGCGCATGTCTCACAGATTGTCACACGTTTGGTCATGGCCTAGACCTAGACCACGCATTTAAGATTGGAAACCACTATGCCTGCTAAGATTCCCGCAACCGTTGTCACAGGCTTTCTTGGCGCTGGCAAAACGACGCTGATCCGCCACATGCTGCAAAATGCCCAAGGCAAGCGCATCGCGCTGATCATCAACGAATTTGGCGATTTGGGCGTTGATGGCGACATCTTGAAAGGCTGCGGCGAGGAAACATGCACCGAAGACGACATTGTCGAGCTGTCCAATGGTTGCATCTGTTGCACGGTTGCTGATGATTTCATCCCGACGATGGAACAACTGTTGGCACGTGATCCCAAGCCGGACCATATCGTGATCGAGACATCCGGCCTTGCGTTGCCACAGCCGTTGATCCGTGCATTCAACTGGCCCGGTATTTCCACACAAGTCACCGTTGACGGTGTCGTCACAGTTGTAGATGGACGCGCGGTGCATGACGGCCAGTTCGCCCATAACATCGCAGCCGTAGACGCCCAGCGTGCCCAAGATGAAAACCTTGACCACGAAACACCCCTATCAGAGCTGTTCGAAGACCAGATCGCTTGTGCGGACATGATCGTCGTGAACAAGGCCGATCTGCTGGAGGAAGATGAGGTCACAACCCTCACCGACCGCCTGAAATCCGAAAGCCGCGATGGCGTGCAAGTCGTCAAGGCCGCAATGGGCGCCTTGCCTGTCGATGTGTTGCTGGGGCAAGGCATTGGCGCCGAAAACGACCTAGAAGCTCGTCACGAAGTCCACCACCATCACCACCATGATGATGATCACCACGACGACGATCACCACCACGATCACGCACATGAACATGGCCATGACGAATTCGAAAGCTTCATCGTGACACGCGGTGATGTGGCCGATGCACCATCGTTCAAAGCCCAAGTTGCCGATGTGATCCGCGCTCATAATATTCTGCGCCTCAAAGGGTTCGTTGCGGTCGCGGACAAACCGATGCGCATGACGTTGCAGGCCGTTGGGCCCCGCGTCGACAGCTATTTCGATCAGCCGTTTGACGGCGAACGCCTGACCAAACTGGTCGTCATCGGAGAAGCCGGATTGGACCAAGCCGCAATCACGGCAGCATTGCAAGCATGATAATTATCGCGCGCACAGACCCCCATGACCCCCAAGCGACAGCACTTTTGCGTCAAAGCCATGCATTGATGGAAAGCCTGTTTCCGCCAGAAGATAACTTCTATCTGTCGATTGATGATCTGTGCGCCGATAACATCCATTTTTTCACAGCCCGCACCGGCGACACCATTCTTGGAACAGGCGCATTGGCGGTCAAGGATGGTTACGGCGAGATTAAATCTATGTTCGTGTCTGAAGATGCCCGCGGCCAAGGTGTTGCCGACGCAATCCTACGCCAGTTAGAAGACCACGCCAAAACCGAATTCCTGCGGGTTCTGAAGCTGGAAACGGGAAATGTCCTGCACGCCGCACACCGGCTTTATGCGCGGCACGGATTTGTGCCTTGCGGACCATTTGGTGATTATACCGAGGCCGCATCATCCATCTTTATGGAAAAACAGCTGTGACGCTATTTTTTGGTCTGTGCGGCCTTCATACGGGCCAGCAATTCTTCTTTCGTGGGGCGCGCGCCGAACGGCTTTTTACGCGATCCATGCGCGTTGTGTTCGGCGTGTTTGGGATGGTTGGTTCCCTTTTTCGGGGCGCCTGCAGCTTTGTAATCCATGATCTGTCCTCTGGTATTTGCGGGTCAGTAACACCAAAGGATACGGCATGCACCTGCTAGCAGCCACACCAGGCGCAATCTCTGACGGTGACGAACCGTTTGATCTGGGTCAAACCCCTGCCGAGGTGGTTTTTATCTCGGCGGCTGATACCGAACTTGCCGCCTTGTCAGAGGCCCGCGCCGAAATGCCCGCCCCGCCAACCTTACGGTTGGCAAATATGATGCACTTGCAACACCCGATGTCGGTGGATCTGCACATCGACGAATGCGCGTCGGAATCCAAACTGGTCGTGGCACGCGTGCTTGGCGGTATGGGCTATTGGAAATACGGGCTGACGCAATATGCAGCCCGCCTGCATGAAGCTGGCATCCCGTTTGCTGCCCTGCCCGGCGACGACAAGCCCGACGCAGAACTGCGCGGCCTGTCCACCATCAGTGATGCAGATTATGATGCGCTGTGGTCCTATATGGTTGAAGGTGGGCCGCAAAACAGCACCAATTTCCTGTCCTATTGCAATGCCATCGTAAAAGGCGGCGACAAACCAAACCCCGCAGCACCGCTGCTGCGTGCCGGTGTCTATTGGCCGGGCGCGGGCATCGCGGATCTATCCACCGCACAGGCCGCGTGGACTAACGACGCCCCCGTCGTGCCGATCATTTTCTACCGCGCCTTGGTGCAAGGCGGCGGGCTCAACCCGATCAACCGCCTCGTGCGCAGCTTGACGCGAAAAGGGTTGAACCCACTGCCAGTTTTTGTGGCTTCACTCAAAGACCCTTTGAGCCAAGCGACCTTGGAAACCCTCTTTGGTGCCGCCACCCCTAGCGTGATCCTGAATTGTACAGCGTTCGCCGTTGGCAGCCCGCATGACGGTGACGACAGCCCACAAAACCCGCTAACGATGCCCGCCGCCAACAATGCGCCTTTGTTCCAAGTGATCCTGTCGAGCGCGTCTGAAACAGCATGGACCGAAAGCGCCCAAGGCCTTTCCGCACGCGACATCGCGATGAATGTGGCCCTGCCAGAAGTCGACGGGCGTATTTTGTCACGTGCTGTCTCATTCAAGGGCGAGGCGTTTTTTGACGACGCAACCCAATGCGCCATCGCAACCTACCAAGGACACGGAAACCGCATTGATTTCGTGGCAGAACTTGCCGCGAATTGGGCCAGTTTGCGGGACACATCCGCCCAAGATCGTAAGGTTGCTCTGATCCTCGCCAATTACCCCAACAAAGACGGGCGATTGGCCAACGGTGTCGGCCTTGATACACCAGCAGCCACTGTCCACACCCTGAACCTGCTGCGCAACAATGGCTATGACGTAACACCGCCCAACGACGCTCAGACCCTTATGGATCAAATGATGGCGGGGCCGACAAACTGGCTGACCGATCGTGCCGAAACCGATGGCGGCGTGACCCTCCCACTTTCCCTCTACAAGCAGTATTTTGACGCGCTGCCATGGGACATCAAAAACGACATCACATCGCGCTGGGGTAAACCAGAAGACGACCCCTTCCTCGCTTTTTCGCAAATACTCCCGCCGGAGGCGGCACAAGGTTTCAAACTTTCGATCCACGAATTTGGAAATGCGGTCGTCGGGCTTCAACCTGCGCGGGGCTACAATATCGATCCCACGGAAACCTACCACTCTCCCGATCTTGTGCCACCGCATAACTATCTCGCGTTCTATTTCTATCTTCGCCACCACTGGGGCGCAGACGCCATTATCCATATGGGAAAACACGGCAACCTCGAATGGCTTCCGGGCAAGGCTCTGGCCCTCTCTGAAATATGCTGGCCAGAGGCCGTATTTGGCGCCACACCCCACATTTATCCGTTTATTGTGAACGACCCCGGCGAAGGTACGCAAGCAAAGCGCCGGACATCAGCAGTTATTATCGACCACTTGACCCCGCCTTTGACCCGCGCCGAAAGCTATGGCCCCATGCGCGACCTTGAGGCGCTGGTCGACGAATACTACGAGGCCGCTGGGGTCGATCCTCGCAGAATAAAACTTCTGCGCACCGAAATTCTGTCGCTGTCAGATGCAACCGGGCTTGCCAAAGACGCAGGCTTTGACGGTGATGCAGACAATGATCTCGCGAAATTGGACGCCTATCTATGCGAACTCAAAGAATCCCAAATCAGGGACGGATTGCATATCTTCGGACGATCCCCCGATGGGCAGCAAGCAGATGATCTTGCAATCGCCCTTGCGCGCGTTCCGCGCGGCAACGGGAAAGACGGCGACGCGTCTTTGTTGCGCGCGCTTGCAACTGATTTGGAACTTAGATTTGACCCACTCGATTGCGATCTGGCAGCACCAGCTGATCAAAAACCCAATATCTTGCAATGCCTGACTTCGGATAACTGGCGCAGCCAAGGCGACACAGTCGAACGTCTGGAGTTGCTGAGCCAAAAGCTTTTGCGGGACGGGGGGTGGGGCGATGTGGATCTTGATCCACGAGCGTCACAACCCGTTTTGAACGAAATATTCAACCGCATCGCGCCAACAGTTGCGGCGTGCGGACCAGACGAAGGGGCGGGCCTTCTCACCGCCCTTGCAGGGCAATTCGTCGCCCCGGCGCCATCCGGCGCTCCCACCCGCGGGCGGCTGGACGTTCTTCCCACTGGTCGCAATTTCTATTCCGTTGATAGCCGCGCAGTGCCTACACCCACGGCTTGGACGCTGGGATGGAAATCCGCCAATCTGCTAATTGAAAAACACCTTCAGGATCACGGCGATTGGCCGCGCACAATGCTCATCACCGCTTGGGGCACGGCCAATATGCGCACGGGAGGTGACGACATCGCCCAAGCGCTTGCCTTGATGGGTGTGAAACCCACTTGGGACAGCGCCAATCGCCGTGTCACCGGATTCGAGGTCCTTCCACAAGGCGTGCTGGGCCGCCCCCGCGTTGATGTCACGCTCCGCATCTCCGGCTTCTTCCGCGATGCATTCCCACAACTGATCGCCCTAGTCGACAGTGCCGCCCGCGCCGTTCAATCCCTAGACGAACCCGCCGATTTGAACCCCGCCGCTGCACGCACAAACGCGGGCGAAGATACGGCCCGTGTTTTTGGCTCCAAACCCGGCGCGTATGGCGCAGGTCTACAGGCCATGATCGACGAAAAGCTATGGGCCGACAAAGCCGACCTTGGAGACGCATACCTGACGTGGGGCTCATACGCATATGATGCAAAAGCAAACGGGCACGCCGCCCGTGCAGCATTCGAACAACGGCTGACCCAAACAGAAGCCGTCGTTCAAAACCAAGACAACCGCGAACACGACATTCTTGATAGCGACGACTACTACCAATTCGAAGGGGGTGCCGCCGCCGCCATCAGCACCCTTCAAGGCCGCGACAGACCCATTTACCACAACGATCATTCACGCCCCGAACGACCCGTGATCCGCACCTTAGAGGACGAGATCGGCCGCGTCGTGCGGTCCCGTGTCGTCAACCCAAAATGGATCGACGGCGTAAAACGTCACGGCTACAAGGGCGCATTCGAGATTGCAGCCACGGTCGATTATCTGTTTGCGTTTGCAGCCACTACCGGCGTCGTTCAAAACCACCACTTCGACCTGGTTGAAGACGCATTTCTGGCTGACGACGACACACGCGACTTTATCGCGGACGTCAACGCACCCGCACTGGCCGAAATCGCGGCCCGCTTGCAAGAGGCCATAGACCGCAACCTTTGGACCCCAAAGTCTAACTCTGCCCGCGCGCGTATTGCAGGGTTATTGTCATAATGCTTACAGATCACCTAAGCTGAAAAAATGATCGTGCATCTCGTCATATTGCTTGGGTTCCAGTTGTTGGGAGAGGTCACATCGCGGGGGCTGAACTTACCGCTTCCCGGACCTGTGATCGGCATGGCGGCATTGTTTTGCGTCTGCATCATCTGGCCAAAGCTGGCACAAAAAGTCGCGCCCACGACCACTGCCCTGCTGGCGCATCTGTCACTGCTGTTTGTGCCTGCAGGCGTCGGCGTGGTTGGGCATTTGGACAAATTTGGCGCAGATGGTCCCGCGCTTGGGCTTGCTATCATTGGGTCCACAATAGCAGCAATCAGTATAGGTGCGTTGACCTTTGTCGGATTGCTCAAACTGACACGAGGCTCCAATGACTGAGTTTGCGGAAATCTGGACATATCTATCGACTGATCCGCTACTTTGGCTGACATTGACGTTGGCGGCTTATGGCATCGGGGACGCCGCGTTCAACGCATCCGGGCGCAAACCCTATATCAACCCTGTGCTGATCGCGGTGGCATTATTGGCCGTATTACTGCGGGCCACTGACACCAGCTACGCCACTTATTTCGAAGGTGCACAATTCGTGCATTTCGTCTTGGGGCCGGCCACCGTCGCACTGGCGATCCCGCTCTATGCAAACCTGCACCATATCCGCGCGACAGCAATTCCGCTGATGGGCGCGCTAATTGCCGGATCACTGGCGGCCATGACCAGCGCCGTTTTGATTGGCAAGCTGATGGGGTTGGATGACGGTATTCTATTGGCGTTGGTCCCCAAATCCGCCACCGCCCCCGTTGCCTTGGGCGTGTCAGAGGCGATTGGCGGATCACCATCACTGACGGCCGTTCTGGTCATTACAACCGGCATCACTGGGGCAATCATCGCAACACCGCTCTTGAATCTATTGCGCATCACTGACTGGCGCGCACGCGGGTTTGCCGTGGGCGTCACCAGCCACGGCATCGGGACCGCACGCGCATTTCAAATCAATGAAACGGCGGGCGCATTTTCAGGGGTCGGCATGGGGTTGAATGCTCTTTTGACCGCATTGCTTGCACCACTGATTGCGCCTTGGCTGCTTGGCCTTTAGGGTCATTTCAAAAGGGGATCATCATGACCGAAGACACAGACCGCCACGCTATGAAAATGGCCAAGAAAAAGGCCGCGCGCGATAAAATCATGGCGACCAAGACCGACAAAAAGGGCTTGATCATCGTGCATACCGGCAAGGGCAAGGGCAAATCATCCGCCGCATTTGGCATGATTTTCCGCTGTATCGCGCATGATATGAAATGCGCTGTTGTGCAGTTCATCAAGGGCGGCATGTCCACGGGCGAGCGTGATCTGATCTTGTCGAAATTCAAGGACGAATGCGCGTTCCACACGATGGGCGAAGGATTTACATGGGAAACCCAAGACAAATCCCGCGATACCGAAATGGCCCAAGCAGCTTGGGCCAAAGCCAAGGAACTAATCCTTGATGAGACCAACAAAATGGTCCTGCTGGATGAAATCAACATCGCCATCCGCTACGACTATGTCGACATCAACGAGGTCGTCGAATTCCTTGCCACCCAAAAACCAGACATGACTCATGTGGTCCTGACGGGCCGCAACGCCCACGCCGACCTGATCGAGATCGCCGATCTGGTGACTGAAATGGAACTGGTGAAACACCCGTTCCGGTCCGGCGTTAAAGCGCAGATCGGCGTGGAATTCTAATGCCCAAAAACCGCGTCTTGACTGAATTTGGCATGGGCACAAGCCTGCGCCGCCAAGATTACACCCAAGCGGCCCACCGTGCGTTGCAGGACGCACTTTGGCATAATTCGATCAATATGGCAGAGCTGTTTGGCTTCCCCAAGGAAGCGATGATCATCGACGTGGAAATCGCGGTGCAACAGCCCGATCAGGTCGACACAGCCAAACTGCTCGATATTTTTCCCTACGGTCAGCCCAGCGTCACGGTCACCCACGGCGGTTTGGATGTGCCGCGCCCCGACGGGCCTCCGACCGTGATCGCAAATGCCGCCATCAACGTCAGCTTTGATATGGAGCGCACGTGATGGACCAGCGCATGATTATCGAGATGGGCATGGGCAACGACCTGCACGGTATGGATTACCAAAAGGCCGCAGCCCGCGCGATCGAAGACGCATTTCGCCATTCCACGCTGCCGATTTTTGCGACCCTCGATATTCCGACCGACCAGATGCGCGTGCAGGTCACTGTCGGCGTGCAGGACCCAGACAAGATTGACACGGATGCGCTGGCCAAATTGCTGCCACGCGGGCGGGCTGTCGTGACCGCGGTGAAGGGCGGCCAAAACGTCGACAACCCGCAAACCGGCGACACTGCTGTGATTGCAACCGCCGCAGTCGAGGCATTTTTGCCCAGTCAATCCGCGCATTGGACGCTTGCGTGAAGCTGACCAAGGATCACCGCGACGCGCTGCAAGACGTGCTTGAATGGCGCCGCGATGTGCGCCACTTCCGCACGGATCCGATTGCGGGTGATAGGCTGAAGCTGTTGCGTGACGCGATGGATCTGGCCCCTTCGGTTGGCAATGCGCGGCCTTGGCGCGTGATGCATGTCACCAGTGCCGATAAACGCGCCGCGATCATCGCGGATTTCGAAGCTGCAAATGCCGATGCCGCGTCCCAATATCAGGGCAGCAAACGCGATACCTATCTCAAGCTCAAGCTTGCAGGATTGCGCGAGGCCCCCGTGCATTTGGCCGTTTTTACCGAACAAGAACCTGATGCGGGACATGGGCTGGGTCGTCAGACAATGCCCGAAATGCTGAGCTATTCCACGGTCGCGGCGATCCATACATTGTGGCTGGCAGCACGGGCCGACAACATCGGGATGGGCTGGGTTTCGATCCTGAACCCTGCGTCTGTGCACCGCATTCTAGGGGCGCCCGACACATGGTCGCTGACCGCGTATTTGTGCCTTGGCATTGCCCAAGACAGTGATGACACACCCTTGCTGCATCGCAAAGACTGGCAAGAAAACACGCCAACCAAATGGCGTGAAGTCTAGCAAAACCTACTGCCCTGCCGCCCGTATCTGGGACAATGTGGCCCCTGTAGACATCGCGTCTTCATCAACCGCACATTCGATCACGGCGAATGTGCCAGATGCGCGGGCGCGTTTGAATGCCGCCGGAAAGTCGGCAGACGCCGTCACCGTTTCGCCGTGTCCGCCATAGGACCGTACCAATGCTGCAAAATCGGGGTTAAACAACGCCGTGCCTGACACGCGACCCGGATAGTGTTTTTCCTGATGCATCCGAATAGTCCCGTAGCGCCCATTATTCATCACAATCACAATCGGCTTGGCCCCATGTTGGGCGGCTGTCGAAAGCTCGTTACAGGTCATCTGAAAACATCCGTCCCCTGCAAGGCAAACGACTGTGCGATCTGGGTGATGAAGCGACGCAGAAATTGCCGCCGGAAAACCGTAACCCATCGATCCCGACGTCGGAGCCAACTGTGTGCGAAACCCTTTGTAGACGAAATAGCGATGCAGCCACGCGGCGTAATTGCCCGCACCATTGGTCAGGATCGCATCATCGGGCAGATTGTCGGACAGCCACTTGATCACGTCTTCTTGTTTCAAGTCGCCGGGGCTGGGAGCAGGTGTCAGCCACGCATCATAATCAGCCCGCGCGCTGGCGGTCCAATCTGCCCAGTCACGCCCGCATGGCGGCAACGCGGCCAATGCGCCGATCATCGCAGGCGCATCACAAACCGCGGCAAGTTCAGCCGGATACACAGCGCCGGTTTCATCTGCGTCAACATGCACGTGGATCATGGGCACGCCCGCATCTGGGGTGGGATTGGTATAGCCTTGGGTTTCGATATCGCCAAAACGTGACCCGATCACAACAAGCAAATCCGCGTCGCGCACCCGCTTAGCCAGTGCCGGATTGATGCCCACATTCAGATCGCCAGCATAACAACGATGCCGGTTGTCCAGATAGTCTTGGCGCCGAAATCCAAGCGCGACAGGCAGTCCCTGCCTATCTGCAAACTGCGCCAGATCGGTGGCGGCTTGGGCGGACCAATGCGGACCACCTACCACGACCAACGGGCGATCCGCCTTTGCGATGCGCGCCAGAATATCCGTGGCGACGCCCGCATTGTCAGCTGCTAACAGGTGTGGGGGCTGCGGTCTGTCTGGGGCGTCTGATACATCGCTCAGCATGTTTTCAGGCAGTGCCAGCACCACAGGACCAGGCCTGCCTGATGTGGCGATTTTGAATGCGCGGGTCACGTATTCCGCAATGCGATCAGTGTGATCAATCTGCGCCACCCATTTGGCCACACTGCCAAACATGGCGCGGTAATCCACCTCTTGGAATGTTTCGCGGTCGGTCAGGCGATTGTCGATCTGGCCCACAAACAACACCATCGGCGTGCTGTCCTGCATGGCGATGTGCACACCTGCACTGGCATTCGTGGCCCCTGGCCCCCGTGTCACAAAGCAGACACCCGGCCTGCCGGTCATCTTGCCATAGGCCTCGGCCATCATCGCGGCCCCACCTTCTTGGCGACAAACGATGTTGGGAATATCGCTGTCGTACAACCCGTCAAGAGCTGCCAAAAAGCTTTCTCCTGGCACGGAAAACACGCGTTCAACATCAAGCGCTTTCAAATGATCGCTCAGAATTTTTCCGCCATGCCGCTGCATTTTCGCCAATCCTTGATTTGCACATTTGCGCACAGCATGTGTCAGGCTTTGCGGACTGGCAACCGCCCAATGATGGATTACCTTTACGGCAACAAAGAAAGAAGGATTTCAACATGACGACACTTTTGGGTATTTCTGGCGCGTTGCGTGCCGGATCAACCAACTCGCAACTTATCCAGAATGCCGCCCGCGCATTTGGAGCAGATACATTTATACAGGCTGATTTGAACCTGCCCCTTTATGATGGTGATCTGGAGGCGGCATCAGGTATTCCCGCATCCGTGCAGACGCTTGCCGATCAGATCGCAAAGGCGGACGCCGTCGTGATTTCCACTCCTGAATATAATAAGTCCCTCTCGGGCGTTTTGAAGAATACGCTCGATTGGGTCAGCCGGACAGAAGGCAATGTCTGGCAGGACAAACCGGTCGCGATCATGTCCGCTGCGGCAGGGCGTGCGGGCGGGGAACGCGCGCAATTTGCGCTACGGCTTTGCTTGACCCCATTTCAGTGTGATTTGCTTCAGGGGCCGGAATTGCTTGTTGGGTCAAATCATGAAGAGTTTGACGCGGACGGTATGCTCAAGTCCGAGAGATATAACGCGATCCTGACCAAGCTGATGGATGCACTGCGGTCGCGCATTTAGACGGGGTTCGAAACCTCGATCAGATTGCCGTCCGGATCGCGGATATACAGCGACATAATCGGCCCCGTGGCCCCAGTGCGGGCGATGGGGCCGCCAATTAATCTGATGTTCAGCCGATCGAAATGGGCAACCCAATCAGCAAGCGGAGTATCGCTGAGGAAACAAAGGTCGGCGCTGCCCGTGGTCGCTTTTTTTGCCTTTGGCTCAAACGGTGCATCCGCGGGATGAAGATTGATTTTCTGGTCCCCAAAGGTAAGTGCCCAGCGCGTACTCCCATCTGAGACAACAAATGATTTTGCGGTCATGCCCAAACCATCACGGTAAAACGCGGTGGTCTTGTCTAAATCGGCCACCGTCAGGACCAAGTGGTCAAGCTTGGATATTTGCGGCATTTGCACCCCTGTCGTGTTTCGGCCTACGTTCAACATATGACAGATACACCGCCGCGCGTGCAAACCAGTTTTGATCCGATGGACCCTGCCCGTGGTCGCGCCCTGCAAGCAATGCTGGGCGATGCGCCAACGATTGAGATCGGCAGTCCGTTGCCGCATTTTGCCCATCATATCTATTTCTGGGATCCACAAACACCGCAGGATTTGGGACGCGATGGCCACCCTGCTGTGGGGCGCTTTATTCCAGATATGAATTTGCCGCGTCGTATGTGGGCGGCGGGCAAACTGGTTTTCCACAAGCCTTTGCTGGCTGGCATCAAAGCGGAAAAGACATCCACCATCGAAGGCGTCACCCGCAAGGACGGCCGCAGTGGGCCACTTGCGTTTGTGCGCGTGCGACACGACATCAGGCAACGACAATCACTTGCACTGACCGAATGGCAAGAACTGGTTTACCGCCAAGATCAGCCAGATGCGCAGCCCACGCCGCCTGTCGCGGCAACAGACGAAACTCTCGCTGTTCCTGTATCATTCGATAGCACGATGCTGTTTCGCTATTCAGCGCTGACATTTAACGGCCACCGGATTCATTATGACGAAACCTATGCCCGACAGGTTGAAGGTTATGACGGATTGGTGGTTCACGGCCCGCTTTTGGCGCATTTGTTGATGGCCTTGGCGCACCATCAACTTGGGGAGTTGCGCAATTTTTCCTATCGTGCGACGGCCCCGCTGATGCACCACGAACCCGCAAGCTTATGTTGGAAGGACGGACGCGCGTGGGTGCGCGGCCCTGACGGTCGCCAGTGCATGGCAGCAGAGGCGAGCTGATCGCCTTTTGCTGCGCAAAAAACGATGCCTCCGGCGGCGGTATTGACGGGCCAAAAGAAGGGTTAGAGGCTTTTGTCCGGTTTGAAATCGTCAGGAATAGTGTCGCGGTTTTCCAAGATGAGATCGGCCATGACCTCGCCGGTTTTTGGGGCCATGCCAAAGCCGATTTTGAATCCACCGTTTGCGACGAACTGCCCCTGTTTGAATGGGTGTGCGCCAAGCATCGGGGCGCGCGATCTGCTGCGAGGGCGCACGCCTGCCCAACGCTGGATAACGGGTGCATTTTGCAAGATAGGCACGGCGGCCCGCGCCCGCGCCACAATGTCGTCAAGGGCGCTGTCGGTGGCTGTGGGGCTGGTGAATGCGCGTTCAGACGTAGAGCCGATTGCGACGGTTCCATCCTGATGCGGCATAATATGCAGCGTATTTGCGAACAGCTGTGGCAAGCCTGCGGCGTCAAATTGCAGTAAAGCAGCCTGACCTTTGACCCCGCCACCAACAAGCCGCGTGTGCTGTGCGGTCATCGCATCCAAACCCGCTACGCCCGTGGCCCAGACGGTTTGACCGCGCGGGTTGCCTTGGGTGCTGATTGTGCCGCCCAATTCTGTGACAGCGCGGGCCAGGGATGCCGTTGCTTTGGCTGGGTGCAGCAGAGCCGAGAGCGTGTCAAAAATGACCTGACCGCTAGCGCTTGGCGGGGACCAATCGGTTTGCGGGCTGGCTTGCACAGACCAAGTTGCTGCGTCTTTCCAAAGTGGTATCGCGGTTTCGCTGCGTGCCTGTGCCAAGGCCAGCGCGGTATCGTCAGGCAAAGGTTGCAGGCGTCCGTTGCGGGCATAGCCAGAAGGCAGACCGCTAAGCCCGTCCACCTCGGCCCAGAATGCCGATTGCATCAATAGACTTTCGAGTTGGAACGCCTTTTTCGCGTTCCAGTTTTCAGGCACATGAGGGGCCAGTGCGCCAACGATGCCACCGCTTGCGCCTGCGCCCGCACCGTGCGGGTCAATCACCTGAACGCGCGCCCCGCGTTTGAGGCAAGCGAAGGCGATCGAGAGGCCAAAAACCCCTGCCCCCATCACCGTGACATCGACCGTTGCCATTTCTGCGGCTTCCCTTCTAATGTAGTGTTTGACCCTTAAGGCATATTGTGATGACCGACCAGACAGCATCCCTGACATGGCGCGACACGGATGCGGGGCGTGTGCCGATTTCCGACCAGTTTGATGATCCTTATTATTCGCTCGGCAACGGGCTGTCCGAGACCAACCACGTGTTTATCGCGGGCAATGATTTACCAAACCGGTTTCATACCCCGCTGCATGTGGCCGAGCTTGGGTTTGGCACGGGTCTGAACTTTCTGGCGACTTGGATCGCCTGGGAAAAAGCGGGTGGTGCGGCGCTGAACTTCACGTCATTCGAGGCGTTTCCAATGGCGTTGGATGATATGCAAACGGCACTGACTGCATTTCCCGAAGTGGCCCAACATGCAAACGTATTGCTGTCACGTTGGACCCCCCAAGCAGGGCCGGTCACGATAGCACCCAATGTGACACTGCACGTTATTGTGGGTGATGCCCGTCAAACTGTGCCTGCTTGGAAGGCAAAAGCAGATGCATGGTATCTGGACGGATTTTCGCCTGCTAAGAACCCAGCCCTGTGGGAACCCGCGCTGTTGCACGCGGTTGGGAAGCACACGCGAACAGGTGGCACCGCCGCGACGTATTCCGCAGCAGGGCATGTACGTGCATCATTGACGGATGCAGGGTTCGATGTGACCCGCGTGCAAGGCTATGGCCGTAAACGACATATGACGACGGCAAGGTTACGGGATGCAGAATAATACGCGGCTGGGTATTTGGTTGATGTCTGCGACCGCGCTCGTTTTTGCGGTGCAAGACGGGATATCGCGACATTTGGCGGCGGAATACAATGTGCTGATGATCGTGATGATCCGCTATTGGTTTTTCGCAGCATTTGTGATCGCGGTGGCGCGCAGGCAGTCAGGATCAGTGCGAGCTGCCGCCGCCACCAAACAACCCATTTTGCAAACATTTCGTGGTCTGCTGCTTGCTGCAGAAATATGTGTAATGGTGTTGGGGTTTGTGATGCTCGGACTGGTAGAAAGCCATGCAATTTTCGCGTGCTATCCGCTTTTGGTTGCAGCATTTTCGGGGCCCATTCTGGGCGAAAATGTCGGGTGGCGTCGCTGGGTGGCAATCGGCATTGGGTTTGTCGGCGTTCTGGTGATTTTGCAGCCTGGTATCGGGGTTTTTTCACCCTATGCGGTCCTGCCCATGACGTCTGCCATCTTGTTTGCGATCTATGGGTTGCTGACGCGGTTTGCCGCTCGCAAGGACACAGCCGCCACGTCATTTTTCTGGACAGGTGTGGTTGGCGCGGTTGCGATGACAGGCGTGGGGTTGTGGTTTTGGGAGCCGATGAGCAGCGCAGACTGGATCTGGATGGGCGCGTTGTGCGTCACGGGGGCGTCAGGGCATTTCCTGCTCATCAAGACCTATGAAGTCGCAGAAGCATCCGCCGTGCAGCCGTTCGCATACCTCCAGCTTGTTTTTGCAACGGCCATCGGGATTGCGGTGTTTGGCGAAACTCTGACCACACCGGTGGCAATCGGAGCATGTATCGTCGTGGCGGCGGGGCTGTTCACGCTGCTTCGGGCGCGCCGCGCTAGCCCCCTGGTCGGCTAATCGGGCGGATGCCAGATACGGGTGCGGGACCCGCCGGGGCCGATGGAACTTGGGTGGTTTCGACCTCGACGGGTACAGGTTCTGGGATTGTGTTCAGATCGTCGGGCCGCATGACCGGACGCACAATGGGTTTTACCCCGATCAACATATCGGTGAACCGCACTGGTCCCACCTTTCCCGTCAGCCGCGCCTGATAAACAGGTATCGATTCAGTGACCCGCATCACATAATTGCGGGTTTCGCGGAACGGGATGTGTTCAATCCAGTCCACAATGTCCGCTTCCCCGATCCGTGGATCACCGCGGTCGTCCATCCACGCCTTGGGGCGGCTTGGACCTGCGTTATAGCCTGCCGCGATCATCACGGGGGAATAGCCGAATTCTTCCTCAAGCACGGATAGGTATTTGGTGCCAAGCCGCGCGTTATAGGCCCAATCGGTTGTCAGGCGGGGCTTGGAATATGGTTCGTTAATGAAGCCCGCGACTTCCTTTGCGGTGGCGGGCATCAGTTGCATCAATCCAAGTGCCCCCACGGGGCTGCCAACACCAATGTTAAACTCGCTTTCGCGGCGCGCAATGGACAGGGACAGCGCCGCCGGAACCGGCTGTTCCATTTGCGCCAAATCATGCAACGGGAAATAGACTGACGGAATCAGCACACCGCGCCTGACGGCTGTTTTGCCAAGCAAGACCGCATAATATGCCTCGTCCATCTCACGCAGCATCGCACCCATTTGGGCCAGCTCTGATGCTGTCAGTTGTTTGCCAAGCTCTGCGAAGAATTGCACCGCTTTGCCGCGTTCACCCGCCCGCAATAACGCCAACGCAGCACGGGTAAGGTCGTATTGCAAAAACGAAGCACCTTGCCAGTCGGTAGGGTCCGCAGCGCCAGTAAGCGCAGGGTTAAGCGACCTGCCCAGTTTTTCAGACGCAAGCAAACCATAGAACCCCGTTTGATGCACTGCGGCCAGTTCATAGGCTGCAACAGCCGCTGAATTATCGCCCATCTCTGCGTGGGTGCGGCCGATCCAATATTGCATCCGCCCGACAGAAATTGGGCTATCCACCGCGGCGGCAGCCGTTTGAAAGTGGCGCAATGCCAACGGTGCATCGTCAAGGTAAGTCAGCGCGACATAACCCGCGACCCATTCCAGATCAGCAAACGATGTGCCTTCGGTTAGAAAGTGATTTGCGGCAAGATTATAGGCGCTTTGCGCGCGACCCTCTCGCATTTCCCAACGTGCCAGCGACCTGCGCCAGCCTGACCACCGAAACGGTTGCCCAAGGGCGCCTGTCGATTTTGATTGCGTGCGCAGGATCGCAACTGCTGCCGTTCTGTCACCGCGATTGGCAAGCCAATTATACCGATCGTATAGCAAACCGGGGTCTGATTTCAGGGTGCCCGGCACAGCATCAGTCAGTTCCGTCAAACTCGATCCGCTGGAAATATACCCGATGCGCGCCCGCACGAGCGCGGCTTGGTCATCGTCCAGCAATGGCAACATGCGGGCTGCCGCTGGTGTTTTCCAGCGCCACAAAAGTGCATCTGCGCGGGCCGCATGATGAGGGGCCAAGATATCTGCGAAGGCGTCAACCATCGCGGCATGCCCCGTGTCTGACAATGTCCAAGTCAGCCAGACATCAATCAGCATTTCGTGGGCTCGGTTGCTTTCACCGGCTGCGATCAATGCCTGTGCAAGGCGAACAGCGCCCTCTCCGCTTTCTGGTTTGCGATCCCCAAACCATGCGATGACGTCAGCCGCCGGCGTATCAGCAGGCAAAATCTCTTCGCCCTTTATGTAAAGTGGCAGCATTCCGGGCCAGTCGGCGCGACGAGAAGTGAACGCAGTATAGTCGGCAAAAACGGCGTCACCCTTGCGCAATCGCAACCACGTGACCACATCGCGGGCAAGCTGATCATCGCCAGCCACGGAATAGGCCAAATCCCAATCATCGTTTTGCGCGGCGTCTATCGCTGCCGCAGCCGGATCGTCGGCTGGCTGCGCTGTCGCCAATGATCCCGCAAAAATGAGGATGCATAGCAGGGCAAATCGGAGCATCGGCTTATCCTTTGACGAAGCAGTCTTTGCTAGACTAATGCGTTGCTACATTTGGGCAATGTGAAAACTTGCCCGTCGGCGGAAAGGCGTCTAGTGTCCGCGCGAATTCACAGCCTGATTCAAGGCCACCCACAAAAGGAAGCGCGTCATGTTTAAAGGGTCTTTGCCTGCACTTGTCACGCCGTTCAAGGACGGCAAAGTGGATCTTGATGCGCTGAAAAAACTTGTTGATTGGCATGTCGATCAGGGCAGCCACGGGCTTGTGCCTGTTGGCACGACTGGCGAAAGCCCCACATTGACGCACGCAGAGCATGATCTGGTCGTCGAAACGGTTGTGCAAGCCGCCGCAGGGCGCATACCGGTGATTGCTGGTGCCGGATCGAACAATACCGTTGAAACAGTCCGCTTGGTTGAAGCCGCGAAAAAGGCGGGCGCGGATGCTGCGTTGGTTGTGACGCCCTATTACAACAAGCCGACCCAATCTGGTTTGATCGCGCATTTCACAGCTGCCGCGAACTGTGGATTGCCAATCATCATTTATAACATTCCAGGTCGTTCGGTCGTTGATATGACGCCCGCAACGATGGGGGCATTGGCCGAACTGCCGATGATCGTTGGCGTCAAGGACGCGACCGGCGATCTGTCCCGCGTGCCCAAACAGCGGATGCATTGCGGCGCGGATTTTGTGCAGCTATCGGGCGAGGACGCGACCGCGCTTGGGTTTAACGCCCATGGTGGTGTGGGCTGCATTTCGGTGACAGCCAACATCGCGGCCAAGCTATGTGCTGAATTTCAGAACAGCACGTTGGCAGGGGATTACGCGACTGCACTGACGCAACTGGATCGGTTGATGCCATTGCATGAGGCCGTGTTCATGGAACCTGGCTTGGTTGGCGCAAAATATGGCATGTCATTGCTTGGCCTTTGCGAGCCCGATGTGCGGTCGCCGCTGACGCCACTGTCAGACGAGACCAAGGCAGCCATCAAAGCTGGAATGCAACATGCAGGTCTGCTTAGCTGAGCAACAGTGATGGGTTAAAACCCATCCTACAAAATTGCGCCACGACGTAGGATGGGTTTTAACCCATCATGCTTTGCGCCAATCAACAGCAAAAGCGACTTCCGCGCAGCCACCAAAGCGGGCTGCGCGTGAAAGTTCCGCGTCCAGACGCGACAGTCGCCCAGCGCCCATTTTGACACCCGCCTCGGGCCAGAACGCCCGCACGTTCAAGATGTCACCTTCGCGTTTCATATCAATGCGACCAATCAACTGGTCGCCTTCCATCACGGGAAAAACGTAATACCCGTATTGGCGTTTCGCCGCGGGCACGAAAATCTCGATCCGGTAAAAGAAACCGAACAATCGCTCCGCCCGCTTACGATCGCGCAACGCGGGATCAAACGGCGACAAGATCCGCACCCGTTTCTGCGGCCCGGACGGGATTGTGTCCATCAAATCTTGCCGCGCGAGCGAGCGACGCATGCTTCCATCTGCGGAGGTGACATCGACCCAACAGGCTGAGCCGTTGGCAACAGCCGCATTGCCCCATGCCTTTGCTTCTGCCGGTGTGACGATGTCCCAGAATGCCGCCAGTTCACCTGTTGTGGCAAACCCAAGTTTATCGAGCGCCGCACCACATGCCCAATCTACGGTCTCGGCCTCCGACCGAAATGTATTGAGCTGTTCGGGCGGAATCACCCGTTCGGTCAGATCGTAAACCTTGCGAAACCCTTCGCGCCGCGCCACCGAAAGCTGACCCGATCGCCACAAATATTCCAGTGCGGTTTTGGACGGGTGCCAATCCCACCAACCGCCCTTTCCACGTTCTTCGCCCAAACCCACGTCGCCTGATGTGCAGCAGCCATGATCAGAGACTTGGCGCAAAACCTCATCAATTTTTGACATGAAATCATCCCGCCGCCATTCTTTCCACCGCGACGAAAGCCGCGCGGCATCGCGCTGAAACTTGAGCCGCCAGTAGGGATATAATTCCATATCAATCGCAGCAGCATCGTGGGTCCAGTGTTCAAACACACTGCGATCAAGCGCAAGCGCGTTTTGAAGCGCAGGTGGACGATATTGTTGTCTGCGAGACCATAAAATCAGATCGTGCGCACGCGCGAATGTGTTCACGCTGTCGAGCTGGACAAAACCCAAATCCCCGATGACACCTGCCAAATCAGCGCCCTTGCCCGCCCCGCTGGGCGCCATGGAAAGTCCGTGCCGATGCAAAAAAACCGCCCGCGCGTCGGCGTTTGATAAAATTGGAACAGACATTGGCATCACTTTCTTTGCGGGCCAATCGGGTGCGGCCACTTGTGCGACTGCCCCCCTTGGCCTATCTGACTGGGATCATGGCGAAGAAACCCGAAAATAAAAACTACAAAGTGTTGGCCGAAAACCGACGTGCAAGATACGACTTTGCGATCGAGGATGATCTGGAAGTTGGCATCATTTTGCATGGGTCTGAGGTGAAATCACTGCGCCTTGGGCAATCCAATATCGCCGAAAGCTATGCATCCGTCGATGACGGCGAATTGTGGCTGACCAATGCCTATATCGCGCCCTATGATCGGGCGATGTTTGGCCATGAAGAACGCCGCAAACGCAAATTGCTGTGCAGCCGCAAGGAACTTGCCCGTTTGTGGAACGCCACAAAACGCGAGGGCATGACCCTTGTGCCGTTGGTCATGTATTTCAATGATCGCGGGTTGGTAAAGTTAAAGATTGCGACCGCTAAGGGTAAGAAAAACCACGATAAACGGGCGTCAGAGGCTGCCCGCGATTGGGGCCGCCAGAAACAGCGACTGTTGCGGCACGGCGACTAATTTCGGTGCTGTTTTGCGGGGAAAAATGCCTCAAATCCCCCCTATTGTCACAATTTCCCTACCTGTTAAGGTCTTTTCAGCGTGATTTGGGCCATATCGCGCCGTGAAATGTCGGCCCGAATAAAAAAAGGAACGGGGACTATGGAAGCAATTATCGCACAACTCGTCGGTGGCGCTATTGGTGGTAACGGGGCAGGCAAACTGATGTCGTCCGCATCAATGGGCGGCCTTGGCAACACAATCGCAGGCGCTGTAGGCGGCCTTGCAGGTGGATCTGTACTGGGCGGCCTGATGGGCGGCGCAGGCGCAATGGCAGGTGGAGCCGCTGATGCGGTTGCACCGGGCATGGATATTGGCGGCATCGTAGGTCAGCTTGCTGGCGGTGGTGTTGGCGGCTTGGTCGTGACAGCTGTTGTTGGCATGATCAAAAACAAGTTCATGGGTTAATCCAAACCAACTTGGATTGTTACAGCGGGCGCCCCCGATACGGGCGCCCGTTTTGCATTTGCGGTCCTTGTCAGCCCCGCCCGCAAAGGATAGTGAACAGGCGTCCAAGACTGTAGAGGTGCGCCATGACACTTTCGTCCACAGATGATCCCAAAACGCTTGTCAGCACGGCTTGGCTAGCTGCCCATTTGTCTGATCCTGATATGCGCCTTCTGGATGCGTCGTGGTATCTGCCCGATGCGGAACGGGATGCTGCTGCTGAATATGCCTCTGGCCATATCCCGGGTGCACGGTTTTTCGACATCGATGATATTTCAGACCACCGGTCCGAGATGCCTCATATGGCCCCGCCCGTGGAAAAGTTCATGTCGCGGATGCGCGCGATGGGCGTGGGCGACGGGCATCAGGTTGTGGTCTACGACGGATCGGGCCTGTTTTCGGCAGCGCGTGTCTGGTGGCTGTTTCGCTTGATGGGCAAAATGGACATCGCCGTGCTGGACGGTGGCCTGCCCAAATGGAAGGCCGAGGGGCGTGATTTGTCAGATATGCCGCCCGTCATCCGCGACCGCCACATGACAGTTACCCGCCAGAACCAAATGATTAAGGATGTGACCCAAGTGGCCCGCGCGGCCAAATTGGGCGACCACACCATCATTGATGCACGGTCCGCTGCACGGTTTCGTGGCGACGCGCCCGAACCCCGTGAAGGGTTGCGTGCAGGGCATATCCCGAATTCCAAAAACCTGTTTTACCAGTCTTTGCTGAATACCGATGGCACAATGAAAGATGCGCCCGGCATCATCGCAGCCATGAATGAAGCAGACATTGATTTGACAAAACCCGTGATCACCACTTGCGGGTCTGGTGTGACTGCTGCGATCCTTGCGCTTGCGCTGGAACGCATCGGTAAGACCGATCACGCTGTTTATGATGGCTCATGGTCCGAATGGGGCATGTACGCCGACCTTCCAATTGCAACCGGAGACGCCTGATGTTGCTCGACACACTCAAAAAACAACCTGCTGACAAAATCCTCGCCCTGATGGCCGCCTACCGCGCCGATACCCGCGACACCAAGGTCGACTTGGGCGTTGGGGTATACAAAGACGCATCAGGCAACACGCCTGTTATGCGCGCCGTAAAAGAGGCGGAAAAGCGTCTTCAGGCTGAGCAGACGTCAAAGGCATATGTCGGACTGGCGGGTGATCCCGCGTTTTCAAACGTGATGATTGATCTGGTGCTGGGCGACACAGTTGCCCGCGACCGTATCAGTGCAGTGGCCACACCAGGCGGCACAGGTGCGATCCGCCAAGCACTTGAGCTGATCAAAATGGCCGCCCCTGATGCAACGGTCTGGCTGTCGAACCCGACATGGCCGAACCATCCGTCGATCATCAAATATCTGGATATGAAATCATCCGATTACCGCTATTTCGATGCTGAAACACGTGGCGTTGATTTTGACGGCATGATGGCCGATCTGGATGGTGTTGCGGCGGGCGATGTCGTGCTGCTGCACGGCTGCTGCCACAACCCTACAGGCGCAAACCTGACGCTGGATCAATGGGACAAGGTTATTGCTGTATTGCAGGCCAAAGGTGCCACGCCGTTCATCGACATCGCATACCAAGGGTTTGGCGACGGCTTGGCCGAAGATGCGGCCGCAACACGCAAAATCGCAGGCGCATTCGACAATGTGCTGATTGCCGCGTCATGTTCCAAAAACTTTGGCATCTACCGCGAACGCACAGGCATTTTGATGGCCATTGGCACGGACGCCGACCAAACAGCATTAGCGCAGGAAAACCTGAACTATCTGAACCGCCAAAACTTTAGCTTCCCCCCTGACCACGGTGCGCGTGTTGTCACGACCATTCTGTCCGATCCCGCCCTACGCGCCGATTGGGAGGCCGAGCTGGAAGAAACACGCAACGGCATGTTGGGTCTGCGCCAACAGCTGGCGGATGAATTGAAGCGTTTGACGAACTCGGACCGGTTCAATTTCCTTGCCGATCACCGCGGCATGTTCAGCCGTCTTGGGACAACACCTGAAATGGTGGAAAAATTGCGGGCCGATCACGGAATATACATGGTGGGCGACAGTCGCATGAACATTGCAGGTCTCAACGCGGAAACAGTGCCGATCTTGGCACGGGCAATCGTGGATGCTGGCATCTGATGACATCTCCTAAATCGCCGCAGGATTGCCACGACATGGCGGACCTGAGGGCACAAATCGACCGTTTGGATGCGGCCCTTGTTGATCTGCTGGTTCAGCGGGCAGGCTATATCGACCGCGCCGTTGACATCAAAAAAACCGTGGACCTGCCTGCGCGGATTACATCCCGCGTGGAAGAGGTGATCGGCAATGTGCGCGGCCACGCGAATGCAAAAGGGCTTGATCCCGATCTGGCCGAACATTTGTGGTCAGAACTGATCGAATGGTCGATCAAACGAGAGGCGCAGCATATTCCTGAATAGGTGAAATGCTGCACCTGCAAAATGCCGCTTGCGATCCATTGCGCAACATTCTACCAATTGGCGCAATCAAAGCGAAATAAAGGTGCGCCATCATGTCATTCCGTATCCAGCCAACTCCTCCTGCCCGCCCCAATCGCTGCCAGCTGTTTGGACCGGGTTCAAACACCAAATTGTTTGCAAAAATGGCGGCCTCTGATGCGGATGTCATCAACCTTGACCTAGAAGACAGCGTTTCCCCATCTGACAAAGACACCGCGCGCGCCAATGTGATCGAGGCGATCAATTCAATCGATTGGAATACCAAAACTCTGTCTGTTCGGATCAACTCGCTTGATACACCATATTGGTATCGTGATGTGGTGGATGTGCTGGAACAGGCAGGCGACCGTCTTGATCAGATCATGATCCCCAAGGTGGGCAATGCCGCCGACATTTATGCGGTTGATGCACTTGTCACCGCCATTGAGACCGCCAAGGGGCGAACCAAGCCGATCAACTTCGAGGTCATCATCGAAAGCGCCGCTGGCCTTGTGAATGTCAATGAGATTGCGGCGTCTAGCCCGCGGATGGTGGCGATGTCGCTTGGTGCGGCCGACTATGCCGCGTCAATGGGAATGCAGACAACGGGCATCGGCGGAACGCAAGATAACTATTATATGCTGCACGGCGATACACGGCATTATTCTGATCCGTGGCATCTTGCACAAACGGCCATTGTCGCGGCCTGTCGCACCCACGGCATTTTGCCTGTCGACGGCCCGTTTGGTGATTTTTCCGATGACGAAGGTTACCGCGCCCAAGCCCGTCGGTCGGCAACACTAGGCATGGTCGGCAAATGGGCGATCCACCCCAAACAAATCGGGCTTGCAAACGAGGTTTTCACCCCATCCGCAGAAGCCGTAGCAGAAGCCCGCGAAATCTTGTCCGCGATGGAAGACGCGAAGGCACGCGGCGAAGGGGCCACCGTGTATAAGGGGCGGCTTGTTGATATCGCATCAATCAAACAGGCCCAAGTCATTGTGGCACAGTCAGAATTGATCGCGGGCGGCTAAAGCAGGTTGACCATTGGTCACGCGACCATAAAATCGGACTCATATTTATGAGGACCAATTTTTATGTCAAATTCAACTTCTTCCCAAACAGATTCTCCCGTTTTTGATGAAATCGCCCTGCCCGGAGGAGAGGGCGGCGGTGATACCGGCGGCGGCGGCGATGGCGGCGGCCAAGACGGTGGGCGTGATCCGTTCGAATTTTTTTGGTCAACGATTGCGCAAAACGTCAATTTCGACATTCCCATTGATACAGCAAATGGCGATCTGTTCGGAATGTGGGCCGTCGTTAGCTGGTACAATTTACCTGAGGCCGACTTTAATGGATTAGAGATCTCGGCAACGGTTTATCTGTCGGAAGACACAGAAATTGATCCAAACGACATTGTTGTCGAAACCTATTCGCTGTCGATCACGGAGTATGCGGCTAACGCGACCGACGTCGATTTGATTGGAGCAATGGATTCTGACGAATTCGTAACCTTTGATTTTTCAGCGTTATACCCGGACCTCGATGGTGACTATCATCTGATCCTTGATTTTGAAGTTGAGGGCGCACAGGATTCGAACCCAAGCAACAGCTTTGTATTTTCAAATATTGTCAGCTTTGATGGCGAACCTGTGCCTGCATTTGAACACACTGATACCGAAGATTTGTTTGCACAAGCTGGTGGTCGGCTCAGCTTTTTGGCTGACCTTGCATTGGCGGCTTACCATCTGGATCTTGAACAAGGCCACGAAACCGAGACCCCGCGCGCCAATGATGAAAGCACCGCAGGAGAGGCCGCATACGACGCCTTGCCGCGCGGATTGGAGCTGTTGGATGCTGACGATTTACCCGGTCTGGCCCTTACCCCAAGCGCGGTCGAAGGTTTCGCACAAGACGGGATCGGCAACGGGATATACACCAACGAAAACTCTGCCGCTTTGCTTGCCAGAAGCGATGACGCGTTGTTCATTGCGTTTCGCGGCACCAACGACAATGCTGACATCTTGTTTGATGGCTCAATCGGCTCTCCCGATATGGGGGATTGGGTCAATGGACCCGACCACTATGACAACTACAACGATATGTTCGACGCGCTCGAGATATATCTGCGCGCCAATCCCGAGATTGAGCATATCTACATTACGGGTCACAGCCTTGGCGGCGGCATGGTCGAGGCTGCGATGCGTGATGGCCGGCTTGAGATCAACAACATCAGGGCGGAATCCGTGTCGTTTGCATCGCCAGGTTTTGTCGGCACATCGTTTTCCGCGCCCGAACAGGTGATGTCAAATTTTCAAGTTTCATTGGACTTCGTTCCTTGGGCCAATGTGCAATATAATATGACTGGTGACGTCACCCAGATTCATCACAACCTCGCTGCTTTTCCCACGATTGATATGCATTCTATGCAGCTCTACAGTGATTTTGTGACGTTTTTTGAGCGCGAGGGCATTACTGAGACCTATCAAAACGGAATTGATTACGACCGCATCGTTGCACACGGCATTGCCAATAATGATGCGGCTGGATCGTATACAATCGGCGATGGCGACGACACGATTGATATGGAAATTCAGGTTCTCAATGCCATAATGCTAGGTGGTGATGGCGATGATACAATTCTTGCAGGTTCCGGCCATGATTACATCTTGGGCGGCGCGGATCATGACCGAATTTATGGCGGCAACGGGCATGACTATATCGCAGGTGGCACAGGACAAGATCGCATCTGGGGCGCTGCGGCAAATGACACGGTCTATGGCGGTGGCAACCATGATACAATCAAGGGCGGCGCAGGGGCTGACACTTTGTTCGGTGACAACGGCAACGATCGTATCGATGGCGGCATCGAAGGCGACACACTTGATGGCGGCGCGGGCAACGATACGTTGAATGGCGGTTTTGGTGGCGACACGATCTATGGGCGTGGCGACGATGATTTCATCTATGGCGGCTCGGCTGATGACACGATCTATGGTGGGGCCAATGCGGATACGCTGAACGGCGGCAACGGGTTTGATACGATCAAAGGCGGTGCGGGTGCAGATACGGCATCGGGCGGCTTGAAGGATGATACGATCTACGGAAATCGTGGCACAGATACATTGTCCGGCAACGGCGGTGACGACGCGCTTTACGGGAATGCAGGCAATGACGTTCTGAATGGCAATATCGGGGACGACACGATTTACGGCCATGACGATGACGACGAGATCTATGGCGGCCGCCACGACGATACGCTTTATGGCGGGTCAGGCGATGACACCATCGAAGGCGGTAAAGGGTCTGATTTCATCTATGGCAACGGTAATGACGACACCATCGTGGGTGGAAAAGGCACCGACCACATGTGGGGTGGTGACGGTGCTGACGTGTTTGTCTTTGGGTCGGCGGGTGAAACCAATTCGAGCGACGGCACAGGATTTGCAGATGTCATTTATGATTTTGACGCGCGTGGCGACGGCGACGTTATTGATCTTGGCGATATTGATGCCCGCACAGGTATTATAGGCGCAAACCGCGGCGATCAGGCGTTCACCTATATTGGACAGGCCATATTCACTGGTTCAAAAGGTGAATTGCGCATCGAGGTGACGAATGGATCGACGATTATTCAAGGCGATCGAAACGGCAACGGAAACGCTGATTTCGAAATCGTGCTGAGTGGTCAGCATTATCTTGATAGTTCTGATTTCATCTTGTGATTTTGGTGGCGCATAAACAAAGTCACTGCGACTTGCGCATGCCCCCCAAGCACCACTATATCTGGTTCAACAGATGACAAAGGCGCCCGAACATGACCCAGTATCTTGAGTTTGAAAAACCGCTTGCCGAAATCGAAGGCAAGGCAGAAGAACTGCGCGCCTTGGCCCGCGAAAACGATGAGATGGATGTTGAGGCAGAGGCCGCTGCGCTGGACAAAAAAGCCGCTGATATGAAGGCCACGCTTTACAAGGATCTGACCGCATGGCGCAAATGCCAAGTGGCCCGCCACCCAGAGCGCCCGCATTGTCGCGATTATATCTATGCGCTGCTGACCGAATATACACCGCTTGCCGGTGACCGTAACTTTGCCGATGACCACGCCGTAATGGGCGGGATCGGGCGGCTTGACGGGCGGCCTGTGATGATTATCGGCCACGAAAAAGGCGACGATACGAAATCACGGATCGAGCGGAATTTCGGCATGGCCAGACCAGAAGGGTATCGCAAGGCGATCCGCCTGATGGAGCTTGCTAACCGTTTCAACCTGCCTGTGATTACCCTTGTGGACACCCCCGGTGCCTACCCCGGCAAAGGGGCCGAAGAACGCGGCCAGTCAGAGGCTATCGCCCGATCCACGGAAAAGTGCCTCGAACTTGGCGTGCCTTTAATTTCTGTCGTGATCGGTGAAGGCGGATCAGGCGGTGCTGTGGCATTTGCAACAGCCAGCCGCGTCGTAATGCTCGAACACTCAATCTACTCGGTTATCAGCCCAGAAGGTTGCGCGTCGATCCTGTGGAAAGATGGCGGCAAAATGCGTGAAGCGGCCGAAGCGTTGCGCCTTACGGCACAGCACCTTAAGGAACTTGGCGTTTGTGACACGATCATTCCCGAACCTGCCGGTGGTGCACACCGCGACAAGGACGCAGCAATCGCTGCGGTCGGCAAACAGATCGGTCAGATAATCGATGAAATGTCCGGCCAGTCAGCCGAGGATATTCGCAAAGAGCGCCGCGCGAAATACTTGGCTCTGGGATCAAAGGGCTTAGCAGCCTAGGTCGCTACCACATCGTCTTTTCGGCGCGCGCGGCCCATGCCGTGTCATAACCGCTTGCGTCAAATCCCGCCTCTGCCTCCGCCAGCAGATCACCGATTGTTGGCAGTCCTTCTGCGTCGGTTTTCGCAGCCCAAACGCCTGCCCGCATCAGTGCCCGTGCGCATTGGCTGTAAACTTCCGCAACTTGCACAACAATCACGCTGCGCGGCGTGCGGCCGCGGTCACTAAAACGGTCGACCAGATCAGTGTCGATCGACACCTCCGCATTGCCATTCACGCGGATCACATTGTTGGACCCTCTCACCATGAACATCAGGCTGACACGGCCGTCGTCCACGATATTGCGCAGGCTATCCATGCGATTATTGCCGCGCCAATCAGGCAACAATAGCGTTTTGGAATCCGCGATTTGCGCCACCGGTCCATCGTCACCGCGCGGGCTTCCGTCTGTGCCATGCGGCCCGACTGTGGAAAGAACGCACAATCGCGACGCCATGATCCATTTGGCATAAAGCGGAGTTACGTGATCGGCGACCTTGATAATCGACGCCTTGCCGGGCGATCCATAAAGCGCCTCAAGTTCCGCGATATTCGTTATCTTAGCCACGAAATCCTGCCTCTGCGGCCAATGCATCTGACCGCGCCTCAACATCATGTTCCAATTTCGCCATGAATTCCGGCACGGGCATCCCCGCATCTATTTTTGGCAAGAATTCAACCACGGCCACACCTGGTGCGCGGTAAAAACCGCGTTTTGGCCAAAGCACGCCAACGTTCGTCGCCACCGGATAACACGGTTGGTTCATTTCTTTGTAAAGCGCGCCTGTGCCAATTTTATAGGGCGCCTTTACGCCCGGTGCGATACGCGTGCCTTGCGAGTAAATGATCAACTGACCGGGCAAAGCAGAACCCCTTTGCACATCCGCCAACATCTTTTTGATGGCCGCGCCACGTTTGCCACGTTTGACAGGAATACACCCAATCCGCAGCCCGAACTGACCAATGACAGGGGCCCATTTCAACAGATCCTTAAAGATAAACTTACCGCGTGGTATGGCATGATAAATTAGCAGAACATCCAAAAACGATTGATGTTTGGCCGCGACAAGTGCTTGTTCGGTTGGCGGTGTCCCCCGCATCTCACAGCGCATCCCGACCATCCAGCGCAGCAACCAAATCACGATTACACAATAGCGGTGACAGGCCGCGATCGCCCCTTTGGGTGAAATGATTGCCCAAGGCATATAAAACAGACCGACAAGCGGCATCGCGATATACATCGCAATGTTGAACAAAACAGACCGGATCAATTGTATCGCGTATTTCATGATTGTTCCTTTAACATGCGCAAGGCCGCAGCGCGGGTTGCAAAGAATGCGACAGCGGCCGCCAACGGTGGGATGATAATCGGCCAAAGCCAGCCAAGTCCTTGGAAGCCGAGGCCCGTCAAAAATCCACCTGCGACATCGGTTGATGGCAACGCCCAGATTGCGACCATGCCCGCCAACGTACCAATCGCTGCACCGATGAGCGCGCGCAGCGTAAACCGCCGCACAAACGCACCCGCGATATAGATATCGCGCGCACCGACAAGCCGCATCACACGGATGACTTGGGCATTGGCCGCAAGTGCCGCCTGCGCGGCAAGCGTTATCATCGCGGCCGTTGATCCCGCAATCAGCACAATCGCCATCCAGCCCAAAAACCGAAGCCGGTTGGCCGCAGCAACCAAGGGCTCCCGCCACCGTGTATGATCATCAAGCACCGCACCGGGCACCTCAGCCAAAAGACGGGCGCGCAGGCCGGTACTGTCATAACCACTGCCTTCTTCGATAATTTCGATCAGCTGCGGCACCGGCAGATTTTCGACAGGCAAGTCGGGGCCAAACCAAGGTTCTAACAAGGCGCGTTGTTCGTCGGCTGTCAGCGCACGTGCGGCGGCGACACCCGGAGTGGTTTCCAGAACCGTTATTGCGGCGCGCAGTTGCGCATCGACCTGATCCGCAGGCGCAGTGATGCGCAAGGTCGATGTGCGGGCCAATTCAGCCGACCACCTGTCAGCCAAGCGCCCGGTGGCAAACGACAAAGCCAGCGCAAACACGGCAAGAAATGCCATTGCCGCCGCTGTAAACAGGGTCAAACGCGCGGTGAACCCTGTGGGCGGCACGGCGCGGTCGGCCTGCGGATCGCCCGCAATCAAATCGAATAGGCGTGCCACATCAATTCTCATAACTCGACCCCCGCCTGCATCAGCCTGCGATCTTGCAGCCTTAGGACACGCGTGCTGACTTGGCTTTTTGCAGCACGGATCAAGTTCATGTCATGCGTTGCGATAATCACAGTTTTGCCCATGCGGTTCAATTCAACCAGCAATGTCAGCAATCGTTGGGACATTTCCCAATCGACGTTACCTGTTGGCTCATCCGCAATGATCACTTCTGGCGACATGATGACGGCGCGCGCCAAAGCCGCCCGTTGCCGTTCACCACCCGAAAGTTCTGGCGGAAGCTGATCTGCCTGCCCGCGCAACCCGACCCACCCGATCAGGTCATTGAGGTTGCCAGCGGCCTCTGCCTCTCTGCCAGAAACACTCAGCGGGAGAGCAATATTTTCCGTGACAGATAGGTGGTCCAGAAATTGGCAATCCTGATGCACAACACCGATCCGCCGACGGGTCAGGGCCACTGCATCCCGGTCCATCCGCGCGGCATCATCACCAAACAATCGCACCTGTCCGGCTGTCGCCTGCAATGCCCCATAACAAAGTTTAAGAAGTGTGGTTTTGCCGGCACCTGAGGGTCCGGTCAGAAAATGGAACGAACCCGCAGCCAAAGTGAGTGACACCTGCGAAAACAGCTCTGCCCCTCCGTAACTATAGGCGATATCTTCAAGCTCGATCACTGGGGTATTCCTTTTGGGTTCAGCACCCGTTTTGCCCAAATTTGCAACAGGTTACAATGTTTCGGTATTGGCAACAGTCGCATTTCCTTGGCCTTTCTTTGATCGACGGGTAAAAGTTGGTTAATGAATCTGCGCGTAGATGCAGACGTAAGGGCACGAAGGGACCATGAAATGCGGCTGATTTGTCCAAACTGTGGGGCACAATACGAGGTGGCGGATGACGTCATCCCCGAAGACGGTCGCGACGTGCAATGCTCAAATTGCGGCAACACGTGGTTCGAAAGCCGTGGCGCATCCGATGTCGAAGATGCGTTTGCAGAAATCCCTGACGCCCCTTCACAAGGCACGGACGATCCCGACATCTCTTGGCCTGAGGAAGAAGAAACGCCCGCACCAGAGGCGGCCCCGCAACGCCAAGAGCTTGACCCTGCAATCGCTGATATTCTTCGCGAAGAAGCCGCAAGAGAGGCCCAGGCCCGCCAACGCGAGGCAGAGGCCGCTGTCGAAAGCCAGCCTGACCTCGGCCTCGATGCCGCCGCAGCTGCGCCTGACCAGCGCAGCCAAGAGGCCCAGCGCCGGATGGCATCGCGTAAAGGCGAAGATGTGGAAGCAGGGTCTGTTCCGGTTGCAGAATCCGCGGCATCACGCCGCGAATTGTTACCCGACATCGAAGAAATCAATTCAAGTTTACGCTCAGATTCGGAGCGCGGCACCCCCAACGCGGCTATTCCAGAAGAGGTTGTCATCAAAAAACGCCGCGGGTTCCGCGTTGGGTTTTTTGGGGTGTTGCTGATCTTTGCAATCCTGACAGTGCTTTACGTTTTTGCGGCACAAATCGGTGCTATGGTGCCTTCCTTGGCCGATCCGTTGTCGGATTATGTGGCTGCGGTGGATAGCTTGCGCATCTGGATCGACGTCAAGCTGCAATCGTTGCTGGCAGCGATGGACGATACCGCCTAAAACTGATCAAGCAACCGACGCAAGTAATCCCGTTCAATTTCGGGGCGGTTCTGCTCGGCTGATCTGCGGCGAATTTCGCCTAGCAATTCTTCGGCGCGGCGATAGACGTCTTCACCCTGAAGCAATCCTTCATCCGTGCCAAATTGCCCTGTATTTCCCAATTCACGACCCAACGGATCACGGCGTGTCGGCTCCGCTCGGCCTTGTGCCTCGCCGCGTTCGGTGCCCTGCCCTGGCTCGGACGAGTTGTTCTGAGCCAAAGCCTGATTCAGCGACCGCATTCCGTTCCGAAGCGCATCCATTGCCTCGGCCTGGCGATCAATCGCTTCTGCAAGGTCGCCGTCACGCAATGCATTTTCGGCGCCATCCATCGCCTCTTCTGCGCGATCAAGCGCCCGGCGGGCAATCTCGCCTGCTTCGCCGTCCATACTTGGCAGTCCTTGTTGCTGGCGGCGCAATTCATCACGCAGCGCTTGCTGACGGTCGGCCAATGAACGCTGTTCGCCGCCTTCACCACCAGAACCGTTTTCGCCCTGCTGACCCGACGTGCCATCTTCACCGACGCTTTGGCCCTGCCCTTGCTGGCCGTCTTGACCCTCTTGGTCGCCGTTTTGTCCTTGTTGGCCTTGTTGGTCGCCCTGTTGGTTGCCTTGAGGTTGTTGCCCTTGCTGACCTTGCTGGTTGGCGCGGTCCTGCAGTTCGCGGAATGCCTCGTCGGACAGCTGTTCTTGGTCCTGTAAAGTCTCAGCTAAATCTTCCATCGACTGCTGACCAGGGGTGCGTGGACCGCCTTCTCCGCCCTCGCCTTGGGTGATCCGCAGGTTTTCCATCATCTGGTTGAGCTGCTCCATCAATTCGGCGGCTTCGGCCATGCGGCCTTCTTCCATCAGCTCTTGAATGCGGTCCATCATCGCCTGAAGCTCATCTTGACCCAGTTCTTGGCCCTCTTGACCACTGTCGGCTTGATCTGTCCCGTCGCTTGGCTCCATTTGATCGGCAAGCATTTGCATGTAGTCGTTGGTGGCATCGCGCAATTCTTGCATCAATTCTGCAATCTCGGCGTCTGACGCACCATCGCGCATCGCCTCTGCCAAACGGTCTTGGGCGCGTTGCAGGCGCGCACGGGCATCGGCCAATGTGCCGTCTTCCAACTGGATCGCCAAATCCCACATCGCTTGCACGATTTCAGCATGGGCGTCGTCGTTTAGGCCAACATCGGCAAAGTTTTCCAACCGTCTGATAATCGTGCGCATCCGCAAATAGGTTGTTTCATTCGAAAACAATCCTTCTGGCCGATGTGACAATGCCCGCATGACAAGCGCAACCTGCGGCGCGTTAGACCGCGCCCACATCAGGTCACGGCGCTGCTCAATCACCGCCTTGGCAAAAGGTTGAAAAAATCGCCGTCCCGGAAGGATCATCTGCTCTGGCGTGCTTTCCCCGGTTTGATCTGCGGCGTCTGTGACCGACATCGACAGTGTAACGGGCAGGTTTGCAAGCGGGTGTTCCGATAAATTCTCGACCAGGAATGCCTCAAAATCGGCGCGGTCACCATTAAACGGCATTGGTAGATCAAGCACCAACAGCTCAATATCATCGGGATCAGCGGCCAACCCATAACGCCGATCAACAGATCCGAGATCAAGCGCGATCACTGCCGCACCACTTTCCACGCCATAGTCATCAAGCGCCATAAACGGCTGGGACATTTCGCCCATCGCGTCCGCCTCGACCGGACCAGTCAGGTCAACCATTGGGACATCATCTGCGATGATGCGAACGTCCCAAGCGGCGCCATTTTCGCCATCAATCGACAGACGACCCGATGCGGCGGCGATAAATGTCTGCTGGGCTTCTGACGCGGCACCCAATTCCGTTGTGCGCCCTGATATGGTTTCGGCCACAGTCAGCGCGCCGACCTCTCCATATAAGCGCAGTGTGATCTTGCTGCCTGCTGGCACAGGCAACACACCTTGCGGCACATCATTTAGATAAATCGCAGGCTTGCCAGTATAAGGCGGTGGCTCTACCCAGCCTTCCCAAACAGGACCGGTCGCAAATGTTTCGCCGCCAACCGCCACATCTGCAACTGTGCCCACACGCAAGAATGATCCAAACATAACCGCCGCCACAAAGAATAGCAGCGCCATATACCGCAGGCCATATGGGTCGCGATCAGACACACGCAGATCAGGATCGACCGTTTTTGCTTTGCGGCTTTGCGCCTTCATGTGGGCAACATGGGCGTTCCAGACAGCTTCTGAGGCGGGGTCGCCGCGCCCAATCGCTTGGGCATCAGCCATGGCGGCGATCGGGCGCCCGGGCAAGGCGGCATCAACGCGGGTCAACGCATCGGCATATGTCGGCCACGAAATTCTTCGCAGACCCCAAATCACGGTGACGATACATGCAAGTGCTGCGAGAACGGCCAAGCCCCAGAAAAGCTCAAGCGACAAACCATCCTGCCAACCAAACATCAATGGCGCGAGGATCAGGAAAACAACGCTTAGAAACGGCCAAAAACAACGCACAAGCTGTTCGGCCACCATGCCCGTGCGGGTGGCGAAAACCGGCCATTTCAGATGGCTTTGGTTAGGATCCCAAGGCGTCAGCTGCTGTCTCCTTTGGCTACAACCACTCCGGTACGATATCGCGGTCGATCATCTCTTCATAGGTAGGGCGTGCGCGGATAACTGCAAATTGATCGGCAGAGACCAGTACTTCTGGGATCATCGGGCGCGAATTGTATTCTGAGCTCATCACCGCACCATATGCACCAGCGGATCGAAACGCGACACGGTCGCCTGCCTGCATTGCGGGCATGTCGCGGCCTTTGGCAAATGTATCGCCGCTTTCGCAAACTGGGCCGACCACATCGTATTTAGCGGGCGCGTCACCCGGCTTTGCCTCATTCAGCGGCACGATGTCATGGTGGGCATCATACATCGCAGGGCGGATCAGATCGTTCATCGCCGCATCAAGGATCAGAAATTCACGGTCTTCGCCTTCTTTGACATAGATGACTTCGGACACAAGAACGCCCGCGTTGCCGGACACCAGACGGCCCGGTTCGATCTCAATCTCGCATCCCAGATGACCGACCGTGCGCTTGATCATCGCGCCGTAATCCGTTGGCAGTGGCGGTGCTTCGTTTGATCGTGTGTAAGGGATGCCCAAACCGCCACCCAAATCCAAACGATCAATCTTATGCCCGTCTGCGCGCAATTCCGCGACAAGATCAGCCACCTTTAGATAGGCCGCCTCGAACGGTGCCAGATCAGTCAGTTGCGATCCAATGTGCACGTCGATGCCAATGACCTTCAGGCCCGGCAGAGCGGCGGCCATTTGGTAAACTTCGCGGGCACGGCTAATCGGGATGCCAAATTTGTTTTCGGATTTCCCCGTCGCAATTTTTGCGTGGGTCTTGGCATCAACATCAGGGTTTACGCGCACGGTGATCGGGGCAACCTTGCCCAGTTCAGTGGCCACACGGGACAGCACCACCATTTCAGGCTCGCTTTCGACATTGAATTGGCGAATTCCGCCCTCCAATGCTGTGCGCATTTCACCGGCGGTTTTACCGATACCGGAAAACACGATTTTATCCCCCGATACACCCGCAGCACGCGCCCGGCGATATTCACCTTCTGACACAACATCCATGCCTGCACCTGCCTGCGCAAGCACGCGCAGAACCGCTTGGTTCGAAAGGGATTTCATCGCAAAACAAACCAGATGCGGCATCCCATCAAGCGCCTCGTCAAACAGCTTGAAATGCCGCGTCAGCGTTGCCGCCGAGTAGACGTAAAACGGCGTGCCCACCGCATCTGCGATTTGCGCCAGTGGCACGTCTTCTGCAAACAACTGCCCGTCGCGATAAAGAAAATGGTCCATCGTAAAACCCTTTGGATAATCAGTTGATTTGGACATATCAGATCATGCCAAAAGCCCAACCCTTGTTGACGGCAATTTCATCTGCGGCAATTCCTCGCAAACAGTGACCAAAGTGCTAAATCAGCGAAAGGAGGAACGATATGACACGCATTCTCATCATCGGATCAGGGCCAAATGCAACTGATGCGCAAAATTGGGCGCGGTCGGATTTTGATTTCATCCTTGCGATCAATAATGCGTGGCGTGTGCGTCCTGATTGGGATGCGTTGATCTTTCCCGATGATTTTCCAACGGGCAATCAACCTGCAGCACTTGAGGGTAACCAGTATGCGGTGCGTTCAACCGACTATGTGGATGTTCAAAACCGTTACGGTGGGTTTGTATATGCTGGTGGGACTATGGCATTTACCGCTGCGTATTGGGCGCTTGGCGCGCTGCAACCGAAAACGATCGCGATGATTGGTTGCGATATGGTTTACCCAAAAACGGGACCAACGCATTTTTATGGAACGGGCACGCCCGATCCATTGCGCACAGATATTTCGCTACGGTCCTTGGGCGCAAAATCGGCGCGTTTGATGGCGCTCGCGGCGCGAGACGGCTGTGCGATGGTAAATCTGTCCCGTGATCCAAGCGTTCTTACGTTCCCACGCACGACCACGCCTTTTCCCGCCGCGCATAAAGCTGTGCAACACGATGCAACAGCTGTCGCGGCGGCCCTGCATGCAGAGGCAGACCTTGGCTATTACGTGCCATCAGGCAAATACTGGAAAGAAGAACACCGCTTTGATCCCGCAGCAATCGACCGGATCGATGCTATGTGGTCTGCGCTAGCCCCGCCTGCGCAATAAGTGACGCGATATCCGCCTTTGGTCGCGGGCCAATATGCCCGATCACTTCGGCAGCCATCAACACACCAATGCGGGCAGATGTTTCCAAATCACGATTTGTCGCCAAGCCGTACAAGAACCCAGCCGCAAACTGATCGCCAGCGCCCGTCGCGTCCACAGGTGTCACGGACCTCACAGGTGCCTCAACACGGGCCCCATTTTCATAGGCCCAAACAGGCTGACCCGACCGTGTGCAGGCAACGATGTCACACACAGCAGATGCTTGCGCCATCGCAGCCTCAAGATCGTCGGTTTCATATAGCGTCATCCACTCGTCCGCGTTGCCAATCGCAATATCCATTTCATCCGCAATCAGGCGTTTGAAATCATCGCGGTGACGTTCGGCACAAAATGGGTCTGAAATTGTGATCGCCGCGCGGCCGCCTGCCGCATGCATCTTTGCCGCAGCTTCTGAAAATGCAGTTTTGCCGTCATCTTTGTCGAACAGATACCCTTCCAAAAACAGGATGCCACCACCTTCAAACACATCAGGCACGTCAGCCGACGACAAATCAGCACCCGCACCCAAATAAGTATTCATCGACCTCTCACCATCAGGCGATACAAAAATCATCGAACGTGACGTGGGCGCATCTGCATCGGCGACCGGATCGTTGGGGAACGCAGTGCCAGCATCTTGCATGCCTTGGGCATAAAACCGGCCAAGCGCGTCGTCCTTCACCTTACCAATAAACGCCGTCGAAAGACCTAAACCACCGATGCCCGCTATCGTATTGGCCACGGATCCGCCGGGCGTTTCCGTCCGCTCTGACATCGCGGCATAAAGCACCTCTGCGCGATCTTTTTCGATCAGCTGCATGATACCTTTTTCAATACCCATTTGATCCAGAAACATATCTTCTGCAGGGGCGATCACATCCACAATCGCGTTTCCAATGCCGATAATGTCAAATCCGCTCATAGGTTCTTGTCCTCATACATGCATAGATCGCGGATCAAACAAGCCGCGCATTTTGGTTTTCTAGCGACGCAGGTATACCGCCCATGCAGGATAAGCCAGTGGTGTGCGTGTAATTGATAATCTGCAGGAATGTGGTCTTCTACGGCGCGTTCAACTGCGTCCACATCCTTGCCCACGGCGATGCCAGACCTGTTGCCCACACGAAAAATATGGGTATCTACAGCTTGGGCAGGTTGGCCCCACCACATATTCAGCACGACATTCGCAGTCTTGCGCCCTACCCCCGGCAATGATTGCAGCGCCGCGCGCGAATTCGGGACCACCCCGTCGAACTCATCAACGAGGATTTGCGACATCTTGATTACGTTCTTTGCCTTTTGGCGAAACAGACCAATCGTCTTGATGTGCTCGGTCACGCCTTCGATCCCCAGATCAAGCATCTTTTGCGGGGTATCCGCCACAGCAAACAACCCGCGCGTTGCCTTGTTCACACCGGCATCCGTCGCTTGCGCGGACAATGCCACTGCCACGCACAACGTATAAACGTTGACGTGTTCAAGTTCACCCTTCGGCTCGGCCTCGGCCGTATGAAAGCGGTCAAAAATCTCGCGGATCGTATGGTAATCAAGTTGTTTTGCCATGCCGCAAACTATGCGCAATTTTCGGGTCGCCCACAACGGGTCGTTTGGCCTAACGTGACGGACATGGAACAGCAAAACACATATCATTTTGAGGTCATGCGCCGCGCCATTGATTATATAGACGCAGCAGATGGTGGGCCGATCACGCTGGATGACATCGCCGGTCACATGAACATGAGTCCGGCACATTTTCAGCGGCTGTTTACACAGTGGGTTGGAATTTCACCCAAACGGTATCAGCAATATCTGACACTTGATCACGCCAAAACCTTGCTTCGCGACCGGTTCACGACATTGGAAACCGCAGATGAAATTGGCCTTTCAGGGTCAGGCCGCCTGCACGATCTATTTGTAAAATGGGAAGCCATGAGCCCCGGCGATTTCGCGAAGCAAGGCGAAGGTTTGACGATCAACTATGGCTGGTTCGACAGCCCGTTCGGTCCTGCCTTGTCGATGGGCACAGATCGCGGGTTATGTGGCTTGGCGTTTTCAGCGGAATACGGCGCGAACGTCGCGATGGCAGACCTGACCGCACGTTGGCCCAAGGCAAACTATGTCGACAATCCACAAGCGATTGCACAATGGACAAAGTCTGCTCTCGGCTTGTCGGGTGACACGGCGTTGCACATGATTGGCGCGCCATTCCAATTACAAGTATGGGAGGCGCTCTTGCGCATTCCATCCGGCCACGTGACGACATATTCGGAAATCGCACAGTCCATCGGACGACCAAAGGCGGTGCGCGCTGTGGGCACAGCAGTCGGGCGCAATCCTGTCAGCTTGCTGATCCCCTGCCACCGGGCGTTGCGCAAATCTGGTGCGCTTGGCGGGTATCACTGGGGACTGCCGGTCAAACGCGCCTTACTTGCATGGGAATCAGCGCGGGTCGACGGCGCCGCATAGGGCGGCGGGTTTCCGCGCCAAACGACGAAAATCTTGCTCGTTATTGGATAGCAATGCGCATTGCCCCATATTCAATCCATCGATGACGCGCGACTTTCGCGCATCCCAGTTCAGTGGAAAAAACTATGACTATGATGAAATTCCCGACCTTGATCGCCGTTGGTGGCTTGGCCTTTGTAACAGCCTGTGCAGACCCGTCTGCGCCAAATGGCAACTTTAATGCGCAAAATGGTGCAGGTATCGGCGCGGGCTTGGGCGCCTTGGCGGGCATCCTTGCGGCGGACACTGCCAAAGAACGCCGTCAAAACGCGCTGAAAGGTGCGCTGATTGGTGGCGTTGTCGGTGGCGGCATCGGCAACATACTCGACCGCCAAGAAGAAGAATTGCGCGCCCAGATGGGTGGCAATGTTGGCATCGTGAACAACGGCAACAACCTTGTGGTGACACTTCCACAGGACATTCTGTTTGCCACAAACTCCACCACAGTTTCTGGCGCATCCCAGTCTGATTTGTTCACATTGGCCAGTTCCATCAACCGGTATCCGAACTCCACAGTAAATGTAGTGGGCCACACAGACAGCGTTGGCGATGCGTCATTCAACTTTGATCTGTCGCAGCGTCGGGCACAGGCCGTGACGTCGGTTTTGATCAATGCTGGTGTCGCACCGCAGCGTTTGCGCTCCATCGGTCGCGGCGAAGATGCGCCAGTTGCAACAAACAACACGGCCCAAGGTCGTCAGCAAAACCGCCGTGTCGAGATCATCATCACGCCGAATTAAACGCTGACATTCTCATGTTTGAAGGGGTCGCCATATCTGGCGGCCCCTTTTTCATTGCGAGCCTACCTGTCTGGTCATACTATCTGACCAATTCTTTTACCGGTGGATTTCCAATGCCCTTTGAACCTGTGCAGCAAGAAAAGCTATCGGCGGGTGTCGTCCGTCAGATAGAAGGGTTGATCCTTCGCGGCATCCTGCGTCCTGCGGAACGGCTACCATCAGAACGAGAGCTGAGCGAACGGCTTGGCGTATCTCGTCCGTCGCTCCGTGATGCACTGGCGGACTTGCAAGACCGCGGGTTGCTGGTCAGCAAGGCAGGCGCAGGCGTATTTGTCGCTGACGTGCTGGGAAGCGCGTTTTCTCCCGCACTTGTGACGCTTTTCGCTACCCATTCAGAAGCTGTCTTCGATTACATCAGCTTTCGCCGTGATATGGAGGGGCTGGCCGCCGAACGCGCCGCACGGTTGGGGACAGACACCGATCTGGCCGTCATCAACACGATCTTTGAAAAGATGGAAACAGCGCAAGGCAAAAGGGATGCATCGGAAGAGGCCAGGTTAGACGCCGACTTTCACCTCGCCATTATCGAAGCGAGCCATAACATCGTCATGCTGCATATGATGCGGTCAATGTACGATCTGCTGCGTGAAGGCGTGTTCTACAACCGGACCGTTATGTTCAAACAGCGCACAACTCGCGACACACTGCTGGATCAACACCGCGCGATCAATGCAGCACTGCAATCTCGTGATCCCGTCGGGGCCCGCGCCGCGGTCGAAGCACACCTGAATTTTGTGCATACCGCATTGTCAGACCAGCAAAAAGCAGACCGCAACGAAGCGTTCGCGCAAAAGCGGCTCGATCATGAAAATCAAAAGGGTTAACGCAAAACGCCCACCGCTGTTACGGTGGGCGTCTGCGTAGGATGGGTTTTAACCCATCAATCTCTTAGTGAAGCTTTGCAGCAACCGTTGCGATGGCATCATCAACAAGCGCATGGGATGATTTCGCATCCATCTGCTTGGCAATCACATCTTGTGCTGCACCAATGGCAACCGTGACAGCTTGATCTTTCACAGCTTTCACAGCACCCGCTTGAGCGCTTGCAATTTGCTCTTCCGCAGCAGCCAGACGACGCGTGATTGACGCGGCAATGTCGGCTTTTGCAGCAGTCGCTGCGGTTGCAGCTTCTTCTTTTGCAGATGCAACAATGCGATCAGCTTGCTCTTGCACGTCTTTTTGCTTGCGCTCGTAAGAGGCCAGCAAAGATTGCGCTTCTTCACGCAGTGCTTTGGCTTCGTCCAGCTCGGACTTGATCGCAGCGGACCGACCATCCAGCATCTCGCCAATTTTAGACGGGGCTTTGAAATACAACAGGATGCCGACGAAAATCAGGAACGCGATCAGAACAACAAAGTCGGTGTTCTTGAGCGAAACGAAAACGTCACCTGCTGCAAAGGCTGGCGAAGCCGCGACGGACATTAGGGAAGCAGTCATAAGTTTTTTCATGGCGCTTATCCCTTCATCCGAGCAGCGATAGCCGCGTTGATTGTTTTGGCATCCGCAGACCCGCCCAAAGCCTTGACCAATTCCTTGGCTGTTTCTTTGGCCACATCTGTGACTGACTTCACAGCACCGTCGCGAATTTCGGCAATCGCCACTTCGCTTTCGGCTGCTTTTGCGGCGATTTGGGCGTCTGCTTTTGCAAGCTCGACATCCAGATCAGCCTGAATCTCTGCTTTGGCATCTGCGACAATCGCAGCGGCCTGAATACGTGCATCAGCTAGGGCTTTTTCATAGGCAGCCTCGGCTTCAACCGCTTTTTGCTTCAGCTCTTCTGCTGCGGCAATATCGTTTGTGATTGTGCCCGACCGTTCGGCCAACACTGCACCAATGCGGGGCAGCGCGATGCGGCTCAGCAGCAGGTAAATCACGATCAATGAAACAACAAGCCATGCGACCTGATTGCCCATCCAGTCCGCGCAAAGTTGCGGCATACCAAGGGCAGAACCCCCTGCATCGACGCAAGCACCAGCGGCTGTTTCAGTAGTTTGAGTTGCCATGATGGCCCCCGATCACCTTGTAAAGTTACTGGCTGGGCGCATTGCACGCCCAGCCAGACGTAAGGATCTTCGTGTTGTTCTTAAACAGCGAACATCAGCAGAAGCGATACGAGGAACGCGAAGATCCCCAGCGCTTCGGCGAATGCCAAACCGATGAACAGTGTTGCTGTCTGCGATGCAGCAGCAGATGGGTTACGCAGTGCGCCTGCGAGGTAGTTGCCTGCAACGGTACCAACACCGATAGCAGCTGCGCCAGAACCGATTGCAGCCAGACCGGCGCCGATGTGTGCGAGTTCGCCTTCCATGATTTTATCTCCTTACGATGGAATTTGAGTAGTAGGGTATCGTAACTTAGTGCGCAGGGTGCAAAGCATCCTTTAGATATACACAAGTCAGAATGGTGAATACGTAGGCTTGGATCCCGGCCACAAGGACCTCAAGACCGTAAATCGCGGTGATGCCGAGGATGGCCACAGGGGACACCAACGTCAGGGCCGCGAAGCCTGCGAAAACTTTGATCACTGCGTGGCCTGCCATGATGTTGCCCGCCAAACGAATGGAGTGGGACACTGGGCGCACGAAGTAAGAAATGACTTCAATCACTGCGATGATCGGGCGCAGGACCAATGGGGCATCGGACATCCAGAACAGTCCAAGAAACTTTGTGCCGTTCAGCACAAACCCAAGGATCGTCACACAGATGAAGACACCGAAACCAAGCACCGCTGTTACAGCGATCATGGATGTTGCGGAATAAGACATCGGCAGCAGGGCCAGATAGTTTGCGAACAAAATGAACACAAACAACGTCATGATATATGGGAAGTATTTGACGCCATCTTTGCCAGTCACGTCTTCAACCATCTTGTAGATAAAGCCGTAGATCAGCTCACCAATAGATTGGATACGTGATGGGATGATTGCGCGACCGCGGGACCCGACGACAAAGATCAATGCGATCACAAGAACAGCAATGCCCATCCACAGCGTCACGTTTGTAGGTGTGTACCAGTGAACTGGTCCGTCACCGAACAAAGGTTTGACGATAAACTGGTCGAGCGGGTGAAATACTAGACCGCCTTCGGATTTTGCGTCAGTTGCCACGTGGGTCATCCTCGTCTTTGCTGGCTGCTGCCAACTGTTTTCTCTGCACTTCTTTGGCTGACCGCATCATGGTGTTCACACCCGCCGCGAGGCCAAAGAAAATAAACAGCACCAAGAAAATCGGCATGGTCCCAAAAAGGCGGTCCAAACCGTATCCGATGCCAAAACCGATCCCAAGACCGGCTACAAGCTCTATCACCATGCGCCAAGCAAGCTGTGCCTGACTATAGTGTTCCTCTGAGTGGTCTTTTACCGCGACTGGTTCCTGCTTGGCGGCCAGTTTCGCATCAAGCGCCTGTAGGCGTGCCTTGCGATCATCGGCCAAATGCGGGTCAGACATCGGATAAATACCCCTCAAAAGAGTTGAGCAGGGTTTAGGATGCGCACTGTTAGGAGTCAAGCGAGAGTCCTTCTTGATTAGACCCTTGTTTTATTTGAGTATTTTAGAAAAAGCGAGGCGTGATGTTGGCGTGGAAATGCCCGTTTCGACATATATTGATATTCAACCAATCGGTTGACGTTTCACACCAGCAGCGCGACAAGCGGCATATGACAGACCAGCTTGATATGACATTTGCGGCCCTTGCGGATCCGACGCGACGCGCGATTTTGGCGATGTTGCTGGAGGACGACATGGCCGTCACGGATGTTGCCGAACCTTTTTCGATGTCTCTCGCTGCGATTTCAAAACACCTTGGCGTGTTGACGGCGGCGGGTTTGATCAGTCAGGAAAAACGCGGCCGCGTAAAGTGGTGCAAGCTGGAACCGGACGCATTGCGCGGCGCTTCCGCTTGGATGCAAGGCTTTGGTCAAATGGATGCGATCGATCTGGATGCGTTCGAAGCGTTTTTGCATCAGGAGCTGACCCCTTAAACGCAAACGACCCGCCAAATGGCGGGCCGATGTGCTTGGGAAGCAGAAACGGGGTCGTTTATGTGACGAAACGGATGATCGCCAAAACGATTACAACGAGGCCGACGAGATAAATGATATTGCGCATAGTAGGGTCCTTTGTGTTGTCTGCTTTCTCAACGCGTTAACCCTCTAATTGGTTCCCATCATTTTTGAGCAAAATCAAAAGTGCGCAAATCGTCAGCAAAACACCAATTCCAACAGCAGCAGGCGGCGCGGCGCTGCCCAATGCAATATCCCAAACGATGACCCAAGCCGGGGTCAGATAGGTATATGCCATCACCTTGGATGACGGCAGCCGAAGCGTGGCGAATTGCAACAAGGTAAACGTCGCAGCACTTGCAAAGACAGCCGTATAGATGATTGCGACCCAGACCGTCGTGGGCAATTGCAGCCAATCGGTCGTCAAAATTGATGGAAGACCAACAACAGTCAGGATAACAGCGCCCGCCAATATCGTGCCGAAGCTAAAGACCAGCGCGGTTTCGCCACGATTTAGCAACCGCACCAGTGGGGTATATAGCGCGTGACTGATGCAGCCGATGAAATAGATCGCCTCTCCTCGACCCACGTCAAATTGCAAAATGGCCTGCAAATCAGCGCGAAAAATAACCCATATCGCGCCAAGCGCCCCCACCGTCAGACCAAATGCGATCCGCATCGTGACACCTTGGGCCAACAGCAGCCAGCCGAACCCCGCCGTCAATAGGGGGGTCAGTGTGAAGACAGCAGCAGCACTAACTGACGGCGCTGTTTTCAATCCTTCCAACATCAGAACAAAATAGAGGGTGAAAACAGCCGCTAGGATCAGATACCGCCAAGGCGCATGAAGTGCAGACTGTGGCACCCCACCCCGCAGTCCGACAAACACGCCGATAATCGCTGCGGCAATCCAGAACCGCACCGCATTATATGCGAAAGGAGAAATGTCATTTGCCGCCAGCGACCCAAGCGAAAATGCCCCAGCCACCAACACGGAAAACAGGAGCATCGCCAAATGCCCGACCCTAGCGGTTTTTGTCATTGTGACTTTGCCAATGCTTTCAGGTGGCTTAGAAATGCCTGCACCTTGGCTGTGCGGTGTAAATCCACGTGGGTCACAAGCCAGATGGGGGCAGCCCAATCAGGCTTACATGGAATAACCTCGTGCAGGTGATCCTGACCGATCATGTCGAATTCGGACACAAAGCCGATACCTGCCCCCGCAATCACTGCCTCTGACAGGTTGCGATTGTCGCTGGCGCGATAAACGATGCGGTCGTCGCTCACAACATTGCGCATCCACGTGTGGAATGGTGCGCGATTGTTGCTGCTGTCGTGGGATGCAAACCAGTGATTGGCTAAATCGGCCTCATCCTTGGGCATACCGAATTCGGCGATATAGGCGTCAGATGCCACCAACCGCACCCGCATATCCAGAAATGGTTGCACAACATTGTCGGGCTGATCAGGCATTGCACCCGCACGGATCGCCACATGGGCCTCACCGTATTCAAGGCGGAACAACCGATCACCCGTCAGATAACGCACGCGAATATCAGGATTTGCGCGTTGAAAGCTGATCAAGGCGGGCGTCAAAAGCTGCGATAACGCCCCCAGTGATGTCACAACAAGATCACCCGACACACCGGCACCGCGGCCTTTGATCCGTCCAGCAAGCTGTGTGAACTGGTCGTCAGTGGCTTGGGCCACTTGCAACAGATCCAAACCCGCTTCCGTCGCAGTGTAGCCACGCGGATGGCGCTGAAACAGTTTGACACCCATGCTTTCTTCGAGCGCATCAATGTGTCGAATAACCGTGGCATGGTGCACGCCTAGCGCCTCTGCCGCGCCACTGACAGTGCCTGCGCGGGCAACTTGATACGCAGTGCGGATTTCATCCCAGTTGTCCATCGTATTGTGCATTTTCAAACAGTGGCCCACTCAGAAGGGCGGTTGCGTTCGCAAACACTCTAACTGTAGCAGTGGTCTTGCAACAACCCAAAAGCGGGAAAACCAACAAGTGACCAACATCCTTCACATCGCGGCATCGCCCAACGTCACAGATAGCAAATCACGCCAAGCCGCCGCGATTGCCATTGCAAAAATGACCGGCACTGTCACAACGCGCGACTTGGCACAAAACCCGCTTCCGCAGATCACTCAAGACTGGAATGCTGCACGGCTAGTCCCTTTTGAGGACAGATCACCGGGCCACCACGCTGCACTATCACTATCAGATACTCTGATCGCCGAAGTTCGCGACGCCGACATCATTGTGATCGGCATGCCCATGTATAATTTTGGCGTGCCCGCCGCGTTAAAGGCGTGGATTGATCTGATCTGTCGCCCTAAAGTGACATTTGCCTATACGCCAAACGGCGTCCGTGGGCTTTTGCACGGTAAATCGGCGGTAATTGTAGCAGCATCGGGAGGGACCCGCGTGGACGATCCGCAGGATTTTGCCACCCCACATTTGCGACACGTCCTTGGCTTTATCGGCATTACCGAAGTTACCACCCTTTTGGCCAAGGACATCATTGCCGCAGACAGTTGACTCTGCCCCGATCAATGGCCTAAACGCGACCCAACACCCGGATAGCACCAGCTTTCCGGTCCCTATTCATAGGGATCGCCCTCCGTCAGCGCGTTGCGCCCACGGGGGCGCTACTGCTTTATGCGGTTCGTTCCTATATAATGGGGCAACCGAAACGACCAAGGGGCTTATGGCCGATGTTTGAGAATCTATCCGAACGCCTAGGCGGCGTCTTTGACAAGCTGACCAAGCAAGGTGCGCTGTCCGAAGATGACGTCAAAACCGCCCTGCGCGAAGTCCGCGTGGCCTTGCTAGAGGCTGACGTATCCCTGCCCGTTGCCCGCGACTTTATCAAAGCGGTCGAGAAAAAAGCGACAGGCCAAGCCGTCACCAAATCCATTCAGCCCGGTCAGCAAGTCGTCAAGATTGTGCATGATGAACTGAAACATGTGCTGACAGGCGATGCTGATCCGGGCGCGCTGAAAATCGATAACCCACCTGCACCCATTTTGATGGTCGGCCTGCAAGGGTCCGGTAAGACGACGACAACGGCGAAACTCGCCAAGCGACTAAAAGATCGCGAAGGTAAGCGCGTGTTGATGGCATCGCTTGACACCAACCGCCCAGCGGCGATGGAACAGCTGGCGATCTTGGGCAACCAGATTGGCGTGGATACATTGCCGATTGTTGCTGGCGAAACGCCCGTGCAAATCGCCAAACGTGCCAAGACCCAAGCATCGCTTGGCGGTTACGATGTCTATATGCTCGACACTGCGGGTCGTTTGCACATTGACGCCGAATTGATCGCACAAGCGGCAGAGGTGCGCGATGTGGCGCAGCCTCGCGAAACACTGCTGGTTGTTGATGGTCTAACGGGTCAAGACGCAGTGAACGTCGCCCAAGAATTCGACGACAAAATCGGTGTGTCCGGCGTGGTCCTTACTCGCATGGATGGCGACGGTCGCGGTGGTGCGGCCCTGTCGATGCGCGCGATTACAGGCAAACCCATCCGCTTTGTCGGTCTTGGCGAAAAGATGGACGCGATTGAAACGTTCGAACCCGATCGCATCGCAGGCCGCATCCTTGGCATGGGCGACATCGTGGCTTTGGTCGAAAAAGCGCAAGAAACGATCGAAGCCGAACAGGCCGAGCGCATGATGAAACGGTTCCAAAAGGGCCGCTTCAACATGAACGATCTAAAAATGCAGCTCGAACAGATGATGAAAATGGGCGGCATGGAAGGTATGATGGGCATGATGCCCGGCATGGGTAAAATGCAAAAACAGATGGATGCGGCAGGCATGGACGACAAGGTCCTCACCCGCCAAATTGCTCTCATCAACTCCATGACGAAAAAAGAACGCGCCAACCCTGATCTTCTTGCAGCATCGCGCAAAAAACGTATCGCGGCAGGTGCAGGGCTGGAGGTTGCTGATCTGAACAAACTGGTCAAACAACACCGCCAGATGGCCGACATGATGAAGAAGATGGGGAAAATGGGCAAAGGCGGTATGCTCAAACAAGCCATGAAGCAGATGATGGGCAAAGGCGGCGCCATGCCCGACATGAACGACCCAGCTGCAATGGCCGAGGCCGCAAAAGCCCTGCAAGGCAAAATGCCCGCTGGCATGCCCGGTTTGGGCGGCGGCATGGGCCTGCCACCAGGCTTGTCCGGTTTCGGGAAAAAGAAATAGTGTCTCGCTTTTTTCTAAATACTCTTGCCAAAGGCAACGGGCCGCAGGCCCCCCAAAAATGTCGTCGCGCATCTGCGCGGCCTTTGGGTCACGCCCTTCTGACAGGTACGACAACCATGGCGCAGGTGGCGACATGAACATGACACTGCAAACCCCGCGCCTTGTGATGCGCGCACCTGAACCGGGTGATTGGATGGCATTCCATGACTTCATGATGTCGGACCGCGCAAGCGCATTCGACAGCAACAATGATCTTGGCAAAACTTGGCGCGCGTTCGCGTCAGAACTGGGACACTGGCAGATCTTTGGCTATGGCATGTGGGCAGTCACGATCCGCGGCGATAATGACTGTGTCGGTCTAGTCGGCCCTTGGACACCGCCCGATTGGCCCGAAACCGAAATCGGCTGGATGATGTTTTCTCACGAAGGAACAGGCGTTGCGACAGAAGCAGCCGATGCCGCCGTGAAACATGCATATGATGTGCTGGGCTGGAAAACAGCCGTAAGCTATATCGCGCACGACAATGCCCGTTCGATCCGCTTGGCGGAAAAGCTGGGCGCAAAGCTGGACGTGGCTGCAAAGGGCCCGACGCCCACGACGCTTGTCTACCGCCATCCTGTACCAAAGGGGGTCCACCTATGACCGATCACACCAAGCGCGCCGCCGAAGTTCTGGCAGGCCATCGCAATAGTATTGACCGTCTTGACGCGATCCTTGTCTACACATTGGGCGAGCGTTTCAAGCACACCCAAGCCGTGGGAAAACTCAAGGCTGAACACGATCTTCCACCGTCTGATCCATCCCGCGAAGCGGACCAGATCGCACGGTTGACCGAACTTGCAAATCAGGCCGATCTGGACCCCGATTTTGCCAAGAAATTCCTGAACTTCATCATTCAGGAAGTCATCCAACACCACAAACAACATCAATCATGATGGGTTGAAACCCATCCTACGACGTAAACAAAGGAAACACATCTCATGGCTATGAAAATTCGTCTCGCACGTGGCGGTTCCAAAAAGCGCCCTCACTATGCAATCGTTGCTGCCGACAGCCGCATGCCACGCGACGGCCGTTTTATTGAAAAGCTCGGCACATATGCACCAATGCTACCAAAAGACAGCGAAGACCGCGTGAAAATGGATATGGAGCGCGTTGCGTATTGGATGTCAAAAGGCGCACAGCCAACAGACCGCGTATCCCGTATGCTCGAAGCTGCTGGCGTTTTGCCAAAGAAAGACCGTGCGAACCTGAAAAAGGGTACACCTGGTAAGGCTGCGGCAGCACGCGCAGAAGAAAAAGCAGCGAAAAAAGCCGCTGCTGAAGAAGCTGCAAAAGCACCAGCTGAGGCACCTGCAGAAGAAGCAGCAGCCGAAGAAGCTGCCGCTGAGTAAGCCCAGTTTTGTGCGGGCCGGAAACACTGGCCCGCACTGACCCCTGCTATTTCGCAAAGCCCACCGTTGAGGGCTTCGCCAAGGAGCATTCTATGTCTGACCGTATTATCGTGGGCACCCTTGGCGGTGCATTTGGCATCCAAGGCGAGGTGCGCCTAAAATCATTTTGCGCTGACCCGCTGGCAATCGCAGATTACACGCCACTATCGACCGAAGATGGCAAGACATTTCCGATGCTGGTTCTGACCGGACAAGTCAAAGGTGGATTCACTGCGCGCGTGCAAGGTATCGACACAAAAGAAGACGCCGACGCGCTGCGCGGTGTCGCACTTTATGCCCTCCGCGATCAGCTGCCAAACCTGCCCGACGACGAATATTATTACACCGATTTGGTTGGGCTGACGGTACTGGATACGGGCAACGAAACGCTTGGCACGGTAAAATCGGTGGAAAACCACGGCGCCGGCGACGTGCTTGAAATTCAGCTGAGCGGACAATCTGACACGATGCTTTTGGCGTTCACCCATGACATCGTGCCAACAGTTGACCTGAACGCGGGGCGCATCATCGTGAACCCGCCAGAGGCCCGCTAAAACAAAATCGTTGTCAACAACTGGATGCCCGCCATTCTGTGACGGTGCAAAGCGTTGCGATGTTCAATATCCTTTGGGATATTGGCCCAATCTTTCATGATCTGCATCCGCAAAAGATATTGAAAGGACGGATCATTCCGCGCCTCTGGCCCATACCCTTCAAAAAACGCGGTCAGGTCATCGGACAACCACTGTCCATCCCTGTCTTCTGCATTTTCGGGGTAAAAGAAATTCGCGAAATTCGCGACAAACCGCGCAAGATCATGGCCGATCGGGGCGGTGTGGATTGCCCCGAAATCAATCCCATAGGTGCCATTTGGCCCGATGATAAAATTGCGCAAATTCATATCGCCATGGGTCGCGGCAAGGGTGGTGATCTGGCCACGTGCCGCCTCAGCCATGTCAAACACAACATCTGCGCAGGCCAGAAATGCCCGCCTGCCAACCACAGGGCGCTTATGGTCGGCAACGCTGTCGCGCAGTGACTTCAACGTCTTTTGCATCGTGTTGGGATTGATCGGGTTTGGACGTTCAAATGTACTGCGATGCCAATGCCCCATCCATGCGCCACAGGCTTGCAGCACCGTCGCGCGCACATCCCCATGCTCGGCCAAAAGGTCATGGGCCGTTTGCCCCTTTGCCGCCTCCATCACGATGAACTGGATGTCTGGATCGACGTGCAACAATGCCGGCACGTGCACAAGATCCACATTTGAGAATACATCCACCGCGCGGCGATGTGCGGCAACTCCGTTATCGAAATGCCGTTGTGCTTGGCCTGACAACGAATGCTTTACAATAAGATCAGGCGCACCGCCCTGCCCTTGGGCCAAAACGACAACGCGCTGGTGCTGATCGTTCATGCGCGCCCGCACCAGATGCAGCTTGTGATCATTTGGCCCGAAACCAAGTTGAGGCGCTGCTTGCGTCCACCTGGCCGCCGTCGCCTCAAAGTTTGCTGTGCCAAAAACATCGTCCATGCGCGCAAATTGCACAAACTTCTGGTCGGAAACAAGCAAGGGCGGTATCACAGGCCAATTATCGTTTTAGTCGGGCCGGTTTATTTCATGCGACAAATTCTTTTGCATCCCGGATTTCATAAAACCGGCACCAGCTCGATCCAGCATTTTCTCTGGATCAACCGCGAAACGCTGGAACCACACTTCGACTTGCGCATGTTTCGGCATATGAAGCCCGTGGCACGATTGGCAGCACTTTTTTCGCGCACTGCAAACCCGCTTGATCTTGTTGATATGGTCGGGCTGTTGGATGACGTATTTGATGAATTCCCCGTGCGTGAAGACCGCGATTTGCTGATTTCATGCGAGGGGTTGGCAGGTCACCTTCCAGGTTGGCCCGGGGTCAGGGATTATAGCGCTGTGCCAACCCTGATGACATATATTGCGGGGTATCTGGCTGAACGGTTCCCCGATGCCCAAGTCAAACTGATCTTTACGACCCGTAACGCCCACGACTGGCTTTACAGCGCTTATCGCCACCATCTGCGCGGTCACCGCCTTACGCTGGATTTCAAATCATTTGATGCGGCATTCCGTAGTGCCGCCGACCTTGATCGTGTCATTCGTGAAGTGGCCGAGGTGCTGGCCCCATTGCCTGTGATGTTCATGCCGATGAAAGATGCGCTGTCGCATCCGCTTGGCCCCGGTGCGGCGCTGGTCGATCAGATGAATGTGCCCGCCGATGTGCGTGCCGCGCTGACACCCGTTGGCAAAGGCAACGAAGGCCCATCAGATCAGCTGTGGGAGCAATTCTTGCGGCTCAACCGGTCAGAACTGCCGGACAAAGTAGTGGCCGAAAAGAAAACCGCATTGGCCCAATCCGCGGCCCTTGGCGGTTGGAAGCCAAAAGGCTGAACCACACCACCCCCTACACAGTGTCATTGTTTTGGTCTAATCCCCCCCCTATGACAGACGCACCAAAGCCTAAGGCCGCTGGCCGCAAATCCATTCGCCCGACATTCAAGCCGCGCGAACTGATGACCGACACACCCGATATTGCGGGTGCGTGGACGGCGCAGATTATTACCCTATTCCCACAGGCATTCCCCGGTGTTTTGGGCGAAAGCCTGATGGGTAAGGCGCTGAAGGATGGGCGCTGGCAGCTTCAAACCTATGACCTGCGCGAATACGGGATCGGCAAACATCGTAACGTCGATGATACGCCAGCCGGTGGTGGCGCGGGGATGGTGCTGCGTGCTGATGTGCTTGAGGCCGCGATCAACGATGCCCGCGCGGGGGCCAAGGGTGTGATGCCGATCATCTACCTGTCGCCACGCGGCAAACCCATGGATCAAGCGATGATGCGAGGGCTGGCCCAGAACACCAATGGTGTCACTCTGCTTTGTGGGCGGTTTGAAGGCGTGGATGAACGCGTTCTTGAGCATTTTGGCATCCAAGAGGTTTCATTGGGCGATTTTGTCATGACAGGTGGCGAACTCGCGGCCCAAGCCTTGATCGACGCAACCGTGCGCCTGTTGCCCGGCGTATTGGGCAACGCTGACTCCGCGGTCGAGGAATCATTTTCTGACGGTCTGTTGGAACACCCGCAATACACTAAACCTGCAACATGGCAGGGGCGCGATATTCCTCCCGTTTTGCAATCGGGCGATCACGGCAAAATCGCCAAATGGCGCCAAGATATGTCCGAAGATATCACAGCCAAACGCCGCCCCGATTTGTGGGCAGCGCACAAGGCAAAGACATCAGACGACTAGGCCGCTGTCGGATCATCCGACGCCGTGCCGCATGATCCGCAGAATTTGTAAAACGAGTTTTCGCGCTTGCCGCAATTCTTGCAGTTGTCGAACAGGCAAAACCCGCAGTGAACGCAATAGTCGACGGGGTTTTCAACGGGCGCATCCCCCTTGCGCGGTTTTTCCACACCAAACTGGCGATCACAGCTTGGGCATACCCCGCCCGAGATTTTCTTGACCGCCGTTTCATAGGCAATCAGCTTGCGCTTTTCCGTTTCAGGCTGGGCCTCTTCGGATTGCTTCTTTTTCAGATAACGGTTCATTCCCTTAATCGAGAAATGCGCGAACCCAAGCGCCAGCACAATGCCAACAACGCTGCGCACATAGCCGCCATAAGATGGCAGATACGGGACCAATTCGACGAAAAAGGCGAACAGCGCAAACAGCACAAAGCTGCGGTAAATAGGCCAATAGGTCGATTTACGTTTCTTCAGCACAAGCCAACCCGCGATCAGCAAAAGCGGCAGGGTCAGGGCCAATCGAAACAGGAATACCTTTAACACTTCTCGGCTTCGCGCCTTTTCATAAGGTGCTTCAGCGGCGCGCACGATGTCGGCACGTTGCGTTGTCAAATCACGTAATGCGCGACGGTCTTGAACGGCGTCTTGTTCTAGCGTTTCAATCGCGCGCTCTGCCTCTCGTTCTGCCAACTTGAGTTGTTCAATTTGTTCTACGCGTTTAACGACCTCTGGGTTCTGGGCGTCTGATTCCGTTGCCGTGCGCGAACGGATCCAGTTTTCAAAGTTGGCACGCTGATTTTGATAGTCCAATGACCGCGATTGCAGCACAAAACGCGCGTCTTCCATGTCATTGGCGTTTGCGGCTAAAGCCATATCAAGTGCTGCGATCTGTGCATCAACCGCGCCCAGCTGACTATCATCCACAAATGCACTGCGTTCGATCCGTTTTCCCGCGGTCGGCACATCCGACATCACAAGGCTGCCCAGCTGGATCAAAAGACCCGTGATCACCAGTGAAACAAGCCACATCGACATGCTATACCAAAACAGGGGGCGACGGGCGGCTTTCATGGCTTTTCCAATCTCATTAATCGAATGGAATAAGCCTAGGGCACAGCGCGCCCATCTTGCAAGCATTGCCCTTGCCTGTTGGGAAAATGCGGCCTATACGCAGCCATCTTGTTTCCCCATCAGGGGATTCGGGGTGTTGGTTTATGGCACCACTGGACTCTGCGTCGCCCTTCGTTGGGAAATAACGCACCAGAACGGACCGGACAACCACAACAAATGAATGATGACGGCATCTTTGGCGGGCGCATATGCGGACTCGATAACGACACAAAGCTCTGCAATCACGCGAACACGTTGCGGGATAACCCGTGCATATTATTAGGAGCTATCAGATGGATCTGATTGCAAAAATCGACGCCGCTCAGGTTGCGTCACTGGGAAGCGAACTCCCAGACTTTAAAGCGGGTGATACCATCCGCGTTGGTTACAAAGTAACCGAAGGCACACGCAGCCGTGTGCAAAACTACGAAGGCGTCTGCATCGCACGCAAGAACGGTAAAGGCATCGCCGGTTCGTTCACAGTGCGCAAGATTTCCTTTGGTGAAGGTGTTGAGCGCGTATTCCCGCTGCACTCCACAAACATCGACAGCATCACAGTTGTGCGCCGTGGCCGTGTGCGCCGCGCCAAGCTGTACTATCTCCGTGAGCGCCGTGGTAAGTCCGCGCGTATCGCAGAAGTCACCAACTACAAAGCGCCAAAGGCGTAAGGGGTCCTGTCATGAAAAAAGATATTCACCCAGATTACCACTTCAT
>CBFHME010000011.1:0-73712 GCA_965656885.1 Yoonia sp.
AGTGCAGAGTAGCTATGATCGGACAGGATAACCGCTGAAGGCATCTAAGCGGGAAGCCCCCTTCAAAACAAGGTATCCCTGAGAGCCGAGGTAGACCACCTCGTCGATAGGCCAGAGATGTAAGCGCAGCAATGTGTTCAGTTGACTGGTACTAATGGCTCGATAGGCTTGATTTGATCCAGTAAAAGTAAGATTTTACCGGTGACAAGATACATACACACACAACCATCAGTATATGATGAACCTGGAATAATGTTGGCAATGAAAAGCGCCAGCCTGATGTTCTCTGAAACCCAATGCATAGGGTAACAGAGTTTAAAGTTGTTCTTTTGATTTGGTGGTCATAGCGCGAGCAAAACACCCGATCCCATCCCGAACTCGGCAGTTAAGTGCCGCTGCGCTGATGGTACTGCGTCTTAAGGCGTGGGAGAGTAAGTCACTGCCAAATCTAATGAGCAACTTTATCAGTATCTCTCCAACGATCTCTCAATAAAAAATCAAATTGAGAGAAACAATGTCGCGGGATGGAGCAGCCCGGTAGCTCGTCAGGCTCATAACCTGAAGGTCGTAGGTTCAAATCCTACTCCCGCAACCAACAATTAACAAACAATATCAATACCTTACGCCCCGCAATCGAGGGGTCGTTTGTGTTGGAGAAACAACGATCAAACCTACGTAATACAATGCGAACGACACAAAAGTGCGAACATGACATTCGCGCAAGAACCAATGGGTGCAGACCACAAGTGTCAGCTTACATGTGATATCCCGTCGCCACGAAAACTGCCAAACGCCGCACATCGAATTGACACAAATACATCAGTGGGGGAGGCCTTTTTGATAGATACTCAGAGCCTAGCATTGTCAGGAAACTTTCTGTTCCAGTTATCACCTGTCCAAAACATCACGTTTCAGTTGAAATCGCGCCCTTTTACTTCTGTGCCGATCACACTACCCTTCCTTAAAATAAGGGATATTCAATGGCTTCGATTGTAACTGTCAAAGATCTGCGTAAAGCGTACGCAGGAGGCTTTGAGGCGCTCAAATCTGTAAATATTGATATTGCACAAGGTGAGATACTTGCGCTTTTAGGGCCGAACGGAGCCGGTAAGACAACACTGATTTCGACGATTTGTGGGATCACTGTTCCGACATCGGGTGCAATCACGGTGGGCGGTCACGATACGCAAACCGAATTTCGCAAAGCCCGCGATCTGATTGGTCTAGTGCCACAGGAAATCAATCTTGAGCCCTTTGAAACAGTCATGAACACTGTGCGATTTTCACGGGGCCTGTTTGGTAAGCCGCGCAACGATGCCTACCTTGAAGACATCCTGAAAAATTTATCTTTGCACGATAAGAAAGACAGCAAGATCATGATGCTGTCTGGCGGCATGAAGCGTCGTGTCTTGATTGCAAAGGCCTTGTCACACGAACCGCGTGTTTTGTTCCTTGACGAACCGACCGCGGGCGTCGATGTGGAGCTTCGCAAAGATATGTGGAATGTCGTCGCGGATCTAAAAGCTGACGGCGTCACAATCATTCTGACCACGCATTACATCGAAGAGGCAGAAGCCATTGCCGATCGCGTTGGCGTGATTTCGAAAGGTGAAATTCTGCTGGTGCAGGATAAGGCGGAAATGATGGCTCAGATGGGTCAAAAGCAGTTGGTGATCGAACTGGCCACGCCGTTAACAGAAATTCCGCCTGCGCTGTCCGACTATGGTTTGACGATTGGTGAAGATACGACATCGTTGATTTATACCTACGACACAAAGGGTGAGCGGACGGGTATCACAACTCTTTTGAACGATCTGCAAAAGGCAGGGCTGGCCATGACTGACATGCAGACCCGACAATCCAGCCTCGAAGATATTTTTGTTGGCCTTGTGAAGGAAAAGACATGAACCTGACTGCCGTTGCTTCCATCTATCGGTTCGAGATGGCCCGATTTTTCCGCACGATCACTCAGTCGTTGGTGTCGCCTGTCCTTTCCACGTCACTTTACTTTGTCGTGTTTGGAACGGCCATTGGCAGCCGCATCCAAGAGGTAGAGGGCGTTTCATACGGCGCCTTCATCGTACCGGGGCTGATCATGCTGTCGGTGATGACCCAAGCGACCAGCAACGCATCGTTCGGTATCTACTTTCCCAAATTCATAGGGACGATTTATGAGCTTCTTTCTGCGCCCGTGAACTTTCTTGAGATCACAATCGGGTATGTGGGGGCGGCCGCAACGAAGGCGTTGTTCATTGGGATCATTATCTTGATCACTGCTTTCTTCTTTGTCGATATCACCATTGCCCATCCGGTTGCGATGCTGGCGTTTCTTGTGCTGACTTGCGTTAGCTTTTCGCTGCTGGGGTTCATCATCGGGATATGGGCCGGCAATTTTGAACAGCTTCAGCTGATCCCATTGTTGATCATCACGCCGCTCGTTTTCCTTGGTGGGTCGTTCTATTCGGTCACGATGTTGCCGCCGATCTGGCAGACGATCACGATGTTCAATCCTGTGGTCTATCTGATCTCTGGCTTTCGCTGGTCATTCTTTGGCGCGGCGGACGTGCCGATTGGGCTGTCTTTGATGGCAATCGCATTCTTTACAGGCGCTTGTTTACTTGCGATCTGGTGGATTTTCCGCACGGGCTGGCGTATCCGTCAGTGACGCCTTGTTGCACGGCCCTTTGCGCCCTAAATGGAATAACATGAAGAAATACATCCCCTTTATGAAATCCGAACCCCATGTCGCTGTTGTCCGGCTGCAAGGGGCCATCACCAATGGTGGGCGCGGCTTGGATGACACCAGCCTGGCACCCGTTCTTGAAAAAGCGTTTTCCAAAGGCAAACCGGCCGCGGTCGCATTGGAAATCAACTGCCCCGGTGGCAGCCCGGTGCAGTCGTCGTTAATCGCGGCCCGCATCCGTCGGTTGGCAGACGATAAAAACATCCCCGTCTTTGCATTCGTCGAAGATGTGGCTGCTTCTGGTGGGTATTGGCTGGCGTGTGCCGCTGATGAAATCCACGTAGATAGCTGTTCGATCACAGGGTCTATTGGTGTGATCAGCGCGGGTTTTGGTCTGCAAGATGCGATAGCCAATTACGGGGTAGAACGCCGCGTGCATACGGCTGGAAAATCCAAATCCATGATGGACCCATTCAAGAAAGAGACACCAGCTGACGTGAAGCGTTTACGCGGTATCCTGGATGATCTGCATGGCACGTTTATCGAGTACGTAAAGTCACGCCGAGGGGCCAAGCTGTCAGACAATCCCGACCTGTTCACGGGCGAGATTTTCATCGGGCAAAAGGGCGTTGATCAGGGGCTTGTTGATGGAATTGGCCATCTGACCTCCGTGATGAAAGCCCGGTTTGGCGATAAAGTGAAGTTTCGGCGCTTTGACCAAAAGCGCGGACTGCTTTCGCGGTTTGGCGCGCGCGTGATGAACGATGCAATGGGGTCGATCGAAGATCGCGCTGCATTCGCACGGTTCGGGCTTTAAGATGCTGTTTAAGATCATCTCATTGTTCCTCGTCTTTATGGCGGTGCTTGCGATGTTCGGTAAATGGAAATTCCCGGGACAGGCGCGTTTGGCCGCAGCCAAATGTCGGTCTTGCGGTCGGTTTAGAATAGGTAAGGGCCCCTGCGCCTGCACGAAGGGACGATATTGATGGATTGGCTCTATACTGGCCTTGGTCTGGTGATCCTTCTATTGGCAGGTGATAGTTTGGTGAAGGGGGCGGTTAACCTGTCTCTGCGACTTGGCGTGCCCGCATTGATCGTGTCATTGACGATCGTGGCGTTTGGCACGTCGGCCCCTGAGCTATTGATTGCGATCCAAGCGATTTTTGACGACGTTCCCGGCCTTGCGTTGGGCAACGTGGTTGGGTCTAACACTGCAAACGTTCTGCTTGTACTTGGCGTGCCGGCGCTGTTGGCAACAATGCACACCAGCGAATGCGATACGCGCAACAGTTATATCCAAATGATTGCGGCGACAGGCTTGTTCATTGTGCTTTGCTTCTTTGGGCCATTTACGTGGGTCAGCGGCCTCATCTTGCTTGCGGCGCTTGCTGCGATGTTAATCCACGCGGCCGGAGCTGCGAACAAACACCGCAAAGCAAACACTGACGAAGAAGAAATCGAAGGTGCTGATCCCAACCTCGGTTGGCCCAAGATTGCGATTTTCTTGGTCCTCGGCATCATCGGCTTGCCACTAGGGGCCAAACTTTTGGTGGATGGCGCAACGAACATCGCACTGACGTTCGGGATATCGGAAACCGCGATTGGCCTAACGCTTGTGGCGATTGGCACGTCCCTCCCGGAATTGGCCACAACTGTGATGGCAGCGTTGCGGCGTCAGGCGGATGTTGCGCTTGGCAATGTGATCGGGTCGAACATGTTTAACCTGCTCGGCATTATCGGTATCGCCAGCCTTGTCGGGCCGATCCCAGTCGATCCGCAGTTCCTGACGTTTGATTTGTGGATCATGCTTTTCGCCTCCCTCATTTTGATCCCGTTTGTGTTTTTCAAGACGGATATCAATCGTATTTGGGGTTTGGCATTGTCGGCTCTTTATTTGGCTTATCTTGTGATTGTGCTTGTCTGATGCGGGCGTTGGTGACAGGAGCCGGCGCGCGGCTTGGGCAGGCAATGGCGCTGTATCTGGGGCAACGCGGCTATGACGTAGCCGTTCATTATGCAGGGTCCAAGGATGGCGCTGACGAAACGGTTTCAAAATTGGCCACGCTGGGTCGCAACGCTGTTGCATTGCAGGCCGACCTGTTAGACGAAGACGCCGCAACAGCATTGTTGCCTGCCGCCGTTGATGCGCTTGGTGGTCCAATCACCGTGCTGATCAATAATGCGTCGATCTTTGAATACGACAACATCACAACGGCCACGCGTGAAAGCTGGGACAGGCACATGGGGTCAAACCTGCGTGCACCCTTCATTCTGACGCAGTCATTCGCCGCCCAAGTGCCTGACGCCACAGTCGACGCAAACGGAGAGCCGCTGGCCGCTGGATTGGTGATCAATATGCTTGATCAGCGCGTGCACAAACGGACGCCAGAATTTATGACTTACACGATCGCCAAGATGGGACTGTGGGCGTTTACGCAAACCGCTGCCCAGGCGCTTGCCCCTCATGTGCGTGTGAATGGCATTGGTCCGGGGCCCACCCTTCAAGGACACCGACAAAGTGCGAAGCATTTTGCGGACCAACGCAAGGCCACAATTCTCAAGCGTGGTGCCAACCCGACTGACATTACAGCTGCCCTTGGGTATTTCCTCGATTCTGCCGCAGTAACGGGGCAAATGCTGGCCGTAGACGGCGGTCAGCACCTTGGTTGGCAGACGCCTGATGTGCTTGGGGTGGAGTGAAACCAAGTAAAGTTGTGCACTGCCGAATTGTTCCGTTAATAGGTATTTATTTTTTGTTAATGGAATCAAATACTTGCTAATATGCAGGAATTATATCAAATGATAACAATGACTTAAGTAAGTGCTTAAAAAATAGGCACATATCTAAAGTCCGCGAAAACTAACGGAAAATCCGCTCTGACGCGGGTTTGTCCACGGAGTTATCCACAGAAACAGTGGATGCCTTTCCTCTTGTGAGCGGGCCGCTACCATGCAGAGCCAAAGAGAATCAGAAGATCATCATGACCAAAGCCGCCGATGACACCCAACTGACCGGATATGCGCGTATCGCGGCCTATTTGCGCACGCTTGATGCGTCGCCAGGGGTTTATCGTATGTTGGATGCGGAAAGCCGTGTTCTTTATGTCGGGAAGGCCCGCAACCTCAAGGCACGCGTCAGAAATTATTCACGCCCTGGTAATCATTCTGGCCGCATCGCGCGCATGATTACGGAAACATCGTCGATGATGTTTCTGACCACGCGGACGGAAACAGAGGCGTTGCTGCTCGAGCAGAACCTAATCAAACAGCTAAAGCCGCGCTACAACGTGCTGCTGCGAGATGATAAGTCGTTTCCCAATATTTTGGTGACCAAGACGCACGACTATCCGCAGATCAAAAAACATCGCGGTGCCAAGAAGGAAAAGGGGAGCTATTACGGCCCCTTTGCCAGCGCAGGCGCGGTGAACCGCACGCTCAATCAGTTGCAGCGCGTGTTCCTGCTGCGCAACTGTTCGAACAGTGATTTTGAAACCCGCACGCGTCCTTGTTTGCAGTATCAGATCAAGCGTTGTTCAGGGCCGTGTGTCGGCCTGATTTCGCCCGAAGACTATAGCGCCACCGTGCGCGATGCCGAACTGTTCCTTCAAGGTAAGACAAAGGGCATCCAAGAGGCGCTGGCTGATCAGATGAACACAGCATCGCAAGAGATGGAATTTGAACGCGCTGCGGCCTTGCGCGACCGGATCAAGGCGCTGACCCAAGTGCAAACAGCGCAAGGGATCAATCCCCAAGCCACTGCCGAGGCGGATGTCATCGGCCTGCATATTGATGGTGGGCAGGCGTGTGTTCAGGTGTTTTTCATCCGGGCCAATCAAAACTGGGGCAACCATGACTACTACCCACGTATCAGCGGTGAAGAAGACCCATCAGAGGTGATGGAGGCCTTTGTCGGTCAATTCTATTCCGACCGTGAACCACCGCGTGCAGTGATCTTGTCGCATGGATTGGACAATGATGATTTGATGGCTGACGCCTTGGCCGAAAAAGCAGGCCGCAAGGTCGATGTTATCGTGCCCCAACGCGGCGAAAAGGCGGAGTTGGTGCAAGGCGCACTGCGCAATGCCCGCGAAAGCCTTGCGCGGAAAATGTCTGAAACAGCGACCCAAGGACGTTTGCTCAAGGGATTGTCGGAGGCATTTGACCTCCCAAAGGTGCCGCAACGGATCGAGGTTTACGACAACTCGCATATTCAAGGGGCATTTGCAGTGGGCGGTATGATTGTCGCGGGGCCAGACGGGTTTGACAAAAATCAGTACCGCAAATTCAATATTCGCGGTGATGATCTGACACCCGGCGATGACTTTGGCATGATGAAAGAAGTGATGACCCGCAGATTCAAACGGCTGTTGAAAGAAGACCCTGACCGCACATCGGGCATGTGGCCCGATCTGTTGCTGATTGATGGCGGTGCAGGGCAGGTCAGTTCTGTGAGAGAAATCATGACCGAAATGGGTGTCGGTGACGTGCCCATGATTGGCGTGGCCAAGGGCGAAGATCGCGATGCCGGCAAAGAGGTGTTCTATCGCACGGGTAAACCTGTAATGGCGCTGCGTCACAATGATCCGGTTCTATATTTTATTCAGCGTATGCGCGATGAGGTGCACCGCTTTGCCATTGGCACCCACCGCGCCAAACGCGCAAAGGCGATTGGCGCGACACCGCTTGATGATGTGCCGGGGGTCGGCGCGACGCGTAAGCGTGCCCTGCTTGCCCACTTTGGATCGGCCAAGGCGGTGGCCCGTGCAAATCTTGCGGATCTAAAGGCCGTTTCCGGCGTATCCGAAAACATGGCACAGACGATCTATGATTATTTCCACGAGAATGGCTAAACCAGCGTTGGCAATTTCAGCCCAACGGGTCAGCAATGGCTTTTCACTTTTTCGTCAAGGGCGTAGTGTGGCCGCATGAATTGGAACATCCCGAATATCCTGACGCTTTTGCGTCTTATTGCGGCCCCTGGCGTTGCGATTATGTTTTTGTATTTCAATCGGCCATTGGCGGATTGGTTCGCGCTTGTTCTCTTTGTGACAGCCGCGTTCACTGATTTCCTTGATGGGTATCTTGCCCGTGCGTGGAAACAGGAAAGCAAGCTGGGTGCCATGTTGGACCCGATTGCAGATAAGGCGATGGTTATCATCGCGCTTGTGGTCATCACCGGCTTTTCGGGCATGAACCCTTGGATTTTATTGCCTGCAACTTTGATCATTTTTCGCGAAGTTTTTGTGTCTGGCCTGCGTGAGTTTTTGGGTGAAACCGCTGGCTTGTTAAAGGTTACACAGCTTGCGAAATGGAAAACCACTGTGCAAATGGTCGCAATTTCTGTGTTGTTCGCAAAGGGCGCGTTTGAACATTACCTAATCGAGCGCAGTACAGGCATGGATGATGCGACGTTTGACGCAATTCTTGACGGGACATTGGATGACCCGCTTGGGCTGCGAATGTTGTCGCTTGGGTGGGACATTAGCTGGTTTGGCGGTATCGGACTGTTGTGGCTTGCGATGGTTCTAACGGTGTTAAGCGGCGCTGATTACTTCCGTAAATCCATTCCGTTTCTGAAAGATGCGCCATGAATGTGATGTATTTTGCATGGGTGCGGGAACGTATCGGCGTGCCCTCAGAACAGGTTGAAACCTCAGCCGCGACAGTGGCAGATCTTGTCGCGGAACTGATTGCGCGCGAAGAACGATACGCCGCCGCGTTTGCAGATACGACGGCGCTGCGCGTCGCACTCGACCAAGAGCTTTCGACATTTGATGCCCCGATCAAAGGCGTAAAGGAAATCGCGTTTTTCCCACCGATGACAGGCGGCTGATGGCTGTTTTCGTGCAAGATACCGCATTTGACGCGGGCGCCGAACTTAACAAATTTTCGGGCGGGGCCGGCGTGGGTGCGGTGGTCAGTTTCACAGGTGTCGTGCGCGACACCGATGGCACATTGGCTGCGATGGAAATCGAACATTATCCCGCAATGACCGAACGTGCGATCGCGGCTATTGTTGAGGACGCAAAATCGCGCTGGAATATCAGCGACGCCTTGGTGATCCACCGCTACGGGACCCTTCTGCCCGGTGACCCGATTATGATGGTCGCCACAAAATCGGCGCATCGCGCAGATGCGTTTGCCGCCGCTGATTTCTTGATGGACTATCTGAAATCTCGTGCACCGTTCTGGAAGAAAGAAACAACATCCGACGGCAGCACATGGGTCGCAGCCAAAGATGATGATGAAACCGCGCTAGATCGTTGGTGATCGCGCCAGATCGCGACATGGGATGTGGCGTGGGCAACTTGTCGTGTGATTGTTGATCAGGCCGCAAGCCTCCATAAACGCGTAAACGATTGTCGGACCGCAAAACTTAAACCCTACCTTCTTCAAATCCTTTGATATTTGCAGCGATAGCGCGGACTGCGTTGGCATCGCGCTGCGGTTGTCGATTATCGTTTGAAGCGGGTATCCATCCACGTAATCCCATAGAAACTTATCAAATCCCTGTGCGGCCTCTATGCTTTGCCAAGCTTGGGCATTTGTGATGGTTGCCGTGATCTTGCCCCTGTGCCGAATGATGCCTGGGTTTTGCAGCAGGGTGGCAATTTCATCCTCGCCCCAGCTCGCAATCACGTTTGGATCGAATCCGGCAAACGCCGCGCGAAAATTATCGCGTTTCTTCAGGATGGTGATCCATGACAGCCCTGCCTGAAACCCGTCAAGGATCAGCTTTTCCCACAAGGCGCGGCTGTCGTATTCTGGCACGCCCCATTCGGTGTCGTGATAATCGATGTAGATCTGTTCGGGCCCAGCCCAGCCGCAGCGTGTGTCCATCCCAAGATAATCAATCCGATTTTATGAAATTGCCAGACCTTAACTGCCTGTTATGGGGCAATGGGGCATGGTGATCAGATGGATAAGGATTGTGATACATGCCGCCGTTAACAAAAGAAGCGGTAGAAGAGCAGGCATTGCTTGACCCGTTGCATTTCGCGATGGCCAGTCGGGATGCGGACGTTCTTTCGCTTGTGCGTGACGCGCTTGCCGCCAAGCGTGCGAAACTTGCCTTTCAGCCGATCGTGACGGCCGGTCCGCAGGGGCGTGTCGCATTTTACGAAGGGTTGATCCGCGTTTTGGACCCCGCAGGTCGCGTTATCCCTGCGGCGCATTTTATGCCCGTTATTGAAGAAACTGATCTGGGCCGTCAGGTTGACTGTGTAACCTTGGATCTCGCACTTGGTCACTTGCGCAACAATCCGCGGTTGAGATTGTCGGTCAATTTGTCCGCGCGCTCTATTGGTGATGGGCAATGGCGCCGCATTCTTGAAAAAGGGCTTTCCAACGATCCGTCGGTAGGAGAGCGTTTGATTTTCGAGATCAGCGAAACATCCGCGATGATGCTGCATGAAATTGTTATACGGTTCATGGCAGAAATGCAGCCGCGCGGCATTGCCTTTGCGCTTGATGGGTTTGGCGCTGGCCTGACGGCGTTTCGTCACCTTAAGGACTTCTTCTTTGATCTTGTGAAAGTGGACAAGGGATTTGTGCATGGAATTTCCGACGACCCAGATAACCAAGTGCTTGCAGAAGCACTGATTACCGTAGCCCAACAGTTCGAAATGCTCGTCATTGCTGACGGGGTCGAAACCGCAAAAGAGGCCGCGATCCTTTCCCAGATGGGGGCGGATTGTTTGCAGGGGTACTTATACGGTGTGCCCAAATTTGGTTTTACCTAGCCGCATCAGACCTTCGCAGGTGCAGAAACTTCGTTGCGCTTAGTATTGCCAATGGCTACGTTAAGGGTAAGCGGCAGGTCGGGGCCTTGCGTTGCAATATGCAGTGGGTTGTTCGGGTCTGCCTTTGATGCATTTCGCAAAGGGACCATTCTCATGACCAACGTTGTAATCGCTTCTGCCGCACGCACAGCCGTCGGCAGCTTTGGCGGATCATTCGCCAACACGCCAGCACATGATCTGGGCACAGCTGTTCTAGAAGCTGTTGTCGCACGGGCAGGCATCGACAAAGAAGACGTTTCAGAAACAATCCTAGGGCAGGTTTTGACCGCGGCCCAAGGGCAGAACCCTGCGCGTCAGGCACATATTAATGCGGGTCTACCAAAGGAAGCATCTGCTTGGTCAATTAACCAAGTTTGCGGCTCTGGCCTGCGTGCCGTGGCGCTGGGCGCGCAACATATCCAGCTTGGCGATGCCTCGATCGTTGCTGCTGGTGGGCAAGAAAACATGACCCTGTCACCGCATGCCGCACATCTGCGGGCAGGCCAGAAAATGGGCGATATGAAGTATATCGACACCATGATCCGCGACGGATTGTGGGACGCATTCAATGGCTACCACATGGGCCAAACGGCTGAAAACGTAGCCGACCAGTGGCAGATTACCCGCGATATGCAGGATGAATTTGCGGTGGCATCCCAGAACAAGGCCGAAGCCGCCCAAAAGGCTGGCAAGTTCGCAGATGAGATCGCAGCATTCACTGTCAAAACTCGCAAAGGCGATATTGTTGTCGATCAGGATGAATATATCCGTCACGGCGCAAATCTTGAAGCGATGACAAAAATGCGTGCGGCATTTGCCAAGGACGGGTCAGTCACAGCGGCCAACGCATCCGGTTTGAACGATGGTGCGGCGGCGACATTGTTGATGTCAGCGGATGAGGCAGAAAAGCGTGGCATTGAACCGCTTGCGCGTATTGCATCCTACGCGACAGCTGGCCTTGATCCATCCATCATGGGTGTCGGGCCAGTGATGGCATCGCGCAAGGCGCTGGACAAGGCTGGCTGGTCGGTAGACGACCTTGATCTGGTTGAGGCGAACGAAGCATTTGCAGCCCAAGCCTGTGCCGTGAACAAGGAAATGGGTTGGGATCCGGCGATCGTGAACGTGAACGGTGGCGCGATTGCCATTGGCCACCCGATCGGTGCATCTGGCTGTCGTGTTCTGAACACGCTTTTGTTTGAAATGAAGCGGCGCGATGCGAAAAAAGGGATCGCGACACTGTGCATCGGCGGTGGTATGGGCGTTGCGCTTTGTGTTGAGCGTCCATAATTGAGTATTTTGGCGCGCAATAATCTTGCGCGTCAACTTTTGTTCGCATAATAAGATTTCAAATCAATTTCCCAATAAAGGAGAATCCTATGTCCCGTGTTGCAATCGTCACTGGTGGATCGCGCGGTATTGGCGCCGCAATTTCAACTGCTCTGAAAGACGCAGGCTATGCCGTTGCCGCGACTTATGCTGGCAATGATGAAAAGGCTGCGGCCTTTACCGCTGAGACAGGTATCAAAACCTATAAGTGGGACGTGGCCGATTATGACGCATGTGCCGCAGGCATCGCACAAGTTGAGGCCGATCTTGGTCCCGTCGAAATCCTCGTGAATAACGCGGGCATCACGCGCGATGCGCCATTCCACAAAATGAAGCCGGAACAGTGGTCCGAAGTCATAGGCACCAACCTGTCGGGCGTGTTCAATATGACCCACCCGTGCTGGCCTGGTATGCGTGAGCGTAAGTTTGGTCGCATCATCACTATTTCATCGATCAATGGTCAAAAAGGGCAGTTCGCCCAGGCCAACTATGCTGCGGCCAAGGCGGGTGACATCGGCTTTACCAAGGCGCTGGCCCAAGAAGGTGCCCGAGCGGGTATTACGGTCAACGTGATCGCGCCTGGCTACATCAACACCGAAATGATGAGCACAATTCCTGAGAAGGTAATGAACGAAGTGATCTTGCCGCAAATTCCTGTGGGCCGTTTGGGTGAAGCATCCGAGATTGCGCGCGCTGTTTTGTTCCTTGCGTCCGATGATGCAGGGTTTGTTACCGGATCAACGATCTCTGCGAATGGCGGACAGTATATGACCTAAGCCAAATTGGTTTAGACAAAAAAATAAGGGCCGGTTTTTCCGGCCCTTTTTCGGATCTCATGGTTTTGATCGCTAATGCGTGGACAGTCGCGTGATCTGTTCTTTCAGCATCAGCTTTTGTTTTTTCATCTGTGCGATTTCTGCGTCCGTTGTGGCGGGGCTGCGTTGCATGACCTCGACCGAATCCGAGAGGTTTTGGTGTTTCTTCTTCAGTTCCTGTAGGTGTGAACTCAAGCTCATGGTCGTCCTCCTTCGCGTTGCTGTAAAACACCTTGAGTGCACCACATTTTGATTTCCGTGTCACGTTGCACTGCAGCATTTGGTGTCACTGCCAGTTTTCTCGCAAAAGATTGCCGAAATGTTAATCGGTGATGATTAAAGCATCTCCATTGCGTAAAACGCCACGCACGCGATCGGTATAGTTTTCACGATCTGCGTCATGCATCGTGCCGTCGTGCATAATCAGTGGCGACATCAGTCGAAACGGCGCGCGGCCTGAATGACGGGCCTGCAACAGAAATAAATGCGGCTCCGCACCTGCACGCGCTGCGATTGGCCTCACGATGATGGAACCCAGCCGCAGATTTTCCAGCGTTTCTGGCAGGCGCTCTATGCGCAGGATCAAGGTGAAATATCCTTTGGGAGCTAACCGTTTGGCCGCGACATCCAGCCAGTCAGATAGGGGTGTGTCACCGCCCATGGCCACGTCCCGCCCTGCGTCAGGGGCGGCCGATCCTTTTGATCGCTCAAAATAAGGAGGGTTGGCAATAACATGATCATATTGCGTATTGCGGATGTCGGCAGGCAACGCCCGTATGTCGGCCTGTACAACGTCGACCCCGTTTTGCGCGGCAAGGGCGGCGTAATCGGGTTGCACCTCTACCCCTGTAACACGCAGTTGAGGCACCCGCGCGCATAGGCAAAGCGAAGCAACCCCGACCCCACAGCCAAGCTCTAATACAGATTGTCCAGACTGGGCAGGGGTTGCCGCAGCCAACAGCACGGCATCAACACCTGCGCGATATCCTTGGGCGGGTTGAATGGCAGCTATTTTGCCGCCCAGAAATGCATCTGTCGTTGTGTCCATCAGCGCCCCAGATCGATGTCATTGTCACGCATGATCGCCTCGGCGATGAACAGATCACGGTCGATCACCATCAAACGCCGCGGCATTATGCCGATTGATCCTTCGAGGACGCTCATGTTTACGTCGAATTGAAAGCAGGGTATATCCTCGCCTTCTAGCAGGGCGGTTGCAAAAGCGATGACAGTCGGGTCGTTGGTGCGCAAAAGTTCTTTCATATAACTGACGTAAGCACAGTGTGCGTCTTTGTCTATTCCAACCGGATCACGATCATGAGCCTTGATAACGCCACGACCAAACCACATGAACGTCTAGCCGCGGCTTTGGCCGATGATATGGCAGCTGTGAACGACATGATCCGCACGCGCATGGCATCCGAACACGCCCCGCGCATCCCAGAGGTCACGGCCCATTTGGTCGAAGCAGGCGGTAAGCGCGTGCGCCCGATGATGACATTGGCGGCGGCGCGGTTGTGCGGCTATGACGGCCCTTATCACATTCATTTGGCCGCCACCGTCGAGTTTATTCATACCGCCACGTTGCTACATGACGATGTTGTTGATGAAAGCGATCAGCGTCGCGGGCGCCCGACTGCCAATCTGTTGTGGGACAATCAATCAAGCGTGTTGGTCGGCGACTACCTGTTTTCGCGCTCGTTCCAGTTGATGGTTGAAACGGGATCAATGCGGGTGCTTGATATTCTTGCCAACGCATCCGCCACCATCGCAGAGGGCGAGGTTTTGCAACTTACCGCGGCTGCTGATTTGACCACGACTGAGGATACCTATTTCAAGGTTGTGCGCGGGAAAACCGCCGCGTTGTTTTCCGCTGCGATGGAGGTTGGTGGCGTGATCGCAGATGCAGACGATGCAACTGTGCAAGCGTTGTTCGACTATGGTGATGCGCTGGGCATTTCTTTCCAGATTGTCGATGACTTGCTGGATTATGGCGGGACCGAAGCCATCGGCAAAAACGTGGGCGATGACTTCCGTGAACGCAAACTGACCCTGCCCGTTATTCGCGCCATTGCTGCGGCAAACGAGGATGAAAAGGCGTTCTGGAACCGCACAATCGCAAAGGGCCGTCAGGACGACGGTGATTTGGACCGTGCAACTGCCATATTGGTCAAGCACGATACACTTGCCAGCACTCGGGACACCGCACTTGAGTGGGCGGATCGGGCCAAGGCTTCGTTGGCCGATTTGCCTGACCACGACCTAAAAACGATGCTGGTTGATTTAGCTGACTACGTGGTTGCGCGTATCCGCTAAAGCACGGCGGCGGGTGCGACCCACCATGACATCTGCGACACTTGAATTGCGCGTGCAACTTGGCGTGCGTCCGCAAGGCTGCGGGTTAGCCCGTAACATGTGGCGCCTGACCCCGACATCGCAGCTTGCATGACCTGCGGCATGGCGCGCAATTTGCTAAGTGCTGCATCAATTTCTGGGGCGACACGCAGGGCGGGCGGTGCGAGGTCATTGCGCTGTTCGGACAGCCACGCGGCAAAGCCATCCACATCCAAACCGCTTGGCAGCGTTGCCATATTCGGATTTCGTTTGGTGGCAAGCCCGTCAAATACTGCACCTGTCGGGACGGACACACGGGGATTGACCAAAACCACCGCGCAATCAGGCAAGGCGGGAACTGGCATGAGCGTTTCACCAATTCCCGTCATATGCGTTGGGTCGGGGGCATGCAGGCAAACAGGGACATCAGCGCCAAGTGCAATGACCTCTGACGAAGTCGGCGACAGCGGTGCGACATCCCAAAGTTGGGCCAGCATCGCAAGCGTTATGGCCGCATCCGACGATCCGCTGCCGATACCCGCGGCATGCGGCAGATGTTTATCTAATTGCAGATGAGCCCCAGCTGTTACGCCACGCGCCTGACGCAAGGCATTTGCCGCGCGTAATACCAGATTGCTATCGTCCGTTGGAATGCCCGCTGAAAACGGGCCGCTAACAGTTAACCGAAGATCAGGCGCAGCCGTTGCCGTGATCTGGTCATAAAGGTCAACGAATACGACCAGACTGTCGAGCAGGTGATACCCATCGGTGCGTTGCCCGGTGACATGTAATGTTAAATTGATCTTTGCGGGCGCCTCGCCCTTAATCGTTGCCACTGGCGACCTCGAGGGGTGGTGTGCCTTCCTCGACCAATACAGCGTCTAGGCCGATTTCCAGCTTGCGTCTGATACGCGCGGCGTCTGTTTCTTCGGGATCAAACGACAAGGCGCGGTTCCACTGAAATTCGGCCTCGATCAACCGACCAACCGCCCAGAAGGCATCGCCTAGATGGTCGTTGATGATTGGGTCGACTGGCAGCAAGGCCGCTGCATTTTCTAGATGCCCCACGGCGTTTTCATAGTCGCCAAGTTGGAACAACACCCAACCAAGGCTGTCAACAATCGCGCCATTCTGCGGTTCGGCGGCGACGGCGGTTTCGATCATTTGCAAAGCTTCATCAAGATTTGTGCCGCGTTCCACCAGCGAATACCCGAGGAAGTTCAAGACCTGCGGTTGGTCAGGATTTAGGGCAAGAGCGGCGCGAAAATCAGACTCGGCCGCCGGCCAGTTATCCAGCGCATGATTGGTAATGCCGCGGGTATAGTGAATGAACCATTTAAGCGGAGCAGCCTCGCTGTAGAGCGCGAGCGCCTTGCTGTAACTGTCTTGCGCATCATCATAACGCCGCGCCTCTCGGAATGCATCGCCGGCGGTTGCATGAACGCGCGGCATATTCGGATAGCTGCGCGACAATGCCTGCAACGTTTCTATCGCGGCCTCGGATCGGCCTGCCTTGCGCAATGCCTCTGACCGGCCAAGTTCGGCAGATTGGAACGCGGGATCATCAGGGGACACCTCGCTGTATGCGGCTGTCGCCAGATCGTATTGGCGCAGATTTTCCAGCAGTTCAGCCGACATCAAAACGGCGTCTGTGTTGGTGGGGCTTAAATATGAGGCGGCGCGCGAATACCGCAGCGTGTAGTCGTCGTTGCCATCACGCAAAAGCGCCTGTGCGACGATCAGATACACTTCGGCCAACCCATCTTTTGCGCTGCGCACAAACGAAAACGGCAGGGTTTCATCTGTGGCAAGTGCCGCGCGCAAGGCGACCAATGTCGGGTCCGTCTGAGGGCCAAACACGCCATCGATTAACGCAAGCGCATCAGTGTTGCGGCCAAGTTGGGATAGGATTTGCGCATGTACGATCGCGCTGCGCCGATTGTAACGCATCCCGTTTGCGGGGGAGGCGGAAAAGATTGCATCGGCCCCTTCAAAATCACCGACGAATGCCAGCGCCAACGCCTTGTTATAAAGGCCGTAGGCACCCAATGCGGGGCCTTCAATGACCATGTCGAACGCGTCAATCGCGGATGACATTTGCCCCAAGCCGACAAAAGCCCATGCTTGTGAAAGCCCATCGACCAATGGGCCAATTTCGCGGCCTTCTTCCAACAGCGTGAATAGTTTTTCCCAATCATCGTTGACGGCGGCATGTGTGCTAAGAACCGTGTGGGCGATCTGGCTTTGAATGCCACTTTGCGCCATTAAATTCGCAATCGGATAGGCCCGATCAAAATCGCCCAAACCAACGAATGAAACCAACGCATTCTCAAGCAAAAACGGATTGGTCGGATCCCCAATCAGGCTTTGTGTAAAATACTGTGCGCCTGCCGCGAAATCATTTGATGCAACGGCTTGGCGAGCGGCCAGGTAAGCGCCTGCTTTTGGCTCGGACATCGCAGAGAGCGGCAGAATAGCGCAAAGCGCTGTCGTCAAAATACGTGAACGAAAAGTCACTGTTGGAACCTCTAGGTTGGCAAGTTAGGGTCACCCTAGTCAGCGGCGCAGCCCTGTGCAATCGCAAGCCGCGCAAGTGTCCGTGAACACGCGGGATTACGCGCGTTGAACAAAAAAGGGGCCGGAAAATCCGACCCCTTCATTCAAGATTTATGCGAAATCACATGTTCGGGTAGTTCGGCCCGTCACCTCCCTGTGGGACCGTCCAGTTAATGTTCTGGCTTGGGTCTTTGATGTCGCATGTTTTACAATGCACACAGTTCTGGAAGTTGATAACAAACTGCTCCGCGCCGTCTTTTTCTACCACTTCATAAACACCTGCTGGGCAATAGCGTTGCGCTGGCTCTGCGTATTTGGGCAGGTTTACCGCGATCGGGACTGTGCTATCTTTTAACTTCAGATGCGCGGGCTGGCTTTCTTCGTGGTTCGTGAATGAAAATGCCACGTTGGTTAGGCGGTCAAATGACAGTTTGCCGTCGGGTTTTGGATAGTCGATGACCTTGTGATCGGCGGCAAGGCCGGTTGCATCCGCATCGGATTTGCCGTGAGAAAGGTTGAGCGGCGACCAACCCGTAAGGTTGCGTAGCCACATGTCAGCGCCACCAACTGCAAGTGAAGCCATCAGCCCGTATTTGGACCACAGTGGTTTGACGTTCTTGACGCGGCCTAGGTCTTTGCCAATCGCACCTTCGCGCACGGATTTTTCGTATTCGACCAGCACGTCACCGGTTCGCTCTGCCTTGATCGCATCGTTTGCAGCCTCGGCTGCGGCGATACCGGACAGCATGGCGTTATGGTTGCCCTTGATGCGGGGCACGTTGACCATACCCGCAGAACAGCCCAAAAGCGCACCACCGGGGAACGCCAGTTTTGGCATGGATTGCATTCCGCCTTCGGTGATCGCACGTGCGCCATATGCCACGCGCTTACCACCCTTTAACAGCTCGGCGACCATTGGGTGATGCTTGAACCGCTGGAATTCCATGTAAGGGAATGTGTGTGGGTTTTTGTAACCCAAATGCACGACGAAACCGACGTAGACCTGATTGTTATCGAGGTGGTAGATGAATGACCCGCCCCCAGCGCCGGATTCCTGCAATGGCCAACCCATGGTGTGGGTGACCGTGCCTTCGGAATGTTTGGCTGGGTCAATTTCCCAGATTTCCTTCATGCCAAGGCCGTATTTCTGCACGTCGCTGTCTGCTGCAAGATCGTATTTCGCAATCGCTTCTTTAGACAGCGAACCACGCACGCCTTCGGACAAGAATACGTATTTACCGTTCAACACCATGCCGGGTTCATAGTTGGGACCGTGGGAACCATCGGCCTCTTTGCCAAATTCACCCGCAACGACGCCGCGCAATTCGCCGTCTTCACCGTAGACCAATTCCGAACATGCCATGCCGGGGAAGATTTCGACGCCCAACTCTTCTGCTTGTTCGGCCATCCAACGGCAGACGTTGCCCATAGACACGATGTAGTTGTGGTGGTTGTTCATCAGCGGCGGCATCACGAAATTGGGGATGCGTACTTGGCCTGCTTCGCCCAGCATATAAAAGTTATCTTCTTTCACGGGCACTGTGATTGGCGCGCCTTTTGCCTTCCAATCGGGGATCAGTGCGTCGATGCCTGTGGTATCAAGGACGGCGCCTGACAGGATATGCGCGCCCACTTCAGAACCTTTTTCAAGCACAACGACATCCAAGTCGGCGTCAAGTTGCTTTAACCGGATCGCCGCTGACAAACCAGCTGGGCCTGCGCCCACGATGACGACATCATAGTCCATTGTTTCGCGTTCAATCTCAGACATCTTTCGTCCCTTTGTGCCGATGGGGGCAATCGCCCGCAATAATGTTGCGTATCGGGTTAAACTACGCAGTGATATGCGGTCAATCACGACACGACGTTAATTCGCCACCATGCGACGACAAACAGCACTTGCACTTGACTTTGATCCATTCAAATAGGGTATGAACGTTCGATCATAGAATTTCGCCCCGCAAGGAGGGGATGCGCCCATGGAAAAGATACCACTGACAAAACCCGGCTACGACAAGATGAATGCCGAGTTGAAGCATCTCAAATCGGTTGAACGCCCCGCGATCATCCGCGCCATTGCAGAGGCCCGCGAACACGGCGATCTGTCAGAGAATGCCGAATACCATTCCGCCAAGGAAAAGCAGTCCTTTATCGAAGGACGGATCAAGGAACTGGAAGGCATCATTTCGCTTGCCGATGTGATTGATTTGACCCGTTTGTCAGGCACCATTAAATTCGGTGCAAAGGTTGGCTTGGTCGACGAAGACACCGACGAAGAGAAAACCTACCAAGTGGTGGGTGAATACGAGGCAAACATCGAAGAGGGGTTGTTGAACATCAAATCCCCCTTGGCACGTGCGTTGATCGGCAAGGATGAAGGCGACAGCGTCGAAGTCCGCACGCCCGGTGGTGTGCGTTCATACGAAATCCTGTCCATCAGCTATACCTAAGGCATCCTGAAATGGCCCAACCTCAAAACTCCGAAGGTCGCTCTGCTGCTGAACTGATCGCGCTTGCCCTGTCGATCGGGTGGATGGTGATGGTCGGGCTGTTCTTTTTCTTTTTGCCTCCGACATCAACTGTCGAGGATCGCTTTGACAGTTTGCGTTTCATCCTCATCCTGATTGCGATTTTCATGCCAGTGGCGATGATTTGGGTGGCCTTGGCCGCCAGCAAATCTGCCCGTGTGATGAAAGAGGAATCCCAACGCTTGCAGGCCGCTATCGACGGAATGCGAAAGACCTACATCGAAAACCGAGCAGGCCCGACAGCACAAGTCCAGCCGACGGTCGAAAAGAAACTGAACGAAATCGCACAAGCCACCCGCAAAACAGAATCCACGCTGGCGACCTTCGCGTCGTCACGGCCCGACCAGAAATTGCAGATCACGTCTGTGCGCAGCACCACCGCGGACGATCAGCCAACACTTGCGCTGGGCACAACGGCCGAAGATATCAACCCGCCTTTGCCAACGCCTGATCTGATCCGCGCGCTGAACTTTCCCGATAACGACCAAGACACGCGCGGCTTTAGTGCCTTGCGATTGGCGCTGAAAGATCGCAATGCCCGCCAGCTTGTGCAGGCAGCCCAAGATATTCTGACACTCATGTCCCAAGATGGCATCTATATGGATGATCTGCGCCCTGACCGCGCGCGTCCCGAAATCTGGCGGCGGTTTGCGCATGGGGAACGTGGGCGTGCGATGGCCGCTCTTGGTGGCGTGCGTGACAGATCATCACTTGCACTAACCGCTGGCCGTATGCGCGAAGACACGATTTACCGCGATGCTGCGCATCATTTTTTGCGCCGTTTTGACAAGACGTTGATTGCGTTTGAACCAAACGCCACCGACGAAGAAATTAGTGCGCTGTCAGAAACACGCACAGCGCGCGCGTTTATGTTGCTTGGCCGTGTCACAGGCGCATTCGACTAAGTGGTCGAGATATTTCTGAAAACCTTGCCTTTCTTTGCCGTGATTGCGGTGGGCTTCGGGGCTGGGCGGACAAAATTCTTCACGCCCGAGGCGACAGCGTATCTGACCAAGTTCGTGTTTTATTTTGCACTGTCAGCTATGCTGTTCCGGTTTGCAGCAAACCTTGAACTTTCGGCGATTTTGGACTGGCCGTTTGTATGGGCCTATTTGTCGGGATCGGTTGTGGTTTACCTGCTGGCAACAGGTGTGGCTATGGCACGCGGCCTGAAAATCGAAGAGGCCGCGATAGAGGCGCAATGCGCCATAATCGGCAATGTCGGATTTCTGGGTATACCCATGCTGGTCTTGCTTTTGGGGCAGGCGGCGATAGGCCCAGTGATGATGGTGTTGGCGGTTGATTTGATCGTGTTTAGTTCCCTTGTAGTGATATTGATCACAGGGTCACGTGATGGGCGCATGTCGCTCGGCATTCTGCGCACGGTAGGGCTGGGCCTGCTGAAAAACCCGATGGTCGTTTCAATCACTCTTGGGTTGGCGGTGTCGTCATTGGCACTGCCCATTCCAAAGCCCGCAAATGAGTTTCTTGAGATTTTAGGTGGCGCTGCAACGCCGGGGGCATTGTTCGCAATCGGTGCATCATTGGCGGGCAAATCGGCGGAACGTGTGACCGTGGCGGGTTGGCTCTCGTTTTGCAAATTGGTGCTGCACCCAATGGCCGTGGCGGTCGCTGCATTGTTGATATTCCAGATCGAACCTTACGCCGCTGGTGTGATGATTTCTGCGGCGGCGCTGCCAGTGGCGGGCAATGTTTATATCTTGGCACAACATTATGGCGTGGCGCCTGCGCGGGTGTCTGCGGCTATCCTTTTGTCCACGATAGCAAGCATTCTGACGCTGTCGGCGGTGATCGCATGGGTGACAAACCTATAAACCTGCGCTAGCCATTGCAAAAGCAATCCAAGGGGACAGGCCATGCAAACAATCTCAGAAAACCGCTGTTTTGGTGGCACGCAAGGCGTGTATTCGCATACTTCAGATGCATGTGCCTGCGACATGACGTTTGCTGTCTTTATGCCAGAAGAAGCCGCAGACGGTCCCGTGCCCGTCCTGTGGTTTCTGTCGGGCCTGACCTGCACCCATGAAAACGCGATGGTCAAGGCGGGCGCGCAAACGTGGGCGGCTGAACAGGGTATCGCCTTGGTATTCCCCGATACATCCCCGCGCGGCGATGACGTACCAAACGATGATGCCTTTGATCTGGGCCAAGGGGCTGGCTTCTACATCGACGCGACAAAGGCCCCGTGGGACAAGCATTTCAAAATGTGGACTTATATCGCGGATGAGTTGCCCGCGGTTTTGGCCGAAAATTTTGCGATTGATATGGAACGCCAGTCGATCACAGGTCATTCGATGGGCGGCCACGGCGCATTGACGTTTGCAATGGCATTACCGGACCGGTTCAAATCAGTGTCAGCCTTTGCGCCGATTTGTAACCCGACGAATTCCGATTGGGGTCGCAAACAATTCACCGCCTATTGGGGTGACGAAGCCAACTGGGGACCACATGATGCTACATTGCTGATGGCGGATGGTGGGTTCGACGGGCCGATTTTGATCGACACCGGAACTGACGACCAATTTGGGGAGTTGCTTGGCACCGAGGCGCTTGCTGCGGCGATGGTCGCATCCTGCCAAGAGGGTACGATCCGGATGCAAAAAGGATATGACCATTCCTATTTCTTCATCTCGACGTTTATGGAAGACCATGTCGCGCTCCACGCTCAGGCGCTTTATTCGTGATCTACGTTGATGCCGATGCATGCCCCGTGAAGTCAGAGGTTGAACGCGTCGGCACGCGCCACAAGGTTCAGATGTTTGTGGTGTCAAACGGGGGCATCCGTCCGTCGATGAACCCGCTGGTCGAAACGGTTGTCGTCCCCGATGGCCCAGACGTGGCAGATATGTGGATCGCGGATCGTGCAGGCAAAGGTGACGTTGTCATCACGGGTGATATCCCGCTTGCTGCTCGGTGCGTTGAAAACGGTGCGCAGGTTCTGAAACATAATGGCGAACCCTTGACCCAAGCCAACATTGGCAACGTCCTTGCCACACGGGATTTGATGGCAGATATGCGTGCCGCTGATCCATTTAGGCAAGGCGGCGGCAGACCGTTTAGCAAGGCGGACAGATCGCGTTTTCTTGATGCGCTGGAACGCGCACTGCGGGCGTCGCAAAGGGGATAGACCTGTCGGCCCTGACCTGCGACGCATGATCCATGAACATTTTTGCAAATTTGCGGCCCAATCAAATCGGGGCCATTTCCGCGATGATCGCGGTCTTCTTTTTCTCGGTCAACGATGGCGCGATCAAGTTTTTGTCAGGTGGCTATGCCCTGCACGAAGTTGTGCTGATCCGCTCAGTCATCGGGCTATTGATCATCCTCGCGATCATCGCACCGCTGACTGACGGTCGCGCGATCTTTCACACCAAACTGCTGCGGCTGCACCTGATCCGCGGGCTATGTGTGGTTGTTGCAAACATGACATTTTTTCTGGGGCTTGCTGCCATGCCATTGGCTGATGCGGTCGCGATCTTTTTCGTCAGCCCACTGATGATTACCATCTTTTCAGTCGTGTTTCTGGGTGAACACGTTGGCCCACGCCGCTGGGCGGCTGTCATCGTGGGGCTTATGGGTGTTGTTGTCATGATGCGACCCGGAACGGCGGCGTTCCAATACGCATCTTTGCTGCCAGTGGGCGCCGCGATTGCCTATGCGGGTTTGCATATGTTGACCCGCAAAATTGGCCGCACCGAAAGTGCAGCGACAATGGCATTCTACATCCAGATTGTGTTTATCGCTGTTTGCCTTGCAATCGGACTGGCTGTTGGTGATGGGCGATTTGGTGATCAGAATGACCCATCGCTGCGGTTCCTTTTGCGCGCATGGGAATGGCCTGTATGGGCGGATGTGCCAATTATGGTGCTGGTCGGCTTTGGCGTGGCCGTGGGTGGGTATTTCATATCACAAGCCTACCGCGTGGCAGAGGCGGCGATGGTCGCACCGTTTGAATATCTTGCACTGCCGTTGTCGGTTTTATGGGGCATCTTGGTGTTTGATGAATGGCCAGACGCGGTGTCCTATGTCGGCATGGCGCTTATCTTTGGCGCAGGACTTTTCATCATCTGGAGAGAGGCCGCAACAGCGCATGAGCCGTTGCAAAACCCGCGCGTGCGCCGTTAGGGTGATGCCCGACAACTTGGGGGCATCATGACAATCAACGCAGTGATTTTTGACATCGGCAATGTGCTGATCGAATGGCAACCTGAGCGATTCTTTGACGCCAAAATCGGAGAAACGCGGCGGCGCGAAATGTTTGCTGCAATCGACCTGCACGGGATCAACGATGAGGTTGATCGCGGCGCAAATTTTCGTGACACGATCTATGCTGCTGCTGATGCGAACCCGCAATTTCGGGATGAGGTGCGCATGTGGCATGACCATTGGATCGAAATGGCGGCCCCTGCAATCCCGCAATCTGTGCGTTGTTTGCGTGCGCTGCGGACGAATGGGATACCTGTGTTCGCGCTGACAAACTTTGGCATTCAAACTTTCGACATCGCAGAACCTGTCTATCCGTTTTTGCGTGAATTTGATCGGCGCTATATCTCGGGGCATATGGGCGTCATCAAGCCTGATGCCGAGATTTATCAACGGCTTGAAGATGATTGTGGCGTTGATCCGACGACGTTGTTGTTCACTGATGACCGGATCGACAATATCAACGTGGCCGCAACTCGAGGATGGCAAACCCATCTGTTTGAGAACGCAAATGGGTGGGCTGATTGTCTCGTTTCCCATGGGCTATTGACCGAAGGTGAAGCGGCATGACCCAAATGATCCCTTTTGATCAAGCCGATCCGCTGCTCGACTGGATCGCCCTATCTGATACTTTGGCCGCTGGCCATGACTTGCCCAAGGCAGAGGTCGAGGATGTTTTTCTATATCGTGACGACAACACGCTATTGAACAGGTCGGCGTGGATACGTGGCATGGGAATTGCGGTGAAATGCGCGACTGTGTTTCCTGAAAACCGTGACGTCGGCAAACCTATGATTGGCGGCGCTGTTAACCTGTTCTCTGACGCAGATGGCGCGCTCGAAGCGATCCTTGACTTTCATTTGGTCACAAAATGGAAAACGGCTGGCGACAGTTTGTTGGCGGCGCGACGGCTGGCCCGACCTGACAGCTCTAACATATTGATCGTTGGGGCAGGTACCGTTGGACGGTCGCTCTATGCGGCATATAGATCGGCATTTCCAAACGCCCAATTCACGGTCTGGAATCGCAGCCCAGCAGGTGCTGCGGCATTTCAGGCGGACTTGCCCGATGTTGAAATTGCGGATGATCTGGAAACCGCAGTGCGGGCGGCTGACATTATCACGTCCGCGACAATGGCAACCGAACCGGTTATTCGCGGTGATTGGTTGCAGCCCGGCCAGCACGTTGACCTGATCGGCGCATACCGCCCTGACATGCGAGAGGTTGATGACGCGGCAATCCTGCGATCCCGCATTTTCGTTGATAACCTTCACACGACGGTTGGCCATATTGGCGAGCTAAAAATTCCAATCGCCAAGGGCGTAATTGATTCGTCCCATGTGGTGGCCGATTACTACGATCTTGGGAAATTTCAGCGCAGCGATGATGATATAACACTGTTCAAAAACGGCGGTGGAGCGCATCTCGATTTGATGACAGCACGATATATTCTGAACGCATGGAGAGCCCGATGATGACACCCGAACAAGTTGCAGACTTTCAGCGTGATGGCGCGGTTGTGGTGCGCGGCGTCTTCAAAGACTGGGTCGATGTGATGGCAAATGGCGTGGCCGAAAACATGGCAAACCCCGGGCAATATGCATCCGAAAATCAAGTGTCGGAGGGGCGGTTTTTTGACGATTACTGCAATTGGACTCGTATCCCCGCATTCGAAAAGGTCGTGCGCGAAAGCCCTGCTGCGGCTCTTGCAGCACAGGCCATGCAAAGCAAAACGGCACAATTTTTTCATGATCATGTTTTGGTCAAAGAACCCGGAACGCCGAAACCAACGCCGTGGCACCAAGACGCCCCTTATTATTTTGTCGAAGGCCAACAAACAGTCAGCCTTTGGATGCCACTGGATGTGGTCGAGGGCGCGTCACTTCGATTTGTCGCGGGCTCTCACAAGTGGGACAAAATGGTGCGGCCTGTCAGCTGGGCTGATGATAGTGATTTTTATGAAAGCGGAGATTGGACACCGGTTCCAGATCCTGACGCTGATCCAGATCTTATGCGCGTCTTGGAATGGCCGATGGAACCGGGCGATGTCGTGCTGTTTGACTATCGAACCGTGCACGGTGCGCGGGGGAATGCCACGTCTAACCGACGTCGGGCCTTGTCGTTGCGATGGGTTGGGGATGACGCGCGGTATGTCGCGCGACCTGGTCGCACATCACCTCCTTTTCCTGGGCATGATATGGTCGACGGCCAACGGCTACGCTCTGATTGGTTTCCAGTCATCCATGGGGGTTAGGCCATGATGTGGGCGGTGATCGGACTGTGCTTAGTGGCGATAGCCGCAGTGCCGTTTATTTTTGAGGCACAGCGGCGATCAATCGACCAACCGATGCGGAACCGAACATCGGGGCAATTTGTAACGGCACCTCAGGGGCAAACCCATTTTCGCTGGACCGGGCCACTGGATGGCCCTGTGGTTGTGGCAATCCACGGCTTAACCACGCCATCGGTTGTCTGGGATGGAATTACAAAACGAATGACGCGTGCTGGGTGTCGCGTGTTGACCTATGATTTGTATGGTCGCGGCCTATCCGACGCCCCAACGGGTGCACAGGACCTTACATTTTTCAAAAAGCAGCTTACCGCTTTACTGGACGATCAGGCCATCACAGAACCATTTACGCTGATGGGTTATTCGATGGGTGGTAGCATTGCCGCGTCATTTGCGGCCGACAATACTGATCGGGTGAAACGTCTGTGGCTGGTGGCTCCCGCAGGCATGACAACGTCAGATTCTGTTTTTGAAAAACTATGTCGTTGGGTTCCCGGTGGCGGCGATTGGCTGCACGCCATGCTTGCCGCAGGGCAAATGCGACGATCGACCAATGTTGGCAAGCCGAACGCCATCTCTGAAATGAAGGCATTTCAGTTAGCGCGTCGTGGGTATCTTCCGGCTGTTTTGTCCAGCAGACGGCACGCGTTGGCGCAACGGATCAAAACCGCCCACCGCAAAATTGCTCAGTCAAACATTCCTGTTATCGCGGTTTGGGCACGCAATGATGACGCAATTCCGGCCCGCGCGATTGGGATGTTGGCCGAATGGAACCGCAATGCTGTTCATGTCGAGATTGATGGCGCTGGGCATGGGGTGCCCTACACACACGCGGCGGAAGTCGCGGAGGTTTTTATTGGCACGTTGCGGGAAATCGGCCCGGCGAACTAAGCGGCATCAGATGCAAAATCAAAATTGAAATCGTGTTTGCCATTGAATGCCATGCAATCACGACCAGCTGATTTTGCCTGATACAATGCGGCATCCGCGGCATCGCGAAATTCGGCGAATTCTTCCATGCGAGGGGACCAAACTGTACCCACACTGATGCTGGTATTGATGGTTTCGCCCTCAAATGGCACGGGTGCGCGGGAAATGATTTTGCGGCATCGTTCCGTGATCGATTGTGCTTCTTGACTTGCGACGTTGGTGAGCACGATCAAAAACTCGTCCCCGCTCATGCGGGCAAACAGATCATCGGATCTCAAGCAAGACCGAATGCGCGCAGCTATTTCAACCAAGACTTTGTCGCCAGCAAGGTGACCAAAAGTATCATTCGCCATTTTGAAATTGTCGACATCAATGCATACCATCGCGACGCCCCGCCGTGGGGCGTTCAGTTGAATAAGGCAGTTATAGCGATCAATAACGCTGCGACGGTTCAACGCGCGGGTCAGCGGATCTGTCGTGGCCGCCAGCAAAAGCCGGTTCGTTTCCCCCATCAGCGCCCGTTCGCGGTCGATCAGCATCGCAAATATGCCAACACCTGCAAAATTGAGGACGCATATGACAGGCGCGATTTGAGTGAAAAACTTGATGGCCAATTCGGACGGGAAAAGTAAGCCTGCAAATAAATGGGTTGAGATAAACGCCCCAAGAAGCGGAAGTGATACCCACACGCTTGTCACCTTTGGTCGCACAAAACGCGCCCAGGTAAGGCCAGCCCCTGCTGATATGAGAATTGCTAGAATACCAATTTGTGTTCCTGAGCCGCCAATGCTGAGCCTTGCGAATGCTGCAATTATTCCTGTAACAAGGGCCGCCGGCCACCCGAAGAATGCAGCGGAAACGCCAACGAACAAATTACGTAGATCTGCAATGATCCCATCGGAAAGTGTGATTGGAGAAGCCATTGAGATGACCGCTGCAAGCCCGAAAACGGTGCCCATTGCAATGCTGGTGCGGTTGGGCGATTGCGCTGATCTGCTAAAAAAACCGTAGCAATAAACCAACAAGACGGTGAGCCCCAATGGTTCAACAAATCGGGCAACGTTACTAAGTACTTCGAGCATAAGATCAACCTTTCGACTGATCCTGACGCTAGAGTCAGAACGTTTGCGGAACCTTAAGCGTAATGCGCGACCGCCGGAATTGTTCCCTAAATCGATGGGCTATTTCGATAAAATTTTCAATAAATCTGCTATTACTGTGTGGCCGGGGCTACGGATGGTCGGTTTTCCTTGATGGGCAAATGCACGATCGCACTAAAGGCACCGACACCAACGCCGACCCACCAAACATAGGTATAAGTGCCGTATATATCATAGAGCGTCCCACCAAGCCAAACTCCCAAGAATGACCCAAGCTGATGCGAAAAGAAGACGATGCCATAAAGCGTGCCCATATAGCGCAGGCCATAAAGATGCGCGACAAGGCCCGAGGTGAGTGGAACAGTGGCCAGCCACAAGCTCCCCATGCAAATTGAAAACAAAATGACGGTCGTTGGCGTCATTGGCATCAAGATGAATGCCGCAGCAATGATTGTGCGGCCTGTATAGATGCCGGCGAGTAGATATTTCTTAGAGTATCGCTTTCCCAGATACCCCGCCAGAAGCGTTCCGCCGATGTTTGCCAATCCGATCAAGGAAATCGCGATAGCCCCTAATGCGCTGGTGGTGGTGATGCCCATATTTGCGAGCAGTGATCCCTGTGCAATCGGGCCACACATTTCGGTAACGAATGCTGGAAAATGCGCTGTGACAAATGCAAGTTGGTAGCCACATGAAAAGAAGCCAAGAAAAATGAGCGTATACGACGGATCCTTGAACGCGCGCCTTAGGATGACACCCATGGATTCTTCAAGCTCAGCCTTGGTTGCTGTGACGGGGCTGCGCATCATCGGCAGGACAAGCAAGACGCTGAGGATAAGCGCGGCGAAGGCCACGAATGTCTGTTGCCATGTCAGGAAGGTCAAAAGATATTCCGCTAGCGGAGCGCCAAACACCTGCCCCGCGGAACCCGCAGCGGTTGCGATCGCCAGTGACATTGATCTGTTTGCGTCCGAGGCTGCGCGGCCAACAACGGCCAGGATGACGCCAAACCCCGTGCCTGCAATGCCAAACCCAACAAGGACTTCATACATCTGATGTGCGATCGGTGTCGTGGCTCCCGCTGATAGCAGTAGGCCGGCCGCATAACACAGTGCGCCACCGATGATTGCCTTTCGATCCCCGATCTTTTCCGCGATTGCGCCGAATATTGGCTGACCGATGCCCCACGCAAGGTTTTGGATGGCGATTGCGAGACTAAAGTCTGCACGCAGCCAACCAAATTCTGAAGCAATGGGGATTTGGAACACACCAAAGGACGCCCGAATGGCAAAGCCCGTCATGATAATGAGGCAACCCGCAATAAGGACGGGATTCAGGAGGGCATTGTGCTGTTTCATGGCGTTAGTTGTGCCCTGCGCGCCCAAGATGTCAACGCTGCGCGTTGATGCCTCCGGCGGCGGTATTGAGGGCCAAAAGAAGGGTAGGTTGCTTTTCATCAACTGCGACAGGCTGTATCGCTGATGTATGACAATGCGAGACATATACACAAAGGCGGTTGCGGACGGCCAGTTGACGTCAGACAAGGCGCAAGAAGCCGCCCTGCCTCAGTTGGAACGTATTCGCGCTGGTCTCGCGGTGCCCGCCAAGAAGGTAGGTTTGTTTCGCAAAGCGCCGGCGCCGATGCAAGGATTGTATCTGTGGGGTGGGGTTGGTCGCGGGAAATCCATGCTGATGGATATGTTGTTTGATGCAGTCACCGCGCCCAAGCAGCGACAACACTTTCACGCGTTTATGCAATGGGTTCACACAGAAATCGCGGTCGCCCGCAAGGCTGGTGTCGATGATGCTATCGCGCCGGTCGCGGCCAAGTTGGCGGATGACGTGCGGTTTTTGGCATTTGATGAGATGCAGATTACCGACATCACTGATGCGATGATTGTGGGCCGGTTGTTTGAGGCACTGTTTGCCGCAGGCGTCGTGGTGGTGACGACGTCAAACCGTGTACCGGATGATCTGTATAAGAACGGATTGAACCGCGCATTGTTTGTGCCATTTATTGCATTGATCAAGGAGCGCATGGTCGTGCACGCGTTGACCAGTGACACGGATTATCGGCAGGGCCGCCTTGCTGGAACGCAGACGTATTTTACACCCAACGATCGGGCAGCACGGGCCCAGATTGATGACATCTGGTCCGCGCTTACCGCAGGGCAAGACGCGCCGATGACGCTAACGGTAAAGGGCCGGTCGGTGACGATCCCGCGGTTTCACAATGGGGCAGGGCGGATTGATTTCTTTGCGCTTTGCGGGGCGTTTTTGGGGCCTGCTGATTATTTGGCGGTTGCGGACGCGGTGCGGGTTTTGGTGTTAGAGGATATTCCACAGTTATCACGCCAGAATTTCAATGAAGCGAAGCGATTTGTGACGTTAATAGACGCACTGTATGAAGCAAAAGTCAGATTGATTTGTTCTGCCGCGGCGGTGCCAGAGATGTTGTATCTGGAAGGCGAAGGTACGTTCGAATTTGAGCGCACGGCAAGCCGCTTGCGCGAAATGCAATCAGATGACTGGGTTGCAGATTAAACGTCCGGAATGGCGAGCCGCTGGCCGATCTGAATGGTATTGGGGCTGTTCAACACATTGCGGTTTGCGGCAAAGATCGCCTTATACTGCGACACATCGCCATAGAAGTTGACGGCGATTGCCCCAAGGCTGTCGCCCGCGCGGACGGTATAGAATCGGTATTGTTGCGATTCAGTAGCGCGCTGCACAACGCGGATTTCCACACCTTCGGGACGATCCGACACTTCTGGGGCCTTGCCGCCTGCTGCAATGGTTGCTTGGGTAACGATTGAAGTAAGCAAAACATGCGTATCGACGCGCCCATCGGATGTCACCAGCACTTCGGGCACGGTAATTTGGCCCGCACTGGCGGCTTCGTTCACCAACGTATCGATGTATGAATCGTTTTTGCCTTCTTTGAGCGCCTGAACCACAAGGAGTTCCAACGCAGAGTTGGCGGCGGGATCTTGGGCGTCGCTTTGTGTCTTCTTGCCTGTGACCGCCCCGATTCCTGAAAGGATGCCAGCTGTCATTTCGCGCATTGGATCGTTGGCGTTTGAAGCATCGGCATCGCGGGAGCTTAGGCCAAGTCCGGCGAGCACGTTGGACGCGGTGCGATCCATGCCTGCGTTGTCTGTGGGAACAGAAAGGCCGGGAGCAGTTGTGCGCTGCGGAGCCTGAATGACGGCGTCATTCGTCAGCTCGGCGGTGCGCGTAACGGGCGCAAGAATTGTGTCAGTTTGAACGGCTCTGGTTACCGCGACCTCTTCAACGGGGTTGGCGCGGGACGGGGCATTGTCTGCGGGGCGCAGCACAATATAGCCACACAAGACAACGGCAAATACAAACAGTGTAACAACGGAACGGATCATAGCTTTTCTTTCCCTAGGGCGCGACTGTGGATAGGCCAAGGTGCAGCCAGTCTTCGAGGCCACCACGATAATTGCGGATCAAAGAGGTGGGATATCCTGCGTCAACCAATGCTTGCACGGCGCGCGTTCCTTGAGCGTCCCAAGGGCCGTTGCCGTAGACGACAAGCGCCATTGCATTGCTGAAATCAAGACCGTCGCCAGTGCTTGTGGCACCCAAGGCGCGCAAAATGTCGGTTTGATACGGGTTTTGTGGATCGATCGCCGCAAAGGGCACGTTCACAGCGCCGGGTATTGCGGCCTTTGCAAACCATTCGGGCAATCTGGCGTCGACAACCAGCCCTGTTCCTGCCGCAACAAAATCTTGCAGGAAGGAAACGATTTCGAGTTCGGCCACGGGCGTAACGCCTGCTACGGGTATCATGGGCTGGATGCAAAACTCAGGGCAAGGACGACTGGTTTTCGCAAACTCGCCCGAAAGCAATGCCGTCGTATCCTGTGTGCGAGAGATTTGTATCTGGGTGCCGTTGATGTCGATGGTTGCCGTTGCAACATCTTCTGACAACCGCACGTTTTGTGCTGGCGCCGTTGTCGCCGCGATCATTGCCACGCAAGTCGTGACACCAAAAACTAGGTTTCTCACAATACTCAATCCCAATATCGGCCTGATTTTTTATGAGTGACCACTCAATAACGCGGTCATTCGGCCAATTTTCACTAGATTTAGTGTGTTTTGCAAACAAAAGTCAAAGGATGATTCGCAATAGAATCATCAAATTGAAAAACTGACTCCCAGAAACAAGAAGACAGGCCTATCGCCTGCCCCCTCGCCCTGCCAAGAGCGTCGCAAAACGCCTATTTTCCAAGGCGAACGCGGTTACAGCGAATCTGGGGCATAAGTGATTCGGCGTCAATCATTTTGATTCGTTGGGGTGAATTTAGTGACGCTGTGCACGACTGACGGCGGCGGTGTTACGGCAATCGGGGGTCACAGGGTCCAACGTTGCCAGCAAGGGCGTGTCGGGCGGAACGCTGCTTGCTTCAATGTATTTGCCATCGACGCAAATATCTTGGGCAAAGCTGCCAGAGTTAAATCCAAAACCGTTGACGCCGCAATTTTCGACATCGCCATCTGCATTCCAGCCTTGGGATGCAAAACTGGCAAAACGGCCGCCGGTCAGAAATATCATGCCAGCTGGATCAAAACGCAGATGCCATGTGGTGTCCGCATTGCGTTGGGCGCTGTTCCATGTGCCGATTAAACGGCCCTTTAGATAGCCGGAAATCTTGAAGTTGGTAATGTCATCCTCGGTCAGGATGGTTTTGAACATCGCTTCATCAGGCAAGGTCATGCGGCCCGTCATGGTGTATCCGCCACCACCACGCCAACACAAATTGAGTTCGGCAGCTTGGATCGGGCCAGCCACGCCCGCAATCAGTATCGATGCAAGCTGAAGCTTGGGCGCAACGCGCTGGGCTGTTTGCCGCAAAAATGTGTTCATTTGCAAATGGTCCGTATGAATGCCCGCGCTGTGTATACGTAAAGCAGGGTGTTGTCTCAACCTTCTTGAGAAACGGATATTGGCGCATTTGAACGCATCACGTGACCCGCAAGATACAACGAACCGCAAATGAGAATGCGCGCATTTGGTGCGTCACGCACAATCGATGCGATTGCGGCCTCGACGCTGTCGGCGGTTGTTGCCGACAGGCCAACGTCTTGTGCTGCCGCGGCGGTTGCGGCGGCGGGGATGGTGTTGATCTCATCGGGTATCGACACGGCTGTCAGGCTTTGCGCTATATCAGCCAAAGGGCGCAGATAGCCCGCGATATCCTTGGTATTCAGCATCCCGCAAATCAGGTGGGTTGGACGGTTCGGTTGTGCCTTTAGGGTTGCCGCTAACGCACGACCGGCCGCTGGATTGTGCCCTCCATCAAGCCACAGCTCTGCGGGTTTTGCGGCATCGACCAATGCGCCTGTTTTCAGATGTTCCATACGCGCGGGCCAATAGGCATTTGTCAGGGCGGCTTCACAGGCGGCCTCGTCGCGGTTCAAGTGACGCAATGCTGCGATGGCTGCGCCTGCGTTTTGGACCTGATGCGGGCCGGGCAAGGCGGGCAGTGGCAAATCAAGTAACCCGTTTTCATCTTGATAGATCAGGCGATCACGTTCGACCGACACATGCCAGTGTTGACCATGGGCAAGCAGTGGCGCACCAAGGCGGGCTGCGGTTGCCTCGATCACGTCCATCGCTTCTTCGTGTTGTGGGCCAACAACGCAAGTAACACCGCGTTTGATGATGCCTGCCTTTTCCCCCGCAATCGCGCCAAGCGTGTCACCCAGAAATTGTTGGTGGTCCAAATCGATAGGGGTAATGACGGTGACGGCGGGTGTGTCGATGACATTGGTGGCATCCAATCGTCCACCAAGCCCGACTTCTAGCAACGTGAAGTCAGCAGGTGTTTCCGCGAATGCCAACAACCCAGCGACTGTTGTGATCTCAAAATAGGTGATCGGGTCGGGTCCGTTGGCCGCATAGCATCGGTCAAGCACTGCTGTCAGTGCATCCTCGGAAATCAGCGTGCCTGCAAGGCGAATGCGTTCGTGAAATCGCGCAAGATGTGGGGACGTATAGGCATGAACAGCGGCGCCAGATTGCTCTAGTCCGGCGCGGATCATTGCTTGGGTTGATCCCTTGCCGTTTGTCCCTGCCAGATGGATCACCGGTGGCAGCTTGGCTTGTGGATTGTCCAGCTTTTCCAAAAGCGCCCATACCCGATCCAATGTAAGGTCGATGACTTTGGGGTGCAGCGCCATCATACGCGCCAGAATTGCATCTGATCCTTGGGTCATGTTGGTATTTTTCCAGTTTGAAGCAGGCGCACAAGGATGATCCCTGCCGTGATGTCGACGCCTGCGCAGAATGCAGGCCACCAAATTGGACCGGGTGCACCCAGCCAGTGAAGACCAGCGTCAAACACGCCATGCGCAATGAGCCCGCCCGCGATGATATACGCACCACGCCGGAACCCAGCGACGGCAAGAAGGCTGAACCCGGCAAAGATCAGGAAATGTAACACAGCCCCAACAACATCGCCGTCCTGGGCTGCAAAAACGGGATAGAAGAACGCGATTGCAGCAAGCAGAACCGCAAGACCGGATCGTTCCCGCAACATTCCGCTGTGCCACAGGCCAAACATGGCACCAGTGCCAGCAAAAATGCCGATTAGGGCTGCGATCACGCTTTTGCGTCCTCGGCGGCCTCAATCTGTTCCATTGCGTTGGATGCAATTTCGGGAGCTGGCAGATCACCTTTGATCGGTGCGTCCATTCCCATCAACAAGCGCACAATCGTAACCAGCTCGTCCTTAAGGGCCGGGCGGGGCGTTACGCGGTCCAGCATGCCGTGGTCCAGAAGGTATTCGGCGCGTTGGAACCCTTCGGGCAGTTTTTCCCCGATGGTTTGTTCGATCACGCGCGCACCGGCAAAGCCGATCAACGCATTTGGTTCCGCAATCTGCACATCGCCAAGCATCGCATAAGACGCGGTCACACCGCCGGTGGTCGGGTGAGTCAGCACCACGATATAGGGCAGGCCCGCTTCTTTGAGCATTTGAACTGCGATTGTTGTGCGCGGCATCTGCATCAGGCCCATAATGCCTTCTTGCATACGCGCGCCACCCGCGGCGGAAAACAGGATCAGCGGACGGCCAAGTGCAATCGCGCGTTCTGCTGCGGCCACGATCGCATTGCCGACATACATCGACATTGACCCGCCCATGAATGAGAAATCTTGCACGGCGACCACAACCCCTGTGCGCCCCATGTCACCTTCGGCGACAAGCATCGCGTCTTTTTCGCCGGTTTTCTTGCGGGCATCCTTGATGCGGTCGGTGTATTTCTTTTGATCTTTGAAATGCAAAGGGTCGGCAACCGGCTCTGGCACATCAACCTCTACAAAAACACCACCATCAAAGATGGATGTCAGACGGTCGCGCGCACCAATCGGCATGTGGTGATTGCAGTTCGTGCAAACATTCAAATTTTCGGCCAATTCACGGTGAAACAGCATCGTTCCGCAATCGCTGCATTTTGTCCAAAGATTGTCCGGCACTTCGCGACGTGAAAACAGCGAGTTGATCGTCGGACGGACGTAATTTGTGATCCAGTTCATGGCGCGCCTCTTTACTTGTCCAAATCAGATATGACGCTGGGGCACAAAATGCAATCAGGCCCGTATCGCAATTCGCGCTGCAAGCCACATAACCCCAACCATCAGGCATATGATAAGCACTTCGGGGATCACCCACGGCTCTAGCAATGTGTGCAGCCCATAATCGATCAGACTGTGGTCCGTTGGCGGATATAGAAACAGCGCAAGCCCGCTTGATGGCGCGCCGACCTCTGCCGCTGTCATAAAGGCGAACAAGTTATTTGAAAGATGCAGGCCAATGGCCGCGCCGATGTTGCCTGTGCGTGCAGTCAGATCAGCACAGGCCAACCCCAAGAGTGTTGCCCAGAACGCATAAAGCAGCCCATCGGCGGGGCCATAGCCGTTCAAATAGTGCCCCGCGCCGAACAACAACGAAGGCAGACCCATCCAAACCCAAGGATTGTTGCTGATAGCGGCGCATTGCTGTTGCAGGTATCCGCGAAAATAAAGCTCCTCCGTGCCGGTCTGTACGATCAAGATAATAATCGTGGGTACGATCCAGATCGCCCAGCTGAACAGGCCGCGTGTTTCGGCCAGCTCTGCCATGACAATCCATGGTGGCAATACTGTTTGCACCACAAGCAACCAAAACACCGCAACAGCGGCGATTTTCATGTTTTGCACAGTGGGGGCCACGGGGCCAACCATCGACCAAAAACCGCGCCCATGAATTTTACGCACCAATAGCATAAGCGCTGCTGCGATGGCCCCGAACGATGCCAGTTGCGCCAGCACGCCAACAGGTGTGACCCCTGCATCATAGATCAGCTGCCAGCGTAGCGGCAGTATCGAACCCACAATCAGTGGGGTCAGAATGAAAACCAATTCCATCAACACAACGATCCACAAAACCTTGCCCAAGCCATTGCTGGCAAAGGCAGGGCGTACGAACGCGCGGTGGGCGGCATATTTGTCTGTCATATGCGTGTTTCTGACGGCTCTGGGCGGATTGCACAACCATGCGTAACCCCTTAGACCATAGGCAACATTATTCCAGCAAAGGGACCGATCCCATGACCGATAAGACCAACCTGCCAAGCCGCCACGTTACCGAAGGGCCAAGCCGCGCCCCACATCGGTCGTATTTTTATGCGATGGGTCTGGATGACGAGGCGATCAAACAGCCGTGGGTTGGTGTTGCGACATGCTGGAACGAGGCCGCACCTTGTAACATCTCGCTGAACCGTCAGGCGCAGTCTGTGAAGCTTGGCGTGAAAAAGGGTTTGGGCACACCGCGTGAATTTACCACCATCACCGTGACCGACGGCATCGCCATGGGCCACGAAGGGATGCGGTCTTCCTTGGCATCGCGTGAAGCGATTGCCGACACGGTCGAGCTGACAATGCGCGGCCACTGCTACGATGCGATTGTGGGTCTTGCTGGTTGCGACAAATCCTTGCCCGGTATGATGATGGCGATGGTGCGATTGAACGTGCCATCTGTGTTCATCTATGGCGGGTCGATCCTGCCAGGCCGTTTGGACGGTAAAGATGTGACAGTCCAAGACGTTTTCGAGGCCGTAGGTCAGCATCAGGCGGGGAACTTGTCCGATGAAGCATTGGCAGCACTCGAGCGTGTTGCTTGCCCGTCTGCGGGTGCTTGCGGTGGTCAATTTACGGCCAACACCATGGCCTGTGTATCCGAGGCTATCGGCCTTGCGTTGATGAATTCATCCGGTGCGCCAGCCCCATATGAAAGCCGTGACCAATATGGCGTGGCTTCTGGTGAAGCGGTCATGAACCTGATCGAGAAAAATATCCGTGCGCGTGACGTGGTGACACGCAAGTCGCTGGAAAACGCGGCGCGTGTTGTTGCTTGCACCGGCGGGTCCACAAACGCGGGCCTGCACCTTCCAGCGATCGCGCATGAGGCGGGCATCGATTTCGATCTGTTCGACGTCTGCGATATCTTCAAAGACACGCCATATTTCGTCGATCTGAAACCAGGCGGACAGTATGTCGCCAAGGATTTGTATGAAGCAGGTGGCGTGCCTGTGGTTCTTAAGGAACTGCGCAAAGCGGGCCTGATCCACGAAGATTGCATGACAGCCTCTGGCCGCACAATGGGTGAAGAGTTGGATCTTATCGCGGGTGAAGCAGATGGCCGTGTCATCTATCCGGTTGAGACACCAATTACCAAAACAGGCGGCGTTGTTGGCCTGAAGGGGAACCTTGCCCCTGAAGGTGCGATTGTGAAAGTTGCGGGCATGACTGCCGAAGAGCAGACATTCACTGGCCCCGCCCGTGTGTTTGAATGCGAAGAAGACGCATTTGAAGCTGTCAAAGCCCGCCAATACGAAGAGGGCGAAGTTCTTGTCATCCGCAACGAAGGCCCAGCAGGTGGGCCTGGCATGCGCGAAATGCTGTCCACGACTGCTGCGCTGTCTGGTCAGGGCATGGGCAAAAAGGTGGCCTTGATAACAGACGGTCGCTTTTCTGGCGCGACACGCGGGTTCTGTGTGGGTCATGTGGGTCCTGAATCTGCACATGGTGGCCCGATTGGATTGCTGCAAAACGGCGATATGATCACGATGAACGCGATCACGGGTGAGCTTTCTGTTGATGTGTCCGATGCAGATATGACTGCGCGTCGTGAGGCATGGAATGGTCCGCGCGAGACGATTTATGCCTCAGGTGCTTTGTGGAAATACAGCCAGCTCGTTGGTGGTGCCCGTTTGGGTGCAACAACACATCCAGGCGCCCGCAAAGAACGTCACATTTATATGGATCTCTAAAACAGTGAAGATGTTGCGCGCTTTACAGGTGGGGGCATTGTTTGCCCTTGCCGCTTGTTCAGACGGTTTGCAGTCGTTTTCGATGCCCGATCTTTCTGGTGTTTTGCCGAACGGTTTGTCCCGTACGGTTGAACCTGTGAAATCTATCGCCCTTTACGGCGGGGCGGTTACAGTGCGCGGGGCGGACGGATATTGCGCCGACCCCTCAGCAAGCAGACCCGACGAAGGCTTTGCGATCTTTGCGCCTTGTTTGGCCTTGGGCGAAATTGATGCAAAGGCCGCGATCCCCGCGATCATGACGGTGCAGGTTGGCCAAGCGGGGTCTGGTGTCGTTTCAGAAAATCCTGATGCGTTTGCGGCAGTGTTGGAAAGTGACGCTGGCCCGCAAATTTTGTCGCGATCGGGTGATGGCAAGACAGTTGATGTGCAGTCAGTCGCCAAAGCAGGTGATTACGTGGTTGTTGCTTTTGACGACAGCGCACAGTCTGAAATCACCGGCGTTCAAGATGCGCAGTGGCGGGCTTTTGGTGATATTTCGGACCGCTTGATCAGCGTAAGCGTGCGAGGGTTTTTGCAGGCTCCGCTGACAGATCCTGTTGGGAAAGCGTTGCTTGCACGGGCCACAGCCGCGATTGATGCTGCAAATGTGCCGCCTTCGGATCAAGAAGGTTGAGCACTGTTTCCTTTTTGGCGACAATTAGGCATGTAGAGTGCGCGCACCAGAGATGGTCGCAGACCCAAGCACAAGGACGTGGAAACCAATGGCACCAAAGCGCGAAAGCCTGATCGGACGGATCATGGAACGCGGCGCAGTCGCGCGCTGGGCGTCTGCTGCGCGCAAGGCGCCATTGGCCGAGCTTGAAGCATTGCGCCAGCAACGGCATCGGGCCCGCCAAATCCGCGCCCATGTTGACGAATTGATGTATGTTGCTGATAGCCGCCTTGCCTTGCCGCGGATCGGCTCAAACGCCTTTTCGCGTCCCGGTGGGACAGAATGGTCATGGCGTCCAAGGCTTTGGCGCGGACCGTTGCCGCGTTCTGGTCAATCTGCCGTGCCAAACAAAACCGAGATCGGTGAAGAAGTCACGCTGTTCCACGATTGTAAACTTTCGGAACTGACATACCGCCAAGTGCGCAACAAGCGTGAAGAAGACCTTGCGCCATTTGCCCTTCGCATGGATGTTTTTGCTTTTGATGGAAGCTTTTTGTCGCTCGTTATTGATGCACCACAATCTGCGTGTGAAGGCCTACAGCGTCGCCATATTGTGCGGGTGAATGCAATAATAGAAACCGAAAAGCCGCTCGAGGTATTTGCGCGTTTGAATATTAAGCATGGGCCAAATACCGAACAGCTGGTGTTGGAAATGCCCCTGGGCCAAGAAGACGTGATGGTAGAATTTGATCTTGGATATTCTGACATCAACGAAAAGCGGATTGAGCGTATGTGGCTGGACCTGATTTTTGAAGGTCCGGAAATGAACCAGATTACGATGCGCGACATCACGCTTTGTCGGTATCCACGTGCGGAACTATGACCTGCACCAAGGAAGAGATTTGAAATGACGATTACATTGGTCAAGACACGTATGATTGCCGGCGTTTGGGAAGGTGTCCTGGAAGGGGTTTCAGAAAAACCGCCAGAGATTGCTGCGACACATTTGGGCGCAAAGCTGGACGGTGTCAGCGTTGAGCGTGACCCGACAGACAGTCATTGGGTCGTTCATGTGCCTGTCCCCGCCCATCTGTTATCGGATGGTGTGCAAACATTTGTGGTATCTGATGTTGAGACGGGAGCCACCCTGAACAGCTTTACCCTGATTGCGGGCGAATCGTTGGCCGAAGATATTCGGGTTGAAATCGCGCTTTTGCGGGAAGAACTGGATATGTTGAAAAGCGCGTTTCGTCGCCACTGTGTCGAGACGACCTAAAAAGGGCAGGGGCCAGCCCCCGCACCCCCGCGGTATTTTTGGTCAAAAGAAGATACTGACGCTGCGTTTATCGTGACCTGCATGGCGGCTTGTGTCCATTGTGTTGTGACAGATTTTTCAGGAGACTTTGATGACATCTTATCCGCATATGCTTGCCCCGCTTGATCTTGGTTTTACGACACTCAAGAATCGCGTTTTGATGGGGTCAATGCATACTGGATTGGAAGAAACCCGCGATTGGAACCGGGTGGCCGAATTTTATGCGACCCGTGCGCGTGGTGGGGTTGCGTTAATGGTCACAGGCGGCATGGCCCCCAACAAAGAGGGTGGCGTTTTTCCGGGAGCTGCCGGCTTGTTTTCCGAAGATGATATCGCGAACCACAAGATTGTGACGGACCGCGTTCACGACGCAGGCGGCAAGATTGCAATGCAGATTTTGCATGCGGGGCGCTATGCTTATTCGCCTGATTGTGTGTCAGCCAGCGCGGTAAAATCCCCGATCTCGCCATTTCCGCCAAAGGCGTTGGACGCTGAGGGAATTGAAGCACAGATTGCAGCTATTGTGACGGCTGCCGTTCGTGCGCGCGAAGCAGGATACGATGGTGTCGAAGTGATGGGATCGGAGGGGTATTTCCTGAACCAATTCCTTGTTACGCATGTGAATAAGCGCGACGATGAATGGGGCGGTTCCTATGAAAACCGTATGCGCCTGCCGGTGGAAGTTGTGCGCCGTGTACGCGAGGCTGTCGGCGCGGATTTTATTCTCATTTACAGATTGTCGATGATCGACTTGATCCCGAATGGGTCAACTTGGGATGAAGTAGTGCAACTGGCAAAGGCGGTTGAGGCTGCCGGTGCCACAATTTTGAATACCGGCATCGGCTGGCATGAAGCGCGCATTCCAACGATTGCCACATCTGTACCGCGACGCGCATTTAGTTGGGTGACCAAGAAACTGATGGGCGAGGTTTCAATCCCTGTCATCACGTCCAACCGGATCAATACGCCTCAAGTGGCGGAGGATGTATTGGCTGACGGCTGTGCTGACATGGTGAGTATGGCGCGCCCGTTTCTTGCAGATCCTGATTTTGTGGCAAAGGCTATGGATGGAAAAGCGGCACAGATCGCCCCTTGTATTGCATGCAATCAGGCGTGTCTGGATCATACCTTCAGCGGGAAGATGTCATCATGCTTGGTCAATCCACGCGCCTGTTTTGAAACAGAGCTGGTGCTGGAGCAGGCCGCGAACGTCAAGACAGTTGCGGTGGTCGGCGCGGGTCCTGCTGGATTGTCCACGGCGCTGGCCTTGTCTGAGCGCGGGCACAAGGTGAGTATTTTTGAAAAAGCGAGCCAGATTGGCGGCCAGTTGAACATGGCTAAACAGGTGCCGGGCAAAGAAGAGTTTTGGGGATTGGTCGCGTATTACCAGACCAAGGTGGCTGACGCGGGCATTGACGTGCGTTTGGATACCATTGCTGATGTGGATGCCTTGGCGGATTTTGACGAAGTTATCATCGCAACCGGTGTCACTCCACGCGACCCCGTCATCCCAGGGCAAGACGGCCCGAATGTACTGTCTTATATTGATGTGCTGCGGCACAAGGCCGATGTTGGCAAACGGGTTGCAGTCATTGGTGCGGGCGGCATCGGGTTTGATGTGGCCGAATTTTTGGTCACAGACGAAAGCCCGACCGAAGACCTTGATGCGTGGTTGGAAGAGTGGGGCGTTGCGGACCCAGAGCAGGTGCGCGGTGGAATTGCCCCTGAGGGGCCGCAACCTGATGCTGCTGTCCGCGAAGTTACGCTGTTGCAACGTAAGGCACAAAAGCTGGGCAAGAACCTTGGGAAAACCACAGGTTGGATTCACCGTGCCGCGTTGCAAATGAAAGACGTCAAAATGATCGGTGGCGTCAATTATGAACGTATCGATGCCGATGGTCTGCACGTGACATTTGGAGAAGCACGCGAGAACCCCCAACTGATTGAAGTCGATACCATCGTGCTTTGTGCAGGGCAGGTGCCGGAACGTAGTCTTGCTGATGTGTTGATTGAGGCTGGACGCGCACCGCATGTGATCGGTGGTGCGGATGTTGCCGCCGAACTTGATGCCAAACGCGCCATAGACCAAGGCACACGACTGGCCGCAACTCTCTAGGACGCTTGAGCAAACAATAAACCTTTGCCGTCTTTGTGAGTTGACCATTTGCGCCCTGATTTTGAAAAGACCTCCCGAAACCTTGGCAGATTGGATGTTTCATCTGCGATAAGCATCCAACCTTGGGGCTGAAGATGGGTGATCAACTTGGCCAAAACCTTTGATTGCGCATTGTCAGGCAGCATATGCAGGGTGCGATCAATCAAAATGACGTCAAATTGGCCCTCGGGTTCATAGGTGATAACGTCAGATACAATACCCGATATGTCCAATTTTTGCGCCTTGGCCTGCTGCAACATCCCAGCGATGCCGTGTTTTGAAATATCGACACCAACGACCCTATGACCTGCTTGGGCAATAAAAATTGCATCCCGGCCTTGTCCGCATCCGATATCCAAAACGCGGGCGCGAACTGAATTGTAAGTTGCAAAAAAAGAAACAAATGCAGGGGATGGTTTGCCAAGCGCATTTGCCTGGGTCGCATAAAGCGCATCATAATCATATGCCATAAGCCTTATTATAAGGGTGTTTGCAGCCAAATCCAACTGTCCATGCCGCAGCATCGTTTGTTTCTCTGCCTTCACCAGTCCGCGACAAAACCCCGCTATTGTCGCGGCATCGTCCCATTCCTGCCTGATTTGGACGCCAAACATTGGTCCAACGCAGATAAGCAGTCTTAAGGAGCGAGCATGGATCGCCTCACCGAAATGGAAGCCTTTGCCACGGTTGTGGATCAAGGTGGATTTACCGACGCAGCCAAGAAGATGGGGATTTCAAAGTCCGCCGTGTCCAAACATGTGTCGTCGCTCGAGGCACGACTTGGTGCGCGTCTTTTGAACCGGACAACACGCCGCGTCAGCCCCACAGAAATCGGGCTTGCGTATTATGATCGTGCCCGCCGCGTTCTGAATGATGCAGGCGAAGCGGATGCATTGGTTACATCCATGCAATCGGCGCCATCGGGACTGTTGCGAATTTCAGTTGCGACTGATTTTGGGGTGAACCATCTGTCACCAGTGCTGGGCGATTTCCTAACAGAATTTCCCGACATTACGGTCAACATGGTTCTTAACAACCGCTATGTGGAACTGATTTCCGAAGGCTTTGACATGGCTGTGCGCATCGGTGAGCTGGAAGATAGCACACTGCGGGCCCGCAAGTTGACCGAAACCACCAAACGCATGATCGCAAGCCCCGGCTATTTCGAGCAATACGGTCGTCCTGAAAAGATTGACGATCTGAATGAACACAAGCTGCTGCATTACTCAAACCAGTCAAATTCCGCGGTTTGGAAACTAACAGCCCCGTCAGGTGAAAAACGCCAAGTGCGCACGGCCGGTTGGCTTACCGTGAACGACGGACAATCGCTTTTGAATGCCTGTGTTGGTGGGCTTGGCATCGCTTATCTCCCTAGCTTCCTTTACGCCGATGCAATGGCACAAGGATTGGTTGAAGAAGCAATTCCTGACCTTCCGGTTGAAACACAAGGCATCTACGCGGTGTATCCGCCGGGCCGTTTTACACAGCCAAAAGTGCGTGCCTTTATTGATTACCTTGTTCACACACTGGCCGACAAAGGCCCGGACGTCTGGACATAAACGACTTCCCAACGGTGTTTAACACCCTACTTGCGCGGCCCTTTTCAAAGTGGCCGCGCTTTTTTGTTTCCGATTAAACGCTTCTAAATCTCTTGTTCCTACTGTGTTCTTACGAGGGCGCCGAATGAACGAATTATTCAAATTTATGACACCAAATCGAATGGTGGGTGTGGTCGCAATGGCTGCGGTTTCACTTTGCGTGATTGTCATGTTCAATCTAACATTTATTTATCTGACCATCGGTGGGTGGCCGCTTGGCGTATCCCACTATGCCTTACAGGGCATTTTTGTAGGTGCGCCCTTTGTCGCTCTGTTTTTGACGATCATTCAATCGCAACTTCGCACCATGCGACGGCTTTCGTTGCTATCGCGCAAGGATGGGCTGACGGGTCTGAATAATCGGCGCACATTCATGCAGCTTGCCGAAAAACGAATGCATGGGCAAAACGGCGGCGTTCTTTTGCTACTTGATGCGGATCATTTCAAAAGAATTAACGATAAATGGGGCCACGCGGTCGGGGATACCTGCCTGATCCAGATCGCAAATCGGCTCAAATGGAACTTGCGCGATATGGATGTCGCCGGGCGCATCGGGGGAGAGGAATTTGCTGTCTTGCTTTCAGGCGCGACGATTCATCAGGCCCGCGTAATTGCGGGACGCATTGGTCAACCGATCCCGTTTAGCGCATCGAAGGAAACACAGCATCTTTCCGTAACACTTTCAATCGGGGCGGTCCCGATTGAGGGCGATCTAACACTGGATGCACTGCTGCTGCGGGCGGATAGCGCGCTTTATGCGGCAAAGGCGCAGGGCAGATCGCGGGTCGTCACATGGGATCCAACGCTGCAAAGCGGAGAAGGCCAAGCCGCCTAATTCGTTGATGTGACAATCGCTTCGACGCGGCGGTTTGCGCGGCGGCCGTCTTCTGTCTGGTTGGAAGCAATGGGCGAAAGGTAGCCCATTCCCTGAGCATCAATTTGCCGTGGATCGACAGCGTATATGGAAACAAGTCGTTCGCGTACGGACCCCGCCCGCCTTTTGGATAATGCGATGTTGCCATCCAGCGAGCCAGACGAATCCGTATGTCCGACCAGTGCAATCCTGATTGTCGGAGAGGCGGCTAGAAAATCAGCAAGCTCTTGCAACACTGAAAACGGTCCTTCACCCAACTGGGCGGACCCTGTTTCGAACGCCAATCCTTCCAATATGGATCGCCCATTTTCCAAAAGTGCCGAACCAATGGGTTGTTGGCTGCTGCTAGGGCGCGCGCCAACCGCGGGGCTATCATCTGCTTTGGCGATTTTTTCTCCCGCTGGCCCGACGCGTGTGACATGAATGTAACCGGTGCGGGCCGACCGACTGGCGATAATGCTGATGATTTCTGGGTTGTCTTCGCTGTCCCGTTGCGCAGCAAGGTATCGGAAATCGCCCAAATTCACCCGCATGTCAGGAGGCGGCAGAATGGGGGCAGCAAAACGGAAATCGAAACCGCCGCATGCCACGTCCTTGCATTCAAAAACGACGGTAAAACCTGCATTTCTCAGCTGGTCCCGCAACGGTCTGATAAGTTGCAGGGCAGTCAAACCAGTTGCTGATATTTGCCATGCCTGTTGGGTTAATGCGCCTTCGACCGTGCGACTGGGAACGCTTCCTTCTGCCCACGGCCCGACCGGCATTGCATAGCTATCAATATCGCGCGTCACCTCTCGGCTTAGCCGTGCGTTGCTGGGAAAGCTAAGCGTTTGTGCAGCAGCATCCACAGCCCCGAATACCAGCAAAAATGGAAGCAGTATCCGGATCATCGGGCCAATGCGTGGTAGTCATCGTTCGGGCGCATATCGGTCGCCGATGCCATGCGATTGGTCATGTTGTAAAAGCTGGCGGTCGCGGCGATGTCCCAAATATCACGGTCGCAAAACCCAACTTGACGCAGCGCATCGCGATCTTTTTCTTCTATGCTAGCCGAGTTTACCGTCATGAGTTCGGCAAACAACAACATCGCATGTTGGCGGGCGTCCAAGTCGGCGACGCGCCAGTTCATGACCAACGCTTCGCCCAATTTAGGATCGCCAGATAATTGCCGGACTGCTGCGCCATGGGCCGTCAAACAATAAAAGCATTTGTTGATTGAAGACACGGTCACCGCGATCATTTCGCGTTCCAGTTTGGTCAACCCAGAGGCCGCCAGCATGACGTCATTATAAAGAGCGGTGAACGCGTTGAGTTTGTCGATGTCGAATGCATAGGCCTGCAATACATTCGGGATCATGCCCAGCTTGTCGGTGCAGATGTCGAAGTATTTTTGGGTCGCGTCTGGAAGCGGATCGACCATTGGCAAATCAAGGGCGGTTGGGAGTTTTGACACGGGGCTTTTAACCTTCGGTTTTGATACGATAATGATAGTGTCCCACAACCGACATGCCGAGGGAAGAGTAGAGCGCGTTGGCGCCCGTGTTTGCATTCGTTGTGATCAGGGCAAGGTGGTTGGCACCCTGCGCTTTGGCCCATTTTGCAACAGCCACTGTCAAATGCCGACCCAGTCCAAGTCGACGAAAATCCGGATGGATTTCAAGCGCGTGCAGCATGGCGCAACCGTCGTGGATGGCGGCAAACACCGTGCCCGCGGGCTTGTCATTTGCCCGACCCAAGATCGATGTTTTCGCACCTTTGGCACGATCCATCACTGCAATGCGTTCGGGGCCAATGCCACCGCGGTCCCAAACCTCCAACTGGGACGCGAGCGGGGGCCATGCCCCAAAACAGGTTTTGTGCGGCACGTCTTGTCGGCAGATTAAATCGACCGGAGCGGCATAGAGGCTGACAGGGTCCATGACGCGGTAACCGGCATCCGCAAGCTGCCCATCAAACGGATCTTGGCCGTCTTGAATCATGAATAAATTGTGCTGCCCCAGAGTCCGCATCGCGTTTTCGGCGACTGTGATATCAGGATTAGGGTTTGATTGGGCAAGTGTCGTTGCGCTCACACGGCTGCCACCGCCTTTGCCCTGCCGTACGATAAATGGCCCGACCGCGCGCATATTAGCTGCGGGCCATGTCGCGTCGATAACATCATAAAGGGTGGAAATAGACGGAAGGGTCATTCAAATACGGCGGCCAAATCCACCATCGCCGCGTTTAATGCGTTGGCGTCTTTGCCGCGCACAACAAGGTTGGCCCCGTATACGCCATCTTTTTGAAACGGGTAGGATCCGACCGATAAATCGGGGTAACGCGCAGCGAATTCGCCAAGCGGCCCTGCGATGTCCCCTTCGCCGCGCACAACGCGCAAGCTTTGGGACAGTAAAGGTGCGCCGCCCGTTAGCGTTGGAAGGATTGATGCAACCATTGCTTTGAAGACAGATGGGACACCGGCCATGACGTGCACGTTGCCAAGTGAAAAACCTGGTGCGGTGCTGACGGGGTTGTCGATCAAGGTCGCGCCATCGGGGATGCGCGCCATGCGCAATCGGGCCGCGTTCAATTCTTGGCCGCTACGGTCGTAATGGGCCTGAAGCAATGCGCGTGCATCGTCACGCACATCGATATGGGCGTCGAATGCTGCAGCGATGCAGTCTGCCGTGATATCATCATGGGTCGGGCCAATGCCGCCTGATGTAAACACATGGGTATATGCAGATGAAAGTGCCTTGGTGGCGGCAACGATCGCGGGTGCATCGTCGGACACGACGCGGACCTCTGTCAGGTCGATGCCTGCTTGGGTCAGCTCGCCCGCCAGATAGTGCATGTTGGCGTCGCGGGTGCGCCCCGATAGGATTTCATCACCGATAACAAGCATGGCAGCGGTCGGATTGGTCATTGGTGTTTCTCCTGTGGTGTTATGATGGTTATAGATCGTCGTATGGAATTTGCCACGCCTCTCGTGCCCGCCCGATTGATCCGCCGTTACAAGCGGTTCTTGGCGGATGTTGTTTTGCCTGACGGGGCAGAGGCTGTGGCGCATTGTCCGAACCCCGGATCAATGATGGGCATGGCTGCACCGGACACAAAAATATGGTTGGAACCGAATGACGATCCGCGCAAAAAATTGAAATATGGCTGGCGGTTGATCGAACAAGCAGATGGCCACTTCGTGGGTGTCGATACAAGCCTGCCGAACCGTATCGTTGGACCAGTGTTACAAACGAATTTGATCGCGGGATTGCCCGAATATCACACCGTGAAGGCTGAGGTGAAATACGCCGAAAATAGCCGGATCGATTTCCTGCTGACGGGATCAAAGCAAACTTATGTAGAAGTGAAAAGCGTGACTCTTTCGCGTCAAAAAGGTCTGGCAGAATTTCCTGATAGCGTGACAGCGCGCGGTGCAAAACATCTGTCAGCCTTGACCCAAATGGTGCAAGAAGGGCACCGCGCTGTGATGTTGTATGTGGTTCAGCGGACCGACTGCGCGGCACTTAGCCTTGCCGCGGACATCGACCCAGATTATGCCGCTGCCTTTGCCGCCGCACGCAACGCGGGCGTGCAGGTTCTGGCGATGGATTGTCACATCGACGCGCAAGGCATTTCACTGAACAAGTCGCTGCCTTTTGTCTGGGCAGCTGGCGAAGTTTGAAAACCAAACCGGGGTGACTGGTTTTTCAAGCACCAGTGGCCTATGTGACGGTGGAGTAAGTTGAAGGAAGAAAACTGTGCAGACAAACAATGGTCGTGTCACCAAAGATGGTATCCGTATCTATGAAGCGGCAGATTTTGCAGGCATGCATGCCGCTGGCCGTTTGGCCGCGCAGATTTTGGACGACATTGCAGCCCATGTTTTCGTGGGCCAGACAACAGGTGAGATTGACCGTTTGATCACACAGATGGTTGACGATGCTGGGGCGACGTCTGCCACGATTGGCTACAAGGGTTATCAACACGCCAGCTGTATTTCGATCAATCATGTCGTTTGCCACGGCATTCCAGGTGACAAACAGCTGAAGGACGGCGACATCGTCAATATTGACGTGACAGTGATTGTTGACGGTTGGTTTGGTGATACGTCGCGTATGTTTGTTGCTGGTAAACTGTCGCGCAAGGCCGAACGCCTGATCCAAGTGACACATGATGCGCTGATGAAAGGCATCGAAGCAGCAAAGCCGGGCAATACGTTTGGTGATATTGGCCATGCGATCCAAGTTTACGCCGAAGCACAGCGCATGTCTGTCGTCCGCGATTTCTGCGGTCACGGATTGGGGCGTGTGTTCCACTCCCCGCCCAATGTTTTGCATTATGGGCGCGCTGGCACTGGTTCAGTGTTGGAAGAAGGGATGTTTTTTACGATTGAGCCGATGATCAATTTGGGCCGACCAGAAACCAAAGTATTGGCAGATGACTGGACGGCAGTGACACGCGACAAATCACTGTCCGCCCAGTTTGAACACTCCATTGGTATCACATCCAGCGGCGCAGAAATTTTCACGCTTTCACCCGCGGGCACGTTTCACCCGACCTATACGGTCTAAAGCCCGATCAGCTGCTGGACCTCTGACATCGACAGTGCAACAGGGTGACCAGTTGCGCGCAATAGGTCAGCATTGCTTGCCGCGGCAAAACCGATTGCGGGCATGCCAGCGGCATCTGCGGCGCGCGTGCCTGCCGTCGTGTCATCGATCATGACGGCCCGCGCAGGAGCGATGCCTGTGTCGGAACAAGCAGCCAACAACATATCGGGCGCCGGTTTCGGGGCATGATGTTCGCGTGAATAGATGCGCCCAGAAAATCTGTCCCAAAGGCCAGATGGTCCGAGGCTGACCTTCATTTTCGCCATCGGACCATTGGATGCCACAGCCGACTGAATGCCGTTCACGTCAAGAGCATCCAACAAATCCATCAGCCCGGGGAACACCTCGACGCCTTGGCGAAACGCATCAAAAACATGCGCGTAAATTTCGTCTAGCCAATTTGATGGAAGAGTTGCACCGCGCCGAATGGCCTCTGCGCCCGCGCCCTCCATCGTTCCACCTGCAAAAAGTTCGTGCACCTTGGAAGGAGAGATGGGTGCCCCGCGTTTGGAGAAATAATCAGACAGAACCTGATCGGTGATAGATTCTGTTTCTACCAACACCCCGTCACAATCAAAAATGACGAGGTTCGGGGTCATAGGTCGGCCTTCAGAAAAGTGATCCATGTGTCGCCATAACGCTTGCTGTCCAGTGATGTGAACCCGCGTGGTGCTGGTTGGGCGCTGTTTTCTTCCCAGACAATTAATCCGCCAGCTGCGATCCAACCAGCGGCTTGGGCCGCGTGCAATGCCTTAATCCCAAGCGACTGACCGTAAGGCGGATCAAGAAAAATAAGGTCGCAAGCCTGCGCCGTTTTTGGTGGCGTTGTTGCATCTGATTTTATCACGGTCGTGTCGTCCGCCCGTCTGAGTTTGGCGATATTCGCAGCCAGCAATTTCGATGCCACCTTGCCGTTATCAACAAACGTCGCGTGTGCCGCACCGCGCGACAGTGCCTCAAGGCCCAGTGCGCCCGTGCCAGCAAACAAATCAAGCACGCGGGCGTCATTTACGGGTCGCCCGAACCGCCCACCTTGCAGCACGTTGAACAGACTTTCGCGCACGCGGTCGGACGTGGGTCGCAAATGCGCCGCCGTATCGCCCGCACCCACATCGGTAAGGATCGTGCCACGATGTGTGCCGCCAATGATCCTCATCCCTTCAACAACGCTTTCATGTCGGTTTCAGGGTCAGTAATTTGGGCAGGTGTCGGGCTGCGCCCTGCTTCGATCAAGCGTTTGCCGACCATATAATTACGCGGATCATTCATTGCATCGACCGCTAAAAGCGTGTCACCCGCATAATACCAATGCGACTGGCCCGTGTCGCCCATCCGCACATGCACAGCGTCATACCCGATATTGAGGCCCGCGATCTGCAACTTGCAATCGAATTGATCGGACCAGAACCACGGCTTTGGTTGATACGCGACGTCACCGCCGCCGATATTTTGTGCCGCAACTTCGGCCTGATCAATCGCGTTGCCAACGCTTTCTAGGCGGATCGCCTGACCTTTGAACGACAGGGTTGCACAATCGCCCGCTGCATAGATGTCTGGGTCGGATGTTTGGGCGTGATCGTTGGTGACAATTCCGTTTTCGACAGTGATACCCGCGCTTTCGGCCAAGGATGTCGCGGGCATAATGCCCACGCCAACAACCGCAAAATCGATGTCGATCTCTGTGCCGTCGGACAGACGTGCCCCCGTGACATGATCGTCGCCCAACAGTCGGTCGAGCCCGACGCCTTCGCGAATTTCAACGCCATGTTCGGTGTGAAGGGATCGAAAATAATCAGACGTTTGTGGCGCTGCGACACGCTGCAAAATACGCTCTCCCATTTCCACGAGGGTCACGGACAGACCCAGCTTGGACGCAACGGCCGCTGCCTCTAACCCGATATAGCCGCCCCCGATGATGAGCACCTTTTTGCCCTTGGTAAATGCAGGGGCCATTTTGTCGGCATCCTGCAAATCCCGCACGCTGAATACACCGTCCAACATGCCGCCGATGGATGCGGGCAAGGTGCGCGGATGTGATCCTGTTGTCAGGGCCAATTTATCATAGCTGATCGTCGTGCCATCGGCCAAGGCAACTGTTTTAGCGGTCGCATCGACCCCAACGGCGCGGGTGTCGAGCCGCAGTTGAATATCGTTGTCCGCATAAAACGCGGCTGGTCGCAGATAAAGCCGTTCTTCGGCCATTTCACCAAGCAGATATGCCTTGGACAGGGGCGGGCGTTGGTAGGGGGGCACTGCCTCTGCGCCGATCAGCGTTATCGCGCCATCAAACCCGGTTGAACGCAACTTGGCGACCAGTGATGATCCTGCTTGTCCTGCTCCAACAACGACAACATGTGACATGGCGATATTCCTTTTGTTCCATCGCAGCCTATATGTGCTGTGAAGTCAGACGCAATTCAATTCAGGGACAAAACACATGACGATTACGACAGGATCAACACTGCCAGATGCCACGCTATGCCGGATGGGCGCAAACGGGCCAGAAACCGTTCAAATGTCCGATCTTTTGAATGGCCGCAGAGTTGTTATTTTTGGCCTGCCGGGTGCATATACAGGCACCTGCTCTACCGCCCATGTACCGTCATTCATGCGTACCTTCGACGGGTTCAAATCCAAGGGTGTGGATGAGGTGATCTGCCTGTCGGTCAATGATCCGTTCGTGATGGATGCATGGTCCAAGGACACAGGCGCTGGCGACGCTGGCATCACAATGCTGGGCGATGCATCGGCTGAATTTACAAAAGCGGTGGGTATGGATTTTGATGCGCCACCGGTTGGATTTGTGTCGCGGTCCAAGCGGTATTCAATGCTGGTTGATAATGGCGTTGTCACGATCCTGAACGAAGAAGGATCACCCGGCGAATGCGAAATCTCGGCAGGTGAAACGCTGCTTTCGGCCCTTTAGATCAGGTTGAGCCAAAGGATTGGGCCAGCGGTGGGGAACACCGTACCGCTGGCCTCATTTGTCGCCAACACCGTGTGCGATGTCGGCATGATTGGATCAGCTGTCTGCCTGAACGATCGTGCGGGTCGGGAATGGGATATCTATACCGCCTGCATCCAGCGCCTCTTTGACCTGTCTTTTCATGTCAGCTTGATACGCAAAATACTCGGTGCGATCACACCAAACCCGCACCAGAAAATCGACTGAACTGGCGTTTAGATTGTTGACCTGAATAAATGGTTCAGGATCGGCGTGACTACGCGGATCGGCCATGATCGTCTCGCGGATGATCTTTTCGGCGTCAGCAAGGTTTGCACCATAGCCCACACCAAATTGCCATTCCGCGCGACGGGTGGGGTAGATGGAATAATTCGTAATCGTGTTGCCCCAAACTTCGGCGTTGGGAATGATGATCTGTACATTCCCGATTGATGCCAATTCCGTAAAGTTGAGGGTGATGTCCTTCACCGTACCCATTTGCCCATTCACGTCGACAAAATCGTCAATTTTAATGGGACGGAAAACGATGATCATGACGCCAGCCGCCACGTTGGACAATGTCCCCTGCAATGCAAGCCCGACCGCAAGGCCAGCTGCACCAATGACCGCAACAATTGATGTTGTCTGAATGCCAAACGTGTTGAGAACGAAAAGAAGCGCAAATCCGATTATGACATAGCGGCTGATATTGCCCAAAAACTTGAATAAAGTATCATCAAGATGGCTGTACTTTTCGCCCATCCGGGTGATGCGGCGGGCAATCCAGCCCGCAACGATAAAGCCGATAATTAAGATCACTGCGGCGCTCATCACGCTTCCGACGATGGACGCAAGGAACTCGATGGTCAAAAGATCGGAAAGTGTTTTGCCATCCCAAATCGGCGTATTCAAAAGGTCTTGCACGTCTAATCCTTTGCTAGCGCATCCATCTTAGATGCCAGTTTTGCGTCGAGTTTGGACAGCCCATTCACGTCATGCGTAAGCAAAACAACATCAACTGTTTTGTATACATTTGACCATTCTGGATGGTGGTTGAGTTTTTCTGCCCAAATCGCCGCTTTGGTCATAAACCCAAAGGCGTCGATAAAGTTCCGAAAAACAAACGTCTTTTTCATCGCATCGCGGTCAGCTTCCATCGCCCATCCGTTCTGCAACAATGGATCAATCAGATCGCGTCGTTCTTGGTTCGTTAGGGTCATGGCTGTTCCTCCGGGTTGGATTTGCGAAAGGGGCCGTAGCTGGTCAACACCTCAATCTCGTGATCAACTGCATCGCGTTCCTGTTCCAGATAGCTGCCAACCGCATCGCGAAATCCGGGGTCGGCAAACCAATGCAGCGAATGTGTTGGGCACGGCAGATACCCGCGTGCGATCTTGTGCTCGCCTTGTGCGCCAGCCTCAACCCGCGCGAGTCCGTGTTCGATCGCAAAGTCGATGGCGGTGTAATAGCACAACTCAAAATGCAAACAGTCGTGGTGTTCAACACAACCCCAATACCGTCCATAAAGCGTGTCGGCGCCGATGAAATTCAAGGCACCAGCAATCGGCACACCATCCCGCACGGCCAGCACAAGCAGAATGTCATTGCGCATCGTGTCATGCACAATGTCGAAAAACGCACGTGTTAAATAAGGTGTCCCCCACTTGCGTGCGCCGGTGTCTTGATAGAATTGCCAGAACGCATCCCAATGCTCGGGCTTTATCTCATCGCCCGTCAGCATCAGAATGTCACCGCCAAATGATTGGGCGGCGGCACGTTCGCGTTTGATATTCTTTCGCTTTCGGCTGGCGAGGTTGGCAAGAAACTCGTCGAAATTTTCATAGCTGTCATTGACCCAATGATACTGCTGTCCAAGTCGAGGCATCAGCCCTAGTTGTTCACCTGCTAGTGCCTCTGCTTGGGTGCAGAACGTGACATGGATTGATGACACTTCGTTGTCGGCGGCGATTTGCACTGCACCTTGCACAAGGGCGGCCATGCCCATGCTGTCATATCCGTCGCGCGTCAAAAACCGTCGTCCAGTCGCGGGTGTAAACGGCACGGCAATTTGCAATTTCGGATAATATCGACCGCCCGCATTTTCATAGGCATGCGCCCAATTATGGTCGAACATGTATTCGCCTTGGGAATGTCCCTTGGCGTATAGCGGCGCAACAGCGATAACATTTTCACCCTGCTTGGCCTTCAAATAGCGCGGCTGCCAGCCGGTGCCTGCACCAACGGACCCGCTTTGTTCAAGCGCGTGCAGAAAACGATATGTCGTGAACGGGTCGGCGGGACGTCCCGAACCGACACGTGCACAAGCATCCCAATCGGTCTGCCCGATTTCGGTGATGCTGGGGTGCGTGCTGATCTCGATCGGGGCGTCCGTCATAGGTGTAGATGTGGGCGCTTAGATGCTGTGGTCAAGCGAGATAGCCTTCAAATGTGATGTTATCGGCCACTTTGCGTGCAACGGTTTCAACCTCGGGTGATTTTACGGTCCAACACAAGATCGCTGCGCCTTCAGATTTCAACCTTGCCACAACATCAGCGTCCAGATCAGCTTGATTGTGGCTGATAAAACAGCAAGAGGCGGTTTTGTAATCCGGAATACCTGCCAACCGCTCCCTCACAGCAGCCGACAACATCGGCCAATCATCCACGCTATAGGGATCGGTGACGATGCCGCGTGGCGTATTTGGCAACAGCGTTTTCAATTCAATGACCGCATGTGGGTTGAACGACATTACTGCATAGTCACCTTGATAATCGCGCAGTAGGTCAGCCGCTGCCGCGCCAAGCGGGCCGACGTTTGGGCCCATCGCGCCGTCTTGATCCTTGAATTCGATTAACAATGGGACCTGCCCTGCAACTTGGGCCAGAACCTGCTTCAAGGTTGGTATGCCGCCCCCATCGTGGCGTAATGCAATCTCACTCAGTTCGGCAGCCGTCCGCATCGCAACAGGACCGCTTTCATAGGTCAACCGCCCCAGATCATAGTCGTGGAACACCATCGGCACGCCGTCCGATGAAAGCTGCAAATCAATCTCGATACCATAACCCGCATCAAGGGCGGCTGCGATAGATGCCGTGCTGTTTTCAGCACGGCCCTGTGCGACATCATGCAAGGCACGGTGCGCAATCGGCCTGTCAAAGAACGCGGCAGGTAGGGTCATTTGATTGCAAAGATGGCTTCGATTTCGACAGCAACGCCCAATGGCAGGCTGGCTGCGCTCACTGCTGAACGCGCGTGGCGGCCCTGATCACCCAATGCTTCGACCAAGAAGTCGGACGCGCCGTTGATCACCTTGGGCTGGTCGGTGAAGTCCCCCGTCGAGTTCACGAATCCAACCAACTTGATCACGCGGTCCAGCCGATCAATGTCGCCACCGCATGCGGCCTTCAACTGCGCAAGCAGGCTGATCGCGCATTGACGCGCCGCAGCTGCGCCATCTTCGACAGACATGCCATCGCCCAATTTGCCTGTGATCAGGCCTGCGTCATTTGCCGAAATTTGCCCTGATACATAAACTGTATTTCCGTCCACGACGAACGGCACATAGTTGGCGGCCGGTGCGGGGGCGTCAGGCAATGTCACGCCAAGCGTGGCAAGTTGGTCTTCAATCTTGGACATGGGATTTCCTTTGGTTGTTTGGTCTACGCTAGCCAGCAATGCGGTATGGCGCAATTACTGCTCTCGGAATGCTTTGGCGAAATAGTCGGCAAGCGGTTTGAGCAGATAATCCATCGGGCTGCGATCGGCTGTGCGCACAAATGCTTCAACCGGCATACCCGGGATGAGCACCATATCATCGGGCAGCTTTTCAAGCTCGCCTTCGTTCAGTTGCACTTCTGCCTGATAAAACGATTGCTGGGTCGCATCATCGACGAAAATATCTGCCGAAACCAAAGTGACAGAGCCGGTCAATTCAGGCGTGCGCCGTTGGTCAAATGCTGAAAACCGCAGGGTGACTTCTTGGCCAAGATTGATTTGGTCAATGTCAGTCGGTTGCACCTTTGTCGCTATCACCAAAGGGCGGTCTTGTGGAACCAGAAACATGACGGGTTCGGCAGCGCGGATTACGGATTGTTCAGCAAACACCTGCATCCCGTAGACGATACCAGAAACCGGTGCGCGCAGGTCGAGCCGTTCAAGCTGCTGGCGCAAGGTGCGGCGGCGTTCGGTCAATTCTAGTTCGTTATATTCAAGATCTCGTAGACGGGTAATCGCCTCTTCCCGACGCGTGGTGGCAAGCGACAAAATCTGAATTTCGATTTCGGTCATACGTTCTGCGGCTTGCGCGGCTGATGCGGTCAGCTCACCCACACGGCCCATCAGATTGGCCTGTTCGCGCTGCAATGCAGATACGCGGCTGGCTTGGATCAGTTGTTGCGCCAAAAGTTTTTGTTGGTCTTCAAGTTCCTTGGCAATCAGGTCGCTTTGCGTGTCCAGCGCGGCCTGCTGCGCGGTGATTCCACCTAGCTGGCTGGCAATTTGTGCACGTTGTTGGTCAAGCTGTTCGACAGCACGTGTGCTGCTTTCGCGACGGGCATCAAAGAGACGGGTTTGCCCTTGGATCAGATCGGCGCCTTGGGGCACCTCTGACAAAAGCGGATCGAATTGCAATGTGTCCGCGCCGTCGCGTTCTGCCTCTAACCGACCCCGACGTGCGAGGATTTCAAACAGCTGGCCTTCGACAATCGCCAATTCAGATTGCAGCAATGACGGATCAAGACGGATCAATGTGTCGCCAATGGCGACTGTATCGCCTTCTTGCACGACGATCGCATCCACCACGCCGCCATCAGGGTGCTGAATGACCTGACGGTTGCGATCAACTTCAATCTGGCCGGACGCAATAACCGCGCCCGTGATTTGCGCCATGACAGCCCAAGTGCCAAATCCGCCAACCAGCACCAGTAGCGCCAAAAGCCCAATCGTCATCGGCCCACGAGCGGACCAGCGTTGTTGTGGGGTCTGTGATGGGGTGCTCATGATACGCCTCCACCTTTGCCAGCTGCATTGACGATTTCATCGCGGTTTTTTGTCACTTGTTTTAGCACTTCATCTTTGGGGCCATAGGCGCGTTTTGATCCGTTCTCGAGCACCAAAAGCGTGTCACAATGGTAAATCGCGTCGGGTCTGTGGGCCATGACGAACACAATGCCACCAGCCTTTTTCTGTTGCTCTACGGCAGAGTTCAGCGCCGCCGATCCGGTGTTGTCGAGGTTGGAGTTTGGCTCATCCAAAACCAGCACGACTGGGTTGCCATACATCGCCCGCGCAAGTCCGATCCGCTGGATTTGCCCGCCAGAAAGCTGGCCACCGTTTGCCGCAACGCGGGTGTCGTAACCGTCCGGCAGGCGCAAAATCATCTCATGGGCGTCTGCCTTTTTCGCGGCCTCCACGACTTTTGCGTCGTCGGGTTCAAGCGACATGCGTGCGATGTTTTCTTTGATCGTTCCATCAAATAGTTGCACCCGCTGTGGCAGGTATCCAATGTGTTGGCCCAACACGTCGGGGTCGTATTGGTCAAGCGCGGCCCCATCCAAACGAATTTTCCCACCCGCAGGTTTCCACACTCCCGTCAGTGCACGCGCCAAGGTGGATTTGCCCGCGCCCGATGTGCCGATGATGCCAACGGCTTGGCCTGGTTCAACGGTGAAACTGATTGTGCGCAATGTGGCTTGCTGCCCCCCTGGTGGAAGCATCGTGACCTGATCTGCAACCAATCTGGCTGTCGGTTGGGGCAATGACGTGCGTTTAGGTTCAGGTGAAATTGCGCCAAGCAATACAGAAAGGTTCGCCCAACCTTCACGGCCTTTTTGGTATACGGCCCACTGGTTCACGATCATTTCAATCGGCGCAAGGCCGCGACCCAATAGAATTGAACCAGCAATCATCGCACCCGGCGTCAGTTCGCCCTGCAACACAAGGTAGGCCCCAAGCCCCAGCATCGCAGATTGCAGGAAGAGCCGGAACGCTTTGGTCAATGACGTGAACGTGCCCGATGCATCTGTCGCAGAGATTGTCGCATCCAGTGACGCGCCACGCGCAATCTGCCAACGGTCGAATGCAGCGCCACGCATTCCCAATGAATGAACCATCTCGCTTTCGCCGCGGATCTGCGACCCCAACTGTTCGGATCGGAATGTTGCGGCGTTCGCTTCCCCAAGCGGACCTCGGGTCGTTGCTTGGTTGCCTAATGCAACAAGGATCAGGATGACCGCACCGACCATGGCCAACACGCCCATCAATGGATGGAAAATAAAGATGCCAAGGAAAAACAGTGGCGCCCAAGGCAAATCAAATAATGCCATCAATGCAGGTGACGTGATCAGACGTTGCACTGCTTCTAAATCGCGCAGGCCAGTTGCGGCCTCTCTTGGGGCACGGTTCAGTGTTGTGGCTTTTAGAACAGCTGAAAACACGCGGCGGTCCAGTTTGGCCTGAAACCGCGCACCCACACGGCCCATGACGCGACCGCGCACAAAATCCAAAATGCCCATGCATGCGTAAAGAAACCCGACCAGCACTGACAATGCGATCAGCGTTTCCAAACTGCGGCTGCCCAATACGCGGTCGTATACGTTCAGCATATAAAGCGGCCCGGTCAGCATCAGCAGGTTCACGAAAAAGCTGAATACAGCAACCATCCAGTAAAGTGTGCGGCTTTCGCGTCGTGCTGCCAGCAGTTCAGCCCTGCCGCGGGCGTTAAGTTGATCGGTCATGCGCGTATATTCGCCTTTGGAAAAATTGCCTGCTTGTTGTTGCGCATAAACTAAGCTGATTTCCAGTCATTGTTAATGCGCTATCTGATAACCGTGCATTTTCATCGCCAGCGGTGGCTTTAGGGGCTATATCAAGCGTCAACAGCTGCTCTAACCTGTATTGTATTGTAAAATGATGAAGCCCTTTGCCGCGATAATTGTCCTATCTGGACTACTTGGCGCTTGCTCGCCCGCCCCCAGTGGCGTGACTGTTCACGACCCATACGAGGATCACAACCGCGAAGCGCATGCCTTTAACGTCGCGCTGAGTGATGCATTTTCAAGTGGGGATAACAGCAAGGCCAGCTTCAAACCCCCAACTGAGCTAACGCGCCCTGTTGTGAATTTTGCCGATAACGTTGGTCTGCCTGGGATGGTCGTGAACGGTATCTTGCAAGGCGATGCTGAAGGAGCGGTTAAAAACTCTGCCCGCTTCTTGATTAACACGACAGTCGGCTTGTTGGGCTTGTTCGATCCCGCGACCGAAATGGGACTGCCCGAAGAGGAAACAGATTTTGGCGAAACGCTCGCAGTATGGGGTGCGCCAGAAGGTGCGTATCTTGAACTGCCGTTTCTAGGTCCGACGACAGAACGCGCGCTTGCCGGACGGATCGTCGATATGATCATTGATCCGCTTGAATCTGTAGGCACCCCCCAACAAGTCGAATATGGCACCGTCGCAAAACTGGCAGGACGTGTGATAAAGGTTGTTGAGGCGGGTGACGCAATCAGTGGCGTGCTGGACGAAAGCGCAGATAGCTACGCCGCACTGCGATTGATCTATTTGCAAAACCGTCGTTTTGAACTGGGGACAACCCCGGTAGAAGACGCCGTTGACCCCTATCTTGAATTATATGGAGATCAGTAGATGACCCATTTGACACGACGTAGAATGATGATGACGGGCGCCGCTGCGGTGATGATGCCAAGCACGGGTTTTGCGCTTTCGACGGCATCGTCGCAGGCATTGGTGACGCGGTTGGTTGCCGATGTGAACGCTGTCATCAGCTCTGGAAAGTCAGAGGCAGGTATGATCGCTGATTTTGGAAAAATACTAGACCGCCATGCGGACGTGCCCACGATTGCGCGCTATTGTTTGGGCGCCGATGCGCGGGCTGCATCTGCAAGCCAGATGGCGGCTTATACCCCTGCGTTTTCTAACTACATCGCGGCGAAATATGGTCGCCGCTTCCGCGAATTTATAGGTGGGGAAATCACTGTTCAGGGCGCTGCACCCGTCAAAAGCTGGGTCGAAGTTGAAACCACTGTTCTGCTACGCGGTCGGTCACCGTTGCGGATGGATTGGCACGTGTCAGATCGATCAGGCAAACACGCGTTTTTCAATTTCATCATCGAGGGTGTGAATATGCTTTTGACCGAGCGGGCAGAGGTGGGCGCAATGCTGGACCGACAGCGCGGTGATCTGGACAAACTGATCGCTGAAATGAGAGCGGCATGATTTTACGCACATCACTTTGCATTCTGCTGCTGCCTGCGCTTGCGACGGCCGCACCCTATGACGGGGTCTTCAAGCAATCGGCAAATGCTGAATGTGGGTTAATCGGGGTTGATGGCGGCGCGTTGCAGATCAAGGACGGCATTTTCTATGGTGTCGAATCCGAATGTCGCATGACCCGCCCGGTGAACGTCGTTGATATGGATGCGACGCTATACACCATGCAGTGCACGGGTGAGGACACGGTCTGGACCGAACGCGCCATGCTGATGAACGACAAACAATCGGACGGAATTATCATGGTCTGGGACGGCTATGCGTTTCGCTATGACCGTTGCGCGGACCCGTCCGAATAATCAGTTCCCGTTCAGGATATTGTTCAGCACATTTTCCAGCACCTGATCGACCACAATATCTGGCGTGCCGCCTTCTAGTATCGTGGTGTTGCCCGTGTTGACGGGGGCCTGCATCGGCAATGCGGTTGGCTGTTGCCCCGACAGAACACGTGTCATCGTTTCGCGCCATATATCTGCAGGCAGCCCACCACCCGTCACACCAGACAGTGGCCGATTGTCGTCATAGCCCATCCAAACACCGGTGACATAGTCGCCCGTAAAGGCGATGAACCAAGCATCACGCGCGGCCTGTGTCGTGCCTGATTTTCCCGCGATGTCCCAACCGTCAATCTGCGCGCGTTGGCCTGTGCCTGACTTCACGACTTGCGACATCATCCAAGTCAGTTCGCGCGCTGCAGATTCCTGGATGACCCGCTCTCCGATGCCCACGCCTGTGCTGTCCATCAACGGTTCCTGATCACCCTGAAATCGCAGATCGGTCAGGCCATATGGCGTAACAGATGAACCCCCGTTCAAGATACCAGCAAACGCGCCTGTCATTTCAATAAGCGTGCTTTCAGACACGCCAAGCGCAAGTGCGGGGCCGGCGGCCAAATCGCTTTCGATGCCAAAGCCCGTGGCCACATTGCGCACAATTTCGCGGCCCATTTGTTCGGACAATACGACAGCGGGAATATTGCGACTTTCGGCCATGGCCTGGGTCAATGTGACCGGGCCCTTAAATTGTTTGTCGTAATTCTTGGGGCACCATTCGCCAGACCCGCGAATGGTCCAGCAGGTTTCGACATCGCTGACCATATCGTTGGGTGACATGCCTAGATCAAGTGCAGTGGCATATACAAATGGCTTGAACGCCGATCCGGTCTGCCTGCGTGCTTGGGTTGCGCGGTTGAATGCGCCTGTGACCGTATTGTCGCGACCACCAACCATCGCGCGAACGGCCCCGTCAGCGGACATAACAACAATGGCGGCTTGCGCCTCTGATCCTTCACGGACTTTATTTTCGAACACCCATTGCAGCCCTTCTTCAGCCGCCGTTTGAATGCGTTGATCAAGCGTGGTGCGGATGATCACATCTTCTGTGGTGTTGCGGGTAAAGAACTCTGGCCCTGACGCCATGACCCAATCCGCGAAATAGCCACCCGCTTTTTGTTCGGCGGCGGCGGACAACGTGGCGGGGTTTGCGCGTGCCTCTGCTGCTGCGGAGGATGATAAGTAACCTTGCACCTCCATCAATCCGACGACGACATTTGCGTATTGCTGCGCGCGTTCAAGGTTACGGGTGGGTGCGCGGCTGGTCGGCGCGGGTAGCAGGCTTGATAACATCGCACCTTCCGCAGGTGTGACTTGTGCTGCGGATTTCCCGAAATAGCGTTGCGCAGCTGCCTCGAACCCGCGGCTACCCGCGCCAAGATATGCGCGGTTCAAATAAACGGTCAGGATTTCGTCCTTGGTATAGGCGACCTCCATGCCCATTGCGAAAACGGCTTCTTTGACTTTGCGCCACAATGTCGTGCGGCGGCAGTCAGCTTCATACGCGGCCTCGCTTTCCCAATTTGTTGGGTCATAAGGCACACCAAGGCACAACAGCTTTGCTACCTGTTGGGTAATGGTTGAGCCGCCGTTGCCAGACAAAGGGCCGCGCCCCGCACGCAAGTTGATACGCACTGCTGATGCGATCCCGCGTGGCGAGATGCCAAAGTGACGGTAAAACCGCTTGTCTTCTGATGCGACAACAGCGTTTTTCAGGTGTTTGGATACCGTATCAGTGGTGATCATGCCGCCGAACTGGTCGCCGCGCCACGCATATACATCACCCGCCCTGTCAGTCATCGTCACAGAGCCGCGTGCGCGACCATCAATGATCGTGTTGATGGGGGGCATCTGACTGGCAAAGTAATAAATACCGATCCCAAGGATAACACCCATCACGGCCGCGCCGCGCCATGTGATTTTCCAGATCAGCCGCAAAACGAACCCAAAAACGCCCGTGATCAGTCCGATCAGCATCGCAATCGGACCGCGCGGTTTTTGGCGCTTGGCCGGTTTGCGTTTCGCCGCGGGCTTCTTTGCAGGTTTCGGCTTGGAATAGCGTTTGTCGGCCACCAATGGCCCGCGTTTTGAATTGTTACTCATACTCTGCCCAATGACATTCTTGTCTGTTTTTTGCGATCATATCTGTTTGTGACTGGCTTGTAGAGAGCGGGAATGCGCTCACTCGCCTCAGTAATGTGATCAAAAATGAGGCATTCGAGGTGATATGTGCAAAAAATGTGCAAACTTTTGAGAATTGGTCCATTTCTGGCAGTCTGAATCATTGCTGCACCTGCAGCATCCCGTTTGTCTGATCTCCAAGCAGGCCCGCAAATAAGCGGGTTGGCACGGACCAGACAAAGGGGAAAGACGTGAAACTAATCATTGCAGCAATCAAACCGTTCAAGCTTGAGGAGGTCCGCGAGGCGCTGACCACAATCGGCGTGCGCGGCATGATGGTGTCCGAAATCAAAGGGTTTGGCGCGCAGTCGGGCCATACCGAAATTTACCGCGGTGCAGAATACGCCGTCAACTTCATCCCCAAGATCAAGCTGGAAATTGCCGTTTCGGACAGCATGGCAGACCAGGTCGTCAGCACGATCGCGGATACAGCCAAGACCGACAAAATCGGAGATGGAAAAATCTTTGTGCTTGATATCGAGAGCGCCCTGCGCGTTCGCACCGGCGATCTGAACGATGACGCCCTGTAAGCCAATTCAAAAGGAAAAGACTATGACACTGAGAAAAACACTCTTGGCTTCTGTGGCGGCGACATTGCTCCCTAGCCTTGCATTGGCCCAAGACGCGGCCCCTGGGTTTGATGAAATCGGCCCTTATCTTATGACGACACTCCTGTTCCTTGTGGGCGGGTTTTTGGTGTTCTGGATGGCGGCAGGTTTCGCCATGCTAGAAGCGGGGCTTGTGCGCTCCAAGAACGTCACGACACAGCTTACCAAGAACATCGCGTTGTTCTCGCTTTCGGGGATCATGTATTGGTTGGTCGGCTTTAACTTGATGTATCCGGGTGATGGATGGCTGATCAACGGCTGGCTTGGCGGGTTCTTTAACATCACCGTTCTCGAACCAGTTGGACTATCAGCAGCAGAGGCAACGCTGGACTATGCATCCGTCGCGTCTGATTTCTTTTTCCAGCTGATGTTCTGCGCAGCAACCGCATCCATCGTGTCAGGCACGATTGCAGAGCGGGTCAAGCTGTGGCCGTTCCTGATTTTCACAGCAATCCTGACCGGCATTATTTATCCCATCGGCGCAAGCTGGCAGTGGGGCGGCGGCTGGTTGTCCGAAGCAGGTTTCTATGATTTTGCCGGCTCAACAGTTGTGCACGCAGCGGGTGGTTTCGCGGCCCTTGCAGGTGCGATCGTTCTGGGTGCGCGTTTGGGCAAATACAAAGACGGCCGTGTGTTTCCGATGCCGGGTTCCAACCTTGCCTTGGCCACACTGGGTACGTTCATTTTGTGGATGGGTTGGTTCGGCTTTAACGGTGGATCCCAGCTTGCAGCAGGCACAGTGGGCGATATCACCGACGTCGGTCGTATCTTTGCCAACACAAACATGGCGGCATCAGCTGGTGCGGTTGCAGCCCTGATCCTGACGCAGATTCTGTATAAAAAGGCTGATCTGACGATGGTGTTGAACGGTGCTTTGGCGGGTCTTGTGTCCATCACAGCCAGCCCGCTTGAACCGTCTCTGTTTGGTGCGCTTTGGATTGGTGCTGTTGGCGGTGTGATCGTTGTATTCGCCGTGCCGTTCCTTGATCGGTTGAAGATCGACGATGTTGTCGGTGCGATTCCTGTCCACCTAATTGCAGGTCTTTGGGGCACGATGGTTGTGCCAGTTTATGCTGACGCCAGCTTTGTCACGCAGTTGACAGGATTTGTGGCAATCGGCGGCTTTGCCTTCGTAGCATCCTTGATCTGTTTTGTGATCCTCAAGGGCTTGGTTGGCATCCGCGTGTCAGAGGAAGCAGAAATCAACGGATTGGATATGTCGGAGTTGGGCATGGAAGCCTATCCAGAGTTTTCCAAAGGCTAGGTTTCCCTCCCTCGCCAGCGAAGAGAAAGCCCGTGCCATAGTGCGCGGGCTTTTTCACATTTGATGGGTTAAAACCCATCCTACGCAGTTTCGCGCAAGAACATTCGAATATATTTGTTTTTGACCGAATAATCTGGCGCAGTGATCTAATATCGTGACGCATTACAGTAGGACATTTTCTGCTTTGCTGGCATATCTTCGCCTGAGACAACGAATCCCATCATTACGGAGCTGCCCCATGATTCAGACACCATATCTTTTGTTCCTCGGCGATGCGCCAGATCAGCTTGCTGCCAAAGTAGCCCAAGGCATCAAAGACTGGCGTCCTGAAAACGCGGTTGGCCAGTTCCGTATGGACGGTTGTGGTGCTGATCTGGGCATCACCGATATGACACTGGAAGACGGGCTTGCCGCAGGTGCCAAAACGCTGGTCATCGGTGTGGCGAACCGTGGTGGGTTTATCTCGGATGCTTGGAAGGAGATTTTGGTCAAGGCGCTTGAGCTTGGCTATGACATTGCGTCTGGTCTGCACAATCTGCTGCGCGATGAAAATGATCTAATGGCAGCTGCCCGCGTGAATGGCCGCACATTGTTTGACGTGCGTATTCCATCTGTTGCCTACCCGATTGCCAATGGTGTGAAACGCACGGGCAAGCGGTGTTTGGCCGTTGGCACAGATTGTTCTGTTGGCAAGATGTATACTGGTCTGGCGATGGACGCAGAAATGCAAAAACGCGGCATGAAGTCGACGTTCCGTCCAACCGGTCAAACGGGTATCCTGATCACAGGTGGCGGTGTACCGCTTGATGCGGTCATCGCAGATTTCATGGCGGGCGCTGTTGAGTATCTGACGCCAGATAATGACGCCGATCATTGGGATCACATCGAAGGGCAGGGCAGCCTGTTCCACGTGTCTTATTCCGGCGTGACAATGGCGCTTATCCACGGTGGTCAGCCTGACGCGATTGTGTTGGCGCATGAACCCACTCGTTCGCATATGCGCGGTTTGCCAGACTATGACCTGCCATCGCTTGAAGCGTTGCGCGATATGGTTCTGCCGATTGCACGCATTGCGAACCCTGCCTGTCAGGTTGTTGGTATTTCCGTGAACACGCAGCATTTGTCAGACGACGAATTTGAGGCCTATCTGGCCGAAGTCGAAGACCGCATGGGCCTGCCTGCGGTTGATCCGTTCCGTCAGGGTGCGGCGCGCTTGGTTGATGCTGTCGCGAATATCTGATCTTGGTCTGCCCCTAAACGGGGCAGTCCGCCACATGCGGCGCGGATTTTTGATAACCAAAGAGGAAGTGCAATGCGCATTGATGTGACGCGGGACGTGTTCAAGCTGGCGAATGTTTTTACGATTTCGCGCGGGTCTCGGACGCAGGCAGATGTTCTAACGGTGACCGTCGAAGAAGACGGCGTGATTGGGCGTGGTGAATGTGTGCCCTATGCCCGCTACGATGAAACGCTCGACAGTGTTACCGCGCAGATCATGGGGTTTCACGGCACTTGGGACACTTTGGCCGACAACCTTGGGCCAAGTGCGGCACGCAATGCGCTTGATTGTGCTTTCTGGGATCATGCGGCGAAAAAGGCAGGTGTGCGTGTTTGGGATTTGCTGGACCTGCCAGCACCCAAACCTGAAATAACAGCCTACACATTGTCGCTTGATACGCCTGAGAAAATGAAATTGCAGGCCGCCCAGAATGCGATGCGCCCTTTGTTGAAGATCAAACTTGGCACACCTGATGACATGGCCCGTCTAGAGGCGGTGCGCCGTGGCGCCCCAGAAAGCCGCATTATCGTGGACGCGAATGAAGGATGGGATGCAGACGTTTACGCCGATCTTGCGCCGCACTTGATCCGTCTAGGTGTGCAGATGGTTGAACAGCCCTTGCCCGCAAGTGCGGATGACATGCTGGCGGAGATTGAACGCCCGCTGCCTGTTTGCGCCGACGAAAGCTGCCATGACCGCGCGTCACTGGCTGGCTTGCGCGGAAAATACGATATGGTGAACATCAAGCTGGATAAAACTGGTGGCCTGACCGAAGCGCTTGCGTTGAAAGCAGAAGCAATCGCCCAAGGCTATGGTGTGATGGTCGGCTGCATGGTGGGATCATCGCTTGCGATGGCGCCTGCGACGATTTTGGCGCAAGGTGTTGCCTTTACCGACCTTGACGGCCCGTTGTTGTTAGCCGAAGACCGCGATGAGCCACTGAAATTTGATGATGCAGGCGTGCATGCGCCGACTGCTGGACTATGGGGATAAAAACGATGCGGACAGTATATTTGAACGGTGAATATGTCGCCGAAAACGAAGCCAAGGTTTCGATCTTTGATCGCGGGTTTCTGATGGCTGATGGCGTTTACGAAGTGACCACCGTGCTTGACGGCAAGCTGATCGATTTTGACGGCCACGCCATTCGTTTGCAGCGATCTCTGACCGAGCTGGGAATGGGCAACCCGATTTCCAAGGATGACCTGCTTGAGGTTCACCGCGAACTGGTGCGGATCAACGAAATCGACCAAGGCATGATCTATCTTCAGATCACGCGCGGGGCACCTGATGACCGCGATTTTGCCTATCCACCCGCTGACACACCACAAACCATCGTGTTGTTTACCCAGAACAAGCCCGGCCTTGCCGACAGCCCTGCTGCCAAGAAAGGCATCAAGGTTATCAGCATCGAAGATCAGCGCTGGGCGCGTCGCGACATTAAAACAGTGCAGCTGCTTTACCCGTCGATGGGCAAGATGATGGCCAAGGCCGCCGGTTGTGATGATGCATGGATGGTCGAAGACGGCCACGTGACCGAAGGCACATCCAACAACGCCTATATCATCAAGGGTAACACGATTATCACACGACACTTGGGCAACGAGATTTTGCACGGGATTACGCGGGCCGCTGTGCTACGTTTCGCGAAAGAAGCGCAAATGACTGTCGAAGAGCGTAGTTTTACGATTGCAGAAGCCCAAGATGCAGACGAAGCGTTCATCACTTCCGCCAGCACATTCGTCATGCCTGTGGTCGAAATTGACAGCAAGCCAGTTGGCGCGGGCACGGTTGGGCCGGTGGCCACACGTCTGCGCGAAATCTACCTCGACGAAAGCCGCAAGGTCGCGATCTGATCGCGCAAGGTTGAGACACAAAAATGGGGCGCCCGAGCAGTCGGACGCCCCATTTTTTATTGTCGCGCTGTCTTAGCCGCTGACGTTTGTATTGTAGATTGTCACATTGCCAGCGTTCAACGCGGATGGGTCAACCCCGATCAGAATGATGGCCACGCGCCCTTCAACAACGACATTGGTGCCAATACCGCCCTCAGCCACTTCATAGGTGACGGTTGGGGTCGCATCTTGGGAAATGTTGACCTCTCCAACCAGCTGTTCTGTTGCGGGATCAAAATCACCAACCGTTACAGCCGCGGCCGCTGGATTAGACAGATTCACGACGAATTCATCGGTCCCAGTGCCGCCAATCAGCGCGTCGCCGTTGTCACCATAGAATTCGTCATTTCCTGCGCCGCCAAATACGGTGTCAGCTGCGTCTAAAGCGATGGTTTCCGACGCAGAGTTAATGATGTCATCGCCGTAACCAGCGTAGATTTCATCGGTACCACCGCCCCCAATGATCGTATCAGCACCAAGGCTGGCTTCGACGAAATCGTCCCCATCGCCAAGGACAATCGTGTCATCGCCTGTGCCGCTTTGGATTGTCATGCCGCGTGCTTCAATTCCATTGGCAAAACGAATATCGTCGTCGCCCTCAAATGAAACGACGCGCGTGCCAAACTCACCAATTTCAATGTCGTCATCCTCGGGGGTGCCAAAATAGGGACGTGCAACGAAGTTTGAAATTGAATCAGGGTCAACCTCTGTCACGCCTTGCAGAACTGCGACCACTTCGTCGTCGACAAGCAGCGTGCTGTCTTCGCCATTCTCGGACAGGCCGATGGTGATGCGTTCGCGGATGATCAAGTTCCCGTCTGGATCGCGCAAAAGGAAGGTATCCCCTTCTTCGTAATCTGTGACAGTGACCGCAGCCCCATCAGCATCAGTCAAAAGCTGAAAACGGTCTTCACCCTCGCCGCCCGAGATCACATCACCGCCATCTGCAAAAATCGCGTCATTGCCAAAGCCGCCAAAAACCGTGTCGGGCGTGTCGGGGGATGATGCGTCGTCGACGGTGTTGATCCGGTCATAGCCAATATCGCCGTAAATTGTGTTCGACCCAAGCGCATCGACAAGAATATCGCGACCCTCGCCGCCACGGATACGATCATTGCCTTCCATGCCAGCCGTGTCGAATGACCCGTCTTCGTTAAGTTCAACAGATTGATCCTGCCCTGCGCCAAAGAAGATGGAATCATCGCCTTCACCACCGCTGGCCATGTCGTCGCCGCCGTTCATGAAGAGGTAATCAACAACGTCAGAGCCGGTCGTTGTGTCGTCGGTCTCGCCGAATTCAACGCGGTTCAGGTCGGGGTTTGGTTCAGGTGGTTCGGGCGGTTCAGTATCACCACCGCCAAAATCCACTAATAATACCAAACCTAATAACGCCAAAATAGGCAAAACCATTAATTCCATCACGCTCTCCAAAAATATAGAGGCGGCCCCCAGGCCCCCGAAGCTTGGTTAACCATTTGGAATTTTTGCCATGTTGTCAAATTGTTGGCGAAAAATGGCGTGTTCTGTGGATGATTATGCTGTTGGGGAGGCTTATTGTTTCCGTGGGGTCAACAATAGGTCGTTTTATTAACCTTGTGGAGGGTGTGCTTGGTCGAACGCAACCTGCGCGGCGTCCGAGGCTTCGGACTGATATTCTGCTTTCCAACGTGAAAATGGCATGCCGTAAAACGCCTCGCGGCCTTCGTCTTTGGTCATCTCGATCCCGCGCTCATTCGCGGCCTCTTGATACCAGCGTGAAAGACAATTTCTACAAAATCCTGTCAGGTTCATCATGGCGATGTTTTGCACATCGGTCCTGTCTTCCATCAGGTGTTTTTGCAAACGACGGAATGCGGCAGCTTCGAGTTCAAGTTTGGTCTGAGCATCCATTGATCTATCCCTTGTTATAGGCCGGACTGTGCCAGCACATCTTTCAAAATGGGGGCAAGCCTGTCGGCCCACAAGGTCTGACCGGCTTCGTCCGCTATCAAATCATTGCGCAATTCGATCAGAACATTGGGGCGGCCATCCCGCAGCGCATGTTGGTCAACGCTGTCGCCGGGCAGGTGGCCTGTGTAGGGCTCGTTGTCACCCACACACCACCCTTGGTCGCGACAGGCGGCCATGAACGGCATCGCAAGCCGTTGGTCGGCGGCATAAAGCACGCCAATTTCCCAAGGGCGCGGCGCCCGTCCGTTAAGCTGCGGGGTGAAGCTGTGGATTGCGCAAACCACCGTGTCATTGCGGCGCGACACAAGCGCCCCATACGCTTCGTGATAGGGGCGATGCAGTCCGTCCAACCTGCGTTCCCGCTCGGCTGCGTCAGCATGGCGGTTTGCAGGGATGATCGTGCCGTCATACAGCTTCATCAGCAATGTGGGGTCATCTTCACCACGGTTTGGGTCAATCACCAGACGTGAAAAATCTGATAGAACGGCGGGGCTATCAAGGGCGCTGGCCAGTCTGCGGGTGACGCCCGCTGCGCCGATGTCAAACGCGATGTGACGCTGCATATCGGCAGGGTCCAGCCCCAGATCACCACCGCCAACCCAATCTGGCACCCGATTGGTCGCGTGATCGCATGTAATTACCCAGCGGCCCGGTCTGTCTGCGCCTTCAATATGAAAAGATGGATGTGTCATGTTACCTGTCATTCGCTTGTTTACGCGTTTAGGCTAGTTGTGAAGCGATTGGAATTGCGTATATACGGACGCAAGCGCGGCGTTACCGCTAACAGCCGCTATTGTCGTATGACGAGGAAAGATAAAATGAGACGCCACCGGAATGTAAAAATCGTCGCCACACTTGGCCCAGCATCCAACGACTATGAGATGATCCGCGCCTTGGTCGAGGCAGGGGCCGATGTGTTCCGCCTGAACATGAGCCACGGTGACCACGATGAGATCCGCGTCCGCCACGCCATTATCCGCAAGGTAGAAGAAGATCTGGACACGCCAATTGGTATTCTTGCCGATTTGCAGGGGCCAAAATTGCGGGTTGGGGTTTTTGCTGATGATGATGGCGTCGAACTGGTGCCTGGTGCAGCATTCCGTTTGGATCTGAAGGATGCAGCCGGCGATGTGAAACGCGTTCAGCTTCCGCACAAAGAGATTTTTGACGCTCTTGAACCTGGCGCGCACCTGTTGGTGAATGACGGCAAAATCAAGTTGCGGGTCAAAGACTGCGGCGCTGATTTCGCTGATTGTGAAGTTGTCGTGGGTGGCCAGATTTCCAATCGCAAGGGTGTGAACGTGCCCGATGTGACACTTCCCCTTGCTGCGTTGTCCGAAAAAGACCGTAAAGACTTGGACTTTGTCTGTGATCTGGGGGTTGATTGGCTCGCGCTGTCGTTTGTGCAACGTCCTGCGGACGTGAACGAAGCCCGCGATCTGGCAAAAGGCCGCGCTGCGATCCTGTCCAAAATCGAAAAGCCGAACGCGGTGACGATGTTTGATGAAATTCTGGCCGTGTCTGACGGTATCATGGTGGCGCGTGGCGATCTGGGCGTTGAATTGCCCGTGCAGAACGTCCCTCCGATCCAGAAGCAATTGGTTCGTAAATGTCGCGCCGCGGCTAAGCCTGTGATCGTCGCCACACAGATGCTTGAATCGATGATTGAATCGCCAATGCCGACCCGCGCAGAGGTCTCTGACGTTGCTACTGCAATTTACGAGGGTGCAGATGCGATCATGTTGTCGGCTGAATCTGCGGCGGGCGATTATCCGATCGAGGCAGTGACAACCATGTCGAACGTCGCAGCCGAGGTTGAATCTGATCCAACCTATACCGAAATCATCGAGGCATCCCGCCGCGCTGATCGCACAACTGTGGCTGACGGAATCGTGTCCGCCGCCCGTGAAATCGCCGAAACCACAGATGTAAAAGCGATCTGCTGCTTTAGCCAAACTGGCAGCACAGCACGCCTGGTATCGCGTGAACGCCCCCGCGTGCCGATCATCGCCTTGACCAGCTACCGGTCCACAGCGCGCAGGCTTTGCCTGTCATGGGGGACCAACTGTGTCGTGACTGGCCCTGTTGACCGATTCAAAACAGCCGTGATTGCCGCCGTGCGCGCAGCTGTGGACGAAGGGTTGGCCACAAAGGACGACATGGTCGTCGTTACGGCGGGTGTGCCGTTTAATACGGCTGGTTCAACAAATATTCTGCGTGTTGCGCCATGCGAGGAAAGTTTGATTTACGCGGCCGATCCAGAGTAAGCTGCGCGTAGTATTGAATAACTGAGTATTGTGCGATGGATCTTGATCTAATGTTTGTCCTTGGCTGTGTTGTTACACTGTTTGCCATTCCTGCAATAATTAGCGCATTTTCGGACAGTCGGACGCCGCGTTATCCCGCTTTGATTATCCTGATCGGGGTGGTGATGATCGGTTATGCGGTCAACGGCCGCCCCGGTGCATATACATTTGATACCGTGCCTGACGTCTTTATGCGCGTTGTGGCGCGTTATCTTGGCTAAATCCGCTTGCATGGTGGATTGAATCACCCTAAACGACCATTTCAACCCGCGCGTCCGGCCAATATGGCATGCCGAGTCGCGCGTTCCGACCAATCCCAATAGAGGAGACGGAAATGCCGAAGATGAAGACAAAATCGAGCTGCAAAAAGCGGTTCAAAATGACTGCCAGTGGCAAAGTCAAAGCAGGACAGGCCGGCAAACAGCACGGCATGATCAAGCGCTCCAACAAATTCATTCGTGACGCACGCGGCACGACAACCCTTTCAGCTCCTGATGCGAAAATCATCAAGAGCATGATGCCCTACGCGCGATAAGGAGAATTTGATATGCGAGTTAAAGGTGGTACAGTCA
>CBFHME010000012.1:0-69653 GCA_965656885.1 Yoonia sp.
CAGAGTTTGCTGACCGTCTGGTCGCAATCAACCGTGTTTCCAAAACTGTAAAAGGCGGTAAGCGCTTTGGTTTTGCAGCCCTCGTCGTTGTTGGCGACCAAAAAGGCCGCGTCGGCTTTGGCAAAGGGAAAGCAAAGGAAGTTCCTGAAGCGATCCGCAAAGCCACAGAGCAGGCAAAGCGTCAGATGATCCGCGTCGCGTTGAAAGACGGCCGCACATTGCACCACGACATCGAAGGGCGTCACGGCGCTGGTAAAGTTGTCATGCGCACAGCACCACAGGGTACTGGTATTATTGCTGGTGGTCCAATGCGTGCTGTGTTCGAAATGCTCGGCGTTCAGGATGTTGTGTCGAAATCTTTGGGCTCCCAGAACCCGTACAACATGATCCGTGCGACCATCAACGGTCTGTCAAAAGAGCAGTCCCCTCGTAACGTCGCTCAGCGTCGTGGCAAGAAAGTTGCAGACATTCTCCGCAAGGAAGAAGCACCTGTGGCAGACGCCGCTCCAGAAGCCGCAGAAGCGTAAGGAACCGATACAATGGCTAAAACAATTGTCGTCAAACAGGTTGGTTCGCCAATCCGTCGCCCCGCCAAACAGCGTGCAACGCTGATCGGCTTGGGCCTGAACAAGATGAACCGCACCAAAGAACTGGAAGATACACCTTCCGTGCGTGGCATGGTCAACTCGATCAGCCACATGGTCGAAATCATCGAAGAAAAAGGCTAAGTCGCCAACGCGTGTCATGCGCGTAACGACGTAGGATGCGTTTTAACGCATCTCTGCCGCCACAAAGAAACGCCCGCACAGAAATGTGTCGGGCGTTTTTGTTTGGTTAATAACTTAAATGATACCTATACAGTTGGGACCCCCTGCATGGTTGCATGGCGGCACACGCACTCGCCTGATGAAAGCGCCCATGTCTGATAGCCATAAGATGTCTTCAAATTCAAAAATGAGTTGGCGCGAACTGCGCCCCATCATCATTTTCCTTGTCGTTGCATTGACGGTAACCGTGGCAGCGTGGCTGTTTGAGCGCGATCGCATTGCGCGCGTCGATGCAATTTTATTTGAACGTGCGAGCGAAGCGATCCAAGACGATACGATCGAGGTCATGCGCCGCCATGTTCAGGCGCTTCGGGGTGGTTCTGGGCTCTATCGCGCTTCAGAAAATGTATCTGGCGCTGAATGGGCGCAATACGTGGCGGATCTAGACTTCACGCAAAACTATCCAGGCATCCAAGGGATGAGCTATAACAGCTATCTTCGGGGATCTTCCGAAAAGGATCGCTTTGAACGCGAAATACGTGCGTCAGAAGGCATCGACTTTACCATCAAGCCGCCAGAGTCTCGTGATGTATATGTTCCTGTTGTTTTTCTCGAACCCGTGACGCAGATGAACAGACGTGCCGTCGGGTTTGACATCTATTCAGAGCCAAACCGCCGGGCTGCAGTGCAATCTGCAATCGCATCGGGAAGGGCAGCAATGACTGCCAGGATCATTCTTGTGCAAGAGGATCCAAATTCGGATCAGGAAACTCAAAATGGCGTGCTGTTGATTCAGCCCGTTTTTGATCTGAACCAATCTGTAGTAACCCCGCAAGATCGGCTGCGTGCGATTGACGGTGTCGTCGTAGCCGCATTTCGGATGGGCGACCTGATGTATAGCGTTTTGGAAGGCCACCCCAGTGCTGAAAATGGCGACATGACCGTACGCATTTACGATTCTGCCACGCCTGACAAGGACACCGTCTTGTTCGAGACAAGCGAAAGGGACGATGGAAAATTTCAGTATCGCGCCACGTCGGAGCTTTTTGGGCGTAACTGGACATTTGAATTTCTAGGAACCCAATCGGCTGGCGCTGGAGCGGAAACATCCAGTCCGGTCATCGTTCTTGTTGCTGGTCTTTTGCTCTCTCTTCTCATGACGGCTTTTTTGTGGAACCAATCCATGCGTGCCCGAGAGCAACGACTTGCGGCAGAATTGTCGCAAGAAAACAATTTGCACGTTCAATCACTCATGCACGAGGTCAACCATCGTTCCAAGAATCTCTTGACGGTTGTTCGTGCGATTGCGCGCCTCACGGCAAACGCTGATCCGGATGACTTTTTGCCAAGTTTTTCAAAAAGGATTGAGGCATTGGCGGCCAGCCAGGATCTTTTGGTGCGAAGTGCGTGGCGGGGGACGCAAATTGACGATCTCCTGAAATCGCAGCTTGGCCATTTTGAAGATCTCATCGGCTCACGAATATTTGCCGAAGGACCAGATTTTCAGCTACAGGCAGCAGCGGCTCAAACGCTGGGGATGGCTCTGCATGAGCTGGCGACCAATGCCGGAAAATATGGCGCGCTTTCAAACGATGTTGGTCAAGTCGCGATCAAGTGGAGGGTTTCCCCCCATGAAGACGGCGATGACCGGTTCGACATCACTTGGACCGAAACAGGAGGACCACCAGTCACTGTGCCGGATGGCAAGGGGTTTGGGTCCGTCGTCGTTGGGCGAATGGCGGAGCACGGACTGAAGGCTAAGGCCACCACAACCTTTGAGCAAAGTGGTTTGAAGTGGCACCTGACGTGCAAGGTGAAATCCGCGCAAGAACCCCGCCAGTAGTCGGCAAGGCATGTTTTTTGCTCTGCGATCAGAAGTGAAAACTTGTGGTCCCACAATCAGGCGCAACTTGGGGTATCGACACGTTGCGGCTTGCCCCTATAAACCCTCTTGCTCCAACGCGTTTCGGCGTCTATACGCCCCTAGTCCGTGCTTTTGCACTGACTCGTATGTATTGAAACGCCGTGTTTGACCGCTCCCGTCGCTGGGGGTCAGTTCCGGCAAAAGGAGAAGCGACATGAAACTGAATCAACTTTCCGACAACCCAGGTGCAACCAAAGGCAAAAAACGCGTTGGTCGCGGTCCAGGCTCCGGCATGGGTAAAATGGGTGGCCGTGGTATCAAAGGTCAAAAATCACGTTCCGGTGTAGCCATCAAAGGCTACGAGGGCGGCCAGATGCCACTCTATCAGCGTTTGCCAAAGCGTGGCTTTAACAAGCCGAACCGCAAAACATTTGCGGTTATCAACCTCGGCCTGATCCAGAAATTTATCGACGCTGGCAAGATCGACGTTAAATCCGACATCACAGAAGAGGCATTGGTTGCTTCCGGCGCATTGCGTCGTGTGAAAGACGGCGTGCGCGTTCTGGCAAAGGGTGACTTTTCCGCGAAAGCAAACATCGTTGTGACTGGCGCATCCGCTGGTGCAGTTGAAGCTGTGGAAAAAGCTGGCGGTAAAGTGACCGTTACAGCAACGCCAAAAGCAGCGGCAGCCGAGTAACGCCTTGTGGGTGGCCGAATGGTCCCCTACATTCGTTAAAGCATTCCCAAACGCCGCCACGGGGAAACCTGTTGGCGGTGTTTTCATGAAAAGAGAGACGCATGGCATCCGCAGCAGAACAAATGGCATCCAACATGAGCTGGGGCGCTTTCGGTAAAGCAACCGAATTGCGCCAACGCATCCTGTTCACAATTGGTCTTTTGATCGTTTACCGTCTGGGGACATACATCCCCGTTCCGGGCATCGATGGAACTGCATTGCGCAGCTTCATGGATGACGCGGCGGCGGGTATCGGCGGCATTCTGTCGATGTTTACGGGTGGCGCACTGTCACGGATGGGTATTTTTGCGCTTGGCATCATGCCATATATCTCTGCTTCGATTATTATTCAGCTTCTTGGCTCCATGTGGGAACCGCTGAAGCAGATGAAGAAAGAGGGTGAGCAAGGGCGGCGCAAGCTGAACCAATACACCCGTTACGGCACGGTTATTCTGGCCACGTTCCAAGCTTACGGTCTTGCCCGTAGTCTGGAAGCCGGCGATCTGGCATCTAACCCGGGTCTTTATTTCCAAGCGGCCTGCGTCATTACGATTGTTGGCGGCACCATGTTCCTGATGTGGCTGGGCGAGCAGATTACAGCACGCGGCATCGGAAATGGTATTTCGCTGATCATCTTCGTCGGTATCATTGCGGAAATTCCTGCGGCTGCAGCACAGTTCCTTTCACAAGGCCGGTCTGGCGCGATTTCCCCTGCTGTTATCGTCGGCGTGTTGTTGATGATTGTCGCGATCCTGACGTTTGTTGTGTTCATGGAACGCTCACTGCGCAAGATCCACATTCAATACCCGCGCCAACAGCGCGGTATGAAGGTTTATGACGGTTCTACCAGCCACTTGCCAATCAAGGTGAACCCTGCTGGTGTTATTCCTGCGATCTTTGCGTCAGCACTTCTTTTGCTGCCAACAACGATCAGCACATTTTCGGGCGGCCAAACGGGGCCAGTGATGTCCACGATCTTGGCTTACTTTGGTCCGGGTCAGCCGCTTTATCTATTGTTCTTTGCAGGCATGATCATCTTCTTCACGTATTTTTACACACGTGAAGTCGCGTTCAAGACCGATGAGGTTGCTGATAACCTGAAAAACCAGAATGGTTTTGTGCCAGGCATTCGCCCCGGCAAGAAGACCGCTGAATACCTTGATTACGTCGTGACACGTATTCTGGTGCTGGGTTCCGGTTATTTGGCGCTGGTGGCATTGCTGCCAGAAATCCTGCGCAGCCAGTTTGCTATTCCTTTTTACTTTGGCGGAACGTCAGTTCTGATTATTGTGTCTGTGGGGATGGACACGATCCAACAGATTCAATCCCATCTTTTGGCCCATCAATACGAAGGCCTGATCGAAAAGTCGCAGTTGCGTGGCAAAGGCCGTGCTGCAAAACGGAAAGGGCCAAGCCGCAAATGAACATTATTCTTCTCGGACCGCCGGGCGCGGGCAAAGGCACACAAGCACAAAAGCTGGTCGACAGCCGTAATATGGTGCAGTTGAGCACTGGTGACATGCTGCGTGAAGCCAAAACATCGGGCACTGAGATGGGTAAGATGGTTGCCGCCGTTATGGATCGCGGTGACCTTGTAACCGACGAGATTGTTATCGGCCTGATCCGCGAAAAGCTGGAAGCAGGCGGCAAACACGGCGGGTTCATCTTTGACGGTTTCCCACGGACATTGGCTCAGGCCGATGCGCTTAGCGACTTGTTGACTGAAATGGATCAAACCTTGGATTGCGCGATCGAGCTGCAGGTCAATGACGAAATCTTGGTTGAGCGTATTCTTGGTCGTGCGGCGGATGCCGTTGCCGCCGGTGGCAAAGCACGTGCTGACGACAACGAAGAAAGCCTTAAGACCCGTTTGATGGCATACTACAAACAGACGTCACCGCTGATCGGCTACTATTATGCCAAGGGCGACCTGAAGGCCGTCGATGGTTTGGCCAGCATGGATGACGTGGCTGCCGGCATTTCGGGAATTCTTGGTTAGCCGAATGCTCGGGATTTTCCGCAAACGGAAGCTGCCGATTTTTAAGGAGGCTGAACTTGCGGATGCCCTAGGCAAATGGGATGGGCGGCAAGACTTCCCAACGCTTAGCGCGCATTTGTCATCTTTCTACGAACCGGTCAAATCAGACGCTCTAGCTGAGAGAATCCACAATCTTGCGGACAAGATGATATCGACCGCTCCAGATACAGATGGTCAGATCGACAAGGCGGCAAAGAATGCCGAAACGTATTTCGCAGAGCGACATCCGTCGCTTCAGCCGGGTGCTGTCAAAATGCTGGGTGCGAAATGGGCGCTTCTAAATAAGTAACCATGACTAGCGTGTCGCCAAACACATTGCAGAGGAAGAAGTGATGGCGATTTTTAGAGGCTCAAGCGACAGTCAATTGAAAGAGGCGTTGCGCCATTGGGATGGGCGAAATGACTTTCATGCCGATCAAGTAAGTGACCCCAAAACGGCTGCCAAAATAGCGGATGAGCTAAAGGCCATTCGCCGGGCCTTTTTATCAGATCGGTTGCCGCCCCATGCCAGCCTGAGTGATGATCTCGACTTTGCGTTGGGAAGGTTAAGGCAAAAGTATCCTGACCTAAATCCGAAAGGACTTAAGCTTCTGGAACAAGACTATCTTGCCGCCAATTGTCACGGTTGAATGATAGTAGGGTAGGGCTTGACCCCTACCCAAATCGCCCATAAACAGCCCCATCCCTTACGGGAATCAATTCGTGGTAGATGGGTCGCCCCCAAACATCACAGAGCACCTCGATATGACGCGGCCCGACGATTGATCGTTCGGGCCTCCGTTGTGAAAAAAGGGTCCGGAATGACGGACCCGCAACGAAAAGGAAATACCACCTTGGCACGTATTGCTGGCGTGAACATCCCAACTGGGAAACGTGTTCTAATCGCCCTCACATATATCGCTGGTATCGGTTCGACCAAAGCAGAAGAAATCTGCGAGTCCATCGGTATCGATCGCGCACGTCGCGTTAACGAATTGTCGGATGCTGAAATCCTCAAGATTCGCGAATACATCGACGAGCACCTCACTGTTGAAGGCGACCTGCGTCGTGAAACACAGATGAACATCAAGCGTCTGATGGACCTTGGTTGCTACCGTGGCCTGCGCCACCGTCGTAACCTGCCTGTCCGTGGTCAGCGCACATCCACAAACGCACGCACACGCAAGGGCCCTGCAAAGGCCATTGCTGGTAAGAAGAAATAAGGGAGGCTTGATCAATGGCACGTGATACTAAACGCACCAAAAAGAAGGTCTCCAAGAACATCGCCGCTGGCGTTGCTCACGTGAACTCTTCTTTCAACAACACAAAGATTTTGATTTCTGATGTGCAGGGCAACGCGATCTCTTGGTCGTCTGCTGGCACAATGGGTTTCAAGGGCTCTCGTAAGTCCACACCTTATGCGGCTCAGATGGCTGCAGAAGATGCGGGCAAAAAAGCACAAGACCACGGTGTTAAGACACTGGAAGTCGAAGTGCAGGGTCCAGGTTCTGGCCGTGAAAGCGCACTGCGCGCACTGGCCGCTGTTGGTTTCAACATCACATCTATTCGTGACGTGACACCAATGGCGCACAACGGCTGCCGCCCACCAAAGCGTCGCCGCGTCTAAGACATTACGAAGCGGCGTGGGGTCATGGATTTTCCATGGCCCCATTCCGTCATTTTGAAACCTCGGGCGTTTGCCTTTTGGACATGAAGGTAGACAAGAATGGAGGGACACATGATCCACAAGAATTGGGCTGAATTGATTAAGCCAACACAGCTTGACGTCAAGCCGGGCAATGACCCGATGCGTCAGGCGACAGTGGTTGCAGAACCGCTCGAGCGGGGCTTCGGCCTGACGCTTGGCAACGCACTGCGCCGCATTTTGATGAGCTCCCTTCAGGGTGCTGCCATCACTGCCGTTCAGATCGACAACGTCCTGCACGAGTTCTCAAGCGTTTCTGGTGTGCGTGAAGACGTCACAGATATGGTTCTGAACCTCAAGGGTGTCGCGATCCGCATGGAAGTCGAAGGTCCAAAGCGTTTGTCCGTTCAGGCCAAAGGCCCGGGCGTTGTGACTGCTGCAGACATTTCTGAAACAGCTGGCATCGAAATTCTCAACAAGGACCACGTTCTGTGTCACCTTGATGATGGCGCTGATCTGTACATGGAGCTGACCGTAAATACCGGTAAGGGCTATGTTGCAGCGGAGAAGAACAAGCCAGAAGATGCGCCAATCGGCATGATCTCTATCGACGCGATCTATTCGCCGGTAAAGAAAGTGTCTTATGACGTGCAGCCGACCCGTGAAGGTCAGGTTCTGGACTATGACAAGCTGACCATGAAGGTCGAAACAGATGGTTCCATCACGCCAGATGACGCGGTTGCTTACGCTGCGCGCATTTTGCAGGACCAGCTGTCGATCTTCGTCAACTTCGACGAGCCTGAATCAGCACAAGCTGGCGCAGACGACGATGGCCTCGAGTTCAACCCGCTTCTGTTGAAGAAGGTTGACGAGCTTGAGCTGTCCGTCCGTTCCGCGAACTGCCTGAAGAACGACAACATCGTCTACATCGGCGATCTTATCCAAAAGACAGAAGCAGAAATGCTGCGCACACCAAACTTTGGTCGCAAGTCTTTGAATGAGATCAAAGAAGTGCTGTCCGGCATGGGTCTGCACCTCGGCATGGACGTTGAGGATTGGCCACCAGACAACATCGAAGATCTGGCGAAGAAATTCGAAGACCAGTTCTAAGATTTTAGGGTGGGCCTTCGGGCCCATCCGCACAAATGCCAGCACGGGCTGGGAAAACTGGACAATTCTGTCCCACTAACGGAGCAGGCGTCATCGCAGCGCAGGCCCATCATAAAACAAAATGGAGACTTCATCATGCGTCACGCACGTGGTTACCGCCGCCTCAATCGCACACACGAACACCGCAAGGCACTGTTTGCGAACATGGCAGGCTCGCTCATTGAACATGAGCAGATCAAAACAACTTTGCCTAAGGCAAAAGAACTCAAGCGCGTCATCGAAAAGCTTGTGACACTTGGCAAGCGTGGCGATTTGCACGCACGCCGTCAGGCCCGCGCACAGCTCAAGCAGGATATGCACGCTGCCAAACTCTTTGAAATTCTCGGCCCACGTTACGCCGAGCGTCAGGGTGGTTACGTCCGCGTTCTGAAAGCTGGCTTCCGTTACGGTGATATGGCGCCAATGGCGATCATCGAATTTGTTGACCGCGACGTCGACGCAAAAGGTGCCGCTGACCGCGCCCGTTTGGAAGAGTTCGCAGACGCCGACGAATAAGTCATAAGCGACAAGAATTCTGGAAGGCCTCGCATTTTGCGGGGCCTTTTTGCATAAAACAGCCGCCTTTCTAATCATCCCTGAGAGGGGTATTGTTGTCCAATGGTCGATTTATTCTCATCATCAGCCGAACAGCCTGTCGCTGGCCCGCGCCCGCTTGCTGATCGGCTGCGCCCGAAATCATTGGGCGAAGTGATTGGACAAGAACAAGTGCTTGGCCCCGAGGCTCCGCTGGGTGTGATGCTAGCCTCGGGATCGCTTTCTTCGCTGATCTTCTGGGGTCCCCCCGGTGTCGGCAAGACGACCATCGCCCGCCTCCTTGCCAATGAATCTGATCTTCATTTCGTCCAGATCAGCGCGATCTTCACTGGCGTTCCAGACCTTCGCAAGGTGTTTGAGGCGGCCAAGATGCGCCGCCAAAATGGTAAAGGCACGCTGTTGTTCGTCGACGAAATCCATCGTTTCAACAAGGCTCAGCAGGACGGGTTTCTGCCTTATATGGAAGACGGCACGATCTTGTTGGTTGGGGCCACCACCGAAAACCCAAGTTTCGAATTGAACGCTGCGGTGCTGTCACGGTCCCAAGTGCTGATCCTGACGCGTCTTGATCTGGCTGATCTGGAACGGCTTGCACAGCGGGCCGAGCAGGAGCTGGACAAACCACTCCCGCTTGATGGCCCCGCGCGAGAGGCGCTGCTCGAAATGGCAGATGGTGACGGGCGTGCGTTGCTGAATTTGATCGAACAGGTCGCCGCATGGAAGGTGGACCATAAGATTGATCGCGATGGGCTATCGACCCGCTTGATGAAACGCGCCGCCAAATACGACAAGTCGGGCGATGAGCATTACAACCTGATCAGCGCATTGCACAAATCTGTGCGTGGGTCCGACCCCGATGCGGCGTTGTATTGGTTTGCGCGCATGTTGGCTGGCGGTGAAGACCCGCGTTTTCTTGCCCGCCGCATTACGCGCATGGCTGTCGAAGACATTGGATTGGCCGATCCACAGGCCCAAGCGGTTTGCTTGCAATCATGGGAAACCTACGAACGACTGGGCAGCCCTGAAGGGGAACTGGCGTTGTCGCAAGCGGTTGTTTATCTCGCGCTTGCCCCTAAATCGAACGCGAACTACGTGGCGTATAAGGCGGCTGTGAATGCGGCCAAGCAAACGGGCTCGGAGCCGCCCCCATCCCATATCTTGAACGCGCCAACGACCTTGATGAAAGAGCAGGGTTTTGGGGCAGGTTACGCCTATGACCACGACGCAGAAGATGGTTTTTCCGGTCAAAACTATTTCCCTGAAACGATGAAGCGCCCGATTTACTATCAACCTGTTGATCGCGGGTTTGAACGTGACCTTAAAAAGCGGGTGGAATTCTTTGCAGGTTTGCGGGCCAAACGCGCCAAGAATTGACAAGCAACGCGCAAACCGCCACATGGGCGGCATGATGACACCATTACTCTCTGTGGCACTAGGCGGTGCGTTCGGCGCTGTGGCGCGGTATTTGGTGGGGCTTGCGGTCGTGTTTCCACTGGGCACACTGACGGTAAATGTGCTGGGTTCGCTTGCGATTGGTATCGTCTGGGCACACTTCACGGCCAAGGGGTTGCATGGCTGGTTGCCATTGATCCTGACTGGATTTTTAGGGGGCTTTACGACGTTCAGCGCGTTCAGCCTTGATACGATGCGCCTGATTGAAGGTGGCCGTTTTAGCGCGGCGTTTTTATATGTGGCGGCCTCTGTGCTGCTTTCGCTAGGGGCCTGCGCGTTGGGTCTGTGGCTGACCAAAGGAATGACGGTATGAGCCGGGTAGAAACACGACTAATCGGGCCTGATGACGGGGATCAACGACTCGATCGCTATATGCGCCGCCATTTCCCCCACCTTACTCAAGGCCGGATCGAGAAGTTTTGCCGCAAGGGTGAAATCCGCGTTGATGGTGGACGTGTGAAAACCGCCACCCGTCTTGAAGTAGGTCAGAAAATCCGCATCCCGCCCCTTCCGACCGAGGAGGAGGCGCGGGTGGCCGCGTCATTGCTGAAACATGGCGTGACCAAGGCGGACGCAAAGCTGATACAGTCCTGCGTCATCTACAAAGACGAGCACATCATTGCGATCAATAAACCGGCCGGTTTGGCGACGCAGGGTGGATCAAAAACAACCCGCCATGTCGATGGAATGGCTGAGGCTTTGATGTTCGACTATGACGAAAAGCCGCGCCTTGTGCACCGACTGGACAAAGACACATCTGGTGTTTTGTTGTTGGCGCGCACACGCATGGCCGCCAAGTTGCTGACTGAGAACCTGAAACACCGCGACACGCGCAAAATTTACTGGGCCGCGATTGCTGGCGTGCCGCATCCGCGTGCCGCGACGATCAAATATGGTCTTTTGAAATCCGGCGGTCATGGCAAGGGCGGCGAAAACGAAAAAATGCGTTGCGTGCACCCCAATGATGTTGCCACGACCGAAGGCGCAAAACGCGCCACGACAGATTACGCTGTGATGGACACCCTTGGCAGTCGCGCCTCATGGTGTGCACTTGTGCCGATCACAGGCCGCACCCACCAGCTTCGCGCGCATATGGCCGAGATTGGCCACCCGATTGTGGGAGATGGCAAATACGGTGGATCCGCACAGGAAAACATGGGCGACGGTTGGGGCGCGGGAATGGGCGAGGATATCGGCCGCAAAATGCATCTTCATGCGCGATCATTGCAGATCGAACATCCGTTTACGGGCGCGCAATTGCACCTGACCGCACCACTGCCTGACCATATGCAAGCCACATGGGATTATGTCGGTTGGGTCGTATCCCACGCACCGGTCGATCCGTTCAACATGCCCGATGCCTGATTTACGGTTGGTGATCTGGGACGTTGACGGCACGCTCGTCGATAGTCAGGCCGAGATTATGGCCGCGATGCGCGTGGCCTTCGCCTCCGAAGCGTTGCCGATGCTTGAACGACCCCGCATTTTGTCGATCGTCGGGCTGTCGTTGTCAGAGGCTTTTGCTGTGCTGTGTCCCAACAGTGATGCACCCCAACGTGACAGATTGGTGGATGCCTACAAAGGCGCATTCAATGATCTGCGCGGTCCCGATGGCAATGCCGAGCTTTCGCCGATGTTCGATGGCGCCCATGCGATGCTGACCCAGTTGCAAGCACAGAATCATACGCTTTTGGCGGTTGCCACGGGCAAATCCAAACGTGGGTTGGACAAAATGATCGAACGGCACGGGTTACATGGCATATTTATCAGTCAGCAGGTTGCCGATTTTCACCCCAGCAAACCGCACCCCGCCATGGTGCAAGCCGCCATGTCAGAAACTGGCGTTGATGCAGCCCGCACCGTGATGATCGGCGATACTACATATGATATGGATATGGGGCGGTCTGCGGGTGCGCGCACAATCGGCGTGTCATGGGGCTATCATAAATCAAATGACTTGAACGCTGATATGATCGTCGATCAATTCGCGCAAATTCCAACTGCAATCGATACTTTGATAAGGTAGTTTTCTGATGAGCATCATGAAACAAAAACGGTTCTGGAAAACCGCTGGAACCGTGACGCGTGACGCGGGGTTTGGGGTCGAGTTGGACGGCAGATCTGTCAACACGCCCAATAAAACGCCGTTGATCGTGCCGACATCCGCGATGGCCGATGCGATCGCCGCGGAGTGGGACGCGCAGTCCGAAAATATTGACCCGCTATCAATGCCTGTCACGCGCAGCGCCAATTCCGCGTTGGACAAAGTTGCCCCGCAACAGGCCGAAGTCATCGCAATGCTGGCCGAATACGGGGACAGCGACCTTTTATGCTACCGTGCCGCCGGACCGGTGGAACTGATCTCAAAGCAAGCGGCGGAATGGGACGCGGTGCTTGACTGGGCAGCCGGAGAATTTGGCAGCAAATTAAACGTGGGGGAGGGCGTGATGCATGTACCCCAAGACGCGGGCTTGCTCGAAAATCTGCACGCAGAGGTCGCATCCTATGACAATTTTGCGCTGGTCGGCGCACATGACCTTATCAGCATTAGTGGCTCACTTGTGTTGGCTCTGGCAGTGATGCGTGATGCAATTTCAGTCGAGGACGCATGGCGCAAAAGCCGTGTCGATGAGCATTGGCAAGTCTCCCAGTGGGGCGAAGACGATGAGGCAATGGCGACAGAAGCGTTGAAAAAAGAGGCGTTTTTACACGCTGATAGGTTTTATCGGCTGTCGTTGACCTAAGGTCAGGCACTGAAAGTAACAAAATCACCGAAAAAAATGCCGATTCGTTGCTTTGCAACCCCTTCATTTGTAATTGCCAGCCTTGACCTTTGGTGTCGACTTCGCACAGTATTTGTCGATTGAAGGGGCAACCCTTCATGACACTCATCTGCTTTCGGGCAAAAAAACGATCCATTTGGCAAAGATCAGATGGAAACTCAGGAAGAGGTAAAAATGAAAAAAACCGTATTTCTCGGCGCACTGACTGTTGCAGCCCTGACGGCTGGCGTTGCATCCGCTGCAACACTTGACGACGTAAAAGCACGTGGTTCTTTGAACTGTGGTGTTACAACTGGTCTTGTTGGCTTTGCTGCACCTGACGCGAATGGCGTTTGGGAAGGTTTCGACGTTGGCGTATGCCGCGCTGTTGCTGCTGCTGTATTCGGCGATCCAACAGCTGTTGAATTCGTTCCAACAACAGGCAAGACACGCTTCACAGCGCTTGCTTCCGGCGAAATCGACCTGCTGGCACGTAACACAACGTGGACAATGTCCCGTGACGTTGACCTTGCGTTCGAATTCGTTGGCGTAAACTACTATGACGGCCAAGGCTTCATGGTTCCAAAAGATCTCGGCGTTTCTTCTGCTAAGGATCTGGACGGCGCGACTGTATGTATCCAAACTGGTACAACAACAGAGCTGAACCTTGCTGACTTCTTCCGCACAAACGGCATCTCCTATGAGCCAGTGCCGATTGAAACAAACGCAGAAGCACAGCAGCAGTACCTTGCTGGCGCATGTGACGTTTACACAACTGACGCATCCGGCCTTGCCGCGACACGTGCAACATTCGAAGCACCAGGCGACCACGTTCTGCTGCCAGAAATCATCTCCAAAGAGCCACTCGGCCCACTGGTTCGCCACGGCGACAACGAATGGGGCGATATCGCACGTTGGACATTGAACGCACTGATCACAGCTGAAGAGCTGGGCATCACATCTGCAAACATCGCAGAATTGTCTGCTGCGCCAACCAACAACCCAGAAGTGAACCGCATCTTGGGCACCGAAGGTAACTTGGGTGAGCAGCTGGGTCTGTCCGCAGACTGGGCTAAGAACGCGATTGCTGCTGGTGGTAACTACGGCGAGTTGTTCGAACAGAACATCGGCGAGGCAACACCAATCGGTCTTGCACGTGGCTTGAACGCTATGTGGACTGAAGGCGGCCTGATCTACTCTCCACCATTCCGTTAAGTTTTGGTGTAAGAATGAAGGGCGCGGTGAAAGCCGCGCCCTTTTTTGCTAACTAAAGTTCAGCGCATGGTCCCGACAAAGAGGACCGCTTTTTATAACGCTGACCAATCGGGGAACTAATATGACGTCGATAACAGACCCACCCAAGGGGTCATTTCGCCTGTCCATGCTTATCAATGATACGCGCTACCGGTCTATTACATTCCAGGTAATCGCGTTTGTCTTGCTTGCATTGTCGCTGGGCTATCTGATCAATAACTTGTTCACCAACCTTGCCGCGCGCGGTCTGAACATTGATTTCAGCTTCCTCGGGGTGCCGTCTGGTTACGACATTAACCAGCGGCTGATCGAATACACCAGCCAATCGACCAACCTGCGCGCCGCGATGGTTGGCATCCTTAACACGCTGTTGGTCGCCGTTTTGGCCTGTGTGACCGCAACGATATTCGGTGTGCTTGCTGGTGTGCTGCGGCTGTCGAATAACTGGCTCGTCAGTAAATTGATGGCGTTTTATGTTGAGATCTTCCGCAACATTCCTGTTCTGATTTGGGTCATCATTATCTTTACGATCATGACCGCTGTTTTGCCGGGTCCGCGTGAATTCCGCGGTGACGATCCTTCTGCATCAATGCTTTTCGGCATCTCGGCGTTTACCAACCGCGGTGTTTATATCCCGCTGCCGTATTTCACACGGGGCTTTGGCGGTGGTGCTGATCTGTTGCTCGTGATTGCTGTCCTTGTGGGTTCCTTCTTTGGTGCCCGCGCTGTGACCGCCCGTGCGACGCGCATCCAAGAGGCGACGGGTATCCGGCCTGCAACTCTTATGACGAACCTCGCCATTTGGTTTGCACCGTTGATCATCTTGTTTTTGGTCTTGGGGCTAACTTTCGAAGTGCCTGCGTTAAAGGGCTTTAACTTCGCTGGCGGCATCAAGGTTGGCGGTCCACTGATCGCGATCTGGTTTGCGCTTTCGATCTATACTGGTGCATTTATCGCTGAAAACGTGCGCGCTGGTATTCAAGCTGTGTCGAAAGGCCAGACTGAGGCCGCAGGCGCGTTGGGCATCCGCCCTGGCCGCATCATGAGCCTTGTGGTTCTGCCGCAGGCTTTGCGTGTGATCATCCCGCCGTTGATCTCGAACTACCTCAACATCACCAAGAACTCGTCATTGGCGATTCTGGTGGGCTACGCTGATGTCACTGCGACGCTGGGTGGGATTACTCTTAACCAGACGGGCCGTGCGATCGAGTGTATCTTGCTGCTGATGCTGTTCTATCTTGTGATTTCACTGCTGATCTCGTCGACAGTGAACGTCTACAACAATGCAATCAAACTGAAGGAGCGTTAAGCGATGACTGATACATCCAATAATTCAATCGCCTTCGTTCGCACGTCTGATGTGCCGCCATCGCCACCGCCGCCTAATGCAGCGGGGCCAGCAAAATGGCTCAAGGATAATCTGTTTGCGACCCCTGCAAACAGCATCCTGACCATCGTGGCAATGCTGCTGATCTACATGATTCTTAGCGGTATTCTTCCGTGGCTCCTGAATGGTATCTGGGACGCGCCAAGCCTTGCTGCATGTCGTGAGATTCTGAATGGCGACAGCGGTGGTTGCTTTGCTGTTTTGTCCGAGCGTTGGAACCAGTTGTTGTTCGGCTTCCAATACCCGTCTGACCTTTACTGGCGTCCAGGTTTGGCATTTGCCCTTTTGTTCGTTGCAATGGCACCTGTGCTGTTCTTCGATCTGCCGCGCAAATTGTTGCTGTTCACTGCTGTCTATCCGTTCCTTGCCTTTTGGCTGTTGTGGGGCGGGTCGGTTCTGGTGCCTTTGTTGGCGTTGGCAGGCTTTATCGTAGGCTACATCGTCTATGCGCGTTTCGTAGCGCAAAGCTTCGCGCTTGGTTTCTTCGGCGGCATTGTTACGGCCGTGCTTGTCTGGCAAATCGGTGGCATGCTTATCGGTGAAACAGAAATCACCGAAGGCGCGATGCGGTCAGTGCCAAGCCGCTACATGGGGGGCTTTATGCTCAACATGATGCTGGGCGTGACTTGTGTGTCCTTGTCGTTGCCGCTGGGCATCGCCTTGGCGCTGGGTCGTCAGTCATCCATGCCGTTGATCAAATACATCTGTGTGATCTTTATCGAATTTATTCGTGGTGTTCCGCTGATTACATTGCTGTTCGTGGCAAACGTGATGTTGGGTTACTTCTTCCCTCCGGGGTCAGGCGTTGACCTGTTCTTGCGTGTTGTCATCATGATCACCATGTTCTCGGCCGCTTATATCGCCGAGGTGATCCGTGGTGGTTTGGCAGCCTTGCCCAAGGGTCAGTATGAAGCAGCAGACAGCCTTGGGCTGGACTATGCACAGGCCATCCGCCTGATCATCTTGCCCCAAGCGCTCAAGATTTCGATCCCGGGTATCGTGAACGTGTCGGTTGGCCTGTTCAAAGACACCACATTGGTGTCGGTAATCTCGATGTTCGATATGGTCGGCATGATCCGCGGCCCCATCCTTGCCTCCACAGAGTGGAACGGCGTCTACTGGGAACTGTTCGGTTTTGCCGCGCTTTTGTTCTTCGTCGTCTGCTACGGCATCTCACAATACTCACAATGGTTGGAGCGTCGTCTCGCTACCGATCACCGCTAAGAGGAGGCTATCCAAATGAATGAAGCCGCAAAAATGCAGGTATCCGACGAAGTCGCGATCACCATTGAAAACATGAACAAGTGGTACGGCACATTCCACGTGCTGCGCGACATCAACCTGACCGTGAACCGCGGTGAGCGGATCGTTGTCTGTGGCCCGTCAGGGTCCGGCAAATCCACGCTGATCCGTTGCATCAACGCCCTTGAAGAACACCAAAAGGGCAGCATCGAAGTTGACGGCACATTGTTGTCGTCAGATTTGAAAAACATCGACAAAATCCGGTCAGAGGTCGGCATGTGCTTTCAGCACTTCAACCTTTTCCCACATTTGACGATTTTGGAAAACTGCACATTGGCGCCGATCTGGGTCCGTAAAACGCCCAAGAAAGAAGCCGAAGAAATCGCGATGCACTTCCTTGAAAAGGTGAAGATCCCTGATCAGGCGAACAAGTATCCCGGTCAGTTGTCCGGTGGTCAGCAGCAGCGTGTGGCGATTGCCCGTTCGCTTTGCATGAAGCCACGCATCATGTTGTTCGATGAACCAACATCTGCGCTTGACCCAGAGATGATCAAAGAGGTGCTCGACACCATGATCGAACTGGCCGAAGAAGGCATGACCATGATCTGTGTGACGCACGAGATGGGCTTTGCCCGTCAGGTTGCGAACCGCGTTATTTTCATGGACCAAGGCCAGATTGTGGAGCAGAACGAACCAGAAGAGTTCTTCCTCAATCCAAAATCGGAACGGACACAGCTGTTCCTTAGCCAGATTCTCGGCCACTAAGCAGGTCACCAGAAGTGAATTTAAAACGCCGGAGGCTCTGCCTTCGGCGTTTTTCGTTTAGTCAGCCTCTCGGCCAGCTGCCCCGATCAAATCACGCGGTACAGTGAAATCAACTGGCGTGCCGGTGCCGACTGAAACGGACCCCGCAAAATCGATCACTGTGGTTGCGCAAGTCGGATAGTCATCAAATCGCCGGTGATCTGGTGCCTTGATGGTCAAGGCGCGGGCCAACATCCCGATACCCGGGTTGTGGGCAACCACGGCCACGCAATCCTCTGTGCGGCGCTGTAGCAGATCAAGGATTGTGTCGGGGGATGCATGGTAAAGAGCAGGCAGATAATCAACATGCGGATCATCGTTGAGGCAAGGCAAGATCAGCTCGGCGGTTTCCACGGCACGGGCGGCATCCGACACGAGCACACGGGTAGGCTCGTACCCTTTTGCCTGTAACCAGGTTCCGATTGCGCGCGCCGCATCACGGCCCCGCTTGTTGAGGACACGTGCGTGATCATCTTGGAACGGATCGTCCCAGTTCGATTTTGCATGGCGGATCAAAATGACACGCATCAGCGAAAGGCCTCCATATGAAACGCGGCTTGGGCATCTAGCCTTCGGTCAGCACCGACAGGGCAGGCGCGCCGCGCCTTGCAACCATGCCCCAAACATGACGCGCCCTGCGCGGTATTCAAGTATGATTTGCAGGCCTGAACATCATATCCGTCTGTAAACGCATCCACAGGGCAGGCGGTTTTACATGGCGCGTCGCACGACACGCAAGGCTGTGACGATTGCATCGGTTTACGATCTTCGGGGACCCAAATGGCGCCGCGATATGATGCGAAAAGCCCGGCAATATCATGGACCAGAAACCCGATCGGCGATGCCCATGCGCGACCAGTGCGCAACGCCCAAGTGTAAAATGGCAGGAACGGCGCGCCGCCAAACGGATAATAGGCAGCACCTCCGCAATCGGCCGCAAGTCGGCCAACCACACGGCGTGACCAACGATCCAGCGGATCTGCTTCACCGTCTTGGTATTCGGGTGATTGGGTAAATATGGGCCAAAATGCTGGTTCGTCAGGACCGATCAAAATGATCGTTCCGCCTTCATGTGGCAGCATATCATCGGGCAAAACAGGACAGTGGCCCATTTCCATAAGCCCGGTACCAGCAAGGGTCAAAGCGTTCAAGCTTTGGGTTCTCTGATAAGTGACCCAGCGCCGTGGTCTGTAAACAGCTCCAAAAGGCAGGCATTCTGTGCACGACCATCCAAGATGACAACGGCGCGCACACCTTTTTCAATGGCATCAAGTGCTGTCTCGGTTTTGGGAATCATCCCACCCGCTATGGTGCCATCGTCAATAAACTGCACGATCTGGCTAGGGGACATTTCGGTCAGGACATTGCCGGCCTTGTCCTTGACGCCTGCAACATCTGTCAACAACAGCAAACGATCCGCTTGAAGCGCACCAGCGATCACGCCAGCCACAGTGTCGCCGTTGATGTTGAATGTCTCAATCTCGTCGCCGGTTCCGAGCGGGGCAATCACAGGAATTGCCTTGGCTGTATGCAGATCACGTAAAATAGAGACGTCAATTTTCACGGGCGTCCCGACAAGGCCCAAGGTGGGATCAGTCTGCTCACACACGATCATGTTGGCGTCTTTGCCTGATAGACCGACGGCCTTGCCACCCTCATCGCAAATGGCCTGCACGATGCGATTATTGACCTTGCCGGACAAAACCATTTCGACAACGTCCATCGTCGCCTGATCAGTAACACGTTTTCCGTTTACGAATTCCGATTGAATTTCCAGCTTGGCCAGCATTTCATTAATCATTGGCCCGCCGCCATGCACCACAACTGGGTTCAGCCCAACCTGCTGCATCAGCACGACATCCCGCGCAAAGCTGGTCATTGCCTCGTCGCTGCCCATGGCATGACCACCCAGTTTGATGACAACCGTGGCCCCGGCATAGCGTTGCATATACGGCAATGCTTGCGACAAGGTGGCGGCAGTGGCGATCCAATCTTGGTTCATCTGAGGCGTCCTTTTCTTCATTCGATGCCTGCGATAATGGCGCGCAAGGTTTCGATCCCGTCGCCCTTTTCCGAGCTGGTAAGGATCAATTCGGGATAGGCAGCCGGATGTTTGGCCAAAGCGGCGCGTGTTTTTGCCAGCGATTGTTCCAATGCGTCACCGCGCAATTTATCCACCTTTGTCATGACAACCTGAAACGTGACAGCAGACCGATCGAGCAGGGACATGATTTCTTCGTCCACGGATTTGGCCCCGTGGCGTGCATCAATCAGCACGAAAACTCGGCGTAGCGTTTGACGCCCCGACAAATACTGCTTTAGCAACCGCTGCCATTTTTCCACGACAGCAACAGGCGCGTTGGCAAAACCGTATCCGGGTAAATCGACGACATAGATATCGCCAGCCGTGAAAAAGTTAATCTCTTGGGTGCGACCAGGTGTGTTTGACGCACGGGCCAATCCTTTGCGACCTGTGATCGCATTGATCAACGACGATTTGCCCACGTTGGATCGCCCAGCGAAACAAATCTCGGTGCGATCCGCCTCGGGGAGGCCATCCATCGCAACGACCCCTTTGACAAAATCAGTTTCACCCGCAAACAAAAGCCGCCCGCGTTCAAGCGCCTCTGCATCGGGTGTTTCTGCTTCTTGGAACCGGATTTCCATATCAATCAACTTTCACTACGTCGCCAATGCGGATCGTGCCACCGCAGACGACTTCGGCATAGATGCCAAAATTCTGATGGTCCCAACCGTCGCGCAAAACCGACAGAGTGTCGACATCGCGTTGTCCGGTTTGGGGGTTTGCAGCCGTATGGTTGCATCTCACGACAGGGTCAACAACGCGCAGGCTTGTGTCGCCAATATGGACCGTCTTTCCTGTCCAATCCCATTCTGCCCATGCTTCAAGCCCATCAAGCCAGATATTCCCGCGCCAGCGTTCCATTTCGAACGGCCCATCTATGCGATCCGCGACCGCGGCGTGGCTGGCCATGTTCATGATCGACACAGACGGATAATCGGTGTCTGTGATCCCGCGATGCGGCACATGCGCAATGCCATGCGGTTGCCGTTTGTCAGCAGGACAAAGCGGGGCGACCCAAGCGATAAAACGCGCGGCATCTGTCGGGTCGTCAGGTTGGAACGTGATTTCACCCAGATCCACATGTCGCAACGTGACAGTGGCTGATGCCTCATCCATGCGTGCCCACAGCCCTGCCAGTCGCGGTGTGAGATTGCCGATCATGAAATTTCGGCACATCACCCACGCGGGGGCGCTGGACTCAAATTTTGTGTCTTTATGCGTGACAGCCCAATGCCTGTCCCAAGGAATAGTCTGCCCCGCGATCAGCGGGACAGATGCCATTGCCTCGCGACCATGGCTTTTTATCGGATACCGCCACAGGGATGCGACGGTCGCCATCTATTTTTCCTTCGGTGCTTTGGTGCTGTTCGCTGGTTTTTCCGACCGCTTAAAGCTGTCTCGAATATTCCCAAACACATCAGGTCTCGACCCGTGGCTCGACATGATCGCGTATTGCTGGATGAACGTGATCGTGTTGTTCGCGATCCAGTAAATGACAAGGCCACTGGCAAACGAACCCAGCATGAACATGAACACCCACGGCATCCACGCAAAGATCATGCGCTGCGTCGGGTCGGTTGGTTGCAGGTTCAGTTTTTGCTGCAACCACATGGAAATACCCAGCAGGATTGGCAAAACGCCAAGGCTGAAGATCGCGAAAATGCTACCGACTTCTGGAACACCCCAAGGAAGAACACCAAACAGGTTCAGGATTGATGATGGGTCTGGTGCGCTCAGATCTTTGATCCACGCGATCCATTCTGCATGGCGCAATTCGATCGTGACGAAAATCACCTTATACAGCGAGAAGAAGATAGGGATTTGCAACAGGATCGGCAAACAACCAGACGCAGGATTCACCTTGTTGTCCTTGTAAAGCTTCATCATGCCTTGCTGCATGGCTTGTTTGTCTTCGCCTGTGCGCTCCTTCAGCTTTTCCATTTCTGGCTGAAGCTCTTTCATCTTGGCCATCGAGACATAGGATTTATACGCAAGCGGCAGCACCAGCGCCTTCAGGATCACAGTCAATGCGATGATCGACCAACCCATGTTCCCGATGTAGACGTTCAATGTGTGAAGCAGCCAGAAAATCGGCTTGGTCAGGAAAAAGAACCAGCCCCAGTCAATACTGTCCAAGAAACCTGCGACGTTCTCGTTGTTTTCATAATTGCGGATCGCTTCCCATTCTTTCGCACCCGCAAACAATCGCGTCGTCACGGACGTGGTCGCGCCTGCTTCGATGGTTTGAAGCGGCATGACAGCTTCCGCTTGGAACAGGTTGCGACCGGCGAAATACTTGCTGACAGACCGGAACGGCTGTGCCTGATCGGGGATCAAAGTGGTCATCCAATAGTGGTCGGTATAACCAATCCAGCCATTTTCAGTCACGTCCGTGCGTTCAGCTTGTGTGCCTTCGCGGTCATCAACGTCGTAGTCTTCGATCTTGCTGTATTTGGTTTCCTCCAACTCACCGTCGGACATCCGCACCAGACCTTCGTGCAGAATGAAAAAGTTTTTGAGGTAAGACGGTTCACCATGACGACGCAAAAGCCCGTAGGGGCGTGCTGTCACCGCAGCGGTGGTCGTGTTCTCGATGGTTTGCTCAAACGAGAACATAAATTCTTCGTCTACGCTAATTTGCGTGCGGAAAATCAGGCCAGCACCATTGTCCCAAACCAATGTGACGGGTGTTGAGGGTGTCAGCGTGTCGCCGCTTTCTACCGCCCAAACTGTTTCAGGGCCGGGAACGGCGTCCGCAGCCAAACCATTTGCACCGGCCCAACCGAACGTCGCGAAATAAGCATCAGGTTCACCGACAGGGCGCATCAGGCGAACAATCTCTGCATCGTCGGCGAGCGTTTCGCGATAATTTGTCAGCGCAAGATCGTCGATGCGGCCACCCTGCAAAGACAACGTGCCGGACAGGGTTGGCGTTTCAATCGCAACCCGTGGCGCATCGGCGGCCACTTCTGCTGCTGGGGCGTCAATTGCTGGTGTCGCGGTGCTTTCGGCAACAGGCACTGTTCCATCCGTTTGCTCTGCCACGCTTTCGGCATTGGGTAAATTTGCTGTGTCCTCAGGCGGGAACAGCCAGAACCACGTAAGAATCACGAGGAAACTCAATACGGTTGCAAGGATTAGGTTCTTGTTCTGGTCGTCCATCTGAAACCGCCCATTTCACTGAAAAAATCTGTGGGTCGTTCAACCCCTGCAGGGACCAAACGTCAAGCTGTTTTCAGCGATTTTCATAGGAATCACAAGGCTTTTGGCCAGTGAATTGGGGGTATTTCGCCTCAGCAAGCGTTATCGAGCGATCCTGCGATTATCTGCGCGGGCATTGATGGGATCAAAGGTTTCGATCCAACTGCTGATTTCGCGGAAACTGGCCGGGCGTGCCAGCGCAAAACCCTGCATATGCCGGCAGCCCATTGCGGTCAGTTGGTCCTGTTCTTGCGGGGTTTCAACGCCTTCGGCCAATGTGTCCAAATTCAACCGATCAGCCATGGTCAGAATCGCAGCAACCATATTTTGCTGCTCTTCGTCGCGATCGATATGCGTGACAAATGAGCGGTCAATTTTGATTCTTTGAATGGCCAATTCGCGAATTGAAGTGATTGATGCATAGCCTGTTCCAAAGTCATCAAGGTCAATGCCGCAGCCCATTTCTGCCAATCGGCAAAGATTGGTTTGAATTGTTTTCTCGGATTTGCTGGCAATCACAGTTTCCAGCACTTCAATGATCAATCGGTCAGCGGAAAGTTCAAATTTATCAAGCTCCATCATGATATGGTCGACCAAATATGGATTGCGCAGTTCGGCATTCGACATGTTGATCGATACGGTCGGGACGCGGGTGTTCATGCGGTCCCATGCCGAAATGGCGCGCAATGCTTCTGACAACATCAGATGACCAAGCTGGGCCATCAATCCGTTCTTTTCCATCAATGGCAGGAAATCATTTGGTGCAATGATTCCACGCTTGGGGTGATGCCATCTTGCCAGCGCCTCTATGCCGCTGATTTGTCCGGTCATAAGGTCGATTTGGGGCTGGAAAAACGCGCTGATTTCTTTGTTTTCAAGCGCTGTTTTCGCTTCATCAAACAGACCGTTATGCGACATCATGCGATCATGCATGGCAGCAGAGTAACTGCGGATCGCGTTAGGGCCATCGCGCATGGCTTCAAATTGGGCGACATTTGCTGCGCGCGCCAGTTCAACCGAATTGGGTGCATCAAGCCTGGACGCAAGCGCAAAACCAACGGAAACAGAGATATAAATATGACCGGTATCAAGCTGAACTGGATCGGCCATCGCATGTTGAATGCGCGTTGAAAGTTGGATTGTGGCCTCAAGATCAAGCCGTCGCAGTGGAGAAAGTGCGATGCCAAATCGCGGCCCTTCCATCCGAACCAACGTGTCGCCTTCGCGCAATAAGCATGCCACCCGGTCCCCAGCTGTCTCTATTATCTGTTCGGTCGCGCAACGATCATAGATTTCTTCGATTTTACGGAAGTCATCAATTTCGAACACAAGTGCTGCTGCCGCCTGCCGGAGCCGTCTATTGCGGTTAAGGATTTCATCCAGTGCGTGAACAAACGCCGTGCGCCCCTCTTGCCCATTTGCAAGTGGTCGCGCGTCTGTCTGACGTCTTAAGCCCTTTTTAAGTGCGCGTTCTGCTGCATGCCAAAGGGCAACTGACGCACCGCGAACGCGGTGGAAAATTGCCATATGCATGATGTCGTGGCCTTCGTCTGTTCCATTCGCAACGCCCAATCGTCACGATTCGATGCCATCTTACCGCCCAGAGTTTGACTAACTCGTTAACTGCCGTTTACGTCAATCTTCTTTTGTCCGCGTAAGGCCTGCAAAATCAAACAGTTTTGGATCAAGCAGGTGTGACGGGCGTGCATTCATCAGCGATTTGAACATAACCTGACGCCGCCCGGGGCTGTTCGCCTCCCAGCCATCAAGAATTTGCTTTACCTGTTGGCGCTGAAGCCCGTCTTGTGATCCGCATAAATCACATGGAATAATCGGATAATTCATCGCCTGACTGAATTTTTCACAGTCGACCTCGGCGACATGAGCCAAGGGGCGGTAAACAAACAAATCGCCTTCTTCGTTCAACAGTTTGGGTGGCATGGTGGCCAGCCGCCCACCGTGAAACAAGTTCATGAAAAATGTTTCAAGAATATCATCACGATGATGACCCAGCACAACGGCACTACAGCCTTCTTCACGGGCAATACGATATAAATTCCCGCGGCGCAGACGCGAGCAAAGCGCGCAAAACGTGCGGCCAGCGGGCACTTTATCCATCACGATGGAATAGGTGTCTTGGTATTCAATGCGGTGCGGCACACCCATTTTTTCCAAAAACGCGGGCAGGACCGTCGCGGGGAAGTTTGGCTGTCCTTGGTCCAGATTACAGGCCAGAATATCGACCGGCAGCAGGCCGCGCCATTTCAGCTCATACAGCACTGCAAGCAAGGTATAGCTGTCCTTGCCGCCTGACAAACACACCAACCAACGCGCATCGCGTTCGATCATACCGTATTGTTCAATCGCCTCGCGGGTATAGCGCACGATCCGTTTGCGCAATTTCTTGAACTCGGTCGTGGATGGGGCGCCATGGAACAGCGGGTGGATATCATCAAGATCATCTAACATGGCGTCCATATGCCAGATCAGGGCTGGCCTGCCTAGAGGTTTGGGCTAGGTCATCAACAAAGGAGACTTTCCCATGCGTATTCTGATCGTTGCCGCCCTCACATTTCTGGCCGCCTGCACGGGCAAGCCGTCATTCAATGACGACACGCTGTCAGATCAGAAATTAAACATGGAGGAATTCTTTGACGGGGAATTGGTTGCGTATGGCCAGTTCCAAGATGTGCTCGGCACGGTGCGCCGGTCGTTCGTTGTGACGATCAATGGCGACTGGGATGGTGAGCGCCTGCGTCTGCAAGAAGATTTTGTCTACGAAGATGGGGCGACCGAACAGCGGATCTGGACATTGACCAAGACTGGGCCGGATAGCTGGACAGGAACTGCACCGGGCGTAATTGGCAGCGCTGTCGGCGTTGAACAGGACAACCGCTTCAACTGGAAATACGAAATTGATCTGCCCATCCCATCGGCCGATGGTACAGTGGAAACCATGCGCGTCACGTTCGATGACTGGATGTGGTTACTGTCTGATGATCGCCTGTTGAACCGCGCGTATGTCAAACGCTATGGGGTCGATATTGGTGATGTGATTATCTCGTTCGAGAAATAATCAATCAGGGACGTTATCAATCCCCGATCCGCCCCACGGATGGCACCGGCAAATGCGGTGCGCCGTCAAATAGCTACCCTTGATGCCACCGTGCTTTTCAAATGCTTCCATCGCGTAGGCAGAACATGTCGGCTGAAACCTGCACCCATGCCCAACCCAAGGCGACCCGACGACGCGGTAGGCACGCACGGGCAGGGACAAAATGTAGGCAAGCGGAGTCATGCGTGCACCTTGGCAATCGCGCGTTTCATATCGCTCAGCAGATCATCAAATGGGATAGACCCTGTCGTGGTATTGCGCCCAACCAGTACATAATCCCAGCCATCGCGGCCCATGGTGGGCAACGTCATGCGCGCAATTTCACGCAAACGCCGTTTGGCACGGTTGCGGGCAACTGCATTGCCAACTTTTTTGGAGCACGTGTAACCGACGCGTATGCCGTCTGCCTCGCCATCGGATCGTTTGCGGGCCTGCAGGTGAACACCGTTGGTGCCTTGTCTGCAGGCCTTGGAGGCGCGGATGAAATCAGCGCGTTTCGTCAACACAGTCAGCGGTGGACAAACGGAAACCGCCGGCGGACCGTCCAAGGGACCAGCGACATCGCTAACCTTGGGTTCCACCGGCGGTTTCAAAACGAATAACCGTTAATTGGCGCTTACGCGCTCAACTTTGCCCGGCCTTTGGCGCGGCGGTTGTTCAAAATCTTACGGCCTGCTTTGGTGGCCATACGTGCGCGAAAACCGTGACGGTTCTTACGAACGCGGTTGGAAGGCTGGAACGTGCGCTTCATAGCGGTGTCCTTTGGTTATGGCCAAATCCCGTAACAAGAGATTCGAAGCCGATCTACAATTCAGACCCTGCCAATAGAGGGGCTTGTCTGCCCTGTCAACGCGCAAGGAGGGGGGAAACTGCAACATTTCGCAGATTTAACGACAGGGCAAATGTTACAGTCATCACGCAAACCACCTGCTTATATGAAACATCTGGCAATGTTTTATCAATGGGACGTGAACGGGGTATGACAATCGACGTGGAAAGGTCATTTAGAGTGGAACACAACGCCCCCATCTGACCAGAAGGCCCACATCTTATGTCCGACACCAATCCAATTCTGCGGCGTTTGCCGCTTATTATTATTGTCACGGTCGCCATTCTGGGCGCTTTTTTCTTGCGTGATTACCTGACGTTCGAGGCGCTGGCCGAAAATCGAGAACAGCTGATTGCGTTTCGGGATGCCAATTATGTGCTGACCGTGCTGGCCTTTATCGGCATCTATATTCTGATCGTCGGTTTCTCCCTTCCGGGGGCGACGATTGCGACGCTGACGGGGGGCTTTCTTTTCGCGACCTTCCCGGGTGCCTTGTATAATGTGATTGGGGCGACTGTCGGGGCCACGGCAATTTTTCTTGCGGCGCGTTGGGGCTTTGGCGAAAAACTGGGCGCCAAGATGGAAGGGTCGGACGGAATCGTCAAAAAAATCAAGGACGGCATTGATGACAACCAATGGTCGATGTTGTTCCTGATCCGACTTGTGCCAGCTGTGCCCTTCTTTATGGCTAACCTGATCCCGAGCTTCCTTGAAGTGCCACTGCGCCGTTTTGTGATCTCGACCTTCATCGGCATTATCCCGGGCACGACGGTATTTACGTCTGTCGGTGCGGGCTTGGGCGCGGTCTTTGCCAGTGGGGAAACACCCGATCTGGGCATCATCTTTGAACCAGCAATCCTGCTGCCAATCCTTGGCCTGTGCGCGTTGGCGGCTCTTCCTATTATTCTTAAGGCCGTGCGCGGCAAGAAAGGTCTGTAATCATGAACCGTATCAAAACTGATCTGTGCATCATCGGCGGCGGCTCTGGTGGTTTGTCCGTGGCTGCGGGTGCTGTGCAAATGGGCGCAACTGTTGTGCTGCTTGAGGGGCACAAAATGGGTGGCGATTGCCTGAATTACGGCTGCGTGCCGTCCAAGGCGCTGATCGCATCCGCGAAACAGGCCCACGCCATGACCCATGGTGCCAAATACGGTGTGGCCGATGCTGTCCCGTCCGTGGATTACGCGGCTGCGAAGGATCATGTTGCCGACGTCATCGCCACCATCGCCCCCGTCGACAGCGTGGAACGGTTCGAGGGGCTTGGCGTGCAAGTGATCGAAGAATTCGGCACCTTTATCTCCCCCACCGAAGTGCAGGCTGGCGATACTATCATCGAGGCCCGCCGCTTTGTCGTGGCCACAGGCTCCGGCCCGTTTGTCCCGCCGATTGAGGGGCTGGATACGGTCAAGCATTACACCAACGAAGATATCTTTGATCTGCGGGAACGCCCCGACCACCTGATCGTAATCGGCGGTGGCCCTATCGGTATGGAAATGGCCCAAGCGCATGTGCGGCTGGGATCAAAGGTGACCGTCATCGAAGGCGCCAAAGCATTTGGCAATGACGATCCCGAAATGGCCGCGATTGTGATCGAAAATCTGAAATCCGAAGGGATCGAAATTATCGAAGGCGCACAAGCGAATGAAATCAGCGGGAAGGGCGACCAGATCACTGTGCACACGCCAAAAGGCGATTTCACAGGTTCGCATCTGTTGATGGCCGTTGGTCGCAAGGTCAACATCGACAAACTAGACCTTGAAAAAGGCGGGATCGAATTTGACCGCCGCGGTTTAAAGGTTGGCGATGATCTGCGCTCGGTCAGCAACAAAAAGGTTTATGCTGCGGGTGACGTTGCGGGTGGCCTGCAATTTACCCATGTCGCAGGCTATCACGCTGGTGTGCTGATCCGTTCGCTTTTGTTCGGCCTGCCGTCCAAGCAGAAAACATCCCATATCCCATGGGCGACCTACACTGACCCCGAGCTGGCCCAAGTCGGCCTGACAGAGGCGCAGGCGCAGGAAAAGCATGGGCAAAAGCTTGAGGTCGTGCGTTTTGATTTTCACCACAACGACCGCCTGATTGCGGAACGCAAAAACAAAGGGCTGATTAAGGTTATGGTCGTCAAAGGCCGCCCCGTCGGCGCATCCATCGCGGGTCCAATGGCGGGCGAGCTGATCGGCATGTGGGCCATGGCCATCGCCAACAACATGAAGATGTCGGCAATCGCGAATACTGTGCTACCGTATCCTACGGTTTCTGAGATAAACAAACGTGCGGCGGGTGCCTATTTCAGCCCGCGCTTGTTTGAAAGCAATAAAGTCAAGCGTGTCGTGCGGTTCGTGCAACGCTGGCTGCCATAAGGGTAGACGACACAGATGCTCAATTCGCTTTCGGGTCGGTTTCTGATCCTGACGACGATCTTTGTGATGCTGGCCGAGGTGCTGATTTTCGTGCCCTCGGTCGCGCGTTTCCGCGAGGATTATCTGCTGGCCCGACTGGAGCGCGCGCAAATCGCGTCACTGGCGCTTGAAGCGGACGACATGATTACCCCCGCGCTCGAGGCTGAATTGCTGCGCAATGCCGAGGTCTATAACGTCGTTCTGCGTCGCGACGAAATTCGGCAACTGGCGTTGTCATCGCCCATCCCGTCCCCGATTGACGCGACCTACGATATGCGTGACCCCACAGCGATGGCGCTGATTGCGGACGCGATGCGGACCCTTGTGAACCCCCAAGACCGGGTGGTGCGTGTCATCGGCAACCCTGTGCGTGACGGCGGTTTGCTGATCGAGGTTACGATGGATGAAATGCCCCTGCGCAATGCGATGGTTGATTACGGGCTGAACGTGCTGGCGCTGTCAGCGGTCATTTCGATCATTACCGCGCTTTTGCTGTTTGGTGCGGTGCAATACTTGCTCGTGCGCCCGATTAAGGGGGTAGTGGAACATATGCAAAGCTATGCCAAAGCCCCCGAAGACGCGCGCCGAATCATTGTGCCCTCGGCGGGTGTGACTGAACTGCGTGACGCGGAAGAGGCGTTACAGCTGATGCAAACCGATCTCACAGGGGCGCTTAAACAAAAGGAACGGCTGGCACAGCTGGGCGGGGCTGTTGCCAAGGTCAGCCACGACCTGCGTAACATTCTGACGTCGGCACAGCTGTTCACCGACCGGATTGAAGGGTCTGATGATCCGCTTGTCAAACGCATGGCGCCCAAACTGGTGGGGTCGATTACACGCGCCGTCAATCTATGTGAAACGACCCTTGCGTTTGGCCGCGTGGATGAACCCGCCCCTGTGTTGGGGCGCGTTAATCTGGCTAGCATCGTCAGTGATGTAATCGACAGCGAACGACTGGCTGCTGGCGATTACGATCTTTCATTTGCCGAAGATATCCCTGCCGGCCTGACACTGCGCGCCGATGGCGAACAGCTTTTTCGCGTCATCTTTAATCTGGTCCGCAATGCGCGTCAGGCGATTATGGCAACGCACAAGCCAGGTGAAATCAGTGTCGAGGCCCACGAGGACGACAGCGCATGGTGGATCAGGGTCACCGATACTGGCCCCGGTTTGCCACCCAAGGCGCAAGAACACTTGTTTCAACCGTTTCAAGGTGGCGTGCGCAAGGGTGGTTCAGGCCTTGGGCTTGTCATCGCAGCCGACCTTGTGCGCGGGCACGGCGGGCGGCTGGAGTTGGCAGAAACAGGTTCTGTCGGAACCGCGTTCGTCATTCAGCTGCCAAAAGCGGATTTGGCCCTATCCGAGGAAGAAGTCTAAAGAAAGTTCCGATTGGCTATTGCATCGGGGCACAGTGGGGGCTAAATCCCACCACACGCGGATTGGTAGCTCAGTTGGATAGAGTACTTGACTACGAATCAAGGGGTCGGGGGTTCGAATCCTCCCCAGTCCGCCACTTACACCCTACATGATTGATCGCTTTGCATTCTTGCCCGTCTGGGGCGATACTGATTTTGCCGGTTTTAAAAAAGGTGTCCCATGGAAAATACAACGCTCCGCTTTGAGATCGAAGGCATGTCCTGCGCTTCATGTGTTGGCCGTGTGGAGAAGGTCTTGGCATCAGGCAAGGGGGTCGTTGCGGCACGGGTAAACCTTGCGACGCATATGGCCGAGGTTGATGTAACGGATGCCTCCGTCGACCCCGCAGCGTTGGCTAAGTTGTCGACCGACGCAGGCTATGCCGCAACGCTTGTGTCCCAACCCAGCCAAGACACGGCTAAATCGGATGCATATCTTTCACAACTTACCAGCCGGTTTTGGATCGCGGCGGCGCTGACTGTTCCGGTGACAATTCTGGCAATGAGCGGTCACATCGTACCCGGTTTGCGCAGTTTTTCAGACAGCTGGACAAGCTGGCTGGTCCAATTCGTGTTGACTACCGTTGTTCTGATGTGGCCCGGGGCTGATTTCTATCGCAAGGGTGTTCCCGCACTACTGCGCGGCGGCCCCGATATGAATACGTTGGTGGCGATCGGGACATTCGCAGCGTGGTTGTTTTCGACCATCGCAGTGTTCGTGCCAACCATTCTGCCCGCTGCGTCGGTTGGCGTTTACTTTGAGGCGGCGGCCGTGATCGTGACACTGATACTGCTTGGTCGATTGTTAGAAGAACGCGCAAAGGGACGCACAGGCGACGCCGTGCGCAAGCTGATAGGATTGCGCCCAAAGATGGCGACGGTTCTACGGGATGGCCAAGAAACGCAGATCGCAATCGAAGACATCGCCGTCGGGGACATCATCATGCTCAAACCGGGTGGGCGTGTTCCTGTCGATGGTATTGTGCAAACAGGGCATTCGCTTTTTGATGAATCCATGCTTACAGGGGAGCCGCTCGCGGTTGAAAAAACTGCAGGAGGGATTGTGTCAGCAGGCACGATTAACGGAAACGGCGCAATCACGTTTGCCGCAACCCATGTGGGCGCGGATACGGCGCTGGCGCAGATTATCGAAATGGTGCAATCGGCCCAAGGTGCGCGGTTGCCTATTCAGGATTTGGTCAATCGGGTGACAGGTTTGTTTGTGCCTGTTGTGCTTGGGTTGGCTGTTTTGACCGTGGCTGTCTGGTTGGTCTTGGGACCAGATCCGGCCCTCGGCTTTGCGCTTGTGGCGGGGATTTCGGTGCTCATTGTGGCTTGCCCTTGCGCCATGGGGCTTGCCACGCCGATGTCGATTATGGTCGGCACAGGGCGGGCTGCGGAAATGGGCGTTTTGTTTCGGGGCGGGGACGCCTTGCAAGGGCTGCAGGGTGTGGCGACAATCGCGTTCGACAAAACTGGCACATTGACCCAAGGCCACCCGACCCTGACAGGGTTTGAGGTGGCACATGGGCATGACGCGGACACCGTGCTTGGCTTGGCCGCCAGCCTAGAGGCACAGTCAGAACACCCTATTGCAGACGCCATCGTGACGGCGGCGTTGGGCAAAGGGATCGCATTACAGCAGGTGACGAATTTCAAAGCCGCAACTGGTATGGGCATTGCAGGGCAAGTGGACGGCAAACATATCCGCATTGGTGCTGCACGGTTTATGCTGGAAAACGGCATCACACAGCCTGCGCTGGATCAGATCAAATCAAAGATTGATACAGGCGGGCGCACCACGTTTTTCATGTCCGTTGACGATGCATTGGTTTCAGCCATCGCCGTCACCGACCCCGTCAAACCCGAGGCGAAAACCATGATCGCGGCGTTACAACAGATGGGCCTGCGGGTCGCGCTTATCACTGGCGACACCCAAGAGGCGGCAGATGCGTTGGCTGAAAAAGTTGGGATTGATGACGTTGTCGCTGGCGTTTTGCCCGCGGGCAAAACCACCGCATTGGATGTGCTGGCGGCCAACGGCAAAGTGGCGTTTGTTGGTGATGGCATCAACGATGCGCCAGCCTTGGCCAAGGCGGACGTTGGCATCGCAATCGGCACTGGCACAGACGTTGCAATCGAAAGCGCGGATGTGGTTCTGATGTCGCGCGATCTGATGGCGGTTGTGCATGCGGTCACCATCAGTCGGGCCACGCTGCGCAATATCCGGCAAAACCTGTTTTGGGCGTTTGCCTATAATGCGGCGCTGATCCCCGTGGCGGCAGGGTTGCTTTATCCCGCGTGGGGCATGTTGCTGTCGCCGATGCTGGCGGCGGGTGCAATGGCGCTATCAAGCGTGTTTGTCGTCACCAACGCCCTGCGCCTGCGCCGTATCTAACGCCGGCTTGATAGTAACCAAGCCCTAGTGGACATCTGGAACTGATCCGACGAAATAGACGCCGCGCGTACCATGTTCGGCAATGAACTGCTTTAGCGTCGCGCTCATAAACATCGCCTTGGTTGCTTTATCGCACCATAGGTGACGCCCCTCGCCCGCCTGCGGATAAACAACACAAGATTCAGGGACCATGGCTGAGAGGCTTACAAATTCTTCACCCGTTGCTTGCACAGTGCCTCGCGATATCTGCGATTTCTCGAGGTTAACGGTTTCAACCAACGCTGAGACATTGATGAACACAAATTTCCGCTCGCTTCGTGCCTTGCTTTCCAACGACCAAACACGCGACAGCGGGATCATCTCGTGAACACTCGGTTCGAGCCTTTCGATTTCATCCGCGATGGTTTGTGTGGTTACAAAGCCAGCAGCGTCAAAACTGCCCATAAAGTCAGGAAATTTTTCCAAAGACGCACTGCAGGCGGCCCAGCTTGTTTCAACGATCTTGCGGTTTCCCGGCGTAAGCGGCACGCGTTGTATGCGATCAACGTCAAGACGTTTTAGACCATTTTCCGGGCGTTTCTTGGTCGGGTCTTGCACCCAGTCCACGCGGCTTTTTTGGCCGCTACCGACGTCAGGGCTGGGTCTGTAAAACATGCTTGGTCCAAATTGCTGCGCAAAATTGTCTGCGATGATAGAAGGACGGCCAAGTGCGCCAACGACAAACATATGGCCTATTTGGTCCTTGTGGGCGTCTGATATCTGCTGACGATCGGCTTGTTATCGCTTATCACCTAGCCAAGCCCCATGTTGAAGCCTATCTCAGTGGGAGCAATCGATACGCCCTGCGTAACATAGGTATGATAAGATGATGAAACGACGTTCTTTTATGGCTTTGGCCACCGCAGCAATTATTGCGGGGTCGCCAGCCGCGGCACAGCAACTTTCGCTGGGGCAGGTGTCACAGTATTTGAACCAACTGCAAACGGCGCAGGGTGGGTTTACCCAGATCAACGCCGACGGCACACTGTCGACAGGTCAGATTTATATCAAGCGCCCCGGACGCATCCGGTTTGAATATAACGCGCCAGATAATTCACTTGTGATGGCTGGTGGTGGTCAGGTTGCCATCTTTGATCCACGGTCCAATAATGGACCGGATCGTTATCCGCTGAACCAGACGCCGCTCAAGATTATTTTGGAACGCAATGTCGATCTGGGACGTGCGCGGATGGTCACGGGTCACACGTCTGACGGGACAACCACGACAATCACTGCCCAAGACCCCGACAACCCGCAATACGGCAACATACAAATGGTGTTCACCGGCAGTCCGGTTGAGCTGCGCCAGTGGATTGTCACGGATGATGTTGGCAGTCAGACCACTGTGATCTTGAACGACATGGTGCCAGGTGGACGGATCAACGGCATCAAATTCAACATCCGCCACGAGATGTCAAAATGGGGTAACTAGGCAGCCCCTATAGAATTGAAAAAGGCGCCCGTTGAGGCGCCTTTTTTGTTTTAGATTTTGCGGCAGGATCGTAGCTGGGCATCATACATGACAGCCCTTGCATCCACCTCGTTTGAAATGCGCACAAGCCAGCTTTTGCTTTTCCATGTGCCGCGCTTAAAACCGGTGCGGCCATCGTGATAGGCTAGATACTGATTGCGGGTATTGTTCAGTGGTATGCCAACCTCGTCGCGGGTTTGGGTCATATACCAGCCCATGAAATCGGTCGCGTCTTTGATGTTATTACGTCGCGCGCCGCGGCCACCTTCGGCGTCTTGGTATTCTTTCCAAGTGCCATCAAGGGCTTGAGAATACCCGAATGCGGATGACTGGCGACCAACTGGGATCACGCCCAGCGCATATTGATGCGGGGTGCGGTTGTTGCCGATAAATTTGCTTTCTTGATAGATGATTGCCATCAGCACTGGAACGGGCACGCCCCATTTGCGTTCGGTCGCTTTGAAAGCACGTAAATATGAAGGGCGCTCTGATACGATCGAACAGGCGTTATCAAGGTTGCGCGGCGCCGAGAAATTCTTGGACCCGCAGCTTCCCAAAGCCACCAAAAGTATCATTGCGCGAAAGATTTTGCTCATCTGCCTCTCGCTTTTCGTTTTTATGTTTTTTTCAACCATAGCGGAAATTGTCTGTGCTGTGAACTGCTTTGGCGGCGCAATCAGATCACAAATGCGAGGATGAGCGGTAAACTGATCACTGATAATAATGTCGATGCGACCACCAGGCCCGCAACAGGCTGTGCTGCGTGCCCATATTTTTCAGCCAACAGGTATGATGTGACGGCGACGGGCGTGGCAATTTGCACAATCAAAACAGCGCTGGGCACAGGACCCAGCCCAAACATGCGGGCGGTGACCCACGCAAGTCCTGCGCAAATGATGATTTTGAGGGCCGAAAGCCAAATAGCCCTCCCCATATCGCGCGTTTCTAGGCGTGCGATGGCGACCCCCAGCGTGATCAACATCATTGGAATCGCCATTTGTCCGATCAACGTGAGTGCGTTCGTCAAAAAGGTCGGTGTTTCCCAACCTTGCCACAAAAAGAGCGCCCCGAGAAAAGTTGCCGCCACGACAGGTTCACGGACCACCCGCTTGAGCGAGCCACCACCAGCGACAACCCAGACACCAATCGTGAAAGATAAAATCGCCATGACAGCGAAAACGACCACGGCATAACTGAGCCCGGTATCCCCGAAGGCAAATAGCGCCAGTGGCAGACCAAGATTGCCCGTGTTTCCAAAAACAAGCGGGGCGAGGTAGGTGGAAATATCCAGCCGAAAAATTTTCACGACAATGAAAAACACCATTGAAACAAGAATATAGGCAGTGAGACTGGCAAGTGTTAACGCGCCCAGCGCCTCTGGTTCCAGGTCGGCATTCATCAATGCAACAAAGATCAAACAAGGAACCGAAAGGGTCATGGCAAGCCGCGTTACGAATTCAACGCGGTATTCGAATCCGAGCTTGACCCAGCCAAAACCCACAGCCGCAAGGATAAAGACAGGGGCCGTGATATTCAGGACTGTCAGCGCAATGTTCACAGACTGTTTCCTTTGATTCGGGCTTTGCCCCATAGACGCTTTGGGTCAGGGGGGCTAAAAGACAGGTAGGGGTAAAGTCTGTTATGTATAAGAAACGCGCGAAATACCACTTGGGACAGGTTGTCCGTCATCGCAAACATCCATTTCGTGGTGTTGTGTTTGATGTGGACGCAATGTTTTCGAATACAGATGCTTGGTACGAGGCAATCCCCGAAGATAGCCGTCCTGAAAAAGAGCAGCCATTTTATCATCTGTTGGCAGAAAACGACCAAAGCTATTACGTGGCTTATGTGTCGGAACAGAACCTTGTGGCCGATTATTCCGGCCAGCCTGTCGAACACCCCGATCTGGATGATCTGTTTGGTCCGTTTGAAGACGGTCAATACCCGTTGCAGGTGCAACTGAACTGATCGCAGGCGATGGGTTAAAACCCATCCTACGCAGGTCCACTCCCATCACAACTGAACAAGCTAGTATCCTAAGGCGCACCCGTCTTTGCGTGGATCAGAGCCGCCGATCAACACTCCACTTGGGTCAAGTGCGATGGCCTGTGCACCGCCAATAGGTCCTTCAGGGATGGCGACGTTATGCCCCAAATCCTGCAAGGTTTGGCGCACGGAATCGTCATACCCCTGTTCGACGTTCAGAACCGGCCCATCGGCAAAGCAGCGCGGCCCGTCGATTGCGGCCTGCACGTTCATGTCAAAATCGGTCAGGTTGGTGATGAACCGCGCATGTCCCGTTGACTGATATGCCCCGCCCATCACGCCAAACGGCATATAGGGCGCGCCATCGCTTTTCAGCAGACCAGGAATAATCGTATGCATCGGGCGCTTGCCGCCGCCCGCCTCATTCGGGTGCCCCTTTTCAAGGGTAAAACCGGCCCCACGGTTCTGGAACAATATCCCGAATTTGTCCGACGCGATCCCAGATCCGAACGAATGGAACACTGAATAAATCAGCGACACGCACATCCGGTCCTTATCAACAACGGTGATATAGATCGTGTCTTTGTGCACTGCCTCTGCCCCGGGCACATCCGCCGGCATTGCGCGTTTGGGGTCGATCAATGCGGCCAGTTTCGCAGCCGTTTCATCGGCAAGCATATAATCCGCCTTTGTCGTGTGATCGGGATCAGCGATAAACCGGTTGCGGGCATCATAGGCCAGCTTGGTTGCCTCTGCCTCGATATGGGCGCGCTGTGCGCCAAACGGGTCCATACCTGCGATGTCAAAATGCTTGAGGATATTGAGGATCAGGATTGCGGTTGCACCCTGGCCGTTGGGCGGATGCTCCCACAGGTCAAGCCCGCCATAGCCGCCCGTAATCGGGGCGGTGTATTCACATACACAGTTTGCGAAATCGTCAAGTGTGTGCACGCCGCCGCGCGCGTTCAGCGCGGCAACCATGTCTTCGGCAACTTCTCCGGTGTAAAACGCATCGCGACCATGCATTGCGATCCGGCGCAATACCTCTGCCTGCTGGGGCGCGCGAAACATCTGACCCGCCGTTGGGGCCATGCCATTCAGCAAATACGCATCGCGTGCGGCTCCTTGCAGCGCGTCTGTGGCGAGCGCCCAGTCGAACGCTACACGTGGGGCCACTGGCACACCCGTTTCAGCGTAATGGATCGCAGGGGCAAGTGATGCCTTGAGCCCCAGCTTGCCGAAATCCTTGGACAACATACAAAACGCATCGACAGCGCCTGGAATGGTCACGGCCTCTGGTCCGCCAAGCGGCACGGTGGTCATGCCCTTATCGCGCAGCACAGCTGCATCAAGCGCCGCTGGCGCGCGCCCTGATCCATTTAGCGCAACAACGCGGTCTTCGCCGGGTGGGGTTAGCAGAACAAAGCAATCGCCACCAATTCCCGTCATCTGCGGTTCACACAGCCCCAATAGAACCGCACCCGCGATTGCGGCGTCAACGGCGTTGCCGCCCGCCTCAAGCATTTGCACAGCAACCTTTGCAGCAAGCGGATGCGAGGTGGCACACATGCCGTTGGTGGCGTATGTGGCTGATCGGCCCATCTTTTGAAAATCGCGCATGTCTTTCCCCGCTTGCTGTACCCGTCCGACCCTATGGGATCGGCCACAATGCGCAATTAAAATCGGGGGAAATACCCGACGTCACGCAACTGGGTGGGGTAAAAAATGCGCGACGCCGGGGTTAAGCTATGCAGCTATAATTCAGTCATGACGCCAAATGGTGTTGGCAGTTTGATCAAATTGGGACAGTTTTGAGGCAATTGGCAGGGCTTTCCCCTGCTGGGAAAAGAACATACGTTCATTTCCAATCCAGTTGATAAGGAACACACCATGAAAGATGTTGTCATCATTGGCGCAGCACGCACCGCAATGGGTGGGTTTCAAGGTGTGTTTTCGCAAACCGATGCGCCAACACTTGGCGGTGCAGCGATTAAAGGGGCGCTCGAAAATGCGGGAAACCCTGATGTGGACGAGCTGCTGATGGGATGCGTTTTGCCCGCTGGCCTGGGCCAAGCACCCGCGCGACAGGCGGGCTTTTATGCGGGGTTGGATGAACACGTGCCTGCGACGACGCTGAACAAGATGTGCGGTTCAGGGATGAAGGCCGCGATGATGGGATTTGATCAAATCGCTGCGGGCGGGGCCGATGTGATGGTGGTGGGCGGCATGGAAAGCATGACAAACGCACCCTACCTGATGCCCAAATTGCGGGGCGGCGCACGTATCGGTCACCAAACCGTGCAAGACAGCATGTTTCTCGACGGGCTAGAGGATGCCTATGACAAGGGGCGTCTGATGGGCACCTTTGCCGAAGACTGCGCCCAAACCTATCAATTCACGCGCCAAGCACAGGACGACTACGCTGTGCGCTCCCTTAACAATGCGTTGGATGCGCAATCCAATGGCGGTTTTACCCCTGAAATCACGCCCGTGACGCTCAAAACCCGCAAGGGCGAGGTGATCGTCAGCGAAGATGAACAACCCGCAAATGCCCGCCCTGAAAAAATCCCCACGCTGAAACCGGCTTTTCGCGATGGCGGCACCGTGACGGCCGCCAACGCCTCAAGCATTTCTGACGGTGCCGCTGCCCTCGTGCTGGCCGCATCTGGCGCGACAACAGCATCGGTGCGGGCGCGTATCGTCGGACATGCCAGCCACGCCCAAGCGCCCAATCTGTTCACAACCGCGCCTGTTCCCGCCACGCAAAAACTGCTCGCGAAAATTGGCTGGACGGTAGATGACGTGGACCTGTGGGAAGTCAACGAAGCCTTCGCGGTCGTTCCAATGGCGTTCATGCACGACCTCGGAATCGCGCGCGAAAAACTCAACGTCAATGGCGGCGCCTGCGCATTGGGCCACCCAATCGGCGCATCAGGTGCGCGCATCATCGTCACGCTTTTGAACGCGCTCGAGGCGCGCGGCCTCAAACGCGGTGTCGCCGCCATCTGCATCGGGGGTGGTGAAGGTACGGCCATCGCAATAGAACGCCCCTGACCCTTCTTTTGGCCAAAAATACCGCGGGGGAGGCCAAAGGCCGGGGGCAGCGCCCCCAACAAAGGACAGACCATGAAAATCAACTATACCGACATTGCCCAATCGATTGCATCCCTGACGGATGGTGAAACCGACGCGGTCGCGCTTATGGCCACTGCTGCGTGTGAATTGCATCACGCGGACGATCGGTTCGACTGGACAGGGTTTTATCGCGTGACCGCGCCTGACCTGCTGAAAATCGGGCCTTACCAGGGGGGGCATGGCTGCTTGGTCATTCCGTTTTCGCGCGGCGTTTGCGGGGCTGCTGCGCGCACTGGCAAGACACAACTTGTCGCGGATGTAGATGCCTTTCCAGGGCACATTGCTTGCGCCAGCTCTACACAGTCTGAAATCGTGCTCCCTGTCTGGAACGGTCGAGGCGACCTGATCGCGGTGCTCGATGTCGACAGCAATCAACCTGCGGCCTTTAGCCAAGCGGATGCTGACAATCTGGCGGCGATCCTTGCATCGGTATTCCAACACGCGATCTAAGGTCGTGAAAAATATCGTTGCTTTTTCACGGATCTGCGCCATTGTGAAAAAGACGTCGCAATTTTCACGGAATCACAATGCTGCATAACATGCCATCAGAGCTCCGCACGCTTGGCGCTGATTTGCGTGCGCTGCGCAAGGCCCGTGGGCTGACGCTTGCTGCAATGGCCGATAGCCTTGGCAAATCCGTGGGTTGGCTTAGTCAGGTTGAACGCGACATTTCAGAGCCGAGCATCGACAACCTGCGCGCCTTTGCGCGGCTGCTTGATGTGTCTGTGTCCAGCTTGTTTCGGGTTGCGGCGGCTGCTGGCGAAGAAGGGCTTATCGTGCGGGCCTCTGCGCGGCGACCCATCGGTTCAAGAGAGGCGGGGCTGGTCGAAGAACTGCTCTCCCCCGATCTGACCGACGATTTTGAAGTGGTGCATTCCACGTTTGAAGCCGGATCAGATCGCACCGATGCGGTTTGTCGCCCCACGCAAGAGCTTGGCTATATCGTATCGGGTCAGCTTGACCTGTGGATCGACGACAAATTGTTTCACCTGAACCCTGGTGACAGTTTTCGCATTCGCGGCCACGAATACCGTTGGGCGAACCCCCATGATGTGACTTGTATCGCGATCTGGGTGATCGCACCGCCGGTGTATTAAAATGACTGTGCACAAGGGAAGCTGCCTATGTGGTGGCGTTGCATTTACGCTGACGGGGCCGCTGCGCAATTCTGTTGCCTGTCACTGTGTGCAATGCCGCAAGACAAGCGGTCACTATGTGTCCGCAACGCAAGTTGGCCCCGACCAGTTAACGATGACCAAAGCCGATACATTGGCTTGGTTCCAATCGTCACCGCAGGCCCAGCGCGGGTTTTGTAATACCTGCGGATCGTCATTGTTCTGGCGTCACGACGCGGACAATGGCGCGACATCTGTGATGTCTGGCACGCTTGACGGGGCGACAGGCATATCGACTGAAATCCACATCTTTACCGCCGACAAGGGCGATTATTACGACATCAACGGCGACGTGCCGCAAAGGGAGCAATAAACATGAGCGATTTTCCAACAACGGCCCGCGTGGTCATCATCGGCGGTGGTGTCGTCGGCGTATCCACTCTTTATCATCTCGCTAAAGAAGGCTGGACCGATTGCGTCTTGCTGGAAAAGAATGAATTGACCGCAGGGTCCACTTGGCACGCAGCAGGCAACTGCCCGAACTTTGCACCCAACTGGGCCGTCATGAACATGCAGCGGTATTCGCTCGAAATGTATCGCGGCTTGGCCGAAGAAGTCGATTACCCGATGAACTACCACGTCACTGGCGCCTTGCGCCTTGGCCATACTAAAGAACGCCGTCAGGAATTTGAACGTGTCGCCGCCCAAGCCCAAGCCATGGGCCTGCCGCTCGAAATGATCGACATTTCTGAAATGGCAAAGTTCAATCCGTTCGTCGAAACCCACGATCTGTCTGCCGTGTTGTGGGACCCGCTGGATGGTGACATCGACCCTGCGCAACTGACCCAAGCCATGGCAAAAGGTGCCCGCGATCTAGGCGCACGGATTGAACGGTTCTGCCCTGCCACTGGTGTGACCCAAGCCGAAAATGGCGAATGGATCGTGCATACAGATAAGGGCGACATTCGTTGTGAAAAAGTCGTGAACGCTGCGGGCTATTACGCCGCGCGTGTCGGCGAATGGTTCAAACCCTACGGTGGCCGCACCGTGCCGCTGACCGTTATGTCCCACCAGTATTTCCTGACCGAAGAAATCGACGAAATCAAAGCATGGACCGAAGAGAACGGCAAAAAGACCCCGATGATCCGCGATGTGGATTCGTCCTATTATTTGCGTCAGGACAAAAATGGCCTGAATCTCGGTCCATACGAGCGAAATTGTAAGGCCCATTGGACCACCAAAGCCGACCCAATGCCCGACGACTTCAGCTTTCAGCTTTACCCTGATGATCTGGACCGTTTGGAATGGTATATCGAGGACGCGATGGAGCGTGTTCCCGTGCTGGGCACAGGCGGCGTTGGTCGCAACATCAACGGCCCGATTCCATATGCACCCGATGGCCTGCCGATGATCGGCCCCATGCCCGGAGTAACGAACGCATACGAGGCACATTCGTTTACCTTTGGCATCGTGCAAGGCGGCGGCGCGGGTAAGGCGATGGCCGAATGGATCATCCAAGGCGAAACCGAAACCGATATGTGGGCGGTCGATCCGCGCCGTTATACCGATTACGCCGATCAGGATTATTGCGACGCCAAAGCGATGGAAACCTATGGTCACGAATACGCTATGCATTTCCCGCACCATGAATGGCCAGCCGGTCGCGATAAAAAGCTGTCACCAGTGGATGCCAAAGTCCGCGAATTGGGCGGTGTCATGGGGCCATACAATGGCTGGGAACGCGCCAACTGGTTTGCCAAAGACGGCGACGACACGTCCGAGGCATCAACGGAAACTTGGGACCGCGCTGGTCCGTGGGAACCGCGCGTGCGCGAAGAATGCGAAGCGGTGCGTGACGGCGTTGGTGTGCTTGATCTGCCAGGCTTCTCTCGGTTCAACCTATCCGGCGACGGTGCGGCGGAATGGCTGCGCGGCACAATCGCGGGTGCACTGCCAAAAATCGGCCGCATGAACCTTGCGTATTTCGCGGACAACCGTGGCCGGATTCTGACCGAGATGTCCTTGATCCGGCATTCAGAAGACCATTTCACCCTGATCACCGCAGCATCCGCGCAGTGGCACGATTTTGAAGTGCTGCGTGAGACGTTGCCGGCGGGTTTGACCCTGACCGATCACACCACGGAATTTTCCACATTGATTGTGACGGGGCCGAAATCTCGGGAGCTGTTCACAGCTGTGAACGCCGAGGCTGACCTATCGCTCGGTTGGTTAACACATCAGAAAGCTGTGGTTGCAGGGACCGAATGTTTGTTGGCGCGTGTATCGTTCGCAGGCGAGCTGGGTTGGGAGATCCATGCGACAAATGCAAACATGCCCGCGCTTTATGCGGCGGTGTTGGAGGCAGGTGCTACACCGTTCGGAATGTATGCGCTCAATTCCATGCGGATCGAAAAAGGTTACCGCGCGTGGAAGGGTGATTTGTCGACGGATTATTCCTTGCTTGAAGGCGGCATGGAACGGTTCATTAAGTTTGACAAACCACAAGATTTCCGTGGCAAGGCCGCACTTTTGGCAGAAAAGCAAAAAGGCAGCGTAAAGCGTTTTGTGACCCTGACCATCGACGAAGATTGCGCCCAAGACCCATCGTATATGTCGCCCATCATGTATGACGGCGAAGTTGTGGGTGAAACAACATCGGGCGCCTATGGCTACCGCGTGAACAAGGCGATTGCGCTGGGCATGTTGCGCGCCGATCTGGCGGTGGCAGGGACCAAGGTGATGGTCAATATCTATGGCAAGGACGTGGCCGCAACGGTGCAAGAAGACAAACCAATGTGGGACCCTGACAACGCGCGTATTCGTGCGTAACCAAGGTGGGGTCGCACACATCTGACCAACACGACCATCCGCAACAGCACATTGATATTGCTGTCGCGGATGGTTTCGTTTTGACCGAATTGGCGGGCGTGGTGGATGTGCTGCGCATCGCCAATCGTGTCAGCGGGCAAACCGTTTTCGCGTGGCGCTATGTGTCGCAACGCGGCGGTCCTGTCGTCAGCAGTGGTGACGCCGCTGTCCAAACTGTTGCTTTTGATGCGATGCCAGATGCCAAAATATTGTTCGTATTGGGCAACGCCGAAGCAAGCCATCCTGATCTGGCGCTGGGCGCCATTTTGCCGCGTTATACGGCCCGCAACGCGCGGGTGATTTTGCTATCCGAGGCAGCGACCCGTCATATCGCGGATCGTGGAGAAGGCGTGGCAAATTACACGACGCATTGGGAAAACCGTGCGATTTTGCTGGAACAGCTTGGCTTGTTTGAAACGGGTGCTGCCCTTGTTGCGAATAACGGGAATATCACAACTTGCGCTGGCATGGGGGCCGCCATTGATGTGACGTTGTCGATTGCGGCGCAGTATTTAACGTCTGCTGCGATGATGACAGTAGCCGATGTTATGTTGCATGAACGTATTCGGCATTTCAACACATTGCAGCCCTACGCAGGGCGCGCAGCCCTTGCCACGGGCGACGCGGATTTGGATGTTTGTGTCGGACTGATGCAGGCCAATATCGAAGCGCCATTGCCCATTGCCACAATCGCGACGCAGGCCAAAGTGTCCAAACGGTCGTTGGAGCGTAAATTCCATCGGATATTGAACGCAACGCCTAATGGTTATTACCGCGAGCTGCGGCTGGCCCAAGCGAACAACCTTTTGCTGAACACAAACATGACCATTCAAGAGATTGGACTGGCGACCGGGTTCTCTGGTGGGTTTGCCCGTGTTTATCGATCTGTGTTTGGCATGACGCCCAATGTCGCCCGCCAAAAACGTGATGGCCGTCGCGGGAAAAACGCCAAGGATGGCGCAAATTGAACATATCGTTTAGGGCCGTGCCGATAGACATACCCTACGGACAAAGGACGAAGAAATGATCACGATTCTCGATGGTGGCATGGGCCAAGAATTGATTGCACGGGCGGGCAAGGCGACTGGGCTTTGGTCTGTGCAGGCGTTGTTGGACAACCCATCAATGGTCCGTGATGTGCATGACGCCTATTTCGCAGCAGGTGCAGAGGCCGCGACAACCAACAGCTATTCCGTCTTGCCGGATCGGTTGGAAAAGGCCGGGATTGCCGATCAACTTGATCGCTTGGCTGTTCTTGCATGTGAACTTGCGTGTCAGTCGCGTGATGCGCATGGCAGCGGCTTGGTCCTTGGGGCGCTTGGGCCGCAGGGGTTTTCATACCAGCCTGACAAATCCCCGCCCGCTGATGAAGCGGCAGAGGTTTATGCCTATCTGGCCCGTGTGCATGCCCCATTTGTGGATGGCCATATTCTGGAAACGATGGCCTCTGTCGATCAGGCCCGTGGCGGGTTGATGGGCGCTGGCGTGACGGGCAAACCTGTTTGGCTGTCATTGTCGGTTGATGACATCGACGGCACTAAATTGCGCTCGGGTGAACCGATTGCCGATGTTATCCCGCTGATCAAAGAATTTTCGCCGCATGTTGTCTCGATCAACTGTTCCCTGCCAGAAGCCGTAAGCCAAGCCATTCCGATGTTGGCGGATGCTGGCGTGACCGTCGGCGCATATGCCAACGGGTTCACAGGTATATCGGATAATTTCGACCACATCGGCGCAACCGTTGATGAATTAAAAGCGCGGACCGATCTGGGCCCTGCGCGCTACGCTGAATTTGCACAAACCTGGGTTGATGCAGGGGCCACCGTGATTGGTGGTTGTTGCGAGGTTGGCCCTGATCATATCGCGGCGCTTGTCGCCCGTTTCAAATAAGGAAAGCTGTTATGGCAAACGTTCCAACATCTGCCCGCGTGGTCATTATTGGCGGTGGCGTCATTGGCTGTTCGGTGGCCTATCATCTGGCGAAACTGGGCTGGAAAGACGTGGTGTTGTTGGAACGCAAACAGCTGACGTCGGGGACAACATGGCACGCGGCAGGGCTGATTGCGCAACTGCGTGCGACAGCGAATATGACCAAGCTGGCGAAGTATTCCCAAGAGCTTTATGGCAATTTGGAAGCTGAAACGGGTGTTGCGACGGGGTTCAAACGTGTCGGGTCGATTACCGCTGCGTTGACTGAAGAACGCAAAGAAGAGATTTTTCGCCAAGCAGGGATGGCGCGTGCCTTTGGTGTAGAGGTCGAGGAGATCAGCCCATCAGAGGTCAAAGAACGCTATGAGCATCTGAATATCGATGGGGTGACGGCGGGTGTTTATCTGCCGCTGGACGGGCAGGGCGATCCTGCCAATATCGCGTTGGCGCTGGCCAAAGGGGCGCGGCAAAACGGCGCGAAGGTGATTGAACGCACAGCCGTGACAGCGATAAACCGCAACGGGCGCCGCGTGACATCCGTTGATTGGAACAACGGGGAAGAGACCGGCCAGATTGACTGCGACATGATCGTGAACTGTGGTGGGATGTGGGGCCATGAAGTGGGCAAAATGGCGGGCGTGAATGTGCCGCTTCATGCTTGCGAACATTTCTATATCGTGACCGAGGCCATCGAGGGGCTCAAGCAAATGCCCGTGCTGCGGGTGCCCGATGAATGCGCGTATTATAAGGAAGACGCGGGCAAGATTTTGTTGGGGGCGTTTGAACCCAATGCAAAGCCTTGGGCGATGGATGGTATTCCCAAGGACTTTGAATTCGACCAACTGCCAGAAGATTTCGACCATTTTGAACCCATCCTAGAGGCTGCTGTTGAACGCCTGCCAATGTTGGCAGAGGCGGGGATTCATACGTTTTTCAACGGGCCCGAAAGTTTTACACCTGATGACGCGTATCACCTTGGTCTTGCGCCGGAGATGGACAATGTTTGGGTTGCCGCTGGGTTTAATTCCATCGGGATTCAATCTGCTGGTGGGGCGGGCCAGGCACTTGCCGCGTGGATGGACACAGGCGAAAAACCATTTGATCTGGGCGATGTGGATATTGGCCGCATGCAGCCGTTCCAAGGCAACAAAACCTATTTGTTTGAACGGTCCAAGGAAACGCTTGGCCTGCTTTATGCGGATCATTTCCCGTTCCGCCAAAAGGCGACAGCACGCGGTATCCGCCGCACGCCTTTCCATCAGCATTTGCTGAACAATGGTGCGGTCATGGGTGAGCTGGCGGGTTGGGAACGCGCCAACTGGTTCGCACATGAAGGCCAGACGCCGGAGTATGAGTATTCTTGGAAGCGTCAAAACTTCTTTGGCAATGTCGCAGCGGAGCTTGAGGCCGTGCGCACCAATGTCGGCATGTATGACATGTCGTCATTTGGCAAAATCCGTGTCGAAGGCCGCGATGCGGTTGCGTTCATGAATTATATCGGGGGCGGCCAGTATGACGTGCCGGTAGGCAAGATCGTATATACGCAGTTCCTGAATAAACGTGCAGGGATTGAGGCAGATGTGACCGTTACACGCCTGTCTGAGACCGCGTTTTTGGTCGTGACACCTGCCGCTACGCGCCAAGCGGATCAGATTTGGATGCAACGCCATTTGGGTGATTTCAACGTGGTCATCACCGATGTCACCGCAGGCGAAGGCGTGTTGGCCGTGATGGGGCCAAACGCGCGCAAACTGTTGCAGGCCGTATCACCGAATGATTTTTCCAACGACGTGAACCCGTTTGGCACAGCGCAAGAGATTGAGTTGGGGCTAGGTATGGCACGGGTGCACCGCGTGACCTATGTGGGCGAACTGGGTTGGGAAATTTACGTGTCGTCCGACATGGCGGCCCACGCGTTCGAGACGCTACATGCGGCGGGGCAGGATATGGGGCTAAGCTTGTGCGGAATGCATATGATGGATGCGGGTCGGATTGAAAAAGGGTTCCGCCATTTCGGACATGACATCACCGCAGAGGATCACGTGCTTGAAGCGGGGCTTGGGTTTGCGGTGAAGACGGATAAGCCCAATTTCATTGGCCGCGATGCTGTATTGCGCAAAAAGGAAGCAGGTTTGGACATGCGTTTGGTGCAATTCAAACTGACCGACCCTGAGCCGTTGCTTTATCACAATGAGCCTGTGATGCGGAACGGTGAAGTCGTCGGCTATCTATCATCAGGCGTATATGGTCACCACGTTGGTGCTGCGATGGGGATGGGGTATGTGCCATGCAAAGGCGAGACCGTGGCCGAGCTGTTGGCGTCAGATTTTGAGATCGACGTGATGGGCGCGAAGGTGAAGGCCGAGGCCAGTCTTAAGCCGTTTTATGACCCGAAGTCAGAACGTGTGAAGGCCTGATAGGGGAGGTATCGACGCACTTGCGTGCGCCGACACGCCGGGGCGCTGCCCCGAACCCCGGAGTATTTTGGAAAAAGCGAGACGGGGGGTTATTCCCCGTCTTGCGGGCCAAGCGCGTTTAGCCCCTTGAGGATGTCGATGGCGTAGGCCAGTTGATAGTCTTCTTCGCGCAGCGCAGCTGCTGTTTCAGCGCGGTCGCGGTCTTCTTCGATCTGGCGAATTTCGTCTTCTGTGAGGCTGTCATTGTCGAGCGAGCCGCGCAAATCTGCCTCGGAATTGAAGCCGCGCTGTTCCTCGGCATCTTCATCGGTGGGTCGCGGACGCGGCTGTTCGACGATGATGTCTGGTGAAATGCCAAGCGCCTGAATTGATCGGCCAGATGGTGTGTAATACCGCGCTGTAGTGATCCGCATTGCCCCATCGCCTTGCAATGGCACAACAGTTTGCACGGAACCTTTGCCAAATGATTTTGTCCCCACAACGATTGCGCGACGGTGATCTTGGAGCGCCCCTGCGACGATTTCGGATGCAGATGCAGAGCCGCCGTTGATCAGCACGACGATCGGTTTGCCATTCGCAAGATCGCCGACAGCCGCATTGTAGCGGTCGCTGTCTTGTGGGTCGCGCCCGCGTGTCGATACGATTTCACCTGCTTCAAGGAATGCGTCCGAGACATAGATCGCTTGGTTCAGCAAACCGCCAGGATTGTTGCGCAGATCAAGGATGATGCCGTCAACATTATCGAGGCCGCCTGCCGCTTCGACTTGTTCTTCAAAGCCGGATTTCAGATCTGGGAAAGTTTGATCGCTAAAGGTCGCGATGCGCAGGACAACGGCGTTGCCTTCTGTCCGGCTGCGCACGGCGGTTAGTTTGATAGTGTCGCGAATAATGGAGACATCAAACGGTTCAATCTCGCCCTCTCGCACAACGGTGATCACAATCTCCGAGCCGACTGGTCCCCTCATCAATTCGACCGCTTGATCCAATGTCAGGCCCAGCACGTTTTCGCCGTCGACAGCTGAGATAAAATCACCGGCGAGGATGCCTGCGGCGTCTGCTGGTGTTCCGTCCATAGGTGATACGACTTTGACCCAGCCTTCTTCTTGGGTAACTTCAATACCAAGGCCGCCAAATTCGCCGCGCGTTTGCACACGCATATCGGCGGCGTCATCGGCAGACAGATAGCTCGAATGTGGATCAAGCGATGTCAGCATGCCGTTGATGGCCGCTTCGATCAGATCCTTTTCTTGAACATCTTCGACATAACCTGCGCGGATGCGTTCGAAGATGTCACCAAAGAGATCAAGTTGTTCATAGACGCTGGCGTTATTTGCGGCCTCTTGTGCAATCAGGGGGCCAGCCACTTGGGTTGTTGCAACCAGACCCAACAGGGTTCCGCCACCTGCGGCCATCATAAGCTTTTTCATCGTCATCAATCCTATCTGTCGTCCAACGCGAACCAGTCGGCTGGGTTTACGGGACTTTGCCCGTCTCTGACCTCAAGATAAAGGGTCTGTGAAGCAACACCGCCTGTATCTGCCTCGCTTTGGGTCAAAATTGCGCGAGCGTCAGGCGCATTCCCGCCCAAAAGCCCGATTGGAGTGCCAGCAGGGATGACTTGTCCGACTTCGCCAAACACCTCTGCTAGCCCTGCAAGGATAAATAGCACGTCTGCGGCGGGTTCAAGGATCACAACGTTGCCGTAATCGAGCAGGGGGCCGCGAAACAGTATGGTTGCGGCGGCGGGGGCTGTGACAAGGGCGCGGGGGCGGGCCGCGACGATGATCCCCGGTCGGGCAATGCCTGCTGCATCAGGCGCATTGAACGCGCGCAAAACTGTTCCTTGCAGGGGTAAGGGCAGCGCCCCTTTTGATGCGGTGGCGTCAACGGGCGAAGCCGTGTCACCGGTGCTATCAGTCAGGCCGCTGGCAAAGGCGGCGAGGGTTTCCGTGCTTGCCAACAGAAGGGCGGTTTGCACGGCGTCTTCGACAAACCTTTGGGGAAGATCAGTGCGGTCCGATATGGCGGCGGACAAAGCCGCACGCGCAGATTGCGCGCCAGTCAGCCCGTCTTGCAATGTGTTGGCGGCGTTTTCTTGCAAGCTGCGCAATAGGGCGATTTCTTCAAGTTCGGCACGCAGGATTTCGACTTCGGCTTGGATTGCGGGGGCCACGTCTGCGACCATCATGCCGGACCGCGCCGTGCCAGTTGGCCCTGATGGGTGCAACAGCAATAGCGGCGTCGGCGCGCGACCCATCGTCTGCAATACGCCCAAAAGTTGGCCGATTTCATCTGATTTTGCTGCAAGCGCAGTTTCCAAAGTCGATTGGCGAATGGCGGCGCGACGCAGACCATCGCGCATTGCGATCAGACCGTTTTCATAGGCCTTTACGGTGTCGGTTAGGGCGCCGACACGGTCGCGCGCCCCTTGGGCCGCGGCAAGGCTGTTACCGGCTTGCGCAAGTTGTTCCGCCGCGGCCATGGCTGCATCGCCGGGCGATTGCGCCTGCGCGGCTGTTGCCCAAAGACCAAGCAAGATCGCGTAAATCGGTCTCACTTAATCAGGCTCTTTCCGGTCATTTCACCAGGTTGGTCTAGTCCCATCAGTGCCAGAAGTGTTGGTGCAAGATCGGCCAGCCTGCCGTTCCGGAGGGCCGCATTTTCAGGGCCGCCAACCAAGGCGACGGGCACAGGGTTGATGGTGTGGGCTGTGTGCGGACCACCGGTTTCCGGGTCAATCATCATTTCGCAGTTGCCGTGATCGGCGGTCACGATCATTGCGCCGCCCGCTTTTTCCAACGCGGCCAGCACCTGACCCAAGCCGCGATCAACCGCTTCGCAGGCCGCGATTGCGGCGTCGATGTCGCCCGTGTGCCCCACCATATCGGGGTTGGCAAAATTCGTGACGATCAGGTCGTAGCCATTGCCGATTGCGTCCACAAAGGCGGATGTCACCTCGGCGGCGGACATTTCTGGTTGCAGGTCATAAGTCGCGACATTGGGGGATTTGGGCATGAAGCGGTCTTCGCCATCTTCTGGCACTTCGATGCCGCCATTCAAAAAGAATGTGACATGGGGATATTTTTCGGTTTCTGCCAAGCGGAATTGGCGCAGCCCGTGTTTGGCCACCCACGCGCCAAGCGTGTTCACGATTTTGCGTTTGGGAAACACGGTTTCAAACCAAGCATCATGTGCGTCTGAATAGCTGACCATGCCCAGTTTTGCGGCCAAGGGTGGCATGTCGCGGGCGAACCCGTCGAATGCAGGATCAGCGATTGCGGCCAAGATTTCGCGCGCACGATCTGATCGGAAGTTGAGGCAGAACAGCCCGTCATTGGGTGCAAAGCCCGCATAATCGCCGATCACTGTGGCGGGGATGAATTCATCGGTGATGTCATCGCCGTAAGCTGCATCAATTGCGGCGCTTGGGTTGGCGGCTTTGCTGCCTGCGCCCGAAACCATCGCGTCATAGGCTGTTTTCACGCGTTCCCAACGGTTGTCGCGGTCTAATGCGTAATAGCGGCCGATGACAGTCGCAACTTTGGACGATGCCGGCAGGCCGCCTAGCAGTTGATCCATAAAGGCGTGCGCGCTTTTGGGGGCCACATCGCGCCCGTCTGTGATGGCGTGGATGACCGACGGCACGCCCGCGGCGTCCAACGCATTGGCCGCGGCGATAATATGTTCGACATGACCGTGCACGCCGCCGTCAGATACAACGCCCATCAGATGGGCCGTGCCGCCACTGTTTTTCATGTGATCCGCGAATGCGACGATAGCTTCGGCGGTTGCAAAACTACCGTCTTCTATCGCCAGTTCGATCTGGCCCAGATCCATTGCGACAATACGGCCTGCGCCGATGTTGGTGTGGCCGACCTCTGAATTGCCCATCTGCCCCTTTGGCAGGCCCGCATCATTGCCGTGGGTCAAAAGCTGGGCGTGCGGCCCTTGCATAACCCTGTCGAAATTAGGGGTGTTGGCCAAGACGGGCGCGTTGCCTTCGCGTGTGTCAGACAAGCCCCAGCCATCCAGAATACAAAGCACGACAGGTTTTGGTGCAGACATGGTTACGATCCCCGTTTTGATTTGGTCAGGTCATACCGTATCACGGCAAAATGGTGAACACCCGATCAGACGCGGTGGTATGGTCCGTTCGACAGGATTGATGCAGCGCGATACAGCTGTTCGGCCAGCATCACGCGCACCAGCATATGGGGCCACACCATTTTGCCAAACGACATTGCGGCATCGGCGCGTGCACGCAAGGCAGGGTCGATCCCGTCAGCGCCGCCAATAACAAACGTCACGTCTTGGCGGCCTTGATCGCGCCACCCTGCAAGCTGGTCTGCGAATTGGGGGGACGATTGCACCTTGCCGCGTTCATCCATCACGCAGATCAATGACCCTGACGGAATGGCGCGTTCAAGCAGTGCTGCCTCGGCGGGCATGCCGCCGCCTTTTTTGTCTTCAACCTCTATCAATTTGGCGGGGCCAAGCGCCAATGCGCGGCCCGTGCGGTCAAATCTGGTCAGGTAGTCGTCGTAAAGGTCGCGCTCTGGCCCGCTGCGCAGCCGGCCAACAGCGCAAATATGCACACGCATCAGTCGGTGTTGGCGGGTGACATGCCGGGCTGCCACATTTTTTCGAGCTGATAAAACTCGCGGACTTCGGGGCGGAACAGGTGCACGATCACGTCGCCTGTATCAATCAAGACCCAGTCGCCAGATGTGCGGCCTTCGATTTTGGAAAACACGCCAAATTCGGCCTTGACGGTATCCACGATTTTTTCGGCCATTGCGGTCACCTGACGGGCAGAGCGGCCGGATGCGATCACCATGTGATCCCCGATTTCAGTCTTGCCGCGCAGGTTGATTTGCACAACGTCCTCGGCCTTGTTTTCGTCTAGTGATTTGAGAACAGAAGCCAAAAGAAGGTCACTGGTCGCAGTCTTGCGGTTGGTCATTGGGCGGTCCCTGAAATTAGCCGCAACAACGGCCATGTCTATGAAAGGTGTCTCTTGCGCTGGTTTTTGTCCCAAGTGCAAGGCTTGTCCCTTAAATAGCTGTCGGTTGCGCGAATTTCAACTCACCCGTCGGCGGGGCCTATTGCACGGCAAAGGCCACTTCGTTGCGACGTTTCCACGGCAAGGTCAGCGGCGCGTCATAGAAATAGTAGAACGGACCCTCGCCCAGCGTGATACCAGCGGATTGGGCGATGTCGCGCAGTTGAGCGGCATTGTTTTCCATATCACCTGACCGGGCGATGCCGGAAAATCGCAGGACAATCTGCCGTTCCGGTGCAGTTTGCACAAATCGGATCGCGTCAGATTTTGGGGTTGGCAGGGTTTCGCGGGTGTATTCACGCGGCATGGTGAACGACACGGTCCATGTGTTCCCTTCACCAGTTTGGGTCACGGGCGTTGTCATCGCGATTTTTTCGGACGGGCGCTGTGTAACTGGCGTGGTCATGTCGATGGACGCCGATGACGTGTTGCCGCCAAAGATATAGCCCGCAAGCACGCGAAACCCCTGACTGCGGGCGCTGTCGGCGGACCCCTGCACGGTAACCTCTGCGATTAAATGGGGGGCATAGGCGCGGATTTCAGCGTCACCGATGGTTTGCTCGACGGTGTAAGGTGGCGCCTCGTAGCCGTTATAGGTGCCGTCGGCTGATGCGCCCGAGCTGATAAGCCCAAGGCCCGCCGCCAGTGTTTTCGTGATACCATTCGCCATAGCATCTATCCTTTGCTGATGTTCGGATCAGGTAGCGCGATGGCGGGTTTAGTCGATAGCTTTGTGATCCATCTGCGAGCCTTGCAGCATTTTGACTTCTCGCTGTGGGAACGGAATGCTGATGCCATTTTCAGCAAACGTATCCCAAAGGGCCAGATACACATTCCCGCGAATGTTGGTCAGGCCACCCGTTGGATCGCTGATCCAGAACCGCAGGATGTAATCGACGGAGCTGTCGCCAAAGCCAACCACATGGCAAACTGTAGGGCGTGATTTTAGCACGCGATCCACGCCTTGCGCCGCAGCGATGGCCAGTTTGCGAACCTCATGCGGGTTGTCGCAGTAGGCTGTGCCAAAATAGATATCCAACCGCACAAAATCGTTGGAATGGGACCAGTTGACCACTTGGCCTGTAATCAGGTCTTCGTTTGGTATCAGGTATTCCTTGCCGTCGCGGGTCACGACAGACACGTAACGCGCGCCAAGCGAATTGATCCAGCCAAACGTATCACCAAGCGAGATCACGTCGCCGGGTTTGATGGACTTATCAAGCAGGATGATGACGCCAGAGACAAGGTTCGACACCACCTTTTGCAGACCGAAACCAAGGCCCACACCAATCGCACCTGACAGCACCGCAAGGCCGGTCAGATCAATGCCGATGGCGCGAACACCGATGAAAAACGCGGCCCCATAAAGGCCGATCTGCAACGCCTTGACGATCAAGACCTGCATGGATGGGCTGATGTCTTCGTTTGCGCGGATGCGTGATGACGTGGCGGTCGTTACAAAACGTGCCGCCGCAATAAGCGCCCCGATTATGATAAACGCCTGCACGATAATCAGCGCGGATATGCGGAACTCACCAATATTGAATCCAGCGTTATCAAGCCATCGGGTTGCAATATCCAACAAGCCAAGCACCCGCAGTGTCACATATGTCCACGCGGTATAGCGGACCATTTTGCGTAAAAACGGGCTTTTGATAAGGCGCGTGACAAAGACGATTAGCAACCATGCCAGTGCAAGCGTGGCGATGATGGACAAAAGATAGCTGCGGCTTGGCCATGTGATTTCGCGCATGACCCCCACAACTGTCCAAAGCAGTGCGACATAGAAAATGGCGCGTAGCCGTTGGTGCACCACGACAAGAATGCGCATCCGCCACTTGGGCCAGTTTTCGCGGCTGCCCATCCACGCTCTGATCCGCGGGCCAAAGGCCATGCGCAGTAAGTGGGCGATTGCAAACAATCCAACGGCGATCCCGACCTGATACAGGTTCCAAGTACGGAACATTGTGGTCAAGAAAATCTCGACTTGTTCAAGAAGTGTCTGACCCGCATCAAAAAGCTGGGCAAGCTGTGCCTCTGGCAGGATGGTATCGCCATTTGTCTGGGTTGTTTGATCGTGGCGTGCCATGCTTGTCCTAAGCTGTCGTGTGAGGCGATTGTTGCACAGCGCATTGCGTGCAATCAACCAATCCCCTTGTGAGATGTGACTTTCATCTATATCTGATGCCGCATGAAACAAGTTTTTGACATGGACGACCGCGCCCGCCTGCCTTGGCGGTTTTACGGCGCAGCCTGCACAATCCTCGCACGGGGCTAATGCCGCGCACCTTGTTCTTGTCCACCACAATCACCATATCTGTATGAAGGGAGGGTCAATATGTCCCCCAAAACGCTCTATGATAAAATCTGGGATGCGCACGTCGCCCACGAAGCTGATGACGGCACATGCCTGCTTTATATCGACCGCCACCTTGTCCACGAAGTGACAAGCCCACAGGCGTTTGAAGGTCTGCGCATGACAGGCCGCACGGTCCGCGCCCCTGAAAAAACAATCGCTGTGCCGGATCACAACGTGCCAACGACATTGGACCGCGCGAACGCGGCCACCATGACCGAAGACAGCCGCATTCAGGTTGAAGCCTTGGACAAAAACGCCAAGGAATTCGGTCTGCACTATTACCCCGTGTCTGACGTGCGTCAGGGTGTTGTGCATATTGTTGGCCCAGAGCAGGGTTGGACATTGCCGGGCATGACCGTTGTTTGTGGTGACAGCCACACTGCGACACATGGTGCATTCGGGTCGTTGGCCCACGGCATCGGCACATCCGAGGTGGAACATGTTCTGGCGACGCAGACTCTTATCCAGAAGAAATCCAAGAACATGAAGGTCGAGATCACAGGCACGCTTGCGCCAGGTGTCACGGCCAAAGACATCACCATGGCAGTGATCGGTAAAACCGGCACCGCTGGCGGCACCGGTTATGTGATTGAGTATTGCGGTTCCGCTATTGAAAGCCTGTCCATGGAAGGTCGCATGACCGTCTGTAACATGGCGATTGAAGGCGGCGCACGCGCTGGCCTGATCGCGCCTGACCAGACAACATATGACTACTGCATGGGTCGCCCACACGCACCAAAGGGTGCGGAATGGGAAGCGGCGCTGGCGTATTGGAAGACATTGTTCACCGACGAAGGCGCGCATTTCGACAAAGTTCTCACGATCCGCGGCGAAGACATCGCGCCACTTGTCACATGGGGCACATCGCCCGAGGACGTTCTGGCAATCACCGACGTTGTGCCTGATCCCGCTTCATTTGAAGGTGGTAAAGTGGGCGCAGCACAGCGATCCATCGACTATATGGGTCTGACCGTTGGTCAAAAGCTGACAGATATCGAAATCGACACTGTGTTTATCGGGTCGTGCACCAATGGCCGCATCGAAGATTTCCGCGCTGCGGCTGCGATCCTGAAGGGCAAAAAGATCAAGGATGGCATGCGTGCCATGGTTGTTCCCGGGTCTGGTTTGGTCCGTGCACAAGCCGAAGAAGAGGGTATCGCCCAAATCTTCAAGGATGCGGGATTTGAGTGGCGCCTTGCAGGTTGTTCGATGTGTCTAGCGATGAACCCAGATCAGTTGAAGCCAGAAGAGCGCTGTGCAGCCACGTCAAACCGCAACTTCGAAGGACGGCAAGGCCGTGGTGGACGCACCCATCTTGTGTCCCCTGCGATGGCTGCTGCTGCTGCGTTGACAGGTCGCCTGACTGATGTGCGGGACTTCTTGTAATGACGATACGGCGGCGTGGATTTCTGGGTATGTTGGGGGCTGCGATTGCGGCGCCCATGGTGCCTGTGGCCGCGCCGTCCTCTGTCGGTTTTTCGCGGGCAAGCTATGGTCTTGCGATGGCACATGCACAGAAATACCCGCTGGTCAGTGTGCGTGGGTTGGTCAACCGTCTGGGGCTGTCCGCGCCAGAGGCGAAGGCCATCATTACGCGCATGTCGTCTGAAGGTGTGCTTGGCACGATTGCGCCGACACGCCCCGGAACAGTCTTTGCGGCGAGTAAGGTCTATTCTGGTCAGACGGTAACAACGGCAGCGACTGCTGCAACGCGGGCCAAGCGACCAGTGATGAAGCGGTCCAAGTCTGTGACCAAAGACATCCGCATTCCACAGACCAAGCCAGTCAAAAGGCTGGGTTATGATGTGGATTTGTCTGCAATGATGGCGCATTTGCGTGATCTTTGCACCGCGCGGGATATGGCGGTGTTTGCATGAAGCGGCGCAGTTTCCTTGGCCTGTTCGGTGCGGCTGTTGTTGCACCTGCATTGCCTGTCGCAGCACCTGCAGCTGTGACATATTCGCGGTCATCCTATGGCTTGGCGGTTTTGCACGCGCGCACCCGTCCGCATGTTACTGCACGCGGACTGGCGCATTGTTTGAAACTACCCAAATCCCAAGCCAGCGCAATGATGGGGGAAATGACCCGCAACAATCTGATCACCCCGATCAAAGGCGCGGTTGATGGTTCTATGCGGGCCACCAGCAACATTTTGATCAGTGATCCTTGGGGGCTTCAGAAAACGGCTGCGGCCCGCAAGGTCGCGGCTGATCAGGCCAAGCGTCAGGCAAAGGCAGATCCAGCGCGCACGACAGGGAACATCGATCTGATGCTGGCGCATTTGCGTGATTTGTGTGTGAAACAGGGGATGACGCTTCATCCGCGGTGTTTTGCATGACGAAAGGAACAGCCATGAAGCGACGTAACTTCCTTGGGTTGATTGGGGCTGCTGTTGCGGCGCCATTGATGCCGTTGCCGACAATGGGCAAGGCGGCGGGCGCAGCATACAGCAGCTCTGCAATGCATGCTGCAATTATGCACGCGCAGGCACGCGTGTCGTTCAGCGTTTGGGGACTGGCCAAGACACTTGGCATGACAGTCCCGCAAGCCGAGGCGCTGATGGGCGACATGGCAAAACGCGGGATCGTCGGACCGTTGCAAGGCACCACGCATGGCGGGCGTTGGGCGACAAGCAATATCATGCAAAAGGAAATGATGGGCGCGGTTGAAGCAGCGAAGCGGTCGCAGCTGACCCAACCTTCATCACAACAGGCACAACAAAAAACATATGCCGAACCAGATTTGGGGCGGCTTTTGGCGCATCTTCGGGGGCTTTGCGAAAAACAGGGCATGACCCTGAGTCCCTTGTGCGCCGCATAATTCAAAAGGACGAAGACAATGGAAAAATTCACCTCACTTAGCGGGATCGCCGCACCAATGCCGTTGGTCAACATCGACACCGATATGATCATCCCCAAGCAGTTCTTGAAAACGATCAAACGTTCCGGTTTGGGTGTGAACCTGTTTGACGAGATGCGCTATAATCTTGATGGGTCCGAAATTTCGGATTTCGTTTTGAACCAGCCTGCGTATCGCGATGCGCAAATTCTTGTGGCTGGCGATAACTTTGGCTGCGGATCATCACGCGAACACGCGCCTTGGGCGATTGCCGATTTTGGCATCCGCTGTGTGATCTCTACTAGCTTTGCCGACATCTTTTATAACAACTGTTTCAAGAACGGTATCTTGCCGATTGTCTTGCCAGAAGATCAGCGCGACGCATTGATGAAAGACGCCGAAAAAGGCGCCAATGCCCGCATCGAAGTCGATCTGGAGGCGCAAACAGTCACCAGCTCTGACGGGGAGACCTTCAGCTTTGAGTTGGACGCATTCAAAAAGCATTGCTTGCTGAACGGTTTGGACGACATCGGCCTGACCATGGAAAAAGCAGCGTCAATCGACACGTTTGAGGCCGAAGTGGCAACCAGCCGCCCTTGGGTCTAAGCCAAAATTGCGGGCGTGCGCAGAATTTGCGCGCGCCCCGAAATAACCTTGATGGTTAAAAAGTCACTGACCAGACTTGGGCCTTACCTAATGGTCACCCACAATATTTTGCGGTCCCCCACAGCATAGTCATTCCAATGTTCGCAAATGGTTGCAATCTCGCACCACCATCGTCGCAAAAGCGCCGCAGTTTTTTCGTCAAGTAAAACAAGAACTTGAACGACGATCTGAAAGTGGGCAGAACTATGGCAAGATTGAGGCAACCTGACGCACAAGCGCGGGATCAAGACGGGACAGGATCGCGGCATCGTATCGCATCCGACCGCAAAGAGGGTGGAGTAGCAGTGTATACACGACTGCCAGGCGCAATTTTGCGCGCAATTCTAGTTGTGATAATGATCGTCACGCCGTCAGCGATGCTGCCGATGGTGGGCGCGGACGGATCACAAATTGTGGCGTTGATCGCGATCTTTGCCGCCGTATTCACGATTGTCGAATATAGCGCGAGCAGCCCGAGCCTGATTGAATTTCGCGGCGCACCGCCGTTTAACCGCCTGCGATTTGCGGCGCTGTTTGGCATGGTCATCACCCTGTCAGTCGTGTTCCGTAACCCAGAAGAGGCGAGCACGATCACCCGGTTTTTCCAGGTTGTGGGTGACCGCGTTGGCGGGTCGATTGATTTCCCGTATTCCCCTGTGCGATTGATGTTGCTGGCGATGCCTGCTGAAATGACACTGGCCGAATTGGGCAAGGTGCGCACGGCGGCTGGGCTGAGCTATCTGATTTCGTTGCTGTCGCTGGCCGTGTTTATCATGTTGCTGCGTTGGCGCGGTTGGCCACAGCGCACCGGCGCGTTCAATGTTTGGGTAAACCTGCCCACATTCGACCCCACAGCGGGCGGTGACGTGGTGGCGCGCCTTAATCGCGACAGCCAAGTTAACCTTATCTTAGGATTCTTATTGCCCTTTATTGTACCTGCGGTGTTGCAACTGGCCCAATTCTTTATTGCGCCATTTACTTTCAGTGATCCGCAGACATTGATTTGGGCGGTTTCGGCATGGGCATTTCTTCCGGCAAGTCTGTTGATGCGCGGCGTCGCACTCAATCGGGTTGCGCAGATGATCTATGTGAAGCGCAAACGTGCATATGCCAAGGCCGCAGCCGATGGTATGTTGCCTGTCTAATTGCGCTATGCGCACAGGCGGCATTCGCCGACAGCTATCGCATTGCAACCTACGCAGCCCCGTTAAGCCGTGATGGTCCGGGGCTGTTGTTGCGTGATTTGCAGCGCAGGAACGATCCCCAGATAGATGCGATTTTAGCCGTGATCGCGCAGGTTGCTCCTGATATTTTGGTCCTGACTGATTTTGACTATGACCTTGATGGGCTGGCGTTGACGGCATTTGCCCAAATGCTCGCGGAAATGGGTCTGGTCTATTCGGATCAGTTTGCGCTGCTACCCAATACCGGTATGCCAACAGGATTGGACATGGACGGGAACGGGTATCTTGGCGATGCGCGCGATGCCCAAGGATATGGGCGGTTCAGCGGGGACGGGGGCATGGCATTGCTTTCCAAAATCCCAATCAATCAAGATGCAGTTATCGACCTTTCGCAGACGCTGTGGCGGGATGTGGTGGGTGCTTCGCTTCCAATTCAAGATGGCGGTCCTTTCCCAAGCGAGGACGCGCAAGCCGCACAGCGCATTTCGACATCTGTTCATTGGATTGTTCCGTTTGCCCCGCCAAATGCCGCGCCGTTTCATCTGATGATGTGGTCCGCCACACCGCCCGTATTTGACGGGCCAGAGGATCGCAACGGATTGCGCAACCGCGATGAATTGCGTGTCTGGGAAAACGTCTTGGATGGCATACCGCCTGACGCGTTTATCTTGGCGGGCAATGCCAATCTTGACCCTGCTGACGGGGATGGGCTGCGCGGTGCGATGGTGGATTTTCTGGCCCGTCCCGATGTGCAAGACCCACGCCCGACCAGCACAGGTGGCGCGCAAAGCGCGGATAGCAATCACAGCGGTGATCCGTCATTGGATACGGCTGATTGGCCAGACAACCAGCCTGGAAACCTGCGGGTCAGCTATGTCCTTCCGGGCATGGATTGGTCCGTTATCAATGCTGGTGTTTTCTGGCCTGCACCCAATGATCCCGATGCCATAATTCTTGGCGATGACGGGCTTGCGGCAGGTCCGCATCGGTTGGTTTGGGTCGATGTGCGCAGATAGGCGCGGTATCTTGAACAAACGTCGACAAACGGCTAGGGCGGGGGCAACGATTTTTAGCCAAGGATAAGCACAATGTCGAACCCATCCCTTTTGATCCTCGCCGGTGACGGTATTGGCCCCGAAGTCATGGATCAGGTGAAACGTATCATCGGTTGGTTCGGTGAAAAACGCGACCTTGCTTTTGACGTGTCAGAAGATCTTGTCGGTGGGGCAGCCTATGACAAGCACGGCGTTCCATTGCACGATGACACGATGGCTCGTGCCCAAGAGGTTGACGCTGTTTTGCTCGGCGCTGTTGGTGGTCCTGCATATGACGACCTGGATTTCAGCGTAAAGCCAGAGCGCGGCCTGCTGCGTTTGCGCAAGGAAATGGATTTGTTTGCCAATCTGCGCCCTGCACAGTGTTTCGATGCATTGTCCGATTTTTCATCGCTCAAGCCTGAGTTGGTATCGGGGCTGGATATTATGATTGTGCGTGAATTGACGTCGGGCGTTTATTTCGGTGAACCACGCGGCATTCATATCGAAGACAACATGCGTGTTGGCGTGAACACACAGCGTTACACAGAAGCCGAAATTGAGCGCGGCGCACGCGCAGCGTTTGAATTGGCGATGAAGCGCGGCAAAAAACTGTGTTCGATGGAAAAAGCAAACGTCATGGAATCGGGCATCTTGTGGCGCGATGTTGTGACCGAAGTGTCCGCCGATTACCCCGAGGTGGAACTGTCCCACATGTATGCCGACAACGGCGCGATGCAGCTTGTACGCGCGCCCAAGCAGTTTGACGTGATCTATACCGACAACCTGTTTGGCGACATCTTGTCAGATTGCGCGGCGATGTTGACAGGTTCGCTTGGTATGCTGCCGTCCGCGTCGCTTGGTGTGCCAATGGCGAACGGTCGCCCAAAGGCGATGTATGAGCCGGTTCATGGTTCCGCACCAGACATCACGGGCCAAGGCAAGGCGAACCCGATCGCCTGCATTTTGTCGTTTGCGATGGCGCTGCGTTATTCGTTTGACCAAGGCGAAGAGGCGACCCGCCTCGAAAACGCCATTGAAAAAGTGTTGGCAGACGGCGCCCGCACTGGCGATCTGATGGGGCCAGAAGGTGGCAAGCCATTGTCCACAACACAAATGGGTGATGTGATTCTGGCGGCGCTGGATTCATCTCTTTGAAAAAGCTGATCGCCATTGCATCCGGGGCTGTTCTTTTGGGCGGTCTCGGTGCACTTGGCGGTTGCGAAATCGTGGCAGTGACTGCCTTGAACATGATCGAAACAACGACCTTTACCGTTGAGGACGATCTGTTGTTCATGTCAGGAGAGATCAATTCAAAGACAGATGAACAATTCGAGCAGGTAGTGGCGGCCAATCCGCAAATCACCACGATTGTCGAATGTAATGTTCCAGGGTCGCTTGATGATGATACGATGATCCCGCTGTCTTATCGCGTGCGCGAACTTGGTCTGAACACCCATCTTACATCGACAAGTGTTATTGCATCAGGCGGTGTCGACTTCTTTCTTTCCGGTGTTGAACGCACAATGTCACAAGGTGCACAGATCGGCGTGCATTCTTGGTCCGACGGAGTACGGGAGGCCGCGGATTTTCGGCGTGACGCGCAAGAGCATACGGCAAACGCAACCTATGTGCGCGATATGCTTGGCGACGATGAATTCTACTGGTTCACAATATACTCGGCGCCAGCAGATGCTATTTATCAAATGACCGAGGCCGAGATTGACACCTATGGCATGCTTACCGCGCCAGTCATGGACGCGAATACTGGTCCTGTTTGCCCAACTGAATAAGCTAAAGGAAAATCGCATGACCGGAAATATGCGCGGCGTCATTTTTGCACTTATGGCTTTTGCTATCTTTTCGACGCATGACATTGCGATCAAGATTTTGGGCGGGGTGTATTCACCCATCCAGATCGTGTTCTTTTCTGTGTTGTTGTCATTCCCGTTGGCCACCGTGATGTTGATGCGTGACAGTACCGCTGGCACATTGATCCCGCGTCATCCGTGGTGGTTGGCCCTGCGCACTGCGGCTGCCGTTTTGACGGGCGTTTCTGCTTTTTATGCCTTTTCTGTGCTGCCGCTGGCGCAGGTTTACGCGATCATTTTTGCGTCGCCTTTGATGATCACAGTTCTGGCGATCCCTGTGTTGGGTGAAAAGGTCCGGTTGCGCCGCTGGGCGGCTGTGGTTGTCGGCCTTTTGGGGGTGATGGTTGTTTTGCGTCCTGGCAGCACGGCGTTGGGGCTGGGCCATTTTGCGGCGCTGATGGCCGCATTGGGCGGTGCGGTTGCTTCGATCGTTGTGCGCAAAATCGGGGCGGAGGAACGCCCTGTTGTCATGCTGCTTTACCCGATGGTGACTAACTTTGTTGTGATGGCATGTCTTTTGCCGTTGGTTTATATTCCGATGCCGATCGAGCATCTTGGCTTGCTGGGCATTGTAGCAGTGTTTGCTTGGGTCGCCAGCCGGATGATTATCACGGCATACCAATCGGGAGAGGCGGCAATCATCGCGCCGATGCAATATAGCCAGATTATCTGGGCCACTGTGTATGGTCTGTTGTTTTTCGACGAGAAGATTGACCTGCAAACCGGCGTTGGTGCGGGAATTATTATCGCGTCGGGTATGTATATCGTTCTGCGCGAAAGCCGTGGGGGTGGGTCTGAAAACACCCCTGTTTTGCGGACGCGGTCTCGCTGGACAAACGGGTCAAACCCACGCGTCAGTGTCTTTATGCGCGCGGCGGGTAAAACACCGCCGCGCCAATAACTGCGTTAAAGAGGCACAGCGGCAAAGCTTTCGGCGTCTGCCCTGTTCCATCGGCTGCGATAGCCGTAATCACCGCCGTCGTCATCCAATAGAAAGCCAATCGGCAGGTATGGATTTGCCTCTTGGCCTTCGGTCATCTGCCCGTCGCTTTTGCGGGTCATAAAGTGATAGGGCAGAAAATCGCGTGGGTCATTCAGGCCGGCAGCGCCCGCCATTTCGCCCAAAGCTTTCAGCGTATTGGCGTGGAAACGGGCCACACGCTTGCTTTTGTCGCCGACATGCAAAGCCTTTTGGCGTTCGGGGTCTTGCGTGGCGACACCGACAGGGCAGTGGTTGGTGTGGCAGGCCTGTGCCTGAATGCACCCGATCGAAAACATATAGCCACGGGCGGAATTGCACCAATCCGCACCCAGTGACATGGCGCGTGCGATGTCAAATGCGCTTACCAATTTGCCAGCGGCACCAATTCTGACCTGATCGCGTAGCCCAGCGCCGCGCAGTGTGTTGTGAACAAAAGTCAGCCCTTCGACCATTGGCATGCCGACGTGATTGGCAAATTCGAGCGGGGCTGCACCTGTGCCGCCCTCAGTGCCGTCGACGACGATAAAGTCTGGCACGATGCCCGTTTTCAGCATCGCCTTAACCATGCACATAAATTCGCGACGGTGACCAATGCACAGTTTGAACCCGACAGGTTTGCCGCCAGATAATTCACGCAACTGACCAAGGAATTCGCAAAATTCGATCGGATTTGAAAACGCAGGGTGTGCTGCGGGTGATACGCAGTCTTCGCCCATTGGGACGCCGCGTGCCTCTGCGATTTCGGGGGTGATTTTCGCCGCAGGAAGCATCCCACCGTGGCCAGGTTTGGCGCCTTGGCTCAATTTTACCTCAATCATTTTGACCTGATCGGCATCCGCCTGTTTGCGAAACTTGTCAGGTGAAAACGAGCCATCATCGTTGCGACATCCGAAATAGCCTGAACCGACCTCATAGATCAGATCGCCACCACCCTCGCGGTGGTAGCGGCTGATGCCGCCTTCGCCTGTGTCGTGCGCAAAGTTACCCAGTTGCGCACCGCGGTTGAGCGCGGAAATTGCGTTGGCAGAAAGCGAGCCGAACGACATGGCCGAGATATTATAAAGTGAGGCATCATAGGGTTTTTTGCATTTCGGGCCGCCAATCGTGACCCGAAAATCGAAGTTGTCGAAATGCACAGGCATGACCGAATGCGTCAACCAGCCATAGCCGGCCTGATACACGTCCTCTTGTGTACCGAACGGCCGCTTGTCTTCTACGCCTTTCGCGCGTTGATAAACCAAGGACCGGTGTTCGCGGCTAAACGGCTGTTCTTCTTTGTCGCCTTCAATCAGGTATTGCCGGATTTCAGGGCGGATTTTCTCGAATATGAAACGGATATGCCCGATTAAGGGATAGTTTTTGGTCACGGCATGACGGTTCTGGCGCACGTCATGGATGCCAAGCGCCGTGAGTGCGGCAAAAATCAGGAATGGCACAAACAGCCAGCTAGCCCAGATACTGCCGATCAAACAAATCACGGTCAGCACCATGACGGCGACAAATACACTATAGCGTTGGGTCGTCAGCAATTTCAGCACGGGGTGTCCTACCTGTTGGTGAGCGTTAACCAACACATTAGGCGGCAACACGGCACAGTCAAACCGACAATGGCCCAAAGACCATGACGATCAGGTAAACGTGACAGATTAGAAATCAGGCGTGACGTTGGGCAGGTTCAGCGCACGGATCAATTCGCGCAATTCTTGGCGGGCAGCCACGTTGGAAATATTCAAACCCTTAACGCCTAGATCGCGCAGGTCCAACAATGTCAAACCACGCGGGAACAATTCGCGGAAAATCACGCGTTCATTGAATCCGGGGGCCGTGCGAAAACCAATCCGCTTGGACAGTTTGGCAATAACGCGCTCCATCTTTTCTTTGTTGACCATGGCTTGTGCGCCCATGCGGTTGCGCACGACGATCCAGTCAATCGGGCTTAGCCCTGCTTGTGATCGCAGCTGCCGTGCGTTCCACACCATTTCGGAATAAACGGCGGGACCGGTAATGTCTTCGCCGTCGCTGTCCACGTGGGCCAACAGGTCAAAGTCGACAAAACTGTCGTTGAGCGGCGTGATCAGGGTGTCAGCAAGGCTGTGCGCCACTTGGCTTAGACGTGTGTGTGATCCGGGGCAGTCGATCAGGATAAAGTCGCTTTCGGGTTCGAGGCCAGCCACGGCCATGGACAGCCGATGGTCATAAACATTCACACCCGGTTCAAGCGTGGCTTGGTCGACCTCTGGCAGGTCGTGGTAGCTGGGAGTCGGCAGATCAAGGCCCTTATCCGCAAGATATGCGTTCCGGTTTTTGATATAACGCCCCAAGGTTTTCTGGCGCAAATCCAGATCAAGGCATCCGACCTTGTGACCCATACGGGACAATGCCGTTGCCACATGCATGGACACGGTTGATTTGCCCGCGCCGCCTTTTTCATTGCCTACGACGATAATATGCGCCATTGGTCCGCCCCTTTGTTCACCCTTGTGGATATCTATATGGGGCCTTGCCGCCAAGGGAAAGCAAAGGCCGCAGTTGGCTTGCATTTTATCAGCCTGGGTTGACAGACAGGTCACAAACGCCCATTTGCACATCATCGACCGCATCCTGCCGCGTGAGCAGCGCGTGCCATATCGGGCACGCAACACGGTCGTCACATAGGTTCCCACAATCACGCAGGGGGTCCAGCGCCACAGTTTCGGCGCGACCACTGTAACCCTTCGCCTGTTCACAATGAACGGGTTGAACCGATATGTGCGGGCGCGATTGTCCGCCAAGAAAGATAACATGGATTTTGATATGCTGGGCCTTGCGCCCCGTCTGGTGGCTAAGCTCAAAGAGCAAGGCATCACCGAACCCACTCCTATTCAAACACAAGCCATCCCGCATGCCATGAATGGCCGCGACGTGATGGGCCTTGCCCAAACAGGCACAGGTAAAACGGCAGCATTTGGCCTGCCGATGATCGACGCACTGATGAAGGCGGGAGTAAAACCATCCGCCAAAACAGCGCGCGGCCTGATCCTTGCGCCGACGCGCGAACTTGCCAAGCAGATCGCTGACAACCTGACCAACTATACCGAAGGCAGCCACCTGAAGGTGGCGCTTGTTGTGGGTGGTGCTGGCATCGTAGGGCAGACAAAGCGGTTGGAACGCGGTGTTGACCTGCTGGTCGCGACACCGGGTCGTTTGATCGACCTGATCGACCGCCGCGCCGTGCGATTGGATGAAACCATCTATTTGGTGCTGGATGAGGCCGACCAGATGCTTGATATGGGGTTCATCCACGCGCTGCGTAAAATCGCACCGCTGTTGGCAAAGCCGCGCCAGACAATGATGTTCTCCGCGACGATGCCGAAGCTGATGTCAGAATTGGCCGCGTCGTTCCTTGATAACCCGACCCGTGTGCAAGTGAACCCACCGGGTCAAGCGGTCAAGAAAATCAACCAGTCGCTGCATTACGTGGCGCAAGCGGCGAAATCCGATCTGCTGGTCGAATTGCTTGATGAACACCGCGACGAGCTGGCGCTGGTGTTTGGCCGCACCAAACACGGCTGCGAAAAACTGTATAAATTCCTTGAGAAAAAGGGCTTTGCCGCCGCATCCATTCACGGCAACAAGTCCCAAGGACAGCGTGAACGTGCGATTGCGGCGTTCAAAACCGGCAAGGTCCGCGTGCTGGTGGCCACCGATGTGGCCGCGCGCGGTATCGACATTCCGGGTGTGCGGCATGTGTATAATTATGACCTGCCGAATGTCGCGGAAAACTATGTTCACCGGATTGGGCGGACAGCGCGTGCCGGCGCCGAAGGCAACGCGGTAGCATTTTGCGCCCCCGACGAGATTGTCGATCTCAAGGATATTGAAAAAGCCATGAAAGAGGCCATCCCCGTGGCATCTGGTACCGAATGGGACATCAAGCCCGGCCAGAAAAAGCGCCCCAACGGTGGCGGTGGCGGTGGCGGGGGTGGTGGCCGTGGGCGCGGCGCGCCTCGCGGCGGCAATCCTGGTGGTGGTCGCCCTGGTGGTAAACCCGGAGGTAAACCTCGCGGCAAGCCGCCAACAGGACGCGGTCGTCGGAACGTAACATAAAAGAGTAAGGCCCGCCAAACCGGCGGGCCTTACTCATTTTGGCGTTATGCTACAACTTTTCCTATCGTCGATTGACTGCTGCAAGCTTGCAAACGTAGTGTTGAAAAATTGTAGTAGGTAATTAGTGAGGTACCCAATGAATTTCCGCAAAATGGCATTCGCCGCTTCTTTGTTCGCGCTTTCCGCCTGTATGGCCGACGATGTGCCCCCGTCTGAAAAAGCCGTCCTAAACGGGAGTGGCGAGGAGATGGAAGCCGCGGCAAGCAGTGGGCTCGCCAGCCTCGCATTTCGTAGCAAAAGCGGGGACGTGGCTGTTCCGGCTGCAACGGTTACAAAGCGACTTGGTGCGTTTGCGGGACAATGTTTAAACGAGCGTAGCGTTGTCATTGAGAGCTTTGGTGGTGGTATGTTCGGTGGAGGTTATAGCCGGACGGATTGGCATTTCCGCGCGAATATTGCCGAGGAAAACGGAGTGACCCGCCTTTTGATTCTTGGTGATGCCGACACAAATGCGATCGTCATCGGCGACAAGGACGGGTTTAATGTGATCACGACAACCCAAATCATCCCAACAGAGACTGGAACAAACTTGAAAACCCGCCATGTCATTTTCTGGGGCCGTATTCATGATGCGGCTATGCAATGGGCTTCAGGCAATAGTTCAGTTTGTCCCGATCTCGCCAAGTTGTTTAAGCCATTTTGATGAGATGTATGAAGCTGTCAGCGGCGGTTCTTTTGGTGGTGGGCTTGGCTGCCTGTTCCGGAGAACCGCTGCCTGTATATGTAGAACCGGCGGCAGGTGCCCGAATGGTTGTTCAGCAATCAGTTGACCCCAGCCGTTTTTCAAACAGTTCTGTTCGAATTGAAGTCGCTCGCTACATCGAAAATTGCGAAGCGGATTATCTAGGAGAGGTCGCTGAGAAGAACGTGGACAGTGGTTTCCTGCTGCCAACTGGACAGAAACTGGTTGTGACGGCTTCGTTTGTCAAAAAGGGCTTTAACAACTCAAGCGTTTTAAGCGAAGGACGTGTTTTCACTGCCAAGCCCGGCGCGACATACCAGTTAAACTTGATTTACAACAAGGTCGGGTATGCGGTGGACGTAATCGAAAATGGCCGCAAACTGCCATTTTCACGGGCTTGTTCATACTAAGGGCTCTCGGACGGGACCATAGATTTGAACTGACCTGTTCTTGTGCGTTATTGCGCAGCCGCGGCAAAAACAAAAAAGGGCCCGCCAAATTGGCGAGCCCTTTGTAAAACATGCATTGATCTGCTTAGAAGCCAAGACCAGCGTATTTGTTCTTAAACTTGGAAACGCGACCGCCAGCATCCATAAGACGCGTGCCGCCACCAGTCCATGCAGGGTGCACGGATGGATCAATATCAAGCGCCATTGTGTCGCCTTCTTTGCCCCAAGTGGATTTCATCTGCACTTCTGTGCCATCTGTCATTTTGACAGTGATGAAGTGGTAATCTGGGTGAATATCTTTTTTCATGACAGGACCCCTTACGCCTTTGGCGCTTTGTAGTTGGTGACTTCTGCGATACGCGCG
>CBFHME010000013.1:0-60804 GCA_965656885.1 Yoonia sp.
CGCGGATGCTGTCGGGAATCATTGATGGGTGGAAAAACCGTGCGTTGACGCCCGAAAACGTGCCTGTCGCCGACAGTGGCGCGTTTGATCACAAGGGGGTTGAGCTTTATGCCGCTTACCAACGCCGCTTGATCGAGCTGAACGCAGTCGATTTTGGCGACATCCTGTTGCACATGGTCACGATTTTTCAAAAGCACGATGATATCCTGAAACAGTATCAGCGCTGGTTCAAATTCATCATGGTTGACGAATACCAAGATACCAACGTCGCCCAATATCTGTGGCTGCGCCTGTTGGCCGCCGATCATAAGAATATCTGCTGCGTAGGCGATGATGATCAGTCGATCTATGGCTGGCGCGGCGCCGAGGTTGGCAACATCCTGCGGTTTGAAAAGGATTTTCCGGGCGCCGTGGTTGTGCGTCTGGAACAAAACTACCGCTCGACCCCGCATATTCTGGCCGCTGCTTCTGGCGTGATTGCCGCCAACAAGGGGCGATTGGGTAAGACATTATTTACCGCCGAGGAAGACGGCGAAAAAGTTCGGCTGATCGGCCACTGGGACGGCGAAGAAGAGGCCCGTTGGATCGGCGAAGAGGTGGAGGCGCTTCAACGTGGAACGCGCGGGTTGGATCCTGTTGGCCTTGATAGTCAGGCGATTTTGGTGCGGGCATCTCATCAGATGCGGGCGTTTGAAGACCGGTTTTTGACCATTGGCCTGCCGTATCGGGTCATTGGTGGCCCTAGGTTTTATGAACGCATGGAAATTCGCGATGCGATGGCGTATTTCCGGTTGGCCGTGTCCCAAGACGATGATCTGGCGTTTGAACGCATCGTGAATACGCCCAAGCGCGGGCTTGGCGACAAGGCGGTTCAGACCATTCAGCGCACCGCGCGTGAAAACGGCGTCAACCTGATTGAAGGCGCGCGCTTGTGTGTCGAAGGCGGCGCGATCAAGGGCAAGGGTGGCGGCGCGTTGCGCGAACTTGTGCAAGGGTTGGACCGTTGGCATGGCCAAATGCTGTCAGAGTCTGACACGCATATGGAACTTGCCGAGATGATCTTGGACGAGAGCGGTTACACTGGGTTTTGGCAAAGCGATAAAACGCCAGAAGCACCAGGGCGCTTGGAAAACCTTAAGGAATTGGTCAAGGCGCTTGAGAACTTTGAAAACTTGCAAGGTTTTTTGGAGCACGTCAGTCTGATCATGGACAATGAGACAGAAGAGCAGGGCGAGAAAGTCAGCATCATGACGCTGCACGCGGCCAAGGGTCTGGAATTTCCCGCCGTGTTTTTGCCCGGTTGGGAGGATGGCTTGTTCCCGTCCCAACGGTCAATGGACGAAAGCGGGGTCAAGGGCCTCGAAGAGGAGCGCCGCCTTGCTTATGTCGGGATCACCCGCGCCGAGGAAATTTGCACGATTTCATTTGCTGCTAACCGCCGCGTCTACGGCCAGTGGCAATCGTCCATGCCATCGCGGTTTATTGACGAATTACCAGAACAGCACGTTGATGTCTTGACCCCACCGGGTCTGTATGGCGGCGGGTATGGTGCGGCTGGCATGGCCGCAAGCGCGTCACCTGCTGTGCAAGACGGGCTTGGGTCTAATCTGCATGAAAAGGCATCCAATGCGGATGTCTATAACTCACCCGGCTGGCGACGCCTGCAAAGTCGCAGTCAAGCGCGCGGCATGTCCCAACCCAGCGAAGCCCGCAATATGACCATCGATGCCACTGCGGTCAGTGCCTTTACTGAAGGCGACCGCGTGTTTCACCAGAAGTTTGGCTATGGCGAAGTCATGGGGATCGAGGGCGACAAATTGGTGATTGAATTTGACAAAGCCGGATCAAAGCATGTGGTCGCACGGTTTATCGTGGCTGCGGACAAGGCTGACGATATTCCGTTTTGAGGAAATCAATCTATGAACAATAATACGCATTTGGTTGAACGCCATTTGGACAAGGCCAAGACCGCTCTGCTTGCGCTGGAATTAGCACAAGACCCAGAACAATTGTGGGACAATTGGGAGGAATTTCTCGAACAGTATTCGAAGTCTATCGGCAAATTGATAACGTTGGCATCAAAGCATCAAATTTCGAGGGGTTTTGGCGCCCGCTTGAAAAACTCTTCCACGAAGGACGATCTCGGACTCATGTACCTGAGAGAGGCTCGAAATGCGGAAACTCATGGTTTGGACCCGACCTTAAAGAAAATCGAAGGACAAACCAATTTATTTGCTGGAGCACTTAGCGTTGGTCCCAATTTTAAAGACATTTCCATACAAAACTCGAATATAAATGGCTTCAAGGTTGATCGCCTTGCGTTTGATACTGATCGGAAGGGAAAACTCATTAATGTGAATACCAATTCACTTGTTCCCAGTGAATTCATCCCGGCGCAAATTACCTTGCTGCCGGTTGTATCTGAACAGAAAAATAAAACCTTTGAAGTGCCAAATCAACTTGGCGGTGTAGGTCTTGACGCTGGGAAGCCGTGCTCATTGGGGCGCGCTGCGATTTCGTTCCTTGAGAGAAAGATCGGCGAGTTTAGGATTATTCAAGATCAGTAGTTGAGCATCGGGTAAAGCGATGCGACCAATAGCACGGCCATTGTAATGTTGAACGTCCGCAGGCGGTTCGCGGTGCCAAGAAAACGGCGCACTTGCACGCCCATCCACGCCCAAACTGTCACTGACGGAAGATTTACGGATGCGAAAATGATCGCAACGATAACTGCTCCGGTCACAATGCCCATGGTCTGAGGCGCGTATGCGCTGATTGCGGTGATGGCCATAAACCATGCCTTAGGGTTGACCCATTGAAAGGCCGCCGCTTGGAGAAACGTGAAGGGTTTGCCTTCAACCGACGCGGCCTCTGGCGGAACAGCGTTCGCGATTTTCCATGCAAGCCAAAGCATATAGGCCGCGCTGACCACTTTGAGCAGGGTTTGTAGCACCGGATAGCTGTCAAAAATCTGCAACAGCAAGATGCCAACCATAAACACCATAAATGCATGGCCAAGGCTGATGCCCAGCATATGGGGAACCGTGCGACGTAACCCGTAATTGGCACCTGACGCCATCAGCATCAGGTTATTTGGGCCTGGCGTGATTGAGGATGCAAATGCAAAACCAACCAGTGAAATGAAAACTGCGTATGTCATAGGGCAGTGATACACCGTTCACCGCCCAAGAAAACACCGAAGTGCGATGGTCGTGATTAGATGCCTGTCAGCAGCGTCTGCGATGTCAGAAAGCTGGCCACGCAAAGCCCGCCAGAAACTGCCAAGAATATATGAGGAAGAAGCCGCATGATGTCTGTCCCGTTCAAATCGTTGTGATCATTGAACGGACGGTGGACAGCTTTCCGTCGCCTGTAGGCCAAAAAAAACGGCCATGCCCGGGAGGAGGTGAGCATGACCGTTTACTATTTTCCGCGGCACACGTGTCTCGGGAGGAGAAGATGTGGGCCGCGTCTTCGCGTGACGAACCCTCGGGGAGGAGGTGAGGGTTTCGCTGCGGTTTTCTCGGACCCACCGGGGAGGAGGTGGCAGGGCCGAAACTGGTGTTTGGTGGTGACGACACCCGGGGAGGAGGTGGGTGTCGCCGCCTTTCCAATGATCTGACCCTGTTACAGGGAGGAGGTCGGGTCAGACCGGACTTGATGCACTTAAACAGGGAGGAGTGTGCATCAAATTCCTGAATTACTTGCCGTATGCAGCTTCCATTGCGATGCCTTTGATCGCGGAGCGGCTGACGCCCAGATCGGCCAGTTCACGGTTGGACAGTTGGTTCAGCTCGTTCACAGTCGTTGTGTAGACTTTGCGCTGTGCGCGCGCTGCTGCAAAGTTTTCGCGCAGTGTTGTGAAACGCTGTGCCAATGTGATGCCAGAAGTGCGTGTGTCAGTGATATAAGCCATTTTTCATCTCTTTCGTTTTCGATTGCGGCGTATTCCGCGTTCTTGTTGTGACCCTTATCTATGATGATGCTGCACCTGCACAATCCACCAAATCGTCAATGCCGCTATGCAGCATATGCATGGATGAGGTTTCCCTAACGTCATGGGATTGTTGGTTAATTGTCTGGGATATTTTGCCACCTTGCGATTTCGCTAAAACATGCGACACGTAGCTGCATAACAGGCGCACATGAAATAGGATCCGACCCATGGCGATAACCAAAGATAACATCATGTCCACATTGGCAAAGTTACAGTTGCCTGATGGTGGCGATCTGGTCAGCCGTGATATGATCCACGCGTTGGGTATTGATGGCGGGGCGGTCCGTTTCGTGATCGAAGCCCCCGATGCGGGCATTGCCGCAAAAATGGAACCGCAACGCGCCGCGGCGCAGGCGGCGGTGTCCGCGCTTGACGGTGTCACATCCGTTTCGGTTGTTTTGACAGCCCACGGTCCCGCACCCAAGGCCCCAGAGCCGCCATCACTTAAGATCGGCAAGCATCCGACACGGCAGGCGGGCCCCGCCAAAGTGACGGGCGTTGACCGCATTCTTGCGATCGGGTCTGGCAAGGGCGGCGTTGGCAAATCAACGGTATCGTCAAACCTTGCCGTGGCATTGGCCCGAGAGGGGCGCCGTGTGGGACTTTTGGATGCTGACATCTACGGGCCCAGCCAGCCGCGCATGATGGGGGTCAGTAAACGCCCCGCTTCCCCTGATGGCAAAACAATTATCCCGCTCAAGGCGCATGGCGTCACGATGATGTCGATTGGCCTGATGGTTGATCCGGAAAAAGCCGTCGTTTGGCGTGGCCCGATGTTGATGGGCGCATTGCAACAGATGTTAGGCCAAGTTGAATGGGGCGAATTGGACGTATTGATCGTCGACTTGCCACCTGGCACGGGTGACGTGCAGCTGACGCTTTGCCAAAAAACAGAGCTGACGGGCGCAGTTGTTGTGTCCACGCCCCAAGACGTGGCGTTGCTGGATGCACGCAAGGCGCTTGATATGTTCAACAGCTTGCGCACGCCTGTACTGGGCATGATCGAGAATATGTCGACTTATGTTTGCCCCGAATGTGGTCACGAGGCGCATATCTTTGGTCATGGCGGTGTGGCTGCCGATGCCCAGAAATATGGTATTCCGTTTCTTGGGTCATTGCCGATTGATCTTGAAACACGTCTTGCAGGCGACGCGGGCACGCCTGTGGCTGCGGGTGAGGGGCCAATCGCGGATGCCTACCGTGCGCTTGCGCGTCGGTTTATTGACGGTGGCATGGCCTAAATGAAGCTGCGCCCAGCCACACCCGCTGATGCGGATGCGATTTGGGCACTGATTGAACCCGTGTTCCGCGCTGGCGACACCTATGCGATTGATCCTGACATTAGCCTTGACGATGCGCTGTCTTATTGGATGGGGCAGGCGGCGTGTGTTGTGGCGGTCGATGGCGATGCCATCATCGGCACATACTATATTAAGACAAACCAGCAGGGCGGCGGCGCGCATGTTTGCAACTGCGGTTATATAGTAGGGCAGGTAGCGCGCGGGCGCGGCGTGGCTGAACAGATGTGTATCGACAGCCAGCATCGTGCATCCGGCCTTGGATACCGCGCCATGCAGTTCAATTTCGTTCTGGGCAGCAATACAGGCGCTGTGCGGCTTTGGAAACGGCTGGGCTATACGACCGTGGGCACGATCCCACAGGCATTTGATCACCCGACACTCGGGATGGTGGATGCTTATGTGATGCACAAACATCTGTAAGCCATATCTGGGAATGTCTGGAATCTATTCAGAATCGCGATGATGCTCAGTCCGATTCTGCAAATTTTCGGTAATCTGATCCAAATTTCGCGCCAAACCCACTGATGAAGTGCCTGTTCTGGGAATTATTTTTGAAATCTGTGGGAATTGTGTGAATCGATCTCACGGCACTAGATATAGTGGGCGATTATTTGCCCATCACAGCATAATGCCCGAATTTTGAAACCGAACGACTTGAAATGTGATTCCAAAACCCCGGTAATACCCATTTGGTTCCATGAATTCCCAAAAAGGTGTTGATCGGTGGTGAAACATCGGTCACTAAGGGTGCACGGTAAGAGCGAGAACATGACAACAAGGGGCGACAAAGAACCCCACGGCAAAAAGCAGGTTTCATACAGGCCTCGCCATTACCGAACGAAGAGATCCGGCGCGCGAGCGAGCAGACATCCCCCCAGGTGGCGCGCGCAGCTGGACATACCCGGAAACGGGACGAGGGCGGCGGATTGAGTAGTGGCAGCTAGCTCAATCCGCCGTTTTTCGTTTGAAATGAATGGAATACGGCAGAAAGGCCAAAGGGACAGTGGTTCTTAGTTTTACAGGCGAACACACCCAAAAGGTGGACGGTAAGGGACGCATGTCGATCCCTGCCGATTTTCGTCGCGTGCTGGAATCCCAAGACCCTGAATGGACCGACGGCCTGAACCCCCGCATGTATTTGTTGTATGGCGAGCACCTGAAACAGGAATTGCACGTCTATACGGTGGCCGAATTTGGCAAGCTGGTTGACCAGATTAACGCCCTGCCAAAAGGGTCCGCTGCCAAGAAAAAGCTGTCCCACCTTTATATCGGTCAATCCATGAAGATGGAGATCGACAAAGATGGCCGCACGGTCATGCCGATCCGGCAGCGTGAAAAACTGGGCCTGAAAGATGGCGAATTGTATTTCCGCGGGGTGGGTGACCATTTCGAGATTTGGAAAGCCGAAACATTCGACACTACCGTTGGTGACGACATGACAAACTGGCTTGATGAAATGCCGGATGACTTTGATCCGCTTTCGCTATTGGATGAAAGCTGAGGGTGAATTGATGTCAGCTGCCACTGAAACATCCCCCCATATCCCCGTTCTGATCCGCCCCATTATTGCGGCTGTGTCCCCTGTGCAGGGCGTTTGGCTTGACGGCACATTTGGCAACGGCGGCTATACACGTGAATTGCTGGCGGCTGGTGCAAATAAGGTAATTGGCGTTGATCGCGATCCACTGGCCTTTGAAATGGCCGCCGATTGGATCGCTGACTATGGCGACCGCATTGAATGCGTCGAAGGCACGTTTTCCAAACTTGATGAATATGCGTCCGATTTGGACGGCGTTGTGCTGGATCTTGGCGTATCGTCAATGCAGCTTGATATCGCAGAGCGCGGGTTTTCATTCATGCGTGACGGCCCGCTGGATATGCGCATGTCGCAATCGGGCACATCTGCCGCAGATATCTGTAACACGGCGGACGAGGCCGAGATTGCATCCATCATCTATCTTTACGGCGAAGAACGCGCATCGCGGCGCATCGCAAAGGCGATTGTTGCCGCACGGCCCCTGACCAGCACATTGCAATTGGCTGGAATCGTGGCGGGCTGTTTGCCGCGCTCAAAACCCGGTCAATCGCATCCTGCCACGCGCACATTCCAGGCGTTGCGCATCGCAGTGAACAATGAATACGGCGAATTGGCGATGGGGTTAATGGCGGCGGAACGCGCGCTGAAACCCGGCGGACAGTTGGCCGTTGTGACATTCCATTCGGTCGAGGATCGCATGGTCAAACGGTTCTTGCAGGCCCGATCGGGCGGTATGGCAAACGCCAATCGCTACGCGCCAGAAGTCGTGCAGGATGTGGCCGCTTTCACGGTCAAAAAGCGCAAGGCGATTGGCCCGGACGAACAGGAATTGGCTGAAAATCCGCGTTCACGGTCAGCCAAATTGCGGGTCGCCACCCGCACAGATGCACCAGCGGCAGAAATAGACCCAGCAAAACTGGGCATGCCAATGATGAACAAGGGGAAGAAATAAAGTGCGGACGGTATTGTATTTGTTAGCTGCAGTTGCGGTCATGGGCCTGGCGTTTTGGTCGTATCAGGAAAACTACAAAACCCGCGACGCATTGGGCGAAGTACGCAGCTTGCATGCGCAAATCGGTGCAAAACATGAACGTCTGAACCGCTTGCGCGCGGAATGGGCCTATCTGAACCGCCCTGATCGCTTGTCTGACCTGGCCGAAATTAACTTTGATCGTCTTGGCCTGTTGCCGCTGATGCCCGATGCATTTGGTCGCGTGGACCAGATAATTTACCCGTTGCCGGATTTGTTGCCGATTATCGTACCGATTGAGGTGGACAGTGCACCCGTTCCACAAGGGGAGGATGCGCTATGATCCGCACGCCGCTCCGCCCGCTTGCCCGTATCCTAAAGGCCCGTGAACGCGGCGAAGATACCCAAGCGATTGAGGCCGAAAACCTGCGCCTGCGTCACGAGGAAATGCGCGACAGTGCGCGTTTGCGTGCCGAGGGGCGTTTGCTGGTACTTGGTGCGATGTTTGCGATTGCCTTTGGCACAATCGGGATGCGCATGGGCGCCCTTGCTGGCGCCGCGATAGAAGAGCCGCAAACTGCCACGCGGGGCAACCCGATCATTGGCCAACGTAGCGATATCACTGATCGCAATGGCCGTATTCTGGCGACCAACCTGGAAACACATTCGCTTTATGCACATCCGCGCGACATGGTTGACCCTGCGCATGCTGCAACCGAATTGGCCCGCATTTTTCCTGAATTAAAGGAAGAAAAGCTGCTGGCGGATTTCACGGGCGACCGTAAATTCCTGTGGATCAGGCGCCAGATTTCGCCAGAACAGATGCAGGCCGTGCATGACATCGGCAGCCCTGGATTGCTGTTTGGGCCGCGTGAAATGCGGCTTTACCCTAACGGGGCGATTGCGTCGCATATCCTTGGCGGCGCGTCTTATGGCCGCGAAGGTGTGGCCAGCGCCGAAGTGATCGGCGTGGCAGGCGTGGAACGGGAATTCGACGCGCAGCTACGTGATCCCGCACTGGAAGGCCAGCCGCTTGCCCTGTCCATTGACCTGACCGTGCAGGCCGCCGCCGAAGAAGTGTTGGCAGGTGGCATGTCAATTATGAACGCCAAGGGTGCGGCATCCGTGTTGATGGATGTGCACACAGGCGAAATTATTTCGATGGTGTCACTGCCCGATTTTGACCCGAACAACCGCCCGCAGGTTTTGCTGGAGGGGGATCAATCTGACAGCCCGTTGTTTAACCGCGCGGTGCAGGGCGTGTATGAGCTTGGCTCGACGTTCAAGATTTTCGCAGTTGCCCAAGCGATGGAGCTGGGTCTGATCAATCAAAACACAATGATCGACACCAAAGGGCCGCTGCAATGGGGCCGCTTCAAAATTCGTGATTTCCATGACTACGGCGCTCAGTTGTCGGCGACAGATGTCATCGTGAAATCGTCCAACATCGGCACGGCACGCATCGCAATGCAAATTGGTGGGGAACGACAGCAGGATTTCCTTAAATCGCTTGGCTTCTTTGAAGCAACACCAGTGGAGCTGTCGGAGGCCCCGTCCGGTGCGCCGTTATTGCCGCGCCAATGGTCTGAAATCTCAACAATGACAATATCTTATGGGCATGGCTTGTCGTCATCGCCGCTGCATCTGGCCGCTGGATATGCTTCGCTGTTGAATGGCGGGACCAAAGTGAACCCGACGCTGTTGCGCCGTGATACGGTGCAATCTGGTCCGCGTGTTGTCCGCGACGAGATCAGCACGCGGTCGCGCGATATGCTGCGTCAGGTCGTTGTGCGCGGCACGGCGTCCTTCGGCGAAGTCGCAGGCTACGAAGTTGGCGGCAAAACCGGCACGGCAGACAAACCCAAGGAACGCGGGGGCGGTTACTATGACGACAAAACCATCTCCACTTTTGCGTCCGTTTTCCCCGCCAATGATCCCAAATATGTGTTGATCGTCACCTTTGACGAGCCTTCTGAAAACTCGGGCGATAAACCGCGCCGCACGGCAGGCTGGACAGCCGTTCCCGTTGCCGCCGAAATGATCCGCCGCACCGCACCATTGCTTGGGCTCAGACCACAAGTGGACTCATCCGAGCCGATCGGTGTAACACTCACATCTAACTAGATAGAGTGGGTGACATGGGGCAACAGACGACATCTTTGGTTGCATTAGGCTTAGCGGCCAATTCCGGACGCACGGCTGACATCACGGGCCTGACCGTCGATAGCCGTGAGGTCAAGGACGGCATGTTATTCGCCGCATTGCCGGGTGCGACAGTGCATGGCGCGGAATTTATCCAATATGCATTGCGCATGGGGGCCGCTGCGATTCTGACCGATCCTGCTGGTGCTGAAATTGCTACTGCTGAATTGGCCGCATCTGATGCCGCGTTGATCGTGGCCCAAGACCCGCGCCAAACTTTGGCACAAACCGCATCGCTTTGGTTCGGGGCACACCCTTCCACAGTTGTTGCTGTGACCGGCACAAACGGCAAAACATCCGTCAGCACATTTGCCCGCCAGATTTGGGAAGAAATGGGCGTTGCAGGCGTGAACCTTGGCACGACTGGGGTGGAAGGGGCGTGGACGCATCCGCTGAAACACACAACGCCAGAGCCGATCACATTGCACCGCGTCATGGCAGAGGCCACAGCGCAAGGCATAACCCATGTCGCGATGGAGGCATCATCGCACGGTCTGGATCAGCGTCGCTTGGACGGGGTTGTTTTGGCGGCGGCAGCATTCACGAATTTCACCCAAGACCATTTAGATTATCACGAGACATTCGACGCGTATTTCGCGGCCAAAATGGGCCTGTTCACGCGGGTTCTGGCCGATGATGGCGTCGCGGTGATTAATCTTGACGATCCCAAAGGGCCGCAAGTGGCCCAGATTTGCCTTGGCCGCGGGCAAGAGGTGATCGGCGTGGGTCGACACCCTGACGCGCGGCTACAGCTGACGGGACAGCGGTTTGATGCGACGGGACAGGATTTGCTGTTTTCGTGGCAGGGTAAATCGCATCAGGCGCGGTTGAATCTGATTGGTGGTTTTCAGGCGGACAATGTTCTGCTTGCGGCTGGTCTGGTCATCGCGGCAGGTGCAGACGCGGAAGCTGTTTTTGAAACACTGCCACATCTGACAACCGTGCGGGGCCGGATGGAGTTGGCGGCGACGCGCGATAACGGCGCGGCTGTTTTCGTGGATTACGCCCATACCCCCGATGCGGTTGCAACGGCGCTCAAGGCGATGCGCCCGCATGTGATGGGCCGTATCGTGGCGATTGTCGGGGCAGGTGGTGATCGTGATGCATCCAAACGCCCGTTGATGGGCGCTGCGGCCACCGAATTTGCGGATGTGGTGATTGTGACAGACGACAACCCAAGGTCAGAAGACCCGGCCTTGATCCGCGAAGCGGTATTGGCGGGCGCGCTTAACGGTATCGGCACACCCAGCGTAACCGAAGTCGGCGACCGCGCAGAGGCGATTTTGCGCGGTGTTGATGCATTGGCCCCAGGGGACGCATTGCTGATTGCAGGCAAGGGGCACGAAAGCGGACAGAGGATTGGCGATGTGGTGCATCCGTTTGATGATGTTGAACAGGCCAGCGTTGCTGTGGCCGCATTGGAGGGGCGGATATGACCGTGCTTTGGACTGCGGCGGATGCTGCTGCCGCGACTGGCGGCAAAACAACTGGCGATTGGACAGCAAATGGCGTGTCCATCGACACCCGCACCATCCAAGAGGGTGATTTGTTTGTGGCATTGCGCGATGTGCGTGACGGCCACGATTTTGTCGGCATGGCATTGGATAAAGGGGCAAGTGCGGCATTGGTCACGCACCGCCCTGACGGGGTTGCAGCCGATGCGCCCCTTTTGATCGTCGATGATGTTTTAGCAGCACTTGAGGCGATGGGCCGTGCCGCGCGTGCGCGCACAACCGCGAAGGTCGTGGGTGTCACGGGGTCGGTGGGCAAAACGTCGACCAAGGAAATGTTACGCACCGTGTTAACACCCCAAGGCAAAACCCACGTGGCCGAAGCATCCTATAACAACCATTGGGGTGTGCCGCTGACATTGGCGCGGATGCCCGCCGACACAGACTATGCCGTGATCGAAATTGGCATGAGCAATCCCGGTGAAATCGCGCCGCTTGCAAAAATGGCCGCGCCACATGTTGTGATGGTTACCACCGTTGCTGCCGCGCACCTTGAAGCATTTAAGGACGTGGCAGGCATTGCAGTCGAAAAGGCATCCATCATGGACGGGCTGGTTTCAGGGGGCATGGCCGTCCTGAACGCAGATATTTCTACAGCGTCCATTTTAACGGAAAAGGCGAAATCTGTTGGCGCGACATGTGTGCAATTTGGCGCAAACGGACGTGACTGGCAGGCGACAGATGTGCGGCTAGTTGATGATGCAACGATCGTGTGCGCCGAACATGCGGGCACCGAGTATCTGTTCAAGCTGGGTCTGCCCGGACGTCACTTTGCGATGAATGCGGTTGGTGTTCTGGCGGTTGTCGATGCGCTTGGCGCCGATGCGGGGCAGGCGGCACGCGACATTGCAACATGGGCGCCACCGGGTGGACGTGGCACGCGCGAGGTGGTCGTGCTTGACCCCGCCGTAACCGGCGACACGCTTGATCTGATTGATGACGCGTTTAATGCAAATCCGACATCCATGACGGCCAGTCTTGAAATTCTTGCGTCGGCAAGTCCGCGCGACAATGTGGGGCGCATTGTTAAAGGACGCCGCATCGCCATTTTGGGCGACATGCTGGAACTAGGTCCGTCGGAGCGAGAAATGCACCGCGCAATCGCCCACGACAAATTTCTGCAAAGCCTTGATATCGTTCACTGTGTTGGCCCGCGTATGAAGTACTTGCATGACGCGTTGCCAGAACCGCAGCGTGGCGAATGGACCGAAGATGCGCCAGCAATGTGCGCGCAAATCGCACGATTGATGGATGCTGGCGATGTGGTGCTGGTCAAAGGATCAAAGGGCAGCAAAGTGTCCCAAGTCGTTGACGCCATCCGCAAACTGGGGCATCGCAGACCGTAAGAAAGCGACAAAGTTAAAGAGGGTTTTTGACATATGCTATATTGGTTGACCGCGCTGTCTGACGGCGGTGATTTCTTTAACTTGTTTCGCTACATTACCTTTCGGGCCGGTGGCGCATTCCTGACGGCGCTGATCTTTGGCTTTATCTTTGGGCTGCCTTTGATCAATGTCCTGCGCCGCAAGCAAGGCAAGGGCCAACCCATCCGTGATGATGGCCCAGAGGGGCATTTTGCAAAAGCTGGCACGCCAACGATGGGTGGTTTGCTGATTGTGGGTGCGCTGACATTTTCGACATTGCTTTGGGCGCGGTTGGACAACCCGTTTGTTTGGCTCGTCCTGTTCGTCACGCTTTCATTCGCCGCAATCGGATTTGCTGATGACTATGCAAAGGTTTCCAAACAAACCACGGCAGGTGTGTCGGGTCGGGTGCGTATTTTGCTTGGGCTTTTGATTGCGGGGATCGCTGGCTATTGGGCAGCACAGTATCATCCTGTTGATCTGCAAAACCAGCTGGCCGTGCCTGTGTTGAAAAACACGCTTGTGAACCTTGGGTTCTTGTTTGTGCCATTTGCGATCATCGTGATCGTCGGATCGGCCAATGCGGTGAACCTGACGGACGGGCTTGACGGGTTGGCGATTATGCCGGTGATGATCGCGGCGGGCACATTCGGGATTATTTCCTATGCCGTTGGCCGCACCGATTTCACCGAATATCTGGACCTGCATTATGTGCCCGATACTGGCGAGATCTTGATCTTCTCTATGGCGCTGATTGGCGGCGGATTGGGGTTCCTTTGGTATAATGCCCCGCCTGCTGCGGTGTTTATGGGTGATACTGGATCGCTGGCACTTGGCGGCGCATTGGGCGCAATCGCGGTTGTGACCAAGCACGAGATCGTGCTGGCAATCGTCGGAGGCGTGTTCGTAGCCGAGGCGTTGTCGGTCATCATCCAAGTTCTGTATTACAAACGCACTGGCAAGCGGGTGTTCCTGATGGCACCAATCCACCACCACTATGAGAAAAAGGGCTGGGCCGAGCCGCAGATCGTGATCCGTTTCTGGATCATATCCTTGATCTTGGCGATGATCGGACTGGCAACGCTTAAGGTGCGGTAGCGCCATTTGAGTATTTTAGGAAAAAGCGAGGCGGGGGTGCGGCGATGATACCAGTGCAGGGATTAAGCGGGCAAACCGTTGCTGTTTTGGGTCTTGGCCGGTCGGGTCGTGCGGCGGCCTTGGCCTTGGAAGCAGGCGGTGCGCAGGCTGTCGTCTGGGATGATGGCGCTGCTGCGCGCGATGCGGCCGAGGCGGACGGCTTTGCCTTGCGCGATTTGACCAAGGCGGGCGGGTTTGAAGGCATCGCCCGTTTGATCGTCAGCCCCGGTATCCCGCATCTTTACCCAAATCCGAACCCAGTGATCGCGGCTGCATGGGACGCGGGCGTGCCTGTGGACAACGATATCGGCTTGTTTTTCCAATCCTTTGCCACGGATGATTGGGCACGGTTTTCGACGGCACCCCGTGTGATTGCGGTGACCGGATCAAACGGAAAATCCACCACCAGCGCGTTGATCCACCACATTGTCGAAGAAAACGGGCGGCCAACGCAATTGGCGGGGAACATTGGCCGGGGCGTGTTGGATATCGAACCGCCTCATGATGGTGAGGTGGTCGTGTTGGAACTGTCATCCTATCAGACAGAATTGGCCCGCGCGTTGACACCTGATGTGGCCGTTTTGACGAATATCTCGCCCGATCATCTGGATCGCCATGCGGGGTTGGGCGGATATTTCGCGGCCAAGCGACGCCTGTTTTCCGAAGGCGGACCAGATCGTTGCGTCATTGGTATGGACGATATTGAAGGCCGCTTTCTAGCCAATCAGTTGGCGATGGGGCCACGGGATGACCGCGTGATCCAAGTGTCGTCGGGGCAGAAGTTGGAACAGGCGGCTTGGTCCGTATTTGCGCGCAAAGGGTTCTTGTCGGAATACCGCAAAGGACGTCAGGTGGCGTCGATTGATTTGCGCGCGATTACAGGACTACCCGGTGCGCATAATCATCAAAATGCCTGTGCTGCCTATGCGGCGTGCCGGACGTTGGGGTTTAGTCCCAAGGGGATCGAGGCCGCGATGCAAAGCTTTGGCGGTTTGCCGCATCGGTCGCAGCTGGTGGCCGAAAAAGATGGTGTGCGGTTTGTGAACGACAGCAAGGCCACCAATGTTGATAGTGCTGCCAAAGCGTTGCAGGCATTCCCAAAACTGCGCTGGATTTGCGGTGGTTTGCAAAAAGAGGGCGGGTTGGACGGTCTACTGCCGCATGTTGGCGGCGTCGCCAAGGCCTATGTTATCGGGCGGGAGGCAGAGAATTTTGCCCGCCAGTTGGTTGGAGTGGAGACCCTAGTTTGTGGCACGATGGAAGCAGCTGTAGCTGCGGCCGCGGCGGATGCCCAAAGCGGTGATGTAGTGTTGCTGGCGCCTGCCTGTGCCAGTTTCGACCAATACGATAGTTTTGAAAAACGCGGCGATGATTTTATGGCGCAGGTGCAAAAGGCGATGGGTTAAAACCCATCCTACGCAGATATCGCCTGACCAGCAGCCCATCCCGATGACCATGCCCACTGGAAGTTATAGCCCCCGAGCCAGCCTGTCACATCCACGCATTCCCCGATGAAGTAGAGATTGGGCATGTTTTTCGCAGCCATGGTTTTGGAGTTGAGCTGATCGGTGTTCACGCCGCCCAATGTCACCTCTGCTGTGCGGTAGCCTTCTGACCCTGACGGCGTGATGTGCCAGTTGGCAAGTGCATTGGTCAGAGCCGTCAGACTGGCATCAGATCTGTCAGCAAGATTCCCTGACAGATCCATGATTTCAGCAAGATAGGCCACAAGGCGCGAGGGTAGGTGTTGCCCAAGATGAGTTGTCAGCGCCTTTCGACCTTGGGTTTGGCGGGCGTCACGCAATGCCGCGTAAAGGTCAATGTGCGGAATAAGGTTCGTGATGATCTCGTCGCCCTCGGCCCAATAGGAGGAGGCTTGCAGGACGGCAGGGCCGGACAATCCACGGTGGGTAAATAGTAGCGCCTCGTCAAAGCTGGTGCCATTTGCCGTGATCCGCGCAGGAAGGGCCGTGCCCGCAAGCGGTTTGAACCGATCGTCGGAGAACGTCAGCGGCACAAGGCCGGGCCGAGGTGTGATGATATCGAGGCCGAATTGGTCCGCGATCTGATACCCCAATCCCGTCGCACCCATTTTCGGGATGGATTTGCCCCCTGAAGCAACCACAAGGTTTGTGGCCGTCACAGAACGGGTCTGGTCATCTTTGGTCAGCGTTGCTGTGAAATGCGTGCCGTTATGGGCAATGTCGCTGATCTCGGTGCGAAGCATCAGTTGCGCACCTGCCATTTCAGCATGCAGCATGGCGATGATGTCTTTGGCAGAGTTATCGCAAAACAACTGACCCAGCGTTTTTTCATGATAGGCAATGCCGTGGGACGCCACGAGCGATATAAAATCCCATTGGGTATAGCGCTTCAGCGCCGATTTGGCGAAATGCGGGTTTTGGGACAGAAAATTTGCCGCCGTCGTGCCCATATTAGTGAAATTACAGCGACCACCACCCGAGATACGGATTTTTTCACCCGCTGCCTTTGCGTGATCAATGATCAGAACACTGTCACCCGCATGGGCCGCGCACATCATGCCAGCGGCACCTGCACCAATAATAAGGGTTTTGACTTGCATGATGTCCACGTGCCGCGAAAACGCAATGAATGCAAGTTGAGTAAGGGCATAAAGCGTCGACGCAGTCATTTGCCATACATGCGTTCGACAACATTTGACTTCACCATGCATTTCCCTGATCGTCGTTATTGTCTACTATTTCGTGGGCGATTATTTTATTTTTATTTTTATTTAGGGATTTTGAAATGGCGCAATTTTGCAGAACAGTTACGACGTGGGTAACTGAAGAAGTACTAGAGCCGGTTGATAGCTGGGCAGCCGAATTGCAACAAAAATGCGAGCCAGTTTGGTGGAAACCTTGGACGTGGATTTGTTGGCTTTTCTGGGTCATTGTGCGGATCGTTATCTGGATCGTGACCGAAATCCTTGTTCCAATTACGCAAATCGTCTGTATCACAATAACGAGTGTAATTTTTCTTGTTTCGGCACCATTTGCAGCGGCGGTCGATGCGGTGTTTGGCACGTCGACTTATGATTGGTTTAAGGATGTTTTCTTTGCATCAAAGGATCAGATTAAGTTCGTCAGCAAAGAGGGGCCAAAGGCAGATGGAACTTATACCTACACCTTTATTTGTCGATGCAAATCGGGGGATGAGAGCATCAGTTTGACTGCGACAAACGATCAGTCCGCAGCCGATTTCGCGAGAGGAATTTGCGCGCAAACCTGCTCGTAGAAACCTGCATTGGTCCAATTCTGCACGAGACCCTTTGTGTGAATTGGACCATCTCGTGGGGCTGCAAGTGTTGAAGCCTCCGGCGGAGGTATTTTCGGCCAGTAGAAGCGAGAGGCCGCGCAGACACAATTTGCGGTAGAAATAGGGGGCCAAACCCGCTAGAGATGGTGTTAGACCCGAAAAATCGGGCGATTGAGGCAGTATTCGGCGGTATTCCCATGACGGAAATGGTTTTTGGCACGCATCCTGTGCATGCAGGTGACCCAATTCTTCCACGGTGGTGGCGGACAATAGACAAATGGACAATGAGCTGTGTGCTTTTGTTGTTTGGCATTGGCCTGCTGCTTGGGCTTGCGTCATCGCCCCCATTGGCAAGCAAAAACGGTCTTGAGCCATTCCACTATGTTTCACGTCAGGCGTTTTTCGGCAGTCTGGCGATGATGGCTATGTTGCTGACATCAATGATGTCGCCGCAAATGGTGCGGCGCTTGGCCATTCTGGGCTTTCTTGTGGCGTTTGTTGCGCTAATGGGGCTGCCATTTTTCGGCACAGATTTTGGCAAAGGCGCGGTGCGCTGGTATTCGCTTGGCTTTGCGTCGGTGCAACCGTCCGAGTTTTTGAAGCCCGGCTTTGTGGTTATGGCCGCGTGGTTGATGGCCGCAGGGCTTGAGATCGGTGGCCCGCCCGGGCGCATGTATTCGTTCATCCTGACGATTGTGATCTGCACGTTTCTTGCGTTGCAGCCCGACTTTGGCCAAGCGGCATTGGTCATGTTTTCATGGGGTGTGATGTATTTCGTGGCTGGTGCGCCGATTATATTGTTAGTGGGCATCTTGGGCGCGGTGCTGCTGGTGTTGTGGTTTTCGTACGAAAACTCTGAACACGTCGCGCGACGGATTGACGGCTTCCTGAGCCCCGATCTGGATCCCACAACACAGCTTGGCTATGCGACCAACGCCATTCGCGAGGGCGGTTTTTTTGGCGTGGGCGTGGGCGAGGGCCAAGTGAAATGGTCGCTGCCAGATGCACATACAGATTTCATCATCGCCGTCGCTGCCGAAGAATATGGGCTGATCTGCGTGCTCGCGATTATTATGCTCTATGGTGTGATCGTTGTGCGCAGCCTTCTCCGCTTGTTGAAAGAGCGTGATCCATTCATCCGTTTTGCGGGCACTGGTCTGGCGTGCGCGTTTGGTGTGCAGGCAATGATTAACATGGGCGTGGCGGTGCGCTTGCTTCCTGCAAAGGGCATGACGTTGCCATTTGTCAGCTACGGCGGGTCATCACTGATCGCGGGGGGTATTGCGGTTGGGATGTTGCTGGCGTTTACACGCACACGGCCCCAAGGCGAAATTGGCGATATTCTGATGCGGAGAGGCCGTTGACCAAGTTACTTGTTATTGCTGCTGGCGGCACTGGCGGCCACATGTTTCCGGCCCAAGCATTGGCCGAAGCGATGCTGGCGCTTGGCTGGCGGGTGAAACTGTCCACGGATGATCGTGGCGCGCGCTATGCAGGCGGATTTCCTGATGCTGTTGAAATCAATGTAGTGAAATCTGCGACGTTTGCCCGTGGTGGCATCCTGTCCAAGCTGGCTGTGCCATTTCGGATTCTGGCGGGCATCGGCGGTGCAAAATGGCGCATGTTTCGAGAAAAGCCCGATGTGGTTGTGGGCTTTGGCGGGTATCCCGCAATCCCCGCGATGGTGGCCGCGTATATTCACCGTGTGCCGCGCATGATCCACGAACAAAACGGCGTTTTGGGCCGTGTGAACAAAGTGTTTGCCAAGCGGGTGCATCATGTCGCTTGCGGCACGTGGCCCACTGATCTGCCCGATGGGGTCGATGGCGTCGATGTTGGCAACCCTGTTCGGGCCGCGATTTTGGACCGCGCCGGTGCAGGCTATATCGCGCCGGGCGATTATCCGATGTCGATCCTTGTGATGGGCGGCTCTCAGGGTGCGCGCATCTTGTCTGACGTTGTGCCAGACGCGATAGCAAACCTGCCTGACGCCTTGCGCCGCAATATCCGCGTGGCGCATCAGGCCCGCCAAGAAGACGGCGCGCGTGTCGCCACATTCTACGCAGACGCAGGGATTGCCGCCGATGTGCAGCCATTCTTTGACGATGTGCCAAACCGCATGTCCGAGGCGCAGCTTGTCATCACACGATCCGGCGCATCCACCATTGCGGATCTGACGGTTATCGGACGCCCCGCAATTCTGGTCCCCTTTGCGGCAGCAACTGGCGACCACCAAACGGCCAATGCGCGCGGCATGGTTGATGCAGGCGCGGCGATCTTGATCCCGGAAAGCCAGTTTACACCTGCTGCCCTGACCGACCAAATCACAGCCGTCCTGACAAATGAAAAAGCAGCACAGCAAATGGCAAATGCCGCTTTGTCGTGCGGCAAACCCGACGCGACAGAACGGCTTGTTGCGATGGTGCGAAACCTGTCTCCGACCGACGCATAGAGAGTTAGAATTATGAATGCCAAAGCCACCAAACTGCCACTTGATGTTGGTCCCATCCACTTTGTCGGGATTGGCGGCATTGGCATGTCGGGCATCGCCGAAGTGTTGTTGGAACACGGCTATACGGTGCAGGGGTCTGATCTGAAATCAAGCCCGATCACCGAACGACTGGTCAAACTGGGCGCTACAGTTTTCGAAGGCCAGCGGGCCGAAAACCTGTCAGACGCGCAGGTCATTGTTATTTCCAGCGCGATCAAACCCGGCAATCCCGAACTGGACGAGGCCCGCACCCGCGGCCTGCCGATTGTGCGCCGCGCTGAAATGCTTGCTGAATTGATGCGCTTGAAATCCAACGTCGCCGTTGCGGGGACACATGGCAAGACCACGACCACCACAATGGTTGCGGCGCTATTGGACGAAGGCGGGATCGATCCCACTGTCGTGAACGGCGGCATCATTCACGCATACGGCTCTAATGCGCGCATGGGGCAAGGCGAATGGATGGTGGTTGAGGCCGACGAAAGCGACGGCACATTCAACCGACTTCCTGCCACAATCGCCATTGTCACCAATATCGATCCCGAACATATGGAACACTGGGGCACGATCGAAAACCTGCGTCAGGGTTTTTATGATTTTGTGTCTGGTATCCCGTTCTACGGGTTGGCTGTTTGCTGTACTGACAATGCCGAGGTCCAAGCCCTTGTGGGCCGTCTGACTGACCGGCGCGTCACCACATACGGCTTCAACGCCCAAGCTGACGTGCGTGTTCTTAACCTGCACTACAAGGCAGGCGTAGCCCATTTCGACATCGCACTTCAGGCCGAAGACGACATGATCGAAGGCTGCGAATTGCCGATGCCTGGCGATCACAACGTGTCAAACGCATTGTCTGCCGTGGCCGTGGCCCGTCATTTGGGCATGAAAAAAGATGAAATTCGCGCCGCCTTGAAAGGGTTCGGTGGGGTCAACCGCCGCTTCACGAAGGTTGGCGAAGTGGGTGGCGTCACTATCATTGACGACTACGGCCACCATCCCGTTGAAATTACCGCTGTATTGAAAGCCGCGCGTCAGGCGACCGAGGGCCGCGTGATCGCCGTGCACCAACCGCACCGCTACACCCGTTTGCACCACCATTTTGATGAATTCTGCGCGTGCTTTAACGATGCCGATGTCGTTGGCATCGCCGATGTGTATTCCGCAGGCGAAGACGTCATCGAAGGCGCCACCCGCGACGATCTGGTCGCAGGTCTCATCCGCCACGGCCACCGCCACGCCCGTGCAGTCGGCTCCGAAGATGATTTGGAACGCCTCGTGCGCGAACAAGCCAAGTCAGGCGATATGGTTGTATGTTTAGGCGCAGGCACGATCTCGACATGGGCCAACGGACTTCCCGCGCGACTGAAAGGGTAAAGCTTTGGAGATTGCGGATGTTGTAGATGAACAAAGTCTAAATGGGTATCTGGAAGCCCTGCCAGATGATGCGCGATCCCAGACTGCACATTTCGTCGCGATGCGCGCTGCCGGGCGAGTGTTGCCAATTTCTCTTTTGGCGTTTGTCGAAGAATTGAATGGTGAATCTGGGCATTTGAGAGCGTTACCGCTCTGCAATGCTCTGATGGTATCAAATGTGGCTTTTGAAATATTGGGGATTGCAGAGGTCGTTATGGCCGCAGAATCTATCGCTTCTTCCGCGGCCCTGTTTTCTGGTATGACATTTGCCGCGGCATTTTCCTCGGCGACAGCACTGGCTGCGGGCGCAGAAGACAAGCATGCGTTCGCGTATGACGTCGAATCTGCCGCCGCCAAGACAGTGTCGAATGCAGCAAACACTACTGCGGGTAATAAAATTTGGCTTGAAGCAAGGCGTGACTTGGAAATTGTAGAGAAAAACCGACAAGTACCGCTATGGCCCGAAACAAATATGCCGCAACGGATCGTCGACGATTGGGCCGCCACCTGCAAATCACTCAACTCTGACAATGCCGATTGGCGGTTCTGGATCGCATTTTACAACCGCCTGCTGGATGGCAAAAACATCCACGCCGACCTTTTGGCCCCAATCCTGTCGAAACTGACCCAAGAAGACTGGCTCGGCGATCCCGCATTGGTCAATCCGCTCTTTGATGATGTCTTAGCTGTCTATGATGCCGAGGATGCCGCCGCGATTGAGGCTGCAACGCCGCTTGGTGAGACTGTTGTTTATGACGATCAACAAGACCTTCTTGTCCTACGCCCCTTGGACCGCATCCAAGACGACTATCTCACGACCATTCACAGTCAGATCGCCAGTGCCGTGCGAGTGCTGAATATATCGGGCAGCGGTGCAAACGCGTATCAAGCATTGTCAGATGAAGTCGCCATTTTGAATGAAGCGCAGACCATTCATGCGGACCGTCCCGTTTTGATCTTTAAGGACGTATCGCGCGTCCTCAAACGGTTAGAGCGGAAAATCGCAACGGGTGATTGCCCTAGCGTGACACAAGACGCCAACATCGAAGATTTCCAAAGCATCCTGATTGATGTGCAAGGCGAATTGGTCGGCTTTAACGACGAAGTCCGCGCATATTTTAACGCATCCCGACCTCCTGTGTCCCAAGAGGGTAAGGCGATATTCATCACAGGCGCAAACGCAACTTTGCCCCAAAGCGACCCTGCCTTGAAGGATGCGCTTGAAAGCGCAATCGCTGACCTTGAAAACAGCGAAGAGGACGTGGATGCCGCAAAAGAAGCACAATATCGCATTGTCGGTTTGCTCATTCGCGCACGCAAGGCGTTGAAAGAGTCAGCTGCATTCGTCAAAGACGCCTCCATTGTTGGTGGAGGCGTTGCTGCAGGCGCGGGAACGCTGGCGTGGTTTGTTAGCCCAGCATTTCGGGAATTCGTGATCGCCGCGATGAAGGCGTTTGGCCTATGACCCCATCCCTCTTCATCGGCTGCATCTGGGTGCTCCTCGCTTTCATCACGGCGCTTTTACCGATGCGCAGGCAATATGTGCCGGGGGTGGCTTTGTTGCTATTGGCGCCGGTCTTGATTATCTGGATCGGCGTGGATTTCGGCTGGATCGTTGGGGTGATTGCTTTGGCGGCGTTTGTGTCGATGTTCCGCAATCCGTTGAAATATATCTATGCCCGTTTGCGCGGAGAAAACCCTGAGATACCCAAATGATGACACCTTCTTTGTTATGTGCGGCCTTGTGGTTGCTGGCGGCCAACGTCATGGCGATGATCCCGTCCAAGGATAATCTGTGGCAGCGCGCCTATTTGCTGATCGCGGTTGGCATTCCGTTGTTGGGCTGGGTGACATATCAGAACGGCCCTTGGGTCGGGCTGTTGGTGATGGCTGCGGGGGCGTCAGTGCTGCGCTGGCCTGTGATTTATCTGACCCGTTGGATCAAACGACTGGCTGGGCGGCATGGCTGATTTCGCCGTCATATCGATCATGATCGTATCGGCGCTGGCGGCATTTGGCGTGATGGCGCGACTGATGCTGTTGCAAAAATCGGGGTTGGCGTTGACCTTGGTGTCGCTTATCGCGGCGGGGCTGGCGGTGTTGATCTTTGCATCATCCACCCCGATCGGATTGGATCCGGTGCGCGCGATTGCGATTGCGATGGTGTGTTTGTTTCCCGCGCTTTTGGGTGCAGGGGCAGGGGCATTGCTTGGGTCCATGATATTGCGCCGCAGACAAAGGAATAGCTGATGATTGATACCCTTCCATCTGTGCGCGGCACGTTGACGGCTGATCGCGCCCTTGCCGATCTGACGTGGATGCGTGTGGGTGGCCCTGCTGACGTGTTGTTTCAGCCAGCGGATGTGGATGATCTGTCGGCGTTTCTGGCGGCATTGGATCCAACTGTGCCTGTGTTTCCCATGGGCGTAGGATCAAACCTGATCGTGCGCGACGGCGGGGTTGCGGGCGTTGTGATCCGCCTTGGGCGCGGGTTCAATGGCATCGCGTTTGAGGGACAAACGGTCACCGCTGGTGCGGCCGCGCTGGACGCGCATGTCGCGCGCAAGGCCGCAGCGGAGGGGCTTGATCTGACATTCTTGCGCACAATTCCGGGAACAATCGGTGGTGCAGTGCGCATGAATGCGGGCTGTTACGGCAGCTATACGGCAGATGTGCTGCAATCGGTGAAGGTCGTCATGCGTGACGGCGCGCTGGTCGAGATGCAGGCGGCAGATCTGGCCTTGGCATACCGCAGTTCAACCTTGCCCGATGGTGCGATTATAGTGGGGGCCACACTGTTGGCCCCAACGGATGATCCTGACGCGCTGATTGCCCGCATGGATGACCAGCTGAAAAAGCGTGACGAAACCCAACCGACCAAGGACCGCACGGCAGGTTCGACATTCCGCAATCCAGCAGGGTTTTCATCGACGGGCAAGGCTGATGATGTGCACGATCTGAAAGCGTGGAAGGTGATCGACGATGCAGGAATGCGTGGTGCGACCATTGGCGGGGCGATCATGAACAACAAACATTCGAATTTTCTGACCAATGCGGGTGGGGCCACGGCCGCCGATCTCGAAGATTTGGGCGAGTTGGTGCGGAAAAAGGTTTACGATTCCAGTGGTATCACGCTAGAATGGGAAATTATGCGGGTAGGGCGGCGCTCAGCCGACTAATCCGCAAAAAATGCCCTGAAAACGGGGCAGATCCAAGGCAGGATCAAATAGAAATGACGGGTCAAAAAGATCCGCGTTAAAGGTGGTAGGGTATGTCGAGCAGGGCAAACCCGAAAGTGGTTGTTTTGATGGGCGGTCCATCGGCGGAACGTGATGTTTCGCTGAGTTCGGGCGCCGAATGTGCAGCTGCTTTGCGGGAAACGGGATGTGAAGTGATCGAGGTCGATGCTGGCCCCGATCTTTCTGCGCGTTTAACCCAGATTTCTCCTGATGTTGTGTTCAACGCCTTGCACGGGCGTTGGGGTGAAGACGGCTGTGTGCAAGGTTTACTTGAATGGTTGCGCATTCCCTACACGCATTCTGGCGTGATGGCGTCGGCCATCACAATGGACAAACAGCGCACCAAGGATGTCTATGCAGCCCACGGCCTGCCGTTTGTGCAGTCGATCATTGCGGATGCGGACGACGTGCGCTCACGCCACGTGATGCAACCTCCCTATGTCGTGAAACCCTATAACGAAGGGTCCAGTGTCGGGATTTATATTGTCGACGCCGACGCGAATGGCCCGCCCAAGCTGGCCGACGATATGCCGTCACGCGTGATGGTCGAAACCTATGCGCCGGGTCGCGAGTTGACGACAGCTGTGATGGGCGACCGCGCCCTGACGGTCACTGATATTATTGTCGATGGCTGGTATGATTATCACGCCAAATATGCCGAAGGCGGATCGCGTCACGTGATCCCGGCTGGTATTCCAACCCCGATTTTTGATGCATGCATGGATTATGCGCTGCGCGCCCATCAGGTGCTTGGCTGTCGCGGCATGTCGCGCACTGATTTTCGCTGGGACGAGGCGCGCGGGCTTGATGGTTTGATCTTGCTGGAAACAAACACGCAGCCTGGCATGACGCCCACATCATTGGCCCCTGAACAGGCCGACAAAATGGGCATCAGCTTTTCCGAATTGTGCCGTTGGATGGTGGAGGACGCATCATGCGACCGCTAAGTGCAACCCGACGGCACCGCGCACTGCCGCGTGATCCAGCCCCGTCGAAATGGAAATATCGCTATCAGCGTATGATGCTGACGCCGGGTTTCCGTGGCTTGATCCGCGTGGGACTGCCCATCGCATTGATCACGATCATTTCTGTCAGCTGGTATAGCCACGACGACAACCGTGACATGGCCGTCGCCAAGTGGGACGAGATAAAGCAAAGCGTGCAGCAGCGTCCCGAATTCATGGTCGCCAGCTTGGACGTCACAGGCGCGGATGACACGTTGACCGCCGATGTGCAGACATTGCTGCCCGTTGATTTCCCCGTTTCGTCGTTCGAGCTTGATCTTGAACAGATGCGTAAATCGGTCGAATCTTTGGATGCTGTGCGTTCGGCGCGCGTGCGGGTCGGGGACGCTGGCGTATTAAACGTCGATATTACGCCGCGCATGGCTGTGGCCCTGTGGCGGGACGGTGGTGTTTTGCGCCTGCTGGATGCAGAGGGCACATTCGCGGGCTTTGTGGAAACACGTGGCGATCGTCTTGATCTGCCATTGATCGCAGGGCACGGCGCCCAAGATCACATCGAAGAAGCATTGGCCCTTTTCCGCGATGCGAAACCGATTGCGGACCGTTTGCGCGGGCTTGTGCGCATGGGTGATCGGCGTTGGGATGTTGTGCTAGATCGGGATCAGACGATCATGTTGCCGTCAGAAAACCCCGTCGCCGCATTGGACCGCGTGATCGTGTTGCATCAGGCGCGCGATATGCTGGACCGCGACGTGGCCGTTGTGGATATGCGCAACGGGGACCGCCCGACACTAAGAATGAACAAAGAAGCCGCCAACGCATTTCGTCAGGTGAGCCAGACAGAGGTAGATGAGTAATGGGTGATTTATACGACAGCCAGCGCGCCATGCGGAATATGCGCAAAGCGGCAATGCAGCGCGGCGTCATCGCGATTTTGGATATCGGCACAAGCAAGATCGCGTGTCTGGTGCTTCGGTTCGACGGGCCAGAAACATTCCGCGACGCTGATGGTATCAGCTCGCTTGCGGGGCAGTCTTCTTTTCGCGTGATCGGGGCTGCGACCACGCGGTCGCGCGGGGTGAAATTCGGCGAAGTCGACGCGATGCAAGAAACAGAGCGTGCCATCCGCACCGCTGTGCAAGCGGCCCAGAAAATGGCCAATGTGCGTGTGGACCACGTGATCGCCTGTATGTCTGGCGGGCGCCCAAAGTCTTACGGACTTGACGGGGCTGTCGATATCGAAAACGGTCTTGTCGCTGATGGTGATATTGGTCGTGTGATGGCCGCCTGTGATGTGCCTGATTACGGTGCAGAGCGTGACGTGCTGCACGCGCAGCCTGTCAATTTTGCGCTTGATCATCGGTCTGGCATGGCCGATCCGCGTGGGCAAATCGGCAATCAGCTGACCTGCGATATGCATATGCTGACCGTGGATAGCATCGCGATGCAGAACATCTTTTTCTGTATCAAACGCTGCGATCTGGAATTGGCGGGTATTGCGTCCAGCGCCTATGCGTCGGGCATTTCTTCGCTTGTGGAAGACGAACAAGAACTAGGGTCTGCATGTATCGACCTTGGGGGCGGATCCACGGGCATTTCCGTCTTTATGAAAAAGCACATGATTTACGCCGATACTGTGCGCATGGGCGGCGACCATGTGACGGGCGACATCTCGATGGGTTTGTCGGTTCCAATGGCGACCGCAGAACGGATCAAGACATTCTATGGCGGCGTTGTGGCCACTGGCATGGATGACCGCGAAATGATCGAAATTGGTGGCGACACGGGCGACTATGAACATGATCGCCGCACCGTCAGCCGTGCCGAGTTGATTGGCATTATGCGCCCCCGTGTTGAAGAAATTCTTGAAGAGGTCCGTGTGCGTCTGGACGCCGCTGGATTTGAACATCTGCCCTCACAGCAAATCGTTCTGACCGGTGGCGCAAGCCAAATTCCGGGGTTGGATGGGCTGGCGTCCAAGATCCTTGGGCAGCAGGTGCGCCTTGGCCGCCCGCTGCGTGTGCAGGGGCTTCCGCAGGCTGCAATCGGTCCTGCGTTTTCGGGGGCTGTCGGTCTGACATTGTTCGCGGCACACCCCCAAGATGAATGGTGGGATTTTGAGATTCCCGCCGACAAATACCCTGCGCGGTCGCTCAAGCGGGCCGTGAAATGGTTTAAGGACAACTGGTAATACGCAATATCTTGCCGATTGGTCCAAATACGGCAGAAATCCACAAGTTTTTCCCCATATTTGGTGGTTAATTCGCGATTTCTGCGTGACGCGCAGGTGCGATACCGTTAGGATTGTCCTAATTTCGAGTAAAAGCCCCGGTGGGACGGGCCACAAAAAATAGGCGGACAGAGCAATGACATTGAACCTCTCCATTCCCGGTCAGGAAGAACTGAAACCACGCATTACCGTTTTTGGTGTTGGTGGCGCTGGCGGTAACGCAGTCAACAACATGATCGAGCAAGAGCTGGACGGGGTTGAATTTGTTGTCGCCAACACAGACGCCCAAGCATTGCAACACGCCAAGGCGCAGGCCCGCATCCAGATGGGTGTCAAAGTGACCGAAGGTTTGGGTGCAGGCGCACGCGCAACCGTGGGTGCTGCTGCCGCTGAGGAAAGCATCGAGCAGATCGTTGACCACCTTGCTGGTGCACACATGTGTTTCATCACCGCAGGTATGGGCGGCGGCACCGGCACGGGTGCTGCCCCGATCATCGCACAGGCGGCACGTGAACTTGGTGTTCTGACCGTTGGTGTCGTGACCAAGCCGTTCCAGTTCGAGGGCGGCAAGCGTATGAAGCAGGCCGACGAAGGCATCGAAGCCCTGCAAAAGGTTGTTGATACACTTATCATCATTCCAAACCAAAACCTCTTCCGTCTGGCCAATGAAAACACCACATTCACAGAAGCGTTCCAGCTTGCTGATGATGTGCTGTATCAAGGTGTGAAGGGTGTGACTGACCTGATGGTTCGTCCGGGTCTGATCAACCTCGACTTTGCCGACGTTCGTGCCGTGATGGACGAAATGGGCAAGGCGATGATGGGCACAGGCGAAGCAGAAGGTGAAAACCGCGCTGTTGAAGCCGCTGAAAAAGCCATTGCCAACCCACTGTTGGACGAGATTTCTTTGGAAGGCGCGCGTGGCGTTTTGATCAACATTACAGGTGGTTACGACCTGACGTTGTTCGAACTCGACGAAGCTGCCAACAAAATCCGCGAAAAAGTCGACCCAGAAGCAAACATCATCGTGGGTTCCACGCTCGACACTGGCATGGACGGCAAAATGCGCGTTTCTGTTGTGGCGACTGGCATCGACGCCGTTGCAAAATCTTCTGATCTTCCACTGCCGCGTCGGTCAATGGCTGCACCGCTTAAGCCTCAAGTTCAGGCCGAGCCAGAGGCCGAAGCCGCACCAGCGCCTGTTGCAGCAACAGTTGCCGTGGCCGCACCCGTTGCCGCGCAATATGTGGCCCCTGCCGCAGCGCCAGCACAAGAACAAGCTGCCGAAGCCCCAACATTGTTTGAAGGTATGGACGACGCACGCCGCGTTGAACCGATCGAAGACGACTTTGCTGACATTCACGAAGCATTGGCTGAAACTGACGATCTGCCACCGCCAGCGTATACACCACGCGCTGAACCAGCGATGGACGCACCAGAGGCATTCGTTGCACCACGCGCCCCCGCAGCTGGCACACCATCGCCAGAAGCAATGGCGCGTTTGCAGGCTGCGGTTTCACGTGCGCCAGGTCAGCCCGCTGCACCTGCTGCACCAGAAGTTGCCGAAGGTGAGCGTCCGCGTTTTGGGATCAATAGCCTGATCAACCGCATGACAGGTGCGGCTGCCGAGGCACAGCCACAGCGCGAACAGCCACAGGTCACGCCGATCCACGAAGAGCCAGTCGCAGAAGCGGATCCAGAGCAAGAACGCATCGAAATTCCAGCGTTCCTGCGTCGTCAGGCAAACTAAAGCACAAAACGACGCTACGTCAGATTTGAAAGGCCGCCCCATTGGGGCGGCTTTTTTCATTTGAAACAAAGGCTTATGGAATTGCTGCAATCATGTTTCAGACCGTTGCAAAGAGTGAGTTGAGCCATGATGCGCCGACTACTAACTAAGAGGGCAACAAGGTGAATCAGTCGTTAGGACACATGCGTGCAAACCACGTTAAAATCAGTTGTCACATTTCAGGGCATCGGCCTGCACACTGGTGCGCCGGTGACACTTGTTCTGCGTCCTGCGGCCGCCAATACAGGTATCGTGTTTCGGCGTACGGATATTGCCGCTGACAATGTGCTGCCTGCGATGTGGGACAATGTTGTTGTCTCTCCGTTGAACACACGTCTGACAAATGATGCCGGCGTTTTTGTGTCGACGATTGAACACTTGATGGCGGCGTTTGCCGGTACGGGGGTGCACAATGTCATGGTTGATATTGATGGCCCCGAAGTCCCTATTATGGACGGCAGTTCTGCTGCATTTGTGCGCGCGATTGTCGATGCGGGTCTGACCCGTTTGTCTGCGCCGCTTTATGCGATTGAAATATTGCAAGATGTGCGCGTCGTTGAAGGCCTGTCCTCGGCGCAGTTGTCGCCTGCAACCAGTCTTCAAATCGCGTTTGATATCGAATTTGCGGACGGGGCCATCGGGCATCAGCAAAAGACATTGAATATGGCGAATGGCACATTCGTACGAGAGTTGTGCGATAGCCGGACATTCTGTCGGTCTGCAGACGTGGACGCGATGCGGGCCAATGGTCTGGCATTGGGCGGCACATTGCATAATGCGGTTGTGGTCGAAGGCGATGACATCCTAAGCCCAGGTGGTTTCCGCCACGCAGACGAGGCAGTGCGCCACAAAATGCTTGATGCATTGGGTGATCTTTATACTGCTGGTGCGCCTATTTTGGGCCGCTATACAGGTGTGCGTGCGGGGCACGCGATGACAAATGGTTTGTTGCGGGCGTTGTTCGCCCAGCCAGATGCATGGCGTCTGGTGCGCTGTGACGCGAAAATTGCAGCGCGTTTGCCCGGTGTCGGGGTGTCGAAAGCTGATCTTTTCGCTGTTGCGTGACCGGAGTTTCGCGCAACCCGTCAAAAGGCATTTTGCCCCAGATTTTTCTATGCTAGACCAGTCACCAAGACGCCTTGTGGTAAACACAGCTGGCGACGTTTGAGGTGCGAGGGCTGTTCATGTCAAAGGCCAAATTTCAAAGCGGACGAACCCTGCGTTTGGGGATCGGTGCAGTGGCGCTTGTGGCGCTTGCGTCTTGTGGGTCGTTTGACCCCAGCAAGACAGGCGCGTTGGATCAATACACCGCTGCCGAAATCTTTGAACGCGGTGAATACGAGCTGGAACGCGGCCAAGCGGATGATGCAGCTGTGTATTTTGGCGAAATTGAACGGCTTTACCCATATTCGGATTTTGCAAAACGCGCGTTGATTATGCAGGCATTTGCGTTCCACAAGGACCGTGATTACCCCAATAGCCGTGCATCCGCGCAGCGATACGTTGATTTTTATCCGGCGTCTGAGGATGCGGCCTATGCTCAATATTTGCTGGCCTTATCTTATTACGACCAGATTGATGAAATTGGCCGTGACCAAGGGCTGACATTTCAGGCATTGCAGGCATTGCGTGCCGTGATCGAGACATATCCCGATACGGAATATGCGCGGTCGTCGATCCTGAAATTTGATCTGGCATTTGACCATCTTGCGGGCAAGGAAATGGAAATTGGCCGCTATTACCTTAAGCGCAAACATTATGCCGCTGCCGTAAACCGGTTCCGTATTGTCGTTGAGGATTTTCAGACAACGACCCACACTGCTGAAGCATTGCACCGTTTGGTCGAAGGCTATCTGTCACTTGGCCTCACGGATGAGGCACAGACAGCGGGCGCTATTCTGGGGCATAACTATCAGTCGACCGAGTGGTATGAAGACAGTTTTGCCTTGTTAACAGGGCAGGGGCTGTCGGCGTCATCATCGGGTGACAACTGGTTGTCGTCAATTTACCGTCAGGTGATCCGCGGTGAATGGCTTTGATAGGGCGATGGGTTAAAACCCATCCTACGCAGTCATGCTAAGACACATAGACATTCGCGATATGTTGATCATCGACCGATTGGAATTGGCATTCCAACCGGGATTGAATGTGCTGACCGGTGAAACCGGTGCGGGTAAGTCGATTTTGCTGGACAGTCTTGGGTTTGTTTTGGGCTGGCGTGGCCGTGCCGAATTGGTGCGATCTGGGGCTGATCAGGGCGAGGTGACAGCTGTTTTCGACCTTCCTGCATCGCACGCAGGGCGCGCAGTTCTCGGCGATGCAGGTATCGAAGTTGAAGATGGCGAAGTGATTTTGCGCCGTATCAACACCCAAGACGGGCGCAAGACCGCATGGATCAACGACCGCCGTGTCAGCGGTGAGGTTCTGCGCAACCTATCCGAGACGCTTGTGGAGCTTCACGGACAGCACGATGACCGCGGATTGCTCAACCCCAAAGGGCACCGCGATATGCTTGATGTCTTCGCTGGGCTTGGTGTGGATTTGGACAAGACCAAGCTGGCGTGGCGTGCGCTGTCGACTGCGCGCAAGGCGTTGGTCGCTGCCCAAGCCCGCGTCGAAGAGGCCCGTGCCGAAGAAGATTTCTTGCGTCATGCAGTGGCAGAGCTTGATAAGCTGATGCCCGAGCCGGGCGAAGAGGCCGTGCTTGATACCCAGCGACGCATGATGCAATCCGCCGAAAAAATCCGCGATGACGTTAAACGCGGCGCTGAGGCGATCGGTCTGCATGGCGCGGAAGGGCTTGTATCCGATGCAACCCGCTGGTTGGGTGGTGTCGCAGACAAGGCCGAGGGTGCATTGGAAACAGCGCTTTCTGCATTGGAACGGGCGGCCCTCGCCTTGGATGAGGCGGGTCAAGGCGTGTCACAATGTCTGGATCAACTGTCGTTTAATCCGTCAGAGCTTGAGGACATCGAGGAACGCTTATTCGCGATCCGTGGGTTGGCCCGCAAACACAATGTGCTGCCCGACGAGCTGGGCGATTTTGCCAATAGCTTGCGTGACAGGCTGGCCTTTCTGGACGGAAGCGCCAATGATTTGAACGCGCTAGAGGGCGACGTTCAGACCGCCCAAGCCGCCTATGATGCGGGTGCCGACAGGTTAACCGCCAAGCGGCAGAAAGCGGCCCGCGCGCTGGACAAGGCAATGGCCGCAGAACTCGCACCTTTGAAAATGGAACGCGCTGTGTTCGTCACCGAAGTCACTGACGCGGGCGATGGCCCCGATGGGCGTGATGCTGTGGCGTTCACTGTGGCCACGAACCCAGGCGCACCCGCTGGCCCGATCAACAAGATTGCATCGGGCGGAGAGTTGTCGCGGTTCTTGTTGGCGCTCAAGGTCTGCCTAACGGCCACAGATGCGGGCCTTACCATGATTTTTGATGAAATCGACCGTGGCGTTGGCGGGGCGACCGCCGATGCGGTGGGGCGGCGTCTGGCAGAGCTTGCGTCAAAGGGGCAGATTTTGGTCGTGACCCATTCGCCGCAGGTGGCCGCCCTTGGGGCGCATCACTGGCGGGTCGAAAAACACCAGACCAAGACCCAGACCCTTTCGACCGTTGTGCCATTGGCCGCTGACGACCGTATCGACGAAATTGCGCGCATGTTGTCTGGCGATACAATCACCGATGCGGCACGCGATGCGGCACGGGCACTGATGCCCTAGTTGCTTGGCGGAACCAGCTTGCCGGGGTTCATTATCCCGTCTGGGTCCAGTGCCGATTTGATCGCGCCCATCACAGCCCAAGCTTCGCCATGTTCGGCATCCATATAGTCCAGCTTTCCCATGCCAACGCCGTGTTCACCCGTGATTGTGCCGCCCATTTCAAGGGCGCGTGCGGACATGCGAGAGGCCAGCGCCTTGGCTGTTTCCATCTCTGAGGCGCTGTTTGGGTCGATCAACAGGATCGCGTGAAAGTTGCCGTCGCCCACATGCCCAAGGATCGGACCAGGGATGCCAGATGCGGCGATGTCGTCTTGGGTTTCAAGCAAGGCATCAGCCAAGCGGGATATAGGAACACAAACGTCGGTCACAATCGCCGTGGCCCCTTTGCGCGACGCAAGGATCGCGTAATAGGCATCGTGGCGCATTTTCCACAATCGGTTGCGGTCTTCGGTCTTGGCAGACCAATCAAACCCGTGCCCGCCATGTGTTCCCGCAATTTCGCCAAATGTCGCGGCGTCTTCGGCAACGGCTGTGTTTGATCCGTGAAATTCCAACAATAAATGCGGGCAGGCGGGGAATGATGCGCCAGAATAAGCGTTCACAGCCAACGCGCTGGCGGTATCGACCAGCTCGATCCGCGCGACTTGGATGCCCATTTGAATAGCATCCATCACCGCATCAACCGCGCCTGCGACAGTATCAAACCCGCAGATCGCGGATGAAATGGCCTGCGGTTGTCCATGCAGGCGCAGCGTGATTTCCGTGATGATGCCCAATGTGCCCTCGGACCCGACGAACAATCCGGTCAGGTCGTATCCGGCTGATGACTTGCGGGCGCGCGTGCCTGTTTGGACGACCCGCCCATCGGCCAACACAACCGTCAACCCCAGAACATTGTCGCGCATCGTGCCATAGCGCACGGCAGTTGTGCCCGACGCGCGGGTCGCCGTCATGCCGCCAAGTGATGCGTTGGCGCCGGGGTCGACAGGGAAAAACAACCCGGTATCACGCAAATGCGTGTTCAACGCCTCTCGGGTGACGCCTGGTTGCACGGTGGCATCCATGTCGGGTGCGTTCACGCTGACAACGGCATCCATGCGGCTTAGGTCAACCGTCACGCCGCCGCGAAGGGCAAGGCTATGACCTTCAAGCGATGTGCCCGTGCCCCACGCAATCACGGGGCAACCATTGTCAGCGCAGATTTTTACGACCTCTGCGACCTCTGCCGTGGACACAGGGTAGGCAACCGCGTCGGGTGGCATCGGGGCAAAGTGTGTTTCGGACCGACCGTGAATATCCAAATCAGACTTGGACAGCGACAGCCGATCCCCTAAAAGTGTCGAAAGCGCATCTATGGCGTGCGAAATAGTCATGCGGGTATTCTAACGGGTGGCCATGACCAAGACCAGCGATAGGATAGCCATATGGCAGGGCCAATCAGGACAGTGATCGGACAGGGCGCACGCGACCTTGGGCAGGCATGCGCAGATGCGTTTGCGATCATGAAATCACGTGGGCCGTCACAGCTTCAATTCTGGTTTATCGCGCTGGCGATTGGTGTGGCCGCTGGCTTTGCCGCGCTATTTTTCCGACTTGGAATCAACTGGTTGCAGGGCGCTCTTTATGGAACAGATGATGTCGCGCGGTTGCACAGCTTTGTGGCCGGGCTTGCGTGGTATCAGATTTTGCTGCTGCCGGTTTGTGGTGGCTTGCTGGTGGGTTTGATCCTGCATTGGTTCACCGATGATGGACGGGTCCGTTCCGTCAGCGACGTGATCGAAGGTGCTGCCCTCAACGAGGGTCGCGTCACCGTGCGCCATGGGATCGCATCTGCAATCGCAAGCCTTATCACGCTGTCCACAGGCGGATCATCAGGCCGGGAAGGTCCAGTGGTGCATCTGTCCGCCGTTCTATCCACAATCGTCAGCCGCTGGTTGCGGGCCAACGGCATTACGGGGCGCGATCTATTGGGCTGTGCGGTGGCGGCGGGCGTATCAGCCAGCTTTAACGCGCCGCTCGCAGGCGCTCTTTTCGCACTAGAGGTGGTGTTGCGCCACTTTGCTGTGCACGCTTTTGCGCCCATCGTGATTGCCAGTGTTGCTGGCACCGTTATCAACCGATTGGCGTTTGGCGAGGTGACCGAATTCGTGTTGCCAGTTCAAAATGCGCTGGCATTTTATGTGGAATTGCCCGCGTTCCTGATCCTTGGCCTTATCTGCGGATTGGTGGCTGTCGTGCTGATGCGGGCGATATTCTGGGCCGAGGATATCGGCACATCGGTGCAGGACGCCACAGGTTTGCCGCGCTATTTACGCCCCGCTGTGGCAGGGGCGATGCTTGGGGGCTTGGCGATATTCTGGCCTCATATTATTGGCGTTGGCTATGAAACGACATCGGCGGCACTGACGGGGCAGCTGGTCTTGTATGACGCGATAGTCTTTGCGGTTCTCAAGGTTATTGCCGTGGCCATTACCATCGGCGGGCGCATGGGGGGCGGGGTGTTTTCACCGTCGTTGATGGTCGGCGCGCTGACGGGGCTTTCGTTCGGGATCATCGCGACCAGCATCCTGCCGCAGGTGTCGGGTGAAGGCACGCTTTATGCGCTTGCAGGGATGGGGGCGGTTGCGGCCGCTGTTTTGGGTGCGCCCATATCCACAACGCTGATCGTGTTTGAACTGACAGGTGACTGGCAAACGGCGATGGCTGTGATGGTATCGGTGTCCTTGTCCACGGCCCTTGCGTCTTCGCTGGTGGATCGGTCGTTCTTCCTGACGCAACTGGAACGGCGCAACGTGCATTTGGCCGCAGGCCCCCAAGCCTATCTGCTGGCGACATTCCGGGTGGCGACAATCATGCGCCCCATGGATGCAAACCGCGCAGCCCCCGAAGACGCCTGTTGGAACCTCATAGAAGAAGGCGTGTATATCGATGGCAACGCCACCCTGGAACAGGCCATGCCGATGTTTGAACAGGGCAACCACGGGTTTATCCCCGTTGTCAGCCTTGGGTCGGATGGCACCCCACCTGAACTCTGGGGCGCGTTGTTCCAAGTGGATGCCTTGCGCGCGATGAACACCGCACTGTCCGAAACCGCACGCGAAGAACATTCCTAAAGCGGGGCGCAAGCCTGCGAGAGCCAGACAGCGGTATCGCCTGTCACCAAGGGGCCGATCAAGGCTTCGGTGTCGCGGTGATACTGGTCGATCCAGGCATGTTCCGCAGGCGATAGGACGCTTTTGTCGATCAAGCGACGGTCAAATGGAACCAGCGTTAATGTTGCAAACGCCAGCATATCGCGATCGTCCACACCCTTTGGGGCGGGGACCACGGTGATCAGATTTTCGATGCGAATACCAAATGCACCCTCGCGGTAGTATCCTGGTTCATTGCTGACGATCATACCTGCTTGCAACGCAATGTCGGATCGACGCGAAATGGATTGCGGGCCTTCATGCACGCTTAGATAACTGCCAATACCGTGCCCCGTGCCGTGGTCATAATCCATCCCCTCGGCCCAAAGCGGCGCGCGCGCTAAGGCATCCAGATGCTGACCTGCGACCCCTTTGGGAAAACGCGCGCGGGACAGGGCGATCATGCCTTGAAGAACACGGGTATAACACATCCGTTGTTCCGCATCCGCCGTGCCCACTGCGATGGTGCGGGTAATATCGGTGGTGCCGTCGACATATTGCCCACCACTATCGACCAGCAACAATTCACCCGCTTTGACTTGGCGATTTGTGTCCTCTGTCACGCGGTAATGCACGATGGCCCCATGCGGGCCCGCGCCACAGATCGTCTCAAAGCTGATATCCCGCAACGCGTTTGTATCGCGCCGAAACACCTCAAGCTTTTTGACAACATCAATTTCAGTAAGACCACCCAGCGGCGCCGTGGCATCCAGCCAAGCCAGAAACCGCACCATTGCCACACCATCACGGCAGGCAGCAGCCCGGGCGCCGTCAATTTCGACAGAAGTTTTGATCGCCTTGGGCAGCAAACACGGATCTGCCGCCAGTACAATTTCGGCGTTTATGGCATCGCGCAAAATTTCAGGGGCGGTTTTCGGATCCAGCTGCACCTGTCCGTCCAGTTCGGCAATACGCGCCAAAAACGCTTCCTGATCATGCACCGAAACGTCAGCACCAAGGTGGTCCTTAATTGCATCGGCCTTGCCTGCGCCTGCAAACAACTCAACGGCACCGGACCGGTGCAAAATAGCAAATGCTTGCGGCACCGGATTGCGTTCAATGTCAGCGCCGCGAATGTTCAAAAGCCACGCAATACTGTCGGGCAAGGTGATGATCGCTGCGTCAGCGGACAAAACCGCGCCAAGCCTTTTGCGTTTCGCGGTGCTGGCCTCGCCTGTCAAACTGATATCTTGGGCAAAAAACGGGGCGTTCGGCGCATCCGGTTGATCATCCCAAATCTGGTCCACCAAATTCGCAATCGGTGTCACTTGCATCCCGCCCAACGCGGCCCGCAGCGCGTCAATATCCTGCATCGCGTGAAGCCATGGATCAAATCCGATCACGGCCCCGGCTTGCAAGTGTTCACGGAGCCACGCATGCGCTGACACTTCGGGCCAATGGACGGGGGTAAAAACATCCGCCACCTGATCGCGCACCTGCACGCGGTAGCGGCCATCGATAAACACACCTGCATCGCGAGCTGTCACAATACAGAAACCCGCTGATCCGGTAAATCCCGTCAACCACGCCAATCGGGCATCACGGTCGGCCACATATTCACCTTGATGAGCATCCGCGCGCGGGACCAAAAACGCATCCACCCCCTGCTTGACCATCTGATCACGCAATGCGGCCAATCGAGGCGGGCCTTGCTCAGGCGATGAACTGCTTTCAAAGGTCTGAAACATCTGGCGATCCCTTCGCTTCTTTTGGCCCAAAATACCGCCGCCGGAGGCACCAGTTTCCTTTTGGGAAACTGGTCTAGCCCAGCTTTTTCATTCCCAGAACACGGGCGCGTTTGCGTGGGTCTTCGTCAAACAGGCTTGCCAATTGTTCGGTCATCGCTCCTGCCAGCTGCTCAACATCGGTGATGGTGACAGCGCGGTCATAATACCGGGTCACGTCATGTCCGATCCCGATCGCGACCAGTTCCACAGCTTTGCGTTTTTCGACCATCGCGATGACATCGCGCAAATGCTTTTCCAGATAATTGGCAGGGTTTACCGACAACGTGCTGTCATCAACAGGCGCACCGTCCGAAATCACCATCAATACTTTGCGCTGCTCTTGGCGGGCGGCGACACGGCGGTGCGCCCATTCAAGCGCCTCTCCGTCGATGTTTTCCTTTAGCAACCCTTCCTTCATCATCAGACCAAGGTTGTCGCGGGTGCGACGCCACGGAGCGTCAGCTGATTTATAAATGATGTGGCGCAAATCGTTCAATCGACCGGGCGTGACATCACGCCCATCCGCTAGCCATTTTTCGCGGCTCTGACCGCCCTTCCACGCCTTTGTGGTAAATCCGAGGATCTCAACCTTGACCGCACAGCGTTCCAGCGTGCGGGCCATCACATCCGCACAAATAGCTGCAATCGAAATCGGTCGCCCGCGCATAGAGCCAGAGTTATCAAGCAAAAGCGTCACGACAGTATCGCGAAAATCGGTGTCTTTTTCACGCTTGAACGACAACGGTGTTGTGGGGGATGCAACGATACGGGCCAATCGGCCAGCGTCCAATATGCCTTCTTCAAGGTCAAATTCCCAAGACCGGTTTTGTTGGGCTTGCAAGCGGCGCTGCAATTTATTGGCAAGCCGTGATACGGCGCCCTTCAAAGGCTCCAGCTGCTGGTCAAGATACGCGCGCAAGCGTTCCAACTCGGCGGGTTCAGCCAAATCTTCCGCCAAAATCTCTTCGTCAAAATCGGATGTAAACACACGGTAATTGGGGTCTGCGTCCGAAATCGGCATCGGGGCGGGGGGCTCTAGCGGCGCTTCGCCGTCAGGCATTTCGGTTTCTTCACCCATTTCCGCATCAGCTTGGTCATCCATGCTGACTTCAGCTTGCGACGTGTCTTGCTGGTCTTCTTGGGACTGTTCTGGTGATGCGTCGGCTTCTTCGCCGTCGTCGTCGTCACCTGTGCTATCTGGTTGTTCTTCTTCATCGTCGCCGGTTTCGGCTTCGGTGTCTTCGTCGTCGTCAAGCGCGTCTGGGTCGTCACCCAACTGATCGGCATAGCCAAGATCAGAAATCATCTGACGGGCAAATTTCGCAAACGCCTGTTGATCGCCCAACAGATCGTGCACGTTATCAAGCGTATCACCTGCGTGGTCTTCGATAAACCCGCGCCACAGTTCCATCACGTTTTCCGCGCCCTTGGGCAGATCACGGCCTGTCGCCAGATGCCGGATCAAATAGCCAGCGGCGGTGGCCAAAGGCGCATCTGCGGCTTGGGTGATGCTGTCATACCCCTTGCGCAGCGCCTCGTTGCTGATCTTGGCGTCGATGTTACCAGCTGTGCCTGGCATGTGCTGTGCGCCCACGGCCTCGATCCGTGCGGTTTCCATCGCTTCATACAGGTCCTTGGCCATCTGGCCTTGGGGCATGTATTTGGCGGCGGTTTTGGGGTTGTGAAACTTGTGGCGCAACGCAAACGCATCCGCCGTGCCGCGGGCCAACAACACTTCTTCGCGGGTCATCCGGCGACTGATTTGGGGCAGGCGAATGCTGTCGTTTGTCTGCCCCGCAGGATCAACCGAATAACTGACGGCCAGATCAGGGTCATTCGCCATGACCTTAGTGGCCTCAGCAAGGGCTTTCTTGAACGGATCAGCTGGGTTGTCAGATGCGGCGCTCATACGGCCCTCTTAACAGGTCAAGTCGATGGGGAAACTGCCACCAGTGCGTTTCAATTTGATGCGCGATATCGACACAGTCGTGTCACCGTTCATCATGTCATAAATCTGCGGCTGCGCCTTGGCCGCACAACCCGTAAACTGTGCTGCCGCCCGTTCAAAACGGTCGATTGTATAGCTCGTGCCGCGCACAGGAGTGACCAACGCAAACGTCCGCGCCCGGTTTGGCTCGACCATATACACACCGCGATCAACCACTGTCCGCTGATTTTCTGACGACAATGCCGCCCGCAACAGGTTTTTTTCAAAAACTGATTGCTGCTCTGGCGTGGCTTGTGGTGCGCATCCGGCTAGTGCTGCGGCGATGATCAATGAAAAAGGAAATAGCCGCATCAGCCCAAGCTCAAGCTTGCTGCGCTCTCTGGCAGTTCCATGTCAAAACAACGCTGGAAAAACTCGGCGACTGTTTGGCGCTCAAGCTCGTCACATTTGTTCAGGAACGACAGACGGAAAGCGTAACCAACATCTTGGAAAATGCGGGCGTTTTCGGCCCATGCCAACACGGTGCGCGGCGACATCACGGTGGACAGGTCGCCGTTCATAAACGCGGTGCGGGTCAGGTCGGCAACTGTGACCATCTGGGAAATCGTCTTGCGGCCGGATTCTGTGTTGAAATGCGGGGATTTCGACAGAACAATCGCGGCTTCGGCGTCGTGGGACAAATAGTTCAACGTCGCCACCAGTGACCAACGGTCCATCTGGGCTTGGTTGATCTGCTGTGTGCCGTGATACAGGCCGGTCGTGTCGCCCAAACCAACCGTGTTGGCCGTAGCGAACAGGCGGAAATACGGGTTCGGCGTGATAATCTCGTTCTGGTCCATCAGCGTCAGTTTACCGTCGGCTTCCAGCACGCGCTGGATCACGAACATCACATCCGCACGGCCCGCGTCATATTCATCAAACACGATGGCCACAGGGTTACGTAGCGCCCAAGGCAAAATACCTTCGTGGAATTCTGTGACCTGCACACCGTCACGCAGTTTGATCGCGTCTTTGCCGATCAGGTCGATCCGGCTGATATGGCTGTCCAAATTGACGCGCACGGCGGGCCAGTTCAGGCGGGCGGCAACCTGTTCGATATGCGTGGACTTACCCGTGCCGTGATAGCCTTGCACCATGACGCGGCGGTTATAGCCAAAACCAGCCAAAATCGCGAGCGTGGTGTCAGGGTCAAACTTATAGGTGCTGTCAATTTCTGGCACGCGGTCAGACCGATCAGCAAACGCCTTGATCTTCATGTCACTATCAATGCCAAACACTTCGCGAACAGAAATATCTTCTGTTGGTTTCGCGTCCATTTGGGTGGTCCCGTCAGCCATGATATTTCGCCTTCCGTTCGTGCGTCTTTTGCCGGTGAATGAGTTGTCATTTGCATGCAACATAACGCGCCATACCGCAAGGGGAAGGGGCGCAATTCAGCGCAGTTGCGTTTCACGCCAATCGTGTCAAACTGACCCAAATCGGGACAGGGCGGAACACGTGCATGGCTGAGCTTGCAGATATCGAATCCTATATTGCGAAATGCGCATTGGGCGATCGTGCCGCGTTCGGTGATCTTTATTCTGCGACATCGGCGAAACTCTTTGCTGTGTGCCTGCGTGTGTTGGGTAATCGGGCAGAAGCCGAGGACGCACTACAAGACGTGTTTGTCAAAATCTGGCGCAATGCGAACCGCTATCAGGTCAACGGATTAAGCCCGATGACATGGCTGATCACAATCGCCCGCAACCTGTCAATTGATCGGTTGCGCGCGCGCAAGACGGCGCGCGGCACGGGGCTGGACGAGGCAGAAGACCTGCCAAGCGCCGCCCCCGGACCAGAGGCGTTGGCAATCGCCGCGTCAGATCGGGGGCAGATCGTTGACTGCATGGCCGAACTAGAGGCCGACAGATCAGACGCGGTGCGCCGCGCCTATCTGGAAGGTGAAACATATCAAGAGTTGGCGACGCGCTATGACGTCCCGCTCAATACAATTCGGACGTGGCTGCGCCGCAGTCTGATCAAACTGAAAGAGTGTTTGTCGCGATGACAGATGACATCGAAACACAAGACGAGATGGTGCTGGCAGCGGAATATACGCTGGGGCTGCTTTCGCCTGCCGAACACGACGCCTTCGAAGAGGTGTTGGCCGTTGATCCCGCACTGCGGGCGCAATACGCGGCTTGGGCCGAAAATTTCGCCAACCTCACGGATGATGTTGCGCCAGTTGACCCACCAGAAGATTTGAAACCCCGCATCATGACCGCGCTTTTCGGGGCCGCGCCGAAAAAAAGCCTGTTCGCGCGGCTTGGCCTGTTTGGTCCGGTTCTGGCTGGGGTCGTTGGGGCATTTGTCGTGCTTACCCTGTTGGGGCAAACAGATTTCCTGCGTGATCCAGCGCAGACATTTGTTGCAGAATTGACAGACGAAAGCCAAAGTTTTGTTGTGCTGGCCAGCTTTGATCCCGCGACAAACGCGCTTGATCTGAAACGCACGGCTGGTGGCCCGCGCGAAGGGCGCGCACTTGAAATGTGGTTGATCGCGGGTGACAATCCACCTGTGTCGCTTGGGGTTTGGCCACGTGGTCAGCCAAACGCGATCTTGGACATTCCCGCCGATATTGCCGCGCAAATGGCGGGCGGCGTGCTGGCTGTCAGCGACGAACCTATCGGTGGGTCCACAACGGGCGCGCCAACCGGTGATGTGTTGGCCGCAGGCCAGATTACGGTCGCTGGGTAAAAATAGCTGAAACTTTTTGCGACGCCGCACCGTGGCTTCACCAGCGTTTGGATCAGTGACGAGTGTGTTGTTTGTTTGATCCGAACGGTTCAATGGCGCGGGCCGGGCTCACCGCCTTCATCGGGAGAGTGGGGGCACCCCATCACGCTCACGTCCGTGTCACATGAACGTGCGCTGCGCTGAAACATCTGTTTTCGGGGCAGCGCACCGCTTAAAGTCTCCCCAACACGTAACCAATGCCAAAAAGGTCCGATGCCATGATGAACCGCCGCACGTTTACTTTGACCGCTATCGCCGCTGCTTGTCCGGCCGCGCTTTTTGCGCAGGAATTCGAAGTCACCCGCACAGATGCCGAATGGCGCGCGATGCTGACGGATCTTCAATATCAGGTTATGCGCCACGAGGCGACGGAACGCGCAGGCACAAATCCGCTTGATAAAAACTATGCCGATGGCACCTATTTCTGCCGTGGGTGCGATTTGGCGCTTTATGAAAGCGACACCAAATTTGACAGTAAAACCGGCTGGCCCAGCTTTTACGCAAGCATCGAAAATGCGATTGGCACGAAGGCGGATAATACGCTGTTTCGCACCCGCACAGAATGCCATTGCCGCCGCTGCGGAAGCCACCTTGGGCATATCTTTAACGATGGTCCGGCCCCCACAGGTAAACGGCACTGTCTGAACGGCGCAAGTCTGGTTTTCCGCGCGGCCTAGCGCCAAAAGGGTTAACAAAAAGTTAATGTTCACAGCTGTGAATTACCGCGATTCTCGAAACAGTCAATTTCGGGATAGCCAGTCGGAAAGTAGGCGCAATCATGCTAGCTAGGGCATGTATGCAAAAGTCTATTGGCCCAATTCGACGCATCTTTAAGCGTATCGCCTTGACCGAAGGTGAACAGAGCATTCTGTTCGCCTTTTTTGGTGTGGCGTTTTTTGGCGCAGGGCTTGCACTGAATGTTGTGATGACGTTGGGCGGCCAAGACATCATGCACAGATCAATGACCGCCTATGAATACTGGGTCGTTCTGTCTGGCGCTTTGGGCGGATGCTTCGGTCTTTATATGGGCCGCAACTGGATGGGACACGCTGGCAAAGCCGGGTTCCTATATGCCTGTGTCGGGACGGTCTGGGTCAGCTTTCTTGGCGGCTTGGTCGGGGGCACATTGGCACTGCCGTTTTATGGCACAATGTTTGGCCCGTTCACGTTGTTTGTATCCCTGATAAGCGCGCCATTGCTGGCTGCGTTCTGGGCCAGCATCCTGATCGCTGCACATTTCCTGTTGATCGTCTGGCGGTCAGAGCGGGAAACAATCTTTGAGGCGATCCTGCCGCCGCCTTCAGAAACCTACGTCTATTAATCGCGAAAGCTTTTGCTGGATTTGATCTGATCCCAAGCCCAAACCACCTCGTTGAGCTGGTCTTCCTGACTGCGATCGCCGCCATTCATGTCGGGGTGCAGCACCTTGATAAGCGATTTGTAAGCTTTGCGGATTTCCGGCTTGGTCCAGTTGTCTTTGGCTTCCAATATCTCCAACGCACGGCGCTCGGTCGCGGGCAGGCGGCGTTGCGCTGGCCCTTTGCCCGGGTTCATCGTGGCGTTTTCGCCCAATACCTGATGCGGGTCGTCCACACCCAACCGCGCCCAAGCCCGCTGTTCCACGGTCTTTTTGTTCATCGGTTTTGTCGGGCGATCCCACACACGGTCTTGGTCCATTTGCGCGGCAATCTCAGCCTCTGATGTGGTGTTAAAGAAGTTCCACTTCAGGTTATATTCGCGCACGTGTTCTTGGCAGAACCAGAAATAGTCATCCATTACGTCCGGCGATTTTGGCGCACGGTATTTGCCTGCCTCGGAACAGCCATCGTGGTCGCACACCCGTGTCGATGTCTCGGACGCGCCTGACATCCCACGGCGTCCGCGCGGGTTCTTTTTCTTGGAAGACGACACGGACATGTCAAAACCAAATGGATCATTCTTCTTCATAGTGCGTAAAACCTTTCCGACTCGGCCAAGAGACTTTAAGCCTCTGGTTGTCAGATTGAAGGGGCAAAGGGAAAATAATGGGGCTGGACAACGAGATAAATGATGCTTTGACACAAGCGTTCGCCATTACGACGCTAAATGTCATCAACGAAAGCCATTTGCACGCAGGGCACGCAGGCGATGACGGGACGGGCGAAAGCCACTGGCGGGTCGTGATATCCGCGCCGGAATTTGCGGATATGACGCGTATCGCACGCCACCGCGCTGTGCACACAGCCCTTGGCCCCGCGATTATTGGACGCATCCACGCCCTAGCGATTGATGTAAGCTAAATTATTCCGCAGCGACGCGGGGTTCGTCGCGCGCAGGGTCGTCATCCAATGGTTTGGCTTCGAGCGCGGGCGGCTCATCAGTTTCGGGCGTGGCGATTGTTTCGCTGACCCGTTCTTGTGCCGTGATGGGGGCATCGGCCGCATCATCAACAGCAACGGTTTCTTCCACAGCCACGGCGCGGCGGAAAACCAGCATATTTTGGAACGTCGTCACCCGTCCGGTCAGGCCAGAACGTTCCTCGCATGGCAATGTATCGGTGCGCTGATATTCCCATCCGCTAGCACCCAATGTGTTCATTGCGGTCTGCAAGGCGTTTGCAAAACGATCCTCAGATGACTTGGCGCCTTTGGCCTTCAGGCCCTTTTTTGGTGCTGGCACTACTTTGTATTCATACTGTGTCATCGGTTTGCCCCTTAGAATTCACTTGTCGTTTGTATCAACTGCGCCGCGCAAATCCAAGGATTTGCTGAATAATTCCAACTTGTCTATGGATTGTGGTCGCGGGGGGGGGCGGCCCCTAGAAATGGGTCAAAGCCAGCGCAGATACCGGAATACCAGGATGACGAGTGCCCCAATTGCCACACAACCGCCCGCGACAATCGCAAACCCTGCTTGATCGTTAACCAATGGCATTCCGCCCACGTTGATCCCGAAAAGGCCGGTCAAAAACCCCAGCGGCAGGAACACGGCTGCAATGATCGACAGCACATATGTATTGCGGCCAAGCGCAATGGCGGCTTGCGCATCTTCATGGTCTTGGATGGCTGCCAGACGGTCGGCGGTCGCATCCAATTCTTCGAGCGTGCGTAGGTTGCGGTTCATGGTGTCGCGCAGGTAATCACGGCTGACATCATCGAGCGGCCAGATCGTGCCTTCGCCCATTTGTTGCAGGGCTTCGGACTGGGGGCGCACAAATCGGCGCAGCTTGATAATGCGCTGACGCAATGCAGGCAATGCGATGGGCGGGGCCGCATCTGGGTCAAAGGCAAGGTCTTCGACCTCATCGGTCAGTTCCGCACAATTCAGCGATACCGCCTCAATCCGTTTTGTCAGCCCAAATGCCAGTGCTGCAAGAAACGCAGAAATGCCGCGCGGGGCTTTGCCATTGTCCATGGCGTCACGGATCGCATCAATCGCAAAGATTTTGTAACGCCGCGCGCTGATCACAAGCCCCTCTGTCACCCAAAGCCGGATCGAAACCATATCTTCGGCCTCTGCGCCGGGGTTCAGGTTCACACCGCGCAAGTTCACGGTCATGCCGCCTGGCAAGGCTTCGCAACGGGGGCGGGTTTCTGATTGAAACAACGCCTTGGCTGCGGGCGCAGGTAATGTGGCGCGGGCCCAGGGTTCAAACGCAGGATCAGTCAGGTCAAAATGCAGCCAACGGTAACCATCACCCTGCGCCGTATCGGTGTCGTGACACGCAGACACAGTCCCGTCAGGGGCTATATCATATGCACAGATCGGCGTCGGTGGCGTCATCAGATACATCCCTTCGCCTCGAACGGGCCTGCGTAGGATGGGTTTTAACCCATCAGCCGTTCAGTTTTTGACTGACCAATTTGTTCACGGCTGCGGGGTTCGCCTTGCCGCCGGTCGCTTTCATCACTTGACCCACAAACCAACCCGCAAGTTTGGGATTGGCCTTTGCCTTTTCGACCTGATCGGGGTTGGCCGCGATAATTTCATCCACGGCCGCTTCGATCGCGCCTGTGTCTGTGACTTGCTCCATGCCTTCGGTGGTGACAATCTCTTCTGGGTCGCGGTCAGAAGTATAGGCAATCTCGAACACGTCTTTGGCAATTTTGCCGCTAATCTTGTCGGATTTGATCAAGCCCACAATTTGTCCCAAACGGGCGGCGGAAATCGGGCTTGTGGTGATGTCTTTGTCGTCTTTTTTCAAGCGGCCAAATAATTCGTTGATGACCCAGTTGGCGGCCAGTTTGCCGTCGCGCCCTGCGGCTACCTCCTCAAAAAACGCGGCGTTGGCGACTTCTGCCGTCAAAACGCTTGCGTCGTAATCCGACAGCCCGAAATCACCCATAAAGCGGGTTTTTTTGGCGTCGGGCAATTCGGGCAGGGTGGCTGCAATGTCATCGACCCAAGCCTGTTCAATTTCCAGTGGCAGCAAATCGGGATCAGGGAAATAACGGTAGTCATGCGCCTCTTCCTTGGAACGCATCGACCGTGTTTCGTTTTTGTCCGGATCATAGAGGCGGGTTTCTTGCACGACTTCTTGGCCGTCTTCGACCAATGCAATCTGGCGGCGGGCCTCAACCTCGATTGCGGCTTGGATAAACCGCATCGAGTTCATGTTCTTGATTTCGCAACGCGTGCCCAGATGGCTGAAATCCTGTGTCTCTTGGTATTTCTCATACGCACCGGGTTTGCAGATCGACACGTTCACGTCTGCCCGCAGGTTGCCGTTTTGCATATTGCCGTCACACGTGCCCAGATAGCGCAGGATCTGACGCAGTTTTACGACATAGGCTGCTGCCTCTTCTGGGCCGCGGATGTCGGGCTTGGACACGATTTCCATCAAGGCGACGCCTGTGCGGTTCAAATCAACGAACGACATCGTGGGGTCCATATCGTGAATGGATTTGCCCGCGTCCTGTTCAAGGTGGATACGTTCAATGCGCACATTGCGCGCCGTGCCGTCACCCATTTCGACCAACACTTCACCTTCGCCGACGATCGGGTGGTAAAGTTGGGAAATCTGGTAACCTTGCGGCAAGTCAGGGTAGAAATAGTTTTTGCGATCAAACGCCGAATGAAGGTTGATTTCTGCCTTGAGGCCAAGACCTGTGCGCACCGCATAAGCCACGCATTCTTCGTTGATGACAGGCAACATGCCAGGCATGCCTGCGTCCACAAAGGCCACGTTGCTGTTTGGCTCAGCGCCAAACTGTGTTGACGCGCCAGAGAATAATTTTGCCTTGGTCGCGACCTGTGCGTGGACCTCTAGTCCGATCACAAGTTCCCAATCATGTTGCGCACCAGCAATCACTTTTGGGGCGGGGGCGTCATAGGTCAGGTCAAGCATCGTCATTATCTCCGCAAACGGTCTTTGTTGATTGGGTTCTATGCCAGCGGAAAGGCGGGAACAAGCCAGCATTATTCTTGCGTCAGTTGGACGAACTGGTGCAGATTGGGCGGCATGAAGTTCAAGATGTCATTCCTGGGGGGGATTGTGGCCATTTTGATTGCCGGGGTGGCATCGGCCAATCCCGCGATCCGGCCCTTTTCCCGCACCGATGCCGTTGCTGCCCGCTTGGATGCGGCTGCTGCGGCACTTGCGGCGTTTCGCCCTGCAGCGCGGCCTGCGCATATGTTGCGATACCCCGTTGCAGTGAATGTGGGCCAACCCAGTATGCGCCCCAATGCCCGCCGCCCGTTTTTGCCGCGGACACGGTGGGATTTTAAGGCAGGATCCGATGTTTGGACGCGCGCCGCAATGGTGTCTGTCGGCGCCTATGGCGACGGGCTGCAAACGATTGTGCCCAAGGATATTGACCGCTGGTGTCCAGCCTATGCCAAGAATTCGCCCACGCTGCGGCGGGCGTTTTGGGTGGGCATGATGTCGGCGCTGTCAAAGCACGAAAGCACCTATAACCCGCGCGCGGTGGGGGGTGGTGATTTGTGGTATGGGCTTTTGCAGATTTACCCCGATACGGCCCGTCGTTACGGATGCCGTGCCCGCACGGGCGAAGCGTTGAAAAATCCGGTCGAAAACCTGTCGTGTGCGGCGCGGATAATGGCCGTGACTGTCGCCCGAGATCAGGCCGTTGCGGTGCGTGATACAAGGTGGCGCGGGGTTGCCGCCGATTGGGGGCCAATGACCAAACCCAAAAAGATCGCGGAAATGGCGGCGTGGACCAGCCGGCAAACCTATTGCCAGCCGATTGAAAACACCCGCCCTGTGGCCCGGCCAAGCAGATAGTTAACCCAAAATGCGGGTCACGATTTCGGTCGTATCACCGCTGAGGTCGGGGGTGGCCGCGATGCGTTGCAGTGCGCCTTTCATTTGTGCCTGACGCGCGGGCGCGAATTGTGCCCAAGTATCAAACACTGTGGCCATGCCCGCCGCTGTTTGCGGGTTGATCGGGTCGAGCTTAATCAGGCAATCCGCCACAAATTCATAGCCGCTGCCGTCATGGGCATGAAAACCAGCCGCATTGCCCGCAAGATTGCCAACCACCGCCCGAAAACGGTTCGGGTTTTTCCAGTCAAATAGCGGGTGGTCCAACAGTGCCTTGGCCGTCGCAACAGCCGTTTTGCCTGACGCGCAGCCAACCTGTTGGGCAAACCATTTGTTCATGATCAGGCGGTCATTCTGCCATTGGTCAAAAAAGGCGGTGCTTTCAGCCGCGCCTTTGCCAATGCGTAACAGGCAGCCAAGTGCCGCATATTGCTGGGTCATGTTATCCGCGCCCGCGCATTGCGCAGCGGCAGTCGCGCCCCCATCTGTGCGACTGATCAATGCCAGAACTGTATTTCCAAGAACCCGTTTGCTGACATCTGCTGCATCGGGGGAATAGGGCCCCTCAACGGCCATGTCCGCATAGATGCGCGGCATAATATCTTGTAAATGCTGCGAAATATGAAGCCGTAGCGTTTCTGAATGGGTGTGAATATCGACTGGATCAGGCACGCCGCCACGGGTGATGATGGCGCGGCGAATGTCGGATTGGGTTGGCAATGCCAGAACCGCAGCCCGAAAACTGGGATCAAGTGTGTCGTCACGCAAAACCGCAGCCAGCCCATCAAGATAAGCAGCAGGCGGGGGGGTGTCATGCAGAACCATGTCAACCAAGACATCAGTGGCCAGATTGCGCCCCGCATCCCAGCGATTGAATGGATCGGTATCATGGGCCAACAGATGCGCGCGGTCGGCCGTTGATTGTGCCTGATGCACGATGACGGGCGCTGAAAAGTCGCGCAGCACGGAACCTGAGGAACCTGCGGGGATATTGTCGAATGCGAACGTCTGTTCATATTCAGTCAATATCAGGGTTTGTGTTTCCAAGACCTCTGATCCGTCAGGCCCGATGATGCCAAAACACACAGGGATGACTTGCGCGTCCTTTGGGCTGCCGTCCGCTGTGTGGGGCAATTCTTGGCGCAGGGTCAGTGCATATGTCGTGTCAGTTTGGGACTGAGTGACATGCAGATGCGGCGTGCCTGCCTGCGTATACCAGCGGGCGAATTGGGTGAGATCACGGCCTGTTGTATCCTCGAACACGGCAAGCCAGTCTTCGATGGTGACGGCCTGACCGTCGTGTCGGTCAAAGTAGAGATCACAGGCCCGTCCATAGGCATCATCCCCGACGATACGTTTCAGCATCCCGATCACTTCGGCCCCTTTTTCATAGACGGTTGCTGTGTAGAAATTGTTGATCTCGACAAAGCTGGCGGGGCGGACGGCGTGGGCCAGTGGCCCGCCATCTTCACGGAACTGATGGGCGCGCAAGACTGCGGCGTCATCAATCCGTTTCATTGCACGGCCACGCATGTCGCTTGTGAACTGCTGATCGCGGAATACGGTCAACCCTTCTTTGAGACACAGCTGGAACCAATCGCGGCAGGTGATCCGGTTGCCCGTCCAGTTGTGGAAATACTCGTGCGCGATAATCGCTTCGATGCGTTCAAAATCCCCGTCGATGGCTGTGTCAGGCGACGCCAGAACGCACGACGAGTTAAAGACATTCAGCCCCTTGTTTTCCATTGCGCCCATGTTGAAATCATCCACGGCAACCACGTTGAATATGTCGAGGTCGTATTCGCGGCCATAGACGGATTCGTCCCATGACATTGATTTTTTCAGGGCTTCCATGCCAAAGGCGCATTTGTGCAGATCGCCGTCACGCACATAGATATTCAGCGCCACGTCATCGCCAGACATGGTGGTGAATGTGTCAGAATGGGCCACCAGATTACCCGCGACAAGCGCAAACAGATAGGCAGGTTTCGGCCAAGGATCGTGCCATTTGCCATGTGTGATCGGGTTTCCGTTGGACAGCAAAACAGGCATGTCGCTGTCGATGGTGACGGTGAAAACGGCCATCACATCGGGCCGATCTGGGTAGTAGGTGATTTTGCGGAAGCCTTCGGCCTCGCATTGGGTGCAATACATGCCGCCTGACATGTATAACCCTTCGAGTTCGGTGTTGGTGGCGGGTGAAATTTCGACCTCTGCCTCCCAAATGAAGGGCTGGTTGGGCACCTCACAGGTCAGCCCGTTCGCTGTCAGGGTGGGGGTGACGGGCGTGCCGTCAATCGTAGCGGCAATCAGTTTCAGATCCGCACCGTGCAGGAAAAACGTGCAGTCGCTGCTGTCGGGATTGGGTCGAAAGGCGATTTTGCTGTGCACGCGGGTTGCTGTTGGGTGCAGATGGAACGTCAATTCGACCGTGTCGATCAAAAACGCAGGCGGCGTGTAATCTGCAAGGTAAATCGTGCGATCGGCGGCTGCTGACATAAGGCGTGTTCCAATTCTATCTGAACCATTTGGAAGGTTGGACGTTAAGTCCTTGAACGGTGGTCCACAAGACGCGACCACACCGCAAAACGAATGGAGGCCACGATGTCAGCACCAGATACAAATATCGAGAAACAAAAAGAACGCCATAAGCCCGCGCTATTTGGCATGGGGGCGGCTGTGGCGTGGTCAGTCGGGCTTTTGATCCTGTTTGTCGCGTGGATTGTTTGGCAAGGCGGAGAGCCCGTCGGCGCAGATGCTCAGGTCGATGGCCGCACAGGAGAGATCGAAGCCGTTGAAGAAACTGTTTCAAACTAGATTTGCAAATGCTGCGGGCTATGTCACTTGGCATGGCCCGCATGATCAAAAAAGCTGATTTAGAAACAAAGGATTGCGCCACTTGCGGGCGCCCTTTTTCGTGGCGCAAGAAGTGGGCCAAGGTTTGGGCTGAGGTGCGCTATTGTTCGGACGCATGTCGTCGAAACAAGCAGAACCTGAAAATTGGTAAGTAATTATTACCACCGACCTGTTGCCTATCGGAAACTTTTCCCCTAGCAAACAGATAAGAGACAATGGCGCCCGCGCCTGATGTCATCATCTGTGGAGGGAAAAATCATGTCAGATCGTATTGAAAAACAGGGGCTTCAAGTTGACCCACAACTTGTTGATTTCTTGGAAAACAAGGCACTGCCAAATACAGGCGTCGCGGTTGATGCATTCTGGAAAGGTTTTTCCAAGCTGGTGCATGATTTGGGCCCTCGCAATGTTGAGCTGCTGGAAAAACGCGAGGCAATCCAGGGCCAGATTGATGCGTGGCATGTCGCCAATCCGGCCGCTGATGCGGCGACGTATCAGGCATTTTTGCGCGAAATCGGGTATTTGGTCGAAGAAGGTGCTGCGTTTTCAATCGACACCACCAATGTCGATCCCGAGATCGCGAATGTCCCGGGGCCACAGCTGGTTGTGCCCATTACAAACGCACGGTTTGCGTTGAATGCTGCGAACGCACGTTGGGGCAGCCTGTATGACGCGCTTTATGGCACGGATGCGCTTGGGACTTTGCCCAGCGGCAAAGGGTATGACGCAACACGCGGTGCGCAGGTGATTGCGTGGGGACGGGCACATTTGGACAAGGCCGCACCGCTGGCCGACGGATCATGGGCCGATATTGACGCGCTTCGCGTCACGGAGGGCGTGCTAAGCCCTGCGTTGGCCAACCCAAGCCAGTTTGCGGGTCACAATGACGGGGCGGATGTATTTTTGCAGGCCAATGGCCTGTTGATCCGCATTGTCATTGACGCATCATCCACGATTGGGGCGACGGATAAGGCGGGCATTTCCGACATCGTGCTCGAAAGCGCGTTGTCCACCATCATGGACTGCGAAGACAGCGTGGCCGCCGTTGATGCCGAAGACAAAGTAGTGGCCTATGCCAACTGGCTGGGCCTGATGAAAGGCGATTTGGCCGAAGACGTGAGCAAGGGTGGCAAGACATTCACACGCGTTTTGAATGACGATGTGTCCTATACGGGCGCAGACGGTAGCGCCGTCACCCACAAGGGCCGTTCGTTGATGTTGATCCGCAATGTGGGCCACTTGATGACGAACCCTGCCGTGCTGGACCGTGATGGCAACGAAGTTGGCGAAGGGCTTATGGATGCGATGTGCACCACGCTGATCGCGATGCATGATCTGGCGCGTGAGGGCGGCAATTCGTTGCATGGCTCTGTCTATGTGGTGAAGCCAAAGATGCATGGCCCCGAAGAGGTCGCCTTTGCCGTTGAGATTTTCGATCAGGTCGAGGCGGCACTTGGGTTGCCTGCCAATACGGTCAAATTGGGCATCATGGACGAGGAGCGCCGCACGTCGGCCAACCTGATGGAATGTATTCGCGCGGCAAAGTCGCGAGTTGCATTCATCAACACGGGTTTCCTTGACCGTACTGGCGATGAAATTCACACCTCGATGGAAGCGGGTCCGATGATCCCGAAAGGCGAAATCAAGGACAGTGCTTGGATCAAATCCTATGAAGATCGCAACGTCGACATCGGTCTTGCGTGTGGGTTGCAAGGGCGCGCCCAGATTGGCAAAGGGATGTGGGCAATGCCGGACCGCATGGAAGAAATGCTGTCCGCAAAGACCAATCACCCGATGGCTGGTGCCAACTGTGCTTGGGTGCCATCGCCAACTGCGGCCACATTGCATGCCACGCATTATCATATGATCGACGTGCTTGGCCGTCAGGCAGAGATTAAAGCGGGTGGCGCGCGCGGATCGTTGGATGATCTGCTGACCATTCCTGTTGCTGTTCAACCGAACTGGTCGGACGCACAGATCACACGCGAAGTTGAAAACAACGCCCAAGGGATATTGGGTTATGTTGTGCGCTGGATTGACCAAGGTGTCGGCTGTTCCAAGGTGCCTGACATCAACGACGTGGGACTGATGGAAGATCGCGCCACATGCCGTATTTCCAGCCAAGCCCTCGCGAATTGGTTGCATCATAGTGTTGTGTCAGAGCCCGAAGTGATGGCCGCGATGCAAAAGATGGCAGCTGTTGTGGACCGCCAGAATGAAGGCGACCCGACTTATCGCCCGATGGCGCCTGATTTTGACGGGATCGCATTTCAAGCAGCCTGTGATCTTGTATTTCAGGGCCGTGTTCAACCATCTGGCTACACCGAGCCAGTTTTGCATCGCCGCCGTCTAGAGCTGAAGGCGCAGCGCAATCATTAAACAATGATGGGTTAAAACCCATCCTACGAAGGAGAGACCAATGGCAGAAATTTCCGCAAGCCGCGCACGGACTATTATCCGCAAAACCATGGCCAAGGGCGACGAGATGGGGCTGAAGCCGCTGTCGGTTGTCGTGTTGGACACAGGCGGTCATGTGAAGGCATTTGAGCGCGCCGATGGCGCAGCACCGGGTCGTTTTGCGATTGCGCATGGCAAAGCCTACGGTGCGGTGATGCTGGGCATGAATGGCACAGCGCAAATGGCGCGTGCCGAACAGCAGGCCTATTTCATGGCTGCAGTAAACGGCGTTTATGGGGGGCAGGTCATCCCTGTGCCCGGTGGCATTTTGGTACGTGACAAACGCGGTGTAATCGTAGGGGCCGTTGGGGTCACGGGCGACACATCGGACAATGATTTGGTAGCTGGTGTCGCAGGCATCGAGGCAACAGGCCTATCTGCTGACGGCTAAGCATCCGACACTGACTTCAACGTTAAAAGGTCGTGCCTGCAAAGACAGGTGCGGCCTTTTCGTTTTTTCATATCCTCTTTTCCCGAGCGCGAAGACGGGCTACCAGTAGCGAAACGCAAAACGGAGTCTTTTATGTCGCGACCTGTCGTAGGTGTCATTGGGAATAGTTTTCTTATCAATGACGACTATCATATTTTTGGTGCGGGCAAGCTGAACACATCTGCTGTGGCTGAGGCCTGTAACGCAATGCCGATCATTGTGCCCACTGATCCGGGCGTGATTGATTTGGCCGAGTTGATGGATCTGTGCGACGGGTTCGTGTTCACAGGTGCGCGCGCCAACGTGCATCCTGAAGAATACGGAGAGCCCGCCACGCCTGCACATGGTGATTTTGACCGCGATCGCGATGGTCTGTCGTTGCCGTTGATCCGCGCATGTGTGGACGCAGGCCAGCCAATCATCGGAATTTGCCGCGGTTTCCAAGAGGTGGCCGTGGCCATGGGCAGCACGCTTCACCCCGAAATTCGCGACTTGCCGGGCCGTGACAACCACCGGATGCCGCCCGACGGCACTTTGGAAGAAAAATTTGCGCTGCGCCATGCTGTGACCTTTGCCCCAGACGGGCCGTTTCAACACCTGTTTGGAGCAACCGAAGTGATGACCAACACCTTGCACGGGCAGGGGATTTGCCAAGCAGGGGAGCGGATTGTTGTGGATGGTCACGCGCCCGATGGCACCCCAGAGGCGATTTATGTGCGCGACGCACCGGGGTTCACGATGTCGGTGCAGTGGCACCCTGAATGGAACGCAGCTGTTGATCCGGTGTCCCAACCATTGTTCGCGGCGTTTGGACAAGCATGTAAAGACTGGCAGGAGGCCCGCAAATGAAACGATCAACCATCAATCAAATCATGGCCGAAGCGGATGACATGATCAGGTCATATGGCTTTGTCCTGCCGCCGTTTGCGCGGTGGACCCCTGCGGAGTTCAAGGCCAATGCACCACGCGCGCAAGCCGTGATCGACGCAGCCTGCGGGTGGGATATTACCGACTATGGCGCGGGTGATTTTGACAAGATGGGTTTGTTTTTGTTCACCTTGCGCAACGGCAGATTGGCCGATCTGCAACGTGGCGGTGGCATGTGTTATGCCGAGAAGCTATTGATTTCAAAGCAAGATCAACTGTCGCCGATGCACAGCCACGTCATCAAAGCCGAGGATATTATCAACCGAGGCGGGGCAACGATGGTTGTGGAATTGTTCGGGTCTGATGATGATGGCAATTTTGCCCCTGATCGCGGTGGTATGGTCATGTGTGACGGGATCGCGCGCAATTTCACAGCTGGTGAAAAGCTAAAATTCGCGCCTGGCGAAAGCCTGACATTGATGCCGGGCGACTGGCACGCGTTCTGGGGCGAGGGGGGTGACGTGTTGATCGGAGAGGTTAGCACAGTCAATGATGACAACACCGACAACGTGTTCCGTGAACCAATCGGACGCTTCGCCGACATTGAAGAAGACGTTGACCCAACGCATCTTTTGGTCAGCGATTACGCAAGCTGGCTTTGACCGCATAAAAATGGGGTCGAACACTGGCAGGTGTCCGACCCCGATTTGAAAACCACCAAACTTAAACGTTCAGCAGTTTGGCCTCGTGGCTGCGCAGGCAGCGGCGCGCCGTTTGGCCGTAGCCACCGATATTGCTGCGCAGTTCTGGGAACAGGGCAAACAATTCGTCCCTCGCTGGATCGGACACGGCTGACAGGCCGATTTCACCAGGGTGGAAGCTTTCGGTGGCGGCACCTTCCGCATAGACCACTTCGTGTTCGTCAAACATCATGTGGATGTATGTGACGTCACCGCCCTCATCCTGCGTGACCAGTTTGCCGTCGACCAAGTGTTTGGCCGCAACCAACACTTCGCTTTCGCCGAACAGAAGCTCAGCGCGGTAGCCTTGGAACATCATCCGGTGCTGGGGCGAGACGAGCAGATCCCGTTCCTGACCAGTGACGACGCCGGGCTTGATCCGGATCGGGGCAAAACGGTCCATCGCAGGTACAGTGCGCGATTGGATCCAGCGGATTGGCTGCAGGCCATGGTCACGGGTCACAACGATGTCGCCAACTTTCAATGTTGCGATATCGCGTGCGCCCATGGGCGTGGCAATGCGTGTGCCGGGGGTGAAGCAGATGATGTTTTCGATCTCGGAGAATTCCAAGAGCGTACCATCATCCATCGTGACGGAGCCCGCATAGGATGTATTTCCATCTGCGTTGACCGTTGTTGAGGTGATGTTGAGCGTTGACATATCGGCGTCAAAGCCAAGGTCAAGCGTATCACCTTCAAGGGTGTTGGGATCAGCATCGTCGGCTGTTTCGCCGCCCTGACCACCAACGATTGTGATTGTGCCATTTGTGGCTTCACCCAAGTTTTCATAGGTAAATGTGTCGTCGCCAGTGCCACCAGAGATGCTGTCACCCTCAGAGAAGGTCACAGTATCGTCGCCCGCACCTGTGTCGATGGTGTCAGCGCCAGTGCCAGTTGTGGTGATCGTGTCGTTGCCAGCGCCCGTAATGACGTCTTGTTCGCCTGCGGCGCCAACGATGATGTCGTCGCCCGAGCCGGTTTCAACCTGCTCGATCTCGCTAAAGGTCGCGGGATCGGTGCCGTATTCGATGGTGCCTGCTTCAGCGCCAGAGAAAGTTACGGTGACGTTTTGGGTCAGGTTGCTGCCGTCGAGGGTATCGCCGCTTGTTTCACCGGTTTCGCCGCCGACGATTGTGTCATCGCCAAAGTTATCGTTCAGAACGATTGTGTCATCGCCTGCGCCACCGTCGATGCTGTCTGCACCTGTGCCGCCATCGATTGTGTCGTTGCCTGCTTCACCTTCCAAAACGTCATTGGTTGTAGAGCCAGTGATGGTGTCTTCGCCAGCGCCACCGAACACAGTAATGGATGCGTTGGCCGCGGATGCGTCAACAGCATCGTTGCCGTCGCCAAGGTCCAAAACCTCGATTTCGGAGAACGTGGCCGTTGATGTGCCATCGGTGAATGTGCCAGCTTCATCGCCGGTTAGAACGGTTGTGGTGTCCACACCTTGGGTGGACCAAATCGTATCTTGGTCTGTGCCACCTTCACCGCCGGTGATTGTGTCGTCACCAAACCCGGCCTCAAGCACGAAACGATCCGCGTCGTCCCCGCCAGCCAATGTATCGTTGTCAGCGCCGCCATTGATAATGTCATTGCCAGTTCCGCCATCAATCGTATCGGAACCTGCACCACCAAAGATCAGATCGTTATCAGCGCCACCATACAGCACGTCTTCGCCAGCATCGGCTGAAATTGTATCGTTGCCAGCCTCACCGAATACGGTGTCGTCGCCGCCAAACGACAACACGCGGTCGTCGCCAGTACCAGCGTAAACAGTGTCATTTCCTGTGCCTGAATAGATGCTATCGTTGCCCGCGCCCGCCTCGATCAGGTCGTCGTTGACCGAATGTCCAGGAATGATCGCATCGTCGTTGTCAACAATATCGCCGTCCGGATCGCCAACATAGCTGCCGTCGATGATATCATCGCCTGCGGTGCCGGAAACCGTGCCGTCTGGCATCGGGATGCCGATCGCGTTGAGGTAAAACGGGTTGTCGGCGTCAGCGGGGGCGATACCAACAAGCGTGATCGTTTCGCCGTTCGGGAACGTCAACAGCGCGTTGCCAGCACCATCGTCAGACACAACAACGTCGTTGGTCATCACAGGTGTGCGGTCCGGATCGCCAAACGGCAGATCAAACAGGTTTGTTGTATCAAGCGTGTCGATGCCGGTGAACGTGCCGTCGCCATTCGGCGTCGGGGCTTGGAAACCTTCAACAGCATCTGCGCCGGAACCATCAGCCAGTATCAACACATCAGCGCCGTTACCAAGCGTGATTGTTTCGATGTTGGTAAAGGTTGCTGTATCCGTGCCGTCGGTGAACGAGCCGTCTTCTGGGTTGGCGTCGGTCAGGTCAACGGTCACGCCTGTGGTTGTCGCGCTCAGGTCGAGGGTGTCGTTATCAACGCCGCCTTCGCCGCCATCTATGCTGTCGGCGCCAAAGCCGTCAGCGATGACGAATGTGTCCTGATCGTCGCCACCATCCATGGTGTCCGCACCCGTGCCGCCGATCAGACGGTCATCACCCGCGCCGCCATCAAGCTGGTCATTACCCGCGTTGCCGTAAAGCGTGTCGTTACCTGTGCCACCAAAGTAAGTGTCATCTTGCGCCGAGCCGATCAGTGTGTCGTTACCGCCTTGGCCGTCAACCCAAAGGCCGACGTTGCTGTTGACGCCCCACGACTGTTGGTCGTCGCCCTGACCCAGCACGATTTGTTCAATCTCGCTGAAGTCGACACGGTTCCCGTCCGTTTCAAAATAACCTTGCTCGTCGCCCGTCATGCGGCCATCGATGTCAGTGGTCACTGCGGACAGGTCAAGGACGTCAATGTCATCAACGCCTTCGCCACCGACAACAGTGTCGTCGCCAAAGCCGTTTTCAGCAGTCAGGCGGTCGTCGCCTGCGCCACCATAGACAGTGTCGTTGCCAACGCCGCCGTCGATTGTGTCATTGCCTGTGTCGCCGTAGATCTCATCGTTTCCGTCGCCAGCTAAGATGCTGTCGTTGCCTGCGCCGGCCTCGATCAGGTCGTCGTTGCCGGTATCGCCCGCAAGGATCGCATCGTCGTTGTCAACAATGTCGCCGTCCGGATCGCCAACATAGCTGCCGTCGATGATATCATCGCCTGCGGTGCCGGAAACCGTGCCGTCTGGCATCGGGATGCCGATCGCGTTGAGGTAAAACGGGTTGTCGACGTCAGCGGGGGCGATACCAACAAGCGTGATCGTTTCGCCGTTCGGGAAGGTCAAAAGCGCGTTGCCAGCACCATCGTCAGACACAACAACGTCGTTGGTCATCACAGGGGTGCGGTCCGGATCGCCAAGCGGCAGATCAAACAGGTTTGTTGTATCAAGCGTGTCGATGCCGGTGAACGTGCCGTCGCCATTCGGCGTCGGGGCGTCGAAGCTTTCGATGACATCATCGCCAAAGCCGTCCTGAAGGATCACAACATCCGCATCGCCGTCAGGGGAACCTGCGCCGAGGTCAACAGTATCGTTGCCAGCACCCATATTGATGGTGTCGGCACCTGCGCCAGTTGTGACGTTATCGTCACCAGTGGAGCCGGTTACAGTATCGTCGCCAGCACCCAAGATCACGTCTTCGATATTGCTGAATGTTGCTACGTTTGCACCCGATGTCAGCGTGCCGGATTCTGGGTCTGCGCCAGACAGGTCAAGCGTGACGTTGCTGCTGATAAATTCTGAACTCAGTGTATCGACATCCGCGTCGCCCACGTCTTCAGAGCCGTCGATCGTGTCGATTCCAAAACCATTGTTTAGCCCGATCAGGTCATCGCCAGTGCCACCAGAGATGCTGTCATCGCCTGCATTGCCCCACAGAGTATCGTTGCCGACCCCGCCCTCGAGCAGATCGTTTCCGTCACCGCCCAATAAGTTGTCGTCACCGTCGCCGCCAATGAGTGTATCATTGCCAACGCCGCCAAACAGGGTGTCGTTGCCAGAACCACCAAAAATAGTGTCGTTACCAGCATCGCCTTGCAATGCGTCATCGCCAGCACCACCATAGATGGTGTCATCGCCAGCAGCTCCTGCAACAAGATCGTTGTCATCGCCACCATAGACTTCGTCGTTGCCGTCGCCAGCAAGGATGGTGTCGTTGCCAGCATAGCCATAAATAAGATCGTCGTTGGCCGTGTCACCAGCGAGAATTGCATCGTTGTTGTCAACGATATCGCCGTCCGGATCGCCAACATAGCTGCCGTCGATGATATCATCGCCTGCGGTGCCGGAAACCGTGCCGTCTGGCATCGGGATGCCGATCGCGTTGAGGTAGAACGGGTTGTCGGCGTCAGCGGGGGCGATGCCAACAAGCGTGAGGGTTTCGCCGTTCGGGAACGTCAACAGCGCGTTGCCAGCACCATCGTCAGACACAACAACG
>CBFHME010000014.1:0-58760 GCA_965656885.1 Yoonia sp.
TTGCTGTCGATGTTGGTGACGCGCACGTCGACCTTGTCGCCAACGCCGAAACGCTCTGGACGCTGCTCTGCACGGTCACGGGACAGGTCGGAACGACGGATGAACGATGTCATGCCTTCGTAAGACACTTCGATGCCGCCATCTTCGATCTTGGTCACTTCAACAGTGATGACAGAACCGCGCTTGGTGCCGCCAACTGCGTCCGCAAACGGATCGCCGTCCATCGCCTTGATTGACAAGGAGATGCGTTCTTTTTCAACGTCAACTTCTGCAACCTTGGCTTTCACGATGTCGCCCTTGCGGAAATCGCCGATGACGTCTTCGCCGCGGCCTTCCCATGTCAGGTCAGACAGGTGAACCATGCCGTCGATGTCGCCTTCGAGACCGATGAACAGACCGAATTCAGTGATGTTCTTAACTTCACCTTCAACTTCAGTGCCCTCAGGATTGCCTTCTGCGAAGACTTCCCATGGGTTGCGCTGTGTCTGCTTGAGGCCAAGGGAAACGCGACGCTTTGTGCTGTCGATTTCCAGAACCATCACTTCGACTTCCTGAGAAGTAGAAACGATTTTGCCTGGGTGTACGTTTTTCTTGGTCCAAGACATCTCGGATACGTGCACAAGACCTTCAACGCCTGCTTCCAGCTCAACGAATGCGCCATAGTCGGTGATGTTGGTCACGCGACCAGTGTGTGTTGTTTCCAGCGCGTATTTCGCTTCAACAGCATCCCATGGATCGTCCTGCAGCTGCTTCATGCCGAGGGAGATACGGTGGGTTTCTTTGTTGATCTTGATGACCTGCACCTTGATCGTCTCACCAATTGTGAGGATCTCGGATGGGTGGTTCACACGGCGCCATGCCATGTCAGTTACGTGCAACAGACCGTCAACACCGCCCAAGTCAACGAACGCACCGTATTCAGTGATGTTCTTGACCACGCCGTCAACTTCTTGGCCTTCGACCAAGTTGCCGATCACTTCTGCGCGCTGTTCTGCACGAGATTCTTCGAGGATTGCACGACGGGACACAACGATGTTGCCACGACGACGGTCCATTTTCAGGATCTGGAATGGCTGCTTAAGACCCATCAATGGGCCTGCGTCGCGCACTGGACGTACGTCAACCTGTGAACCTGGAAGAAACGCAACTGCGCCGCCCAGATCAACAGTAAAGCCACCTTTGACGCGGCCAAAGATAGCACCGTCAACACGCTCTTCGTCAGCGTATGCTTTTTCGAGGCGATCCCATGCTTCTTCGCGGCGCGCCATCTCACGAGAGATAACAGCTTCGCCACGTGCGTTTTCAACCTGACGGAGGAACACTTCGACGGTATCGCCGACGTTCAACTCTGGGTCTTCGCCTGGGTTTGCAAATTCTTTAAGATCGATGCGGCCTTCCATCTTATAGCCCACGTCGATGATCGCTTGGCCCGCTTCGATTGCGATGACCTTGCCTTTGACAACGGAACCCTCAGCTGGGGTGTCCATTTCGAAGCTTTCGTTCAAGAGTGCTTCAAACTCTTCCATTGTGTTTGCCATGTGGCGTCGTTTCCTAACGTTTGTCGTTTTATACTGGCCGTGCGGTTGTGTCCGCCGGTCTTTGGGTTTCCATTGGTCTAGGCGCGCTTCTCACGAACATAAAATAACAGGGTCGGCGATATACCAACCCTGCTCAAATCTCATATCCGCGCCTGTCTCGACGCTTAGACAGGGCGCGTATAGGCGGTTTTTACCTTGCTGACAAGGCATCGTTCGTCTGCTTTGGCGTCGCGCGTATCATTGCCGATCAGCGGGAGAGAAGGACCTGCGACAATGCGTTGAAATCGGGCCTCATCACACCCCGAAACTGCGCCACGCCAAAGCATCAGTTGGCCGCTGGCGCCATCACACGATCAAGCGGTGTTTTCAATTTTGTCAGCTGAAAATTCTGTTCGACGCGGACCGATCCATTGGTCGCGGGAATCAGGTGCAATTCAAGATCGGCGTGCGTGGCCTCTTGACCCAACTTAAGGTCAATGAACCGGTCAAATTCGCCATGCGATACCAACACGTCCAATACTTCGCGGCCGTTACAGAACATCTGCACCAACATACGACCCCGAATATCAAGCCGCAGATACAGCCGCCCCGGTGTCCCGCCAGGCAAATCGACGGACCCCTTGAGCGTTCCGCCGTCGCTTTCGCACATAATCGTGCGGCCATAGGCGCGGCGCGTCCAACCAAAAAGTTCAACAGGCTGCCATCGTGCAATTTTCGTAATATTTGTCATGTCTCAAACTCCCCAGTTTGTTTGTTCGCGTTATTTCAGATCGACCGGCCCCACCCGGTCAACGACACGCACCATCCATTGAAGAATAATACGCTCCCGCCGGTCCAATCGACCGTCGCGGGAAAGACCCATCGCCACATCACGCAGGTCCGGCCATTTTTGATAGAAATCCACCAGGTCTTCGATGTCTTCGGTCGATTTCGGGGTCTTCACCATCATCATTGCCTTGCTCACATTCGTTGCATTTCGATCTGCAATGACCTTACGACACCCGCGAATGGGGCGTGCGTGAATAAACTGTGAAGTCCTTGGTGGGGCGTTCATGGAGTGTTAACGTAGCGTCAGAAACTGGGGAGTTTTGGGTCCGTGACAACACGCATCGAGATATCATTGTTTGGAACTTGCGTTGTGCGGGTCGCAGGTGAAAACCCTGTTGAAATCCGCGGTGCCAAGCATCGTGCGTTATTTGCAATGCTGGCGACAGCGCCTTTGGGTCGTCGCACACGCACCTATTTGCAAAATACACTTTGGGGTTATGCGGGGTATGATAGTGGTCATCAAAACCTGCGCCGCGCATTGGCTGACTTGCGCAAGCGGATCGGGCCTAGCTTTGACCAACTGGTGCATACAACAAACAGCGACGTTGAATTGGACCTTGCGCAAGTTGCCTACATCGGCAGCCCGGAAGGTGGGCTTTTCCTCGAAGACCTGAACGTCACCGAAAAAGATTTTGTAGCGTGGGTGCAGGGGATCAGAGAAACGCCTGATCAAGTTGCAGCCCTTTACCGCATTTCGCAAAGCGGGCGTACAGGTCGGCCTCGCCCTCGGGTCACGGCCTTGCCGTTGGCCGTTCTGGAGGATGACCGCGAATTACGGGTTCTTGGTGACTGGGTTGCAGAAGAAGCATGCCGGTCATTGTCGCGGTCCAACTTATTATCCGTCATTTCGCATTTGTCAGGGCGTGCCTTGGTCGAACGCATGATTGATATTGGCCACGTTCGCGAAACGCTTGATGTAGATTACCTGATCGCGGGCACGCTACGCCGCAAAGGAACCGAGCTGGTCGCCGACTTTGATTTCATCGATGCGCGAAGCGGGGATATTTTGTGGAACAGACATGTTGTCTGTAATGCCGGGCAATTTACGTCCGAGCTACAATCACGATTGGTCAATGTCATTCAATCTGTTGGTCGCACGATTGCGGATGCCGCTATTTCATATGTGCGTGACCGCCCGCTGCCAGAGATTGAGGACCATCACCTCCTTATTTCGGGCGTCTCGATGATGCATCGCCGCACGATGCGCGATTTCCTGACAAGCCGTGAATATCTGATGGAGGCCGCAGATCGGGCACCCCGCGCAGCAGAAGCGCACGCTTGGTTAGGAAAATGGTTTGTTTTGAGTGTTTTCAAGGGCTTCACAACCGATAGCGTTGGCGACACGCAAAAGGCGCTCGATTGCACGGCCCGTGCGCTCGATATTGATCCCGAAAACAGCTTTAGCCTGACAATGGATGGTTTTGCCAACAACAATCTTCTCAAGAATATGGATGTTGCCGAACGCCGTTACCACGCCGCGCTCGACGTGAACCCGAACGAAAGCCTGTCGTGGTTGTTACGGGGCTCATTGATGGCGTTCCAAGATGACGGGGCAGCTGCAATCAGGGCCACACAAACGGCGCGGGAATTATCCCCCATTGATCCGTTTGGGTATTACTATGACAGCCTTGGCAGCACAGCCTATCTGGCCGGGGAACAATGGTCAAAGGCGTTAGAGCTTGCCGACAGATCGTTGGATGCCAATGACCGGCATACATCAACATATCGTGCCAAAATTACAGCGCTTCATTTTCTGGATCGCCCAGAAGACGCGAGGCGCACCGCACAAGACATGATGCGACGACAACCCGATTTCAAACTGGATGCCTATCGGCGCAGCCATCCTTCGGCTGACCATAAATTAGGGCAACGTGTCATCGAGGCTTTGACTGCCTCAGGAATTCAATAACAATTTTCAAATCAGGAGAAATATAAAATGAGCGCATATGGTGGTGTAGGTGGCGTTGGCGGTGTCGGCGGAGTTGGTGGTGTCGGCGGCGTTGGTGGCGTGGGCGGTGTCGGTGGCGTTGGCGGCGTTGGTGGTGTCGGTGGCGTGGGTGGTGTAGGTGGTTTCATCGGAATCGGGTCATTCCTTGGCGCCGAAGATGTCGGTGGATATTCAGGTGCGACAACCGCTGGTTTGCAGACAACCGCAGACGGGTTGCGTCATCTTGCGGGACAAGACGCTACGATCACGCCTGACGATTTGAGCTTTAACGACGCTGAAAACATGGATCGGTGGGCAACATGGGTGCGCGGATCGTTGTATGTGTCCGACTTGTTGCGCGATCTGAACTGGAACACTGACACTACGGCTAAATCAGCTACGCTTACATTTGGTGGAACAGACATGGTGACCCTCAAACGGCCCAGCACAGATGTCTTAAAAGACCAGTGCCAGTTTGTGCGTGATTATGCAGATCTGCGCGCCGATCGCACTGCTGAAATCACATCGCAGCTCGGATTTCCGACAGAATATTTCAGCATGATCTTAGGTATGCATCTTGGGCAGCACAAAAACACGATGGAGCTGATTACAGCGACCCAAGTGTTCGCCGCGCACGCCGCAATGGTCCTTAAACATGCGCTTGCAGTACGCAGACCAGATCAGCTGGATGGACGCATTTTGCCGATGATCCCGACGCCAGGGCACGGCAGCTTTCCTTCCGCACACGCAACCGAAAGCTATGCCGTGCTGACCGTTCTTGAAACGCTCGTCCCACTTTGGGATAGCCTGAAGGATGCACAACCACGTTTGAAAATGTTGCGCGGTCTGGCGGAACGCATTGCCGTGAACAGAACCGTCGCTGGGGTGCATTATCCCGTTGATAGCTGGGCAGGCGCCGCATTGGGCACAGCAGTCGGGCGGGTAATTTTGGGGCGCTGTGGCGTGTCTACTGCCACCCCATCATTTAACTATGATGCCACCCATTGCGATTTTAATGACCATGATTTTGTGAACAACGGATCATCCAAGGGCTTGTCCCAAGGGGGCAACTATACCGTGGCCGCATCCGACATGTTCACTGGCCTTTGGGACAAAGCCTTGGGCGACACCCAAAAGCCGGGGGCGTAACCCATGTTTGCAACACGCGCGCCGCAAGAGGCGATTGACCGCTATGCTGGTCCGTATGAAAGATGGGTGTTTTCGCCCGAATTGGGGCGGCCCTTTGCTTTTCCCGCGATTGCAGCGGGGGCGTCACCCTATCACACAGGGCTGTTGGAAGGCACGTCCACACTGCCCGAACGCGACGGTATGACAACGCGCCTTCCGCCGCTTTGGGGGATCGAGCGCACGATTACGCCGTTCGCGTTTCACCGCACAGGTGCGGCGGTGTCCGACCATGACACCGATGTGGCCCAAATGTTAAACACCGTGGCAGGGGGCGATTTTTCCGCGCGGTTCCGCGTGAATTTCCCAATTTCGCCCGCTGCATGGACACCAAATTACAAATCCAACAAAGGCATGCAGGGCTGGGCACAACCCGCCACACGGCCCAAGGCGATCGTTGCCGTGATCGACGATGCGATCCCATTTGCAAATCGCGCATTTGAGGGGACAGACGGACGTAGCCGCATCAGCCATTGCTGGCTGCAATCCGCGGCGGCGGAACAAACCGCTGGTGTCCCTTTTGGCCGCGAATTGATGAACGCGCAGATCGATAGCATGCGCGCAGCGGCTGGCGATGATGATGCGAAGCTTTACCGGGATGCGGCGGCTATTGACGCGGCGATGCCCGAACTTGGCGCGCATCTGCGCCGTGGCGCAACCCACGGCAGCCACGTGCTTGGCGCGGCGGCGGGTAATGCGGCACTGTTCAACGACCAACCACAGGGCGACGACATCCAGATTATTGCGGTGCAACTGCCCAATACGATTGCATGGGATACGTCAGGCTTCGGCAAAGAGATGTATATGCTATCAGCCATCCACTATGTGATGAACCGCGCGCGTATGATCGCGGATCGCTATGCCGACGGCCCTGAAGAGATTCCGTTGATTATCAACTTTTCTTACGGTTGGAACGCAGGGCGACACGACGCAGGCTCTGAGATGGAGATCGCGATTGATGCTCTTTTGGCTGAACGTCAAGTCATTCAATCCGAAACTGCATTGGTTATGCCGACAGGCAACAACTATGCTAGCGGGATGCACGCCCGGCTTGAAAATAGCGATTTTAGTGATGGGTCGGCTAACATCGGCTGGCAGGTCTTGGCGGATGATCAAACGTCCAGCTATCTGGAATTGTGGTTTCCGGAAGGGATGGACGCCGCAGGATACTCTGTCACCGTCACGCCACCGACAGGCACATCATTCGAGGCGGGCGGAACCATTCCGCTAACCGCAGATCCCGGCCCCTTCTCAGAGGCGGGCGCAGGAGATGCAGGCGATCCCCGCCGTTTTTCGGAAATCGAGATGGACGGCCAGAACATCGGCCAACTGTCTGCGGATTTTCACCTTGGGTCGCGCTGGCGGGTGATGTTGGCGATTGTGCCAACGGCCCATGTGCGTGGACAATCGCGCGTGGCCCCGGTGGGGCGCTGGACGGTCACGATCAATCGCCCAGCGGCAGCCAGCTTTTCCGCCGATGAGGCGCTCAATATCTGGGTGCAACGTGACGATGACCCCACCAGTTTGCATAGCAACGGACGCCAAAGCTACTTGGTCGGCAATATCCCGGACACGCCGATCCATCCGATTCATCAGTTTACATCCGAACTGGGGCGCGTTTCAGGGTATGGCGCGTTAAATGCGGTCTCGACATCCGATCTGACCACGCGAGTCGGTGGCTATGTCGCAAGCACGGGCAGACCATCAGCATACAGCGCCGCAGGCGGGTTGCGCCGCGATGGAACACCGTGGGGGGCGCAAACAACCGTGTCCGCTGCGGCAGACATCAGCGCAATACTGCCCGGTTGCCCGTCGATCGGTGTGATGTCAGGTGCAGGATCACGGCTAACAGGCACCAGCGGGGCATCACCTGCCGTTGCACGTCTGATGGCGATCAACGCGGCAGCAGGGCGACCGTTAATGCACGGTTTTGATGAACCCGCTCCGATCAAGGCCGTTGAACCAACGGACCCCATCGCAGTAGCAAAATACGCGGCACGCATCGGCAGTCACACCATCAAACCGATTAGCCATACCGGATAAAGTTTGCAAAAAACCCACCTTTCCCTGATCTTTCATCTAACAACATCAGGGAAAGGCGAACAAATGACACTCAACGAAGCCGTAGCGCTACAACCAAGCTGGATCGGGATCTGGCTGAATATCATGATGTTGGGCGCTTTCGTTGCCCCAATCTTGTTGCTTTTCTGGGGGCAAAGCCGTCGGCTTGGCATTGCGGCGCTGATCGCAGGCGTCGCCAGCGCAATCGCCGTCACGCAGATGTATAATATGGCAGGCTATACAAAACTGCTCGGTTTCCCGCATGTCTTGTTCTACACGCCGCTGGCCTATGTTTTCTGGATAAACCTGCGCGATGGACGCTTAGTAGACTGGCCACGCAGGATCGCTTGGGTCGTACTGGTGACTGTTTTGATCTCGCTTGCCTTCGATTACACCGACGTCTTGCGTTATTTCTTTGGTAACCGTGACGCAATTGCTGGCACGATCTAACCGCGCAAACTTCACAATCCCGTCCTAATTTGGGCGGGATTTAGCGGCAAGATGGCCTCACACACATTCGAGGCTGCCATGACTCTTCATATTTCATCCGACGCCACGCAGAAATCTGCGTGGGAGAATAACGCCGAATTGCTCGATGTCCTGCGGGATGATCCAAGCGATGTCGCGGCTTTTGTCGAACATTGCTCTGCGGATGATCTGCATACTTTGAACCGCGTGCATGGCATTGCAGGTGAAGTCGAAATCTTTGACGCGGTTCTGCATCATCCCGACTGCGATAGAGCCACAGCCTTACAAATTTTCGAAGCCTGTAACCCTCACTATTACGAACAAGAATTGGTTAAGGGTAAACCGCTCGACAGCTACGAAGACGAAGAAGATCAGGTTTTCATCGCCATCATTGATATGGCGCATGCCTTGCTTTCCAGTCGTCTAGACTGGCGCGGACGGTTCGATTGCCCTGCCCTGCGGACATGGAACCAATACCCGCATAGTGCCCCTGTAAACTTTACCAACTGGATGCTGCCCGCCGCGGTTCTCGCCCCGACAGAAGGGTCACCAACACGCGCAAGTATCGAATATCGCTATGCGTCAATCAGGCTAACGTATGAAGCATGGATGATGCGTCAATAATCAGGACAGTTTTGCCTGAACCAACGCGATCGCTCGGGCCACGGCCTCTTCTATCGACAAATCCGACGTATCAAGCTGTGCTGCATCTTTGGCGGCTATCATCGGGGCCTCTGCCCGTTCGGCGTCACGTTTGTCACGCGCAACCACATCCGCAAGCACTTGGTCAGCAGTGATATCGTTGCCACGTTCGCGTAGTTCACGATAGCGGCGATCCGCGCGGCACTTTGCACTGGCAGTGACAAATATCTTGGCCTCTGCCTGCGGGCAGATCACCGTGCCAATATCGCGCCCATCCAGAACCGCGCCACCGTCACGGCGCGCGAATTCGTGCTGGAACGCTAACAATGCGGCGCGCACTTGCGGTATCACAGCGATCTCGCTCGCAGATTGTGCCACCTCATGGGTGCGCAGATTATCCGCTGCCAGATCATCCGGCGTGAGCGACTTGGCCGCATCAACCGCATGAGCGCCGGCCAATACTTTTGCACCAACCGCACGGTACAACAGGCCGGTATCCAGATGCGCAAATCCGAAATGGGCGGCCACCGCCTTTGATATTGTGCCCTTGCCTGCCGCAGCAGGGCCATCAATGGCAACTGTAAAAATCATGCGTTCGCACGCACCAACTGCGCGCCCAAGTCGCCCATCAGTGTCTCGAAGATCGGGAACGAGGTTGCAATGGGGTTGCCATCATCCACCGACATCGGCTTTTGCGTGGCCATACCCATGACCATAAACGCCATGGCAATGCGGTGATCCAGAACAGAGGCCACGGTTACACCACCCGGAACATTACCATGTCCCAGGCCGGTGACACGCCACCAATCGTCCCCCTCGTCGACGGTCACCCCAGCAGCACGAAGCCCCTTGGCCATCGCATCAATACGATCAGATTCTTTAACCCGAAGCTCTTTGACGCCTTGCATGTCTGTGACACCATCAGCAAACGACGCAACCACCGACAACACGGGGTATTCATCAATCATACTGGCCGCGCGTGCAGGCGGCACTGCAATGCCTTTCAAATTTGGCGAGAACTTGGCCCGCAAATCGGCAACGGGCTCTCCACCCTCTTCGCGCATATTTTCATACGTCAGGTCTGCACCCATTTCCTGCAGCGTCGTGAACAATCCTGCCCGGGTCGGGTTCAATCCGATATTTGGAACCAAGACGTCAGATCCTGGCGTAATCACGGCCGCACACACAGGAAACGCGGCTGATGACGGATCACGCGGCACGACAATCGTCTGCGGTCGCAACTCTGGCTGACCAGTCAACGTAATACGGCGACCCTCAGCAGTATCTTCCACAGTTATTTCTGCGCCAAAACCTGCCAGCATCCGCTCTGTATGGTCTCGGGTGGCCTCCTTCTCGATCACGACCGTTTGACCAGGCGCGTTTAAGCCAGCCAACAAGACAGCTGACTTCACTTGGGCCGATGGCACAGGCGTTGTATATGTCACAGGCACAGGATCTGCCGCACCCACAAGGGTCATCGGCAAACGCCCACCCTCTCTCCCGACAGACACGGTTCCAAACAGAGCCAACGGATCGGTTACGCGCCCCATGGGGCGGGAATTCAAAGATGCATCGCCAGTGAATGTAGCCGTGATCGGCGATGTCGCCATTGTCCCCATGATCAAACGGACGCCAGTACCGGAATTGCCGCAATCAATCACGTTTTCAGGTTCCGCAAATCCGCCAACACCCACACCTTGCACTGACCAGGCGCCATCACCGTGGTCTGTCACTGTCGCGCCAAAGGCGCGCATCGCGCGGGCCGTATCCAAAACATCTTCGCCTTCAAGCAGTCCAGTGATGTGGGTTTCGCCAACTGCCATCGCCCCAAGAATCAAGGACCGATGCGAGATTGATTTGTCACCGGGCACATGGGCCTCGCCCTTCAGCGGTCCACACGGGCGCGAAGTCATCTTTATCGGTGTGCCATGGCCAGACATAGTGCGGTCTCACTTTTTTGAAAATGCGTTGCAGCACTCGTATCTTACAACACCAAAAGGGTCCAGATCGTCACGCTTCGCTTTTTTGCAAATACTCTCGCCGAAGGCGACACTACGGTCGACGGAATGTCAAATAATGCGGTGTGCGGCCTTCGCGGAGGGCCTTTTGCTCGTAACGCGTCGAAATCCAATCGGACCACGGCAACCGCCAATCGTCCGGCCCTTCGGCCATCCATTCAAGCCCTGCTTTGGGCACTTCTTCCAACGTCTGGCGCACGTAGTCTTTGATATCCGTGGCAACACGAAGTTCGGCATTAGGTGCCATTGCCGCGAACAGCGGGACCAAGTGTTCCTGCGTTACAAAACGGCGACGGTGATGGCGCTTCTTTGGCCAAGGATCAGGATAATTCAGAAATACCTTGGTAAACGTTCCCGCTGGCACAACATCAAACAAGTTGCGCACATCACCCGGATGCACCGCCAAATTGGTCACGCCTGCTTTGCGAATTTTTCCAAGCAGCATCGCCACACCATTCACAAATGGCTCGCATCCGACAATGCCAACATCAGGATATTCATTTGCCATATGAACCAGATGCTCACCCCCACCAAACCCGATTTCCAACCACAGCTCTCGCTTGCCGAAATAAGCTTCAAGATCAATCAGATCACGATCAGGGTTCACATCCCATTCAATCGGCCCCGGGGACAAGGCATCGAGATCGTTATCAAGATAATCATGCTGGCTGGCACGAATAGTTTTACCGCGAAAGCGGCCATAAAAATTGCGCCATGGCGCACCGGATGGATGTCGATCAGTCATGCAAGGCCGCATAGCAAAGCCATGTGTATCTGGCAATGCTGCGTAGGATGGGTTTTAACCCATCTTCCTCAACACCAGTATCGCTGGGATCGTCACGACATACATGAATATGCCGTATGCTGCTGACGGCAACGCATACTCAGACAGACCACCCGTCGCCGCAATCAGTCCCGCAACCGCAATCCCAAGCGTGCCGTTTTGCACACCTAATTCAATCGCGATTGCAACACGGTCGGACCCCGACAGCCCCATAAGTTTGGCCGCAACCAGCCCAAGCAACAACGCAAGGGCCACAAGGACAAGCAACACAGGCGCAAGCTGTGAAAAATTAGCCCAGAACAACGCCCAGTTTGCAGCCAATGCACCGATGATAATGATTACAAACAGGCCAATGGCGATCTTAGATAACAGCGGCTCTATCCGGTTGGCCAACCCAGTAGCCATCGCGCGCAATCCAACGCCCAAAATAACGGGCAAGGCCGTGATCAGGAACATCGCAATCGCAATCGACGTGACATCAATCTCGGGGGCTTGCGACCCCAAAAATGTCACTGCGGCCCAGCTCACAAATAACGGCACAGTAACGACACAAGCCAGGCTCGCGATTGCTGTCATTGTGATTGACAGCGCGACAGACCCACCAGCCATTTTGGTCAGCACATTAGACGTGACCCCACCGGGGCAAAACGCAAGGATCATCACCCCAAATGCGACTGCAGGTGGCAACGCCACAATCTGCAAAAGCGCATAGGCAAGCGCGGGCACCGCCAACAGTTGGAGCAACAATCCCAGTGCAACCGCACGCGGCATCACTAACACCCGTCGAAAATCGGCGATCGTCAGGCCAACACCCAACGAAAACATAATCACCGCAAGCGACAGCGGCAGCACAACATCCAAAAGCATCAGGCCCCTCCCCATGATCTGGGAAAGAGCCTGCCACGGGTCATCAATTTGACCAACTAAATTCTAGATAGCTGACTTAAGGGCATCAACGAGATTAGTGCGTTCCCAGCTAAACCCGCCATCATCAGTTGGCGTGCGACCAAAATGTCCATATGCAGCTGTGCGTTCATAGATCGGACGGTTAAGGCCCAAATGCTGACGAATGCCGCGTGGCGTTAGGTCCATCGCTGCATTCACAGCTTTTTCAACCGCGGCTGGATCAACTTCACCTGTGCCGTGCAAATCTGCATAGATCGAAAGCGGACGCGCGACACCAATCGCATACGACAGCTGGATCGTGCAGCGTTCCGCCATGCCCGCCGCGACAACGTTCTTCGCCAGATAGCGCGCGGCATAGGCTGCCGACCGGTCAACTTTCGTCGGATCTTTGCCTGAAAACGCTCCGCCGCCATGTGGGGCAGCACCGCCGTAAGTGTCCACAATAATTTTGCGACCCGTCAAACCAGCATCCCCGTCGGGGCCACCAATTACAAATTTTCCGGTCGGGTTCACATGCCAAGCCGTGTCATCCGACAACCAACCGTCAGGCAGCGTTTCAACAATATAAGGCTCAACAATGTCGCGGATGTCGGCGCTGGACAGGTCAGGGTCAAGATGCTGTGTGGACAATACAATCGACGTCACGCCAACGGGTTTGCCATCGCGGTAACGCACCGAAAGCTGGCTTTTGGCGTCAGGACCAAGTGCAGGTTCAGTTCCATTTTTGCGCACCTCCGCCAATCGACGCAGCACCGCATGGGCGTATTGGATCGGAGCAGGCATCAGCGCGTCGGTCTCTGTTGTGGCATAGCCAAACATGATCCCTTGGTCACCGGCACCCTCATCTTTGTCGCCGGACGCATCGACGCCCTGTGCGATATGGGCGGATTGTTCGTGCAAAAGATTGGTGATCTTGGCCGTGGCGTGGTGGAACTTGTCCTGCTCATAGCCAATGTCTTTGATACAAGCGCGCGCGATATTCTCGATCCGGCCCATATAGTCCTTTAGCTTGTCTTGGTCAGACAGGCCCACTTCACCGCCAATCACAACGCGGTTGGTTGTGGCAAAGGTTTCACAAGCGACACGCGCCTCTGGTTCCTCGGTCAGGAATGCGTCAAGAACTGCGTCCGAAATACGGTCGCACAATTTGTCGGGATGTCCCTCTGATACAGATTCAGAAGTGAAGACATAGTCGTTACGTGTCATGTGAATGCTCCATTCAATTAATCCGCCACGTCAGGAAGCCGTTGTGGCGGTGATGTTATCCCGCTTAGGGAGTCTTTGGTGGCGGGTCAATCCACCTTGGCGCGGCCTAGACCGACAGTTAGGGCCGCCACGATCAAGAGCAACACCATCACCGGTAAATCGCCAATCCTGCCGTAAACCGTCGGCGCGGTCGCTGGCGGTAATGGCGCGTCCAAGAATGCGGCCTGCCCCATCCCGATGCGATGCGTCACTCGCCCCTTGGCATCAATCATCGCGCTGATGCCCGTATTTGCGACCCGCACCATGGGTAATCCTTGTTCAATCGCCCGAAATCTGGCTTGGGCCAAGTGTTGTTTTGGTCCCGCATTTGGCCCGAACCACGCATCATTCGTAATCAATACCAACATGCGAGGGCGGTCAGCTGTGCCGATTTCTTCTGCGAAAATCCCTTCGTAACAGATAAGAATACGGGCGTTGCCTATGCCTGTGATGTCCACGGTGCGCGGCCCCGGCCCAGGCGTAAATGCGCCGCCTTGGGATGCAGCAAGCCCATTGATTCCAAACTTTGCCAACAGCTCGCCGCCGGGGATGTATTCGCCGAACGGCACGATATGCGCCTTGTCATATATGTCAGAAATAACTGCACCGCGCTCCAAGACCAAAGCAGCGTTATGATACCGTGACCCTTCGCGACGATTGATCCCCAAGATCGTGGGTGCACCGCGCGCGGCATCAGCAATTTCATCCAGCGCGTCATCAGCATATTCCAACAAATATGATATTGCCGTTTCCGGCCAAACCACCAGATCAGGCGTTTCACCATCTTGGGTGTAGGTGATCATGCGGTTCAAAAAGACCCGCGACTGCACCGGATCCCATTTTTCCGACTGTAGGGCATTTGGCTGCACCAACCGCACCGTGGGACCATCATAATTTGGTGCTGGCCCAACAATCAGGACAAGCCAAAGCCCGATTGCAGCCAAAGGCCCCATCAATGCCCAATATCGACGCTGCCAGATCAATGTGAAGGACGCCGCAACTCCGACCGTCAAAATCGTTAGCAAATGCGGCCCTCCGTATGCGGCAAGCTGCGCAAGCGGGGTATCGACCCAGATGTGCCCCAACAATGCCCATGGGAAACCTGTCAGAATGAGGCTGCGCAAAATTTCAGCCCCCGCGATCATCAAGGCGCTCAGCAAGGCACTTGTCGGCGAAAGACGGAATGCCAATAGGCTTGCCAGCCCCCAAAACATCGCGGCACCTGATGCCATCAAGACCAGCGCGAACGGAGCCATCCAACCTGTTGACGCCGCATCAACCAGAAACGGCGAAACGATCCAATGCAAGGTCACAGCGAAATACCCCGCGCCCAGCGCCCAGCCGTGGCTGAATGCCGTGCGGCTGGTTGACCTGGCCTTCAAAAGCCAAACCGCCAACGCAATGATTGTCAGAAACCACAACCCCCAAGGGGCCTGCCCCGTGCCTGCCACAAGGCCAAGACCAAATGACAGCAGCACGCTTTAGCTATCCGCAGCGTTGGGCAGACGCACACGCATCCGTTTGATCCGGCGCGGGTCGGCATCCAGAATTTCAAATTCTGTTCCATCAGGATGCACAATAATTTCGCCCCGCGCAGGCACAGCACCCGACAACATGAACACAAGGCCACCCAAGGTATCGACCTCTTCTTCGTCGATATCATCGGGGGCAGTCAGATTTGTGCCAACCTCTGCTTCGAACTCTTCCAGGTCCGTGCGGGCAAGTGCCACGTAAACGCCATCGGCCTCGTGGGTGAATGATTTGGCCTCGTCGATGTCGTGTTCATCTTCGATTTCGCCAACAACCTGTTCGATCAAATCCTCGATCGTGACAAGCCCATCCGTCCCGCCATATTCATCAATCACTAGCGCCATGTGAATGCGCTCAGACTGCATCTTTTGCAGCAAAACGCCCAGCGGCATCGACGGTGGAACAAACAATAGCGGGCGCAACATAGGGCGCAGATCAAAATCGGCGTGGTCACCGTTGAAACCAAACTTGAGCGCGAAATCTTTCAGGTTTGCGATCCCGATTGGAGTATCCAACGTGCCATCAAAAACCGGAAGGCGCGTCATGCCGCTTGATCGAAACACCTTGACCAATTCATCTTTGGTCGCGGTTACAGGCACGGCCACAATATCGGTTTTGGGGCTGGCGACATCTTCCACGCGTTTACGGCGCAGGTTCAACATACCGGGCATCGGGGTTGCTGGCACAACAAGGGGTGGCTGGTCGTCGTCGCCCTGATCGGTTTCGGTTGGGCTTAGGGCATCAAAAAGGCGGCCAAACAAGCCACGGTTTTCTGTTTGCTTGGGATCATCTTGCGCGCTTTGCGCCGCAATAGAGGACCCTTCGGGTGTGTCGGCCATTTCTTCCTTACCTAATTCACCGGCTCTCGAACCGGTTTCTATCTACTATATGGGTCGGTTATACCCAGTTTGCCAAGTATCTGCGTTTCCAACCCCTCCATAAGGGTGGCATCTGCGTCACGCTCATGATCATAGCCCAGCAAATGTAGTAGGCCGTGAACGATCAAATGGGTGCAATGATCGGCAGCAGATATTCCGGCAACTTCGGCCTCTTTCATGCAAGTTTCATAGGCAATCGCGATGTCGCCAAGCTCAGGATCGTTCGGATCAGGCGGCACAGGCGCCCCACCTTCAACAGCGGCACCACGTTCATCTGATGGCCAGCTTAGAACATTGGTTGGCAGAGGCTTGCCACGGAAATCCGCGTTCAAAGCAGCGATCCGCGCGTCGTTACACCCCATCAAGCAGTATTCAAAATCGTGCAATCCAAGCTGATCAAACGTCACCTGTGTCGCATGTTCTGCAAGACCTGCCAAATCAAGATCATCCCATGCGGGGTCTTCTATAACGGTATCTGGTATCATGCCACGGGGCTTATCCGACCCGTGGCATCAAGAAAAGCGGCTTATACGGCAGATTGTGCCACAACTTGATAGATCAAAATCAAAGACCCGAACGATCCCATCGCGAAAAATGGGACACGCAAGAATGGTAGCCCCGTGTAATACGCCAGGGAAAACCCAACCCTACCAATCAAAATGACTGTGCATGTTGTCGCAATAAGCGATCCTTCCAGCCCTAATATTGCGGCCGCTGCGATTGCGGGAACGATATAGGCTGCAGATTCAACCTGATTGCGATAGACCCGCTCAATCCGAAGCGGAAATCCTGACCGTTCGATCACTGGCCGTTTGGACGAGAATCCATATCCGAAACCCAAAATCAGGTATCCATACATCACCTCAAATGCGATCGTAGCGAAGGTAATCAATCCAAATAGTGCAAGGGCGATTGCAGGTGTCATCGTCTATTCTCCAATGTATTATGCGCTTAGCGCTTGTGACGGAAGAACAGGTCACCTATTCTATCCAAGTGGATAGATATTTCTATCCAACTGACTAGTTTGTCAATGAGGGTTATATGGCACGACACAAGAAAGTGACCGATGATGATGCGTTGCGCGCTGCGATCAACCTGTTCTGGCAACAAGGGTATCATGCTGTCGGCACAAGAGAGATCGAGGCGCAAACAGGCATTACACGGTTCACGCTGCAAAAAACTTACGGCGGGAAAAAGGCGCTCTTTCTACATGCGCTTGATTGCTACCTTGATCTTACAGACAAATATCTGTTGGCACCGATTGCTCACGGCACGCTCGAAAACCTAGCGCAGTGGTTTGAAGAAGCCGCCCAGCCAGAAGGGTTTGAAGCCTCGGCCAATAGCGGATGCCTGATGGTCAACACGATTACAGCGTTTGACAGTCAGGATGCCGATATTGCCCGACGTGCCCAACGTTATTTCGACATGCTAGACACGGCTTTTGGCAGCGCCATTAATAAGGCGGCATCACAAGGAGATCTACGCATGGTCGTGGATCCAGAACAATGCAAACAACTGGCTGTGGCAAACGCGATTGCGCTGCAAGTTGCGACAGCAGCAGGTGGCCCTTATGCTAATCAGATCCGTCTCGCAGCCGCCAAATTGGTGCGGAGCTGGGCTGCCTAGCTTTTAGCATCTTCTTTTTCATAGGCCTCGATGATTGCCGCAACCAACGGGTGGCGCACAACATCTTTTGACGTGAAATAGTTGAAACTGATCTTTGGAATGTGCTTGAGCAATCGCTCTGCATCCCAAAGCCCCGACGAAACTCCACGCGGCAAATCAATCTGGGTGCGGTCACCAGTGATCACCATCCGCGATCCTTCGCCCAAACGCGTCAGGAACATCTTCATCTGCATCGACGTGGCATTTTGCGCCTCATCCAGAACGACAAATGCGTTCGACAAGGTGCGGCCGCGCATAAACGCAAGCGGAGCGATCTCGATGATCTTCTCTTCCATCATCTTGGCCGCCTGTTTACCCGGTAAAAAGTCACCAAGCGCATCATAAAGCGGCTGCATATAAGGATCGACTTTGTCCTTCATGTCGCCCGGCAAATAGCCAAGCTTTTCCCCCGCCTCAACAGCGGGGCGGGACAGGATAATCTTGTCCACCTTGCCACTGATCAACATATTCACGCCAACGGCCACCGCTAGATATGTCTTGCCCGTTCCCGCCGGACCAATGCCAAACGCCAGTTCCTTGTCAAACAGCGACTGCACATATGCTTTTTGCGCATCCGTGCGCGGTTCAATCAACTTTTTACGGGTTTTGATCTCGATCCTCTCGACACCGCCTTTGAACAGCTCTCGCTGGTCGCCGGGTTCAAGCGGTCCTGTTGCCTCTGGTCCGCCCATGCGCAGCTCGCGATCAATATCGCCGGGTTCAAGGGACCGGCCCGCCTCCAGCCGTTGATACATCGCCTTAAGCGTCGACAGTGCCTCTTGTCGGGGACCATATTCGCCCACAACTGACAACAGATTGCCGCGCCGCAGGATCTGCACGCCGTAAGCCTGTTCTAACGTGGCAAGGTTACGGTCGTATTCACCACAAAGGTCAATCAGCAAGAAATTATCAGGAAATTCCAGTGTGGATTCATCGGTATCAGTCAGGTCAGCAGCCAATCAACTCTCCTTGGCGTTGGGTTCTGTTCTAAAGTGGGCCTCTGCCCCCCCAAGGGCAAGGCCGAAAACGAAAAAGGCCGCAGATCGCGCTGCGGCCTTTCCCAATGATTGTCTTGACCAAACTTAAAGCGGGTCAGGAATGTCGGAACCTTCGCGGAACGGGCCAATGACCGTATTTGGTGGGGCAACGCCAGAACAAACTGGGCGGCCATCCGGCGTCAAACGCTCGGACAGGTAACCTTCGACACCGTCATCAATGATCCAGTGGTCACAGCCATTCGGATCAACCCAAACGCCAGCAACAAGCTGGGACAGGTGCTTACTATCGTCACCCGCGTCAACAAAGCGCTCAGCGCCTTCGCGGTTGCCGCCTTCTAGGCTGCCAACGATCGCTTCGGCACACGCCGAAAGCGACAGACCAGCAACGAGCAGCGCAGTGATTTTCATCGTTTTCATAACATCTGCTCCTTAACGTACACAGTAGATTTCAACGCGACGGTTCTGCTGCAATGCTGCGGCAGAGTGGCCTTGTGCGCGTGGCTGGCGTTCGCCAAAACCTTTGACGTCCACAACACGTGCACCGGCACCGCGTGCAACGCTTGCAACCATATCGGCGCGACGCTGGGACAGGTTCATGTTGTATTCATCAGACGCGCGGCTGTCGGTGTGTCCATAAATCAGGAAACCGAATGCGTTTGCGTTTTGAAAGAAATTCATCAACTCGGTCTTCCTCGCCTCTGGAATCCAAGGCTCGTCCGTGTCGAACAACTGGTCGGTCGGGATCACGCCGCAAATTTCAGAACGGTGGCAAACAGGGCGACCGTCACGTGTGCGGTGCGGCGACATGAAACCTTCAAAGCCGTCGTCCATAACCCAGTGCTCACACCCGTCAGGGTCAATCCAAACTGTGGGCTGATATTCCTCGCCAACCACAGTGCGCGTCTGCGCCTGTGCTGCGCCTGCCACCAACGACAAAGCCATCGCACCTGCGATTGCCCCACCGGAAATAGCGCGCAACGTATCTTTCAATGATGTTGCCATTTGATTTCCCTCGTTATCTGCCGGATGCAAAATGGCAAAACGCCCTGTCACCCACTATATTGCCTTAATATGCGCAAACTTAGCTGATAAAGAAAGGATAATTCGCTATATATTGTGTCCGATTGCGCAACAGTCGCGGCAAACGCGGCATATTAACCACGTTCAATCCGCAATCTGCCAAATTAATGTGCAGCCACCGTGACGCTAGGTCAACTGACCCGCAAGACTATTTGTGCTGCTCGCCGTGATTCTGACGCGTTTGACCTGACCTAAAACGCTTGGCGGGGCTTCGGCGAAAACCGCGTGAAGATAGCCTGATTTCCCGATCATTTGCCCGTCAATCCGTCCCGATTTTTCAAACAATACGGATACTTCACGTCCAACCATGCTTTCTTGAATTTCGCGCTGTTGTTGGGTCAACAAGCCCTGAAGCTGCTGCAACCGCACATTCATCACATCGTCGGGAAGTTGTGGTTTCTCGGCGGCGGGCGTGCCGGGCCGGGTTGAGTATTTGAACGAATAGGCTTGGCCGTATCTGACCTCGCGGATCAACGCCATGGTATCGTCGAAATCCGCGTCGGTTTCACCAGGAAAGCCAACGATGAAATCGCCAGATAGCAAAATATCAGGCCGCGCTGCACGGATACGTTCGATGAGTTTGATGTAGCCTTCAGCCGTATGCTTGCGGTTCATCGCTTTCAAAATTCGGTCAGATCCCGATTGCACAGGCAAATGCAAATAGGGCATCAGTTTTTCGCAGCTCGCATGGGCATCAATCAATGTGTCGTCCATATCGTTAGGATGGGATGTCGTGAAACGAATTCGCTCCAACCCGTCGACCTTGTCCAACGCCCAGATCAGCCCGGCAAGCCCACCTTCATGGCCGTGATAGGCATTCACGTTCTGCCCCAGCAATGTGATCTCTCGCACGCCAGCCTCAACCAGTTCTTGTGCTTCTCGGATCACACGATCGGCCGGACGCGATACCTCAGCGCCGCGTGTGTAAGGCACAACGCAGAACGCGCAAAATTTGTCGCAGCCTTCCTGCACCGTCAAGAACGCCGTCGGGCCGCGCTTGGCCTTACTACGGGACTTGAGCGTTTCAAATTTATCGTCATCGGGAAAATCGGTATCCAAGGCTCGCTCGCCTGATTGAACCGCATCGTCCATCGCAGGTAATCGATGGTAGGATTGCGGCCCAACAACCAAATCAACCATGGGCTGCCTGCGGATAATTTCTGCGCCCTCGGCTTGAGCCACACAGCCCGCCACTCCGATTTTAAGATCGGGCTTCGCTTCTTTCAAATGTTTAAAACGACCCAGCTCGGAATACACCTTCTCTGCCGCTTTTTCGCGGATGTGACAGGTGTTCATCAAGATCATATCAGCATCGTCGGCCGTATCGGTCTGAACATAGCCCTTGCCGCCCAGCGCCTCGGCCATGCGTTCACTGTCATAGACATTCATTTGACAGCCATAAGTCTTGATAAACAGCTTTTTAGGGTCGGACATTTGGGCACCATCGGTCACAGCAGATTTCAAAGGCGGTGTATCGCGGGTCTGCGGTGCTTGCAATGCGGGCTGCATTCACGCAATTTGCACCAAACCACGGGATAAAGCGTAGTTATGCAGTTCGACAGTCTTTCACATTTGCTATCAGACGGGGCTCAGGCGCTGGCCAAGGGGCCGATCGCATTGATTTTGCTAGAGGATAGTGTCGAAGTCGGAAGCACCATTCGGCATCATGTCGATGCTGGGTTCAAATCCGTGATCACGTTTGGCATTGCTGATATTACGCGGCCCGATGACCTTCCTTCGCACGTGCATCACGTCAATTTGGACGCGACCGCCCAAAACGCGACAACCACAATCGTCAACGCTGTGATTGGCAAGGCCGCGGGCCAATGGCTTTATTATTGTTACAATGCGGAATACATTTTCTATCCGTTTTGCGAACATCGCACGATTGGCGAAATGTTGGCGTTTCATACGGAAGAGCGACGTGACGCCGTGTTGACTTACGTGGTTGACGTTTATGCAGGCGACTTGGCCGCTAACCCAACTGCTGTTTCAATTGACGACGCTTATTTGGATAGATCTGGGTATTATGCATTAGCGCGCACAGACACAGAAAAGAACTTTGAAGAAAGGCAGTTGAACTTCTTTGGCGGTCTACGCTGGCGATACGAAGAACACGTGCCTGCCCCACGCCGCCGGATCGATCGGATATCAATCTTCAGGGCAAAACCCGGGCTACGACTGCGCGCTGATCACACATTTGATGAAGCCGAATACAACACTTACGCGTGTCCTTGGCATCATAGCATTACTGCTGCACTTGTATCATTCAGAACGGCAAAAGCTTTGAAGCGAAACCCCGTTAGCGCGGCGCAGATAGACACATTTCGATGGCATAATTCTGCGCCGTTCGAATGGCATTCCCAACAGTTACTGGATCTTGGCCTTATGGAGCCAGGGCAGTGGTTCTAGCCGCCGGGTTGGATGCGTTAAAACGCATCCTACGTTGATACGCGGAACACAACGGCCATTCGCTTTGATCACGCAACAGACCTGCGCGCAGGGGAGCCGTCGCAATCAGATGGTCATGCCGATCATAGTCATCCTGATCTCTGATGCGATGTTCCCAAAACCGCCGCTGCCAAATCCCCTTCTCGCCCCGATTGGCCATGCTGGGGGTTAATGGCCCGCACGGCGTAGGAATATGCCGGGAAAACGTCGACTTGATCTGCCGCCAGCGGGCCGAATAATCCGCATCACCTGGCGGAAGCCTCCAAATCATATGAAGCTCGGACGGCAAAATCACAGCCGCATTGATCACAAAGGGCCGTTGTTTTTGGCACAGCCGGGTCACGTCACGCAACAGATCCACCTCCTCGACCAGAAGATTGCTCTGCTTGTCAGCAAGACAAACGGTGAAGAAATAGGTGCTGCCGGGCGAGAACTTGCGAATATACTTGGTCATACCTCCACGCTGCCGCGATTCTGGTAAACAAATGTTGAATATCGCAACATCGTAGGATGGGTTTTAACCCATCATGTGCGACGCAGCCGAATAACAACATCAACTGATGCAATCTCTGCGCCCTCTGGCACGTCGGGCAGACGACGGATTTCCAGCTCGCGTGCTGGTGCGTCGGTCAGTTCTGCAGTGTCTTCCCAATAGAAATGTGGATGATCCGACATGTTGGTGTCAAAATAGCTCTTTGATCCATCAACCGTAATTTCACGCATCAACCCTGCTTCGCAGAACGCGCTCAACGTGTTGTAGACTGTCGCCAGCGAAACTTCGTCGCGCGCCAGATCAAACAATCCCTCTGCGGTTACATGCCGGTTTTGACCGTCACCGACCAAAAGGCCCGCCAGCGTCATACGTTGGCGTGTCGGCCGCAATCCTACGCTTGCCAACCATGCCGTGCTGCGTTGTTGTGTCAAATCAGTCATCAAACCACATTCCATTCCACTCCTTTCATATGGGGGAAATGCGATGGGGATCAAATAAAAACGCACATCGGTCCTGACGCTGCCACTCTTGCGGCACGCCCCACGGCAATGTTAAGGGTTAGTCTACTAAAAAGACGCACCAAATTGAGGGCAAGTACATGGCAGATTATCCAACGAGTTTCGACAAAGAAGGCCTGCTGGCCTGTTCCCGCGGCGAGCTTTTCGGCGAGGGAAATGCACAACTGCCCGCCCCGCCCATGCTGATGATGGACCGCATCACCGAAATTTCCGGCGACGGCGGCGCACATGGCAAAGGCCACGTGATCGCAGAATTCGACATCACACCCGACCTGTGGTTCTTCGATTGCCACTTCCCCGGCAACCCGATCATGCCCGGCTGCTTGGGACTTGATGGTTTGTGGCAACTGACCGGCTTCAACCTTGGCTGGCGCGGCTGGCTTGGTCGCGGCTACGCGCTTGGCGTTGGCGAAGTAAAATTGACCGGCATGGTGCGCCCGGACCGCAAATTGCTGACCTATAAAATCGACTTTACCAAAGCGATCCAAACCCGCCGCCTGACCATGGGCGTGGCCGACGGCATCGTCGAAGCCGACGGCGAAGTGATCTATCAGGTCAAGGATATGAAAGTCGCGCTAAGCGAAAGCTGACCCGCGCAATCAGACATGCAAACAGGCGCTCCTTATTCAATCGGGCGCCTGTTTTGTTGCAGAAAGCGAATGCGCCTTGGTTCTGCTTTGGGCGGCAGAATCACCCGCAACAGGGTGACGCAGAAAGATCGCAGTCGGAAAAACTGTCGCAATTACATTTTTCCAATTCCGCCAGCATCCGGTCAATACGACTTAGGGCTTCCATTTTGGCTTGCACATCAACGCGATGCTTGCGGGCAAGTTGAACCATATTGCCATCGCGCCAAGACCCCTGCAAAAGCACCGAAATCTCGGCCAAAGGCAGCCCCAACGTCTGAGCATCACGCACGAATGCAATCGCAGCAACATCGGCCTGTCGGAACACGCGATCACGTCCGCTGCGCAATGGTTTGGGAATAATCGCACGGCGTTCGTAAAACCGAATGGTCGACACAGGCACACCCGTTTCGCGCGCCACATCAGAAATTCGCATGTCTTACCTCTTGGTTTTCGCTCGTATAACAAGGGCGGCGACTACAACCACACCCGCAGCAGCAGCCCATCCAAGATAGGCACCGACCCCGACACCAATCAAGCCAACCCCTGCAATAATGGGCGCAGCCGCACAGCCCAAGGCGCAAAGCCCGATAATTCCCGCGGCAAACTTCGTCGTTTTCGATTTTGTCAGTTGATAATCTGGCAGTGTCATGTCGCTCTCCTTTGATGCTGTCTGCTGGCCTACGCTATGAACCACGGTTCACAGCAACATCAAAAACGACCTGCTTGCTCCCCCCTGCCCTGCTGCCTACAAAGGGGCAACACTAATTGCAGGAGAGCGCCATGCACCGCGTCGTCGTCACAGGTCTGGGGATCGTATCCCCCATCGGGAATAACGCGGAAGAGGTTTTAGCCTCTCTTAAGGCGGGCAAGTCCGGGATTGAGGCATCACCCGAAATGACCGAACACGGTTTCCGCTCCCAAATCGCAGGCACGGTGAAGCTGGACATCAAAGAGCACGTCGACAAGCGCGCGTTGCGGTTCATGGGGCCAGGTGCAGCCTATGCCTATATTGCGATGGGTCAGGCAATCGCGGACGCGGGGCTGGACGAGGCAACAGTATCCAACATCCGCACTGGTTTGATCGCGGGCTCTGGCGGACCGTCCACATCCGCGATGATGGCAGCCCATGACATTGTGAAAAACACGGGCGCGACAAAACGCATCGGGCCGTTTGCCGTGCCAAAATGCATGTCGTCCACCGTGAGCGCAAACCTAGCGACACAGTATCAGATTAAGGGCATTAACTATTCTATCACTTCTGCCTGTTCCACTTCCTTGCATTGCATCGGGTCCGCGTCTGAGCAGATCATGATGGGCAAACAAGACGTCATGTTTGCTGGCGGCGGCGAGGAACTTGATTGGACATTGTCCTGCCTGTTCGACGCGATGGGTGCGATGTCATCGAAATATAACGACACGCCCGAACGCGCATCGCGCGCATTTGACGCCGACCGCGACGGTTTCGTCATCGCTGGCGGCGGCGCAATGCTGGTGCTGGAATCCTTGGAACACGCCCAAGCCCGCGGCGCGAAAATCTACGCCGAGGTCACAGGCTTTGGTGCCACATCCGACGGTGCCGATATGGTCGCGCCATCTGGTGAAGGCGGCGAACGCGCGATGCGCTTGGCACTCGATACACTGCCCGAAGGTCGCAAAGTTAGCTACATTAACGCGCATGGCACATCCACGCCCGTCGGCGATGTCGGCGAGATCGAGGCCGTGCGCCGCGTATTCGGCGAAGGGTCCACACCGCCTGTGTCCTCCACCAAATCAATGACTGGCCATTCCCAAGGCGCGACAGGCGCATCCGAAGCCGTGTACTGCCTGCTCATGATGCAAAACGATTTCATCGCGCCGTCAATCAACGTGGAAAACCTTGATCCTGCGCTGAAGCCCGAAGAAATCGCGACAGAAATGAAGGCCGATGCGGGCATCGACACGATCATGACCAATTCGTTCGGTTTTGGCGGAACTAACGGGTCGATGTTGCTAAGCAGATATGACGGGTAGTAAGCGCGCGCATTGCCGCTGCGCGCTATATTGACTGAAAACCACCAGAGGTTTAGTATTTCTTCAGAGCAGGCAGCTAAGCTGTCTAGGTTCGCAAATGTGGACTGGTACTGACGATAGCAAGTCAATGCCGCTATTCGGCCTTCGAAACCGCGACTAAGTCGGGTTTTGTGCGAACATAAGTTTCTTGCCGAGGAACGTCCGTCAGGGCGCCGCGCATTCGTTTTTTGTAAAATAAAACGGAGGTCTGGTGCATGACATCGCTCAAGAAATTACGTGAACTAAAAATGATAGAACAAAAAGGTCGCTGCTATTATTGCGATTTGCCGGTTTGGGATAACAGCATTCATCCGGTTACACGGCAAAATCACACCGCTGTATTGCCAACGGCAGCATTGCGTTGCACTGCAGAGCATTTGATTGCCCGTTGCGACGGTGGGAAAAACACTCTCGATAATGTCGTTGCTGCCTGCTTTTTCTGTAATTCGCGGCGGCATAAGCGAAAATATCCACTTTGCCCCGAAAAATATCGCAAGCACGTGCGAACGCGCATGTCGGCAGGTAAGTGGTTATCATTCCTAAAACTTGACGTGACGTCGCAAAACGTCCACCTAAGGCGAAAATAACGAGGGACAGCAGATGACCATTTCAATGCAAGGCAAACGCGGTTTGATCATGGGGGTCGCCAACGAACGCTCCATCGCATGGGGCATTGCCAAATCCATGGCAGAAGCTGGCGCAGAGCTCGCGTTTTCATATCAAGGTGAGGCATTCGGCAAGCGGCTGGAGCCATTGGCGGCGTCAGTCGGATCTGATTTTATGGTTGATGTAGATGTCACCGATCCGGCCTCAATGGATGCCGCATTTCAAGCGCTGAAGGAAAAGTGGGGCAAACTTGATTTTGTTGTGCACGCGATTGCTTATTCCGACAAGAATGAGCTGACGGGCCGAATTTCGGACACCAGCGTCGAAAACTTCAAAAATTCGATGGTGATTTCCTGCTATTCCCTGATTGATGTGTCAAAGCGTGCAATGGCGTTGATGCCTGATGGTGGCACGATCTTGACGCTGACCTATCAGGGCGCAAACAAGGTTACACCGTTCTACAACGTCATGGGCGTGGCAAAGGCGGCGTTGGAAAGTGCTGTGCGTTATCTTGCAAATGATCTGGGACCGGATGGCATTCGGGTGAATGCAATTTCCCCCGGCCCAATGAAAACGCTTGCAGGAGCGGCGATTGGTGGCGCGCGGCGCACGTTTAAGCACACTAATGAAAACGCCCCAATGAGGGCCAATGCGACGCTGGCCGCCGTCGGCGGCACAGCCGTTTATCTTGCGTCTGACGTTGGCGCATCAACAACCGGTGAGATTATCCGTGTTGACGGTGGCTATCACGTTCTGGGAATGCCACAGCCAGAAAACCTATAACCGAGCACCTAGTGCAAAGGGCTGGGGCGCTGCCCCAGACCCCGCGGTATTTTGGGCCAAAAGAAGTTAAACCGCGTCGATCCCCGTGATCTCGAAGTCAAAAATCAAGTCTTGGCCCGCAAGCGGATGGTTTGCGTCCAGCGTGATTTCCGTTTCCGAAACCTCTGCAATGACGACCGGGATAATCTGGCCTTCGGGTGATTGCATCTGCAACTGTGTGCCGACCTCGGCCGGAATGTCATCGGGGAATTCTGCGCGAGGCACAGCTTGGCGGGCCGCCGGGTTCAGCGCACCATAAGCATCGGCACAGGGGATTTCGGCGACCTTCTTTTCCCCAACGATCATGCCGTAAATGGCTTGATCCAGGCCCTGAATGATCATGCCTGATCCCAACGTGAATTCCAACGGATCACGCCCCTCGGAGCTATCAAAAACCTCGCCTGATTTTAATGTACCTTTGTAGTGGATGCGGATGGTATCGCCGGCTTTTGCTTGTGTCATGTTATCATCTCTCATTGTGCTTTGGTCATGTTATTGGCTGCCTACGCAGACCTGACAGCAGATGCAAACTGCTTTGCCCCTTTCGGACAAGGTGCGGGTGTGCCAGTCTGTTTTCCAGAACACACTGAAGGGACCGTATGTTGCCCAAATCCGTTTATGTTTTTGACGCCTATGGCACATTATTCGATGTGAATGCTGCCGCACGCAACGCCGCGGCAGAACCCGAATTTGCTGCCCTTGCTGATCATTGGCCTCAAGTCGCCGCTGCATGGCGGTCCAAGCAGCTTGAATACACTTGGTTGCGCGCCGTTGCGGGACGGCATTGTGATTTTTGGCAAGTCACCCAAGACGGACTTGATTGGGCGTTGGACTCAGTCGGGTTGGTCGATGATGGATTGCGTCAACGCCTGCTTGATCTTTATTGGAGCCTCGAGGCTTATCCCGAAGTTTTAGCAATGTTGAAGACACTCAAAACGCGCGGCGCGTCAACGGCAATATTGTCGAATGGTTCACCCGAGATGCTGAAGGCCGCAGTAGAGTCGGCTGGCATCACGAACATGTTGGATGCTGTCTTATCAGTTGAAAGTGTGGGCATCTTCAAACCACACGACACTGTTTACGATCTGGTTGGGAAGCATTTTGGATGCGCCAAGTCTGACGTTCTGTTTGTGTCTTCAAACGGATGGGACGCGGCGGGGGCGGCTGGCTATGGCTTCACGACTGCTTGGGTCAATCGCGCTGGCGCGCCTATTGATCGACTTTACGCAAAACCACACCATGTTTTGACAGACCTAACGACAATACCAGAGGTCGGCTAATGCCAAATTTCACAACACCCGACGGCACCAAGTTATATTATGAGGAAAGCGGAAAGGGCATTCCGGTGCTGTGCCTTGCTGGCCTGACGCGCAACACTGCCGACTTCGACCATGTGGCGCCCCATTTGCCCGTGCGATTAATCCGCATGGATTATCGCGGGCGCGGCCAATCTGATTGGGCCGATCCCGCGACATATACCATCCCCCAAGAAGGGGCGGATGCATTGGCGCTGTTGGATCATTTAGGCTTGGAGCAGGCCGCAATCCTTGGCACGTCGCGCGGTGGTCTGATCGCGATGATGCTGGCGGCCACAAACAAGGACCGACTGCTTGGCGTGGCGCTTAATGATATTGGACCGGTCGTGGAAGATAAGGGTATGGCCGTTATCCGCGATTATATCGGCCGCAATCCGGCACAAGACAATCACGAAGATGCAGCGCGTGCGCGCGCCAAACTCTGGACCCATTTTGATGGCGTGCCCCACGCGCGCTGGCTGGCAGAGGTTCGTGCGCACTACGCCCAAACCGCTGACGGGCTTGTGGTGAAATATGATCCAAAATTGCGCGATGCGGTTTTGGCAGTTCTAGACCAACCCACACCGGATCTTTGGCCGCTTTACGATGCTTTGGGTGGATTGCCTCTTGCGCTGATCCGCGGGGCGAATTCGGATTTATTGTCAGAGGAAACCGCCGATGAAATGCTGCGCCGTCGCCCTGACATTATCCGCGCCGATATCGCAGGACGCGGACATGTGCCGTTCTTGGACGAAGACGATGCGTTGGATGCGCTGACAGAATGGTTAGAGGACCTTCATGAACTATAAGATGATCCAAGCCGCTGCTGATCGTATCAGCGGTCACGCCCGCGTCACACCCATGCTGACATCCCCTTTTTTGGATGACATTGCTGGGCGACGCGTTTTGGTCAAGGCAGAATGCCTGCAATATACCGGATCGTTCAAGTTTCGCGGTGCTTGGTCCGCGGTTTCTGCGCTGACTGACAACGCTCTCAAAACCGGTGTGATCGCCTATTCATCAGGAAATCACGCACAAGGTGTCGCGATGGCCGCTAACGCACATGACGCACCTGCTGTTATCGTCATGCCCGCCGACGCGCCGCAGATGAAAATCGACAACACCCGTGCATTGGGCGCAGAGGTCATCCTATATGATCGCGAAACAGAAGACCGTGACGCGATTGGTGTGGACATCGCAACTGCGCGTGGCTTGACGTTAATCCGCCCCTATGACGAACCTCAGGTCATCGCAGGCCAAGGCACGACGGGTCTTGAAATTGCGGATCAAGCCCGCGCTTTGGGCGTGGAAGCCGCCGATGTTTTGGTCTGTTGCGGCGGTGGCGGTTTGACCTCTGGCATTGCACTCGCCTTGGCTGAAACCGCGCCCAAAATGCGGGCACGACCTGCGGAACCCCATGGTTTTGACGATGTGACGCGCAGCCTTGCGTCTGGCAAAATCGAACGCAATGCCACGATGGGTGGGTCCATCTGCGACGCAATTGTCACGCCGCAACCCGGTGATCTTACTTTTCCGATTTTGGCGGCGCATTGTGGCCCCGGCATTGTTGTCACGGATGACGAATGTCTGCGCGCGATGGCGCTTGCGTTTGCTCGGCTAAAGATCGTGGTGGAACCTGGCGGTGCTGCGGCGCTTGCGGCGGCATTGTTCCACGCTGACGAAATCGAAGGCGATGCTGTCATCGCTGTCACAACAGGCGGCAATGTCGACCCCACTACATTTGCCCGCGCATTGGAAACACTATGACCGAATTTACCATCGCCAGCTTTAACGTCAAAAACCTGATCGAAGCAGATCAGGAATACTACAAATACGAAAGCTATACGCCCGAAGAACACAGCTGGAAGCAATCATGGCTTGCCAATCAGCTTTTGACATTGAACGCGGACGTTGTGTGTTTTCAAGAAATTTTCAGCGAAAAATCGCTGCGCGATGTGATTGCGGAAACCGATGAAATGGGTGCAGAAGCAAACGCCGCCAACATCCCAGATCGATCCAAAAGATACGCCCGCAAGGCAATTTTCCGCAAACTAGCCCATGAAACCTACCGCGATGCCGCTGTTGCATTTGCCCCAAATGCCAATGATGGCGTACCGGGCGAACGCAGACCGGGCGTTGCGACCTTGTCCCGCAACGGGTTCGCCGAACCACCCCAAGTGTTGCTGGATTTGCCAGAGCCGCTGCATATACCGTTCCGCGATCTGGATGGGTCAGATGGCGGGCACTATACAATCAAACGGTTGTCCCGCCCTGTGCTGAAAACCAAAATTCCTGTTGGTGACACGGTCGTCACGGTCTTTAATTGCCACCTTAAGTCAAAGCTGGGTGAGCTTGACCGCCCTGCTGGCGCGGCGTTTCCGCCTGCCGCTGATCTCGTGAATTATGATGCCGCTGGCCGCGCAATGGGCGCGCTGCGCGCGGGCCTGCGCCGGATGGCAGAGGCGTGGGTGCTACGACGCGAAATTTTAGATGAACTCGAAGCTGGTAATCCGGTCATGGTTCTTGGGGACTTCAACGATAGCGAACATGCCGTGAGCTCCGAAATTATCACAGGCGAAGCACCGTTCAAAAACTATGCTTGGATGCGCCGCCACGATGCCGAACACAAAGGCGACCGCTACACCGACAAAGAAAACGAAAGCATCAGATCCCAAATTGAATCCCGTCGTTTGCATTCTGCGGAAAAGCTGTTTGTGCGTAAATCAGCGCGGGACATGATTTATACCTCCGCCTTTGGTGGGGTATTTGAATCAATCGATCAAATTTTGATGTCGCGGCACTTTTTGCCCGACTACGCAGACCGGATCGGTGAAATGGATTATTTCAATGTGCTGAACGACCATCTGACCGACGGCAGCCACCCAGAGGCCCCGTATAACAAGCTCGCTTCTGACCACGGCCAGATCATGGCGCATTTCACGTTGAAAGATGAGCAACCCTAGGCTGAAACTCATCCCTATTGACACATCCACAAGAATCTAATCAAGTGCCGCGCAGGGAGGGTTACCCTGCGTCCCGCGCAAGCGATGGACCGGGTAGCAGGACAAAGCCGCGCCGGGGAAACCCAACAGCGCGGCTTTATCTTTTTGACGTAAGGATCATGCAATGCGTGCATTTACCGCCACCAATAATGGGGTGACATTGCGGGGTCAGATCGACGGTGTTGACCACCGCCTCGCGCCGACAATCGTGTTCGCAAATGCGCTTGGGACCACCACGGAAATTTGGCGCAAAGTGATCCCGCTGCTTCCCGAAGGTTTGCGCATCGTGCGCTTTGACACACGCGGACACGGACAGTCAGATGTACCAGATGGTCTCTATACAATGGGTCAGCTTGTCAGTGACGCCGCCGCAGTTTGCGACGCCGTTGACGTAAAAGATGCGCTTTTTATCGGCTTGTCGGTTGGTGGCATGGTCGCACAAGGTCTCGCGGTGAAACGCCCTGATCTGATCCGCGCTATGGTATTATCGAACACAGCCGCAAAAATCGGCAACCCAGCGTTCTGGAAAGAGCGCCGCGAATTGGTCCTTTCAAATCCAATGGACGAGGCTGCCAATACAATTATCGCGCGTTGGTTTGGCCCTGATTTCACCAACTCCTCCGAAACGGCCCCTTGGCTTGCAATGCTAAGCGCGGCAAATCCGACCGGCTATGCCGGTGTTTGCGCGGCCATCGCAGGGACCGACTTTTACACCCCAACTTCAGGACTACGCATTCCAACACTTGGCATTTCAGGGGGCTACGACAAATCGACCCCCGCTGATCTGGTGCGCGAAACTGTCGATCTGATCCCAGGATCGCAATTCAAGGTTTTTGCACGCGCAGGTCACATCCCTTGTGTCGAGGACCCAATTTCTTATGCCGAAACCCTGACCCAATTTATGGTCGCCACGGGCCATATTTGACACGCTTGCAATCGGCGGCAAAAGCCATAAGTCGAACCCACATATAGACCGGAGCTGACCTGATGAAAAATCGCCTGCCAATGATCTTTATCCTGATTACGGTGATGATCGACAGCATGGGGATCGGACTGATTATGCCGGTCATGCCCGATCTGATTCAGGAATTGGAAGCTGGCGATCTTGGCCAAGCCGCAGTCTGGGGTGGTATTCTCGCGACGATATTTGCAGTGATGCAATTCCTGTTTGGTCCTGTCATCGGTGGTCTTTCGGACAGGTTTGGCCGCAGACCCGTCTTGTTGATAGCACTTGTGGTAATGGCAATGGATTACGTCCTGATGGCTGTTGCTGGCACCATCTGGTTGCTCATCATCGGTCGGATTATCGGTGGCATCACGGCCGCCACACAATCCACGGCATCCGCATATATGGCTGATATTTCAAAGCCAGAGGAAAAAAGCGCGAATTTCGGACTGATTGGGGCGGCGTTCGGCATGGGTTTCGTGCTGGGGCCGCTAATGGGGGGATTGCTGGCCGAATACGGAACACGCGCACCATTCTGGGCCGCTGCTGTGCTTGCGGCTGCGAACGCGGTGTTCGGCTATTTTGCGTTGCCCGAAACCGTCACGGACCGGATCAGACGGCCATTCAGCTTGAAACGCGCAAATCCATTGGGCGCGTTCAAACAGATCGGGCAGCTGCCTGGCCTAGGGCGACTGATGGGGATGACATTCATCTATGGGATCGCATTTTTCGTCTACCCAAGCGTTTGGGCCTATTTTGGCAAACTGCAATTCGGCTGGGGCCCGGGCATGGTCGGATTGTCGCTGGCAACCTTTGGGATCGGGATCGCCATTGTGCAAGGTGTCTTAATCCGGCCAATTCTGGCACGCATTGGTGAACGCAACGCGGTGCTTTTGGGGCTTGGTGTTGATGTAGTTGCCTTTGTGGCACTTGGGTTTGTGACCAACGGCTGGGTCGCGCTTGCGCTGACACCATTGGCGTCGCTCGGCTCAATCGCCGGGCCCGCGCTTCAAGGGATCATGTCGCAAAAGGCGTCCGACGATCAGCAAGGCGAACTGCAAGGTGCGCTTACATCGATCAACGCCATTGCATCGATCGCGGCCCCCTTGGTGATGACGCAAGCGTTCTTTTACTTTACACATGCAAACGCAGCCATCTACCTGCCAGGTGCACCGTTCATCCTGTCTGCAATCTTGGTCGTTGGCGCGATTGTGGTCTATTTGCCCGTGCGTAAAAACCTGCCCTAGCTCATTCAAAACGGCTTGCAAAATATTGCAACTCGCGGTCAGCATGGACCAAACCGCGAAGGAAGCCCAATGACCAAAATCAAAGCCGCTGTCTGCCATGAATTTGGCAAACCACTGACCATAGATACGATTAATCTGCGTGCGCCCGCCATGGGCGAGGTGGAAGTCACGCTTAAGGCCTGCGCGATCTGCCATTCCGATATCTCATTCGCAGAAGGCGGATGGGGCGGCACTTTGCCCGCGGTCTACGGTCACGAAGCAGCAGGTCATATCACAGCAATGGGCGATGGTGTGCGCGGGGCGAAACTGGGCGATGCGGTTGTGGTGACGTTGATCAAATCCTGTGGCAGCTGTGGATCATGCGCTTCTGGCAAACCAGTCATCTGCGACGGTGATATGGCGGGCGATGCAGCCCTGACGACAGTGGCAGGCGAACCACTTGTGCAGGCTATGAATTGCGGCGCATTCGCGGAAAAAGTTGTCGTCGATCAAAGCCAGATTGTGCGCGTTCCGAATGACATGGATATGAACGCCGCCAGCCTTTTGGCCTGTGGGGTTATTACCGGTGTTGGCGCTGTGGTGAACGCGGCCAAGCTGCGTGCGGGCCAAGACGTTGTTGTAATTGGGGCCGGTGGCGTTGGTTTGAACGCGATTCAAGGCGCGCGCATCGCCGGTGCCCGCCGGATCGTGGCAGTGGACATGTCTGAAGAAAAGCTCGAAATTGCCAAAGATTTTGGCGCAACTGATGGCGTTCTCGCCACACAAGAAAACCCTTGGGATGCCGCCATTGCGGCCATGGGGCGTGGTGCAGACGCGGTATTCGTGACTGTGGGTGCCGTTCCGGTTTATAACCAAGCCCCCAACTATCTGGCTGCGGGCGGTCAAGTCGTAATGGTCGGCATGCCCCATATTGGGGATGCGGCAACTTATGATCCGGGCTCGATGGCCGCTGTCGGTCAAGGCATGATCGGTTCTAAAATGGGCGACGCAGTGATAGCGCGCGACATCCCGTGGATGGTCGATATGTATCAGCAGGGCCGTTTGAAGCTCGATGAGCTTGTATCCCAGACCTGGACACTCGACCAAATCAATGACGCCATCGCCGACACAAAAACAGGCAGCGCGAAACGAAACGTCATTATTTTTGACTAAGTCTCGCTTTTTCTAAAATACTCAAAAAGGGACCTGCCATGAAGCTCGCTGAACTTGATATTATCGTGACGGCCCCCCCTGCCCCCGGTTGGGGCGGGCGATATTGGATTTTGGTTAAGGCAACGTCTGATACGGGCGTTGTCGGTTGGGGCGAATGTTATGCGTCATCGGTCGGCCCTGCCGCGATGGAGCATGTGATCCGCGACGTTTTTGAGCGTCACATGGCAGGCGAAAATCCAGAAAACATCGAACTGATGTTCCGACGTGTCTATTCATCCGGTTTCACGCAGCGTCCCGACTTGACCGTGATGGGCGCATGGTCCGGCTTGGAAATGGCCTGTTGGGATATGGTCGGCAAAGATCGAAACAGACCGGTTCACGCGCTGATCGGCGGACGGATTAACGACCGCATCCGTGCCTATACTTACTTGTACCCTCAGGCGGATCATCCGCTTCCTGATTTTTGGGCGGACGCGGATATGGCCGCGCAAAGCGCCGCAGCCATGGTCGATCAAGGCTACACTGCCGTGAAATTTGACCCCGCCGGCCCCTATACGATGCGCGGGGGGCATATGCCGTCGATGCATGACATCGGCACCTCTGTCGCATTCTGTAGTGCCATCAGGGATGCCGTAGGCAATAACGCCGACCTTTTGTTTGGCACACACGGTCAATTCAGCACGGCAGGCGCGATCCGCCTTGGCCAAGCGTTAGAACCATTTTCCCCGCTTTGGTACGAAGAACCGACCCCGCCGGATGCCGACATGCGCATGGTGTGTGATGCCATACGTATCCCCGTTGCAACGGGTGAACGCCTGACGACAAAGTGGGAGTTCGCAAATGCATTGCGTCAAGGCGTGCAGATACTGCAGCCGGCGTTGGGCCGTGCGGGCGGTATTTGGGAGTGTAAAAAGATTGCAGCGATTGCGGAGACATTTAACGCGCAAATGGCACCCCATCTTTACGCTGGCCCGATTGAATGGGCGGCCAATATCCAGCTTGCAGCATCGATTCCCAACATTTTAATGGCCGAGACGATTGAAACGCCTTTCCACGACAAACTGGTCAAAGGGGCCCTGCGTGTGGAAAAAGGGTATATTCCTGTGCCAACGGCGGCAGGTTTGGGCATTGACGTAGATGAAGATTTGGCGCGCGCGCACCCTTACACCGACAACGGGCTACATCTTGAAATGCAAGCAGAGCCGATTGGTTATCACGACATTAACCGCTTTGCAGGCGGCGCACCGGTCAAAGTTTAAGCGATGATGGGTTAAAACCCATCCTACGTGGTTCCAAATCTTCATAACCTCGTTAAGGTTGGTTTCCATGAACATCTTGCGTCCTCTTGCCGCCCGCATCGTCGGGCATTGCATTCGACTTTTCGCGCGCGCGATCACGGCCGTGCGCGCAGACTGGAAGGGTATCGAACCAATCCCCCGCCAGCGCGTGTATTATTCGAACCACACGTCAAACGCGGATATGCCGATGATCTGGTCGGTTCTGCCACCTGCATTGCGCCGCACCGTGCGCCCTGTGGCCGCCGCCGACTATTGGTTAAAGAACCCGCTGCGGGCCTTTATCGGACCAGAGGTCTTCAACTGCGTCTTGATCGATCGCCGCCCAGAAGTGGACGATAAACCGATGGATAAAATCTTAGAGGCGCTGGACGAAGGGTCATCATTGATCATCTTTCCCGAAGGCAACCGCAACATGGGTGAAGACCCGCTTTTGCCGTTCAAGGCTGGACTTTATAACATGGGATTGGCGCGGCCAGAGGTTGATCTTGTGCCCACATGGGTCGCCAATTTAAACACGATCATGCCAAAGGGAGAGGTCATTCCCCTGCCCCTGATCTGCACAGTTACATTTGGTGAGCCTGTACATGTCCGCACAGGCGAGACCATGGAAGATTTCCTGAAACGCGCAGCCAAAGCATTGTCCGATCTGCGGCCGGAGGATCCGACATGACCTCAACCACCATCGACATTCTGTGGCTTACCATTGGCGCGTTCACGATTCTGGTTGGACTGACATTCTTGGGCGAGGTTTTGCGTGCCCGCCAAGAGCCCGACACAAATAACCCCGTTTTAGAAACCTACATGACCCGCGTGCAAAGCTGGTGGGGCATGGTCGCCTTTATCGGCATTGCGATGTTGATGGGTAAGGTTGGTGTGACGATCCTGTTCGCATTCGCATCATTTGCTGCATTGAGGGAATTTCTGACGCTAACGACCAAGGCACAAGCCGACCACTTGTCTCTTGCTCTTGCGTTTTTTGTGGTCTTGCCGTTGCAATACATCTTTGTCGCGCTTGAATGGGCTGGCGTTTACGCCGTGTTCATTCCCGTCTACGCGTTTTTGCTGTTGCCGATTGTGTCGGCACTGCGCGGCAATGCAAACAGATTCCTGATCCGTGTCGCCGAAACCCAATGGGGGCTGATGATCACTGTATTCTGTGTGAGCCATGTACCTGCACTGATGAATCTCGACATCGACGGCTATGGGGATCGGGCGATCCTCTTGGTGACATTTTTGGTGATGGTCGTGCAGTTGGGCGATCTGTTGGAATACTTCTTTGGACGCCGCATTGGTAAAACTAAAATCGCACCCGGCTTGTCTCCCAAAACATGGGAAGGTGTTGCATGTGGTGTCGCCAGCGCGATGCTTATCGGTGCGCTTCTGAGTTGGATCACTCCTTTTGGCCTATTCGGTGCGATGGCGATGGCGGGCATGGCATCCATCGTCGGCATGTTCGGAAATCTCGTGTTTGCAGCCATAAAACGGGACCGCGGTGTCAAGGACTGGTCCCACCTTATCCCCGGACAAGGCGGGTTTGTGGACCAGCTTGACAGCGTTGTTTTTGCAGCCCCGATTTTTTATCACGTCACGCGGGTAATTTGGGCAGTCTAGGCAGCGGCAGTTGCTTCAATCTCGAACAACAACCCCGGAATAGCCAACCGTGTCACCCCCAGCAATGTCATCGGGGGGGCCGATTGGACTGCGCCAAAACGCATACCCAAAAGGTCAAAGTTCTTGAGCGCCTCGTCCACATCGGTCGCATAAACGCCAAGCCGGATCACATTGCCAAGGTCCATATCGGCGTCTTTCAAAACCGCTTCTAGATTATCAAGCGCAAGCGCGATCTGCCCGCGCATATCGCCGATATTTTGTGGTGCGCCGTTGTGGTCAACGGATGTTTGGCCTGCGCAAATGAGTTGACGTGTTTGCCCTTCAATCACCTCGGCCTGATTGTAGCCAAGCTTGAGCGACCAATCCCATGGGTTTACTGCTGTGCGGTTCATTGTTCATTTCTCCTATTTGATGTTTCTTCAAACTGGATAGAACAAATTAGTGCCAAAATTTGTCACCAATTATGATATCGTTGGAATATGAATATTCGCCAACGACATGACACCATCGTGCGCACCCTGCGGCGCAACGGAACATCAACTGTTGATTTGCTTGCAGATGTCGTGGGCGCATCGCGGCGCACTATCCTGCGCGACATCGTGGCGCTTCGCGATGATGGCTATGTCATCTATTCCGAAAGCGGACCAGGTGGCGGTCTTCAGCTTGATCCGCAATCCATGCAAACCTCGGCCCGATTATCAGTCGCCGAAGTATTCGCCCTTTTGATCAGCGTGGCCGCATTGCGTGGCGCGCAAAACTTGCCCTTTTTTGAATTGGCTGATGCAGGGTTGGCGAAAATCGAAAAATCTTTGCCATCAGACAAAGTACGCGACTTGCGGCGTTTTCTGGAGTGTTTGCACATCGGGCAGCTGTCGCCCCGCCAAGACTTATCCGACTTGGGGCAGATCGACCCGCAGCTACTGCCCACATTCGAAGCCGCGTTTCTTGGGCAGCATTTTCTAAGGTTCGATTATCGCGATGCAAAAGGCACGCACACAATCCGCGAGGTTGAGCCGCAAGCCATGCTGATCTTACAACCGCTTTGGTATCTTGTGGCGTGGGACCCGACCCGCGCAGGATTCCGTCATTTTCGGATGGACCGGATCAGCAATCCAATTGGCGTTCCGGAAAATAGATTCCGCCGAAGGCATGTGCCGTTTGAAGACGACGTAAATCCATACGTGGCCAAGGCCAGCAAACATTCATAAACTAGTCATGGAAATGGCGATCCCGGGAGGACTCGAACCCCCAACCCCCTGATTAGAAGTCAGGTGCTCTATCCAGTTGAGCTACGGGACCGTTATTAGTGTGTCCAAGCGCCGCGGCGGTTGGTCGCAAAGTTCTCACCGTATCCGCCTTGGCGAATGTTCACTTTGCGGGTTTTCGGCTCTTGGACTGTGACGTCGATACCCTTGGCTGCCGCATAATCCATCGCGGCCTCTTTGGTATCAAATGTCAGCTTAACTTGCGCCTGAGTATCGTTAGACGATGTCCAGCCCATCAATGGGTCAACGCTACGCGCTTCTTCGGCCACATGCTCCAATACCCAAGAGTTCGTCTTGGCCGTGCCAGACGACATGGCGGTTTTTGCTGGCTTATAGATTCGTGCACGCATGATAAATCTCCCGTCTATGCGGTCTTATCGGTCAAAGCCCGTTTTGACGCAAGGGGCCGATGACCTCAACTTTATTCGTCCACACATGCCCGTCGAACCCGTCAGGAACACGGCCCCAAGTCCCGGCGTCGTCAACTCCGCTAGAAAATCCAGTGCCGTCGTATGGCCCCCACAATATTACATCGGACCCCGCCGCCTGCATACGCCGCGTGAATTTATGCGGCCAGCCCCACAGATAGCGACCATAATCCATCGGCACGGCAACAATGCGGTCGCGACAGACAACCGGGACCCGCGTGGTCCAACCTGTTAAAGCATAAGCAATCAAGCATTCCTTAAGCGCGGGCCGATCAAATCCGCGCAGTTCTGGCACGATAGAAAGAGCAGCGTTCGTCGGTTCAGATCCGCCATAAACGCCATAGATTTGCGAAGCATAGTCGGCATTTGTAAGTAGCTTGGCGAGCATGGTTCCTTCATTAGCACGTTTGCTTTTGAAATTGATCAGGAACTGCGCACCAATATCGGCGTCTAATACTTGGGAAAGTGACGGCATTAGCCCAACCCCGGTTCCACGCAACGGGTAGCTCACATCGTCAGTCGTGTAGCCATAGCCAACATCAAGACCTACCAAGGTCGTGAAAGGTATTTTCTCGGTCACGCCCTGCCCGTTCGTGCGGCAATCAACCGTCCAATCATGGAACACGGCGAACACATTATCAGGCGTCAGATGGACGTCTAACTCAATAACTTGTGCACCAGCCGCAGCCGCAGCCCGCATGGATGGCAATGTGTTTTCGATGAACCCATGCGTGGGCGGATCAATATGTTGCGCTGTGCAAACGGACCCGTCACGCGGCGCGGTCAAATGCGTTTGATGCACGCCACGATGGGCCAATAAGCGGGGTTCGGCATCCGACGCTGTAAACACATTGGTGTTCACAGCCCAGATCAAGCCGACCAGCCCAAGGATGATCCATCTAAACCGGATCAGACCATACCGCCATCATCGTTCCGCTTGGTTCCTGAAACTCAAACCGTCGGCCACCTGGGAAATCGAAAATCTCGCGGGTGATTTTGGCGCCTGCCGCGCTGACCTGCGCGTATGCAGCATCCAGATCAACAGCACGCAGAACAATCAGCGGGGCGCGCAACTCGTCTGCGCGTTCAATCCCGCCACCTGTTCCCGCACCTTGGATGTCACGATAGTCAGGGCCATAATCAATGAATGACCAGCCAAACGCCTTGCCAAAAAACTCTTGGGTGTCTTCCAGTTTGGTCGCAGGAAATTCCACGTAGTCGATCTTGAGGTTTTCCATATCAAAACGCCCATTCACCATTGCGCATTACAGGCACAACATCCCCGGTCAATGTGATGCCGTCGATGTCGACGGCGTCAGACCCCATCATCCAATCGACATGAATAATCGACTGATTGCCGCCTTTTTGTTGCAGCTCTTCTGGCGAAAGCTCGGACCCGCCCTCGATCGTGTCTGCGTAACATTGGCCCAGCGCGATATGGCAGGATGCGTTTTCATCAAACAACGTGTTGTAGAACAGAACACCCGACTGGCTGATCGGGCTGGAATGGGGCACAAGCGCCACTTCTCCGATCCGGCTGGCGCCATCGTCGGTTTTGAGAAGGGCTTGCAACTGCGCCTCCCCCTTCGATGCGGTCGCCTCTACGATTTTGCCGGCTTCAAACCGCACGGAAATATCCTCGATCACGGACCCTTGGTGTGCCAGTGGTTTTGTTGCGGTGACAGTGCCATCAACCTTATAAGCGTGCGGGCAGGTAAAAACCTCTTCCGTGGGGATATTCGGCTGGCACACAATACCGTTCAATGCAGGTGATGCGCCACCCTTCCAGATATGCCCCTCGGCCAGACCAAGGCGCAGATCAGTGCCTGGTCCCGTATACTGCAACGCATCAAAACCTTGCTCATTCAGCCAATTCACGCGCTTTTTCAGCTCGGCGGTGTGGTCAGCCCAATTTTTGACAGGATCATCGCCACCAATGCGGCTTGCGTCATAGATTGCGTCCATCAGCTTGGCCTGTGCGTCTTCGACAGGCAGATCAGGGAACACTTGGGCCGCCCAACCTGCACCCGGGTAGGCCACGATATTCCAATTTACCTCAAACCCGACAATCGGGTTCATCGCGGGTTTCGCAGCAATTGATGTGGCTTTGCCCACGCGGGCAACCTTGGCGGGGTCGGCGTCGGCAAGCAGCATCGGATCATCGCCAGTGATGGCCATGCGCGCCGCGCCGTTTTCAAACGCCTTGGCCATGCCTTCAAACATCCAGCCCGCCGCTGCATCAAGGCTTGCGTCATTGCCATGCTCATAACGCGCCTTTGTCACTTCGCCGTCGCTAAACAATGGCGTCACAAGCGACGCACCCGCCTTATATGCATGCGCCGCAATCAGGCGAACCAAAGGCGCTGCCTCAATCGGGGCGCTGATGACCAGCTCTTGCCCTTCGGCCAGATTTACGCCTGTGCGCACGGCAACTTCGGCCAATCGGTCAAGCTTATCGAGATCAATGGTCATTTGCTGGCTCCTGATATGTGATTTGGCGGAAACTTACGCCGATCACAGCCCGCGTCAACCAGCCCTTGAACAAGATCAAAAGAAGAACAAATATAGGGTTCACCTTTGTTTAAGGATTCCCCCTGTCATGGCCTATGCCCATTCCGACAAACGCGACATTGAGACGGCGCAATATCTGTCCAACCCAGCAGAAGATGTGCGCACGCGCGAAAAACTCGAAGGGGGCATCGCGTTCAAACTGCACACAGAGTTTGAGCCAGCAGGCGATCAGCCCACAGCGATCAAGGAGCTGTCAGAAGGCATCCGCAACGGCGACCGCGATCAGGTGCTGTTGGGGGCCACGGGTACGGGCAAAACCTTCACGATGGCCAAGATGATCGAAGAAACCCAGCGCCCTGCGATCATCCTTGCCCCCAACAAAACGCTGGCCGCCCAGCTGTATGGGGAATTCAAAGGGTTCTTTCCCGATAATGCCGTCGAATATTTCGTGTCCTACTACGACTATTACCAACCCGAAGCCTATGTCGCGCGGTCCGATACGTTCATCGAAAAAGAAAGCCAGATCAACGAACAGATCGACCGTATGCGCCACTCGGCCACGCGTGCGCTGCTGGAACGCGATGACGTCATAATCGTGGCCTCTGTGTCATGTATCTACGGTATCGGCAGCGTCGAAACCTATGGCGCAATGACCCAAGACATCAATGTTGGTAAAACCTATGATCAACGCCAGATCATCGCGGATCTGGTGGCCCAGCAATACAAACGCAATGACGCAGGGTTCCAACGCGGCTGTTTCCGTGTGCGTGGTGATAACCTCGAAATCTGGCCCGCCCACCTTGATGACCGCGCATGGTCGCTGTCGTTTTTCGGGGAAGAGCTGGAAACGATCACCGAATATGACCCGCTGACAGGGCAAAAGACCAAGACGCTGGATAAGGTCCGCGTCTATGCCAATTCCCACTACGTGACCCCTAAACCGACGATGCAGCAGGCTATCGTGGGTATCAAAAAAGAACTGCGGATGCGGCTCGATCAACTGGTGGCCGACGGCAAATTGCTAGAGGCGCAGCGGCTTGAACAGCGATGCAATTTCGACCTTGAGATGCTAGAGGCGACAGGCGTATGCAACGGGATTGAGAACTATTCACGTTACCTGACGGGTCGCGCTCCGGGCGAACCACCGCCCACATTGTTCGAATTCATTCCTGACAATGCGATCGTCTTTGCCGATGAAAGCCACGTATCTGTCCCGCAAATCGGCGGCATGTATAAGGGTGACTTTAGACGCAAAATGACGCTGGCCGAACATGGTTTCCGCCTGCCGTCATGCATGGATAACCGCCCGCTGAAGTTCGAAGAATGGGACGCGATGCGCCCGCAATCCGTGTTCGTCTCCGCAACCCCTGCATCGTGGGAGCTGGAGCAAGCTGGCGGCGTATTCACCGAACAAATTATCCGGCCAACGGGTCTTTTGGACCCCGAAATCGAAATCCGTCCGGTCGGAATGCAAGTGGATGATTTGTTGGACGAAGTCCGCAAGGTCAACGAAATGGGCATGCGCACTCTGGTCACAACCCTGACCAAACGCATGGCCGAAGACCTGACCGAATACATGCACGAACAGGGCATCCGCGTGCGTTACATGCACAGCGACATCGACACGATTGAACGGATCGAAATTCTGCGCGATCTGCGCCTTGGCGCGTTCGACGTGCTGATCGGGATCAACCTGCTGCGCGAAGGGCTCGACATCCCCGAATGTGGTTTGGTCGCAATTCTGGACGCCGACAAAGAAGGCTTCTTGCGCTCGGAAACGTCGCTTGTGCAAACAATCGGCCGCGCTGCGCGTAATGCCGAAGGCCGCGTCATTATGTATGCCGACCGCATCACCGGATCGATGGAACGCGCAATGGGCGAAACCGAACGCCGCCGCGCCAAACAGCACGCCTACAACGTCGAACACGGCATCACTCCAGCGACAGTTAAAAAGAACGTCGAAGATATTTTGGCTGGCCTTTACAAAGGCGACACCGACCAATCCCGCGTCACCACGAAAATCGACAAGGGCCTCGCTGGTGGCAACATCCAGACAGTTTTGGAAGGCATGCGCACCGACATGCGCAAGGCCGCCGAGAACCTCGAATTCGAAGAAGCCGCCCGCCTGCGCGACGAGGTCAAGCGCCTAGAGGCGGTTGAATTGACCATCGCCGACGACCCCATGGCCCGCCAATACGCCGTGGACAAAGCGGTAGAGGACAGCAAAGCAAAATCAGGCCGTTCAACGGGTGGCCGCGGCGGTATGCGCGGCGGGAAATCGCGGTATGGCGGGAGAAAATAATTTGGTTCGAAAAGGGTTACTATTGCCTCACACAAAATTGCAGATTTAAAGCCCTACCATTTCATTTTTGCGGCTCGGGATCCCCATTAAAGGAAGAAGTGTATGCGTATCGTGGCCCTTATACTCTCAATGTTTGCTGCCCCCGCCGTCGCGTGGGAATTCACCAGCCTGCCGCTTTGCACGCTGTCACACGCCACCGATCAGGCGGATATTGCGCTGACCTATGATCCTGGGGTTCCGCTTTATACCCTCGCCATAACGAGGCGGAATGGGAGTTGGCCAGCGGGCGGCACGTTTTCCATGGCTTTTGCCAATACGCGCCCTGCGATCATCCGCACGGACCGGCAATCATTGTCGGACAACAATACAACGCTGACTGTCGCGGACAACGGGTTCGGGAATGTGTTGAACGGATTAGAGTTCGGCGGGACGATCCGAGCGGCGGTGGCTGATGATTTCGTAGATATGACATCGGATGGAATCACCGCACCGATGGCTGCCTTCAAAACTTGCGAAACAGCGGCCTTGTCATAAACGGTTAGGGCTTGGTCCAAACCACCGCTCCGCCTTTCCATGCGCCGCGCATCATGCGACCCTTTTTCTTGACCAGCGGAAACTGCACAGACCAGTCGCGGTAGCGGTCGTTACTGACCACATTCAGCTCGTGGATGGTCGCCAGATCAAGGATGACTTCGTCAGCTACGACGCCCTTTTGCACGACATAAACATGGGCCTTTGGCAGGTCGATCAACTTGGCCATGGCGGGACCGTGAAGGTAGCGATCTGAAAGGCGATAACCAACGCTGGCATCAAACACGACAACGGGCGAAAACCCGCGTTTTTCAATGCCCCGCAACACGCCGCGCAACACTTTGATGGATGGGTCACCACCCCAATGCATGACGTTTGACCCATCAACCAAAATGGCATTGGGCGGCACGTCTGATTCTTCGGATCGTGGTTTGAAGACAGCCCGCAAAACCAGCAGGAAAACGACGCCGACCACGACAGCAAAAATAATTTGGTTCTGATCCATAGACTTGGAATATCCTGACGCAGCAGATGCCTCAACCGCAATAAAAAAGGCGGGGATAAAACCCCGCCTTTTTCCTAATACGATTTGAGTTAAATCAACCCTTGCCCTTCCAAGGAACCAACCAGCGTTCGGCCCAGCGCATCAGCATATCAATGCTAAACCCGATGACACCGATCAAGATAATCCCCATCAGAACGATGTCAGTGGACTGGAACTTGGACGCCACCATAATCATCATGCCAGCGCCTTTTTCAGCTGCAACCAGCTCGGCTGCAACAACCGTGCCCCAGCAGACACCCATCGCCACACGCGCACCTGTGAAAATCTCGGGCAACGAATTGGGGATGATGACGTGACGCATGATCTGCCATTTGGAAGCACCCAGCGAATAGGCAGCGTGGACCTTGGAAATGCGCACACCAGACACACCAGAACGGGCGGCAATCGCCATGATCCATAGGGCGGCAAGGAATAGCAGGATGATCTTACCCACCTCACCGATGCCGGCCCAAATGATCACCAGCGGGATCAATGCAAGCGGCGGCACGGGGCGCATGAATTCCACGATAGGGTCAAACCAACCCCGGAACCAATCAGACAGACCCATCGCATACCCAAGCGGAATGCCCACAATCGCACCAAGCAAGAAGCCAACGATCACGCGGAAAAGCGAGAACCCAAGATGTTCAGCCAAGGTGGAGTTACGGAAACCAACAGACGCGATTTCACCCAGACGGGACACGACCGATTCAGGAGCGGGCAACCAAATCGGCTCCATCTGCCAACCTGTTGACGGCTTCACATTCAACGTGCCTTTGGGGGTCATAACGATTTGTCCGAAATCGACATTCACACTGCCACCTGGCGCGATTGGTTGTCCATTCACGGCTGTGATTTCCGCACCATCTTCTCGGCCCAGTTCATCATTGCGATCAACACGCAGCAATTCACTCCGGTAAACAGGCAAAGCGAGCGCATCGTTTTTGGCAAAACCGTCGCCCGGTTCAACTGTTGGGGCTTCTACGTCAGCACCAGCTTCGAATACAACCACCGACACGGTCGCATCATCTGATTGACCGTCAACAGTTACGGTGTAGTTGAAGCTGCTTTCGCCAGAAAACGCGCCTGGCATATGCATAAAGCCAGGCAGAAATTTTGACCCTGTGAAAGTCGCCCACAGAACAAAAATCAAAACGACAGACACAACGGATGCAACGGTGTTTGACACAACCGCGCTTTCGTCGCCAAACGTCACGGTCTTAAGCGAGCCGTAGTCATGCTTGGGCGTCAACATGCGTTTGATAAACGACCAGATAAACCCGCACAGCAAAATCAGCAGGATATATCCAAGGATATATGGTGCCGCCCCGACAAGGGTGGCAAGGACGGCGTAAAGCTCTGCCCAAAGATCAGCGATCAGTTTCATGAGCCTGTTCCTCCCATAATCTCTTCTTCCATATCCCAGATCATGCCGAGAATTTCTTCGCGGACGGTGGCGAAATCAGGATGCTTTTTGACTTCGCGCAGGTCTTGACCCACGCCCATATCCGCAAACGGCAAGTTATATTCTTTGTGAATACGACCGGGACGCGGCGCCATCACGATAAGACGTTCGCCCAGCAACAGTGCTTCTTCGACAGAGTGGGTGATCAGGATGATCGTCTTGCCTGTCTCTTTCCAAAGCTTCAGAACCAGACCCTGCATTTTTTCACGGGTCAGCGCGTCAAGTGCGCCAAGCGGTTCGTCCATCAAAATCACATCAGGTTCGTTCGCAAGACAACGGGCAAGTGCAACACGCTGCTGCATCCCGCCGGACAGTTCGTAAACGGCCTTTTCCTTGAATTCCTGAAGACCAACAACATCAAGCAAGTGATCAACAATCTCGCGCTTTGGCTTTTCCGCCATGCCTTTCATGCGCGGGCCAAAGCCCACGTTTTCGCGCACTGACATCCATTCGAACAATGCGCCTTGCTGAAACACCATGCCACGTTCTGGGCCGGGTCCATAAACGCGTTTTTCGTTCAGCGTAATCGCCCCTTCTGTTGGCGCAAGAAAACCTGCGACAATGTTCAAAAGCGTTGTTTTACCACAGCCCGAAGGCCCCAAAACCGAAAGCAGTTCCCCCGCTTTTAGGTTAATCGATACGTCCTTCAATGCCTGCACGGAAGACCCGTTTGGCAAATCGAAACGCATGGATAGCTTGTCTATTTCTAGTCCTGACATGTCCCTGTCCCAATAATTTTCTTGAACCCTATTCGCACCCTAACATCCATTCGGCGTTGCAGCGCAGTTAATTCTCAAGGAAATTTTCGGTGGTCTTTGCAAGACCGGCCAGCGAATTCCTGTTTCAGTTTTCGTTGCGATTATTCTCCCCTAGCGGCCAATAGTGGGGCCGCATTTACGTTGCTTTCATAGCTTTCCTTTGCGGATGGAATCGCGCCAGAGGCCACAAAAACATCTGCGACGCCTTTCATGAATGTGGCCGCATTTGCCCCCAACCATGCATCGGTCAGTTGAACATCAATAGAAGGAAAGACAAAACCAGCCATCGTTTCGGCGGTTGCATCGGCATCCATGCCTGCATCTTTGGCGATGACCGGTAACATCTGCGCTGTCATTTGCCCTGCATTCCATGCGGTGTTTGCCTGCGCTGTGACAGCCAAGAATTTCGTAATCAACTCTTGGTTCTCGGCTACAAATTCAGTCGGCGCGGTGGTTGCGTCAAAAACCAAAATGCCCAACGCTTCCTTTTCGGCGCCTGTTAAAAGCACATTCCCGTGCTCTTTCATCCGGCGCAGCGCACCGCCCCAGCCACAGGTCATATCAACCTGGCCCTGCGCAATCGCGGCGGCTCCTTCAGCGGGGGCCATATCAACAACATCCATTGTCGCGACATCCACACCAAAATGATCCATCTGCCGCAAGAAGCCGTAATGCGCGGCAGTGCCCAACGGAACAGCAACTTTCTTCCCTGCCAATTCGGACGCAGACGTCGCATCAATTTCAAGCGCAGAAGCAACAACGCAATTATCGTTTTCCGCATAAGAAACGGCCACGTCGATAACTTGGATGTCTTGACCAGCAGACGCCGCAACCACAAAAGGCGGTATCCCTTGAGAGACTGAAATCTGCACATCACCTGACGCCATTGCCGCCGACATTGCGGTGCCTGTGTCAAATGCAACCCAGTTGATATCGACCCCGAGCGCGCGTTCATATGCCCCCGTTACCTTGGCGTGTTGAAACGGCATCGGCCATTCGAGGAAATAGGCAACTGTGATTTCATGCGCATCGGCGGCTGCCGAAGTTGCACCTGCGATCAATGCACAAGCGGCCACCGTCCCTGTCAGAACCAGTTTTTTCATGAACTCGCCTCCCGCATCTTGCGTCTTGTTCGAAAGCCGCTGTAAATTTCGCCCAAGCCCCCGCTTGAAGCGCCTCTCCCAATTAGAACATGATTTCCACCAAAAGCGGTAGCCCTGCTCAAATCACAATGCCGGATGCTGCGGGTTTTCCCCTCACAATGGGCATTCTTAGGGTCACCCAATGAAATTGGGTCGCATCCGTCAACGGTTTTTCAGAACCGACTTACTTAAATTCAGCAAACCGTGCGTCCAAGTTTGTCCGCGTTTCCATTAGCTTATTGTCAATTCCCAACGGTTCCCCGCAAAAATCGCCAAATTTTGGATATACCGTTGCAATAGAACTGGCCCTACTGGTTTTACCAAATGCACAGCCAATGTAGTCTTAGAAACATCGCGTGCGTCAAAGATTCGGCGGCACCTTCCCACGACATGAGCGGAGATTTACAATGGATATCCAGTCCCTGACCAACGACCCCGAAGGCATCATCGAAGCTGACCGTGCCCACGTTTGGCATCACCTCAGCCAGCACAAGCCGTATTCGACCGGTGTTGATCCTCGTATCATTGTCGAAGGCAAAGGCCTGCGCGTCTGGGACATCAAAGGCAAAGAGCATGTGGATGCCGTGTCTGGTGGCGTTTGGACCGTCAACATTGGCTATGGCCGCAAGCGCATGGGCGACGCAATCTCTGACGCTGTCACCAAGATGTGTTTCTTTGGCGGCACAATGGGCACGATCCCGGGTGCAACATTTTCTGAAATGCTGATCGACAAAATGCCCGGACTGGACCGCGTCTACTACGCAAACTCCGGATCAGAGGCGAACGAAAAAGCGTTCAAAATGGTTCGCCAGATCAGCCACAAACACCACGGTGGCAAGAAGCATAAAATCCTGTTCCGCGAACGCGACTACCACGGCACGACAATCGCCACTCTTTCCGCCGGCGGCCAAGAAGAGCGCAACGCACAATACGGCCCCTTCACTCCGGGTTTCGTTGCCGTGCCACACTGCCTTGAATACCGTAGCCAAGACGGATCGACAGGCGAGGCATATACAGCCGCGTCCCTCAAAGCGATCGAAGACGTAATCTTGCGCGAAGGTGCGGACACAATCGGCTCCCTCTGCTTGGAACCCATCACAGCTGGCGGCGGCATCATTGTGCCACCAACAGGCTATTGGGAAGGCGTGCAAGAGCTTTGCAAAAAGTATGAAATCCTGCTGCACATCGACGAAGTCGTCTGTGGTGTGGGTCGCACAGGCACATGGTTCGGCTATCAGCAATTCGATGTGAAACCAGACATCGTGACAATGGCAAAGGGTGTGGCATCCGGCTACGCCGCGATTTCATGCTGTGTGACGACCAACGCTGTGTTCGACCAGTTCACTGACGACACAGACCGCATGGGTTTCTTCCGCGACATCTCTACCTTTGGTGGCTGCACGGCTGGCCCCGCAGCGGCGATCGAAAACATGAAGATCATCGAGGAAGAAGATTTGCGCGGAAATTCCACCCGCACAGGCGAGCATTTGAAGAACAACCTGCTGGCCTTGATGGACAAGCATAAGTGGATCGGCGACGTGCGCGGCATGGGCCTTTTTGCCGGCGCCGAACTGGTTGCGGATCGCAACAGCAAAGATCCCGTCGACGAAAAAATGGTTGCGGCCATTGTGGGCGATTGCATGCAGCAAGGCGTGATCGTCGGGGCAACCAACAAATCATTGCCGGGCTTCAACAACACATTGTTGTTCGCGCCATCCCTGATTGCGACCAAGGACGACATCGACCACATCACCGATGCAGTTGACCAAGCGATCACACGCGTTCTGGGCTAAAACCCTATCGTGACTTTTCCAGGCGGCCCTGAGAAATCGGGGCCGCCTTTTTCATGTCAGGCGTAAACGGCAAGGGACTGGCCCTCGTCCGTTTCCGCCATGTCACGCACGGTCTGCACCGCTTGCTCCGCCTGATCGGTCGCCACTCGATCCGCGCTGCCTGACAGGCCAAGCTGCGGCGCCGTGACCGGCTGTGCAATTTGACTTAACACCGCGTCAACACGGCGGTCACCGGCCAAGTCCATGACAGTTGCCCGCGCCGTAGCCAGTTCATCCGCCTCTGCTGGGCGGTCAATTTGCGCAATATCCGCATCATCTGCCGTCGCAATTTGTGCAACAACAACCGATTTGCTGTCGGCTGCGGTAGGTGCGGGCTGCGGGTTTGCGATGACCACGGGTTCGGGATCTTTTGCCGCCGGTTCCGGTTCCGGCTCGGGGGCCGGTTGTGATGAGTTTTCTTCCTTTTCTGGCTCTGGCTGCGGCGCTGGGGCCGGCTGCGGTAGGGGGGGTTAGAACAGAAGTAATCAAACTCATGAAGGACACCTTTCGTTACGCCTCCACCCACGATCAAACTGTCCCCTTTCCACCAAGAAAGTCTTAATTTCCAAAGTGGATCACAGCCTTTTATAGCAGATGGTTAAACACGTGATTTTCCATAAAAACATACCGAAACCGCACTTGTTTTTCCGCAACTTTAGGTCCAATCTAAACCACTGTTAGGACCAATTCATGTCAATCTCCGTCGAAACCTTTTTCCTTGATCCCGCATCCGAAGGGACGTTGCAGGCCCGTATTCAACAGATGGTTGCCCAAGGCATTTTGTCGGGCCGCTTCAGGCCGGGTGAAAGGCTACCATCCAGCCGCAAGATGGCGTTGCACCTTGGCGTCAGCCGCATCACCGTCACATTGGCGTATACTGAATTGGTCGCTGATGATTACCTGACATCGCGGGGTCGGTCGGGTTATTTTGTGTCTGACAATGCCCCAGAACCACCCGCCTTTCCCGCTCAGCAATCGGGCGCGGGCACCGTCGATTGGAACAGGGCCATTGGGCAGCGCTTCACCCCATCGCTTGGCATGGACAAGCCGACCGACTGGGCGAAATACAAATATCAGTTCATCTATGGTCAAGCGGACCCCACATTGTTTGACACGGCCAACTGGCGACTTTGCGCACTGCAGGCATTGGGGATGCGCGATTTTTCGGCCCTAACGGCGGATTACTTTGATGGGGATGATCCAAAGCTGGTCGAATTCATTGCGCGTCAAACCCTGCCGCGCCGGGGCATTTTGGCCGGTCCCTCGGAAATTCTGGTGACGATGGGCGCACAAAACGCGCTTTGGCTATCGGCGCAGGTATTATTGAATTCGCGAAGACGCGCCGCAATCGAAGACCCCTGCTACCCGGCATTACGCAATATCTTGATCCAGTCACGCTGCCAGCTGTCAGCTGTGTCGGTCGACGCAGACGGATTGCCCCCCAATGCGTTGCCTGACGACACAGACGTCGTGTTCACCACCCCCAGTCATCAATGCCCGACCACGGCCACGATGCCCATCGCACGACGCAAGGCCCTACTGGCAAAGGCTGAGGCTGATGACTTTCTGATCGTAGAAGATGACTATGAATTTGAGATGTCGTTTCTGAAATCCCCGTCCCCGTCGCTCAAATCGCTCGATCAGAACGGGCGGGTCATTTACGTGGGCTCTTTCTCGAAATCCTTGTTCCCTGGGCTTCGGCTTGGCTATCTGGTTGGCCCAGCGCCGTTTATTGCCGAGGCACGCGCATTGCGGGCGTCGGTATTGCGCCACCCCCCCGGTCATATCCAGCGCACGGTCAGCTATTATCTATCGCTGGGTCACTATGATGCGCTGGTCCGAAGGATGAGCAAAGCCTACCACGAGCGGCGCAACATCATGGACACAGCATTGCGAGAAAACGGTCTGACCGTTGCAGGTCAGGGAACCTATGGCGGGTCGTCCATGTGGCTGCGTGCTCCCGAAACGGTGGAAACTGCTGTCCTTGCACTGTCGTTGCGGCAAAAAGGCGTGCTTATCGAACCTGGCGCCCCGTTCTTTGACGGGCCCAACCCGCCGACCAACTACTTCCGACTGGCCTATTCATCCATTCCGTCCAACAGGATTGCCGATGGTATTGCACTTATTGCCAGGGAAATCGCCGCATCGCGCTGATTCTACTTTTTGAGACCAAAATTCTCAAAAAAATTTGCATTGGCCTTAAGCTAGGGATACAATTGGCCCTAACGCGACTCTGTCTTCATACATAGTGTCACGCACAGCAAGACGTGGCATTCCAGCCGCGTCTTTGACGTTATTGAAACGCAATAAGGGACCTGCCCCATGAAAATGACCACCGAAGAAGCCTTCGTCAAAACGCTCCAGATGCATGGCATCGACAACGCATTCGGGATCATTGGCTCTGCCATGATGCCAATTTCCGACATCTTCCCTGATGCGGGCATCACATTCTGGGACTGCGCCCACGAAACATCCGGCGGCATGATGGCCGACGGCTACACGCGGGCGACTGGCAAAATGTCCATGATGATCGCGCAAAACGGCCCGGGCATCACCAACTTCGTAACTGCTGTGAAAACAGCATACTGGAACCACACACCGGTTTTGCTGGTCACGCCACAGGCGGCCAACAAGACAATCGGTCAGGGTGGTTTTCAGGAAATGGAACAGATGAACCTGTTCGCTGACTGCGTTGCATACCAAGAAGAAGTCCGCGACCCGTCCCGCATCGCGGAAACGCTGAACCGTGTGATCATGCAAGCCAAGCGCGCTTCCGCACCAGCACAGATCAACGTGCCACGCGATTTCTGGACACAAGTGATCGACATCGATCTGCCAACAATCGTTGATTTCGAATTGCCACAAGGCGGCGACACCGCTGTTGCAGATGCAGCCGCGCTGTTGTCGAATGCAAAATTCCCAGTGATCCTGAACGGCGCTGGCGCGATCCTGTCCAAGGGTGGCATTGAAGCGTCCCGCGTTTTGGCTGAAAAGCTCGACGCGCCTGTTTGTGTTGGCTACCAGCACAATGACGCCTTCCCGGGCAACCACCCGCTGTATGCGGGTCCATTGGGCTACAACGGTTCCAAGGCTGGCATGGAATTGATTTCCAAAGCCGACGTTGTTTTGTGCCTTGGCACGCGTTTGAACCCGTTTTCCACATTGCCAGGCTACGGCATTGATTACTGGCCAACGGATGCAAAAATCATCCAAGTTGACCTGAACCCAGATCGTATCGGTCTCACCAAAAAGGTAACTGTTGGTATCGTGGGCGACGCTGCAAAAGTTGCACAAGGCATCACAGCCAAACTGTCCGACGATGCAGGCGACGCTGGCCGCGAAGATCGCAAGAACACTATCGCACAGACCAAGTCTTCTTGGGCACAAGAACTGACGTCCATGACAGAAGAGCAGGATGACCCGGGCACAGACTGGAACGTGCGTGCGCGTGCAGCGAAACCTGATTGGATGGCACCACGCATGGCATGGCGCGCGATTCAGGCGGCACTGCCGACTGACGCGATCATCTCGTCCGACATCGGCAACAACTGCGCAATCGGTAATGCCTATCCTTCGTTCGATGATAGCCGCAAATATCTGGCACCTGGCTTGTTTGGCCCATGTGGCTACGGCCTGCCGTCCATCGTTGGCGCGAAAATCGGCAAGCGCGACGTGCCAGTTGTTGGCTTTGCTGGTGACGGCGCATTCGGCATCTCTGTGAACGAATTGACTGCGATTGGCCGTGGCGACTGGCCAGCGATCACACAGATCGTCTTCCGCAACTACCAATGGGGTGCTGAAAAGCGAAACTCTACATTGTGGTTCGACGACAACTTTGTCGGCACAGAGCTGGACGAAGGCGTGTCTTACGCAGGTATTGCCAACGCATGTGGTCTGAAGGGCGTTGTTGCACGCACGCAAGAAGAGCTGACAGCAGCATTGGCCCAAGCGATCAAGGACCAGATGGAAAATGGCATCACGACCCTGATCGAAGCCATGATCAACCAAGAGCTGGGCGATCCGTTCCGCCGCGACGCAATGAAGGTGCCTGTCGAAGTGGCTGGCATCAACAAAGCCGACATGCAGCAACAGACCGTCTAAGGTTTGTTATTCGATCTCAGCATTGCTGAATTGGCGGCCCTCACTATCGCGCTGGTGGGGGCCGCTTACGTGCGGGGCTATTCTGGGTTCGGTTTTTCTGCGATCTTCATCGCGACTGCCAGCCTGATTACAAATCCCCTGCCGTTAATCCCTGTCGTGTTTGCCTGCGAAATCCTTATGACCGCGTTTCAGGCACGCGGCATCCGCACCCACATCGAATGGCGGCGTGTTGCCGCACTTCTTGGTGGTGCCGCAATCGTATTGCCCTTTTCCGTTGGCGCGATGCTTGCTTTTGGCGCTGAAACCGCGCGGATCGCTGTGTCCGCAATCGTGCTGGTCATGTCCCTGATCTTGCTTTCGGGCTGGACCCTTACACGCGTTATCGGCGCACCTGGCCATATCGGCGTCGGCGCTGTGTCGGGCCTGTGCAATGCCGCGGGCATCGGCGGGCTGCCCGTCGCCGCGTTTATGACAGCCCAACCCATGACCGCCGCCGCGTTCCGCGCCACCATGATCGTTTACCTGACAGGGCTAGACCTGATCACGATGCCATTCCTGTGGCACGGCGGATTAGTCACCACCGAAACCGGCCTCGCTGTGCTGTGCGCATTTCCGTTTCTGGGGCTTGGTATCTGGCTTGGCACGCGCCGGTTTTCAGCCGCCTCCCCTTCGACTTTCCGGCGCTTTGCCGTCATCCTTCTTCTTATCTTGTCCGTGCTGGGCTTGATCCGCGCATTTTTGTGAAAGAACCACTATGACATCCCCCTTTCTGTCCACCATTGACCCAACCGCACCCGCCGATCTGATCGCAATGGCCAAAGGGTTCGCAGCCCCCCGTGTCGCAATCGCCCGTGCTGGGGCCGCATTGCCGATGGAAGCCGCGCAAGACGCCACAAACGCAGGCATCATGATCCCCGTATTTGTGGGCGAAGCTGATGCCATCCGCGCCGAGGCCGCAAAGTTGAATTGGGACATCTCCGCCTACGCACTGCACGACACGACGGGCGAAGAAGAAGCCGGCAAAACCGCCGCCGAACTTTGCGGCGCGGGCGAAGCAGACGTGCTGATGAAGGGCAACCTTCACACAGACGTTTTCATGAAATCCGCCGTGGCCCGCGATGCAGGTTTGCGCACGGGCAAACGGTTCGTGCATATTTTCCACATCAGCCACCCCGATGGTGGCAAACCGATCCTGATCTCCGACGCGGCCGTGAACGTGGCTCCAAACCTTGAAACACGCCAAGACTGCATCACCGAATGCGTGGCCCTGCTCAACCGCTTGGGCAATGACCGTCCAAAGGTCGCCATTCTATCCGCCACCGAAAGTGCAATTCCATCCGTGCCATCATCCATGGACGGCAAGGCGCTCGCAGATTGGGCGTCCGAGAATATCAGCAACGCGGATGTCTCCGGCCCGCTTGCGTTTGATCTTATCATGTCGCCCGATGCGGCAGCGACTAAGGGATTGTCTGACAACCCTGTCGCGGGTCACGCCGACGCGATCATCGTGCCCGACATCGTCGCAGGCAACGCCCTGTTCAAGGCATTTGTCTACCTCAAGGGTGGTTGTGCTGCTGGCATCGTCACAGGCGCCAAAGTGCCAATCCTTTTGACGTCTCGCGCTGATCCAGCGGCGGCACGCATGGCCTCTGCCGCACTTGCGGCTATCAGCTGTGGTTTACCAAAATGATCCTTGTCCTCAATGCAGGTTCATCGTCACTCAAGGTTGAGGTTTTTACCTCCGACCTTGTATCCGTATTGAGCGGATCAGTGACGGCAATCGGCACTGAGGGCCAGATCAAGCTGGGCGACACAGCCCAGTCAACACACACCATTGACCACGCTGATGCATTGGCACAAATGCTGGCTGCACTAGCGTCTGCGGGCGTCACGCTTGATAAGCTCACGGCCGCCGCGCACCGTGTTGTGCATGGCGGAACGATCCTGACGCAACCAGCAAGGGTCACGCCACAAGTCATCGCCGCAATCGAAAGCGTGATCCCACTCGCGCCCTTGCACAATCCCCATAATCTGGCGGCCATGATCGCTCTGCAAACCGCAGCGCCCGCATTGCCACAATACGCCAGCTTTGGCACGGCTTTCCATGCGACCAACCCACCCGTCGCCACGCGCTATGCCATTCCGCAAACACAACACGATGCAGGCATCCGCCGCTACGGTTTCCACGGGCTGTCCTATGCAGGCATGGTTGCCGATTTTGGCGATACGCTGCCCTCGCGCTTGTTGGCAATGCACCTTGGCAACGGCGCATCCCTTTGCGCGATCAAAGACGGGCAATCGATTGCAACATCGATGGGCTATTCCCCCCTTTCGGGCCTTACAATGGGCACACGGTCAGGTGACATAGACGGCGCCGCGGTGCTGCGTATCTCTGCGGCCTTGGGAGAGGCGGAAACCGATCGCATGCTCAACAAAAACTCCGGCTTGCGCGCTTTGGGTGGTGACAATGACATGCGCAACCTTCTGAACCGCGACGATCCGGAGGCCGCGTTTGCTGTCGATCATTTCTGCTATTGGGCTGCGCGGCATGCAGGCAGCGCAGTTGTTGCGATGGGCGGTGTCGATGCGGTGGCGTTTACTGGTGGCATTGGCGAAAACGCAGCACCCATTCGCGCCAAAATCATGGGCCACCTAGCCTGTTTCGGTGACGTCCCGGTGCATGTCATCGCAGCTGATGAAGAAAAGCAAATCGCGCGTGACGCCCTGACCGTGATGGAGGCCGCATGACCGACCTTCTGATTTGGACCGAACTGACGCTTACGCAATTCTGGCTGCTTCTGGCGATCACCATTGCCGCAGGTATCGTGCGCGGATTTTCTGGCTTTGCATTATCCGCCATCGTCATGGCGTCCGCTGCGACATTCATCCCGCCTGTGCAGCTGATCCCTATCTGCTTCTGGCTAGAGCTTTGCGCAAGCGTCCTGATGGCGCGCGGCGGCTGGCAAGAGGCAGATCGCAGCGTCGTCTTGGGCCTTGTCATCGGGTCGGCCATCGGCACGCCAATCGGATTGGCACTTACCGTCAGCATGCCTGTGGAGCTGTCAAAACTCATCGTTCTGATCTTGGTGATCGTGCTGGCCGTGGTGCAACTTGCCAAACTACGCATCGCATTCCTTGCGACCAAGGCGGGGCTTTATATCTCGGGCCTGACCGCTGGTGTTGTCACGGGTCTTGCATCAGTGGGCGGCATGGTTGTGGCGCTCTACGTCCTCTCGCAAGACGCACCCGCCCGTAAAATGCGCGCCGCTTTGGTCCTATTCTTGTTTGTCTCGTCCGCAACATCGATGATCTATCTGCTTTATTTTGAAGTGATGACAATGACCGCGATCAAGCGCGCGGCTGTCTTTGCAATGCCTACATTCTTTGGGGTGATGATCGGCCAGCGCATGTTCATACCGCGCCTTGAACCCTACTATCGGCCATTTTGCCTTACTCTCTTGACCGGACTTGCCGTGGCAGGTCTGATCCGCACAACGCTTAGCTGAAAGGAACGCTCATGTCCCTCGACCAACCCAATCTGGATCTGTCACCCAAGGTGTCAGACGAGGTCCGCAAGACGACGTGTTACATGTGCGCCTGCCGATGCGGCATTAACGTCCATATGAAAGAGGGCAAAGTCGCCTATATCGAGGGCAACAAAGATCACCCAGTGAACCAAGGCGTCCTTTGCGCCAAAGGGTCCGCAGGCATCATGCAGCATAACGCGCCTTCAAGGTTGCGTGCCCCGTTAAAGCGGGTGGGGCCACGCGGTTCGGGTGAGTTTGAAGAAATCAGCTGGGAAGAGGCGCTCACGATCGCGACCAACACCCTTGCCCCGATCCGTGAAAAAGCGCCCGAGAAGCTCGCGTTCTTTACAGGCCGCGATCAGTCGCAATCATTTACATCGTTCTGGGCCCAAGGGTTCGGCACGCCAAACTATGCGGCCCATGGTGGGTTCTGTTCGGTCAACATGGCCGCCGCTGGCATCTACACGATGGGCGGCGCATTT
>CBFHME010000015.1:0-50635 GCA_965656885.1 Yoonia sp.
CCACCGTTATCGGTTCAAATTGTATAGTTGCAAATGACAACCGTGCTCCGGCAATGGCAGTCGCAGCGTAAGCTGTGCCTACCGCCGAAACTTAACTCCTTGGGTTTAGCGACCTAAGGCGGGGTTCGCAGGTACCTGGCAACAGAAACCTGCATTTTCCCCATTTTCAGATCAGGCTTGCCGAATGTCGGTATTTGACGCACCATTGCATATGGTTCGATCAATTCTGCTTGCTGCTATCACCTCTATTATACCTACGTTTTCAATCGCTTGCGATACGGCATTGATCCTGACGATTGATGTTTCAAATTCAGTCGATCCAGCGGAATATCGGCTGCAAGTCGATGGATTGGCCGCGGCATTGCGAGATTCAGAAATCGTTGACGCCATGGTCAGTCAAGAGGCAACGCTAGCGGTTGTGCAGTGGTCAGGTCAGGACCGTCAGGAATTGACCATTCCTTGGTCCCGCATCCGAACACGTATCGATGCCGCACGTCTTGCGGACCGGTCCCAACTTATGCAGCGGGCGTTTGTGTTATCTGACACCGCACCTGCCGAGGCAATACGATTTGCCCTGCCCCTGTTCGCCCAAGTCCCAGATTGCGAAAACAAAGTTATTGATGTGTCTGGCGATGGCACACCAAATTCGGGAACTGACGTGCGCAACGCACGCAATCTGGCCGAGCAGATGGGCGTCACGATTAACGGAATCGCCATTGAAAGCATGGGACTGGCCATCAGTAATTTTTACAAAGGCGCGCTTATCACCCGTAACGGGTTCGTCATTACCGCGAGGACACATCGTGAATACCCCGATGCTATTCGTCGAAAAATCCTGCGAGAGCTAAGTGTTGTCTTGGGTTGACCGCCCAAATCGAACGATTTAGTCAAATGGCAAGGGGTATTGCGACCACCCCGTGAGGCTTTGGCCGAAGGATCGCATCCACTGACACCTATTCAGAAAGGATGCCTATGCCTGGCCCAAATATGATCACCCCCGCCCAATTGATGCGCCAAATTGGCATGCCGGATGCGCCGATCGTTGTTGATGTGCGCATAACCGACGATATTTCACCCGACAATCTGACCATACCGACTGCGTGTTTTTATGATTATCGCGAGGTGGAGGCCATGATCGCACGTATTGGTCAGCGCAGAGCTGTCATTGTGTGTCACAAAGGCAAGAAGATTAGCCAGGGCGTCGCAGCTTTGGTGCGTGCGGGCGGTGGTCAGGCAGAAGTGCTTGAAGGCGGTTTTGTCGCGTGGCTTGGCGCTGCTCTGCCGACTTTTCAGCTTGCAGAGCTGCAGGATACACGGCTTTGGGTGACGCGGCAGCGACCCAAAATTGACCGCATCGCGTGCCCTTGGTTGATCCGCCGCTTTATCGAGCCAGATGCGAAATTTTTGTTTGTTCCGCGTGATGATGTTCTGGCTGTCGCTGATCGATTTGGTGCGACGCCGTTTGACGTGCAAGATGCGAAGTTTGCCCACGTTGGGCCGCAATGCACATTCGACGCACTAATCGATGAGTTTGGGCTTACGCACCAGCCGCTTTTGCGCATGGCAAAAATCATTCGTGCGGCAGACACCGATGACCTAAGCGACACCCCGCAAGCCGCCGGTCTACTGGCAATTTCAATCGGTTATTCCAAGATGCATCGCGATGATACTGCAATGCTTAATGCAGCTATGCCCGTCTACGATGCATTATACCGTTGGGCGCGTGACGGCTTCGAAGAAAGCCATAGCGAATGACCCGCTCCGTTGCTGAATTATGCGCTGTTTTCGGGCGGATCGGTCTTTTGTCGTTTGGGGGGCCGGCCGCTCAAATTGCATTGATGCACAAGGAACTGGTTGAAACCCGCAACTGGCTGACCGAAGCGCAGTTCCTGCGGGCACTATCGTTCTGCATGCTTCTTCCTGGCCCCGAGGCGATGCAGCTAGCAACTTACGCAGGCTGGAAACAACGTGGTATCATCGGTGGATTGATCGGCGGCGGTCTGTTTGTCATCCCCGGCGCTATCGTGATCGCAGCACTTGCATGGCTTTACGTTTCGCTTGGCAATCTGGACTGGGTGCAAGCCGTATTCTTAGGGATCAAAGCCACCGTAGTCGTGATCGTGATTGAAGCCCTTTTGAAGGTCAGCAAACGTGCACTGACGAACAAGAAACACATCGCCATTGCGATTGCGGCCTTCGTTGCACTTTTTGCGCTTTCGATCCCGTTCCCGGTGGTCATCTTGGTGGCCGCGGTTATTGGCGTCGTTGGCGCAAACAAGACATCAGCAACCAACGATATATCATTGAACTGGGGTAAGTCGGGCCGCATTCTATTTATCGGTGGTTTGTTATGGGCCGCGCCATTTGCCCCAATCGTGTACTTTGATGCATTTTTCCTAGCGGAAATTGGTGTCTTCTTTTCCACATTGGCGGTTGTGACATTTGGCGGCGCCTATGCGGTTCTGGCGTATATGACCCAAGAAGTCGTGACCGGTTTCGGTTGGTTGACCACGGGTCAGATGATTGATGCGCTGGGGCTGGCAGAAACAACGCCTGGTCCGCTTATTCTTGTAACGCAGTTTGTCGGCATGTTGGCGGGCTATGCCCAAGGTGGGATCAGCATGTCCATTCTTGCGGGCGTCTTAACCCTTTGGGTGACGTTTGTGCCGTGTTTCATTTGGATTTTTGCAGGCGCCCCACTGATTGATTGGATGGAAGGGCGCCCTCGGCTTAGCGCCGGGTTGGCTGCAATTACAGCCGCAGTTGTTGGCGTGATCGCAAACCTGTCACTGTGGTTTGCGTTGCATGTGTTTTTCAACAGCGTGACGCAAACCAACTTGGCGGGGCTTTCGATTGCGACACCTGATCTGGCCACCATCCAAATTCTGCCGGTTGGCATTGCGGTTGTTGCTGCCATTTTGATGCTGTGGCGCAAGTGGCCCATGCTGATGGTTCTGCCGCTATGCGGATTGCTGGGATTGATTGGCGCGGCGGTCTGACTGCCCCCTTTTATCCCCCATCGAATCTATTATGGTGGGGGCATCCGAACAGGGGGAATGATGCTGTGACCGGGACCATTGATTACGGAAACCTGATGCACCGCGCGATGCGGAGCCTGATCCAAGAGGTGCTTACCGGCATCGCGAAAGATGGGCTTCCGGGTGAACATCATTTCTTTATCACCTTTGACACTATGCATCCCGATGTCGAAATCGCGGATTGGTTGTCTGACCGCTATCCAGGTGAAATGACTGTTGTGATCCAGAACTGGTTTGAGAACCTACTTGTCACAGACGAAGGTTTCACCATCACACTCAATTTTGGCGATAATCCTGAGACGCTTTATATCCCCTATGATGCGATCCAGACATTTGTTGATCCATCTGTTGAGTTCGGTTTGAGGTTCGAAACCCAAGAAGACAACGACAGTGACGACGCCCCTGAGGCGCCCATGGATGAAATGGTTGAAGACGAAGCCGACGATGCAGATCAGCGCCAAGAGGCAGAGGTTGTCAGCCTCGATCAATTCCGAAAGTAAGCCGGTGGGCTTATTGCTCTCTTAATCCGGCTGCGGTAAACGGCATACAACCGCATACAAAGGGTAATCCCAATGACAAATACACGCACAGAATCCGACAGCTTTGGCCCACTTGAGGTTCAAAGCGACCGCTATTGGGGTGCGCAGACGCAGCGCAGCTTGATGAACTTTCCAATTGGTTGGGAAAAGCAGCCTGTCGCGATTGTGCGTGCCTTGGGCGTCATTAAACAAGCCTGCGCGATCGCCAACAAAGACCGCGGCAAGCTTGATCCAAAGCTGGCAGATGCAATGATCGCGGCTGCAAACGAAGTTGTAACAGGCAAGCTGGACGACCATTTCCCGCTGGTTGTCTGGCAAACAGGGTCTGGCACACAGTCCAACATGAACGCCAACGAGGTTATTTCAAACCGTGCGATTGAGATGCTGGGTGGAACGATTGGATCAAAAGACCCCGTTCACCCCAACGACCATTGCAATATGGGTCAGTCATCCAACGATACCTTCCCAACGGCAATGCACATCGCGGTGGCAACCACTGCGCATGATGTTCTGATTCCGGGTTTGGAAAAGCTGCACGCAGCACTTGAAGCCAAGCAAGACGAATTCAACGACATCATCAAAATCGGCCGCACACACACAATGGATGCGACACCACTGACGTTGGGCCAAGAATTTAGCGGCTACGTGCATCAAGTTGCGATGGGCATCCGCCGCGTAAAGGGCGCCCTGCCCGCCATCTACGAATTGGCGCAAGGTGGCACCGCGGTTGGCACTGGTCTGAACACACCAAAAGGCTGGGGCGAAACTGTCGCGGGCCACATGGCGGACATTACGGGACTGCCGTTTGTGACGGCCCCAAACAAGTTTGAAGCCTTGGCCGCGCATGACGCATTGGTCGAGATGTCAGGCGCGTTGAAAACCGTTGCGGCTTCTATCTATAAAATCGCTTGTGACATTCGCTTTCTCGGCTCTGGTCCGCGCTGTGGTCTGGGTGAGTTGATGTTGCCGGAAAACGAGCCGGGTTCATCCATCATGCCAGGCAAGGTGAACCCAACACAGGTCGAGGCAATTACCCAAGTCTGCGCCCATGTGATGGGCAATGACGCGGCCGTCGGTTTTGCTGGATCACAGGGGCATTTCGAACTGAACGTGATGAAACCGATGATGGCTTATAATGTTTTGCAATCAATGCAGCTGATCGGTGACGCATCTGGCGCATTTACCGATAATTGTGTGGTCGGCATTCAGGCCGACACGGTCCGTATTGAAAAATTGATGCGCGAAAGCTTGATGCTTGTCACCGCACTTGCACCAACAATCGGGTATGACAATGCAACCACGGTCGCAAAGACAGCGCATAAAAATGGAACAACGCTCAAGGAAGAAGCCATTAAACTTGGCTTTGTGGACGAAGCAACATTCGACAATGTTGTGCGCCCCGAAGATATGATTGGTCCAAAATGAGTGTCGTAAACCTGAACAAGGTGCGTAAGGCGAAGACAAAAGCGAATGATAAGGCGGCAGCGGATGAAAATGCTGTTCGCTTTGGTCGCACCAAAGCAGAACGTGTTTTGGCGGCAGCGCAAGCCGATCAAGCAAGCAATCGGCTGTCTCAGTTAAAATTCGAAGACGAATGACCCAGCGGCCGATCAAACGGTCGCTAACACTGCGGGGGCATCGGACAAGCGTGTCATTGGAAGACCCGTTTTGGCGAGCGTTTTGTGAAATGGCCACATCAGACGGAAAAACGATCAACGGCTGTGCGGCTGAAATTGACGCAGCCCGAGGCGACATCGGGCTTGCGTCCGCAATTCGGCTGTTTGTCCTACAACGTCTGCAGGCAAATCAACGCGATTAGGAATATAGAATGCCGCGAATTGTCGACAGGCTATCGTGCTCGAACTGCTCACGCTTTGTTAAAACACGCGGATCAGCTTTGCCATACTGTAGCTGAAAGATCGCCTTTAACTCGCTTGCCTGAACAGGCTCACGCTCATACGGGTCAAATCCATAGTCAGTGGCAGGTTTCGTCAAAAGCCCGCGAAGGCCATTAAAAACAGTCTTTGGGTTGAGAAACTTCAGTACAGACATTTTCGCGTTCCAGTGTGTTGCAGCCCCCACCGCAATTTCAGTTTACCACAATTTGGACAGATTGCAGGGGCTTTTGGAACAGATCCGCACGCCTAGACGCCAGACACGAACCTTAAGTTACTGAAAATATTAACTTAAATTTGAGAAACCAAAAAGGGCGAGAATAAGGCACATTTTTTTTGATTGTTTAGTAATCGGAAACAAAAGCCTCTGGTGCACTGACACTGTAGCCTAAACCGAAATCTATTAAGAATTTCGGGGTGCGAATCGTAGCCAAATTCCGTTCTTGGATCGCACCGTCAAATGGGCTACCGGCTCTGGGACGCGGTCAGTTACGACTTCGAATTTGAAGGCTTGCACCAGCATCGCAAGCAGTGTGACGCCTTCAATCATGGCAAACCCTGCGCCGGTGCAGACACGAGGACCGCTTGAAAAGGGAATATACGCGTCGCGCATACAAGCTTTGCCGTTCTCGGTCGTCCACCGTGTCGGATCAAATCCATCTGGATTGTCCCAAAGCCGTTCTTGCCTATGCAAATGCCATGGCGACACGACCACCTGTGCACCGGTTCCAACATCGCGATCTCGGAAATTTTCTGGGCATGTCGTTTCACGCACCATCATCGGCACAGGCGGGTAAAGCCGCAATGCTTCACGGAAAACATCACGCGTTACACGCAGTTTGCTTACCGAGCTGAAGTCGTCCGACAACGCCGCAGCCTCTTTTGCGATTTGGTCCTGCCATTCAGGGTGCATCGCAAGCAAATAGATGGCCCATGCAATCGCGGACGCGCTCGTTTCATGGCCAGCAAGAAAAAAGATCGCGACTTGGTCGACCATTTCATCAACCGAAAATGTCTCCCCACTCACTGGATCTTTTGTCACCATAATCTTGGTCGCAAGATCGTCTGGTGCCGTCCCTGCCCTGATCGCGTCCAATCGGCGTTGGGTCAGACTTGTAATCAGCTTTCGAATTTTTCGGGCAGTGGTCTTGGTTTCGGATTTGAAAAAGCGCGGCATCCAATCTGGCCCTGGCAGAAACGCCGCAAGGTTCAAAATGGGCTGGGTCCGCTGGTATCTGCGAAATGCATCAAACACCTCTGTCGCGACATGATCCTCAATCGGGATTGAAAAAAGGGTTCTGAAAATCACGTCTGCAGCGGCATGACTGGCTTCAGCTTCAATCTCTTGCGGTGTACCGTCGGCCATTTGCGCCAGCCGCGCGATAGACGCGCGCCCTGCTTCACGGATCGCTGGATATGTGTCGCGAAGACGCCCGCCTTCGAACGCAGGGTCGATAATGCGCCGCTGGCGCTTCCAAATCTCACCGTTTGTTAGAAAAACACTATTCCCCAACAACGGGCGAAGACCCGCCCCAATACGGTCCGACTTGGGAAAATCATCGGGGCGTTCATTCAACACACGTTTTACCAAGTTCGGATCATTGATGAGGTAGCTACGGAAAAACGGCGTTTTGAACTCAGCCATCCACGCGCGATACAACTTCGCAGGTTGTGCGGATAGGATGTCGGCGCGAAACAGTCGCAGATACCGCAGCAACGATACCTTTTCTGGCCGTGAGGCAGGCTTTGGCGGCAACATCACACAATATCCGTGTATTTGGACGCAGGCACATCAATCCGTGACTTTGATGGTGGTCGCCCCCGGTACCTGTCGGCAAGCGTCTGTGGTCCGGAAGTTATGCGGAAATAGTCATAATCTTTGGGCCGGTCAAACGCACAAAGATATTGAAAATGCAGACGGAAGAAGCGCCAGCGTAACGCTTTCCATGTTGCTGGTTGAAGTGATTGCGTAAAAGCTGCCGAAATCACAAGCGGCCATTTTTTGTTGTCTGGCGCAACCCCGGACACAGAAACCGGATCGCACAAAGCAAAGGCACATCCGTCCCCTGGTGCGGTCACGTCAATCCAGGTGATGTCATCTTGCGCGCTTAGATAGTTGAGATCACCGCGCAATCGCGTGGCCTTTGGCAAGAACGACATCATTGGCACAACCTGTCCAAGCGACAAGAAACCGACAGTCGGCCCGTTTTTCGGAACCCGCCCGCCCCGCAGCAAATCCGCCAAAATCGAAACTGCAAGGTGCGCGCCCGATGAATGACCTACGACCAACACTTCATCAACGTCATCCGAAAAGGCGGACACAATTGTATCACCAAATTCGGCCATCCGCTGTTCCAGTGCATCAGGGTTTGCCCCCCGCCACCGGGCCGAAAACGCGTAGTCGTGCATCAGGTAGTAGGCAAAGAATTTATTGTCTTTGGATTTGAACCAGCGCAGCACAATGACAATCACCGCGATCCACATGGCCGCACCGACCAGCATTGCGACAACCCCGATGTAGGGGGTCAAGAACTGCATCAGTTTATATGGGACGGCACCCAAGCCGATGGCAATCAGAAGCTGCAAGATCAGCATTCCGACAGGATAAAGCGCCGCGATCACCGGTCCCTTTCGCATCCACATCAAGCGCCGTAATGCGCCTGAACCAATGTAGGTCCATGCAGTCCGCACCAGTTGCCAATAGGTGGCGGGAACGGACGTTGCCATGCTGTCCCGCACAATATCGGACCAAAGCAGCACGTCGACGTCTGCATTTACGTCATGGCCTGCCATCTGCGCGGTGACGTGCCACCCATAAGGGCCACTGGCTGTTTTTGGGGTTTGGGAAATCGTATAGCCACTGATCTGGGCCTGTTTTGTGCTCTCGGTGCGATACAATTCCCTGTATCGGCGCGGATGAATGGGATCATAGCCGGGAATGTAAAAAACCCGCCGCTTGCGCACGATTTGAGGTTCGACTGCCGACATTGAATGGCCTGTAACTGCTTTTGAAACAGCCTAGCCGATAATTTCGGCAGAATTAAGCCCCTAGCCCAATGTCGCCAATGCAGGGAACCGTTCAAGCAACCACCAGCTGAACGCTGTAAATTGACCTGTCAGCATCATCAGGCCCACAGTCCACAATAACAGACCTGAAATGCGCTCAATCCGGCCCATATGCCGTTTCATCCAAGCCATCGGCCCTTTTAGACGCGGGAAAAATGCGGCCACCAATAAAAACGGAATGCCAAGACCAAGCGCATATGTAGCAAGCAAGATGGTGCCCCGCGCAAGCGATGCCTCTGACGCAGCAAGGCCAAGGATCGTGCCAAGGATCGGGCCCAGACATGGGGTCCAACCAAAAGCAAACGCAAGACCAAGCACATAAGCCCCAAACGCAGTGCCACCTTGGTCACCCGTCTCAACACGCGCTTCACGATCCAGAAATCCAATCCGGAATACGCCAACGAAGTGCGCACCAAAAATCATCACCACAACGCCGGCGAAAACCGTAAAGTAGTCCTGAAACTGCAAGAACATGCGCCCGAGCGCCGAAAACGCGAACCCAAGCAACAAAAACACGGTCGATAGCCCGAGAACAAAGAATACAGCAGCCAAAAAGACGCGTCTGCGCGACGCGGCCGCGTCGTTCATATCATCAACCGACACCCCGCCCATATACGCCAAATAGGGCGGCACGATCGGCAAAACACATGGGGACAGAAATGACAGCAAGCCCGCGACAGCCGCAATAAACATCGCGGGCAACAATGACGCATCAAGGATTTGGCTGGCTTCAAGCATGATTGGGTCCTTCTTTGCCTCTTCCTACGTCAGGTTTTGCGTGGCGTCACGCCACAGTTCGTCACAGCTGTGTTTACGACTTGAAACATCTGGGGTAGCGAATGGGAATGAAACACGATCTTGATGCCACGGGCCTGTTATGCCCGCTACCTGTTTTGAAAGCCCGCAAACGTCTTAAGGCGCTTTCGGCTGGCGACACATTGCACGTATTGGCTGATGATCCTGCCGCGATGGTCGACATGCCCCATTTTTGCAATGAAGCCGGGCATATATTGATTGAAACCCAAGACCACGGCAGCAATCAAACCTACGTTATCCGCAAAGGATGATGAGCAACCAAAAGGGCCGCATCATCAGATGCGGCCCTTTGTGATTTTTTTACCGACCGAGGGACCACCAGCCCTTACGCTTGGGCTTGTCCGACTTTTCAGGCTCTGGCGCTGGTTCCGCGGATTTCACCTCTGGCGCAGCTTCGGCCATGGCAGGTTCTGGTTCAGCAGGCTTTTCAACCGGAACTGGTTCCGCTGCAACTTCAGCAACAGGCTCTGCCTTTGGTTTTGCACGGCTTTTGCGCTTCGGTTTTGGCTTTTCCTCGGCTTCCGGTGCTGCCTCTGCGACAGCATCTTCGGCCACAACTTCAGGCTCTGCCTTCTTGCGGGACCGTGTGCGACGCTTTGGCTTTTCCTCTACCGCCGCTTCTTCTGTGGGGGCATCGGCTGCAACCGGTTCGGCGTCGACAGGTGCTTCCTCTACCTTCTTGCGGCTCCTTGAACGGCTCCGCTTTGGTTTTTCCGCGGGGGCATCCTCAGCGGGTGATTCAGGCGCAGCTTCATCAGCGGGCTTGTCTTCGGCAGGTGCATCGGACTGTGCCTGTTCACCTTCTTGAGACTGTTCACCGTTATTGCCACCACGGCCGCGACGACGACGACGACGGCGCTTCTTGCGCGGACGATCCTCTGCCTCGGTATCCTCGGCGCGTGCTTCGCCCTCTGCTTCATCCTCGTCATCCGAGCTGGTCAGCAAAATATCATCGTCATCATCCATCATTGCGGCTGTTGCGACCACAACAGGGGCTGCATCAGGAACAATACGCGTGGCTGTCTTGAACTTTTCAATGGCAAAGTCTGGTGACACCAGCGTTGGATCACATTCAATCCGAACGGACATGCCATAGCGGGTTTCGATATCCGCAATGTGTTCGCGTTTGCCGTTCATCAAGAAGTTGGCGATAGAAATCGGGGCACGGATCAACACTTCTTTTGACCGGCCGCGCACGCCCTCTTCTTCCAATGACCGCAGGATGGACAACGACACGTTGTCATCAGACCGCAACAAGCCAGTGCCGTGGCAATGACCACACATCTGTGTGGTGGCTTCCAACATACCTGGGCGCAGACGCTGACGCGACATTTCCAGCAGGCCAAAGCCTGAAATACGACCGACCTGAATACGGGCACGATCTGTTTTCAGCTTGTCCTTCAGGCGCTTTTCAACGGCGATGTTATTCTTACGCTCGTCCATGTCGATAAAGTCGATGACGATCAGACCAGCCAAGTCGCGCAAGCGCATCTGGCGGGCAACTTCTTCGGCAGCTTCAAGGTTTGTCTTGGTCGCTGTCTGTTCAATCGACCCTTCTTTGGTCGCACGGCCAGAGTTGACGTCGACCGCAACAAGCGCCTCGGTAATACCAATCACGATGTAGCCACCTGATGGCAGCTGCACAGTCGGGTTGAACATACCGTTCAGATATCCCTCAACCTGATAGCGCGCATAAAGTGGCAGCTGTTCGGAATAGCGTTTCACGTTTTTCGCGTGGGACGGCATGATCATTTTCATGAAGTCTTTGGCCGTGCGGTAACCCGCCTCGCCCGCAACAATCACTTCGTCGATTTCTTTGTTATAAAGATCGCGGATTGACCGTTTGATCAGATCGCCTTCTTCATAGATTTTTGCAGGCGCGATGGATTTCAGCGTCAACGCGCGGATTTGTTCCCACATGCGTTGCAGATATTCATAGTCGCGCTTGATCTCAGCCTTGGTGCGCTGTGATCCCGCAGTGCGGATGATCAGACCGGCGCCATCCGGCACCTCCATCCCGTTTGCGATTTCCTTCAGCTTCTTACGATCAGCGGCGTTGGTGATCTTGCGGCTAATGCCGCCCCCGCGCGCTGTGTTCGGCATCAACACACAGTAACGACCAGCCAGCGACAAATATGTCGTCAGTGCCGCACCTTTGTTGCCGCGTTCTTCTTTGACCACTTGGATCAAAAGGATCTGGCGAACTTTGATAACTTCTTGGATTTTGTAACGCTTGGGGCGCGGTTTGCGCACGGGGCGCACATCATCGCTGTCGTCATTTGTTGCAACGCTTTCGATCCGGTCGTCTTTTTCTGTCGGATCAACGCCATCTTCGTCATCATTATCATCGGACGCCGCATCATCGGATGCGTCGTCTTCATCAGCGGCAGGTGTCTCCACAGGGGTTTCGGCTACGGTTGTCATCGGTGACGCACCTTCTTCGGTGTCGTCCAGATCAATCGTTTCCATGCCAGTCACGTCTGCCGCTGCGTCGTCCGATACTTCGGCGGTTACAACGGCATCTTCAACTGTCTCAGCGGCTTTGGTCCGGCTGCGCGAGCGGCGACGTTTCTTGGGCTTTTCGGTCTCGTCTTCCTCGGCCTTTTGGCTTTCGGCGTATGCTTTTTCCTCGGCAATCAGGGCTTCGCGGTCAGCAACCGGAATCTGATAGTAATCAGGATGGATTTCCGAGAACGCAAGGAAGCCGTGGCGGTTGCCGCCATAGTCCACAAACGCAGCCTGAAGCGACGGTTCAACCCGCGTGACCTTGGCTAGATATATATTCCCAGCAAGCTGACGCTTAAACTGGCTTTCAAAATCAAATTCTTCGACTTTGTTCCCGTCGACCACAACAACGCGGGTTTCTTCCGCGTGTGTGGCATCGATTAACATTTTCTTTGGCATAGTATCCGTTCACTCGCGCGCAACGACACCTCCCCGGAGGGGCGGCATCATTTTGGGCGATTTCAATAAAAGCGATGGGCGCAAGGGCATTGGGTGCGGCCAATTGGACCACCCGTAAATTGCCTGTATCTTGCGCGCGTTGCATCGCGTTGCTTCTCCGATTCCCGCCGTTCGGGGGGAACCCATTCATGACCCGGCGCATCGATTTTCGCGCGACCTGGGCGTTCCTCTGGCCCGTAAGGACCAAATCAGCTGCTATTTTCGGGGTGGCATTGCCAGCCATCAAATCAACAGAGAATTCTACCGGACGACACCGCGCACCAACGCGCGGACATCCGTACCCCATACATAGGTCACGACAGTGTCATAAAACAAGTGCTATCGTCAGGCGGCGGATAGAAACGCGCGATTTCCTATAGGTAGTCAGAGCGCTGCAAACCGTATTTGGCCATTTTCTCATTCAACGTCCGGCGCGGCAGGCAAAGTTCATCCATGACGGCAACAATACTGCCTTTATGGCGGCGCATGGTATTGTCGATTAACATGCGTTCAAACGCTTCAACAAATTCCTTGAGCGGTTTGCCTTCGGTTGTCATCGCAGGCTTCAGGTCTTCGTCAGTATCTGCCATCAGCAATGATGCGATCGTGCCCGTGCCGCGACGGTTTTGCAAAACGGCTCGCTCGGCCACGTTGATCAGTTGGCGCACGTTGCCGGGCCATGGGGCTTGCAGCAGTTGTGCGGCTTCTTGTGCCGACACCTCTGGAGCGTCACAGCCGTATTCCTCTGAAAACTGCTCTGACAGACGGGTAAACAGCGACAGAATATCTTCACCGCGCTGGCGCAGTGGCGGCACGGTGATCCGCAATGCGGCAAGCCGATAAAACAGATCGGGGCGCAGCACGCTTTCGCAGGTCTTATCCTGTTCTTGCAAATTACAGATCGCCACAATGCGCGTTTCCGCAGGCGTCCCCTGATCGTTGATCGCCGTCAAAAGACGAGATTGCAGTGGCCCTGTAAGCGCCTCGATGTCCTCAAGAACAAGCGTGCCACCGCGGGCCTCTTCTATTGCGGGGATCGGTTCATCATCTTGCGCGGGGCCAAAAATGCGGCGGCTTAGTGTGTCTTCGTCAAAGGCGGAACACGACAGGATCACAAACTTCTTAGATGAACGGGCACCCACAGCGTGAAGCGCGTGCGCCACAAGGGTCTTGCCTGTGCCTGTTTCACCTTCGACGAGGACATGACCATCAGCTTGGCCAAGATCCAAAATGTCTTCTTTCAATCGCTCCATCGGGGCAGATTGTCCGATAAGTTTTTTGATAATTGCGGTCCCATCAGACAGTTCGCGCCGCAGCGCACGATTGTCCAATGTCAATCGGCGGGCATTCGTCGCCTTTTTTGCCAATTCGGTCATGCGGTCGGGGTTAAACGGTTTTTCCAGAAAATCGAACGCGCCCATGCGCATTGCTTCAACCGCCATTGGCACGTCGCCATGACCCGTGATCATAATCACGGGAAGCGCGCTATCGACGCCTTTGAGTTTGCGCAAGAACTGCATCCCGTCCATGCCGGGCATCTTGATGTCGGACACGACAATGCCGGGGAAATCATTGGAAAGCCCACGCAGCGCATCTTCGGCACTGGCAAATGTTTCGGTGTCGAAGCCAGACAAGGCCAACCATTGGCTGATGGATTGGCGCATATCTTGTTCGTCATCAACGATTGCGATTTTCATGGCCTTGGTCATACCTGTATTCCTTATTCCGCCGCTTCGATGTCGGCACTTAAGATAGGCAACTGTACTTCAAATACAGCCCCCCCGCCTGCTGCGTTGCGCGCAGTCAGCCGTCCCCCTAGGTCGTTTACGATCCCAGATGAGATGGCAAGCCCTAGTCCAACGCCATCGCCGGGCTGTTTGGTGGTGTAAAACGGCTCGAACAATTCATCCAAGTTATCAATCCCCTGCCCGTTATCGCGCACGGTCAGACTGACGGTATCGCCCGTCGCAAGGATGATTTCGATCACGGGATCGCGGACGGTTTTCGTCGCATCCAGCGCATTGCGAAGCAGGTTGATAATCACCTGTTCCAGACGCAGGCGATCCCCCAAAATCATCACCGGATCCTCAGGCAATGTGCGGGTAATTGTGATGTCGCGGTTGTTCAGTTGCGGCTCCATCATCGATAGGGCCGAAGACACGGCAGCCCTTGTATCTACGGGTGCAAACGTATCGCCGCCCTTGCGGGCATAGGATTTTAGCTGCTTGGTAATGGCGCCCATACGCTCAATCAGATCATCAATACGTTGGAACGACGACAGCGCCTCATCGGGACGTTTGCGTTGCAGCAATAATCGCGCACCAGCAAGATAGGTTTTCATCGCGGCAAGAGGCTGGTTCAACTCGTGACTGACGGCTGCTGACATTTCCCCCAAAGCCGCGAGCTTTGACGACTGGGCAAGCGTTTGTTCGGCGACTTCAAGGGTGCGTTCAACCTTTTGACGCTCGGCGATTTCCCGCTGGAGCCGCACATTTAATGCGCGAAGATCGGCTGATTCACGCTGGAAAAAGACAATGCGCGACGCGGCTTGCCGCGACCACAGCCAGAAAACCAGCGCAAGAATGATCGCGAATCCCATGACTTCTAACGCCAGAACACCGTTCACGCGTTCACGCACCGACGAATAAGTCGTAAAGCTGACCATGCGCCAACCTTGAAACGGCACGCGCGCTTCGCGTCGTAATACGGCCTCTCCTCTTAGATATGCATCGACTGGTAAGGCCGCCCAGTCCTGGGTCGCACGCAAGGCCCGTTCAATCGCAGAGGGCGCCGATTGGCGCGTTAATGCCGTGGCCTCGTCCAAACCGCGCCAACGCGGTTCTGTCGCCATGACAATCGTGCCTTGGCTGTCAGCGACATAAACCGCATCCGACACCCCTGCCCAACCACGTTCCAGTTTTTGCAGATCAACCTCGACGACGATGACGCCCGCAGTGCTGCCGCCCACATCAATCCGCCGCGAATAAACAAAGGAATAACCACCGCTTTCCAACGGCAATGTCGTGAATACCGTGGCATTTGACCGTTGCGCATTCACAAAATGGGGCGACGTTTTGTTCAACTCACCCAACCGGTTTCTATCGGTGGCGGCAACTGTTCGCCCATCTGAATCAAGCAAGATTAAAGACGCCGCGCCGATTTCATCAACAAACGACAACAATCGGGCGGTCGACAGCGAATAGTCTTTGTAATCCAAGGCGGAAATCAGCTGTGGATCCCGCGCCAATAGCTGAGGAACAATAGAATTGCGCTGTAGCTCGCTCATCAAGTTGGCGACATACAGCGTCAGGCGCACCTCGGAACGGTTGCGCGTTGTTTCCGTAAAGCGCTGGATCAGGTATTGATTGCTGACGTAGATAACGACAGCAGCAAGCAAACAAATAGCAATCACCACTATCCGAAGATACCAGCGATTTTGATCACGGCGTTTGGTGCGAGCAGCAGAAGTCGACATTACAGCAGCTTATGCGGTGCGCCCAACGCTCACAAGCTATGCGTTGGTCAACTGGCCCAGCAATCCGCGGAAAAGCGCCTGTCCGTCTGTCCCACCATGAGCCGCATCAATCGCACGTTCAGGATGGGGCATCATACCAAGGACACGACGGTTTTCAGACAAAACACCTGCAATATCAGCGACTGATCCGTTCGGATTGTCGCCATAAGTGAATGCAATCCGGTCTTCATCCTGCAAACGGGACAAACCCGCGGGATCAACTGTGTAATTGCCGTCGTGATGGGCCACGGGAAAATCAACGACATCTCCAGCGTTATAGCCTTCGGTAAACGCGCTGTTGGATGTGGTAACGTTTAACCCAACAGTTTTGCAGATGAATTTCAGCCCAGCATTGCGCATCAATGCACCAGGAAGAAGGCCGGTTTCGGTCAACACCTGAAAACCATTGCACACGCCAAGCGCGTAGCCGCCGCGTTCCACGTGGGCCACAAGCCCCTTACAGATCGGGGATTGTGCGGCAATCGCGCCGCAGCGCAGATAGTCGCCAAACGAAAACCCGCCCGGGACAGCTACCAGATCAACATCCGGCAGCGTGGCATCCTTGTGCCAGACCATTTGCACGTCGGCACCGGCGGATTCCAAAGCGACAGCCATGTCACGATCACAGTTGGATCCGGGGAAAACGATAACCGCAGCGCGCATCACAGCACCTCGACGCGGTAGCTTTCGATGACGGTGTTCGCCAGCAGCTTTTCGCACATCTGCGCGATGGTGTCTTCGGATGTGCCGTCGGCCAGATCCAATTCAATCACCTTGCCCTGACGCACGCCTTCAACACCGTCAAAACCAAGCGATCCCAGCGCGTGTTGCACAGCGGCCCCTTGTGGATCCAGAACGCCATTCTTTAGCATCACATGAACTCTTGCTTTCATCTGTCTGATATCCTTCAGTTAATTAAGGTAGGTTTGCTTGCGGTATGGGTCACGTTTGATGGCAGAACGCCCAAACGCTTGGCCACTTCGGTATACGCATCTGCGAGATCGCCAAGATCACGACGGAACACATCTTTATCAAGTTTGCGTCCGCTTTCGATGTCCCAAAGGCGGCAACTGTCTGGGCTGATTTCATCCGCCAAGATGAGCCGCGGGAATTCATTGTCCCAAACACGGCCCACTTCAATTTTGAAATCAATCAATTTGATGCCAACGCCATACATCACACCCGACATGAAGTCGTTGACCCGCAAAGCAAGGCTGACAATATCGTCCATTTCCTGCTGTGTGGCCCAGCCGAATGCAGCAATGTATTCTTCGGGGACCAGAGGATCGCCAAGACTGTCATCTTTATACGAAAATTCGACAACCGGGCGCGGTAGCTGCGTGCCTTCATCCATGCCCATTCGCTTGGCCATCGTACCAGCCGCATAGTTGCGCACAATAACCTCTAGCGGCACGATTTCTGCCTGTCGGATCAACTGTTCGCGCATGTTAAGGCGCTTAATAAAGTGGGTTGGAATACCGATCGACTGCAGGCCCAGCATGAAATACTCAGACAAGCGGTTATTCAACACACCCTTGCCTTCGATCACGGCCTTTTTCTCTGCATTGAAGGCGGTCGCATCGTCCTTGAAATATTGAACAAGCGTTCCTGGCTCAGGACCTTCGTAAAGTATCTTTGCCTTGCCTTCGTATACCAATTTGCGGCGTGCCATGTTTGACCCCTTGCGCGTGTCGGGCCCCGCCATGGGGCGCGTCTTGGGGGCCTCTTACGCCAACACCCACTTGCGAGCAAGCCACACCGTTCCCATATCTTCTATATCACTGCAATTTTCTGAGGGAGGTCCACGATGAACACCATGAAAGACCGTGAAACCGCGTTTGAGACAAAATTCGCACATGACGCCGAGATGCTTTTCAAAGCAGAAGCACGTCGCAATAAGTTGCTCGGGCTATGGGCCGCCGCATTACTGGGTAAGTCAGATGCAGATGCCGCAACCTATGCCGCTGAGGTGGTAAAATCCGACTTTCAGGAACCGGGCGACGAAGACGTTTATCGCAAGGTCGCAGCCGACCTGACAGGTCACGCGGACGAAGCCACAATTCGCACCAAAATGGCCAGCTTGATGATTGAAGCGAAGACCCAAATGGTGGCCGAAAGCTAATTTAACATGAATTGAGCGCATAATCATGATGCGCTCAATTCCATTGCGCCAGATCGACGACCATGACAAAACCCGTGGATTAAACTTTTGAGGCGCATTATGTCTAACCCACTCACAAACTTGCTCAATTCCCGAGATTGGTTGCTGGCAGATGGTGCCACAGGCACAAACCTGTTCAATCTGGGGCTAGAGGCTGGTGATGCGCCAGAGATGTGGAATATTCACAAGCCGGAGAATATCCGCACGCTCTATAAAGGAGCGGTTGATGCGGGTAGCGATCTGTTCCTGACAAATACGTTTGGTGGCAATGCATCTCGGTTGAAATTGCACGACGCCGCTGACCAAACGCACGAACTGAACCGCGTTGGCGCGTCCATCGGGCGCGATATCGCGGATGCATCGGGGCGCATTGTTATTGTGGCGGGTTCGGTAGGGCCAACCGGCGAAATCATGGCACCAATGGGCACACTGACCCATGAAATAGCAGTCGAGATGTTCCACGAACAGGCCGAAGGCCTGAAAGCAGGTGGTGCTGATGTGCTGTGGGTCGAAACAATTTCCGCTCCAGAAGAGTTTCGCGCCGCGTCAGAAGCCTTTGCCCTAGCGGACATGCCGTGGTGTGGCACGATGAGTTTTGACACGGCCGGCCGCACGATGATGGGTATGACGTCTAAGGACATGGCTAAAATGGTCGCAAAGTTGGCCCATCAACCGATCGGATTCGGGGCAAACTGCGGTGTTGGAGCATCAGATTTGTTGCGCACAATCCTTGGCATTGCGGAAACAGCGCCTGAGGCGGTCCTCATCTCCAAGGGCAACGCCGGAATCCCCAAATTCCACGATGGACATATCCATTATGACGGCACGCCTGATTTAATGGCCGATTATGCCGTGTTGGCGCGCGACAGTGGTGCAAAGATCATTGGCGGCTGCTGCGGAACAACACCTGATCATTTGAAATCCATGCGGGCTGCATTGGAAAACAGGCCGCGCGGACCAAAACCAAGCCTTGATCAAATCAGCACAGCGTTGGGCGGGTTTTCATCTCTTTCAGATGGGACAGATGGCGCGGGGGCCGTTCGGGCACCACGGCGCGGGCGCAGACGGGCCTAAAATAGGTCCATCTGATCACCGGCCATTGGTGGCACCTTGAAAAGGTCTGTCCGCAAAGGCGCCAAATCTCGGCTTAAACCCAGTTTCGACATGGTCAAACGTGCCCGCTGATGAATCAAATCAGCCCATTTCCCCTGCCCCCGCATCCGACTGCCGAATGCTGGATCGTAATCCTTGCCACCATGAAGTTCACGCACGCGGCCCATAATGCGCGCAGCCCGGTCAGGGTATGCCCTAGCTAGCCAATCCTGAAACAGGCCAGAAACCTCTCGTGGCAGGCGCAGCACGATGGTCGAGGCAGCAGTTGCCCCAGCCTTAGCGGCAGCTGTCAGGATCGCCTCCAACTCGTGATCGGTCAGCGCGGGCACGATGGGTGACACCATTACACGCACAGGAATACCCGCATCTGTAAGGCGACGGATGGTTTGCAGCCGTCGGGCAGGCAACGGAACACGTGGTTCCATCGCGCGCGATGTCTTATTTTCCAGTGTTGTTATTGAAATCCCGACGCGCACCAAACCCTTGGCCGCCATGGGGCGCAGAATATCTATGTCGCGTTCGATCATTACACCTTTGGTCACGATGCCCACAGGATGGTTGAAACCGGACAATACCTGTAGAAGGCCGCGCATGATTTTATGTTCTTTTTCAATCGGTTGATAGGGGTCTGTGTTGGTCCCTATCGCAATCATTGCGGGTTTATAACGCGGATTTCGCAGCTCTTCGGTCAATAACTCAGGCGCATCAGGGCGGGCAACCAGCTGTGTTTCAAAATCCAGACCCGGCGACAGACCAAGGTATGCGTGACTGGGCCGGGCAAAACAGTAAATGCACCCGTGTTCACAACCACGGTATGGATTGATTGACCGATCAAATGACAAATCGGGTGAGGTGTTTTTACTGATCACACGGCGCGGGCGTTCCAGTCGCACCTGGGTCCGCAAAACGGGGCGTTCTTCTTCAATATCCCAGCCATCATCCACATGTTCGGCAATGACAGAATCAAATCGCACAGCAGGGTTTGATGTCGCGCCTCTACCACGGGCTTGCACCCTGTTTTCATTTATCAAATTTGCCATTGGCACAAGTTAGAACAAAAAGCGAACACGCACAAGGCTTGGTCGGTTCAGCCACACCTTATGTCGCGATTGTTTGCGAGCGGTCTGGATTTCCGATCCACAAAGGTTAAAAGAAACGCGCAGATATCACGCGCCCTTGGGAGGTTTCCTTTATGTCCGACGAAGATGACATCATCCTGTCCGAACTGAACGACGAAGATCTTGTCGCACAAATGTTCGATGACCTTTACGATGGGATGAAGGAAGAAATCGAAGAAGGCGTGCATATTCTGATCGATCGCGGCTGGGAACCTTACCGGGTTCTGACAGAGGCACTGGTTGGCGGCATGACCATCGTTGGCGCCGACTTCCGCGATGGTATTTTGTTCGTGCCAGAGGTTCTGTTGGCTGCAAACGCGATGAAGGGTGGCATGGCTATCCTTAAGCCGCTGCTGGCTGAAACAGGCGCACCACGTGTTGGCAAGATGGTCATCGGGACAGTTAAAGGCGACATCCACGATATCGGCAAGAACCTTGTTGGTATGATGATGGAAGGTGCTGGTTTCGAAGTCGTCGATATGGGCATTAACAACCCAGTCGAAGCTTACCTAGAGGCAATTGACACAGAAGAGCCTGATATTCTTGGTATGTCAGCCCTGCTTACAACAACCATGCCCTATATGAAGGTCGTGATTGATACACTTGTCGAAAAGGGTATGCGCGAAGATTACATCGTTCTGGTCGGCGGTGCGCCGTTGAACGAAGAATTCGGCAAGGCCATCGGCGCAGATGCTTATTGCCGTGACGCGGCCGTGGCCGTTGAAACCGCCAAAACATTCATGGCTCGCAAACACAACCAAGGTGCGACGGCCTAAACCAAATTCGAATTGGTGAAAACGGGCCTCGCATTTGATTGCGAGGCCTTTTCTTTTGCATAAATGGTCACCACGTTGGGTATATGAAACATCTATTGATCATATGGCTTTTGGTTTTTGCCGCTGCTGGTTTCACTATTGGATTGTTCAGCATCATCGGAATGCCCGCCATTTTTGCCGTGTTGGCAATCGGGTTAGCTGTGCGATTTAGCGGAGCAATGCGATGACTGATGATCAGACGCTGACAACTGACGGATTAGCCGCAACTGGAAACGGTCGCGTTCTATTGCTTGCCTGTGGTGCGCTTGCGCACGAGATTATCGCCTTAAAGAATTCGCACGGTTGGGACCATCTTGATCTGCAATGTCTTCCGGCAATTTTTCACAATCACCCGGAAAAGATTACGCCAGCTATTGAAGAAGCAGTTGAAAAATACCGCGCGGATTATGCGGATATTTTTGTGGTCTATGCCGATTGTGGTACTGGTGGTCAATTGTTCGAAAAGTGCAAGGAATTGGGTGTTAGAATGGTCGAAGGGCCGCATTGTTATTCGTTTTTTGAAACTAATGCAGCATTCGACGCACGCGATGAGATGACCGCATTCTATCTGACAGACTTCCTTGTGCGTCAGTTCGATGCATTCGTATGGGAGCCATTGGGCCTTGGACGACACCCTGCCCTGCGTGACATGTATTTCGGAAATTATACGAAATTGGTGTATCAGGCCCAAACCGAAAACCCCGACTTACAAGCCAAGGCAAAAATCTGTGCCGATCGTCTTCAACTTGACTACGAATACCGATTTACAGGCTACGGCGATTTGGAAACCAGCCTTGCAGTGCTTTAGACTGCCGTCGCCCTAATACGTTCGATCATTGCTCGCACCCCGTTGGATCGCTGCGCCGACAAATGATCGTTCAATCCCAGCCGCCCTAGCTCCGCATGTGCATCTACGGCCTGCACATCCGCGACTGGCAGGTCGTTATAAAGCGCGTGAAGCACCGCGATCAGGCCACGCACAATCATCGCGTCGCTGTCACCGCGAAAGGTAAAAATGCCGTCGCGGACCTGTGGGACGATCCAGACCTGCGACGCACAGCCGTCCACCTTGGTCGCTGGCACTTGCAACGCGTCCTCTAGGGGTGGCATCGCCTTGCCCATATCGATTACGTGGCGATAGCGGTCTTCCCAGTCGTCAAGAAAATCAAAATCTGCTGCAATGTCTTCGAAACGGGCGGTGGCCATGAAAAATCTCCTTTGCTTGGCTTTGATTTAGGGCGGATATGGCGTGGGGTCCAGAGGATGCTTTTCAACCGACGCCTCATCCGTTACCCAAGACACAAGACCAAAGAAGAAAGGCTGCAAAATGCGCGTGTCCCTGCCCCTTATGATTTGTGCTGCACTTGCCACCACCGGCTGTGCACGATTGGCGGATTCGCGGATCAACCCACTGAACTGGTTTGGTTCGTCGCAATCGGCGCCTGTCACCGCATCGGGTGAGTTACGTCCATTGGTGCTAGCCAGTCGCACGACCGAAGTGACCGATCAACGTGGCGCAATCCAGCAGGTGACCGGCCTTGCGATTGAACGCACACCGAGTGGCGCAATTGTACGCGCAACTGGAGTCGCGAGCACCCAAGGACAATTCAATGCCCAGTTGGTAGAGGTATCAAATACCGGCGGCGTCCTGACGTTTGCGTTCCGCATCGAAGCAGCCGCTGGATTTAGTGGTCAGAACAGCACATTCTCGCGTCAGGTCACGGTTGCGCGTGCGTTATCGGCGAATGATTTGGCAGGTGTGCGCACAATTCGCGTCCAAGGGTCCACGAACCAGCGCTCCGCCTCGCGTTAAAGCGGAACTGTCACGACCTTTTGGCCCTGCACAGCCAGCCCGACCTTACCTTCACAAAGCTGGATGGCCTCGTTGCCGAACACGTCCTTGCGCCACCCTTTCAGCGCCTTGATATCACGTTCGCCTGCCGCCAATGCATCCAGATCAGCAGAAGAAGCAATCAATTTTGTTGCGACATCTTCGTTGTCTGACTTTGCCTTAAGCAAGACACGTAGCATATCTGCCAAGGCAGGATTGACCTGAAGTTTCGCGCGCAAATTGTCCGCTTTTGGGGCCTTGTCCGCTGGCGTGTTCAACCCGTCTTTCACCGCTTTCAAAATCCCTGCCGCGATATCGCCCCGCCGTGCCTCTCTCAAAAGCAGACGTGATCTGCCAAGATCTTGTTCAGACGCCGGTTTTGTCGACGCCAATTCAACCAACGCATCGTCTTTGAAAACGCGGTTACGCGGCACGTTGCGATCTTGTGCATATGTTTCACGGAATCGCGCCAATTCGCGCACAATAGACAGGAACTTGCCTGAATTTGTACGTGTCTTGATCCGTCGCCACGCTTCATCAGGGTTGGATTGATAGGTCGCAGGGTCGTTCAGGACCGCCATTTCTTCTGCCACCCACTTGGCGCGGCCCGACTTATTCAAACGATCCGACAGATATTCATAAATATCGCGCAGATAGGTCACATCACCAATCGCATATTTTGCCTGAGCATCCGTCAACGGGCGGCGGGACCAATCGGTGAAACGCGATGATTTATCCAGGTCGGACTTGGCTATTTTGCGCACAAGCGTTTCATAACCAGCTTGTTCACCAAAGCCACAGACCATTGCCGCGACCTGCGTGTCAAAAAGCGGGGCAGGAATAATGCCTTCATCTACGTAGAAAATTTCAAGGTCCTGACGGGCGGCATGGAACACTTTGACCACGCCTGCGTCCATGAACAGGTCATACAATGGCGCGAGCGATATGCCATCGACCAGCGGATCCACCAGACAAGCATCCGCCTCATCATCATCCTGATAGGCAAGTTGGATCAGGCAAAGTTTGGAATAATAGGTGCGTTCGCGCAGAAACTCTGTGTCGACGGTGACATAATCGCGTTTGGCCGCCTCTTTACAGAACGCGGCAAGCGCGTCTGTCGTCGTAATCGTCTTCATCTATGACCTGCCGATGCTCGTTTATCGTTATCAGGGTCAAGACTACGCAATTCCGCAAGCAAAGAAAAGCTATACGCCAAGGAAGATTGGTGTGCGGTCGCCAACAGCAAACCGGCGAAGGACAGCCGGATAAAGCTGGTGTTCAAACGGCAATACCTTGGCCGCGACCGTTTCAGCTGTGTCGTCTTCGGCCACATCAACCCGTGCCTGCCCCAAAATCGGTCCACCATCCAGTTCGGCAGTGACCTCGTGCACTGAACAGCCATGATGCGCATCGCCAGCATCTAGTGCCCGTTGATGTGTGTGCAGCCCCTTGTATTTAGGAAGCAGTGACGGATGGATATTGAGCATTTTGCCTGACCACTGCGCAATGAACTCTGCTGACAAAATCCGCATAAACCCAGCAAGACAGATGATGTCAGGCGCAGCTGCGGTCAGCGCTTCGTGCAACGCCGCCTCGAACCCGGCACGATCTTTGCCAAATGTCTTATGGTCGACAATAGCGGTGCGCACGTCAAATTCCGCGGCCTTGGCCAACCCGCCTGCACCCGGTACGTTTGACAGGACCAAACATGGTCTGCAGGGGTGATCGCCAGTCATGTCGCGCACTAGCGACACCATATTCGATCCGCCACCCGAAATTAGAATGGCCGTTCTTTTCAAAGCAGCGATCCTGTGTAGGAAACGCCTTCCGCATCTACAACTTCGCCGATTGTGTGCACGTTTTGCCCTTGGTCGGTAAATGATGCTGCCACCAGATTGGCTTGCTCCGCAGGAACAGCAACCACAAGGCCGATGCCACAGTTAAATGTCTTGAGCATTTCAGCCTCGACCACGCCGCCTTGATCAGCCAACCATTTGAACACAGGCGGTAAATCCCATGCATCAAGATTGATCTTTGCGCCCAAACCTTCGGGCAGGACACGCGGAAGGTTTTCAGTCAGACCACCGCCCGTTACGTGGCAAAGTGCGCGAATGACGCCCGGCTCGGCCTTGAACGCGTCTACTGCGCCTTTGACATAAAGAGCGGTCGGCGCAAGCAACGCCGCACCCAAAGTTCCATCACCCCAAGGGCAATTATCGTCCCAACCAAGGCCGCTTACTTCAACAATGCGGCGCACCAGTGAATAGCCATTGGAATGCACACCATTAGATTCCACACCCAACAAAACATCACCCTTGGATACACCAGCTGGCAACATCGTGCCGCGCTCCATCGCGCCCACGCTGAACCCGGCAAGGTCAAAATCACCTTTGGGATACATGCCAGGCATCTCGGCGGTTTCCCCACCGATCAATGCGCAGCCAGACAATTCACAGCCCTTTGCAATGCCATTGATAATGCGGGTCGCTTGATCCAGCTCCAACTTGCCCGTGGCGAAATAGTCAAGGAACAATAGCGGCTCGGCCCCTTGGCAGATCAGATCATTGACGCACATTGCCACCAGATCAATGCCAACGCCGTCAACATTGCCTGTATCAATCGCGATGCGCAGCTTTGTTCCCACGCCGTCGGTCGCCGCGACCAAGATCGGATCTTGGTAACCTGCATCTTTCAGATCAAACAATGCCCCGAACCCACCAAGGCCGGCCATAACACCCGAACGATTTGTCCGCTTTGCCGCTGGCTTGATCCGGTCGATCAACGAATTGCCCGCATCAATATCAACGCCGGCATCCGCATAGGTCAGATTGTTCTTGGTCATGGTGCATCCCCCAGGATTATCGTTGCCAGTCAGCTACCTCATGGACCCCCGCAGCACAACGCAATGAATCCCCTCGCTGCACAAAAATTGCACCGATTGTCGCGAACCATTAACAGTTTGATGCGTTAGGTGGGGGAAACCAATTCAAAAAGGGCACTGCCATGCGCGTTCTTGCACTCCTCCCACTTGTAACCGTTCCACTGGCTGCGCTGGCGGACACCACACTTCAAGCCGATGTTGCTGATGATCTGGTCTATCCTATTGCATATGACGCGCCTATGACGATGGAAGATGTCATTGCCTTGGCGAACTTGGATGATGACCCTTCTGTCATCTCTCCCGATGAGAAAGAGATGATTGCCCTGTTGGTGCAAATGCTGGGCGCCTCACCTGTTCAAAACTGAACTTGACCCGCCGCGACGTGATGGTATTCCCACACACCAGTGGGGGCCTGTAGCTCAACTGGTTAGAGCAGAGCGCTCATAACGCTTTGGTTGCGGGTTCAAGTCCTGCCGGGCCTACCACCCCAAACCGATTTAGACGTAAAAAAGGGGCCATGCGGCCCCTTTTCCTTTTTTCGTGCTAGGTGATGCAATTAGATTTCTGACAACACCAATTCAAAATCAACACGGCTGTTTGGCAGACCTGGCTGGCCCGGAATACCGCGGGACCAAGACGGTGCACCGACAATAATCTGATCCGCCGCAAAACCTGTCGCAACAAGCGTGTTCATGATGGCAAGCGCGCGCAAACGACCAGTTGCCGCACCTTCGCGTGCGCTTGGGTTATCGGAATGGTTCCCGACAACACGCAAACGCGCGCCGTCACATTGCGCTGCTTCTGCTGCCAGTTTGTAGACCGATTCCATATCGTCGGATGGCACCGTGATTGAACCGGGACCATAAAACAAACGTGTCTGATCAATATTCGCCTGAAGATCTGCAACACAACCAGGTTGCTGCCACTGATTGCCAGCGATTACAGCACCATTTGGTGTATCCAATTTGATGATGGAAAATTCGACCCGACGATCGTAATAGGCCGCTGATTCAATGCCGGTTACACCAGACGGTGAAACATCGCCGAACCCTTTGGCCACGAAATTCCGTGTATCAATACCTGATGCTGCCAATCGCGCCACAACGGATTCCGCGCGACGTTGGCTAAGCCGCAGATTGATTTGGCTGTCACCTGACGGATCGGAATGTCCTTCGACTTGCACCATAAATCCGGGGCACCCTTTCAAGACTTGTCCGATCAACCGTGCTTGGGCCAAACCCGCATCCGCCCCAGCCAAGCCACCGCTAGGAAAATAAATGCGTGCATCGTTGGCCAGCGCCGCCAGATCATTTTCGCAGTTGCTGGCTGCGGCCAGATTTGCCTGCGCATTTGCAAAAAATGCGGCTGGATCATCACCGATGCCATTGATCTGGGTGGTAATAGCCTCGCCGCGCGTCACCTCTGGCTCTGCGGCCGCCTCGACCAATGCAGCAAGACGCGCAGCCGTCGACGGATCAGGGTTCGCCACCGCGAGCACGACTGGTGCCGGCTCTGGTTCAACAAATGCAGCCGCTGGTGGCGTTTCAACCACAGCAACAGTTTCAACGACAGCTGGCGTCGGTGCCACAACAGTTTCTGGCAATGCAGCCGTTGGAATCGCAGTTTGCGGAGCTTGAGATTTATTAAATTGGTCGAAAAAACCGGTTCCGAATAATACGATCGCAACAGTCGGCGCGATCCACGGCACATTTTCTTTCAGAAGTTTCAGCACGATATACCCCCCAGGTATTGATAGTTATTGCAGGCCTTATGCAGCATTTGGCCCGTTCTACACTTTATAGGCGCATTTTCGCCCTCGTGGTCAACATCTATGACCCAGATTGTCAGCAATTAGGTGAATTGAGGTCGCATTCACGGTCTCTATCCTCGAATTTGCGATAATTTCATCGGTTTCCGATTTCGAAACCTCGAATCATTATTGAATCTTTTGCAGGTTGGGATTCTCAGAAAATTTCAGCATACTATTGTATACAGCCTTTTCGTTCGCCGTTTTATGGTCTATGACGCGGCTAAATTCACAAAAGCGGAGTAATCCTATGTCCAAGATTAAGGTCGAAAATCCCATCGTTGAACTCGACGGTGACGAAATGACACGCATTATTTGGGACTTCATCAAGAAGAAGCTGATTTTGCCTTACCTTGATGTTGACCTGAAATACTATGATTTGGGCATGGAAGTGCGCGATGAAACCAATGACCAAATCACGATTGATGCGGCGCATGCGATCCAGAAATATGGCGTTGGCGTCAAATGTGCCACCATCACCCCAGATGAACAGCGCGTAGAGGAATTTGGCCTCAAGCAGATGTGGCGTTCGCCAAATGGCACGATCCGCAATATTCTTGGTGGTGTTGTGTTCCGCGCACCAATTATCTGCCAGAACGTACCGCGCCTTGTGCCTGGTTGGACTGATCCGATCGTTATTGGCCGTCACGCATTTGGTGACCAGTATAAGGCGACGGACTTCCTTATGCCTGGCCCAGGCAAACTGACGATGAAATTCGTCGGTGAAGATGGCGCAGTGATTGAAAAAGAAGTGTTTGATGCGCCAGCCGCTGGTGTGGCCATGGGTATGTATAACCTTGACCAATCCATCATCGATTTTGCACGTGCATCCATGAACTACGGCCTGAACCTTGGCTGGCCTGTGTATTTGTCCACAAAGAACACAATCCTCAAAGCCTATGACGGTCGTTTCAAGGATCTGTTCCAGCAGGTATTTGAGGAAGAATTTGAAGACAAATTCAAAGCTGCGGGTATCACATATGAGCACCGCCTGATCGACGATATGGTCGCCGCGGCGATGAAATGGTCTGGCAAATTTGTTTGGGCATGTAAAAACTACGACGGTGACGTGCAGTCAGACACTGTGGCCCAAGGTTTTGGTTCGCTCGGGCTGATGACATCACAGTTGATGACACCCGATGGGAAAGTGGTTGAGGCCGAGGCCGCGCACGGCACAGTGACACGTCACTACCGTCAGCATCAGGCTGGTCAAGCGACGTCCACCAACTCCATCGCGTCGATTTTCGCATGGACCGGTGGCCTGAAGCACCGCGCAAAGCTGGACGAAAACACACAGCTGATGAACTTTGCCTCCACATTGGAAAAAGTCATCGTCGATACTGTTGAAAGCGGCCACATGACCAAAGACTTGGCTCTGCTTGTTGGTCCAGACCAGAAATGGCTCACAACAGAAGGTTTCTTGGAAAAGATCGACGAGAACCTGAACGCCGCAATGTAAGCTGCTGCGCTAGAATTAAAAAAGGGGCCGGTGAAAACTGGCCCCTTTTTTGTGACTTCATTTCCCGCTAGCGTCCAATAACAGGGGAAATCAATGCCACAACATTACATCTTTCTGATCTTTGCGATTATAACCGAGACGATCGGTACAACGGCATTGCAAGCCAGCCAACAGTTCACGCGGTTCTGGCCGGCTGTTCTATGCGTGATCGCATATGCCGCATCGTTTTATCTGATGGCACTTGCGCTCAAGGTGATCCCTGTGGGAATTGCCTATGCGATCTGGTCGGGTCTGGGGATTGTGATGATTGCAATCATAGGGTTCGCCGTTTTTGGGCAGCGCCTAGATTTCTGGGCCGTTTTCGGGATGGGGCTTATTTTGATCGGTATCCTTGTCATCCATCTGTTTTCGAACACGTCGACCCATTGATGACGATGGGTTAAAACCCATCCTACGCATTCCCCCTTTCCTTTCAGCGCTTGCCGCGTTATGCGCGCGCAACTGCCGCAGTCCGGCATCCGTCCCAACCGCTAGGAAGCAGACCCAATGGAAATCCGTAACGTCGCCATTATCGCCCACGTTGACCACGGCAAAACAACGCTTGTGGATGAATTGCTGAAACAATCCGGTGTTTACCGCGATAATGAGGCCACGCAAGAACGCGCAATGGACAGCAACGACATCGAGCGTGAACGCGGGATTACCATTCTTGCCAAGAACACGTCCGTCGAATGGAAAGGCACACGGATCAACATTGTTGATACACCCGGCCACGCCGATTTCGGCGGCGAAGTAGAACGCATCTTGTCCATGGTCGACGGTGTTGTCCTGTTGGTTGATGCTGCTGAAGGCGCAATGCCCCAGACAAAATTCGTAACATCCAAGGCATTGGCGCTTGGGCTGCGCCCCATCGTTGTTGTGAACAAAGTCGACAAGCCGGACGGTGACCCTGACAATGCGGTCGACGAAGTGTTTGACCTGTTTGCCGCACTGGAAGCAGACGACGAACAGCTCGACTTCCCAACCATGTTTGCCTCTGGCCGTTCCGGTTGGTGTGACGCCGACTTGGACGGTCCACGCGAAAACCTCGACGCGCTGTTCGACTTGATCGTTGATCACGTTCCAGCCCCTGCCCAAATCTCGCGCCGCGAAGAACCGTTCCAGATGTTGGCAACAACACTGTCTGCCGACCCGTTCATTGGTCGTATTCTGACTGGCCGTGTTGAGGCTGGCACCTTGACAGCTGGTGACACAGTCAAGGCGATGACCCGCGACGGCGAAAAGATCGAACAGTTCCGTGTCTCAAAGATCCTCGCGTTTCGTGGCCTTTCCCAGACAGCAATCGACATCGCCGAAGCCGGCGACATCGTCACAATCGCTGGCATGACCAAGGCGACCGTTGCAGACACGCTATGCGATCCATCAATCGACGTGCCACTGCCCGCACAACCGATTGACCCGCCAACCATCACAGTCACATTTGGCATCAACGACAGCCCTCTGGCTGGTAAAGACGGTAAAAAAGTTCAGTCCCGCGTTATCCGCGACCGCCTTTTGAAAGAATGTGAAGTGAACGTCGCCATCAAAATCGAAGATACACCGGGCGGCGACGCGTTCGAAGTATCGGGTCGCGGCGAATTGCAGATGGGTGTTTTGATCGAAAACATGCGCCGCGAAGGGTTCGAGCTGTCGATCTCCCGCCCGCAGGTTATCTTCACCGAAGTTGACGGCGTGCGCCACGAGCCCGTGGAAGAAGTCACCATCGATGTCGATGATGAATACACAGGCGTTGTGGTGGAAAAGCTGACAGGCCCACGCAAGGGCGACCTGATGGAAATGAAACCAGCCGGCGCAGGCAAGACCCGCATTATCGCCCATGTGCCGTCACGCGGCCTTATCGGATACCACGGCGAGTTTCTTACAGACACACGCGGTTCCGGTGTTCTGAACCGCCTTTTCCATGGCACCACACCTTATAAGGGCAAAATCCCTGGCCGTCGCCAAGGCGTTTTGATCTCCATGGAAAATGGTCAATCCGTTGCCTTCGCCCTGTGGAACCTCGAAGATCGCGGCAAAATGTTCATTGGCGCCCAAGAGGCGATCTATCAAGGTATGATTATCGGCGAACACAGCCGTGAAAACGACCTTGAAGTGAACCCGCTGAAAGGCAAAAAACTCACCAACGTGCGGGCGTCTGGTACGGACGAAGCGGTGCGTTTGACCACTCCGGTCACCATGACTTTGGAACAGGCCATCGCCTACATTGACGATGACGAATTGGTCGAAGTGACGCCAAACGCGATCCGTTTGCGCAAACGCTACCTTGATCCACATGAACGCAAGCGTCAGGCTCGTTCAGCAGGCTAAAACTATTTCGGCGCGCCCCAATATGGGACGCGCCGTTTTTCGTTTCCAGTTGCCCCAAATACCTCGGGGGAAGGCCGCAAGGCCGGGGGCAGCGCCCCTATGCAATTTCCTCGACAATCACCAACTCACGCTGGCTGGCACCTTTGGCAAAACCAAGCGCCTCTTGATACGCCGGCGAATGATAGCAGTCATGCGCAATCGAAAGGCTAGGAAACCGTGCAACGACGTTGCGTGGCCGCTCCGGTCCCTCCAACTGCTCAAACGCGCCGCCGCGCGCCAAAAAAACACCGCCATGGTCAGCAATCGCAAGAGTCGCACGCTTGGCGTATTCAGCATAAGCGGCTTCATCCGTTACGGTTACATGCGCAATCCAAAGGGCGGACATCACAACCCCTCCAAATAGGCTTTAGCATCAGCCATGGCTTGATCCGCGTTGTCAGCAGATGCGCCGCCACCTTGGGCCATATCTGCGCGGCCTCCGCCGCCTTTGCCACCCAATGCCGGCACCGCGGCACGTAATAGATCCACAGCAGAGACTTTATCTGTCAAATCAGCGGTCACCCCTGCAGCAACGGCCGCCTTGCTGCCCGTATCCGCAATGAGCAAAACAGCCCCGCTCCCCATAGAAGATTTTAGGTCGTCAATCAGTGATGGCAGGTCCTTGCCCGTCACGCCCTGCAAGACTTGTGCTTGAAACGGCACGCCATTGATCGTTTCAACCTTTGCGGCTGGTCCTGCGCCACCTGACATCGCGACCTCGCGGCGAAGCTGTGCAACCTCATTGGCCAACGACTTCCGCTCGTCCAGTAACGATTTCACACGGTCCACAACATCGGAGACAGGCGCCTTCAAAGCCAAGGCAGTCTGCGCCAATCGCTGATCTTGCTCGCGCAGGTAATCAAGCGCCGCCTGACCCGTTAACGCCTCAACCCGGCGCACGCCCGCACTTGACGCGCTATCACCTAGCACGACAAACGCACCAACCTCGCCCAGCTGCGACACATGCGTGCCACCACAAAGCTCAAGACTGTAGGTTGATCCATCAGCACCGCGGCCTGACCCAGCAAGCTGACCCATAGACACGACGCGAACCTCGTCGCCATATTTTTCGCCAAACAATGCCTGCGCCCCAAGCGCACGCGCGTCATCGGGTGTCATAATCCGTGTCTCGACAACACCGTTGCCACGGATTTGCGTGTTTACTTCACGCTCTACCTGATCGATTTGTTCCAGCGACAAAGGCGCGGTGTGGCTGAAATCAAACCGCAATCGATCAGGCGCGTTCAATGATCCGCGCTGCGCGATGTGATCGCCAAGCGCGTTGCGCAGTGCTTCGTTCAAAAGATGCGTGGCGGAATGATTTGCCTGGATCGTCGCACGCCGATCAGCGGCGACAGACAATTCCGCACCCTGCCCCTTTGTAATCTCGCCTTCGGTCACCGTACCGATGTGAATAAACAGACCTTCGACCTTCTTGGTATCGGTCACCGTGACAACACCACCATCTGTGCGCAACATGCCCGCATCGCCGACCTGACCACCGGATTCAGCGTAAAATGGTGTCTGGTTCAAAACCACTTGAACGTCACCCACAGCCTTGTCGACAGGTTTCCCGTCTTGGATAATCGCGGCAATCTGCCCTTCAGCAGTCAGCGTATCATACCCCAAAAAATCAGTCGTGCCGGCTTCATCCACGATATCAAACCAAACGCTGGCATCAGCCGCATCACCAATCCCTGACCACGCAGCACGCGCCTTGGCTTTTTGCGCTGCCATGGCCGTGTCAAACCCAGCCGTGTCCACTTCGCGACCCTTTTCGCGCAACGCATCTTGGGTCAAATCAAGCGGGAAACCATATGTATCATAGAGTTTGAACGCAGCTTCACCGGGCAAAGCAGCTCCCTCCGCCAGACCGGAAACCTCATCGTCCAGCAGTTTCAAGCCACGGTCCAATGTCTGTTTAAAACGCACTTCCTCGTTCAACAGTGTTTCTTCGATCAAACGCTGACCTTGGCCCAACTCTGCATACGCCCCGCCCATTTGCTGAACCAGCGCAGGCACTAGACGGTGCATAACGGGATCTTTTGCGCCAAGCAGATGCGCGTGACGCATTGCGCGACGCATGATCCGGCGCAGCACATAGCCACGCCCCTCATTGGACGGCAACACGCCTTCGGCAATCAGGAACGACGTAGACCGCAGATGATCCGCGATCACACGGTGATGCACGTTTTTGTCACCAAAAGGATCGGTAGAGGTCGCGTGACCGGATGCCTCCATCAACGCGCGGAACAGGTCCGTGTCATAGTTGTCGTGGCTACCCTGCAAAAGTGCCGCAACCCGTTCAAGACCCATGCCCGTATCGATGGATTGCATGTCCAAAGCGGTCATCGTGCCATCTTCGAACTGTTCGTTCTGCATGAACACGACGTTCCAGATTTCGATAAACCGGTCGCCATCTTCATCCGCAGACCCAGGAGGGCCACCCCAAATATGCTCACCGTGGTCATAGAAAATCTCGGTGCACGGGCCGCACGGGCCAGTAGGCCCCATCTGCCAAAAATTATCAGATGTTGCGATACGGATGATCCGGTCCTCTGGAACACCAATTTTCTTCCAAATATCATACGCCTCGTCGTCGGTATGGTAAACCGTGACAAGCAGGCGGTTTTGATCAATGCCAAATTCCTTGGTCACCATGTCCCAAGCGTAAGTGATCGCCTCTTCTTTGAAGTAGTCGCCAAAGCTGAAGTTACCCATCATTTCAAAGAACGTGTGGTGGCGCGCGGTATAACCAACGTTATCCAGATCGTTGTGCTTGCCCCCTGCCCGCACACATTTCTGTGCCGATGTGGCACGTTGATAATCGCGCGTCTCAACCCCGGTGAACAGGTTTTTGAACTGCACCATACCCGAGTTGGTGAACATCAATGTCGGGTCATTGCGCGGGACAAGTGGGCTTGACGCGACGACCTCGTGACCATTGCGTTTGTAAAAATCAAGAAACGTGGAGCGGATATCAGCAAGGCTGGTCATGGCGGGCTTTCGGGTTCAAAAATAAGTTGGGTCAGAAATACCCGCCCCACCCAAAAGTGTCCACATAGACCATAACAAAAAGGGCGCCGTGCATGTGCAGGCGCCCTTTCAGTCGTCGGACTGGAAATACTAGTCTTCGAGCATCTCGCCGTCGTCTTTGTCCATATCGAAATCAAGGCCGTGGGCTGCACGAATTTTATCTTCGATGTCCAAAGCAATGGCTGGGTTTTCTTTCAAGAAGGTTTTGGAATTTTCACGCCCCTGACCAATGCGTTCGTCGCCATAGCTGAACCAAGCGCCCGATTTCTCAACAATGCCAGCCTTGACGCCAAGGTCCAAAAGTTCACCATTTTTGGAAATGCCTTCGCCATACATGATGTCGAATTCAACTTGTTTAAACGGCGGAGCAACCTTGTTTTTCACAACCTTCACACGGGTGGCGTTACCGACAACTTCGTCGCGGTCCTTCAACGCACCAATACGGCGGATATCCAAACGCACGGATGCATAGAACTTCAGCGCGTTGCCACCAGTTGTCGTTTCGGGCGACCCGAACATAACCCCGATCTTCATCCGAATTTGGTTGATGAAAATTACCATACAACCGGATCGGTTGATTGAACCTGTCAGTTTACGCATCGCTTGCGACATAAGTCGCGCATGCACACCAACTGAACTGTCGCCCATGTCGCCTTCAAGCTCGGACTTTGGCGTCAATGCCGCCACGGAATCGACGATCACCATGCTGACGGCCCCGGAACGCACCAATGTGTCGACGATTTCAAGCGCCTGTTCACCAGTATCGGGCTGCGAAATGAGCAGCTCATCAAGGTTAACACCCAGCTTCTTCGCATATGTCGGATCAAGCGCGTGTTCCGCATCCACAAACGCGCAAACGCCACCCTTTTTCTGTTCTTCCGCAATCGCGTGCAGCGTCAATGTGGTTTTACCGGACGATTCAGGACCGTAAATTTCAATAACGCGACCTTTAGGTAGGCCGCCTATGCCAAGCGCAATGTCGAGGCCAAGCGAGCCTGTCGATGTGGCCTCGATCTCAGGCATCTGGTTTTCACCACCGAGCTTCATAATGGAGCCCTTGCCGAATTGACGCTCGATCTGCGCCAACGCGCTTTCAAGCGCCTTTTCTTTGTCCGCTGTCTTTTTATCAGTCATTTTGAGAAGCTCTGCCGTTGCCATTTACCTGATCCTTATTCCACACCCCGCGTGGGGCGACAATTACTGCTTTGTTCTATTTATGTTCCCGTTAACCAATGAGACCAAAAGAAGAACATTGCAACCAAAATCTTCGCTGATCAGCATCGAGTAAGAGTGGTTAATAATCTGTTTATCGGTTAGTAATAGGCTGCAAAGACATCAACGGAGCCATCCAAATGCTTGTTTTCTGGAAAGAAAATCTTGTTTTCCTCGCTGTCCCCAAAACGGGAACGACTGCGATTGAAGGGGCGTTATCACCCAAGGCTGCGATGGTATTGCGCGACCCGCCACAGATTAAACATGCGCCATTGTATCGTTATGGGCGATTCTTGGCGCCGATGTTTGAAAAAGCGGGCGGCAAGAATCCAGAAACCGTTGCGGTCATTCGCCATCCCGTCGATTGGTTGTCGAGCTGGTACAGGTATCGCAACCGTCACGCATTGGTCGGCCACGAAAACAGCACCCGCAACGTAAAATTCAATGAATTCGTTTTGGAATATTGCAAAGATGACCCAGCCCCGTTTGCAAAGGTGGGATCACAAGCGGCTTATGTGTTCGACAAGAACGGCAAGCGCGCGACAACGCATCTGTTCGCATACGAAAATCAGCCCGATCTTATCGCATTTCTGGAAAAACGGCTGAATATGGAAATTACGCTCAAGCAACTGAACGTATCGCCAACGATTCCCGCAATCATCGAACCAGAGGTCGAGGCGCTGCTGCGCGCCGCCAAGCCCGAAGAATTTGCTGCCTATGCAGAAGCTATGTCAGGGTCCGCTTAACAGCGTCTTTCCAACCCGCGTACCGACGCGTGCGCGTGGCATCATCCATCGCAGGCTCAAACCGACGATCCAGCGCCCATTCGGCGGCGAACCCGTCTTGATCGGGATAGACCCCAGCCCGCATTCCGGCCAGCCATGCCGCACCCAGTGCAGTTGTTTCCAATACCTTGGGTCGATCAACGGGCGCCCCGATAATGTCTGACAAGAATTGCATCGACCAATCCGACGCAGACATGCCACCGTCAACGCGCAAAACGCCATCATCAGCGGCCCCGTGCCAATCTGATTTCATCGCCTCTAGAAGATCACGCGTTTGAAACCCCACGCTTTCCAGTGCAGCACGGGCAAATTCGGCCGGTCCTGAATTACGGGTCAGGCCATAAATTGCACCGCGGGCATCCGCATCCCAATACGGTGCGCCAAGCCCCGTAAACGCAGGCACCATATAAAGCTCTTGTCCTTGATCAGCACGCTCGGCCAAGGGCTGTGTTTCTGATGCCTCACGGATCATCTTAAGCCCGTCACGCAGCCATTGAACAACCGCACCCGCAATAAAGATGGACCCTTCCAGCGCATAGGTCGGCTTACCATCAAACTGATAGGCGATCGTGCCGAGCAAGCGGCTTTGTGATCTGACGAGCGTATCGCCTGTATTCAAAAGCGCAAAACATCCCGTCCCATAGGTTGATTTCAGCATACCGGGCGCAAAACACGCTTGCCCGATGGTCGCGGCCTGCTGATCACCCGCAACACCGAGGATCGGCAGCGGGCCACCAAACAAGTCGGGGCGTGTCGTGCCAAAATCGGATGCACAATCGCGCACCTCGGGCAGCATCGACATTGGAATATCGAACCGTGCACAAATCTCGGCGTCCCATTCCCCTTTGCGGATATTATAAAGCATTGTGCGTGCAGCGTTGGTTGCGTCTGTGACATGCGACACGCCGCCCGTCAGTTTCCAGATCAAATAGCTGTCGACAGTGCCGAACATCAGTTTGCCAGCTTTGGCCTTCGCACGCGCGCCATCAACATTATCAAGCAACCACTTCAACTTTGTCCCAGAGAAGTAAGGGTCAAGGAGAAGCCCCGTCTTTTCTGTCACTTCGGCCTCAAATCCGTCAGCCTTGAATGCGGCGCACATTTCGGACGTGCGCCTGTCTTGCCAAACAATCGCGTTGTGAATGGGTGCGCCTGTTTCACGGTCCCAGACAAGCGTTGTCTCGCGTTGATTGGTAATGCCAATGGCGGCAATGTCAGACGCTGTGATGCCCGCCTTTTCAATCGCGCCACGGCAGGTTGATGCGGTGGATGACCAGATGTCGGACACATCATGTTCCACCCAACCTGATTGGGGGAAATGCTGTTTGAATTCTTCCTGTGCAGTCGCGACGATGCCCATTTTGTCATTGAAAACAATGGCTCGGCTGGATGTTGTTCCTTGGTCGATTGCCAGAATGTAAGTCATGATTTGCCCCCCATATAAACATCAATCGCGGCAATCTGGTCAGCCGTCAAGCGCAGGCCGAATTTTGATCGCCGCCAAACAATATCTTCGGCTGTGCGCGCAAATTCATGTGCCATAAGCCAATCGACCTCTTTGGCTGTCAGGGTTGCACCGAACCCTTCTCCCAAATCCGTCTCTGCCTTTGCATCACCCAACATCAGCATTGCATTCGTACCATATGCACGGATCAACCGCAGCGCCCAACTCTCTGGGATAAATGGAAATTTTTTCATCAAGTCACGCTGAAGGGTGGTCACATCGCCGACAGCAAAATCGCCCCCTGGTAACGGCACCCCCGCCGTCCATGCGCCGTCGTGTCCCAGTTTTTTCAGCGCGTTTTCGGCAAGTTTACGATAGGTCGTGATTTTCCCGCCAAAGATATTCAGCAACGGTGCACCCGCATCATTCAGCGTGAGAACATAGTCGCGTGTCGCCGCGGTCGCTGATTTTGCACCATCATCATACAAAGGCCGGACACCGGAATAGGTCCATACGATATCATCGCGGCTGATCGCAGCCTCAAAGTACTGATTGGCAAAATCGACCAGATAGTCCTGTTCTTCTGGCGTTGCGACAGGTTTGACGGCCAGATCATCATGTTCTGCGTCAGTTGTGCCGATGAGAGTGAAATCAGTCTCATAAGGAATAGCAAAGATGATCCGTCCATCTTCGCCTTGGAAGAAGTAGGATTTATCGTGGTCAAACAAGCGTTTTGTCACGATATGGGACCCTCGGACCAGCCGCACACCTTCTGTCGCATTCACATGGATTTTACCACGAATGATGTCTTCGACCCACGGCCCACCCGCGTTCACTAACGCGGCCGCCGTTACCGTGCGTTGGCCCGCCGCATCCTCTAGCGTGATATCCCAGCCAGAATCGTTACGTTTGGCCTCGACCACTTTGGTGCGCACCATGATCTTGGCGCCGCGTTCCTCTGCGTCGGCGGCATTCAAAACAACAAGCCGCGAATCTTCTATCCAACAATCCGAATATTCATAGGCACGCTTGAACTTGCCCTTTAGCGGCGCGCCAACAGGATCGGTCGTAAGGTCAAGTGTTTTGGTACCCGGCAAAATCTGGCGACCACCTAGATTGTCATACATGAATAGCCCAAGACGGATCAGCCAAGCCGGACGCCGCCCCTTCATCCAAGGCATAAATAGCGTAAGCAGTTTTGACGTTGGCGTGTCGCCCTCAAACCGCATATCTTTATGATAAGGCAGAACAAACCGCATTGGCCAACTGATATGCGGCATAGCCTTGAGCAAGACTTCGCGTTCGACCAATGCCTTTTTCACAAGGCTGAATTCAAAGAATTCTAAATACCGCAATCCACCGTGAAACAGTTTCGTCGATGCCGAAGAAGTAGCAGCTCCAAGGTCGGACATTTCTGCCAAGCCGACCCGCAAGCCACGCCCTTGTGCATCGCGAGCAATACCGACACCATTGATGCCCCCGCCGATGATGAAAATATCGAAATCAGTCGTCATTTACACAGTCCCATTCAGTTATGTTGGACTTAGCGCAGATTGCCCAAAACACAAATCAGGCACAACGCAATGTTCGTCTGTTGAACACACGAATGAAGCCAAACAAAGAATAATCATTGATCTATGTTCGCTTTGACCTCAGAACCGAACCAATGAATGAACGCCTCACAAATATTATGACGGTCGCGCGCCGTGACGGCAAAGTGAATGCAACTGATTTGTCTGGTGAACTGGGTGTTGCTGTCCAAACCATCAGGCGTGATCTTCGCATGTTATGCGAGAACGGACTGTTAGAGCGCGTGCACGGTGGGGCCATATTACCAAGTGGCGTGCGCAACATCGGATATGACGACAGACGTGCCCTTGGGCGGGACGCTAAACTGCGGATTGCCGCACGCACCGCCAGCCTTATTCCTGACAATGCGTCCCTATTTCTGAATATCGGCACCACGACCGAGGCCGTCGCCCATGCCTTGCGGACCCACAAAAACCTGATGGTTGTGACAAATAATCTGAATGTTGCCAATATCTTGGCCCGCAATCCAACTTGCGAGGTTGTAGTGGCTGGTGGCACGTTGCGCCGATCAGATGGGGGGCTGGTGGGTGATCTGGCCGCCCTTGCCATTCAACGGTTCAAAGTCGACATCGCGATCATTGGCGCATCAGCCATCGATCTAAACGGTGATCTTCTTGATTTTGATGCAGAGGAGGTGCGCGTTAGTCGCCAAATTCTAGACGCCGCGCGATCTGCGATCCTTGTGGCCGACAAATCCAAATTCACACGAAAGGCACCTGTGCGCATCGGGTCCGTGTCAGAGGTTAATGATTTCGTGACAGACGGCATTCCGTCCGAGCGTTTAATCACCGCCTGCTTAGATTGGCAAACTCGCCTACATTTCGTCTGAAGAACGGCCCTTAAAGCCTGTCGCCACAACGAATTTTTCAGAACTATCCGAACGGGAAGACGGTGGTTTGACATAAGCCACCTTTTTGAACTTCAGCTTCAGCATCTTATTCAGTTCAGCCTCGGCACCGCCTGCCAACACCTTAGCCACGAATGTGCCGCCTTCTGACAAAACATCAAACGCGAAATAAGCCGCAGCTTCACACAACGCAATAATGCGCAGGTGGTCGGTTTGCTTGTGTCCACAGCTGGCTGCAGCCATGTCGGACATCACAACGTCAGCCTCACCACCCAGCCATTCCATAACCTGTTTGTCGGCGTCATCAGACATGAAATCCAGCTGATACATGGTCGCACCTGCGATCGGCTCCACCTCTTGCAGATCAACGCCCAAGATCGTGCCAATATCGCGGCCCTTTTTTTCGCCAAGCGCATTGATGCGTGGCACAGCGACCTGCACCCAGCCACCCGGTGCACAGCCAAGGTCAACCACCCGCGCGCCAGCCGTCAGAAACCGGAACTTATCGTCCAATTCCATGATCTTATAGGCTGCACGGCCACGCATTCCCTCGGCCTTGGCGCGGGTCACATATGGATCGTTCAACTGACGTTGCAACCATTTGGTCGATGAATTGGTGCGTCCTCGGGCGGTTTTCACCTTAACGGTCAAATCACGCAGGCCGCGGCCAGAGTTATTTTTGGGTTTCTTTGCCATGCGCGTCACCTATGCCTAATAGGGCGCATCTTCAAGCACGCCGTCCGCAGACATCTGAGCGTAAAGCAATCCTTCACGCAAACCGCGGTCCGCAACAGACAAGCGATCAGTCGGCCATAGCCGCATCAACGCCTGCAAAATGGCAGCCCCCGACATGATCAATGCCTGACGGTCCTTGCCAATACGTGGATCGGCACGCCGCCCAGCAGGACCAAGCGTCAGATAGTTGCGGATGACAGTGTCAATTTGATCCGTCGACATGCGCAATCCGTCAACCTTGGTTCGGTCATAGCGTTTCAACCCCAAATGGCTGGCCGCAACCGTCGTCACTGTCCCACTTGTGCCAACAATCTGGAATCCTTCGCGCGCCTGCGCAGCTGCATAAGGTGAAAAGTCCTCGAGGTTTTCCTCAAAAAACCAAGACATTAGGGCAAACCGCGCACTGTCGTCTTCGACATCCTCGAACTGATCACGCAATGTGGCCACGCCAAGCGGTACCGAGATCCAATCAACCACCTTGGCCGCTGCAAACGGGCCCGGATCAGACTTGAAACCAGCGTGCAGCCGCATGATCGCACGAGGGCGCTCTCGCTGCGGCACGTTTGTCAGGTCAATCCAAACCAGCTCTGTCGATCCGCCACCGATATCAACCACCAACAACTGATCCGTTTTCGTGCTGACCAAAGGCGCACAGGAAATCACGGCAAGCCTTGCTTCTTCTTCCGGCTGAATGATTTCGAGCGTCAGCCCTGTTTCACGGCGCACTTGAGCCACAAAATTTTGACCGTTGCGCGCGCGTCTGCATGCCTCTGTCGCGACAAGGCGCATGTTTTTCACGCCATGACGGTCAAGTTTTTGTCGACATATACGGATCGCATTCACGGTGCGGTTCATCGCAGCGCGTGACAGTTTACCTGTGCTTTCCAACCCCTGCCCCAGCTGGACAGATTTGGAAAAGCTATCGACAACGTGGAATTGGCTGCCCTTTGGCTGGGCAATCAACATCCGACAACTGTTCGTTCCCAAATCCAACGCAGCATAAAGCCCCGTTGCATCGGGTTGTTTTGGCGCGGGGGTTTCGACCGCTTTAGGGAACACGCCCGCACCGCTTGGACGCTTGGGCGTCATCACTACGCCCTCCATTTTCGAGTTATCCCCACGCTATGCCGCAACGCCATGCCGCGCAAGCATCGCGTTGGCACAATTTGAACTGACCTCACGGAGATTATGAAAACAATGGCGTATCCGAGAGCAAAACAGTGTTGCATACCTTGCCCGTCGCTGGATGATCCCACCATGTCGAAAACCGACATCGGTTTGGAAATTCCTGCCGTAGAAATAACCCAACACAGGGCGGAGGAATCACATGGCAGATGTCACAATCGTTTACTGGCGCGATATGCCAGCGCAAGTCATCGTTGGCAAAGGTCGGCGCGGCACGAAGCTGCCCCTGCCCGAGCGTTTTGAACAGGCCATTGATCGCGCTGCGATGAAATCTGGCGCTGCTGAATCCGATGCCTATCTGGAAGGGTTCCGCAAGGCGGCGCCGTATACGGTGGATGGCGCTGACGCTGATGTTGCGGCCGCCGAAGTGGCCCGCATTGATGCCGAATATGATCTGGAAAAGATCAAATCACTTATCGCAAACGACGGCTGGGCCTAGTTCCAGCGCAAGATAGAAAGCGACGCCAATGTCCTTGCTCCCTTTTTCCAAGAAAAAAGAAGACGCCCCTGTTGAGGTAAACCCACAGGTTGAATCCCTGTTAAAGGATTACTCAATCGAAGTGATGCCACGCACCGCTGAAAAGGTTGAAAATTTCCGCGATTTGCTGCCAACAGGCACACGGGTCTATATCGCCCACATCGAAGGCACACCTATCGAAGATATGGTCGCCACGGCAAAGCGTATTGCGGCGGATGGCTATGCGGTCATGCCACATTTTCCAGCACGGATCATCAAGGACAAGGCCACATTGGCCGACTGGATCGCCCGCTACCAAGGAGAGGCAGGTGTTGACGAGGCGCTCTTGCTTGCAGGGGGTGTCGCCACCCCGCACGGAGACTACGACAGCTCCATGCAGCTATTGGAAAGCGGCTTATTTGGTGAAGCCGGATTCAAGCGATTGCACGTTGCAGGCCACCCCGAGGGCAACAAAGACATCGACTCTGACGGCTCTATGACGAATGTTGACGCTGCCTTGCGCTGGAAACAGGCGTTTTCGGAAACCTCGGACGCGCAAATGGCGCTTGCCACGCAATTCGCGTTTGAAGCGGGTCCAATCATCGACTGGGCCAACGGCATCAAAGAGGCAGGCATCGACATTCCCATACACATCGGGATCGCTGGACCGGCCAAGCTGCAAACACTGATTAAATTCGCAATCGCTTGTGGCGTCGGCCCGTCCCTAAAGGTGCTGCAAAAACGCGCGATGGATGTAACCAAACTGTTGCTCCCATACGAGCCGACCGATGTGCTGACCGAACTGGCCGCGCACAAGGCGGCAAACCCCGAATTCAATATTTCCCACGTGCATTTCTTCCCGCTGGGCGGAATCAAGACAAATGCGAACTGGGCTATCAAACACGGCGGTGCGTCTGCCGTCCCCGCAAATCAATCCTAAGGACTGCGCACAATGACACGCACGATCGTCGAATCCAAAACCAAGACAACCATCATCGGCTTTGACCAGCCATTTTCTGTGATCGGTGAGCGGATCAATCCAACTGGCCGCAAGATCCTGAACGAAGAGCTTGAGCGCGGTGATTTTTCCCGCGTGGAAGCAGACGCAATCGCCCAGGTTGCGGCTGGCGCAAATATCCTCGACATCAACTCGGGCGCTGTGTTTTCTAACAAAATGGCCGAAGACCCACGTTACGCCGACAACAATTTTGTTGAGCCTACGTTGATGATGGAATTGGTCAAACGTGTGCAGGCTGTCACGGACTGCCCGCTTTGCATCGACAGCTCTGTCCCTGGCGCATTGGAAAATGGTCTTGCGGCTGCTGAGGGTCGTCCACTTTTGAACTCCGTCACGGGTGAGGAAGAACGCCTCGAGATGGTTCTGCCGTTGGTCAAGAAGTACAACGTGCCTGTCGTGGCAATTTCCAACGATGACACCGGCATTTCCGAGGACCCAGACGTGCGCTTTGCTGTCGCCAAGAAAATCGTGGAACGCGCCGCTGATTTTGGCATTCCAGCACATGACATTGTTGTTGATCCGCTTGTCATGCCGATCGGCGCAATGGGAACCGCAGGTTTGCAGGTTTTCACGCTGGTGCGTCGTCTGCGCGATGAATTGGGGGTCAACACAACCTGTGGCGCGTCCAACATCTCGTTCGGGTTGCCGAACCGTCATGGAATCAACAATGCGTTTTTGCCAATGGCGATGGCCGCTGGCATGACATCCGCGATTATGAACCCGGTCGCCCTGCCCGTTGGTCCCAAAAAGCTTGCTGAAAAGCGTGCAGAAATTGAGGCCGCTGGCATCATCATTCCCGAAGGGATGGACGATGAAGCAATCGTGCAAATGTTCGGAATGGGCTCAACCAAACCACGCGCAGGCAAGGAAATGGAAGCCATCCGCGCCGCCAACTTCCTGACCAATAATGACACAGGCGGTGGTGAATGGATCAAATTCAACCGTGCCCCCGTCAAAGAAGGCGAAGGCCGCCAGCGTCGCGGCAACCGTCGTCGCGGCTAATCAGACAAGGATCGCGCAGCGCCAGTCATTGCCGCGCGATCCGGCCACCAAAATGGCCCAACCACAGCCATTAGAACAATCACGTTGAAAAATACGTTTGACGGCGTGCCGGACATCATTGATCCAACGCTATCAAGGCAAAACCAAGCAACAACGCTTGTCAAATGCGCACGCTGCACAGCCGCTGGTGCCGCGTTATAAATGTCATTTGATAAGCACCAGACCAACACGCCCCACCCCATCAAAAATCCACCTGTCAACGCCAGCAGGAAGCGCGTGGTTGGCGCATCGACCTGCTCTACACCATCGAGCGGCCATTTGAGAAGATCAAGCGACCAACGTGCCAATTCGGATGTTGCATCCAACGTTCCCAAACAGAATATCGGCCCAAATGAGCCGATAATTACGGCGGAAACCTTGAGGTATTTTTGGTGAAACGAGGTTGGCATGGTCTTTCCTTTCAGTGATGTTTGCCAACTCAAACCGATCAACGTGCCTAAAACAATTACCTGACAGGTAGGCGACAGCATAACCATGACATGCTAATTTTATCTCATGACTGAGTTCCCCAAACTTCTGCGTGACTGGCGAAAATACCGGCGGTTTAGCCAGCTTGATCTGGCCCTTTCCGCTGAAATCTCGTCGCGGCATCTGTCGTTTCTGGAAACTGCCCGTTCGCGCCCCAGCCGCGAAATGATTGCGCGGCTTAGCGACGTGCTTCAGGTGCCATTGGATGGACAAAATCAGATGTTGATCGCCGCCGGTTTCGCGCCGCAGTATGCCGCAACCCCATTAACCGACCAAGCAATGCAGACCGTTGCCGATGCCGTGGGATGGACACTAGACCGCCACGCGCCCTATCCCGCAATCGCATTGGACCGACTATGGACCATCAAAGGCATGAACAACCCTGCCAAGCACCTGTTTGGAATGCTGGATATTCACAATGGCGCTAGCTTGTTGGACTTCGTTACTTCACCCACAATGGCTGAAGTGATTGAAAACTGGCCCGTGGTGGCGTTTCACACAGCCGCGCGCCTGCGTTCAGAGAGTATCGCAGCAGGTGGGATTGCGCCGCTGGATGCTGCCGCCGCTAAACTGATGGAAAGTGCTGACAACAGCATTGACGTCGCGGGTCCCATGATCCCCACGATATTTCGTGTCGGTGATTCCAAATTGTCGCTATTTGCGACGATCGCGCAATTCAGCACAGCAAACGATGAAACCCTGACAGATTTCAAGATTGAGCTGTTTTTCCCTGCCGACGATGCCAGCAAAGAAATTTTACACGCAATGGCCGTGACTTAACGGTAGTGCAGCGATTGGCCGTTGTGGAAGATTTGTACTTTTTCCGGAACAGTTGTCATGCGAACTGTCTTGCCCCGCAAATCCGCGTGAATGCCTGGCAGCTTGCCCAGAACACTTGAGTTTCCAGCAACCTCATCGAAATACAGCAATGTCACCTCGCCCAAGGCTTCGGTGAACTTTACGGACCCCTCAAAGACATAGTCGTTGCCGGACGTTTCAACCAGATCCTCCGGGCGCACGCCCACATTGACCTTTAGTCCCTTGTCGGCGGCTTGGGTTTCGATGGCTGCCTTAGCTGTTCCACCCCCATCAAGCTTCACGGTTGTGGTTTTACCCGTGCCGGTAATTTCGCCTGACAACAGGTTCATCGCGGGTGAGCCAATGAATTGCGCCACAAACTCATTCTCGGGGCGTTCATACAGTTCGAGCGGCGTGCCGACCTGTGCAATGCCCTTGTTTGCCAAAACAACAATGCGGGTTGCAAGTGTCATCGCTTCGACCTGATCGTGGGTGACGTAGATCATCGTGCTTTCGGGCATGGATTCTTTGAGTTGGGCGATTTCGATCCGCGTGGCGACGCGCAAAGCGGCATCAAGGTTGGATAGCGGTTCGTCAAAAAGATAGACCTTGGGATCGCGCACAATCGAACGGCCAATGGCGACACGTTGGCGTTGCCCACCTGAAAGCGCCTTTGGCAAGCGATCAAGATATTCATCGAGCTGCAAAATCTTGGCAGCATTTGCGACAGCGGCCTCGATCTCGGCGTTGGATTTCTTGGCCAGTTTCAGCGCAAATGACATGTTGTCGCGCACTGTCATATGGGGGTAAAGCGCGTATGACTGGAATACCATCGCAATACCGCGTTGGGCGGGCGGAACATCGTTTACGACTGTGCCGTCAATTTCCAGTGTGCCAGCGGTTATGCTTTCCAGACCTGCAATCATGCGCAAAAGCGTGGATTTACCACAGCCAGATGGACCGACAAAGACGATCAGTTCGCCCTGCTTGATATCAAGATTGATGTCCTTGAGAACATCAACCGCGCCACCATATGTTTTTGCAACATCCGTCAGTTTCAGATCAGCCATTGTCCCGTTCTCCCCTAATTCCTAATTGGCGCTACGCGTCAAAAGACACGCCTGCCATGGTCCCAAATGCATCCGCCCGTCAGCGGACAGATGCGCGGCACCCAATTCATCCCCAATCGGTGTCCATGTCCCCGATGGCACATCCAGATCGGAAGGCGTGTCGGAAATATTGAACGCACAAAAGATTTGCTCTCCGTCGTGGCTGCGCGTGAAATGAACAACATCGCCCGATGCCGCCACCTTATCGTGCGCACCGACAGCGAGAGCGCGATGCGCCTGACGAAACGCCACGGCGCGGCGGTAATGATGCAGCAGCGCGGCAGGATCGTCTTCTTGTTCAGACACCGACATCGCCAAATGTTCAGACGCAACAGGAAGCCAAGGGCGGCCTGTCGTAAACGCGCCGTTCTGGTTCGATTTCTCCCAGACCATCGGCGTACGACACCCGTCACGGCCCTTGAACTCGGGCCAGAATTCGATGCCATAGGGATCTTGCAAGTCCTCGAATGCAACGTCTGCTTCTGGCAGGCCAAGTTCTTCGCCCTGATACAGACACACGGACCCGCGCAGGCACATCAGCATCGTCGCAAACATGCGCTGAGCGGCTGGTGGTAAATCCCAACGGCTCGCGTGGCGGCGCACATCATGGTTTGAAAATGCCCAGCATGCCCAACCATCCGCTGCAACGCGGTCAACGCGGTCCATGACCTCTACGATGCGCGATGCGGTGGGTTGTTCGGGCGACAAGAATTCAAACGCATAACACATCTGCATCAGATCATCGCCGGCCGTATATTCGCCCATAATCTCTAGCCCACGCTGAGCATCGCCCACTTCGCCCACGGCGGCCGCTCCGAACGGTTCCATCACGGCCCTCAGCTTGCGCAAGAAATCCAGATTTTCGGGACGATTTTTGGAATAGATATGTTCTTGGTGGTTATAGGGGTTCACAGCGGGTGCCGTGTCGGCATTGCGATCCTCTGGTGCCAATGCGGGATTATCGCGCAGCTGATCGTCATGCGTATAAAAGTTGATCGTATCCAAACGAAAACCGTCAACGCCACGGTTCAACCAAAACGTCGCAACATCCAGCAGTGCAGCCTGCACATCCATATTGTGGAAATTCAGATCAGGCTGTGAGACTAGAAAGTTATGTAAGTAATACTGTTCGCGGCGCGTGTCCCATTGCCACGCGGACCCACCAAAGATCGACAGCCAGTTGTTAGGTGGCGTGCCGTCCGGCTTTGGCTCGGCCCAGACATACCAGTCGCTGCGGTCATTGCTTCGGTTTGCGCGGCTTTCCACAAACCAAGGGTGAACGTCGGACGTGTGCGACAGAACCAGATCAATCATCACCCGCACACCAAGTCGGTGGGCCGTTTCGACAACCGCATCAAAATCGGCCAGTGTGCCAAACATCGGGTCCACGTCGCAGTAGTCTGACACGTCGTAACCAAAATCTTTCATCGGAGATGTAAAGAACGGCGAAATCCAGATCGCATCAACACCAAGCGTGGCGATATAAGGCAGACGTTGCACGATACCAGCCAAATCCCCGATACCGTCGCCATTGCTATCTTGATAGCTGCGCGGATAGATCTGATAGATCACCGCACCCCGCCACCAATCTTTGTCCTTCGCGCCCAAAGCTTGGGGTTTGATCGCCACGTTCATCGTCATTTCCTTATTTCACCGAGCCAGCCAACAGACCACGCACGAGGTATCTTTGCATCGAGAAGAACACGACAAGCGGTACTGCAATCGACACGAATGCAGCAGTTGACAGAATTTCCCAATTCCCGCCGCGCGTACCAAGCAATTCGACGATCTGGTTCGTCATCACCGTGGTTTGGCCCGTGGCGTCAATCAAGAACACCTTGGCCACCAGCAAGTCATTCCATGTCCACAAGAACTGGAAGATCGCGAATGACGCCAGCGCGGGGAAAGACAGCGGCAGGATTATTTTGGTGAAAATCTGGAAATCCGTCGCACCGTCCACCTTAGCGTTTTCAATAATGTCACGCGGCAACCCGACCATATAGTTACGTAACAAATAGATCGCGAGCGGCATCCCAAATCCGGTATGGGCAAGCCAGACACCCAAATACCCTTTCCCGATACCAATTCCCAAATGCAGACGCAAAAGCGGGATCAAGGCCAGTTGCAGCGGCACAACCAACAACGCCACGACAAAGGCAACAAGCAGTGCGCGGCCTGGAAAATCCATCCACGCAAGCGCATAGGCGGCAAATGCGGCAATTACGATCGGAATGATCGTGGACGGGATGGTGACAGTTAGCGTATTAAAGAACGCCTTTGTCATGCCGTCGCTGGCGTTCCCGCCGCCAATCAACACTGTCTTATAGTTGTTGAGCGTGAACTCCGGTGGGGTCGTGGCGGTCACAAAGGCGCGCTGCCCCCTGCCCGACAATTCGGTTGGGCTGGTCCAAACGTAGTCACCATTTTCCTGCACGGTCATCGTTTCACCGTCTTTAAGTTCGGCGGTTTCACCAGGAACGTAGTCGGCAATCGCACGAGAAGACGTGCCCCAAACGCTAATGGTGGCGTCGGTTCCTGCCTCAAACAGGTTGCCTTCTACAACGTAAACACCATCACGCAGAATTTGGGCACCATCATCGTCTGGATCAGCAGAGCGTAGCGTTAGGTTTTGTTCAGACGGGAACAGCGATTTCCACCAACCACCTGTGCTGATCTGATCCGTGGTGCGGAACGACGACACAAACAGCCCGACAGTTGGGAACAACCACAACATAACAAGCGCCGCGACAGAGATGTGAACAACCCACTGAAGGGATGATTTGCTTCCTGCGATATTAGACATTAGCGCATCTCCTTGCGGACGTTGTAGACGTTCCAGACCAGAATGGGTGTCACAAGCAGCATGATCACGATTGCAGACGCCGATCCGACGCCCCAGTCATTGCCGCGAAACAGTTTGTCGAACATATAATTGGCCAAAACCTGCGTTTCCCACTGGCCGTTGGTCATCGCAAACACGATGTCGAAAACCTTCAGAACGGTCAGTGTAATCGTGGTCCAAACCACAACAATCGTTCCCGAAATCTGCGGCATCTTGATTTTGAAAAACACTTGGAACGGGTTGGCACCATCCACGATCGCAGCTTCGATCGTTTCTTCTGGAATACCACGCAGTGCGGCGGACAAGATTACCATCGCAAAACCTGTCTGAATCCAGATCAAGACGATCATCAACAGGATCGAGTTCCAGAACGGGATGGTCAGCCACGTTTGCGGCTCCCCATACGGATATGTGGACGTGAACAATCCGTAGATCGACCCGATTGATGCCACGGCCACGCCAACCAGCACCACACCAAATAGACTGCGCACAATCGCAACAAAGGACGAGATTGATTTGATCATCGTCGTCGCAAGCCAAAGCGCGCCAACGGTCAAGAAACCAAGGAATACAGCAGGCAATGCCCGCAGCAAGATGAACGACCCAACACCACCATTGAATTGCATCCAGACCGCATTCAACACG
>CBFHME010000016.1:0-48351 GCA_965656885.1 Yoonia sp.
CTATAGCGTGCGCGATATGGTGGCCGCATTTGAACGGGCCTGCGGGCGCGACATTCCGGTGCAAGTGGCCCCGCGCCGTGCCGGTGATATTGCCGCCATGCAAGCCGATGCATCGCGCGCCGCGGCCGAGCTGGGCTGGCAGGCGACCCATACGCTTGATGATATGACCGCCAGCACATGGGCGTGGCAATCGGGCAATCTGGATGGATATGGCACGCATTAGGGACAGTTTTGTGCAACAAGACAGCAGATAAACCACCCAAAGACGGGTGTTTGGCAAACAGGAGCAAGGATCTTTTGGAGCAGTATCCGGTCATCGCTGGTATGGTGTATACCCTTGATCTTAGCCTTGGGTGCCCGGGTGATGTGGCACAGCCAGCAGCGGTCTGTCTGGCGTTTCACGATGTGCATGGCGCCCCCGTTGATGCGGGGTTGCTGACCGCACAATATACCTTGCCGCATCTTGACCCGATCATGATGGAAGCCAGCCCTGCACGCGGTGCGGGCATAAAACGTATCTTTGTGCCGCCACCCGATGCGGTGACGGTCACGATTACCCCACAAGACGGCGCGCATCATGTTCATTCAGCCAAGGTTGCGCAGTGTGGGTTTGCCGCAATCCGCGCGGGCTTGGGGTTCACATCACATGGTCCTGATCGCCTGATCGTCGAGCAGTTGGATGTTTTGCGCAAACAGCTGCATCCCGCTGCAACATGGGCGCCCATCCTTGAGAAAATGGCTGTGGGGATTGATGACGCGGATGACCTGAAAATCAGGCAAGACCGTTTGCGCGCGGCGCGGCCCGCACCGTGGCCCGTTGCATTTGTGGGGCGTGCGCGGACCTATGAACACCTAAGATGCATCAGCGATGTGTTCTGGCTTGATGAGATGACTTATGCCGACCAGCTGGATGTTTTGCGCCCCAAGGTGGTGCTGATCGAGCTGTGCCATGAAAGCGGCCCAGGCGATTGGAATGGCGCGTTTGGCGGGCTTGATGGCACGCTGCCGCCCCAAGGACAGGCGGTGTTTGATGCCGCACATGCGCGTGGCATTCCGGTGCACATCCACGCAGGCGCGGATGCAAAAGCGCATCAGAAAATCTGGCATCAGGCATTGATGCAGGCGGACCGTGTGATTGTGACAGGCGCAGATGACGACTGGATGCAGCTTGGATTGCGCGATGTGCAGACCACCCCAACCACGGTCGAGCCGGCCGCAGCACCCGCCGCATTGCAACACGAACGCACACCCGATCTGATGGTTGTGCCTGTGGGGTCGGACATCTTTGAATACCCGGCGTTTGCGGATCTTTTGCGCGAACAAAGCCTGTTTGATGTGTTCATCACAGAGGCGCATTACGGCTTTGGCCTGAAGGCACTGGCACCGCGTTTGGCGCCTGCCACAGTGAATGCCGCGTCTGATTTGCATATTCACCAGCACAGCCATCTGATGCAGCAGGCGTCTATTGTGCTGCTGAACGGGCAATCCATTCGCAACGCAGCACAGATGCATGAACTGATCCTAGATGCGATCACTGCGGGGGCGATACCGGTGATGTTCGGGCCGGTCGATTTCGACATGCCTGTGATTGACCTGTTGCCAAAGGTGACAAGCCTTGATGCATTGATCGCGTTGCAGGCGCAGGTGCGGATCGGGTGGTGGCGCGAACGGCTGTGGCGCGGGCTGCATCTGTATGTGATGCGGCATCACCGGATGTTGTCTGTGCACCGCCGCGCGTTGCTGACATCGGATTGTTGTGCGGCAGACTATGACACACCGTGTATCAGCGTTGTGCTTGTGTCCAAGCGGCCATCGCTGATGGCACAATGTCTGGCGACATTCCGCGCCCAAAGCTGGCCCAACACCGAGCTGATTATCGTGCTGCATGGTGATCATCCCGCCGACACGATGCCCGCGCTGAACCCCAACGAGCAGCTGTTCACATTGTCCAAAGACAACAGTATCGGGCGTGCCATTAACCTTGGAATAGAGACTGCGACAGGGCAATTCTGGACTAAGATGGATGATGATGATGCCTATTGTGACAGCTATCTTGAAGAATACGTTTATTATTATCACGCAACCCAAGCCGACAGTCTGGTGTGCCAAGGCGTCTATTTCTATTTCGAGGGCACGGATGAGACCTGGGGCCGCGTCAAGATCCACAACCGCGCGTTTTACAAACACCACCATCTGCCACAAGCGATGGGCCCGACATTAAGCGCACGCAAAGGGGCGGATGTGCCATTGATGTCTGACAGCCAGCGCAACTCTGTGGATGCGCTTTGGATGCGTCACGTCGCCCAAAGCGGGACACGTTCGTTTGTCTATGATACGACATCATGTGTTATTTTCCGGTCTGCGGATGAAGCAGCGCATACATGGAAAATGACGGGACGATCTGATTTGATGCGGCAGTTGGAACGTATATGTGCAGGCCACATTGCGCCGCGGCTGCGGATCAAGGGATGATGCAATGTTTATGATGGGCCAATCCGATGGACACTAAGAAAAAGCGGCAAGACACATCTGCACCAACCACAGTGACATGGCCTGATGCGCAATCGTATCGTGCGCTGCTGGATGCTGTGCAAGACATGCCCACCGCGCAACTGGCCACGTTGAAAGACACAAACGCGACCCTGACCAAAGAATTGCACGACTTGCGGCAGGCCCATGACAAAGCATTGGCCCACGTCACCGCCCTAGAAGCCCAAGCTGTTGCAGATGGTGAAAGAGTGTCCCGTTTGCTGGCCGCACGCGATGCCCAAGTGGAGGCCGCAGCCCGCAAGCAAGGCCAGCTATCCCAGCAACGCGGCATGATCGAAAGCCAGCTGACCAAGGCAAGCCAGACAGCCGCGCAACGTCAAAACCGCATCCTTGCCGCCGAGCAGGCCCAGAAACAGGCCCAAGACGCGCTGTCACAGGTCACGCAATCCAAGCGGTGGCTGGCATTGGACATGATCACAAAGGCGGTGCGCAAGCCCGGTCTGCATACGCTGACGCTGCCTTACCGGCTTATTCGCCTGCTTATTCGCTGACCAATCCACGCAAAACCGCCAACCCTTGGGTCAGCGTTTGTGCGGCCAGATCGGTGCTGTCGGCCTCTACATACAAGCGCAGTTCAGGGGCGTTGCCTGAGGGGCGCAAATGCATGATCCGCCCGTCTTGGCAGGTCATGCGCAACCCGTCTGTGCGGTCCACGCCCACCTCGACCCCGTTCATCTGGGTCAGGAAATTTGCGCGCTTGGCAGGGTCAGTGTCGAAACCTTCCACCAAGGCCTTGGAGACCTCGGTAGGCACGCCTTGCAAACGATCAGCGGCGGTGAACCGCGCGGGTTGGTCCGCGACCAAGGAGGCCAACCCCCCGACCCTTGCTGCCTGTGCCAGCGGTGCGACCAGCGGCAACACCGCGTCGCGTGTCATCAGGGGCGGCAATGGCCCCAAGGGTCCATCGGCGGCAAAGCCCAGAAGAAAGCCGCCGTTTGCCTCGTATCCGACCACGTCGCCGGTGGCGGTTTCCATGCCCGCAATCACATAGGGTGATCCGATGCGCGTGCGGATGACGGTGCCAAACCGGTCCTCGGCCCCGGTGTTGGATGACACAGGCGTGACCGCCACAGATGCGCCCAAAGCGGCCCCTGTGATCTGGCCCAGAATATCGCCCACAATCACCGTGCCCGCCGCATCGGTCATCAACGGGCGGTCGCCGTCGCCGTCGGTGGATATGATCGCATCAAGCCCGTGTTCGGCGGCCCATGATTTGAGCTGCACCCGAATGGCGGGGTCCACGGCCTCTGTGTCGACGGGGATAAAATCGGGCGATCGGCCCAGCTCAATCACATCCGCGCCCAGCTGTGCAAATACATCCAGCAACAGATCGCGCCCCACGGCGGAATGGCTGTAAACGCCGATGCGCAACCCGGTCAGCGCCGTGCCATAAGCGGCGACAAACCGCGCCACATAATCCGCACCAGCGGTGGTGTTTTGCACCACATGTCCGCCTGTAACAGGGTCTGTTTTGCCACCTAATGCGGCCAGAATTGCCGCCTCATGCGCCTTGGTAATCTCACCTGCGGGGGTGTAGAATTTCAGCCCGTTGCGATCAGCGGGAATATGGCTGCCGGTGATCATCACAGCACTGGCGCCTGCGTTCATCGCGGCCAGCGCAAGCGCAGGTGTCGGCACATCACCACAGTCAGTCACAACCAGCCCTGCGGCGGCGGCCGCATCCGCGACCATACCCGCAATCGCGGGTGACGACGGGCGCAGATCACGCCCCACAAACAGCCCCGTGCCCACAGGACACGCACGGATAAACGCCTGCACATGGGCGCCGACCAGATCAGGGGTCAGTTCTGTAACAAGGCCGCGCAGGCCGCTTGTGCCAAACTTGGGGGGCATGGATGTGATCCTTTGATCAGGATTGAATGGGGGTGATTTCGGATGGTGGGGCCACTGCGAAATGCGCGCCCCCTTCGACAAAGCGGGCCAAGACCGCACGCAGGGCCAATTCATCCGCGTTTCCGATGGCGTCTTTGAGCGCGCGCAAGGCGGCGGCGACTTCGATTTCGCTGGGGTGCTTTTCAGCGGCTTGCAGAATTTTGGGGTGCGCGGTGGTGGTCTGCCCTTCGCCGATCAGCAGCTCTTCGTGGATTTTCTCGCCCGGTTGCAGGCCGGTGATCTGGATTTCGATGTCGCCCGCAGGGTTGGCATCATTGCGCAGGGTATACCCCGCCGCGCTGATCATCTGACAGGCCAGATCATAGATCCGCACCGGATCACCCATATCAAGCACAAACACATCGCCGCTGGCATCAAACGACCCCGCGACAAGCACCAGACGCGCGGCCTCTGGTATGGTCATGAAATAGCGGGTGACATCGGGGTGGCGCACGGTGACAGGCCCGCCGTCTTTGATCTGGTCGTGAAACAGCGGGATCACAGACCCCGACGACCCCATGACATTGCCAAAACGCACCATCGAAAACATGGTCTGGCCCTTGGTATTGGCGGCCAGATCGTGCACCACGATTTCGGCCAGCCGTTTGGACGCCCCCATGATGTTGGTCGGGCGCACCGCCTTGTCGGTGGACACAAGCGTGAACCGTTCCACATTGGCCTGTGCTGCTGCGCGTGCCAGCGTATGGGTGCCAAGCACATTATTGGCTGTGCCTGTGATCGGGTTCTTTTCCACCAAGGTCACGTGTTTATAGGCGGCTGCATGTAGCACCACCTGCACTGCGTTTTGATCCAGAACGCGGGTGACAAGGGCCGCATCCGTGACAGAGCCAAGCACAGGGATGATGTCGATGTTGTGGCCCGCGCTAATGTCGCGCAATTCGCGGTCGATGTTGAACAGGGCCAGCTCGCTGATATCCAAAAGCACGATGCGCGCAGGAATACAGGCCAGAACCTGTCGGCACAGTTCCGACCCGATGGACCCGCCTGCCCCTGAAATCAGCACCGATTTACCTGCATAGGCATCCGACCCGCCTGACAGTTCACGGTCAAGTGCCGGCCGCCCCAGCAACTGCCCCGGTGTGGCGGCTTGCATTTGCTGGGTGACGGGGGCCTGACCTGTCAGCTGGGCAAAGGACGGCACGTTATGCACATCCACCCCCATGCTGCGCAATCTGCGTGACAGCTGCGCCTGTTTGGGCGTGGTCATCGCAGGCATCGCCAGCACGACGCGGTCGATATGGCGTGCCTTGATCAGGGTCTCGATGGTCAGCGGCGAATACACGGTCAGCCCTTGGATCAGGGTTGTTTGCAATGCCTCGTTATCATCCAGAAAGGCCACCGGCGTGGTGCCTTGATCGGTGCTGAGGGCGGCGGCCAGTTGCCTGCCTGTTTTGCCTGCACCATAAATTAGCAACCTGCATTGCGGTTCGCTTTGGCGGTAAATCATCAGCAACACCCGCAGCATCGCCATGCGCACCGCCACAGACATAAAGAAGTAGAGCAGCGCAAAGTTGATAAATGTCGCAAATGACGTGCCATATCCCGCAAGGTCATCCATCATCGCAGCCGCCAGCCCCAGCAACACCGCGTGCAGTGCTGTCAGCCCGATGGCGTGGCTTTCAAAGGCTTTGAGCTGGATACGGTTCAGGCCCAAAACAGCCGTCAGCAGCCCCGCGAACCCCATCAACAGTGGCAGCGCCAGCCAATGTTTTGCGATGTTTTCAAGCGTGGTGGCATCATCATATTGCAGCACCATTGCCGCCAGCAACGCAGGCACCACCAGCACCACATCCACACACAGCAAGATGCGCCGTTTGGTGGCGCGGGCCAATGTGCTTGTGATCTGGTATAGCCGTGTCAAATCGTGTCCTTGATGGTGCGCGTCATCCAGTCTTCGCACATATCGTAAAATGCGATGTCTTGTGCATACCACAGACCCAGCTTTTGTAGTGCTTTTTCGCTAAGCGCCGGAATACCTGTGTAATCATTGGCATGGGCGGCCTTGGGGTCACTGGTGATGGTGACATCCTGACCGTCGATTTTCAGCCCCGAGCGGGCAAAGAACGTGGCCAGATCCGCGTCAAAGTTTTCTTGGCGTAAAATCCATACAGGCGGGCGCGTGTACAAAAAACTGCCCCGGCAATAAAACCAGTCGGATTGGTTTTGCGCCGTGTGCCGGATCGATTTCATCGCGGCCCACGCCATATGCCCGCGGTCGGTTTTTTCAAACAATGCCTCGGCCAGATCATTGGCGTGTTCAAATTCCCCAAAGGCGAATTTGTCATCCATCGTCCACGGGATATTGAGCCGTGGCGCGCCCTTGCGTTTGCGTGAATAGAACCCTGATTTGAACCGCGTGAACGGGTGCCGGATGCTAAAGAAATAATCCGCCTTTTTGTGGATATCGCGCAGGAATGTGTCGTGGCGGTGTTTGATGATTTTGCGGCCCTGGGGCTGCACATTTACCTGCCGTGCAATCTGGGCCAGCTGGCTGCCTGCGCATTTTCCGATGTGCAGAAAATGGATGTCGGTGCTGTTGCTTTGGGGGTCTTTGCGTGCTTGGCGCACGGCGTTTAGTGGATCAGGCGTGTCCGCTTGTGTTTGTTTGTTGCGACCCAACATGGCGACCCTCGATTTTCTGAAGGCGCAGAGCGCCCTTTTGTTGAAGGTCGATACCGCACCCGCCCCCCCCTTTGCAATGCGCAGATAGGGGGCGGTTTGACTAAACCTTATCCTAATTGCGCCCCAAGGTCCGTGGTTTAGCCCCAATTCCTCCACGTCCAAACCCGCCCTGCCCTGCACATCTGCTGCAACGACATTTTGTCAGTTTTGCAGGGATCCGCCGAGTCTATGGCCACGTTTTATCTTGTAGATCACGCAGACACGTCTGCTGACTACTCTAACATTACCGATTTGGCGGTGATGTTGGTGGCTGGGGAATTGCAGCTTGTGGCCAGCACCCGCAATGATGGCACGCTGACAAATTGGGCTGTGGATGGCGCGGGCCTCACGTTGATGGACACGGTGGAATATCGCGGCGGGCTGGTTACGGGTGGCACAGGGTCAATCACAACGCTTGATCTGGATACCGGCCCGATGGTTTTGACAGGGGGCGGCCATGCGTCTGGCGCGCTGCAAACCCATACCATCACATCGTCAGGTCAGCTTGCACAGCACGACAGGTTGCTGGACGCTGATGCCTTGGGTCTGGCGGGGCTGACCCATGGTGCATCGCTGGCTTTGGGCAATGGCACATATGTTGTTTATGGTGGCATCGCTGGCGCGGACGGGATCGGCGCAATGGCGTTTGACGCGGCGGGCAATTTTCAATCCACATCAGTGATCGCGGACACCAACGCTGTATTCGCCGCCGACATCAGCGATGTGGCCACCGCCCAGATCGGGCAGGACCACTATGTGTTGACCGCATCGGGCACTGAAAACGGCGTGACTGTCTGGGCGGCATCAGCGGGTGGCGCATTGACCGCGACCGACAGTATCGGCACCGAAGACGGGCTGTGGATCGCGGCCCCGACCGCCATGCAAACCGCCACTGTCGCAGGGCAGACATTTGTGGTGCTGGCCGCCGCTGGCAGCGGATCGCTAAGCGTGATGGCGCTTGATGCAGCAGGTCAGCTTAGCGTGACAGATCATGTGATCGACAGCCTGAACAGCCGCTTTGGTGGGGCCAGTGATCTGGCGGTGGTGGAACATCACGGCCAGATATATGTGATTGCAGGCGGTGCGGATGACGGCATCAGCGTCTTTTTGCTGCGCGAAGATGGCACGTTGCTGGCGCGCGGGCATATTGCGGACACCACCCAAACCAGCCTTGAAAACGTCAGCGCCATTGCGGCCGTATCCGCAGGCGATGGCATCGATATTTTCGTCAGTTCAAGTGCGACCACGGGGATCACACAGCTGCATTTCGACACAGGTCCCGCAGGGCAGGTGTTGAATGCGGATGCGGCGGGTGGTGCATTGGGTGGCACGGCTGGCATGGATATAATCAACGGGGCGGCGGGCGATGACCGTTTGTCGGGCGGGGCGGGCGACGATGTGCTGACAGATGGCGCAGGCGCTGATCTGCTGACGGGGGGTGCGGGTGCGGATACATTTGTGCTGGCTTATGATGGCAGCTATGACCGGATCGCGGATTTTGAACTGGGCGTGGACCAGATTGATCTGTCGGCATGGTCGGGCCTGCGCAGCACCGCCCAGCTGACATTTACCGCGCGTGCAGACGGCGTGCGCATTTCCTACGGGGCCGAGGTGTTGATCGTGCAAAGCGCGGACGGCCAGCCCATTGATCCTGCCCGTTTTGGGGCAACGGATCTGATCGGCGATGCGCATGTGCCCCAGAATATCACAGCAGGCTTTGCGGGGCCGGCAACAGATGTGCCTGATCTGCCGGACCGCCCCGCATATACACCTTATGTCTATGAAGCCCCGGCTGCGGACCCGACCCCCGAACCGGGCATCGATATTGTGCCTGACGTCCGCACCGATACCAACACCCCAGACCCTGAAACCCCCACCGACAGCCGCGTGACAATGGGCTCGAACGGGAATGACATTCTGACCGCGACCGCCGCCCAGCCGATCATCTATGGCATGGATGGTGCGGATCGTTTGAACGGATCAAGCGGGGCCAACACGCTGGATGGCGGCGCGGGCGCCGATACGATCTATGGCCGTGGCGGGGCCGATCGCATTATTGGCGATGCAGGTGCAGACAAACTTTATGGCAACGGTGGAAACGACACGATCACAGGCAACGCAGGTGATGATCTGGTCAAAGGCGGCGGCGGCACGGATGATCTGGCAGGCGGCGGTGGTCACGACAAGATCAAAGGCGGCGGCGGCGATGACACATTGAACGGCAATGATGGCAACGACAGGCTTTTTGGTGGCGGCGGGAATGACATTGCCTTTGGTGATGAAGGACGTGACAAAATCAAAGGCGGCCGCGGCGCCGACCAGATTTCGGGCGGGGCCGATGATGATACCTTGCTGGGTGGCGGCGGTGGTGACCGGTTGTGGGGTGGCAGTGGCCGCGATTTTCTGAATGGCAACAATGGCGACGACATCATGACGGGCGGCAGTGGCGCGGATACATTTGTGTTCACCCGCGGCGACGACCAGATCACAGATTTCGCACCATGGGCCGACACATTGCAACTGGATGACAAGAATTGGCGCGGCGATCTGACCCCCCAAGAGGTGGTGGACCGTTACGCATCGGTGCAAGGCCGCGATATTGTGTTTGATTTTGGCGGTGGTGACACGCTGACCCTGACGGGCGTGACCAATTTGGGTGTGATGGATAATGTGATCGAGATTATCTAACGCTGGAACGGCTTTTTCGCGGTTTGCCAGATCAGCCACAGATCAAAACAAAGGCTGCGGTTTTGCTGATACAAAATGTCCAGCTGCGCCTTGCGCGGCACACAGGCCCGTCTGTAAACCGCGTCCGTTTGGGCCGCATCGACACAGCGCGCCAACAGCATTTCTTCGTGCGCGTGATAGGTCAGTGACGCAAGCCCCGTGATCCCCGGGCGGCTTTGCAGCACTTGGGCATAAAGCGCGGGATAGGCTTCGACATAGACCCGCAAGGGCGGGCGCGGCCCCACCAGTGAAATATCACCGCGCAGCACATTCCACAGCTGGGGCAATTCATCAGCGCGGGTTTTGCGCAACAACCGGTGCAGCCGTGACATGCGCCCCGCTTTGTCCCCGCCCGTGACACCTGTGTTATCGGCACTGGGGCGCATCGTGCGCAGCTTGATCAGCGAAAACCCTTGCGTCGGGGTCTTCATCCGTTCCGAGATATAGAAAACCGGCCGCCCTTCCAGCAGGGCCAGCAGGATCATCAGCACGATCATCACAGGCCACAGCAGCGCCAAAAGCAGCAGGCTGATCACAATATCCAAGATGCGTTTTGACAGGGTCATGGCTGGGCCTGCCATCCGCCTGCGCGGGCTTGGGCCACCAGATCATCGGCGCGCGCAGGGGGTAGGTTTATATGTGCCAGCATCGGTGTGACGTCCATTTCCAACACGGGCAATGCGGTGTCAGGTGCAGGTTGCCAGCCCCATGTGACGCCTGCCGCATCTGCCAGCGCATCCATCGCCACCAGCCCTGGTGCTGCGATATTCATCAGCCTTGGCAGGGGTGTTTGTGTGGTGGCCAGCTGCCCCAGCACGCCTGCCAGATCGGCGGGGCCGATCATCATGCGCCGTGGGCTTTGGCCGTCTGCGAACTGGTCAATCGTCACAGGCCCGCGTGCCATCGCGCCAAACAGCCCGTCACAGCCCGCCACATTGCCGATGCGCAGACAGGTGACATCGGCGCAGTTTTGCAGCGCGACTTCCATATCCCGCTTGGCCTGACCATATGCATTGGACGGTATGATAGTGTCTGTTGTGCGCAAAACCCCCGCCGCGTGTCCGTAAACCGCCTGACTGGAGGCCACGAGCGTTTTGACACCCAGCCGCCCCGCCAGATCAGCGCCGGCTTGGGCCAATGTGGTGTTGTCGGCCAGCCGCGCGCCCCCGGTGACACCCGCCAGCACGATCACTGCGGACACATGGCGGGGCACATCAGGGGCCACGCCTGTCATATCCCAGATCAGATCATGGTCTGTGATCGGGTCCGCCCCCGCCCGCCGTTGCCACAAGGGGGCAGGCATATCCGCAGGCCACACCGCAGCCAGCATCCGCCCCACACGGCCCGATCCCCCAAGGATCAATGGCCCGTGGCCTGCGTCTTGTGTGTCTGATGTTGAAATCGGCCTACCCTGCGTATAGTCGTTCCTTGAACTCAACGATATATCAGGCGGGTCGGTCAGATGACCAGAAAAGTTATTACCTACGGCACCTTTGACACGCTGCACTACGGGCATATTTTGCTGCTGAAACGTGCGCGGGCCTTGGGCGATCATCTGACGGTGGCCCTTTCAAGCGACGAGTTCAACGCGCTCAAGGGCAAGCAATCACAGTTCACATATGAAGAACGGCACGAATTGCTGCTGGCGATCCGCTATGTTGATGCGATCATCCCTGAACATAACTGGGATCAGAAACGCATGGACGTGCAGACCTATGACATCGACGTGTTCACGATGGGCAGCGACTGGGAAGGCAAGTTCGATTTCCTGTCCGATCTGTGCGAGGTCACATATCTGCCGCGCACCCCGCGCATTTCCAGCACCGCGATCAAGACGATCCAAGCGCAAAAATAACACGCAATGGTGGGCGATTTACCACCCTTGCAGCAAAAGCCGCCCATCAAGCCGTGTCGATGATTGACCCCATATCTTGGGGCAGTATCGTGGCGCACACATAACTGTCGGTTTGTAGGTGCTGCACCTATAGATTCGCTGACCTGTCCTTTGGGGGGAATATGGGTTTTTTATCACTGCGCAAATTTGGCGTGATCGGGCTTTGCATTGTGTTGGCGTCTTGTGGGTCTTTGCCACGCGGGGCGGGGCTGCAATCCGAAGTATTGGCCGCATCCGATGAAAAACAGCTGGCCGATGGCACCCCTGTTTATGATTTCGCTGTGTTTGAGATCAAACGCGATATTTTGCCTGTGCTGGCCGGTTGGCCCCAGCCCGACCATTCTCATTACAAATGGATCAACCGTCAACAACAGCCCGCGTCATTGCAGATTGCGGCGGGTGATTTGCTGAACGTCACGATCTGGGACGCTGAAGAAAATTCGCTTTTGACCAATGCAGGGCAGCGTGTGACGCAGCTGCAAGAGGTGCGGGTGGATTCCTCGGGCAAGATTTTCATTCCCTTTGTGGGTGATCTGCGCGTTGCGGGCATGTCGCCGCAAACCGCGCGCGCCCGCATCGAGGCACGCCTGACCGAAACCATCCCATCGGCCCAAGTGCAGATTTCAGCCACGCCAGGGCGTGCCAACACCGCCAATCTGGTCAGTGGCGTGGGATCGCCTGGTGTCTATCCGCTGCCTGACCGCGACTATACACTGTTGTCGCTCTTGTCCGAAGGTGGCGGCGCGTTGGCCAACCTCAACAACCCGCAGGTCCGCCTGATGCGCGGATCAAACATTTATGGCATCGCACTTAGCCGTGTTTATGCCGACCCCAAGCTTGATACCACATTGGTGGGTGGCGACCGCGTGATCATCGAAGACGACGACCGGTCGTTTCTGTCATTGGGTGCCACCGGATCAGAGGCAGTGCACGCCTTTACCAAACCCAATGTGACTGCATTGGATGCATTGTCGATTGTGGGTGGTGTGTCTGATACCCGCGCCGACCCCCAAGGGATTTTGATCCTGCGCGAATATAACAATCGTTACGTGCGCGGTGATCTGCACGCAGGTCCACCACAGGCCCGCGTTGTATTTGCCATTGATCTGACATCCGCTGACGGGCTGTTTAGTGCCGCCAAATTCAACATCCAATCGGGTGATCTGGTCTATGCCACCGAAAGTCCGGTGAACGCCGCCCAGACGATTTTCGGCATCTTTGGGAGTGTTTTGGGAATCGCAAACCGCCTGTAATGGAAACAGTTTGTTTCTAATTTGGATGCTGTTTCCACATTTTGGGCGTAAAACAGCCCTGCACATGACCAACTAAAATTGTGACCTGATCCTTCATCATTTGCCCCGATCTGCCCCGGGGTTTGCGATAAAGGATATGCTGCTTATGCCGCTGACTGCTGCTGAACAATATCTCATCGAGCTCATTAACAGGGGCCGATTAGACCCCCTTGCCGAAGCGGAACGCTATGGCATCGACCTGAATGAAGGACTGTCGCCAGACCAGATTGGCACGGGCCCCTTGCAGGTGCTGGCCCATAACGAAACCCTGTCGCAAGCGTCTGAAAATCACAGCGTCTGGATGCTGGATGAAAACACGTTTGACCATACCGGCGAAAACGGATCATCGGCAGGCGGGCGTATGGCGGATGCTGGCTATGTGTTTGCGGGCACTTGGGCCTGGGCGGAAAACCTGGCATGGGCGGGCACAACCGGCACCGTTGATATGCAAGCCTCTATCGCGGCGCATCACGAGGGTCTGTTTTTATCATCAGGTCACCGCAGCAATACATTCGCAGGTCATGTGCGCGAAATTGGCGTGGCCCAGATCGCGGGTGAATATACCCTCAACGGGGTGGCCTATAACAGCTCTATGCTGACCGAAAACTTTGCCCTGTCAGGCACAGATGTGTTTGTCACAGGGGTGGCCTATCACGACCATGACGGGGATGATTTCTATTCCATCGGCGAAGGCCAGTCAGGTCTGACATTCACCGCAAACGGCGCCCAAGGGATCACCGCAGATGCGGGTGGTTACGGGGTCGCGGTTGGTGCGGGGGGCACAACCACTGTTGCGGTGTCTGATAACGGCACGACCCTTGCGACGGTGCAGATCGACACCAGTGACGGCAATGCCAAGCTGGATGTTGTCACGGATGCAAACGGGGACATGGCGTTGCATGTGTCCACCGATACCACATTGGTCAGCGGTATCGCCGATGCCACAGTGCTGGGCAGTGGCAATCTGGATTTGCGCGGATCAAGCGCCCACAACACATTGCAAGGCAACGGGGGCGACAACCGCCTGACCGGTTTGGGCGGGCGCGACAACCTGATAGGTGACGGCGGGGCCGATGTCTTGATTGGTGGCGGCGGCAAGGACAAGCTGTGGGGTGGCGATGACAATGACGCCCTGACAGGGGGTGGTGGTCGCGACAAACTGTGGGGTGGCAACGGTGATGATGCCCTGACAGGCGGCGGTGGCCGCGACGTGGTGCGCGGCGGCAACGGCGATGACATGATCGGCGGCGGCGGCGGGCGCGACAAACTGTTTGGCGGGTCGGGTGCGGATACGTTTATCTTTACCGCAGGCGATGACCGGATCATGGATTTTGACGCTTCGGTCGATCAAATCGAAATTGATGCCCAGCTATTGGGCAATGCCGATATCGCAGATCTGATAGGTCTTGATGGCGATGACATCGTTATTGCGTTTGATAATGGCCACAGTCTGACCATCCATGATCAAAGCGACATGACGCTTATGCTTGAAAATATCACCGTCGCTTAATACCTTTGCGCCAATAAAAGCAGGCAAATAGTGATTTCATCGATCAAATAGTGATTTCATCGATCAAAAGGAATAATGGATATGACCATCAGCGCGGCAGAGCAGTATCTGATTGAACTGATCAACCAAGGTCGACTTGACCCTGTTGGCACAGCAAACGCACAAGGTATCGGCCTCAATAACGGGATCACAGATGCAATGGGCGGGCCCATTCAGACGACCCCGATGCAGGTCTTGGCCCCCAATGTGAACTTGGAAGCGGCCGCCAATGCGCAAAGCGAATTCTTGCTCGATGATGGTACTTATTTTGGGCACTCGGGCGAAGACGGCAATAACGCGCTCGACCGGATTTTGGACGGCGGCTATATCAGCCCGATCACATACCGCGAAAACCTGTCTGTGATCTGGGGCGGCTTGAACGACCTGACATCTGTCGTTGACCGGCATTATGACGCGCTTTTTGCCAGTGCAAGCCACCGCGCCGGCACATTTGATGACAACCAAAGCGATATCGGTATCGGCATCCAAGACGGCCCGTTCCGCGGCACAGATGCGTCCATGCTGACCGAAGTGTTCGCAGCTCAAAGCGACAGTCGCTATGTCACTGGCGTGGTCTATGCCGACCGGGATCGCGACAATTTCTATTCCATCGGCGAAGGCATCGCGAGCGTCGATATTTCCACCGATCAAGCCCAAGCCTCTAGTGCAAGCGCGGGCGGTTACGCGCTTGATGGCAACGCAGACGGTTTCACGGATGTCACCATCAGCGTCAGCGGCGCGTCCGCGTTCACATCCACGGTGTCGATTGATACCAGCGACGGCAATGCCAAGCTTGATCTGATTTTGCAAAACAACGGCGATTATACCCTGGCTGTATCCGCCGATACGGTGTTGGGCACCGGGGTTGATGATGCGGCCCTGTTGGGTGTCGGTAATCTGGACCTGACCGGCCACAGCGGCAACAACCTGCTGGAAGGCAACAAAGGCAACAACACCCTGCGCGGTGAGGCTGGCAATGATGTGCTCAAAAGTGGCGGCGGCAAAGATAAACTTTATGGTGGTGACGGGCGCGACAAACTGGTCGCTGGTGGTGGCCGCGACAAGCTTTATGGCGAAGACGGCAATGACACCCTGAAGGGTGGTGGCGGCAAAGATACGCTTTATGGCGGCAACGATAACGACAAATTGCTGGGCGGTGGCGGCAATGACGTACTGTTTGGTGGTGCAGGCAACGATGTCTTGAAAGGCGGCGGTGGCGCGGACAAATTCATGTTCAGCGCAGGCCAGGATGTGATCCGCGATTTCAAGGATGACGTGGACCGGGTTTATGTTGATGCCGCAATGGTCAATGGCGCAGGAAGCACGGTTGATGACCTGATGGAGATGGGTGAAATCATCAACGGCAATGCTGTGTTTGATCTGGAAGGATCGCATCAGTTGACCATCAATGGTGTGACCGACCTAGAAGATCTGCGCGACGATCTGTTCATCGGCTAGGCGCGACATTTCGCAAACAGGGTGCATCTGATGCTGTGCGGGGTCTTGTTCCGCGCAGCCTTGCATGGTTTGTAACCCTATGGATAACGAAAACGAACCTCTTGTGCGTCTGCCGTCGGCCTCTGTGCCGTGGCAAACGGGACGGACTGTTTTTGCGCTAGTTTTGCGCGAAATGGGCACGACATACGGGCGGTCACCAGGGGGCTACATCTGGGCCATTCTGGAACCGGTTGGTGCGATTGTGATCCTGTCGCTGGCGTTTTCCCTGCTGGTGAGATCACCCTCGCTCGGGAATAGCTTTATCCTGTTTTACGCAACAGGATACTTACCGTTTCTCGCATATGGCAGCACAGCGAGCAAAACATCACATGCACTTAATTTTTCGCGGTCGTTATTGGCCTACCCCAGCGTGACATGGCTGGACGCGTTCTTGGCACGGTTCACGCTTTCAATGCTCACAAATACAGCGGTGTTTTGTATCTTGACCACCGGTATCTTGAGTGCTGTGAACTCTCGGGTGATCCTGGATTTTGTGCCGATCGTCACAGGAATGTTTCTTGCTGGGCTGATCGGCCTGGGCGTTGGTCTAATGAACTGCTTATTAAACGGTACATTTGGAGCATGGAAAAGCATTTGGGCGATTGTGACCCGCCCGCTGTTCATTGCGTCAGGGGTTTTGTTCATCCTCGAAGATATGCCGCCATTGGTGCAGGATATTTTATGGTGGAACCCGTTGATTCACGTCACTGGATTAATACGCACCGGATTTTATCCCACCTATCACGCCAGCTATATCTCGTTACCCTATACGTTTGGTGTGGCGTTGGTCCTGATCTGTGCCGGGCTGTTGTTTTTAGGCGCCTATAACAAAACTTTGATGGAACGCTAAGCGTGGGGCCGTTGCGGCCTTTCACTTTGCCACTAAAACCCACATAATATGCTGCAACACAGATGCGCAGGATCAGCTCACCAGAATGCCCCTATACCGGAACAATGATCGTGCCATCCTTTTGGTGCATATCCCCAAAACGGGGGGCTCCAGCCTTGAGGAAATGTTGGTGGATGCAGGCGCGTTACAAGCGTTGAAGTTTCACAAGCGGTTGGGGTTTTCGGCCAGCACCCCGCAGCACATGCATTGGGAGGTGCTGAACCGCTGGGTGCCCAAACAGTTTTACAATTTCAGCCTGACGATTGTGCGCAATCCATTTGACAGGATCGCCAGCGAATACGCATGGCGCACGCATATTTCGGCCAAGCCTGTGGCCCCGTTCAACACATGGCTGCGCGACACATTGGACGCCTATCCAAAGACCCCGTTCATCTATGACAACCACATCCGCCCGCAGGTGGATTTTGTCGGGCCAAAGGTGCGCGTGTTCAAACTGGAAGACGGGCTCGACCCTGCTGCGAAAATGGCGTTTCGCCGGCTTGGGCTGACATATCGCAAACCGCAAACCCCGCATGTGCGTAAATCCAAACACCAGATCATCGAGATTGAACATTCTGTGCTGGACCGTCTACGCGCGTTTTATGCCGATGATTTCACAGCCTTTGGCTATGATCCTGATGTTGTGCCTGCGCATCTGTTCCAGATCGTGCCGGACCCCGCGCCAGAGCCTGACCCCGCACCGCAACCGGGTCCCACGCCCGCAGCAGAATTCATCCCGCCGCCGCCCACACCCCCCTTGCCGGCCTGGCGCAAAAAGATACGCAAGATCAGGCGCCGTTTACGGGAATGGTCAAAGGACGGCACACAATAATGCCGCGCCTGTCGTCGCGCATGGCAAAGGCGGTTGTCAGTGTCCGCCGGTTTATCCCCAAACGCGCCTATTATGCATTGCGGGCGACCTATCAGCTGTATCGCGCATGGCGTCACCCTGCGGCGTTGGCGGCCCGCGCCTATGTCGAACAGATCGCAGCAGATGCGCCGCTGAACCCCGATGAAGTGCTTTACGAAAGCTTTCACGGGAAATCGTTTAATTGCAGCCCCGCCGCCATCTGTCTGGCCCTGCTGGATGATCCCGCCTATGCCCATCTGACCCATATTTGGGCGGTCAATGATCCAAGCGTTCTGCCCGAGGCGCTGACAGCACATGCCAACCTGCGGTGGGTTTTGCGCAATGATCCCGCCTATGGAGAGGCACTGGCCACCGCGGGCACAATCATCACCAACACCACCCTAGAGCCGTTTTTCACCCGCCGCGACGGGCAGGTTTACGCCAACACATGGCATGGTGTCCCGCTCAAGCGGATGTTCAAACACGAAGGTGAACAGCTGACCCGCCACGCCAATAGCCAGCGTAATTTCCTGCAAGCATCCCATCTGTTGATGCCCAATACCTATACGGCAGACGCGTTGATGACATCGGCGGATGTGGACCACGCCACGCAGTGCATCATCACCGGCGCGCCGCGTGTTGATCTGACGCTGGATGTCGCCGCCCGTGATGCGTTGCGCGCACATCTTGGGATCAAACCTGACTGTCAGGTGATTATGGTCGCCCCCACATGGCGCGGCACGATCGGGGATGGCGACGATGCCACGCCTGAAATTGACGCATTGCTGGACCGGTTGAACGGGCTGGATGCGGACCGTTATGTCACATTTGTGCAGATGCATGATTTTGTGGCCACGCCCAACACGCGTGCCCGCGCCTTGCCTGCGGGGGTCACCACCAACCAGTTTCTGGCCGCCGTTGATATTCTGATCACGGATTATTCCAGCATCATGTTTGATATGCTTGCCACGGGGCGGCAGGTGATCTTGTTTGCCTATGACCACGATCATTACCGTGACACACGCGGGTTGATCGCTGATCTGGCCACCTTGCCCGCGCCTGTCTGTGCGACCGTGGATGATGTGATGGATGCGCTGGCCCAAGGGCGGCGCGCTGATGCGGACCCGCGGTTTGCAGCCGCGCGTGATATGTATTTCCCCGATGATGACGGCCACGCCACATCGCGCGCGATCACGGCTGTCTTGGCCCCCGCCCCGCCCAAACCAGCCACACGGCCCAAAATTCTGATCTTTGGCGGGGCGTTCAAAAACAACGGGATCACGTCATCGGTATTGAACCTGCTGGGGGCCTTGGGCGCATTGGATGTTGATGTCTATCTGGCCACCAATGGCGCTGTGATCGACCGCACCCCTGAATATGCAGATAACATCCGCCGCGTGCATCCGAACATCCACATCCTGCACCGCGCAGGCGGCATGAACATGACCCCCGCTGAACGCCACGTGTTGAACAGCTTTTACGCCACCAACACATTTGCAGACGCAGACCAGGAAGCCCCCATCAAGCAGCTGTTTGCACGCGAAGCACGGCGCATGTTCGGGGATATGCAGTTTGACGCCGCCGTTGATTTCAGCGGCTATTCGCGGTTCTGGTCCATGCTTATCGCGGCCACCCCCGCCACGCGGCATGTGATCTATCAACACAATGATATGCTGTCAGAGGCCAACATCCGCTTTGACATTTTGCGCGGTGTGTTTGCGGTATACCGGTATTTTGACGCGGTGGTGTCTGTGTCGGAGCCGACCCGCGCGTTGAACCTGTCTAATCTTGGGGATTATTACGCATCCCCCGCCCATGCGGTTGCCGTGCGCAATATGATCGATCCTGCCGCGATTGTGGCGCGCGCAGGAATGGCCCTGCCTGACGGGATCAGCCTTGCGGATGGCCCAAAACGGTTTGTCAGCGTGGGCCGGATGTCGGGTGAAAAAGCCCAATCACGCATGATCGAGGCCATCGCAAACCTGCGTAAAATGGGCCATGACGCCACGCTGGTACTGATCGGTGACGGGCCTTTGCGCGATACACTGACACGCTTGGCCAAGCGCTTGGGCATCAGTGACCACATCGTGTTTACCGGACAGCAGCCAAACCCGTTCGCGATCATGGCGCGCTGCGATTGTTTTGTGTTGTCGTCCGATTACGAAGGCCAGCCGATGGTCTTGCTAGAGGCGCTGTGCCTTGGCCTGCCGATTGTGGCCACCGACATTGCCGGCACGCGGTCTGTGCTGGACGGATCGCACGCCACATTGGTCAGCACCGATACCCAAGGCGTCACAGACGGGATGCTGGCGTTCTTGACACAAGGTGCGCCAACCCAACCCTTTGATGCGGGCCTTTACTGCAATCAGGTGTTGCAAGAATTTCTGGTCCATGTTGCGGGCCAACAGATACCGCCTGCACAGGATTAACCTGATGTCTAAAATCACCACGCTACATATCGGCCAGACCAAAACAGGGTCGACAAGTATCCAGTCGTGTCTGGCGCAAAACCGCGATCTGCTGGCGCAGGCTGGCACGCTGTATTCGGATGCAATCGGGCCGATCAATCACAACGTCATCACCGTGTTTTTGCAAGGCAGCGCCAGCCGCACCAATATCCAGCGCAAATATAATATCAAAACAGACGCCGATTATGCCGCGTTCACCCAAAGCCGTCTTGCAGCCTTTACCCAAGACATCGCAGCGCATGATCCCGCGCAGATCATCGTTTCAAGCGAACATATGCATTCACGTTGTTACACGGACGCGCATTTTGCACGGCTCAAGACATTGCTGGCCCCTGCCCTGACCCCCGATCGGGACGTGCGGATCATCGTCTATTTGCGTCCGCAGATTTCGCACATCATTTCGCTTTATTCGACCATGTTGCGGCATGGATCGACCCAGACCCTAAGCGATTTTATCACCGACCGGATGACGGGGCGCGCACATGACTATTTTGATTGTCACGCACTGCTGACCCGTTGGGCTGCGGCATTTCCAAACGCACAGCTAATCGTGCGTCCGTTCAACCAGATGGCGGGTCTGCCTCATGGGGTTGTGTCTGATTTTATCGCGCTGACGGGGCTGGCGGATCTGGCCGATGATATGGTGTTTGAACCCCGCCAGAACGAACGCATGGGCGCTTGGGCCGCCGAAGCCTTGCGCCAGCTTAATCTGCTAGAGCCCGCCTTGCCACGCAAGCTGGACCGCGTTGCGCGTCATTGGCTGCGCAATGAGGTGCAGACCGGACAGATTTGCCCTGACCCTGTTTTGGCGCGCAAATTTCAGGCCAGCTTTGCCAAGGGCAACGCAAAGGTTTGCAAGACGTATTTTGGTGGGGATACATCGGTGTTTGATGTGAACTGGGCCAAATACGACGCCCAACCTGATGAACATATCGGACAAGACCAGCTGATGACGTTGCTCAGACAGATTGCCAATCTGACATAAAAACGGCCCCCCCGCGCTATCGCGGAAGGGCGGTTCAATCATTTGTGCCGACTTATAGGATAAAGTCGCTGGCCGTCAGGTTGTTGACGTCATCCACGATGATTTCAAAATCGGCCACGCCGTCACCGTCAACATCGGCCTGCACCGTCACGCCATTGCTGTCGCGATCGATACGCACCTGACCTGCACCTGTGAACCCGCCTGTGCCAACAAAGGCAAAGTCCTGATCGCCGGACTGCGATGAAACCGCATCAAGCTCGGACAGATCAATTGTATCGACGCCGCGCTTAAAGTCGGTGATGGTATCAACAGTGCTGCCGCTGCTGTCGGACAGGGCGGAAAAGACAAATGTGTCTGCGCCACCGCCACCGGTCAGAACGTCACGCCCTGCGCCGCCATCCAGAACGTCATCCTTGGTGCCGCCCTTGATTTTGTCGTTGCCGTTGCCGCCGTTGATAATATCCGCGCCACCGCCGCCTTTGATCTTGTCGCCGCCGTTGTCGCCGTTGATGGTATCGCCACCGCTGCCACCTTTGATCGTGTCGCCACCATCGCCGCCGTTCAGGTCATCATTGCCAGCGCCACCTTTGATTTTATCCACGCCTTCGTTGCCGGAAATATCATCGTTGCCGCGGCCGCCGATCAGCTTGTTGCCGCCTTCGTTGCCAATCAATGTGTCGTTGCCGTTGCCGCCTCTTGCGTTTTCGATCATCACGCCGTTGGCGATGGTGAAACCACCCTGCACACCGTCCACTGCGGATACAAAACCACCCCCGCCGAATTCATATTCCAGCGTGGCTGCGCGCAAGTCGATTGTCGCATTGTCAGACCCGTTGTGGCGGATTTCATCCGTGCCACCAGTGTCCCAGATTGCTTCCCAATAGGTGCCGGCCTGGTTTTCGGTTGCCAATACATACAGCTGGTCACCGCCCGCATGTGTGCTGTTCGCACCATAAAGCTGTTGCAGATACGCGATATCAAGCGCCATTGCGCCGCCTTCAAATCCGTAATCCCCTGCGGATGGGTTTTCAGGTGCGCTGCCGTCGGTGCCTGTGAAATACCCCGAGTTATAGGTCATCACAGTAAAAATGCCTTGGTTCAGGTTGTTGGACCCATAGTCATTAAAGTTCGATGAGACGCCTTCCATCACGGAAGATGAGCCACCTGTGTCATGCGGGTGCGCCATGCCCAACCCGTGCAGCAATTCATGCACCACAGTCACATAGCCAAAACCGCCGCGGTCCAGATCACCACCAGCGGAGCGATCCCAAAGATCGCCGTTGAAGACACCCACACCTTCGTTGAAGGTGCCCGGCGGGTTGAAATAACCCAGATAAGGGTTCGCTTCGTTCGAGATTTCGTCCAGATCAAGCACCAGCGTCAGATCGGCTTCTGCAGCACTGAACACGATGTTAAATTCAAGGTCTGTGATGTCTTCGAGCTGTTCGAGCATCTCGATGATCTGGCCGCGTTCATAGTTGTTGAAGCCTTCGGATGTGTAGCCGTCAAATTCCTGACCATCGGTGGCGAAATACACATTGATCGGATCGGATGTATCCAGCGACGTGCCCCATGCGATGGAATCCAACGGATCAGCGGCGGGTGGTGCCGCGATTTCCTGGGTCGTGATCACGTAATCGCCCGTAAAACCACCCGGGGCAAAAACACCCGTATAGGCAGCCGCTTCGATATAATAGCTGCCGTTATATGTTGCGGTGAATGTGGTCTGGGAATACAGCCCGCCAAAATCGTCGTTTGATGCCACTTCATTTCCGTCGCGGTCATAAATCGTCAAATAGGTGTCATCGACAGGTGTGCCGTAAAAATAGTCCCCATCCAAGTTGACCTGCAAGGCATCGCCACGGTCCATTTCAACACGGATCCAGTCACGGTCTGTGCCGGTTTCTAGCTCACCATAAAATGTGGCCTCTGTGCCCATAGAGGCGGTTGTATTGGTATTGCTGCGAATATCAGGCATGCGCTCACTCACTTACAGAATTAAAAAGGACGATAACTTACTCTCTCTTAGGATGTATTTTGCCTAAAAATCAAGCAACGGGGCTATAAACTTTCCGTTTCCATTCCCTAGCGGCATCTATCTGCCGATCAATCGCTTTCGTCGCGCGCATAGACATCTTCGTAGCGGATGATGTCATCTTCGCCGAAATAATTGCCTGTCTGCACTTCGATCAGGGCCATGGGCACCTTGCCGGGGTTTTCCATGCGGTGCACAGCGCCCAGCGGGATGTAGACCGACTGGTTTTCCGTGACCAGTTTGACCTCGTCATCAATCGTGACCTTTGCTGTGCCTTCAACCACGATCCAATGCTCGGACCGGTGGTGATGAGATTGCAGCGACAGCGCCGCACCGGGATGCACCACGATGCGTTTGACGTGGAACCTATCGCCCACAACAAGGCTTTCGAACCAACCCCACGGGCGGTGATCCTTGGGGAATGTTTCAGCCTGTGGCGCTTGCTTTTCCTTAAGCGCCGTGACCGCTTGTTTCACCTCTTGGGTGCGGCCCTTGTGCGAAATCAGCACGGCGTCAGGCATGGCCACGGCCACGATATCATCCAGACCGATGCCCACGATTGCCTGGCCCTCGACCTCGGACCGCAGCAATGTGTTGGTGCAATCAATCGCGGTGGCATTCTCGGACAGGGCCATGCCGTCGTCTTCCGTTTCGCGCCACACAGCCGCCCAATCGCCAAGGTCGGACCAGCGGCCCACATAGGGCACGACCGACAGGTTGCTGGCTTTTTCCATCACCGCATAATCAATCGAAATCGGGTCTGCCTTGGCCCATTCGGATGGGTCCAGACGGGTGAACCCCAAGTCAGATTGCGCGCCATCAAGGGATGCTTGCACGGCTGTGACCAGTTCAGGCGCATGTGTTTTGAACGCCGCCAGAATGGTCGGGACCGAGAACAGGAATATGCCTGCGTTCCACAGATACCGCCCCTCGGCCAGCATCTTGGCGGCGGTATCCGCATCGGGTTTTTCGACAAATGATTTCAGCGGCACAGGGGTCGCCTCGCCCGATGGGGCGGCGTCCAGTTCCAGATAACCATAGCCCGTTTCAGGGCGGTCAGGGGTGATGCCGAATGTCACCAGCTGCCCGTCTTGTGCCGCAGGGATCGCGGCGGCAACGGTTGCGTTGAAAATATCACCATCGGGGATCACATGATCCGACGGGGCCACCAACATCATACCGTCAGGATCAGTTGCGGCCAGCACGGCAGGCGCCGTATCACGGCCCGCAGGTTCAATCAGCACCGCACCGGGTGTGATACCTGCGCTGTCCAGCTGTTCGGTCACAATGAAGCGAAACGCATTGGCGGTCACAACCAAGGGGGCCGCGTAATCCGCGCCCGTCAAACGGCGTGCGGATGCCTGAAACAGGCTCTCTGCGCCCATCAATGCGGAAAACTGTTTGGGATAGCTTTTGCGCGATAGCGGCCACAGCCGTGTGCCTGATCCACCACAAAGAATAACCGGAGTAATTTTCATCATACTGCCTTTTGGCTGTTATTTTTATCTGCTCTGACGCCCATTATAGCGCAAAACATGGCCCAAATATGGAATTTATTTCGCCCGCACGGCCGCACCTGATGCCAGTTGGTCCAGATACCACGCATATGTGCGCGCCAACCCGTCGGCCAATGTGATCTGCGCGGTCCAGCCCATCGCGGACAGGCGGCTGACATCCATCAGTTTGCGCATGGCCCCATCAGGCTTAGAGGTGTCACAAGTAATACGCCCCGTGAACCCCGTGACCTTTGCGATCATTTGGGCCACTTCCAAAATCGACACATCCGTGCCTGTGCCCACGTTGATATGGGACAGCATCGGGTCGGTGTTGGCGTCATAGATGGCGCGATCAAGGTTCATCACAAACAGCGATGCGGCCGCCATGTCTTCGACGTTCAGAAACTCGCGGCGCGGCGTGCCTGTGCCCCAGATCACGACCTCGTCCAAACCATCCTGCACCGCGTTATGAAACCGTTGGATCATGGCGGGCAGCACGTGGGAATTTTCGGGGTGAAAATTGTCGCCCTCGCCATACAGGTTGGTGGGCATCACGCTGCGGTAATCGGTGCCGTATTGGCGGTTATAGCTTTCGCACAATTTGATGCCTGCGATTTTGGCCACCGCATAAGGCTCGTTTGTAGGCTCTAACACACCTGTCAGCAGGGCATCCTCGGCCATGGGCTGTGCCACGGCGCGCGGATAAATGCATGACGATCCCAGCTGCAACAGCTGCATACAGCCCGCGGCATAGGCCTGATGAATGACATTACATTCGATCATCAGGTTCTCGTAGATGAACTGTGCGGGGTATGTGTTGTTGGCGATGATACCGCCGACCTTTGCCGCCGCAAGGATCACCGCATCAGGTTTCTGGGCTTGCATGAAATCACGCACAGCCACCTGATCGGTCAGGTCCAACTCCGCGCTGGTCGCGGTGATCAGATCATGGCCCTGCCCCTGCAACTGGCGCAGGATCGCGCCACCCACCATGCCGCGATGTCCTGCCACATAGATGCGCATGACTTAACCCTCGACGCTGACAGGCAGTTCAAGCCCATGCGCCTTGAGCAAGGCCGTGCGCTGTGCGGATTTGTGATCTTCCTCGACCATTTCGGCGCACATTTCCTGCGCTGTGATTTCTGGCACCCAGCCAAGGTTTTTCTTGGCCTTGGATGGATCACCCAACAATGTCTCAACCTCGGCGGGGCGGAAATAGCGTGTGTCGATGCGCATAATCACATCGCCCACCTTAAGCGCGGGCGCCTTGTCACCTGTGATGGCGGCGACGGTTGCTGTTTCTTGGGTATCCTTGCCTTTGAATTCCAGCTCGATGCCCAATTCACGCGCAGACCATGTGATGAATTCACGCACCGAATACTGCACGCCTGTGGCGATGACATAATCCTCTGGCGTGTCTTGTTGCAGCATCAACCACTGCATGCGCACGTAATCTTTGGCGTGGCCCCAATCGCGCAGGGCGTCGATGTTCCCCATATAAAGACAATCTTCGAGACCCATCGCGATATTGGCCAGACCGCGGGTGATCTTGCGGGTCACAAATGTTTCACCACGGCGCGGGCTTTCGTGGTTAAACAAGATGCCGTTACAGGCATACATGTCATACGCCTCGCGGTAGTTTACGGCGATCCAATAGGCATACATTTTGGCAACCGCATAGGGTGAACGCGGGTGGAACGGTGTGGTTTCTGTCTGCGGTGTTTCACGCACCAGACCATAAAGTTCAGACGTAGACGCCTGATAAAATTTTGATTTTTTCTCTAAGCCAAGGAATCGAATGGCCTCTAGCAGGCGTAGGGTGCCCATAGCGTCCACATCTGCGGTATATTCCGGCGCTTCAAAGGAAACGGCAACATGCGACTGTGCGCCCAGATTATAGACCTCGTCTGGCTGCACCTCTGATATGATGCGCGTCAGGTTCGAGCTGTCGGTCAGATCGCCATAGTGCAATTTGAAACGGCTGTTATCGGTGTGCGGATCTTCATAAATGTGATCGACGCGGGCGGTGTTGAACAGTGACGCACGGCGCTTGATACCATGCACCTCATAGCCCTTTTCCAACAGAAATTCGGCCAGATACGACCCGTCTTGGCCGGTAATCCCGGTGATTAATGCACGTTTGGTCACTGCTCTCTCCTCGTCGGGTCTTTTGCCCGTTATTTTGGTTTGTCTTGTTATCGCGTCCGAAAAGACGTTTGAGAAGGGGAAATCGCTTAAAATCCGCCCCATTTGCGCAAATGCATCACTTGGCCGTCGGGGATGAAAACGGATGGATCATGCAATCTGGCAACGGGTCGGTGCAAACCATGCCGATCCCTGATTTTATTTACTGTGTCGGGGTTTTTTAAGGGGGCCGCGCGGGTTACTGTCCAGCCAACCAAACTACCAGAAAGCGTTTATTATGCGTCGTCGTATTTCATGGATCGCACTCAGTTCAATGTTACTTGCGCATCATGCTGCAGCCCAGGACACAACATATACGCTTTATGGCACGCCCGGGTTGATCGAAATGCCCACGGCACAGGCAGCACCTGATGCGCAAATCACAGCCAATATCGGGGTATTTGCCCAGCAACAGCGGGGCAATTTTTCGTTCCAGCTGACACCCCGGTTTTCGGGCACATTCCGCTATACCGGTATTCCGGAAAAAAACGGGCCCGGCACGGATGGCACATATGATCGCAGTTTCGATCTGCGCTACCGGTTCATCGACGAAGACCAGTTCGGGTCATGGACCCCTGCGGTGGCCGTGGGCCTGCAAGATTTCTTGGGCACGGGCAAACTGTCGGCAGAATATCTGGTCGCGTCCAAATCATTTGGTGACAACATCATCGGCACCGTGGGCCTTGGCTGGGGCCGGTTCGGGACACAAGGCGGGTTCACCAACCCGCTGGGCATTATCGACCCAAGTTTCGAGACCCGCCCAGAGCTTGACTTTGGCGTCGGTGGCGAAATTTCCACAAGCCAGTTTTTCCGCGGTGATGCGGCCCTGTTTGGTGGCGTGACCTGGAAATATTCAGACAAGATCACGTTCAAGGCGGAATATTCATCCGATGCCTATGTGCGTGAAAACCGCAATGGCACGATCAATTCCAAGACCCCGTTCAACGTGGGCCTGACCTATCATTACAAACCCGGCATTACGGCTGATCTGGCCTATCTGTATGGGTCTGAATTTGCGCTTGGGCTGACGTTTGATCTGAACCCGCGTGACCGGGCGTTGATCAGCGGCGTGGAAAAAGCACCCCTGCCCGTGCGGTTGCGCAATACGGCAGCCGCCGAAAGCTGGACAAATGTTGGCAGTGCCGACACCACAGCCGCCCTGCAATCGGCGATGCAGGCTGACGGTCTGCGCCTGTTGGGTGTGGACATCAACGGTGATGTGGCGCGGGTGCGCTATGCCAACAATAAATACCGCTCCGAGGCGCAGGCACTTGGCCGTGTGGCCCGTATTATGACGCACGTCATGCCCGATGGCGTGGCGCGGTTCACGCTGGAACCTGTGCAAGAAGGGATGGCATTATCCGCCACCACCCTGAACCGCAGCGATCTTGAACAGCTTGAAAACACCCCCAATGCCGCCGCTGATTTGTTGGCACGCGCGCAGATGGGTGACGCGGCAGGGGCCGGTCCTGCCGCCGTGACAGATGACGCGCCTGCGTTCACATGGGGCTTGCGGCCCTATGCATCGTTGATTGTGTTTAACGGCAACGCCCCTGTGCAGCTTGATCTGGGTCTTGAGGCCCGCATGAAATATGAAATCGCCCCCAACCTGAGCATCTCGGGCGGTATCCGCCAATCGGTAATGGGCCCGCGCGAGCTGGCCGAAGAAAACGTCACTGACAACAGCTATCCTGATGTGCGCACCTCTGGGCGTGAATACGGGATCGAAGGCAAGCCTGTGATGACCGACCTGACGCTGGACTATTACATGCGCCCTGCGGAAAATCTGTATGGCCGTGTCAGCCTTGGATATCTGGAACGCATGTATGGGGGGGTGTCGGCTGAACTGTTGTGGAAACCTGTCGACAGCCGTTTGGCGATCGGGGCCGAGCTGAACTATGCCGTGCAGCGCGATACCGACATGCTGTTCGGGTTTCAGGACTTTGACACTGTGACGGGCCATGTGTCCGCCTATTACAGCTTTGACAACGGGTTCCACGGACAGGTTGATGTGGGCCGTTATCTGGCCGGCGACTGGGGTGCGACATTCGCGCTTGATCGTGAATTCGACAACGGCTGGAAGGTCGGCGCCTATTTCACCCTGACCGATATGCCGTTTGAGGAATTCGGCGAAGGATCATTCGACAAAGGCATCCGCCTGACCGTGCCTGTCGATTTCTTTGCAGGCAACGCATCACGCAAATCTGTCAGCACATCTCTGGCGTCCCTGACGCGCGATGGTGGTGCAAAGCTGAACGTGGACGGGCGGCTTTATGACATCGTGCGCGACGGCCATGTCGAAGGACCGATGGGCGACACATGGGGGCGCGTCTGGAGATGATGATGACACGTTTGATAGCGGGGGCCACTTTGGGCCTGCTGGCGGCCTGTGGGCCGATGGCTGAAAATACCCTTGGCGCTGATCTGCTCAAGGACCGGTTTGCCAAACTGACGGGCAATGCACTTGCTGCTGCCCCTGCCCCGCCTGCCGTCAATATCGCCACCGCCGCCCCGGGCGAGGTATTGTTGGTCACCATCATGTCGCGCGGCGCCGTGGCCCCGCTGACCAAGACCGGACAAAACGGTGATACATCCACATGGATCAGCCCCGGACAGGTCAGCATCACCGTCAAGGACGGTATCTTGATCGCGACACGCGGCCTGAACGAAGATTTGATGGGTGCAGAGGTGACAGGCGTGCGTGCGGCATTGGCCGCAGGTGGCGGCACAGCCACGCGCACCCATTCGTATCTGGACAGCGAAGACCAGATCAAATTGCGCGAATTGACCTGCACCATCACCGAAAACGGCGTTGAAACTATCGCGGCCCTGTCAGGCGCACGCGAAGCGATCAAATATTCCGAAAGCTGTGACGGACGATTGCGGTTCACCAATTTCTATTGGCTGGACAGCCGCGGCGGTGCGCTTGTGCAATCACAACAGGTTGTTGCACCAACCACAGGTTTCTTGCAAATCAACCCGCTTTAGACACGGATCTAGGCACTGGTGTTGCCTGCCCCATCGGGCGGGGCAGTGTCGGCTTGTCAATTTGTGCGGCCGATTTTGTGCGCTTACCCCTGTCCTTTGCCAAAGGTGCGCGCCCGATGTCCAATGCTGACCAATCCCCCCGTCTGTCCCTGCCCTATATCCAAGCGGCCCAAGCCCAAAAACACGTGACCCATAACGAGGCCGTGGAGCGGCTTGATCTATTGGTGCAACTGACGGTCGAGGCGGTGGATGCAACCACCCCACCCGCATCCGCGGCAGATGGCCAAGCCTGGATCATCGGCGCGGCCCCCACGGGCGTGTGGTCCAGTAACGCAGGCGGCGTGGCCGCGTGGCAGGGTGGTGGCTGGGTCTTTGTCACCCCGCAAACAGGGTGGCGGGCGTGGGATAAAACCAACGCTGTGGTTGTGGCCTATGACGGCACGGTCTGGGCGCAAACAGGCGGTGCGCCTGATCTGGATAATCTGGACGGCGTTGGTGTGAACACAGCCTCTGATGCGACCAACCGTTTGGCCGTGGCATCCCCCGCCACCTTGCTGACCCATGAAGGCGCGGGCCATCAGCTGAAAATCAACAAGGCCGGCCCCACAGACACCGCATCACTGCTGTATCAAACCAACTGGTCGGGGCGCGCCGAAATGGGGCTGGCAGGCAATGATGATTTTGCCATCAAGGTCAGCGCGGATGGCGCCACCTTCACAGATGCCTTGCGCGTGGATGCCGCCACGGGTGCAGTGGCCATGCCCGCGACAGGCACACGCCAGCTGATGCCGTTCAACTACCGCTATTATCTGTATACCGACAAACGCTGGGTTTCACATTCTGCAAACGCTGCCTCACTGAATGCAAGCGTATCCCACGGGATAGGGGCCGAACCGAATCTGAGCTGGGCAACCAAAGGCATTTTTCTACCTGCCGGATCTGTAATCAATCAGTTTTTGTTGGCCGGAAATATCAGCAACAACGAAGTCACCGACATGGATTTGCGTTTCTATTTTCAGCATGGCCCGTGGAATAATTCTTGGAACACTGCTGATGAAACAACCAGGGAAACGCTGTTTAGCGGTGATGGCGTTGGCATTGTCGGCAATAGCGGGATGCGCAATATGGAATTTAGCATCGACTACGTAACGCCCGCAGCAGGGTATTTCGCAATAGCAGCCCGTGCTGAAGCATCATCAACACTGGCCGCGACACGGTATTTCTATTCCGCAGGTGCGCTGGATGTAACCTTGCCGCCTAGCGTGTGATCCGGCCCCGCAGCCAGCCCAGAAATGCGCGGTCAGGGCGCGCCAGTTTCTGGCGCCCCGATGCCACCCAGAACCCGCGCCATTCGGCCTCTAGCGCATAGATGTCCCAGCCTGGCGCCATCGTGCGGGCTTGGTCCATGACATCGGCGTCAAAACGCGGCAGCTGGATGTCATCCTCAACCAGACGTTTGCGCGTGATCACCATCACATCGCCCGCGTCCTCGTGCATTTCATAATCGGGCAGATTGTCATCCACGATCATGCGCCGCAGGGCCGCGCGGAACACCCGCAAGGGGGCGTCTGATCCCGCCTTGGCATGCAGCGTCGCAACAGAGGCCCGCCACGTGCGCTGCCCCCCGCAATGTTTGCGCGCCAATTCATAGATGCGGCGTTCCAGCGGTTTGCGCAGATCAAAATAGGCGCGGTTCAATGTCAGCACTGATTTCGCCTGCACCGCACGAAACAGCCAATCCGACAATGTGACCGTCACGCTGATCATGCGTCCACCGCGCGATTTGCGCACAATCTCCCAAGCCTCGATCAGACCGAAACCCGATGTGGTCTCCTGATCGCCCGTGCTGAGGTTGGTGGTGATACGCGTGCCGGCCAGCCGCTCGAACGCTTCGCGCAGGCGCACGTAACTGTCGCCGCCTGTGTCACGCCGTGTGGCCATCAACAGATCATGCGCCGTCAGCTTCAGCGTGCGGCTAATCGCGCGCCCCGCATTCAGTGCGGCCATCAACTGGCTGATGCAATAAATCAGGATATCTTTGTCATGGATCGTGGCACGGCCGCGCACCGATGGTGTGACCGTGATCTGCGTGCCGTTATGGTCGTAATGGCGGATCGTGCGATCAGGGCGCGTCGACAGCGAAAAGAATGGATGCTCCATCGTGCCCAGATCATCCTTGGGGCTCGCCTCAAAGATATCGCATACAAAGAAATCGCGCATCGCGCCCGTGTGTGTCATCTGCCCTGCCTGTTCCACTGCCCTTTACGGGTCATTGTTGGAATCACCCCTGATTTACACTTCGGGGTTTCACTGACACCTTAAAGTTATCCACAGGGGTCTGGCAACGGTGGATCAGAGTCGGGCGCTCGTGGGATCAGAGTCGCCCTATCGGGGTATCAGAGTCGCAAGCATGTTTCAGTGACGCAAATATCCACTGTTTTCCAATAGCTTACAAAAATCCCACTCCGCATAACTTAATAACTAACAGATTCTAACCTCACTTTTGCTGTGCTTTTTTTTCTTTTGCCTCTACAACAGCCGTAATCGCCTGTGATTTCCCTTATATTTGCTTAGAAAAGTGAAGGGATGATCAACCTTTCCTTCCATGTGCGCTGTTTTTGGGTATATTGACCAAAACATAATACATCAAAGGACGGCGGCATGAGCAGCACCCTCCCCCCTTATCTGGCGATTGACCCCGATCAAGCCCTTGCCGATCTGGGCGATCCAACCACCACTGACGGGTTTGCCAGTATTGCCGCGGCCTGTGCTGCGGGTCGTGCAGATCTGGCGGGGCGCGGTTTGTCAGAAAACGGGGGCCGCAAATTACGCAAGTTTTCCACATGGGAAATCACCCGCTATCTGATCCCTGTGGCGACCGCCCATTTCCGCCGTGTTCTGAAACAAAATCCCGACCTGCCCCAAGGCCAATCAGAAACCACAGGGGGGGCCAAATGGTTCACCCTTGATGAGGTGCAGCGCCTGCGCGCCCACTTTGGGTCCACCGGGTCCAAAGCCAAAGAATACTTGCCCTACCGTCCCAAAGGGTTGCCCGCCAAAATGGTTGCGGTCGCCAATTTCAAGGGCGGCGTGGGCAAGACATCGACCGCAGCACACCTGGCGATGTCAGCGGCCTTGGACGGCTATAAGGTGCTGGTGATTGATCTGGATAGCCAGGCGTCCATGACCTCTATCTTTGGCGGCAAAGTTGACGATGAATGGCAGACCGTTTTCCCCCTGCTTGCGCGTCATTACGCCAGCCATCTTCAGGCCGATAACCAGCGCCGTGTGGATCGGGGCGATGCGCCTATTCCGCTGGACGAGACATTGACCGAAGCCTTGGACGTGAAAACAGCCGACCTGATCCAATCCACCCATTGGCCCAATATTGACCTGATCGGCGCCCAGCTAAACCTGTATTGGGCTGAATTTCAGGTCCCCGTCTGGCGCATGCAAGGCCGCGGTTGGAAGCTGTGGGACGCGCTGACAGACACGCTTGATGCGGATGGTGTGCTGGATGAATACGACCTGATCTTTATCGACACACCCCCTGCCCTTGGCTATCTGACGATCAACGGGCTGGCGGCGGCGGACATCCTGCTGGTCCCCATGGGCGCATCGTTTCTGGAGTTTGACAGCACCGGACGGTTCTTTGACATGTTGCACACCACGTTCAATTCCATCGAGGAGGGTGAAAACCTTGCCGCGCGCGCATTGGGGCGGACGGAAATGTCGTTTTCATGGGATGCGGTGCGCGCTGTCGTGACCCGATATGACGGCAGCCAACAGGCCGAACTTGCGGGTCTGATGCAGGCCTATCTGGGCAAAACCCTGTCACCCCACCGCCAGGATTTCACCGCCCTGATCGGGCAGGCAGGCGAACAGGTGCAAGGCATCTATGAAGCCGACTACCGCGACTTTAACCGCGAAACATACGCCCGGGGCCGCGAGACATTCGACGCGACCTATGCGGCGTTCAAATCGCTGCTGATCGGCACATGGCACCGTGATGAGGCGGGACGCTAAATGTTTCGCATGCGAAACAATTTGCGCCCAAGTTTGCGCACGGTGCGGTCAGGGGCGATTAACCCCCCTGCCCCATTTTATGCGCTTTGAAAGGACAGTGAGATGGCCAAACGTAAACGTCTAAGCCCGGCAATGCTGACGCCTGATGCGCCAGCGACACCCGTTAAATCATCACGCCCCCCGATTGCGGATGTATCGGGTGATGCGGCGGCGACATCGGCCCTGATGGAACTGTCCGATAAGGTCAGTGCCGCCCGCAAAGAAGGGCGCTGGATCGAACAGTTGCCGCTGGATGCGATCAAAACCGATTATCTGGTGCGCGACCGTGTGCAAACCGATGCCGATGAAATGGATGCGCTCAAGGACAGCCTGCGCGCAGGTGGTCAGCAAACCGCGATCGAGGTGGTGCCATATGGCGAAAATACCTATGGCCTGATCTCGGGTTGGCGACGATTAACCGCGTTGCGTGAATTGTGTCTAGAGGGCGGAATAGACTCTGTTTTGGCGATTGTGCGTCACCCCGATGATGCCGCCGCTGCCTATCTTGCGATGGTTGAAGAAAACGAAATCCGCAGTGATCTGTCATTTTATGAACGCGGCCGCATCGTCGCCCGCGCCGTGGATGAAGGGGCATACCCATCGGATAAGCTGGCGCTGAAGGCGCTGTTTCATGCCGTGCCGCGCGCCAAGAAATCCAAGATCGGATCGTTCGTGCGGATCGTGCGGGCGTTGGATGATGTGCTGCAATTCCCGACAGACTTGTCCGAACATAAGGGGCTGGCGCTGGCCAGTGCCCTGTCCGCGGATACGGGGTTGGCGGCGCGTCTGCGCAAGAAATTAGAGTCTAATCATGCCAAAAACGGTGCAGAAGAGATTGCGCTGATTGATGCCGTTCTAAAGCCAAAGGGCAAAACAACGGCCCCTGCAAAGCCGGAAAAAATCACGATGCCATCGGGGGTGGATTGCTATGTGCATGACACCGGAAAGGTCGTGATCAAGGGCGATAAATTGCAAGACATGGGCTATTTGAACCGCTTGATGCAGGCTGTTGCTGCCGTGGAATAGACTCTAAATTGTTTCGCATGCGAAACAATTTACTCGTCCTCGTCTGATCCCATGTTTTCGTGATGCTTGGAAATCGCTTCTTCGATGTCGTCGTAATAGGTCAGCGTTCCATCTTCTAAAACGGCCCCTGCTTCGCAGAGTTTGCGCAACTGGCGCATAGAGTGTGTGACCACAATCGCGCCCGCATTTTCCATGCGTTCCAGAAATGCGAACCGGCTTTTTCGTTTGAATGCAGCGTCACCCACCGATGTCACCTCGTCCACCAGATATGTGTCGAACGGAATGCCGATAGACACGCCAAACGCCAACCGTGACCGCATGCCTGATGAATAGCTGCGCACAGGCATATTCAGGTGCGATCCCAGCTCGGCAAACTCTTTGACGTAGGCCAGCAGCGTTTCGGTATCCACACCGTAAACCCGCGCGATAAAGCGCACGTTCTGGGCGCCTGTCAGCTCTTTGTGAAAGCTGCCCTTGAACCCCACAGGCCACGATACAGTGCCGGTGACGTCGATGGTGCCTGTGTCGGGTTTCAGCGTGCCACCGATCATTTCCATCAGTGTGGATTTACCTGCCCCGTTCCGCCCCAACAGGCCCACCGACACACCCGTTGGAAACACCAGATCGGTTTCATGCAAGATCACCTTGGGCGCGCCACGGGTCTGGAATGATTTGGTTATCTTGTTGAGGTGGATCATCAGGTTTAGCGGCGGTCACGCAGCGCGTAATAGACAAGGGTGAAAATGGCCCAGATCAAAAAGCTGAACAGCCCGATGATCGCGGTCAATGTGATCCGCTGCGGAAACTCTGCCTTTTGCGCCAAAGTCGGCTTGATATAGGTCGCAAGATAGCGGCTTTGGCGGTTGGCCTCTGCGACGGCGGCGTCGCGGGCCGAGAGTGACGCGGCATAGGCGGCTTCTGCAAATTCACGGTCCACGCTGAGGTTTTCAAACTCTGCGATTGTGGTGGCGAATTCCACGCCACCCGGTCCCGCGCCACCGACGCCGAATTTCTGACGCTCTGCGTTGATGCGGGTTTCGATCACATCAATCCGGCGCTGTGCCTGTTCCAGTCGCGGGTCCCCTTCGCGGGCAATATCGGCCAGCAGATCAAAGTCGATCAATGCCTCGGCCTGTTGTGTTTGCAAGGTCGTCAGAAGGCCCATTTGCGCCTGAATATCAGCGTTAGGGTCTACAATCTGGTTTTCCAGCCGGAATGTCGTGATCGCCTCACGGGTCTGTTTGAGCCGTTCGATCGCTTGGGAAAGATCTTCGTTTGCATAGCGCATGGCATCGGTGCGGGCGATGGCCGACAGCTCGTTCACGATGGCCGAGTTCTCAGCGAAAATCTGTTCGGCGATCGCTTTTGCATCGGCGGGGTCAAAGGCCAGCGCACGGATTTCCATCAGGCCCGATCCCGCATCATAGGAGATACGCACCATACGTTGCCAATAGGCGGTCAGGTCTTCGATCGTGCCATCAGGGTCAAACGTCAAAAGCCAATCTGTATCGCGCGGTTTGGTATAGATCGTGCGCAGATCAAGCGCGGTGTCGATGTTCTGGACCAGTTGTTGGCTGCGCATGAATTCATACAAAATATCGGCGTCTTGCGCGCCCGATCCACCACCCAGCGACGACCCAAGTCCGCCAAGAATATCAACCGCGCTGCTGACATCTTCGGACCGGACGGTAAAGCCAAGCGTGGATGCATATTGATCGGCCGCTTTTTCATGCAAATACCAGCTGGCCGTCGCAATGGGGGCGATGACCATAATCAGAAATGAAAAGATCAGACCGAAATGCCGTTTGCGCATCACCGCAGGGCGGCCAGACACGGTTTTCTGTGGCATCTTGGCCTTGTTCTTGCGCCCCTTGCCACCGGATTTGGCGGGAGGGTTTTCTGCCGGCGTCTCGCTGGGGCTTTCGGGGGGCGTATCGGTCATTGTGGTGGTCCTGATCGGGGTCTTATGGCGTCACGCTATCTTGTTCGTGCCATGCTATCCAGTGTTGATGACATGCGGCGTGACAGGCTGCCAATTGTTTCGCATGCGAAACATTTCGGGGCAGGGGGATCAGGTGAACAAATCGCCACAAAACGCCAGCGTGCCATCGGCGTCTTTGGTCAGGAACCCGTTTGTGGTCAGCTCGGATTCAAGCTGGCGGGCGTCGTTTGGGTCAAAGGCCACGGCAAACACATAGCGGCGCAGAAACAGCACCACAGCCACAGGATGCGGCACCAGCGCCAGATTGGGCGTATCGGTCGTGCAGTTGAATTCCGTCACAGGGGTGCGCCAGTCGCCATAGTTTTCGGTCAGATAGGCATCCGCATCGGCGGGGCCCAACACGGTATGGTCGTAAAACGCGTAAGAGGTCAGATCAAAGGCACTGTTTTCCCAGCGGTGCAACGATGACCCATGCCAATAGATGGCAGGCGTTGTGCGGGTGTCGCGATAGTGGATGAACAGGTCAATATGCACGCCCGACGTATGCACGATTTTCAGAATATAGGGGATATCAGGGTCGGTGGACACGATGTCAGGTTTGAAAAGATTAGACTGATGGTGGTCGTATTTTTTCAACACAAAGCAGTCGCTGGCCAGGATCGCAGCGCGGGTATCTGCAATGTTGATCTGGTCTTCGAACACGCCGAAATCAATGTCGTAGTCATGGGGCAAAAACCCGTTTTCGCGGATCAGGCCCAGAAATGTGCCCGACACCAGAAACCACGGCATCTGGTCGTTTGGAAACAGGGCCGCGAAATCAGCCAAGGCTTGTTTGGCGCCAGCGATCGGGAAATCACCCTGACGCGGTTCTTGTGGGGCAAGGGCAGGGGGCAGGGGTGTGCCTGTCTGATCCAGCAAGGCATCACACGCATCGCCAAAGGCCGCCAGATTTGCGCCGCGTTGCGCGGGATCGGTGTTGTTGTTGAGCCGGCGCGCGGCAATGAAGGCTTGGTCAGTTGTGTAATTTACAGGCTCTAACTTGGCCTTTCGGGCCGAAATGAACCGCGACAGGGCATCCAGCTGCGGATCGGTCATGCCCTCTGTGGGGTCGAAAAAGTCATCTTGGGATGCATCAATTTTCAACCAAGACCGGCGAAAATACCAAGCCCCGCGCCGTGCCCCAAGTTTGAAGTCATTGGCCCCCCAAAACCGCCCGGCCAGTTCCGCACCCAACACATGCTGACGTGTGGAAATCACCGTGCCAGTATAGGCGGCGATCGCTGCAAGCGCACGCACAACAGGCCCGTGATTGTGGTTCAGCAGCTTCATCAATCGGAAGCTTTTGGACAAGTTCAGGTTCATAAAACCCCACCCGATTTGATAATCCGCAAAGATGGTTTTACGGGCGTTTCGCATTTATTTTGCAGGCTATGGTTCACCATGAAACGGGGTTTATTACAACACGCTTTTTGCCCGCAGGGGTGCCAGATAGGGGCAGGGCGCCCGCCTTGTGGTCTTGGGGTGTCACACATGGCGGTTTGTCCCTTATAGTGTAAAAAAGCACTGTGTTCTCTGGACAGGACGGTTTAAGACGACCGCATGACAGGATATCGCCCCGCAAAAATCTGCTTGTTTCGCCCGTGGGTCGATAAAAACATAAGGATATCAAGTTGTTAGATCTTAGCACTGCATTCAAAGATAAAAATATTGTTGTGACCGGAGGCGTCGGGTCTGTCGGCCGCGCCATCGTTGAGAAGCTGGCCCAGATGGAAACTGGCACTGTGCGTGTTGTTGATAACAACGAAAGTGCGCTGTTTGAGCTGGAAATGGAATTTGCAGGCAACGACAAGCTGGAATTTTACCAAGCTGACATTGCTGACGAGCGTGAGATGCTGCGCACATTTTCCGATATGGACCTGTGCTTCCACTGTGCCGCACTCAAGCATGTGCCATCATGTGAACGGTCGCCATTTTCGGCCGTCACTGTGAACATTCACGGCTGTGAAGTCGTGGGCCGTGTGGCCATTCAACAAGGGCTGGAAAAGGTGGTGTTCACATCATCCGATAAGGCCGTGAACCCGACCAACGTTATGGGCACCACCAAATTGATGGGTGAGCGTCTGTTTACGGCGATGAATTTCCTGCGCGCCCGTCAGAGCAAGACGATCTTTTCCTGCACACGGTTCGGCAATGTTCTGGGATCACGCGGATCTGTTGTGCCATTGTTTGAAAGCCAGATCGCCAAGGGCGGTCCTGTGACAGTCACAGACGACCGCATGACACGGTTTGTGATGACAATGTCGGAAGCCGCTGATCTGGTGATGGAAAGCATGGTTCTGGCCAAGGGTGGTGAAGTGTTCATCACCAAGATGCCGGTTTTGAAAATCCGCGACATGGCGCGCGTGATGATCAACCGTCTGGCCCCTGGCCACGGCCACGACCCTGCAAAGATCGAGATCAAAGAAGTGGGCGCACGCCCCGGTGAAAAACTGTGGGAAGAACTATCGACCGACGAAGAGGCCAACCGCCTTTTGGAAGGCGAGAACTTCCTGATTGTGATGCCAGCGGGCAATACCGCAGCCCAGCGTGAACAGACCTATAGCTATCCCGAAATCGATGTGACCTCGTCTGATATGATCTACCACTCTGATCGTTTGGCCGTGATGTCGGATGATGAAATCGGCGACCTGCTCGACAAGATCTAAATTCTGCGTGCCACAGCACAAACGACAAAGGACAATACAATGAAAATTCTTATTCTCGGTGGCGACGGTTATATCGGTTGGCCAACAGCGATGAAGCTATCAGCAGCCGGTCACGACGTGACTGTGGCCGATAACTATATGCGCCGCACATTGATGCGCGAGATCGACTGTGATGCATTGGTTGATGTGCCAAACATGCACGAACGTGTGGCGATCTGGAAAGAAAAGACAGGCCGCGATATCGAAGTGCGCATTGGTGATTTGGACAAATGGGATTTCATCGACCAGCTGTTTGCCGACACGATGCCCGACACGATCATCCACTATGCTGAACAGCCATCTGCGCCATATTCCATGCTGGACCGCCGCGCGGCTGACCTGACATTGCGCAACAACGTGGGCGTCACATTCAACGTGATCCAAGCGATGAACGAACACACCCCAAAGGCGCATCTGGTGAAGCTGGGCACGATGGGTGAATACGGCACGCCAAACATCGACATCGAAGAAGGCTGGCTGGAAGTTGAGCATAAAGGCCGCAAGGACAAGTTCCTGTTCCCGCGTGCTGCTGGTTCGCTTTATCACACGACCAAGGTTCTCGATACCGATCTGCTTTGGTTCTATGTGCGCGTTTGGGGCCTGAAGGTCACCGACCTGATGCAGGGTCCTGTTTACGGTCTGGCCACGGATGAAACCGGTGACGATGATCGCCTGTATTCCTTCCTCAACTACGACGAAGTGTTCGGCACGGTTGTGAACCGCTTTATGGTGCAGGCTGTCGCGGGATATCCGCTGACGGTTTACGGCAAGGGCGGCCAGACACGCGGTTATCTGCACCTCAAAGACGCGCTTCAGTGCGTGCAGCTGGCGTGCGAAAACCCAGCGGGCGAGGGCGAGCTGCGTGTGCTTAACCAATTCGTTGAAACCTTCAGCGTGAACGACCTTGCAGGTCATGTTCAGGCATCGGGTGCGCGTCTTGGCATTGATGTGAAAATCGAAAACCTGCCAAACCCGCGCAAGGAAATGGAAGAGCATTATTACAATCCAGTGCATACTGGTTTGCTTGACCTTGGCCTCAAGCCAACCAAGCTGACGCCGGAAATCATGGACGAAATGATGGCGCCAATCATCAAGCACAAAGACAAGATCGTGAACGATCGCATCTTCCGCGGTGTGAAGTGGCGTAAGTAAATATGGATACCCGTCCGGCCGTACAGCAAGATGATCTTGTTTTTAAAGTTGCGGCCGGGCGGGTATATCATCTTGGTTTGCGCGACTAACGGGGACCAAAATATTGAACGTAGCACGCTGCATTATGCCTATTACGACAAAGATAATTACAGCGTTGACCACGTATAGTCCCGAATTCTGTATTGCCATTGAATACCGGCGGGCGCTCTGCAAGAATTGGTGATGCAAAAGCCAAAGTAACCATACGGGAAACTGCAAGTATGAAAGAAATCCAACTTCAAACCGCTAGTTTGCCCGATCCGATTAAGGTGCATTATGAAGTGGGCCAAAATGACACTTTGATTGTTCAATTCCACGGTGCGCTTAACCGTAACAGACGTACTGTTCCCTACTAAATACCGTTTCTAAACAATGTTGGAGACAGCCACCAAATATCGATCCCAGACCCTAGCCTTGAAATGTTCCCAGCGTTGCCTGCGTGTTGGTACTTGGGCGCAAAAGGGCAAGGTTTGTGGGCACAACTTTCAGAACAGATTGTTAAATTCGCGCAAAGCGTTGGCGCAAAACACCGTATCTATGTCGGCGGATCATCGGGCGGTTTTGCAGCCCTGTTGTATGCAGCTTTGGACCCAGGCTCTACTGTGGTTGCATATAATTCGCAGACAAATCTGTTGGAACATATTTACCCAGATGCCACCCGCAATTATTTTAACGCGGCATGGGACGGAACAGAAGGTGAGGCGCCTTTAGATCTTCGCGAGGTTTATAAAAACACTGAATTGGGCGCGATTGTATATTTACAAAGTCCGGCGGATTTCGGTCACCTACACAAACAAGCATTGCCCTTTCTTGCGGCCTTACCGCAATCATATTTGGAAAAGTTGGTCGTAGATTTCAAATTCTCGGGGGTGCACGGACATAGTGGTTCAATCAAGCGTGACGCTGTTCAGGAGTGGGTGGGGGCGTGTGTGCGTGCGCGATCTGCTGACATATATGGCAGCGCACAAATTCTCGACGCCAAATATGCGATTGAACAAGAAATAATATCCGCCAACCCACGCGGTGCTGAGGTATCCAGAAAAGTCACGCCGCGTGCTGCTACGGCCGCACAATTAAACATGGCAGAGCGGGTTCGGACCGAATTGATGAAAGTATCCAAAACATGAATAAGCCTGTGCACCCGTATAGTGATCTTCCTGAAAAATCCTTTTGGAAGCGGAGTGTTTCGAACCGGCACTACGCTGATCTTGAGGCACTTTGGAATGGCATGCCGTTGAAAAGGTCTGATGGTATCGCAACAGCGGGAAGTTGTTTTGCGCAACACATCGGGTCGAATCTACAGCGCCGTGGCGCCAACTTTATGGATGTTGAACCTGCTCCGCTTTTCTTAGGGGATACAGAGGCCCGCAAGTGGGGGTTTGGCGTGTTCTCATGCAGATATGGTAACATTTATACGACACGGCAGCTTATACAACTCTTCGACGAGGCATTCGGTACGCGACAGGTCGAAGATGACGTTTGGCAAAAGGATCAACGCTATTTTGATGCATTGCGCCCGTCGATTGACCCTGTTGGTCAAGACACGCCAGAAATGGTGCGTGAGCTTAGACAGAGTCACCTAGCGCAGGTGCGCACCATGTTTGAAACACTGGATTTATTCGTTATGACGATGGGCCTGACGGAAGCATGGATGTCGACAAAAGACGGCACAGTATATCCGACCGCGCCGGGCACTATCGCGGGCACATATGATAATGCTGATTATACATTTGTGAATTTCAACTACCGCGAGGTCTATGCTGACCTAGAAGAATTCTGGCAAAAACTTCTGCAAGTCAATCCTCAGGCTAGAATGCTTTTGACCGTCTCGCCTGTGCCGTTGCAAGCAACAGCCTCTGACGATCATGTTCTTGTGGCAACCACATATTCAAAGTCAACATTGCGCGCGGTTGCTGGGGATTTTACGTCAGCGACGGATGGCGTTTTTTACTTTCCATCTTATGAAATTATTACGTCACCGCCTGGGCGTGGCATGTATTTTGACCCCGACTGGCGCAATGTTAATCAATATGGCGTTGACTATGTTATGACCCATTTCTTTGCAGGTTTACGGGGCGGTGATTTTAGCGCTGATCCATCACAAACCGGCGGTGAAGAGATAGATGTTGTCTGTGATGAAGAGGCGATGTTTAACGCGATAGAAACCTAACTTGTCGCCTTACGACACCAGCTTTCGGAACTTCCGGAGTGGCGATGTCAGACGCCACGATGTGCTTTTTTCCAGGCTTGAAATTTGATTTTCGAGGTGCTTAACCTTTTGCTGTAGGCTGGTTGCTTTTTCTTTGAAATTACTCGCTTCGGCGGTCAATTTTTTGACGGTATCTTCCTGTGCGGTTGTTTTCTTTTGCATGTTTTTGGCGCTAAGCCGTTGCTTTGCCTCGCTGGTTTCGAGTGCTTGAATCTGATGGCTAAACCGTGATTGCAGACGTTCTTCTAAACTGTCGAAATTGAGATTGAGCAATCGGTAAGACCGACGCGCATTTGACAATTTCTGAACAATATCTTCCGCGCTTTCAACAAGGCTCAATTTGCTGTCAGGCTTCGCGAGCACCAACTTCAAGGCCTCCATTTCCTCTTTTAAGGCTGCATTTTCATCGCGCAACAGTTGTGCCGAGAGGTCTGTTTTTTTATTCATCGTTCATGTCCTTTTGATGCATGTACCGGGCCAAATATACGCTCTTACGACCATCAGCTTGGAGTGGGCGCCGCGTTTTGTTTGATACATTGTATTTTGTCTAATTAGCGCCCGTGGCATGATCTGTTGCCTTGTCGATTCTAGATGCAAATACCTCTAGGTAGTCTTTGCGTTTTTGAAACGATATTGGTCCCTCAATCCAAATTGTAGGAACTTTACCGGATTGTAGGCTTTGCGACAGTTCCCATCCTATTCCGAGTTCTTCATGGCTTAATTTCGTGCGGGCAATCGCCTTGTTTGCGATGTCTGCATAGACCGAAAATGACCAATCTATTTCACGAGCAAAATATGTGTGATGCGTGATTCCGAGATCTTTGTATTCTTCCCAAAGGCCGGGTAGGGGGATCGATTCCAACCATCCGGCTTCGCGCGGCAGAACCCATATTGGTAGCATAGCGTCACGTGCCAAAAGACTAAGGCTGAGATCAACCATAACTTTGTTTAAATAATTACTGGGATCTACTTTCAAATATCTTTGGTCAAAAGCAAAAGTGCCGCTGCCGGCAAGGGAGCAAAGCTGAAGTGAAGACACGGCGCTTTTAGAGACCATAACATGGGTGCGATCGTAGTACCATTTCACCTTGGGAGGCAGGATGCCCCCATGGGTGGTAACGGCGCAGCGCCCGCGGAACATTTCTAAGATAGCGAGGTTTCGAGTAACGTAGTCACGTGGAAATATGAAGTCGTCATCAAGCGTCAAAACTTGACAATTCTTCATGAAATTTAGGGGATAAATTTTCCCGTTTGCAGAAAGATCACCAGCGTATTGCCGACCATCAAGAATGGTCACGTTGTGATGGTAGCTGAGGTCTGGGAAGCCTTCGGTTGTTTCGTTCACATAAATATATAGGTGGTCAAGCTGTGGCGCTATACTATCGATGACAGGGGCAATAATATCAAACCGCGCAGGGAATGTTGTCATACTGCCGACAACTTGATTTTCGCTCATATGGGGGGGCATCACTGTTTCTCCATGAGACGGCTAAGGTTCTCAAGGGCGCAGAGAGAAAAGTCAATTTTGCCATCTCCTACTTGCCCAATTTTCCAAGTGTGTTTGCTTTCGTCACTGTTGCGATAAACAATGATTGATGATCCATCCGCACTAAATGTACGTGCCCCATTTTGGATACAACGAGTGATCCAGTTTGAATCCGCAGAGTTGCGATCCTTTGTTGAAAAACGTTCGGTAATACGGGTTTTATCGGCAGAAAGCGTTGCACCGCTGATATGTCCCTTTGTCAAAATTTTGAGCGACCGCGAAAAGACGATCGATCGGAAGCGTGTCAGGTTTTCATCACCGAAGTAAAAATACGATGCCTGCCTGCCCACAATATCGGCCTGAGTGGATAGATAATATTGTGCTGTTTCTTCAATATAGGTGGAACTGTAAGTATCATCATCATCCATTTTAACCCAATACCTGCCAGAAGCGTAATCAATGCCGCGGTTTAGGCATTCCCCAATATTGGCGGACTCTGGCAACAAGAAGATATGCTCATTCTTGCGTGGAGTGGGTAACCCTTGTGGCATTTCCTTGGTGTTAATAACAAGAATAAGCTCTTTGTTTTGCCAACTTTGCCGTCTGAAATCATCAAAACATTTGCGGATTAGATGTGGGCGTTTTGTGACCAAAACAGCGCTGATCTTTGGCATGTCAAAATCGTCTTCGAACGGGTCATGCCCCAACAAGGCAATGCGATCCGCAGATTTCCAAACATGGTTTTGCATGACAAAACGCATCAGTTTGCGTCTTTGCCGTTCACGCACCCAATGAATCTTATAAAGCGCCTGCAATTCCATAAGCTCGACGGGGTTTTCTACGCGATCAAGCATATCAAGGACAGGAATTGGGCCCGTTGGGGTTGGGCCGTAAAGAACAGGAATCCCGCCGGATGCGATTGTATCAATCGCGATATTGAGTAGATCTTTTTGTGTGCGCAAACTTTGCGTTGGCAATAGCACAATAGCTGCATTTTGTAACAAGCTACGTTGGTGGCGGCGTGTATGTTCGCCAATGCAATTATAATAGATACCCTTGAGACGTTCATCTAACGCATGGCGTTTGAAACGATAACGGAACTCCGCAAACATGGGGCTATAGACAGTCTTGCGTGTGACAAACTCTGCAAATTCTGGATATTGAAAAATGTCGGATGCCACGGGTATCAGCATTGTGCACGGATCGCGGCTAATCTCTTGTGCCATGCTACAGGCAACAGGGTTTGTCGCTTGCACGATCACATGGTGATCTTTGGGCAAGTGTTCCCAATTGTCGGTTTTTCCGTCTGCGATCACGCGATCAACGTTTTGGATGCAATCTTGCCAAAGTTTGGCCTGTTGGGGGGACGTCGTTATCCACAAATGTATAGCGATGCCGTGATCCTTGGCAGCGTCAATAAATGCACGTCCGCGTTCGGGCAATGACCCATCAAGGCTTGAAAATGCCATTTCCCAATCGGTTGCTTCAGGTGAGGGTCCGCTGCCATTGGCTGTTTCAACAATGATTGTGTCGATGCCCAACGCGGCCAATTGGTTTTCATATTCCTCTTCGCGGATCCAAAAAACGGCCCCTATGGCATTCAGTTTTTCATATCCGCGCTCGGAACCGATAAAGCCAATGTTAGGCAGGTCCTCACACTGAGAATGCAGGTTCTTCAAACGTAGACGCAAATCTTTCGGGTCAATATTCTTGCCTATTTTGGCTAGGGTCGGCTCCCAATCGCCGGATGGGCTAAACCGTTTTATGATCGCATTGATCTGATTGAGCGGTGTCGCATTGATCACATCCAGAACCGCGGTGAGTGCAGCATCTTCTGGCCAGTGGTCTTGCAGAATTTTACGACGCAATTGATTGGCCTGTGTAACGTTTGCTTTGATCTTTTGAGCCTGCGGTGCGGACCACAAAATATTAAGCGGGACAAGGTCACACTGTAAGAAATGGATGTCTGTATCTGTGGACCAAATATCCAATGTCGCACTATCTGGTGGGGCAATAATAAAGCGCGATGTTGTTGCTGCTGCATCAATTGCATCAGTGATATCGCAATGGGGGATCGTTTCAACCAAGATGGGCGACAACCCAGGAAGAGATGTTTGATCGCAGACAAGAGCAAGGTCAAGTTCTTGGCTATCGGTATCCTTAAATGTGAGATGAAGTTCACACACGGAAAGCGACTTTTCTAGGATTTCATCCTGGGCCTCTGTCTGTTGCACCGAGATACGCATTTCGTAAACACGACCAGCAACAATGGAAAAGCGGTGCATTTTTTTGGTCTTTGCTGCTTGCGGCGGTATTGAGTGCATAAGTTATTCTTCTGTGTTGGTCTGCTGGTCATAAGTGGCGGAAAACATTTTGCGCCATATGGCTATCTTTAGTTCGGGTCAAAGTTCACAAATAGGCTGCTTTAGGTGACTGACCATGTGCTTCATACTTATGGCGTCTTATAAGTCAAAACGATCCTCAGAGAAGGTATGTATATGTCAGATTTCAACGGTTTTATTGTAAAGTAACATAATTGATATAGCGATACTGGTAGTCTTTGTTGGACAATGAAATGTGCATCAAAATTTAGCGTGTAATGATGATTATGTTAAATAATTGGGTATTGTCGTTTCGGTTGAGATATTAGCATTTTTTAATATTGGCAGTCACAATTATCCCCACGGGCGTCGTTGCTTGTGTTTTAACCTTGTGCTGATTACCAGATACCCCAGACAATAAAGAGAATGATCATGCGCGTACTTGTGACTGGGGGTGCTGGCTATATTGGCAGCCACACCTTGCTGGAATTGATGGCCCAAGGCCACGAGGTTTGCGTTTTTGATAACTTCTCCAACAGCTCGCCGCATGTGCTGGACCGTGTGCGCAGCCTGTCCAATGGCACGGTGGCATGTGTGGACGGCGATGTGCGCGACCGTGCTGCACTTGATGCGGTGATGGATGATTTTACCCCTGATGCGGTGATCCATTTTGCAGGGCTCAAGGCGGTGGGCGAAAGCACGGCCAAACCGGTGGAATATTACGACGTGAATGTCACGGGCACCTTGTGTTTGTTGGCCGCGATGGACCGTGTGGGCTGCACCCGCATCATATTTTCATCCTCGGCCACGGTCTACGGCGAACCCGTCTATCTGCCTTATGACGAGGCGCACCCGACAGCCCCCGCATCTGTTTATGGCCGCACCAAGCTGATGGCCGAAGACATCATGACCGATTGGGCCAAAACCCGCGACGGTGCGGCGGCGGTTCTGTTGCGGTATTTCAACCCTGTGGGCGCGCATCACTCTGCGCAGATCGGCGAAGACCCAAGCGATATTCCCAACAACCTGATGCCGTTTATTGCACAGGTTGCCGTGGGCAAGCGGGATCATCTGTCGATCTTTGGCGATGATTACCCGACCCCCGATGGCACGGGCCTGCGCGATTATATCCATGTGGTTGATCTGGCGCGGGCGCATGTGGCGGCGTTGGATTACGCAGCCCGGACCGCAGGTGCGCGCCCCTTCAACATTGGCACGGGCCAAAGCTATAGCGTGCGCGATATGGTGGCCGCATTTGAATGGGCCTGCGGGCGCGACATTCCGGTGCAAGTGGCCCCGCGCCGTGCCGGTGATATTGCCGCCATGCAAGCCGATGCATCGCGCGCCGCGGCCGAGCTGGGCTGGCAGGCGACCCATACGCTTGATGA
>CBFHME010000017.1:0-44905 GCA_965656885.1 Yoonia sp.
TCACCGAGGCTAGAATCCGCGAACTCGTGGAAAGCGGCTATAGCGCCGAAATCTTGTGTCAGGAATCTGCGCACAAGAAAGGTCCGAGCTATTACGGTATCTGGATCGTGCGCGCTGTCAGCGATGACGGTGTGGAAAAGCTCTTGGTTACTGCCCGCACCCGTACGACGCATAACGACATCAAAATCCGCGAATTCAAAACCATCACCGGCGTTGTCTCATTCTTGGTTGGCATCGGCTTCAAGCATGCCGATGTTCCGCTTGAAAAAGGCCAGCGAACGACGCACAAACTTGTTGCAACAAACAAAGGCAGCAGCGACTAGCATTTTCTTCATTTGGCTGCTTGCGCCACCTGTGGCCGCCCAAATGGTTCTGGTCATGGAGAGCGACGGCTCACTAACCGCCACGCAATCCCAAAACAGCTTTGCTCGAAACTACAATGACGGCGTAGGCCAAGGTTCAGCGGCCGATGCGCTCGCGATATTTGACGAACCTGATGTTGTCGCAGCAACAGATGAAATCCGCGCCGCTGCCATCGCACCGCGTGCCCCCCTTCCCCGCGCAGACGTTCTTTCGGCGATTGAGGCCACGGCGCTACGCTACGGCAGCCATCCTGGCTTGCGCCGCGCGGGACTTTCAGTTTCAGACTGGATCGTTCTTTTCCGCGCCAACATCGAAATCGAGAGCGCCTATCGGCAAAGCGCTGTTTCTAGCGCAGGCGCCATTGGCCTTGGCCAGTTGATGCCAGCGACAGCGCGTGACCTTGGCGTTGATCCCCGTGATCCCCTGCAAAACCTTGATGGCTCCGCGCGATATCTCGCAATGATGCTTGATCTCTTTGGCAGCCCGCAACTGGCCTTGGCAGCCTACAATGCCGGCCCGGACGCGGTGCGTCAGTACGGCGGCATTCCCCCTTACCGAGAAACCCAAAATCATGTGGCCCGCGTCATGGCGGTGGTCGCTCGACTGGAAGGAACAAACCCATGAGACATTTTACACGCGCTTTCACGGCATCATTGGCGTTGTTCTTGCTGATTGCCGACCCTGCCCTTGCACAAAGCATCGACCTCTCCCCGATCCAAAGCCTGCTACAGGGCATCGTCGATGCTCTGACCGGCCCGCTTGGCGTCGTCATCGCCACGCTCGCGGTTCTCGGTGTATTTCTCAGCTGGTTCTTCAACATCATCGATCTGCGCCAGGCGCTCTGGGTCCTCGTCGGCATCGCTGGTGTTGCGGCTGCGCCTACTATCGTCGCTGCAGTTTTCTCTGGTGGCTGAGCGCTCTCCCCTCTTCCTCGGCCTCGTGCGCCCGCCCAAGCTTTTGGGCCTGCCCATCATGTATGCGATGGTCTGGCTCTTTGGCTCGGTGCTGCTGTTCGTCTGGGCCCAACACATCGTGATCCTAGGAGTTGCGATCGTGCTCTATCCAGTGCTGTGGAAAGCAGCAGATTGGGATCCACGCTTCATCGACGTGATGATGACGGCGTTGCAAGAAACACCGCCCACGCGAAACCGGCACATTCATGGCGGCGACAGCTATGCCCCGTGATGAAACCTTCGATACCCGCACCTTGACGCCCAACTGGTACGCTTGTGAGACACGCCTCGCGCATATGCTGCCTTATGTCAGTTTGGTCGATGATCAAACGGTGCGCACGCGAGTGAACGAATTGTTCCAATGCATCCGCTTGGATGGGGTCAACAGTTATACAACCGACGATGCCTACCTCGACAAGGTCACGTCCCTCTTTGCCCGCATCGTCGCTCAGCTGGGTCCGGAATTCAGCTATTATGTACATAAAGTCTCAAAGGCGATTGCGCCGGAGCTTGAACCAGTGCGCGACGAGAGCTTTGCACACGAAGTGGATCGCCAGTGGCGCGAGAAGCTGGCGACCAGCGGGCTGCGCGACAAAACACTGACGCTGACGGTCATGCACCGTCCGCCGTCCAAGAGTTTTCTTCCTTTTCTCAATCGCAGCGCACCTGAGCGCTTCAAGGAAGAAACACAAAAACGCCTTCGACGGCTGAACGAGGCCGTGAATGTCTTCGCGTCAGGACTGGCTGATCTCAAACCGCGCGTGCTGTCAGCTAAGTCTGGCGAGCTGGTTGGGTTCCTCGGGGCGCTGAATACGGGCCAAGAACTGCCTCTCTTTCCGGCCAGCAGCTACGGTTTCCTGTCGTTCAACGTGGCCAACACCCGCGTAACATTCCTTGAGGATCATTTTGAACTTTCAGAAGGCGTCGTTGGCCACCGCTTTGGCAAAAGCTTCACCATCTGCGAGTATTCCGAGGCCACGTCTTGCACGATGTTCGACATGCTCAATCTGCCAGTCGACATGATCGTCACCCATTCGTTCACGCCGATCAATTCCAACCTCATGGCAGGTCGCATCAAACGCCAGAAACGACAGATGCAGGCGTCACAGGATGCTGCCCTTTCACTCATGGAAGCGCTGGACATTGCCGCCGATGATCTCGAAGCCAAACGCCAGAGTTTTGGCGAACACCACATGGTCGTAACCATCTTCTGCGACACGCTTGATGAGCTGCAGACCCTAAGCGCCGAGATCGTCAATGCGGCCGCTGCTGAAGGCGTGAAGATGATCGGCGAGCGGGTTGCTGCCAAGGCGCATTATCTTAGTCAACATCCCGGCAACCAACCCAAGCGCGTTCGCGCCAGTGCCATCACAAACCGCAATTTTGCGGATTTCGCAGCGTTTCATCGCACGCAGCTTGGAAAAGAGGCTGGTGACGTGCCTTGGGGCAAGGTGATCACCATGCTGCCGACGCCCGAGCAAAGCGCTTATCGGTTTTCTTATCACGAGCAAGGCAGCCCAGACAAAGAGCCGACCAGCGGACACACCTTAATCATGGGGCGGCCCGGATCGGGTAAATCCGTCCTGTCCGCATTCCTCATGACCCAAGCCCGTCGAGCAGGCGCGCGGATCTTCGTCTTTGATTACCGACTTGGTATGGAGATGGCGGTGCGCGCTAACGGGGGCAGCTATGCGGCATTGAAGGCTGGACAAGCCACGGGCCTCAATCCGCTTTGGACCGAAGTGGACGATCGCGGCACGGCTTGGCTCTCAGACTGGCTGGCCACCCTGCTCTACCGCGCGGACAAGCCGCTTACGCCCGTTCAAACCAACCGCATCCAAGAGGTCGTGCGCCAGAACGCGAACGCCACAGATCCAGCTTTGCGCAATTGGAAGGACTTTGCCTCGCTCTTTGTCTCCACCGATGATGGCGGCGATCTGCATCAGCGCCTGCTCGAGTGGACCAGCGATGGTCGCTATGGCTGGATATTTGGCCAGTCCTTAAAAGACACGTTTTCTCTCGAAGGTGAGGTAGTCGGGTTTGATCTTACGGGTATTCTGGATTCTGAGTCCGAGAAAGAACGGATGGCAGTCTTGAGCTACCTGTTCCGCCGCGTTGAACGCGAGATCGAAGATCGCCGTCCCACGATCATCGTGATTGATGAAGCCTGGAAGGCCCTCGACAACGCTTACTTTGCCGAGCGGCTTTCGAATTGGCTGGTGACGGCGCGCAAACAGAACACCGTTGCTGTGATGATGACGCAATATGCCAGCCAGCTGGAACGTACCCGCACCGGCAAAACCATCGTCGAAGCGGTGCCGACGCAAATCCTGCTGCCCAACATCCGCGCCCATGCGTCCGACTACGCCATGCTGAATCTCTTCGAGAAAGAGCTCGATGTGCTGTTGAACACGGGCAGCAACTCGCGGCTTGCCCTTATTCGCGACGACCAAGGATCCATCGTCGTCGATGCAGATCTCAGTGCTTTGGGCCCCAACCTCACCATCCTTGGCGGCATGGAAAAGGGCGAAGCCCTTGTTGGTGCTGATTACCGCGACCGTCCTGATTTCTGGAGACTGACATGACAAGACCACTGATCCTGATCTGCGCACTTGGTGTGCTCGCATCCTGCGCACAATACCAAGAGCCCCAAGCGAACTGCTTCACTTTCTTGGCCGCCGTCGCACCAGTCGCACCAGATTGTACCTTCACCCCGATCAACGGTTCGGAGGGAGACGTTGAAGTCTAGCTTTGCCCTTCGGTTCTTGCTTTCGACAGTAGTTAGCGCCGCGCATGCCCAAGGTGTGCCGACCAATGATAGTGGGCTGACAGTACGCGATATCGTAGAGACGGGCGATCGAGACGTCGATCTGGCGACCCAAGCCGACAAGCTATCCGTGCGCGAACTCATTGCCGAGATCGAGCGCGAGCAATTGGAAACGCTGGCGCGTATCCTCGACGCCCAATCAAGCTTTGGCGGCCAAGGCCTGCCCGCAATGGTGTCCGGTTTGGAATCTGGCAGTGGTGATCCGGCGCGCTCAGTGGAAGCCGTTTATGGCTCAGGAGAAATTGATCCCAATCCCGGCGGCTCGCAGATGTTTGGCGATGCGGCCCAGAATATCGAACAACTGATCATCCGCGTCGCTCAAGAGACCAGTGGATTTGCAGGTGTGGCGCGCGCGGGGCTGTCTCCCGTCCAGTGGCGTGCCCTGCTGCAAGCCCTCATCTGGCAGGAAAGCCGCTTTACCATCGGTGCGCGTTCTCCCGTTGGCGCATTTGGCCTGACACAGATCATGCCGGGCACCGCCAGCGATCTTGGGATCAACCCTGCTTACTATGACAGTCCCTATTTGCAGGTGCATGGCGGCGCGCAGTACTTGGCCACGCAGCTCAACACCTTTGACGGCAACATCATCAACGCGCTTGCTGCCTACAATGCAGGGCCGGGCCGCGTGTTTGAATACAGCGGCGTGCCGCCATTTCGAGAAACCCAGCATTACGTCACTGTCATCCCCGAACGCTACAATCTTTATCTCAGCCGGATCGGCGGTATCGAAGCCCTAGGAACAATCGATCCATCCCTGCTGGCCAATGCCAATCTCTCGATCACGGGGCATGGCGCTGCTTTCTACGGCAACAATTCTCCTACTGCGATCAGACAGGCTGCCCTGCGGATTCGTGACATCGTCGAGCGCATTTCCGAGACGGAGGATGTGCAGGAAAGCATGGCGCTCAACACCTATGCCCGCGCTGAACTCGTGCGCCTTGTCGCGGCACGCATTCGCCTGCAAGCCGCAAGAACACGGGCCTTGAGCGCGGTTGAATTGGCCCAAGCCTCCGCCCGCATGGCCGAAGGGAATTTCATGGTTTTCACAATCGAGGAGTTGGACTGATGCGAAGATCAAATTGGCTTTTGAGGACTGCTCTGGTTGGTACGCTTGCTATGGGGTTCCACGCGACTTCACGTTCCTCGGCGGCCGCCCAAGGCGTTCCTGTGGTCGACACCCAGAATATCGCCCAAAATATCCAGCAACTCCGGCAGATGATCGAAGACGAGATTTTGCAGAACGAGCAGCTGGTGCAGCTGCGCGACCAACTCGCCACTCTCACAGACCAACTTGCGGAACTGCAACGCACCTATGAGGCCCTGACCCGCCTCGCTGAGCTGCCAGAAATAATCCGCACGCAAATGGAGGATGAGCTCAACGGCATTTTGGACCAAGAGTTTGGCGATATCATCGCGACTATCGAAGCCATCAAGAATGGGGATTTCTCTGGCCTATCCGGGTCGGGCGCAGGCGAGATCGAAACTCAGATGGACCGCGTTCTGGCTGACCTTGGATTTGACGACGATACGCTCTCGGAAATGGCCAGCAGCGGGAACGCAAGCGCCAACCGGATTGCGACCCAAGCCACAACTGGCGCGCTGGTCTCAGCCGCTGCGCAAAACAGCTATAACGATGCGGGCCAATCGCTGGAGCGCGTGGACCGGCTCGTTGGCCTTATCGGCGACTTGGATGAGTTGAAGGAAAGCGTCGATCTCAACACGCGCGTGACGGCAGAACTTGCGATTGCGCTTGTTGCCATGTGGCAGCTTGAAGCCATTCAAACCGTCGGTGACGGCACCGGTGGTGTGATCGATGCCGCCACAATCGCTGAAGAGCAGCGGTTCATGAATTTCACCTTGCCTGATCTCAGTGCTGATTAAGGCGTTTCGACATTGACCCGCAATATCAAATATCGGTTTTCGCGTTCGAGCGAAGCGAGAGGCAGCGAAGAACCGCTTCAGTTTATTTCGAAACGCCAAGACAAGTCTGAGGTGTGATACGTGGCGAGTGAACAGGAAATCATTGAAGAAGAACTCGTCTACGGCGCCCTGCGGCGTGAGCGGACGTGGCAACGGCTCGGCCTCATGGGACTGATCTTTGGTATATTGGGCTGCCTGAGTGCGGCGGCTGTGGCACTGCTCGACGTCGATCCACCACCCGTCGTCGTGCCCTACGATCCTGCTTCTGGGTTTGCGCTGCCTGAAGCTTCCGTCGGCGCAACGACCGTCACTGAAAACCAAGCCATCATCGAAGCCGAAGTCTTCCGCTACATCAGTGATCGTGAGGTCTACAACCAACTCGACAATGATGTGCGTGTGCGCAGTGTTCTGCGGCGATCTGAAGGCGCGGCCGAAGCCTCTTTGCGCCAAATCTGGAACAGCGCCAATGCGGACTACCCGCCCACGCTTTATGGCACGAGCGGTCGGTTGGATGTCGAAGTTCTAAGCATCAACCGGATCGGCACCAATCGCGCCACGGTTCGCCTGCGCAAACGCCTCAACTCTATCAATGGCGTCCAGACCGGCCTGTTCACAGCCACGCTGCTTTTTGAGTTCCGACCCGAGGCCAGCCGCTCCATCGATCAGGTTTGGTCCAATCCCTTTGGCTTCACCGTGTTGGAATATTCCATCCGCTCCGACAGATTGGAGAACTAGTTTGTTTATTAAGTATTTCGTCTCGCTGCTGGTTATCGTATTGCCCAGCATTGTCTTGGCCGAAGCGATCCCACGCAGCGGTCCAAATGACAGTCGCGTACGCCTCGCAACGTTCCAAGAGACACAGGTCTATCGCCTGAACGTCTCCCTTACACATGTGACAACGGTGGAGTTCGGTGAAGGCGAAAGCATCCGCTCCATCATTGCAGGCGACACAGAAGGCTTTGAGATTGATGGTGTTCCAGGCGGGCAGGCCTTCGCGATCAAGCCTGTCGCACGCGGCGTCCATACCAATGTGACGGTCTATACCAATCGCCGTAGCTATTATTTCAACGTCCAAGAAACTCAAAGCCCCACCTTCTATGTGGTTCAGTTTCGCTATCCCGATGATGACGCGAGGCCAACCCGCGCAATTGCGAGCCAAGCCCCCAACTATAATTACGGGGCCAGCAGGCAATCCGAATTCACCCCAACGCGCGTGTGGGATGATGGAATATTCACTTATTTCCAGTTTCCAAGAAATGCGCCTGTGCCAGCCATCTTCCGATACTCCAGTGGCCGCGAGCGTACGGTAAACACACAAGCCATCGAGGACGGTGTGATCCGTGTCTCAGGCGTGAACAGGCAGTGGGTGCTGCGTCTCGGTGATGAGGTGGTTTGCATTCGGGCGACAACGCCCGCGGGGGCGTCATCATGAGCGATACGGGAGACGCAGAGCTCGAAAAGCGCCTCGCCGCATTGGAAAAGGGCGGAAATCGCGGGAGTTCACCTAAGGCTAGACGGTCGCCCCTTGTGGCGCTCATCGTCGTCGCACTCGTTGGTGCAGGTGGCACCGTTCTCTATATGGTTTCCGGACCAGATGAGGAAACGGCTCTGCCAACAGCCACACCTGATGTGTTTCAAAATGAGGGTGACGGTTTTGGGGCAATAGAAGCCATACCTCCGCCCCCTGTCCCGGAATCGCAAATTATCGTAGCCCCCGCTGTCCCTAATGAGCCCAATGCAGAGCTCCTCGCGCAACTTGCTGCCCTTCAGGCCCAGATCGAGGAATTGCGCAATGTGCCGGAACCGGTGGTCGAAGAAGATACGGCGGCTGCGGACGCCATTGACGGGCTAACTGCTCAGATCGCAGCCTTGCAAACTGCATCGGAGGCAGCGCAACAGCTGTTTCAGGACGAATTGGCAGCACGTGATCGCGAGCTGGAACAAATCCGTATGGACTTGGAGTTGGCCCGATTGGAGGCCAATCGGCCAGTGCCCGCACCGGTGCCAATCGGTCCGTCCGAGGAAGACCTCCTTACCCGAGAAGCAGAACGGTTGCGCCGCGAAGAGGAGGCACGCCGCATGGCAGATCTGGAGCGCCGCGCGGCAGAACAACGTGCATTTCAGGATCGCCGCGTTACCTCCCCTACGATTGCATTTGGCGGAACGTCAGGAGCGAATGAAACACCGCTTGCCGAGCGGACCTTTGGCGACGTGACTGATTTTGTCTTGAACGGCGCGTTGCCGACCTCCGTCACCCAGGCACAGGTAATCGCCAATCCTTCCAACACCATCATTCAAGGCACAATGATCCAAGCCGTCATGGAAACGGCACTCGACAGCTCCCTACCCGGCCAAACCCGCGCCGTTGTCTCTGAAGATGTCTTCAGCTTTGACGGATCCCGCCTTCTCATCCCACGCGGGTCGCGCCTGATCGGGCGCTATCGCTCGGGGCTAGATATTGCACAGCAGCGCGTCACCATCGCGTGGGACCGCATCATCCTACCGGACAATCAAACCATCCAGATCACTTCATTTGGTGGCGACGAATTGGGACGCTCCGGCGTCACGGGCTTCGTAGACACCCGCTTTGCGGAACGGTTTGGCTCAGCAGCCCTGATTTCTCTTATTTCAGCGGCCCCAAGTGCGGCGGCAGCCTCTGTAGAAGACGAAGCTACAGCAGGTGTTCTTGAGGATGTTGGCGATGATCTGGCCGATGCAACCGACAGCGTGATCAGTGATTACCTCTCCATCGGCCCTGTCATCTACGTCGATCAAGGTACGCTTGTCACCGTCATGGTTGATCGCGATCTGGAGATCTTTTGATCCTATGTCGCTGAGCTATCTTCAAACCTCACTTGATAAGCTGGACGCCGCGTCCCGCAACGATGTCATCGAGATTTGCATCAACCCCGACGGCACCTGCTGGGGTGAATTCCAGGGCGATCATTTCATGCGGCTTCTGGATCAATCGCTGTCCGAGACAGAAGTCAAAGACCTCGGCAATCAAATTGCCTCGAGTTCAAACACGACTATGAGCAAGGACAGGCCCATTGTATCGGTCTCGATTGCCTACAAAGATCGCCCTATCCGCGCGCAGGTCATTACACCGCCTGTCGTGATGTCGGCCATGTCGATCAGCCTACGATTCTTCTCAAGCCTTTCCCTCGAAAAAATTGAACTCTCCTTCCTGTTTGGCAAAGAGCGCAAGCTCGAAGAACTCCGGCAGGAGAAAACTCAACATTTGCGCGCAGTCGTAGCGTCAGGCGTGATCGACGATGCACTGGCCTTTTGCGTTGAGAATAGGCTCAACATAATCGTCTCGGGTGGCACGTCGACCGGCAAAACCGTGGCCGCCCGCAAAATTCTCTCCCATGTCGGCGCGCTAGAGCGGATTATCACGATCGAGGAGGCTGCCGAGCTTCTGCCCGCTCAACCGAACGTGGTGACTCTTATTGCCAACCGAGATGCCGAGTTCCAAACCGCCGATGTTCTGCTCACCGCAACGCTGCGCATGCGACCTGACCGGATCATTCTTGGGGAGGTTCGCGGCAAAGAGGCCATGACGTTCTTGGAAGCCATCAACACGGGCCACGGCGGATCAATGACAACGCTGCATGCCGAAACCCCACAACTGGCAGTGCAGCGATTAGCAATCGCAGCCCTCAAGACGGAGATCCCAATGACCTATGCGGATATGGTGCGATACATCGAAAATTCCATCGACGTGATTATCCAAACTGGTCGTCACAACGGCGCGCGCGGCATCACCGAATTCTACCTCCCCGGCATGGAACAGATTGGAGCACCCGCATGAAAACCTATGAATACGAGATCCTGTCGTTCCCGATGGATCGTAAAAACGGCCTAATCGACATGCAGGCCGCGTTGAATGCGAAGGGCCAAATCGGGTGGGAGGCGGTCTCAATCAGTTCTTCCGAATTTGCCAATATCGGGCACACAGCTTTTCTGAAACGTGAAACTTCCGAAGGCGCCGATGTTGGAGGAACGCGATGAAGTATCGTGTTGCCCATCTCACTTGGCTCACGATTATTTTGGGACTGAATGCACCGCCCTTGGTGGGAGAGCGCAACCTGATCCCCAGCCTCGAGAGCATTCCAGACGTCTGCTCTGAGCGACCAAACGAACCTGATTGGATGGAAAACATCGCACTGCGAGAAGCCTACCAGCGTGTCTTGGTCCAGGACATTTATCGGGCACAGAGCCTGGAGCGGATCGTAAAGACGGGATCCTGCGACTGCGCCATTCGCTTCCCAACTTGGGATTCAGCCGAAGGCACTTTCCGAGAAAACCATGCAGAGGCGGACCGTTCAGAAATGCTGCAAGCCTCGGACACCTACAACCGCCGTGCCAATGATCTTCGACCTCAAGCCCAAGCGATCTGCGAAGCCACAGGCAATTGGTAGGGAAATCTTGAAATGAGCGTCGTCACCTACTTCGTTGAAACCTCCCAAGGCTATCTCGATACCGCCGCCGAGACACAGTTCGGATCGGTAACCGCGACGGTTGGAACGCTTCTCGTTCTTGGAACAACGGTCGTCGTGATCTTCGTCTTCCTGAACATGATCTATCAGTACAAAGCGATGGACGGGCGAACTGCGTTCTGGCTTGCGGTCAAGATCGGGCTCATCGGGATATTTGCAACCAACTGGGTGCAGTTCAACGCACTATCATCCGCGATCCTCGCGGGGATCGACAGCATTGCAGGCGCGCTCGTCGCATCCGTGGGCGGCGGCGTGCCCGGCCCGTCTGGCACATTCGCCGAAGAATTTGACCGGCTCATTGCCGAGCTAGGCGAGTATCTCAATGCCGCGGGCTCGGAACTCAACTGGATGGCGGGCGCGATGCTCGACATTGTTGGTGTGCTCATGTTGTCGATCCTTGGAGGACTTGCGGCATTTATCTTGGTGGCGTCGCGGCTGATGATAGCTCTACTGATTGGCATCGCACCCGTCATGATCTTCCTGACTTTGTTTGATGTAACAAAAGACTACTTTGTGCGATGGTTGTCGGCATTAATATCGTTCGCAATTTATCCCATCGTTGTGGCTGGCGTCTTCGCAACCATCACAGGGGTCGCGTCAGCACTGATCGGAGAGCTTGGCGATCCTGAAGGCGCAACAAACATCGGTGCGCTCATCCCGTTTTTTATGATGGTTCTCATGGCCAAAGGATTTATCGTTGCGACTCCGTTCATTGTGCGCGCGATATCGGGGAATATCATGATGCCTGCGCTGTCGGGCGGCCTGAGTGGAAGCTACGGATTTGCACGCGCGGCCATGGGTAATCAGCAAGCTTACAATCGCTATCTCGTTGGGGGGGCAAGTGGGGCAGAATACGCCGCCCTAAGGGCACGGCAGTTCTTTGGTGCGCAGCAAATGCCGCAAAGGCCGGGAATGGCCAATGTGACACCCACAGGGGCCAATCCATCGACGGGGACTGGATCGCAAATGCTGGCTCAGTTGGCGAGGCTTGGCAGATTGGGGAGAAGGTGAGCATGATCTCATTGCCTGCAGGTCTGACGCGAATGCCTCTGGCACCATTTTTGCTATACACGACAATTGGTAGTCTTATCTGGACGACCGCCCTAACACTGGCAGGATACTTGTTGAAATCACAGTTTACAGAAGTTGAAGTGTGGTTGAGCCCAGTCACCAAAATTTTGGTAATTGGCATTCTGGGGCTCTACGTTTGGCGACTGTTAAGACCTGGGAAATTTCAACGATGAGCGCGACAGCTGATCGATGCCACACCGAGCATCAAATTCTTTTTGAACTCTCACTGCAAAGCCGGTCGTGGTGGAGAATTGACTTTTAACGCCGTTTGCAATTTGCACCGGCCTTGCTGACAGGTCATCGGACTTAGTCCAATGGGTTTACAAAGTGGATCTGGCCGCAGATCCAAAAGATTTCTTAATAACAGATATTATTTCGCTGCCGTTATTGCATTGCACCACGGCGTCGCGCTCCTCGCTTAACCAAAATTTGCTTTGATGATCCAGCCACCATTGCGTCAATGTTCGGTTTCACAAAGCCCGTGATCAACAAGCGTTTCGATGACGGCACAGGTGGCCACATTTCCAGCATCACATTTGGTGATGCGTTTCAACTCACGCTCCAATCGTAGCAGTTTCGCTATTCTACTCTGAACATCTTGCAGGTGCTGGGTGGCAATGCTGTGAGCATCGTTGCATGGTTTCTCAGGGTGCTGGCTTAGATCCAGAAGCCCCCTGATATCCTCAACCGAAAACCCCAGATCACGAGAGTGGCGAATGAAGGACAAGCGCCTCAGACCATCCTTTGTATATCGGCGTTGGTTGCCTTCTGAGCGCTCAGGCTCATCAATCAAACCCATTTGCTCATAGTATCGGATCGTCGGAATCTTGACGCCCGTGCGTTTGGACAGCTGTCCGATTGAGAACATCGAATTTTCCTCTTGAAGCTCTAGTGGCTAGAGGAATTATAGTTGTGAAGAATCGAATATGGAAGCGTCTTCATGAACATACCCCCACTCGCACAACTGGCCTTTTGCATGGTGATGGCAAGCTTGCTTGCCGCATTCATTCCGCTGGCGGCTTTTGAAACACCCACGTGGTTGATTGCCGCGACTGCAACAGCGGGAGCACTGTTTCTACTGCCCGCAGTCGTGAGCTTTATCCGCCACAAGACAACTGTGAACCCGCAATCACCAGAATTGGCGAGCACATTGGTGACGGACGGTATCTACAGCGTAACGCGTAATCCGATGTATGTGGGAATGCTGATTATGTTGATCACCTTTGCCCTTTGGCTAGGAGCGGTCGGTGCAGTCTTGGCCGTTGTCGCATTCTTCCTGACGATTGATCGTTTTCAGATCAGGGGCGAGGAAGAAGCTCTCATGCGGACCTTCGGAAAACCCTTTGCAGACTATGCGGCGTGTGTTCCGCGTTGGCTATTCATCCGCACAAAACGAGGAACATCACATGACTGAAGCAATCAGCAAAACCGAAGTCTCATGCGGTTGCTCTGGCAACCCAAAATTTGATGGTGTTGATCCAGCCTACAAGCGAGTTCTGTGGGGCGTTATCTTCATAAACGCGGCCATGTTCTTTGTAGAAATGTCGGCAGGCAAGCTTGCTGGATCACAGGCACTGCAAGCAGATGCCCTCGACTTTTTGGGGGATGCATTGACCTATGGCCTCAGTCTCGCGGTCATTGGGATGAGCCTCAAGGTTCGTTCAACCGCTGCGCTGATCAAAGGTCTGAGCTTACTGTTTATGGGCCTTTGGGTCTTTGGCTCGACTGTTTACCAGATATTCATTCTGGGCGTTCCAAGCGCGCAGATCATGGGTTTAATCGGTCTGCTGGCGCTGGCCGCGAACGTGGCCAGTGTCCTGCTTCTGGTGCGCTACAAGGACGGTGACGCCAACGTGCGTTCTGTCTGGTTGTGTTCGCGCAATGATGCCATCGGCAATGTCGCTGTCATGATTGCAAGTTTCGCGGTCTTTCTGACGGCTTCGGCATGGCCTGACCTCATCGTAGCGATCATCATGGCAGGGCTGTTCTTGCGGTCAGCCCAGCTAATTCTCGTTCAAGCCTGGCAAGAACTGCGCTCAGGCGAAGACACGGGGTCGTTGGAAAGCCATGGTCATGACCATGCTTAGTTACATCGAAACCCTGGCCGTCTTGGTAGGTGGGATCGCGGGTTGCTATTTGCTTGCTGCGTTCGGGTGGTCCATCGCGTTCCCTGAGCGTCGTATCTGGCCGCCAAAGGAAGCCACAGCTACCATCAAGCTTCGGGTCTGGCTGGCCACGATTTCAATATTTGCCGCGACGTTGGTGCTGGGTATTGCAAACTGGAATAGCTTTGATTGGCCCATGTTCGTCCGGTGGAGTATTGGTCCTACTCTGATGGTCGCAGGTAACGTGGTCGTCTGGATGGGGGTCCGGAAAATTGGACTTGGCGCAACCAGTGGCGAAGTCGCTGAATTGAAAACAGATGGTCTCTATCGGTATTCCCGCAACCCACAATACGTCGCAGACATGGCCATTCTCGTGGGATGGGCTGTGCTTTCTGCGTCTGGATGGGCAGTATTCATCGCAGCGGTCGGCGTCTTTGTTTTGGCCGCTGCACCATTCGCGGAAGAACCTTGGCTAGAAGAAGCTTATGGGGCGGAATATAGAACCTACAAATCCATGGTACGGCGATACATTTAACCACAACGCCGAAAGCAGACTTGGGTTTGTTCCTAAGGAACGCCTCTTCATCCCCGCCCTGCCGTCCTTCAAATCTGGTGCGGCGAACGGCTGGTTCAGTGAATTACGCGCTTTCAATAGTTGCGTTACGCCTTACCCATCTCAGCCAGAAACCCCCTCCGCCTGCCTCAACTGGTCTTCCAGCCCTCCCAAATCATCCACCGCCAGATCGAGACGATCTCGGTCGCCACGGTCGAGTTCCTCAAGTTGCATTTCGCCTTGATCTGCAAAGTTCATTTCTTGCTGTCGTTGCCCTTCTTCGACAACTACCTGAACTGCTCCCGACCGTTTTTTGACGCGAGAGACCGATTTCGCCGGGCTTACCTGCTGTGGACCGTTCAGGCGCTCATCTTGCTTATGAGATTTCGCGCCTATTCCGACTTGGTTCGCAATCTGCCCTGAACTTCCCGTTTCAGATCCAGACACCCCTCCCCCACCTTTTCCCGGCTGCGGAAAAGGCAGTTCCCCAGTCTGCGCGCCATGAATTGCCGCAAACAGCCGATCATCAAAATACTGGATCCGTTTCGCCCGCAGTGGCATTTGCGCATCTACGACCATGATAATCTCATCGAGCGGCAACCGGCGCGCTTCATCCTCAGGCAATAGAGATGTTTCTTCCGTCCGCGTGGACTGACTACGCCCTTCGAACGGATTCTTGCCAATGGACCGCGACCGCGTGATGACCGTCTTTGTTGTCTTGCCCACGGCCTTGCTCAGCTCCTCAATGGTCTTTTCATCTGAGGGGGTGAGGTAGAGCTTTACACCTGCGTTGCCCTGCAGCGCGCGGCGGGTGTTTTCACCATAGATCTCATCAAGGGCGGGGATGGTTTGTGTGACCACCGCCAAGTGACCTCGATAGGTGCGCAAAGTTTCAATACACTCGACCACGATAGGCATTTTGCCAAGGCGGTTGAACTCATCGAGCATGATCATCACGGGCCAAGGTTCATCTTTGCCCGGTTCCGTCTCTTGCATTGCCGAGAGAAGGTCTGAGAAAAACAACCGGATCAGTGGCGCGAGTGGCTTCACCATCAGGGGCTGCACGACCAGATAGACCGTAAACGGCTTCTTGCGGATCGTTCGGAAATCAAAGTCGGAAACCTGCGTTGCTTCGTCAATCGCGGGGTTCTGCCATTGATCCAGCCCTGAGGTCATCAGAAGCGAGACATAGGACGTCAGCGTGTCGTTGTTGGTGGACGCCAGCCGCGTGAATATCAGCTTTGCGGCCTTGTTGTCGATCTCGTGGCCGCGCGCCACGTATTCTTTCTGCTTGTTACCCCCCGAGGCCGCGATCCGGTAGATCTCGCCCAAGTTGGGCTTCTTGCGCTGGAAGGCCAGCAAGCCTGCAGCCACGAAGAGATCTATCCCGCCCTTCAGAAGGCCCTGAACGCGATCATTGTCGCTTTGCAGGAATAGGGTCGCCAGTAGTTGCAATTCCATCTGCTGGCGCGCGGGGTCTTCCAATTCATAGATGCGCAAAAGCGGATTGTAGCGATGCGTCCGCTTGCCTTCCCAGTCAGTCGGCGCAAAGCGGTAGACCTTGTCGCCTTGGGCAGCACGGTGACGCGCTGTCGCCTCAAAACACTCACCCTTTACATCCAGGGTGACGGCGGATCCCTGCCAGGTCAGCAGGTTCGGAATCACAAAGCCGCTGGTTTTACCGCGCCCCGTTGGGGCCACGATCAGGGCATGGGGAAAGACTTTTGAGGTGATGTAGCGGGCCCGCGACTTTGGGCTGCCCAATTTCCCTAGAACAAACCCGGTCCCCGGTTTGCCAAAGAACCCGTTGGCTTTCATCTCGCCGCGCTTTTGCCAATGGGTCTGACCAAAGCGTGTGAGAGCGGAGCCAGACATGGCAAGGCTCAGCATCAGCCCGGCGACGGCAGCACCGCCGATGATCAAATTGATCAGTTGGAAATCGTCCGGCCGTCTATCTCTGATCCAGAGGTAGTTCTGTGCGATATATCCAAAATCGATATCGGCGCTGAACCCAAGTGACTTAAAGGTCAGCACAGCTGAGGCGATAGTGTACCCCATGGCACCTGCCACAAAGGTGACCAGAACCACCCCGATGGCAATCCGCACCCTGCCCATGGACCCGCTCAATGGATCTGGCCCCGCTCCGTCTCGCCGTCCACGTCCGCGGCGCGGTGTCTCTCGACTTCAACGTCTGCCAACCCGTCCACAACCTGTCGCAATGCATCCGAGTTTGCGGTTGCCGCATCCGATTGCAAATAGACCTTTGCGGCATAGAGCCGATCAAGACGGTCTTCGATCACGCTTTCCAAAGCGTCGCTGTCACCCTCCCTCAGGCGATCCAGCTGCGCCGCGTCGAGAACCCGCGCCACCTCGGTGCGGAAGGCCTCACGATCTTGATCGGTCTCAAAGGGCGAAGACAACTCCCCTGCCCGTTCATGGGCGAGAACACGGGACAGCTCGGGCGTCTCATTCTGGTCGGTCTCGCGCTCCGTAAGGCGTATCTCTCGTTCCGCACTGTGCGCATCATAAACCCGCCCGTAAGTGTCGCCGAGACCCTCCGCCAGCTGCTTAGGCATATCAGGGTATCGCGTCTGTAGATCGCGCGCGACGGCAACGGGGATTGGCGTGCTGCTGTGTGCCCCCATGCGCGCCGCTTCAACCTCAATGCTAATCCGGTCTGCTGCGGCCTGATCTGCGATTACTGCCCTGCCCTCCTCATCCATGCGGATGACATCGGTTGGGCGCGCGATCAGCTCTGGATGGTCGCGCAGATACTCCCGCTGCTCGTTCTCCAGACGCTCTACGGCAATGCTTTCGACCACCGCTTCGTCACGATCTTCAGTCCCGGCTTCAATCCGGGTCTCGATGCGAACGGTATTGGCAGCGGCTTCAATCTGGTTTTGCGTGACATGCAGCTGAACTTCGCGGGTGCCTTCAATGACCCCGTCACGGCGCAGCACACCTTCCCGCTCCAACATGGTCCCCAGCTGCACATGCACATCATTGAGGATATCCCGCGCCTGTTCCAAATCCGCACGGCGCTCAAGGTTCAGATCCTTCGCCTCGGCCACCTTGGACAGATCATCCGCGATCCATTGATGCTCAAGCGCTGCGTTCTGCGCGCCCGTTTCCATCCGGGCCACAACCTCGGATGTGCTGATCCCCGTGCCGCGCAGTGCTGCATCGATGCGGGCGCGCACCCGGGGCTCGACAAGACGCTCCAACTGGCTTTGCTGAATGTTGGCTTCAGAATACACCCCACCTTCTGACGGGGCCTCCGAGAGAGAATTGGACCGAAGCCCAAGCGGCTGCATATGCTGCACCCGCGCCTGAATGGCGTTGAGGGACTTCTCCAGCGCGGGCCGCTCCGCATCCGGCTTTGCCGCGATCAGGTCCGTGATGTTTGCGACCTTTTCCGCGTAACGGCTGCGCAGATCCTCGAATGTATCGTCTTCAGCCATGTAAATGCCTCCTGCGGTTACAACGTGACCACCCTTCGCTAAAACCTCGCCTGCACGGAACAGGACCTCAGCAATGTCTTCGCGGTTCTCGGAGGATGCTTCGGCCGCCAGCGAGTGGAACATGATTTTGGTGTTTGCGATCTCTGCAAGCGTGCGGGTCAGGTCCTTACCAACGCGTTCGCGCTCTTGGGGCACCCTGCCCTCTTCTTTGGCGGCATAGACCTCGCGTGTCTTGGGAGGGTAATGCACCTCGCCGCGATCCACCCGCCGTGTGGCTTCCAGCCGCACGCCATAGGTCTCAGCCTCTTCGACCATCGCCAAACGAAAGTCGTCATAGTTGAACCGGTGACCCCGCGCCAAATAGAAGAACTCGCCCTCTTGCGAACGGCGGTTCAACACCAGATGCGCATGCGGGTGGTCGCGGTCCTCATGCACCGCAATGATGTACTCGAAATGCCCCTCATCCGTTTGGAAGAACCGCTCCGCCACGTCGGTCGCGATGTCGCGCACATCCTCTCCGCGCGTGCCAATCGGGAAGGACATCAGCAGATGTGTGGTCTGCCCAAGTTTGGGCTTAAAGCCGCCGTCCCACCGTTTGGCAAAGCGCTCAGTTAGCTCCTTGATCTCACCACGATCAAGCTTGGATTTTCCATCCAGAAACCCGCTGCTGTCGACGATATGGGTGGACTTCGTGGTGAGGTATTCAAGCTGGTTTGCGAGCTGGGATTTAGTGTGCGTTCCACCACCCCGAATTGCTTTGAACACAGCGGCCCGGTGGCCTGCCGCAGCACGCACCATCTGCTTTTGTTTGGACGCGTAAAGACCCTGCATCGAGCCACGAATACGGCTCCACCCGTCCCGAAACACTTCGCCCGTAACAGCGTCTACCGCATCATTCCGCTGCATGCGCAAACTCCTTCAAAGCGGCTGTCGCTGCCAGCTGCATCACATCTCGACGGCGACGTACAAGCAGGTCAATCTCATCGGCAGAATCGAGGATGAACCGCGCCAACCCGCGCATCTGCGCGAGGCGCAATTCCGAGAACTCGGCACTCGCGCCACGATCAGCTCCCTGCCCCGCCCGATTGGCCTTTTGCATCTGCTTGGCAATTTGGACGACACCGTTTCCAACCTCATTCAAAGAGGTGCGATAGCGCGCCATCTCTGCCGCCAGTTGGGCGTCCGCCACAAAGGTGCCACCTGCCGCTTGCATCAATCGGCGCAGCCCTTCCGAGCGCGTTTCGATCCCCGCTGACGCCAGCACCGCATCGAACGCTGCCATCTCCTCGGAGGTCACTTTCACACTCACCGCCAAGACCGGAACCGCCGTATCGCGCTGGCGCTCTGCGTCACTCTTCACCGTGTATTGCACCGCCCGCGGCGTCACCCCGAACCGCTTCGCAAGCACGGACGTGGACACCCCGTCCGCGGCTTCGCGCACGATCTCCATGCGTTGCGCATCAGTGAGACGTTTCGAGCGAGACATGCGAAGAAAGACCCCCTATTTCCTGCCACCTTCATACAAGGCTGCGCCCACCATACGAAACTATACCAGTCTGTCAATAATATACTTACGGTGAATTAGGGCGCAGGCAGCCTTGTATTCCGTTTCATGGCCCTAGCACTGCAGGTGCGAGGCCGCGCCCGAGAGGGCACCAACCAACATCGGCCACATGCTCCAAAATCGGCCACTCTCAACAGGGCCCGCGCCTGAGGTCTGTCTGAACATGTCATGTTCGGGCCGAGCGAAGGGGCGGGACAGGTCTCAACCAACGGGGCTGACAGACAGGGTCAAGGGAGGCCAGAATTGGCCTGCCAATTCTCTGCCGTAAAAACCTGAAGGCCGCGCCAAAAGGTTTTTGGGGATGGCCCCCTTGAGGTTGGCTGGCAGCTCTGTCACCGCATAAGGTCAAACACAACAAGAACCATCAGGACTGCTTTTCAGTCCTGTCATCGGCAACCGTGACCGCTGCCAAAGGCAGGGGTCTCAACGGGACCCGTAGCGATCTCTGGGACAGAGATAGGGCCGCCTCACGGCGGCCCATCCTCGGGGAGGATTTACTCTTGGGGTTCCTTTGAGCTTGGTGGAAACATCACCAGCTCTTGAACGCCGACGGGAAAGTCGAGTTTGAGGCTGAAGAACTCCGAGCCATCGCCGTTACGGGTGTTGCGGAACATGGCTCCGACGCGTTGGAAACGGGTGCGCTCGACGCCTTCGCCATCGGTGTATTTGACGGGAACTGTTGCGACGTAGTGGTTGGTCATTTTGGTCTCTCCTTTTTGCGATGGGGATCAAAAAGCACCGCGGGCTAAGGACCGGTCGCAAGCGCAAATGCGGAGGGTCCGCGCCACGGGCGTGGAAGCCGTATTTATGCTTGCCGAAGCAAAGCGCAGGGCACGAGCGGTCCGACCCCGTGCGATCCACATCAATGAGCAAAAAGAAGAGACCAAAATGTATGCCCCCACATCGCAGTCGCCACGGTTCTCGTTGATCTCGATGGAGGTAAAGGTCGGGTGCGCCTTGATGCAACGTGTTGGGGTTTGGTCTGTCGCGCGCATCGAAAGGCAGGGCGGTTGTTCGGCCTCGGGCGAAGATCAATTTCTCGGTGTTGAGATGGTTCTGATGTTACCCGCACCAAGCTTGAGGACGCGGAGGACAGCTGGTCCGGCCGCACAGGTATGGCACGGCCAGTCCTTCCCCAATCAGAGTGCGTCCAACATCCTGACCGTCTACAAACAGCGATCCACATAGGCGTCCAAAGTTGCAACGATCAGTACCTTCAGTGCCGGGTCGGCAAGAACATGCCACGCGTTCAAATTCTATCGATGCCGCATTCCGAACCAGCTGATTCAAACGCGCCGTTGCACGTTCCCCGACCTGACGCTCTGCAGCGCAGGACGGCTGCCACGTCTCAGGGGCATTGAATCCGACAAGGCGTACGTTCGCCGGCAGCCCGCGAATGTCGACGGTGTCACCGTCGACGATCCGCACATCGCTTGAACGGAGGGTCTGATCCGGTGGTGTGGGTTGCGCCACGACGGGTCCATTCGAAGATAGGAACCTCGAGGACATCCAGCCGGTTCCCAAGTCAGACCGAATTTGCGCCCATTGCCCTTGGTCACGGAGCAGTTGGACACGCGTGCCTTCAACCAGAACGCCCATGACCCGATCAGACGTGGACGGCCCGTCCCGCTGATTGACCCGAGTGCCCGTCACATAGACGTAAGCGGCACTTGCCGTTTGCGGTGCGGACGTCACTGGTGAGCCGTAAGATGTGGATTGCGATGATGTTGAATCGAAGAAAGATCCAATCAACGCAACGAACGCGACGACAATAACAAGCGACACCATGATTTGCCGCTGGGCCCTACGGACCGCCCGCCGAGGTGCAGTGATTACGCGGGTCACCGACATCGGTCTGGACTTTGGTTGGTAAGACTTGGTGCGGCGCTTCGGAGTCAGGCGCGAAGTAACATCGTTGGTCTGCGCTGAAGTCCGAGATGATGGCTCACGTTCCAACTTCAGGACTTTATGCAGACTGGCATATTGGGCCTTACTCAGACGCGTGTCGGTTCCGTACTGCTGAAACCGCGCGGCCATGTTGGTAAGAAACGCCACCTCCCAATCGTTCGCCTGACCAGATTGCATACGCGCATCAATGCGCGATTGAATCTCTTTGGTGCGTTCCAGGGAAAAGGGCATGATCTGAAAAACCTGCGCGGGTGTTGACTTGCGCAACAAATGTCATTTGCAGCTCAGGCACAATAGACAGGGATTACACTGAGATACCGCTCTGCCAATTGAGAAATGAGAATTTTGGATTGCCATCACAACGACCTAAACGGACCGTCGATGGAAATCATCGCTGTAGAGCAGTACGTCGATCGCCACCCTTGAGAACGAAGAAAGGGCCACCCGAAGGTGACCCTCTTTGACTTATGCCTCTGCCTTCTCCTTCGCTGGATCCGCGACCCGCATCACCGTCAGTCCTTTCGCTTCGGCTTTCTGGCCGAGGTTCAGTGCGACCCCGTTGCCTCCAAAGAGGACAACTCCAGTTGCGGCGAACTTATCGTCCAGCATCTCGTCGTTGCACTTGAAGGGTGCTGCGCGTCCATGTGCGGACCAACGCGGATCAAAGCGCGCTTGGTTGATGCCCCGCGCGCGTGCCCACCGGGCCGCAATCATTTCCGCTCCATGCTTGCCGCCTTTGTGGCAGATGAAGATATCCTGATTGCGGGTTTGCTTGATGCGGTCGCGAACCTTATCGAGGGTCCGGAAGATGACGTCGATGTCAGTCCAGTCCGTCGCTCCCGAGACAATCAGAGGAACGCCCTCGACTTTCGACTTGGCGGCAGTCTCACGATCATGCTGCTCCAGAAGTTGCTTGGCCTCGAAGACGGCTCCGGTCTCTTGCGCCCGAACGCTGGCGCGCGATCCCGCTGCCGGAATGAAGGCATTGCCGGTCTCTACCTCATAGCACTCTGCAGCGGCCTCCCCCATCGTCTCGATGGCATCCACGATCTCGCGCAACTGCACGAAGCGCGCTTGCGCCTCTTCCAGAGCTGTCTCTGCGATTTCTGATCCGTCGTGACATTTTGCCAATGCGCCGATCTTGTCGGCTGTGCGGTCGACTTCCTTGCCGAGGGCCACCTTGCGGCGCTGCAGGATTGTCGCAAGCCCGTGGGCGATTGGTTCGATCTCACCTTCAAGTCCGGTATTCCGCAATTGCCCAAGCAGGGTCTCGAAGGCTTCGCGGATGATGCTGTCTTTCAGGATATCGTCCTGCGGGATAGGCAGGTGTGCGTCTTTCTCCGTCAGACCGAAGAGTTCGATTGTCTCGTATGTTGTCGCTTGATCGTAGGCCATGTGTTCATCTCCAATATTTGAGTTTGAGGGCCACCACGTGCGTGTGGGGGCATGGCCGATTACTGGTTCACCGAATCTGTCCGGGTCAGGGACGGCGCAGCCGCCAGCTTGCTGGGCGCAAAAGTTTTCGAAGCATAACGCTAACAAAAGGCGCACCATCGCGGGCGCGACGGACTTCCCCATACAGCCTTTCCTTGCCGAAAAGTTTTGCGATCCTTGAGGCGGGCTGATTTGGGGGCCATCCGGAGGATATGCTTCCATACTCATGTGTGTGTGTTTTGACGCCAGGTTTGCCCGACACGAGCAGGCAAGCGGTGGGGCCGGACACGCAGGCGGACGCAGCGGCGGGATCGTTTTGCCTCGGCAAAACAGACCAAAGCGAATACCGCAGGCGTGGCCGAGCGCCGCCGTGCTCGCGAGACGGGCAAACCGGGACCCACAGCACAACGCCGCGGTAAGGCCGCATGGCCGCATGCGCGACAGGCCAGCGGCCTGTGCTCAACTGCGACACGCGCAGCCAAGCAGGTGAGGCCGTAAGGCTATTTTCACGATTCTCAAATTCGTTGCGGATTCAGGCTCAGGCGAAGACGGAAGCAGAAACTCAGCTCAAGGTTGGCGTGCTGCAGCAAATGTCTGTATGAGGCATTACATGAAAAACTGGAAATCCATTGATGATCAGCTTGGTCTTCTCAAATCGAGGGGAATGGCGATCAGCGAGCCTATACGAGCAAAGAAGGCGCTTGAGCGGTTTGGCTATTACCGACTGAGTGGGTATTGGTATCCATTCAAACAAGTTGATGACGACGGAACCATCTTGGACCAATTCATACCTGACACGCATATGTCAGATGCCGTCGATCTATATGTTTTTGATAAAAAGTTGCGCCTTCTTGCGCTGGACGCTTTGGAAAGGATCGAACTGGCTTTGCAAGTCGATATTGCATATAGGTTTGGTCGTCGCGATACCTGCGCGCACCTTAAGCCTCATCTGCTTCAGCAAAAGTTTGTAATGAACGGGCGCTACAAAAGATGGGAAGAGCGCTATCGAAGTTTTGAAGCGCGTTCTGGCAAGGCCGCTTTCGTCAAACACAACAAACAAGCCTACGGTGAACTGCCGATCTGGGTCGCCGTGCAGATTCTTGATTTTGGAGCGCTGTCACATTTGTTTGAGATGCTGCCGATGGATATTCAAACCAAGATCGCAGGGAAGTACGGAATTTTGAACGGAAAGTTTATGATACAGTGGATGAGGTCGTTTTCTCAGGTGCGAAATGCATCCGCACATCATGAGCGGCTTTGGAACAGCCACATCAAAGACCATGCCAGCGTTCCCCCGCAACTGGTAGAAATTGCGCAGACAGACCAGTATCAGGTTTTCCGATATTTTTGCCTGATGCGATTCTTCCTGAAACAGCTTTGCCCACAGTCAAAATGGCACATCCGCCTACGCGATCATTTGCATAGCTTCCCCCAACCGAATAACGGCGCGGTCACGCTCAAAGATATGGGTGTGATCGATGGTTGGGAAGATTGGGATCTTTGGAAGTAATGAGGACTGACGCATATCCAAGGGCGAACCCAAGTGCAGAGGCGCCAGTCATATCTGTGATTAGATGTAGGACTAGAAAGTTAAAATAACAATAAGAAATGACATCTTCAGATCAATTTTGATCCGGTCGAACATCACATAATCTCATATTATAACATAATAACAATGTATTATAGACGTTTCTGCAAGATTGAAGCTAGAGCGCGTTCTTGCCGCCTCTAAATCGGACAGGCACAAAAAAGGGGAACCGCGTTGCCGCGGCTCCCCTGCCCTGTCTGTCGATGGTCACGATCTGATCAGGCAACCAACGACAATCCGCCGATTGAATCCGGCTGCTGATCCCCGCTTTGCACGAACGGAATGATCGAGAATGTCTGACCGCCACGCTGCTCTTCGTTCTGCACGGCGTTGACGCGCAAATCGCCGTCAGGCGTGTTGATCAGCAGCGAGACGTAGTCGTGCCCCGTCCGGTTGCTCTTGGCCATCCAAGCGGAGCCAACGCGGATCGGCTTGCCTTTCGGAGAGCTGACCTCGATCCGGTAATCCGGGTGTGTGTCTTCCGTCTTGTAGTCGTTCTCAATCAGCATGAAATCCAGATCGAACATCATGTTGGCGATGTAACCTGCAAAAGCGTTGTCAGCATCCATCGCGGTTAATTCGCCCGAGATCGAGCCAGACTTCATCGTACCATTCGAGACCAGCGGGATGATCTCGAAGTCCTCGCTCTTGGCTTTACGTGCTTCCTGCGTCTGCACGGCATTGACACGGAATGGCCCAAGACCGACATCCAGCTGCATCGAGATGTAGGGATTACCACTGGCGTTGCCGGTCTCGTTCCAGGCCGTGCCAATACGCACCTTGCGACCTGATTTATTGACCGCCGTGACATCATAGTCCGGGCTGCGCTCTGACATCTTTGCGCGGGTTTCCAACTGGATCGCGATGTCGAACTTGGTGTTGTGGATTGTGCCGGTGAAGACAGCGGCTGCGGTGTCGGCGTTTTTGGTGAGAGTTCCTGCGAACATGGGTCTTATCCTTCTTGGGTTATCGGTGCCCGACATCTTGCCAGACCATCCGAGATTGCTTTTCGACCCCTTGTGGGATCACAAAACAGAAAGCCTGCTTTCAACTTTCTCCCGACCTTTCAAACAGTTGAGGAACTTGGATGGACGTACATCGTCGCAACTCAAGCGCAACCCATTCTTTGCCTAATATTCAGTTGGGAGGTTTCAGGCATCATGATCGGCAAGGAAGAACTCCTCTTCCTGACCATTCAGACGGCCCCCACTGCGGTCTGTCAGGCCAATGGCACTGCCGTTCGGCTCAAAGACGATGAGATACTGCCCCAGTGTATCCTTGCGGACCACATATCCCTCGTTTGACCAGTGAACGGCCTTCCCTGCGTCGACAGCCGTTTTAATTTCCGTGATGTTCATGTGTGTCTCCATCTAAGTTGACGAGTTCCGACCAAGCACCCGCCAATACGGGCGGGCACGCGGTCTCTACATTTGGTGGAAGTGCCACTGTCGCACGCAACGCTGATCAGGCTGCGCTGCGGAAACGCGTATGCCCATCGCCAACAATGCGGGCAAGGATTGCTGCCGCATCGACACCCACCCCATGAGGCACAAACACCCGCAGCTGGAAGGCGATGATTTCGGTAAAGCACCCGAAGGCTTTGAGACCATCAATTGTACCTTTGTCCGCCCCACCGACCTCCAGGCGCACATCACCCGCAACGCGGCGGCGCGTAAGCGTCAGGCCGCGCCCCAGATCGACGGGTGTTGTCGTCCCAAGGGCAGCTGTCAGCATTTCACTCGGTGTTTCAGGCGTCCCTGTCATGAATCGCGCCAGAAGGGCTGCGGCCCCCTCCTCGCTGAGGGTGCGGCCGATCATGCTGGCGCAGCCCTCGGGCGTGACGCGATAGATACGCTCGTTGCTGGTCGGGATGGTCTTCCAGATCGGCAGCAACAGACCCGTGAGCAGATAGAGCTTCGTCGTGGTGGTTTTGGGCAAGCTGTCAGCCTCTTCATCCCAAAGCCTTATGAACTCTGGTTGCTCGACCGCCTCCCACGCCGAGGCTTCGAACTTGCCTTCTTCAAGATAGGATTTGCCCGTTGGGCGAACCACCTTGCGCATCAAGGTGACGATGTCTTCGTCATACATCTGCATCGGGCGTTTTGAGATCAGCCCAACCCGTCCCGACGCCTGATTGACCATTGGAATTTTGTCGACGTTGTTGCGAAGGGCATCTTTGGCGCCAGCAATGTGAACCGGATCCGTCACCTCCAGTCCAATGATACGTGTCACAGCCCCAGATTGTGGGCAGGTCCAGAGATCCACCGCCGAGACCTGCTTGATTGTCTCGCCTCGCAGCGTCTCCACCCCGAGATCCAGCGTACCTGCATCCCGCGCGCGTTCAGTCTGATCCGCGATGCGCTGCATGAACTCTGCAAAGAGCGCGTTCTGCATGTGGATCGGCAAGGCCAGTACTCGGTTGAGGAACCGCTGGATGGGGGGCAATTCTTCCAACAGCACACCGTCTTTGTCGATCAGGCGCAATGCCGTCCAATCGGTGAAGACCTCATAGCCCATCGCCTCCGCTCGCCCTGCGGCAAGATCGGCGTAATATCCCCGCAGCGCGGAGCGCGCGATGGGGCTCTCGAGATTGTCCTCCTCGCGAAACATGCCTTGCGAACCCGTCTCGCGTTGGCCTTTGGTGAGCGCACCAAGCTGATCGAGACGTTTGCTGATCGTCGAAGTGAAGCGCTTTTCACCGTGCACATCCGAGGTGCAGACACGGAAGAACGGCGCACTTACCTGCGCAGAGCGATGAGTACGCCCAAGACCTTGGATGGCTGCATCCGCGCGCCAGCCAGGCTCCAGCAGGTAATGGCGACGGCGCTTCTGGTTCTTCGCCGTTTGTGCCGCGTGATAGGATCGCCCTGTTCCTCCCGCATCCGAGAAGATCAGGATGTTTTTCTCGCCATCCATAAACGCCTGCGTCTCAGACGAATTGCTACTCGCAGCGCGCTTTTCGATAAAGAGCGCGCCGTCGCTGGATTTGAGCGGGCGAATAGACCGCCCCGTGACTTCTGCCACGGCTTCATCCCCGAATGCCCAGAGGATTTGATCGAGTGCCGCAGGGATCGGGGCCAGCGCCATCAAATCCATCATCGCCTCGTCCCGCAGGGCGAGCGCTTCGCGAGAAACGACCAAGGCGCCAGTTTCATCCCGCAGCGGCTCTGCAACGACATTGCCGTCGATCTCGACCAGCTTCTGGGTGTGGATCGGAAACGCCTGTTCGAGATAGCCGAGCACGTAGTCGCGCGGCGTCAATGCGCCCTCTACCAGTTCGTCATCGGGGTCCATCATTTCCAAGCGCCGTTTCAAAAGGCTTTCGCCCGTGGAGACCACTTGGATAACGCAAGCATAACCATCGGATAGGTCCTGCTGAATAGCGCTGACGATCGACGGGGCTTTCATGCCCATCAGCAGATGATTGAAGAAGCGCTGCTTTGTGCTCTCGAACCGCGACTTGGCCGACGCTTTTGCGGCAGAGGCGTTTGTCTCGCCCGAGGCATCATTGACGCCTGTCGCAGTCAATGCGGCTTCCATGTTATGGTGGATGGTGCGGAAGGCGCCCGCATAGGCGTCATAGATCTCCGTTTGGGCAGGCGTCAGTACATGTTCCAGCACATCGTATTCGACCCCGTCAAAGCTCAGCGCCCGCGCCGTGTAGAACCCGAGCGTCTTGAGATCGCGGGCGACCACCTCCATGGCCGCCACACCACCCGCTTCCATCGCTGAGACAAAGCTCTCGCGGCTCGGAAACGGATAGTCAGGCCCTTGGCCCCAGAGACCCAGACGGGAGGCATAGGCGAGGTTGTGGACAGACGTGGCCCCCGTCGCCGAGACATAGAAGACGCGAGCGCGCGGAGTGGCGAGTTGCAGGCGCAGACCCGCAAGGCCCTGCTGGGACGGTTTTGCCCCCCTGCCCTGCTCCGATCCAGCCGCATTTTGCATCGCGTGGGCCTCGTCGAAGGCCAACACGCCGTCAAAGTCGCCCCCCATCCAGTCGAGAAGCTGGTTCAAACGTGTTGTGCCGCATTTTCCGGCAGACCGCAGCGTTGCATACGTTACGAACATAATGCCGTCGCCCATCGTGACTTGCTGGTCGGGCTTCCATTTCGAGAGTGGCTGGATATCTGCGGGCGAACCGCCGAGATCGGTCCAGTCGCGCACGGCGTCCTCAATCAGGGTTGCGGATTTTGACACCCAGACGGCTTTGTGTCGCCCAGAGAGCCAATTGACCAGAATAAGACCCGCGCACTCGCGTCCCTTACCGCAACCGGTGCCGTCTCCGAGAAAATATCCCAAGCGGTAGGCATGTGCCTCGGCGTCCTCATCACTGCGCAACATCTTGGTCTGGTCGTCATCAATGGTGAACTTGCCGGGCAAATCCCGCGCATGGGCATCGTTGGCCATGATGATGGTTTCCAGCTGGGCCTCAGAGAGATGACCCTTTGCAATCAAGCGGTTTGGCAAGCGCAGACCCTCAGCGGCCTGCAAGGATGGTACGGGTGGTGCGACCGAAGCCATGGCAATGCTTTCGACCAGCGGCGTCGGGTGTTCCTGTGCCCCTGTGATGTCGATCCGCTGCGGGCGATAACGGGCATATATCTCGGATATAGGGGTGTTTTCGCGCGGCGCCTCAAACGTGGTGAACGACAGCGGTGTTGCTGCATGTTTTGGCGTTTTGACGGCAGATCCCTTGGAGGCGGCAGGATTGCGCGCGGATCCCATCAAAGGGCAGCCGACATGCAATGAGCGTGCCACTGGCACAGGCGCTACAATCGGGCGCGCATTGGCAATCTGGTCCACAATACTGACCGCCGCGTCGAGATCATCGATCGAGGTGCGGCTCATCGCGACGTCCTCATCGACCTTGTCGAAGACCATCAATTGCGTATCCACGCTGGTGCCAAGCTTGCGATAGACATGGCCGGGGATGGTCAGGGCAAGGCGCGGCGTGAGAAGACCCAACGCCCGCGCCCAATGTGCTGCATCGCGCTCAGGCGTGATGCCCATCGGCATGATCGCAACAAGACGTCCGCCGGGGGCTAATCGTTTCGCGGCCCCGATGAGATGTTTGGCAGCGATATGTTTGTCGCGGGAGCGATCGACCGAGGATGCAAACGGCGGGTTCATCACGATAACGCTGGGTGCTGTTGTTGATATCAGCAGATCGTCGATATGCTCGGCGTCATGTCCAGTCGCCTGCGCGTCAAACACCACATCGAGCAGCCGCTGGCGAAACGGATCGACTTCATTGAGCATGAGCTTTGCCCCTGCCCTTTTCATGGGCCCCGCCAAAGAGCCTGTTCCCGCAGAGGGTTCCAGCACAGTCTCACCGTTGCGGATCGCAGCTGCGCGCACAGCGAGGGCTGCGTAAGGCAATGGGGTCGAAAACTGTTGCAGGCGGATCTGTTGTTCGGACCGGCGGGTTTCAGTCAAAAGCCGCATCGCGAGGCTTTTTGCGGCACCGAGTGGGTCTGACCCGTTCGCATCCAAGAGAAGTGTTTGAACCGCAGCAGCTTGCATCATGTCGTAGGCCATGCGCCAGTTCCATGCACCGCTAGCATCGCTACCGCCAAAGGTGTCACGCATGATCTTTGAGAGTGAGGAACTGCGCAGAGGACCGCGCGCGATCTCAGCGGAGATCAACGACAGGGCTGATTTAAGCTGAGCATTAGATGGGGTTTGATTGGAGTGCTTCGGGTTGGGATGGGCCATGATTTCTGTCCTTTGTGATCCAGTTTGAGGTTCACAGGACAAAAAGCCCCCTTTCCCTTTCGGAAAACGGGAGAAGACAAGATGAGCTAGGTTCGCTTGGACAGCTTCAATTTTCCGGCCGCACGTAGCTGTTGTACACCGCGCAAAATCTCATCGGTGAAAACTGGACTGAAAGACCCGCGAGGCGAGCGGTCTTCAATAGTATAGGAGGCCTCAAGGACATCAGCGTTCAACTCATCCAGAATGACCCATAGAGACAGATGGCTATCAAGCTGCGCCCGACGGGCTTCTGTCTCCGGTATTTCCAACGCCGCCCGGCCTTGTTCCGGCGTCTTGCTGGTGATCGGAGCAATGAACATGACGTGATGGCCAGCGTCGTTGGTCACGACAATGACCACGCAGCTTGGTCGTTTCTTACGGCCCTCTGTCTCTCCGCCAGCCGCCTGCCACTTCCAGAGATAATGATAATCAAAAACCTGCCCTGCGGCAGGGAAGTCAGCGGTCACGGAAGTGATCCTCAAGACCCTTGTCCAAGAGTTTTCCTAGATCTTCAGGCATATCCGCCACATCCATTGCAACCTGCGTACCGCGACCCGTCGAAAGGGCTTCAAACCGCTCCATCGACATGACAACGAAACGTGGTTTACGGTGTTTCGTGATGGCGACTGGGGAGACAGCGGCCGCCTCGAAGAGGTCGCCAGTATTACGCGTTAGGTCGCCTGCTGCGAACTGTTTCATCTCAATGCTTCCCTAATTTTCAGTATAAGTAAGAGTATACAGAAATTCTGTATTTTTTGCAAGTCGCTAATCATTCAAGATCAGGCACGGCGCTTCTTATCAATCAGCGCCTGAGCGTCTTGCATTACCTGAGCTTGAGGTGTTGTCGGCTTTGGATCGTCCAATGCTTCCTGCACTTTGGAACGGAACCATGCGTCATAGGCGTCTGGATCCGCGGTCAGTCCCGCTGGCAACCCGCCCTCGGCGGCTACGCGCGTCAAGAGGATGCGTACGGCATCCGAGAGCGTCAGGCCGACGCCCGAGAGTGCATCCGAGGCCTGCGCTTTAAGCTGATCGTCAACACGGACATGGATCATGGATGTTTGAGCGGGCATATGAGTCTCCTTTGGTTACTGGCGTATCTCAAATGAGATACGTAATCAAGACAGTGGAAAGTTCCACTCTAGGCCCCCTGCCCCGCAAAAAACTCTGCCAATACCGCACTGCCCTCAGCTATTTCGCGACTGATAAGGGTCGATCCGGCCAATGACGCCTTTGAGAGCCGCACAAGGCAGCCGGTTTCCTCGATGCGGTAGCAGCGCCGTTTCTGACGCCCGCGCCTGTAATGGGTTGCTGTGACGATCTGACAGTTGCTGCCATCGCTGAGGGTCACAGGGGACACGAGTTTGATCTTGTCGCCCTCTGCGTAGTCAGGGATCGCTGCCCAGTCTCGACACCGCTGCCGCCAAGCGTGGGCATAGCTTTCGAGGCTTTTCAACTCGGATAGCAGATTGAGGATGCTCGACGGCGCGCGAGACTCACAGGGACCAGCGCTTTCCTCCATGTCCTTGTAGCCCCAACACCCGTCGTCGTAGCGCGTCAGAAACACTGCACCGAAGGTGAAGGTTCCATCTTCGTCGGTTACATATGTTTGATCCTCCAAGGGTGCCGCATCAATGCTTTCTACTTTTACTGCCGCATACCACGTCGAGCCAACATTACTGGCTCTGACCAGTGTCGTGCGGCGCGTATCTGTCTCGAACGTGCAAAGACGCTTGATCTCTGTCTTCTCATCGGCATAGGTCTGAACCCGCCGGTCGGTGTAAAACAACCAGCCCACTATGCTGCCCTCCGGTCTTCTAGCTCCATCAGAGCATCGAGCGGCACGCGGTAGGGCTGCATCGCATCAAAGTCTTCGCAATTGCCGCAGTTCTGAACGATTGCGAAGGTGTCGCAGGCGTCCTTTAAGATCACACGGAATGTGCCACCCAAGCCTGATGGAACCTCATAGGTGCCACCAATCAGGAAGTCTGAGGCGCGGCGGACGAAGACACGGATGGAATGCCCATCTGTGGCCAGTCGAATGGCCCCCTGCCCGCGATCGAGAAGGGTCTGCACATCGTCAAGCATGTCTGTGTAGAACTGCCCAGTCAGATCGCGGAACGCCATTTGGCGCTGCGCCATCCAATCGCTGTCCCGAAACGGATTCATGCCGTTGGCAAAGGCAAAGCTGGGATCGGACTGCTCGGTGGTGACGATGCGGGTGGTAGATCCGTCAATGCCGTTAGAGCGCAGGTGCACGCCGTTCCCAACGATGAGGATCAGGGCGGGCCTATCAACTGGCCCGTTCCAATTTGGCAGGAAGGTTGAACAGGCGCGCGCATGCGCGATTTGCGCCGCAACAGCGGACGCAGAGAACTTGAGAATAGCCATGGGGATGTCTTTCTTGGTGTTTCAAGGGAATGTCGGGATCTGACCCGCGCGTGGTTGGGTCCTCGCACGGGTCACTTCAAAGGATCAGGCAGCTTTCGCTTGAACGGTCTCGGTTTGAGCCGCGTCTTCCTCCGCATCAACAACCAAGCTGACGCCACCGGTAGTCTGCATCATCGGCGGACACCATGCGGCAACGGCCGCGTGTTGTGCCTCTGTCAGCGTTGCAAATGGCTCTGCGAAAAGCTTGTCATAGAAAGCGACGATCTCTTTCTTGCTCATGGAGGCCAGTGTGACCGCCTCCTGCGCGAGGCCAAGCTCTTCGCCAAGGATTTTGAGCAGCCACGCCTTCTTGAAGCGGTTGAACAGCGCCGCGTTCGGCGTCCAATGCGTGCGAATGTCAGGCATGACCTCGATCTCGAAATCAAACATCAGACTGTCGCTCTGAACGCTGCGGGCAAAACACGATTGCGTGGTGCTAGCCGTGGCATAGGCAACCAGTTTGGCCTTCTCGCCCGCATCAAGGGCGCGGAACGCCGCAAACTGTTCTGCCGGAGACTTCGCCTCAGCCGCCCAAGACAGATCTAGCACGTCATACGCCTGGGCCATCTGTTCCAGCGATGTGCCATCGATCTCATCCATCTTCGCGTGGCTGCGATATTCCTTGCGGGCCTCGACCTTGATGCCGTGAGTTGCGCTCATGGTGCCAAGCACGTCCGTGACCAATTTGAACAATGTCAGATCAAGCGTGGCCTCTGGATGCAGCGTCATCGCCGCCCCGAGGGCCATTGCCCGCTCTGTCTTGAGGTCTTGGGTCAGCGAGGCTGGGTAGACGATTGCGTCTGTCCCCTGCCCTTCTGCGTCGCCAGACGTGCCGCCGGCGCTGGCCGTCTGCGCAGTTGCCTCAGGCTTGTCCTCTGGCCGTACCAGGCCGACATGCAGCGTAATCTTACCGTTTGACCACGATGCGATAACCCCACCCTGCGCAAGATCGTCTGCACTGTAGGCCTCCTGCAGATCCCGCGCCTCTTCTTCGAGCGCATCCACGCGATCGTAGAGGGCGTTGTAGGCATCCGTCTCGAGGTTCTCATCCTCCATTTCGAGTTGCAGTTTCTCCAGCTCCTCGGTGATCGCATCCACGCGCTTTTGACCAACGGCATCGGGTTCGATCGGACCGGGATAGACGCGACCATATTCTGCCATCGTAGCATAGTCGTAGCGCACCAATGCCTCGGCCCACGCAAACCCCATCTGGGCCTGGGCCTCTTCGGCGGCGGCGTTGAGTTTCTCGACCATGATCGTTTCGACCAGTGCGATGTCTTCCAACACCGAATGCTCCTCGAGGAGATCGGCAGCGATGGGACCACCCCGCGCCTCATAGTCGTCGCGCACGAAGGCCCCGATATCATCACTCACCTGCACACCGCGTGTTTTGAGCGCCTGACGCACCGTATAGGCCTGCACAAAGCTGTCAGCGCCTGTCAGCGCCTCGTACACCTCAAGCTGCACGGCCTGGCTTGGATGATCCGCGAAGGCCTTCATCGTATCGAGCGTGATCGTCTTGGCTCGGGCAGCTGCGCGGATGTCGGGATGAATGAGACCGTAGCGCAAACGGCCTTTGACGGCCGCGACTGTGGTGCCGAAGGTCTTGGCAATCGTCTCAGGTGACTGCCCATCAACCTCCATCATACGCGCAAACGCCTCGAACTCGTCGATAGCATTCATCGGGGCTTGGGTGATGTTCTCGGCCAAAGACAGGGCCGTGGTCACATCGCATTTGTCTGGCACCAAGCGGCATTCGATCTTGGTTTTGTTGGTGAAGCCCTTGGCGGTCTTGTCAGCAACCAACTCGTTCAGGGCTGCACGACGTCGACCACCTGCCAAGACGCCGAACTTGCCATCAATCTTTTGAACGAGCAGCGGCTGGATGATCCCCAGCACAGCGATGCTGGCCTTGAGATGTGTAATGGCGTCTGATTCGTATTCTTCAGGAGAATTGCCGCGCACATTGGCAGAATGTGAAGTGAGATCACCAATGGCGACCGAGATAGACTTGAGAGCATGTGTCATGTGATATCCTTTTGAGATTTTTGCGCCGCCCCGAACATTCGGGACGACCTGACCGATCCCCGGATTTGAGGATCACATGAAAAAAGGCCCGCTTTCCCTTTTGAGAGGGTCAGTGAGCCTTCAGACTGTGCTTCGTTTGCGAGGTTGCCCCCCCCGCCCTACCAGTCGGATGCCATCATGATGGTTAGCACGCGCATGGTGGTTGCGGGATTATCTGGTGTCTCAGCACCGTAGCGGAAATCGCTATCCGCCTCATAAAGATCGATCTTCCAGAAGACCTTTTGCCCCCGAATATCCACGGCCCCGAAGTCGTGGCATCCATCAGGATCGTTCTCGGGTTCAAAGGTGTCAAACTCACCTGTTGCTTTGACGGCCTCAGCCATGAAGCCATCCCCGGCTTCAGCCAGTGATCGGGTCACATGCATGCGGCCAGCAATGGGCTGATCCGGTGCAATGCCAAGGCAGGCGAGTTTACGGAAGGTATCATTCTGCACCGCGATTGCTGCGATGTCGGGGCCTTCGGTTTGAGGGAGTGTGAAAGTGGTCATGGATCTGTCCTTTCGAAGAAATTGAAAATACAAAACCCGAAGCTTGCTTTCACTCTTTGGGAACCACCACCCACGACAAAACCAGACCTCTCAAGCTGCCCGATCGGTGGCCCCTGCCCTGCCCGCTTCTGACCTCGCGATTAAATAATCGCAGGCCTTCTGCGCGTCCGCCGCGTGTTTGAAGATTGCGGTCTTGTCCGAGCGCAGCACACGTAGCCAGTGATACAAATACGACGCGTTCAGCTCGAGCGTATGCGCGGTAAACCCAAGCTCCTGCCCCAGAAAGCAGGACGTTAACTCGGCCACGATCTCTTCGCGGGAATAGGCCGTGTTACCAAACCGGCTGAGACCGTAGTCTCGGTTCAAGCGATGGGGTGCCTTTGTGGCATGGGCTAGCTCATGCCCCCAGACCCCGTAAAAGTTCAGCGGGTTCTTGAAGCGCTCGATGCTTGGCATGAACACTTTGTCGACGGGCGGATTGTAGCGTGCTTCGGTTCCACCAAAGACCGTCGTAATATCGATGGCATCAAAGAAGCTCTGCATATGCGGGATTGGCGCAGATGGCGGATGATCGGGGAGAGGACAGGCATCCGGGTGGAAAGCATTCGGCAGGCCCCCAATTTGATCTGCATTGAACACGCGATATGACTTCTGGAACCGAAAGACGCGGGCTTCATCGGTATCGCCATCATTGGTGTCTTGCTCATCATCGGACTGCGTTCGACTCTGGCCATAATAAACAACGACAGACGATCGTTCGCCCTTTCGGATCTTTGCTCCAAGAGTATTTGCCTGCGGCACGGTCATCCAGAACGGAGAGGTATATCCTGCCATTACCGTCCGCATGGTGAGCAGGAAGTTGTTCACACCCTGATAGGGCTCACTGTTGTGGCGCAAGGGACGCGGGCTGCCGCCGGCGGTCCACGGTTTACGCCAAGGAAGAACACCCCGTTCGATGATGCGGATGAGTTCACTGGTGATAGCTTCGGATGCGTCGAATTTGGACGTGCGGGAACGGGCCATGGCTGGCCTCCTTTCGGTTGGGGTTGATTGGGAAGGTTGGGTTAGGTCGCGTGGCCTGCGCGCGGATCGTTGACGATACGAGCGCCAAGGTGTTCGGCTGCGTCGATATATGTCAGGAGCGATACCTGGCTGGAGGACGTCCAAGGTTCTGGATCGATCTGGCCGTCCATTGTGACCTTGGGCAGGTTTGCGAAGTCGATGATGTCGCGGACGGGACGGTAGTCGATCAGAGGAGTTCCAAGCCGGACAGCCAAGCTGGCGAGCGGGAAGCGTTCAACGGGGGCATAGAGCGAGACTGTTGTCAGCCCGAGGTGAATAATGGTCCCTCCCCCACCGCAGCTGACATAGGCGTTGGGGTTGTTGATCGCAGCCCGAAGGTAGCCAAGGTCACGAAGGATTGTTTGGCGTTCCAGCCGACGCGCATCATCAAGGCTACCAGTTCTTCGTAGCTCTCGATGTCGCCACCACGACCGCGCCTCTGCGCGCAGCACGCGCAATACTTCTGTTTGCATGGGAACTTTCTTGTCAGGACAGACAGGCCGGAAACCGACCCGGACCCGTCAGGAACACCCCACAAGGGTTCCTTCAGACAGTCCCAAAACAAGAAGGAAACTTTCACTTTAGGATAACACTAGGCTGCATCTGCAATGGTGGACTGCAAAACAATTCAAAACACGAACGAACTGCTTTTCAGGAAGCTTTTGTGAGAAGCAGGGCGCATTTTTGTCCTAACTTATTGATAATTATATATTTTAATCAAAAGTCTCGCTTTTACAACCATTCTAGAGTGTTGAATTAGACTCAATCGCGACTGAGGTACGCAATGCGTCTAAAGGATGCGCGCAAGGTACCGGCGTAGCTTCGCAGCAGACTGCAGATAGACCAATGGGCCCGGCCCTATCTCTTCTGGGCGAAATGAAATCTGTGTAGCTATCGACATAAGGTTTTTCATCTAATGCTACCTTTGACTGGGTAGCAGGTCGTAAAAAGCTGACGATGCTGTTTGGAAAATTGTCCGCGGACAATCTTGAAATCAAACCGCATATTTTTGGGCCGATGCCAAACGCCGGATGAGTCTCTCAGGGCTAAAATCTTCGCTCTTTGATCCGGTGGTTATTGATCTAAAATACGCACCAACTGCTTTGATTTTGTCATGGAACTGCATGATCGCCCAAACAGTTGCCGCTGCTCTTAACGCACCCAGTTGCTCATGAGCTGCATCGTAGCTTTGAGGGCTGATCCCTATCATCGGCGCCAGCGTTCGTGCGTGAGCGACGACATCATGAACAGTCTCTATTTTTCTCAGCGAAAACTCGGCTGCTTCCGGACAGGCGGATAGTAATTCTGGGATTGTGATTGGAGCATCTGAAGGCATAGGAGTGGTTTGTTTTTTTTGTGAGATATTCTCTTTATCAATATGTTCTTTATTTGACTTATGATGGTGCCGGACATTTTGACCGTCACTGGCGGTCAATGTAGTCGCTAAACTTGAAGTTTGATCATCTGGTGACTCTGCATCAACTTCTTTGATTGGCAGGGCTAAGAGAATTTTCTCACAGTCTTCAAGGGACAATTTCCGACGGAGGACACGAAAGGTGTTCAGAGCCATCGCATCGTTTGGGTTGTCGATCAGGCTTGCATTGGCTGCCGCGCGGATTTTGGCACGCAGATAGTCAATTTGCTCTCGCTCCTTCATGACGTCAGCCGCCATTGAGGCAATCTCATGCAGACGATCGAAAAGTGGTGAGAGGTCAAAGCCAAAGCGAAGGGCTTGGCCGGCGTGACTGTTGTGTTTTGTGAACCGTTTCCGATTTGGGCTGTCACGGCGAACGAGCAGGCCAATTTCTTGAAGTGTCGCTACGTGGCGTCTGATTGTTCTGTCTGAGATGCCATTGCGCCGGAACGTGAGCGTTGAGTTTGATGCAAACACAGTGTGGTGGTTGCGCTTTGGAGCGAGGCACGAAAGCATCGCGTCCAATGTTGAAATCACCGATGCACTGAGACCGAGTCGCGGGGCCGCGTTTCGGAGCGTTGCAACAACGATGTGGCGTTCTGGAATGGAATTGTCCGCGGACAATATTTCACTGGTCCGCAGCCCAGTGGGTGCAGTTGCTTCTATAAATGCCATGTTTTTTCACGACAACCTGAAGTGAAAGGCTCCGATAACTCTGAAAATCAGAAAAAAGGCCGCAAATCTTCGGCAACCGAATCGGTTGTTGTTGACTGGCGCGGAGAAGCTGGTAAATCTGAAAGTGCAAAGAACAGATTGGGCTCTCCTAGGGAAACCTTGGGGGGCTCTTTCTTTTTTGGGTTGCTGGTCGTGCTCCTTTTTTAAGTTTTACTGCTCGGTCGACATCAGTCAGGCTTTTGCTCTGACTGCCACGCCTCATAGAGGCGCGTAAGCTCAGCTTCTGCGTTGTTACGCATCCACTGGGCAAATTCTGGGGCACCAGACTTCGACAGCTTGAATGTCAAAGCACGGGCCGTTTCCTTTACTTCTGCCAAAGCCGTTCCATCGCTAAGTTTGATGGAGAGGGTAGGGGGGGCGACGGGTTTGTCCGGGGCTTTAGATTTCAGTGCCTGAGCAATGGCATCACTGATCAGGCTAAAGCGGTCGTCTGAGCTCTTTGCGGTATCAAGCTGAAGCGTTGCGGTAACCTGTTCAAGATCGACGCTATCGCTGCGCGACTGGTCTGCCAGCTCTTCCCAGCGTCTGCGTCCAATGCCATGCGCGGAGCCAATCTTCTCGATGACTGACTTTGGAATAGACCGTGCAACTTTGGTCATGCGCGACAGCATTGGCTTGTCCACAGCGAGGGCATCTAGAATGATTGCTTGCTCGTAGCCACTTGTAGCCAGCTCGGTTGCGAAAAGCGCTTTTTCAATGAAGCTGGGATCTAAGCGTTGAGTGTTCTCTTGTCCCTGGGCAAGAATAGCCTCTTCATCAGAAAGAGACCTGACAAGTGCTTTTGCGGGGATGCCGAGCGATCGTAAGGCCCGCAATCTGCGGCGACCATAAACGATTTTGTAGTGTCCGGGTTTGTCCGCGATGGGGCGCACCATAATTGGCACTTGTTGGCCGTGTGCCTTGATGCTCTCAGCCAGTGTTACAACATCGGCATCGGTGAAGGTGAGACGGTCCTTAGGGCCGCCTTCTTCAATGACATCAACGGAGATTTCTCTCACTGCATTGCTCGCAACATCCTTCAACGTGGATTTCACGCCGCTCATTGCACCCGTATTTGGGAAACGCGACTTTTGATCTTCGGTCGGCGCCGGAGTGCTTGTCGTGTCAGGTGGGGGAGGGGGCTGGAATAGGTTTCTACGGGCCATTAGTCAGTTTCCCTTCCCCAAGCTTGCTGGATCGTCTTTTCGAATTCATCCGCGACGCCATTAACCGACTCTAATATGCGGGTTAGTGTCTTTTTTACGACTTGCGAGGGATCCAGCTCATAGATCGTTTGCTGTGTCATGCCAGCGTCAGAGATCGCTGTGGATTTGAGCATCGGTGTGGTTAAAACCTGATCGAGGAGAATGGAGCGTAAGAAACCAGCCATCTGTGACTGTGGTACGTCCGTTGGCTCATATCGAGCGACCAAAAACTTAAGGAAGTTCCAGTCGATAGGCCCTGCGGCCTCTTCGAGCGTTTGGACAGTTTCTCCAGCCATTTCAAGGAATTGCGCCATTGAGGCAACATCCAACATGCTGGGAACGACGGTAATCAAAAGGCCGGTGGACGCCAACAAGGCGGTCATCGTGGTGAAGCCAAGTTGGGGTGGGCAATCGATGATGACGAGATCGTAGTCTGCTTCGATCTCGTCGAGAGCAATTGCGAGACGTTGTGTGAATGGCGGGTCGAGCTTGTGTTGGAGCGCATACGCTGTTTCGGTCTCGTACTCGGATAGCAAGAGGCCCGCCGGAGCGAGATCAAGGTTGTGGAAATAGGTCTTTCGGATGACGTGGCTCAGTGGCACAGGGTCTTCGTATTTTAGCGCGTCATAAACGGTGCCGCTCTCAGCAAACTCGATCTCAGGGCGGTATCCAAACATTGTGGTTAAGCTGGCTTGCGGATCCATGTCGATCGCAAGAACCCTATAGCCCCGCAAGGCGTAGCGTTGTGCCAAGTGGATGGCGCTTGTCGTTTTGCTGGATCCGCCTTTAAAGTTCACTATAGAAATAACTTGAAGGGCATCGTTCTCGCGCCGTCCGGGAAGGTATGTTTCGCCATTTCGACCGGTCTTTGCCATCACATGGCGGATTTGGTCAATCTCTTGAGCGGTATAGAGCCTGCGACCTCTGGAATCAGTCTCCACTTCAGGGAAATCGTCTTCCTGATGGCGTGTCCTAAGGTTGGACATGCTGATACCTGTCAGCTCGGAAACTTCGGCAGGATGAAACTTACGCAACGCTTTTCGGCTGTCAGGCTGGAAGCTATTGCGCATATGGTTGTTAAGCGCTTCCGACAGGCGGGCAGCGTTCGACGCAATAGATGCGGCGATAGAGCTGGTTTGCGCGATATTTGCGTTTGAATTCATGCTGCCCTCACGACCTCTTAGTGGGTCATCTGTGTTTCGTCGCTAAACCGCGTGATTTACGGCAGCTTGCGACAATTGAACTCATGACACGCAACTTATCCCCAGGCAACAATTTTTTGGCCTTTTCGGGTTCAAAGGGCCCCTCTGTTCAGCCGCGATGACCGAAGGATCTTAGTTAACATGTTGAAAAAGAACGTTTTGTCGGGATTTTGATGAACTACCGCAACATGTTGTAGCACTTAGTCACATGGTCGCAATTGATAGCAAACATGTCTATGGCTCGAATCGGTTGGATCGTAGGAATTTCTGGAGGTTGTTGTCGCAGACACAAAATTGGCTTGGTGGCCTTGGCTCTGTTGCAGATAGCGATGTCGCCTTGAATCGAGATTAAGATCCAACTTTCGCGCATGTAAGGTGCGCGAAAGTTGGATTTTTGATCCGCCCGGTGAAGAACTCAATAAACCACCGAGTATTTTTCTACTTAAAGCGTAAGTCTTATCGTGAGGTGTGTCGCAGCATCTTTTGTCTTTGTGAGTGGGGCAGGGGGGCGTCGGAGGCTCTTTACTTTCGACAGGTCTGACTTCGACTTTCAATCGGTGGCGAACGTTCCCGTTCAGTTACTGGGTCCCATGCGGGATCAGCATAAAACTCGTGAAGGTGCACATCTAACTTTACGTGTGATTGCACGGCTTAAAAAACGTGTATACAAACGACACACTTTACGTCTAAACGTACAGTTCTTAATACGCGTAAAGTACCGGCAACTTCTTTAGGAAGGTGACCCTCTTATCATGGCTACCCCAAATGAAAAACTTGCAGCCTCGCTCGAGCTTCTCAAGGAGCGACAAGCGGAACATGGCAACGTCCTTCGAAGCGGTGAGCTTAGCCGGACCCACCGAGAGAGGCTCAAGAAAAATGGTTTTCTAACAGATGTCATTTTGGGCTGGCTGATCGTGACTCGACCACAAGACAAGTCCCATGACTCGACATTCTGGTACACATCGTTCTGGGACTTCTGTCGTCGGTACTGCCACGAACGCTATGGCGTGGAGTGGTGCTTCTCGTCCGAGCAATCTCTACTTTTGCACGCCGAAAGCACCCACATTCCGAAGCAAGTGATCGTTTGGACTCCCAAGGGGTCTGGCAACAACACAGTGCTGCCGTTCGACACGTCGCTGTACGATCTCAAGAAGGACCTGCCTCCGAAGAGCGACATCGTCACAAAGGATGGGCTGTTCATTCTCTCTGTTGAAGCGGCACTCATCAACGTCCCCGAAGTATTCTACCGCTCCTACGCAATGGAAGCGCAAATTGTCTTGAGCGGTTTGAGGAATACAGGTCCCTTGCTTGTCAAATTGCTCGACGGCGGGCACGTTTTGGCCGCAGGGCGGATTGCGGGTGCGTTGCGTCGCGTTGGGCGCGAGAATGAGGCCGACACAATTCTCAAGAAGATGAAGGCCGCTGACTACGATGTTCGGGAAAGGAACCCGTTCGTGGATGGTGCCCACGTGATGCCCCTCGAAGTGGGCAGCTCGCCACTTGCGGCTCGGATCAATGCTGCGTGGGACACACATCGCGACGCCATTCTAGGCGTTTTTCCTGACGAACCAGGTATGCCTGCCGACAAAGATACGTATCTGGCGGTGATCGACGACATCTACGTCAACGATGCCTATCACTCACTGTCCATTGAAGGCTATTCCGTCACTACAGAGTTGATCGAGCAAGTGCGGCAGGGGTCCTTCGACCCTCTTGGAAATGTGGAACACAAGAAGGATGTCGATGCGCTTGCGGCCCGCGGTTACTGGCAAGCCTTTCAATCCGTTCGTGCGTCGATTGAAAAAATACTAACGGAGGTGTCGGCAGGGCAGGCGGCCAGACAAGATCATGATAGTTGGTATGAAGAGTTATTCCGGCCGTCTGTGACGGCTGGTATCGTGAAGGCTGGCGCATTGGCTGGCTACCGAAATCATCCAGTGTATCTGCGGGGATCACGTCACACGCCGCCGCGCGTGGAAGCTATTGCCGACGGTATGGAGACCCTGTTCAAAAGACTCGAGAATGAAAATTCCGCAGCGGTTCGCGCTGTTCTTGGGCACTGGCTACTCGGTTACATCCACCCCTATCCCGATGGAAACGGGCGCATGGCACGTTTCTTGATGAACGCAATGTTTGCATCCGGCGGCTACCCCTGGACAGTTATCGATGTCGAGCATCGAGCAGCATATATGTCTGCCTTGGAGTCGGCGAGTGTTGGGGGCGACATCGTTCCGTTCGCAAAACTGATGGAGGATCGAATGCAATGGTCAACTTCTCTTTCCCAGTGAGCTAATTGACCTGTTAGTTTGGGCACTTGGGCAGAAATGAAGGAAATTTGCGCTGTCTTCGGGACCCCATGTAAATCGGATCATTGAGATGGTTATATCTCAAGCGCGGAAGTTCTTTTGAAGGAGAGCACCTAACCGAAGACATTTTCGAACGGTATTTGAAAATCGCTGAGATTTGCGTTTCTACTTTAGCGATAGTGATTGCATCGAAAACCTCACAAACTAAAGTAATTCGTAAGAGGGTTTCATTAATGTCATCAATACTAAAGCTTTTCCGAGTTCTATTTTTTTACGCGCTCTATTTTTTGTTGTGCATGCTTGCCGTAGTGACCGTGTTGCAAGGTTGGCCCGTTGGCGGTCAAATGCTCTTTGCCTTCGGCTTACCTATCGTTTTGGTCTGGTGGCAAGAAAAGAGACGATCCCGAAAAGTGGAAGCCAAAGCGCTTGCTGCGGAAAGTACAAACACAACAGCAACTCAATCCAAGCCAGTGGCCCGCGTAAGTGCGCACGACAAACGCATCGAACGTGAGCGCGAGAGAACACGTGAAGCGAATGCTGTTCAATCTCCTTCGAAAGCGCCCCCCAAACCACCAAAACAGGACTACGCAGAAATCGTACGTGCTGGCCAATCTGCGGCACCAGCGCTCTCTGCCATTGCAAAGCGGTACGAAAACGCGCGACCCACGTCTCAAAAGAAGCAATCAAATTCCCGCAAGAATGGCTGGATACCTGCAGCAGAAACAGCGACTGTTGCTGGACGAGATATTGGTGGAATGGTCTATGTCGGCACGCCACCATTACTCAAACACCACGGCTACCGAGACAAATGCAGAGCATTCATCGACCCGTCACTTTCCGTCGCGAGGACAGGAGACGATAGGGCAGGGGAGGGCATGTCATACTGGCCTGGGTACTCCGATATTTCAGCACGAAGCAGGGCGACCTATCTTGAATGGCTGGCAAATGGCCGTTCTGACCCATCCTACGATCCGGGCTACATGTTCTTGTACTTCTATGGGTTGGAACGAAGATTCTTCGTCGACCAATCGAACGCGGATGCCAAGGATATCATCGCCGAAGTTCGGCGATTGATTTCTCTCTATCCTGAGAACCATTCGGTCAAACGATACTTGGGTGAATTTCTCGATATCGCGGCACTTGCCGAAACTGAGTCTGAGGCGCTGGAACCGACGTTTGAACGCCAGGGTTGGGAGCTTCCTTTTTCGCTGAAGTATGCGATTGGCGCTCGTCTTGATAAGGGAGAAAACCTGAGCGCGGACTGGGTTCTGAGCTGGTTGATGTGCCATCCAGAAAGCCATTTGCGCACGCCAGCAACGCGGTGCCGTGATGAATTCCTGGCGTTGTTCAAAATCCGATTTGAGGATCGCTTTCCCAGTGGCCTAAAGGTCAGCAAGCCGCGCAAACATCTCAAAGCCACCTATCGCGCAGCCTCAAGCGAGTTTGAAGGAACTCTCAATCCGACAGCCGATGGCAAACCCGTTCCTGATATCTCCGGATTGCGAAAGCCGGTCGAGATTGCGCAGGAAGTTGCAGATGAAGTCATAGACGACCTTGATAAGCTGAGCCGCTATCTTGGTCGGAACCCCGAGGGCAGGGGAAGCATCGAGGCGCACGCCCTTTTGCCACTAGATCTGTGGACCCTGTTCCCGTCGACAGAAATGGAAGCGCTGAAAGAGTGGGCGAGGGGGATCATGCAGAGCGGCGGACTTATTCCGCTGGCCGACGTGATCGAGAAGCTCGAAGGACAGCGCAGTACGAAAATTGGAAAGAGACAGCTAACAGGGGCGGCAGATGCTTTGGCGCGTCTTGGATTTGGGCTCGCACCTGATCCTCGCTTTGCACTGCGTTCACCGAAACCGGAAGAGCCTGTGGTTCTGTTTGATCTCGGCGAGCAGATCGAAAAGCTGGAAGATGTTTCGGCAAGCTATCAGACCGCGTTGATGGAGTTGGCCCTTGCCTCGTTTGTTGCCCATGCTGACGGGCGTAT
>CBFHME010000018.1:0-36291 GCA_965656885.1 Yoonia sp.
TGAAGTTTCTTTTTCAGAGCACGCAACGCCTGATCGACGTTGTTATCACGAACACTAACCTGCATGTGGTTTTCACCACCTCTCTAAGTTGAATTTGCAAAATTGCAGGAAGTTGGCATGTAGCAAGACCGCCCTAGTTTGTCTAGTGTATTGCCAAGCCACCCAAAATTAAGGAGCTCACCGTGCCAGCCTACAATCCTGATCCGATGTTATTGGCCTTGTTGGATGCCGCTGTTTCGCATGTGCCGTTTGATGGCTGGTCGCCCGCAACATTTGATGCGGCGGTCACCGAGGTTGGCATGAATCCTGCCCATGCCAAAACCCTGTGCCCACGCGGTGCTGCGGATTTGGCCGTTGCTTATCATCTGCGCGGTGACGCCGAAATGATGCAGGCCTTAGCTGATGCTGAATTGAATGACATGCGTTTTCGGGACCGGGTTGCGCATGCAATCAAACTGCGGCTTGCCAACGCGGACAAAGAGATTGTGCGGCGCGGGTCGGCCTTGTTTGCATTGCCTCATATGGCTGCCGACGGTGCCAAGCTGATTTGGGGAACAGCGGACGCGATTTGGACGGCACTTGGCGATACGTCCGAGGACGTAAACTGGTATACAAAACGCGCCACATTGTCGGCGGTATATGGATCTGTGGTTCTATATTGGCTGGGGGATGACGGCAGCGGTATTGACGAATTTATCGACCGCCGCATCGAAAATGTAATGCAATTTGAAAAGGTAAAGGCGCAAATTAACGGTAGCGCCGTACTCAAACCGATTACAGGTCCGCTAGCGCGTATGGCATCCATGATCAAGGCGCCGACACGTGTGCCTGACATGGATTTGCCTGGAATTTGGCGTGACGGAGGCGACCAGTGAAGGCCGTAGAGATCACGACCCACGGCGGGCCGGATGTTTTAAAAATCACCGAACGCCCCATGCCAGTGGCGGGTCATGGCGAAGTTGTTATCAAGCTTGCCTATGCGGGCGTGAACCGGCCTGATGCGTTGCAGCGCGCGGGATTATATAACCCACCACCAACGGCCAGCGATCTGCCTGGATTGGAAGGCGCGGGTGAAGTCATGGCTGTTGGTGCGGGCGTTTCCCGTCTTTCGGTGGGTGATCAGGTTTGTGCGTTGTTGCCGGGTGGTGGCTATGCCGAATATGTAGCGACGCCTGCGGCGCATTGTTTGCCGATACCTGCGGGACTGACGTTGAAACAGGCCGCCTGTTTGCCTGAAACCTATTTTACCGTGTGGTCCAATGTGTTCATGCGGGGCGGTTTGAAAGCAGGTGAACGGTTTTTGGTGCACGGCGGGAGCTCTGGCATCGGAACAACTGCGATCCAACTGTCGCATGCATTTGGCGCGCGCGTGTTTGCAACGGCAGGATCAGACGAAAAATGCGCGGCCTGTCGTGACTTGGGGGGCGAGGTCGCGATCAATTATCGTAATGAGGATTTCGTGGATGTCATGCGTCAGAACGGACGCGCGCATTTGATTCTGGATATGGTTGGCGGCAGTTATGTGCAACGCAATATGAAGGCGTTGGCCGATGATGGGCGGCTCGTGCAGATCGCGTTTTTGCAGGGCCCAAAGGTTGAGCTGAACATGATCGAGATGATGACGCGGCGGTTGACCCTGACCGGTAGCACGTTGCGACCGCAGTCCGATCTGGCCAAAGCACAGATTGCCAACCAGTTGCGTGAAATGGTTTGGCCGCTTTTAGAAGCAGGAACAATTGCGCCTGTGATGGATCAGGAATTTGATCTTGGCGATGCCGCAGCAGCCCATGCCCGCATGGAAAGCTCTGCCCATATCGGCAAGATCGTTCTGCGCATTTGTTGATGCCTCCGGTGGGAGTATTTTCTGAAAATGCGAGACTGGTTAGGTTCGCGATTTTTCGAATGCGGCCCAAGCATCGAGCAGTTTTTCAAGATTGAAATCAGGCTGACGCGCTGGCTCTAGAATAATGCTTTCGGTGTCGAGCAGCTTTTGAATGGCGTCCTTAAGGTCGGGGATCACCTCTGGCGGGACGACAAGACCACCATGGCGGTCGGCGTGAACTAGATCACCTTGGGCGACTTTCATTCCACGAATGTTGACCGCCTCGCCAAGGCTACGCACGTGAACAAACGCGTGGCTGGGCCCGATGGAACCCGCGATGACGGGGAACCCTTCTGGCATGTCGCCAAGATCGCGCATCACGCCGTTGGTCAGCGCGCCGGCCATGCCCAATCCCTTGTGAACAGTTGTGTGAACTTCTCCCCACCATGCAGAGACGCAATCGGGTTCATCAACATCTTCGACAACCGCGATGGCAGGGCGCGGACCGTCCGCCATGTTGCGGAAATAGTCGAGGCGGCGCGCGCGTATAAAATCAGGAGCCTCGGACGGGGCTTCTCGACCTGCGATTTGGGCGGTGCGGGCAAAGCCGACAATGGCTGGCGCATCTGCATCGGACGCAAACATCGTGCCCTTGGTATAGCCGCCAAAGCCGCGCTGTCCTTGGGCCACTTCAATTGCGTTGCAAACTGTGGGTGTGTCCACCTTTTGCATCAGTTCCAAAAGTCCATCGGGAAGGGTCATGTCAGCCATAATTCAAGCGCCTTATTGGTCAATTCAGGTTGTTCAAGGGTGGGCAAATGCCCCGCCCCGTTGATCGTGGTGAGCGTGGCATCAGGGATTAGGTCAGCCATCAGTTCATGGCGATGGAGCGGGCAAAGGGCGTCCGCCACACCGCATAGGACCAGTGCAGGTACGGTGATGCTGCGAAGGGTCTCTTGTTGATCCGGACGGGTTTGTAACGCACGCGACTGCGCAACAAAAACATCGGGCCCAAGTCGTTCGGCCATTGCCATACAAAGATCAAGGATCGCGCCTTGGTTCGGTCCATCAGCGAGATAGTTCGGCTTCATTTCATCGCGCATAACACGGCGCAGTTCGCCGGTTTGCGCGGCTATAATCTGTGGTTCGCGGCGGGCTGCGAAATCTGGGTGCTCGGCCTTGGGGTTGGTGTCGAGAAATGCGATCCGGCTGATCCTTTCGGGGGCCTGGGCCCACATTTCCATTGCGACAATCCCGCCCATCGATAATCCGGCCAAGGCGAATTTCGAAGGTGCTGTGGCAAGGATACTCTGCGCAATTTCGCCAATGGTTCCCCCGGCAATCGGCGCAACAGCAACCATACGATCAGCCGAGAACGCAGCAATCTGAGGTGAAAAAAGACGTGCATCGCACATCATGCCGGGAATCAAAAGAAGGGGATCGTTGGTTTGCATCACCAAACCTTGCCACGGCTTGCATACGTATGCAATTACGGTTTGAAGGGTGCCATGCCTTCACGCGCCAGCTCATCAGCGCGTTCGTTGTCAGGATGACCAGCGTGGCCTTTGACCCATTCCCACGTCACATCATGAAGCGCAGTTGCCGCCTCAAGCCGTTTCCAAAGATCTTCGTTCTTTACGGGTTTTTTGTTGGCGGTTTTCCAACCCTTTTTCTTCCACCCATGAATCCATTTGGTAATGCCATCTTTGACATAAATACTGTCGGTCACGACCGTCAGGGCGCTGGCGCGATCCAATGCCTCGAGCGCTGAAATTGCGGCCATCAATTCCATCTGGTTATTGGTCGCAAGTGCGGAGCCGCCATTCAGTTCGCGCCGCTTCAGTTCGGTTTCTCCGTCTCGCGCGATCAGGATTGCGCCCCAACCACCCGGACCCGGATTTCCCGAACAGGCGCCGTCTGTATAGGCTAGTAGTCTAGTCATTTTTTCGCGCTCTCATCGCAACAAATGGATCGTTTGTGCCAGCGCAGCCAACTTCGTGGCCTTCAACAGAGGCAAGAATCGTAAAGCCAGCATCAGTCAATAACCCGCTTAGTTCTTCTACGGTTAGAAATGTATAAAGTCGGTCAATATGATCGCGGCTTTCGCCAGTTCCGGTTTTGAGCGCAATGTGGAAAATGCCACCGCGATGTAGCGCCGTTGCGATTGCCCCTAAGATGCGGGGAAAGTCGGCACGAGGCGCGTGCAAGAGCGAGAAATTAGCCCAAACGCCATCATATTGATCCACCATATCAATGTCGTCGAAGGTGGCATATCTGGCACCGATCTGATGGGTGTCGTTGGCAAGATCAATCATACCCTGCGATGCGTCAACCGGATCTGGAACAAAACCGGCGTCGCGCATGTGGGCCGATGCTCGTGCTGGACCACAGCCCAGATCAAGCACAGTCCCGCCCTTTGGTAATAATGCCATAAAATCTTTTAACCGCGGGCTTGGGGTGCTGGATTGTGTCAGCGTCGCATAGCGCGCGGCGGAGGTGTCGTAGAATGCGATTGTCTTTTCGTCAGGCATTAAATCACCACCGGAAGAATGCAGAGGATCACGATTGTGGTCAGTAATATGCGCAGATTCATCCACCACGACGGAGCCAAGCCCCAGCGCCAGAACTGCCAATCCAACAACAGTAAACCAAGAAAGCCAGCAATTAAGTTCATGCCTGCGGCAACGGGTCCACCGCCTGTCATAAAGAACGCCCAAAGAGCGGGTATAACGGACAGCACATAGCCGATGGGCTTGTCGGATTTTGCCGCAAAGCCCCAAAGCACACCGGACATAAAGGCCAGAATGATCGCCCCATAGAACAACTGGATGTAAGGACCGTTGAAGCGAGCGCCAAGGTTATCTTGCCCCCAGATCGCCAGCTCTGGAGAGGTGGCCGTGATGGCCCCCCAAACAAATGGGATGAGCCCGGCAAGACCAAGCATAAGAGGCATACGTGGAACGCCGATCATGCGTGTTCTCGCAGGACGCGGGGCACTTTGAATTCAACATTTTCCACGGCTGTTTCGACAATTTCCGTGGTGACAGCGTAATGCGCACTAAAAGCGTCGATGACTTCGTTGATCAATACCTCAGGTGCGGAAGCGCCCGCCGTGATGCCAATGGTCTTGATCCCGTCGAGGGCGCGCCAGTCAATGTCGGTGGCGCGTTGCACAAGTTGTGCATAATTGCAGCCAGCGCGTGCTCCGACTTCGACCAACCGTTTGGAATTTGATGAATTGGGTGCGCCCACTACAAGCATCGCGTCACATTTTGGCGCGATGGCTTTGACAGCTTCTTGGCGGTTGGTGGTGGCGTAACAAATGTCTTCTTTGTGGGGGCCGATAATGGCCGGAAAACGATCATGCAATGCAGCCACAATGTCAGCCGTATCATCAACGGACAGCGTGGTTTGCGTGACATAGGCCAGTTTGTTGGGATCGCGGGGTTTAACGTCTGCTACGTCAGCGGCGGTTTCGACTAAAAGTACCTCACCCTTAGGCAACTGACCCATCGTGCCAATCGTCTCTGGGTGCCCGTCGTGGCCGATCATGACCATTTGCAGACCAGCATCAGCATGGCGCTGGGCTTCAATGTGAACCTTGCTCACGAGGGGGCAGGTGGCATCGACATAAACCATTTCACGAGCCTGTGCAGCGGCTGGCACGGATTTCGGAACGCCATGGGCCGAGAAAATGACAGGGCGGTCAGGTGGACATTCGTCCAGTTCTTCAACAAAAACAGCGCCTTTTTCACGTAGACCATCAACAACGAATTTGTTGTGCACGATCTCGTGGCGGACGTAGACAGGCGCACCCCATTTTTCGATGGCCATTTCGACGATCTTGATTGCACGGTCAACGCCCGCGCAAAACCCGCGAGGCGCTGCAAGATACAATGTCAGTGGCGGCTTGGTCATCGCGTGCTCCGGTGGTTGCTTGGCATAGATTTATGCGCAAACACGCCAAACGAAAAGGGCCGCGCGGTGAGTGAATTCCGCACGGCCCCAAAATGTTGTGAATTTGACGGTTTTAGTCGTCAGTCACCATGGCCGGATCCGCATCAACACGCGGTTCACGGGTAGGGCGTCCAACGACGTCACGCAATTCGTCAAGTTCGATGAAATTATCGCACTGGCGACGAAGTTCGTCTGCAATCATTGGGGGCTGGCTGCGGATTGTTGAGACAACAGAAACGCGCACGCCTTTACGTTGAAGCGCTTCGACCAATGGCCGAAAATCGCCGTCACCGGAAAAGATCACGACATGATCCAGATGTGGCGCAAGTTCCATCGCGTCCACGGCAAGCTCGATGTCCATGTTGCCCTTGACCTTGCGGCGGCCCATGCTGTCAGTGAATTCTTTGGCCGGTTTGGTGACCATCGTGAATCCATTGTAGTTCAGCCAATCGACAAGTGGCCGGATCGGCGAATACTCGTCGTTTTCTAGCAAAGCGGTGTAGTAGAAAGCCCGCAGCATCTTGCCGCGACGCATAAATTCTGTGCGCAATAGCTTGTAGTCGATGTCAAATCCCAGCGCCTTTGCGGCCGCATAAAGATTTGAGCCATCAATGAAGAGCGCCAATCGCTCGTCACGATAAAACATAAAATGTCCTTCCGAATGTATGTTCCGCGGGTAGTGAAAATTGTGTGAGTGGTCTAAAACAAGCAGAACACCTTTAACTTATAGGAAATATGCAATGCCGCAAGTCGGGGATAAGGCCGATTCAAGCGCTTTTGCGCTTATCGCCCTTGGAAGTAACAGGTCTTCGCCATGGGGTGACGCTCGGGAAACTGTCCAAAAAGCCATGATCGAGGTTGCCAAAAGGATAGGACAACCGGTCCGTAACAGCGGCCTGTATCAAACCCCTGCCTTCCCTGTTGGTTCTGGCCCTGACTTTGTGAATGCAGCGATTCGGGTGGTGACCTCATTGCCGCCACAGAAAATACTGGAATGCCTGCATGAGATTGAGCAGGAGGCCGCCCGTGAGCGGACAACGCGCTGGGGTCAGCGCACCCTTGATTTGGATTTGATTGCCTGCGGTGACATCGTCGCACCTGACCGTGCGACCTTTGATAAATGGCATGGTCTTGTCCCCGAATTACAGGCCCTAGATGCCCCTGAAGAGTTGATTTTGCCGCATCCACGGGTGCAGGACAGGTCATTCGTGCTTGTACCGCTTGCAGATGTCGCGCCAGATTGGGTGCATCCGGTTTTAGAGCAATCCGTGGTTCAGATGCGGGATGCGCGACCCAAGGATGAAATCAATACCGTTGTGGCGCTAAGATGAACGCCAAACCCCTTGTCATTTTGATGGAACGGGGCTAATGAACGCCTTTGTTGAAGTCCCCGCCCGATTGATTGGAGAACGCCAATGGCCCGCGTTACCGTAGAAGACTGCGTCGATAAAGTTCCTAACCGGTTTGAACTGGTCATGCTTGCGGCACACCGTGCCCGTGAAATCTCTGCGGGTGCGCCGATTACCGTCAGCCGCGACAACGATAAAAACCCAGTTGTGTCGTTGCGTGAAATCGCCGACGAAACGCAAGGTGCTGATGATCTGCGCGAACGCCTGATCGAAGCGAACCAGACCCAGATCGAAGTTGATGAACCAGAAGAAGACAGCATGTCGCTTTTGATGGGTGCTGAGACTGATAAACCTGCGGACGATGACATGTCCGAGGAAAAGCTGTTGCGCGCCCTGATGGATGCCCAAGGCCAGCGTTAATCGCTACGAATATATAGGTGCGGCGCCCAGATGACGACGACAGCAGATGATCTGATCGCACTGGTCCGCACCTATAACCCCCGCTTGAATGAAAAAATGCTGCGCGATGCTTTTGCGTTTGGCGAAGAAATGCACGAGGGGCAGTTCCGCCATTCGGGTGAGCCGTATTTCACCCATCCTATCGCTGTGACCATGATCCTTGCGGATCAACAAATGGACGATGCGACGCTGATTACCGCGTTGCTGCACGACACTGTCGAAGACACCAAAGCGACGTATCAAGAACTGACCACTCGATTTAACCATGAGATTGCAGAGCTCGTGGATGGTGTCACCAAGCTGACAAACCTTCAGCTGACCAGCACAGAGACCAAACAAGCCGAAAATTTCCGCAAATTGTTCATGGCGACCAGCCGCGACTTGCGCGTAACACTTGTGAAGTTGGCCGACCGCCTGCACAACATGCGCACGATCAAATCCATGCGCCCCGATAAGCAGGTTCAAAAAGCCCGCGAAACGATGGATATTTACGCCCCACTTGCAGGCCGTATGGGTATGCAATGGATGCGCGAGGAACTGGAAGATCTGGCGTTCCAAGTGCTTAATCCGCAGGGCCGCAGTTCGATCATCCGCCGCTTCATCACTTTGCAACGGGAAACCGGTGACGTGGTTCAGCGTATTACGGCCGATATGCGCGTTGAATTGGAAAAGGCGGACATCACCGCAACCGTTATGGGCCGCGCCAAGAAACCTTATTCGATCTGGCGCAAGATGCAGGAAAAGGAACAGGGCTTTAGCCGCCTATCCGACATCTATGGTTTCCGCATCATCACCGCGACTGAGGCTGATTGTTATCGCACATTAGGCGCAATTCACCAGCGTTGGCGCGCTGTTCCTGGTCGGTTTAAGGATTATATCAGCCAGCCGAAATCCAACGGTTATCGGTCGATCCATACCACGGTGTCCGGCCGGGACGGTAAACGGGTCGAGGTGCAAATCCGTACGCGCGAAATGCACGAGGTCGCTGAAACAGGCGTGGCGGCACATTGGTCGTATCGCAATGGTGAACGTGTCGAAAACCGCTTTGCCGTTGATCCGGTCAAATGGATCGCGGGCCTGACAGAACGGCTGGATGATAGTCATGGGCATGACGAATTCTTAGAAGCTGTGAAGCTTGAGATGTATCAAGACCAAGTGTTCTGTTTCACACCCAAGGGTGACGTGATCAAGCTGCCGCGCGGTGCGACCCCAATTGATTTTGCCTACGCTATCCACACGCGTATCGGAGAGGCATGTGTCGGTGCCAAGGTTGATGGTTTGCGCGTGCCATTGTGGACACGTTTGAAGAATGGCCAGTCTGTTGAGGTCGTAACAGCCGAAGGACAAAAGCCGCAGGTCACATGGATCGACATCGCGGTAACAGGCCGTGCCAAAACAGCGATCCGCCGCGTATTGCGCGAACAGGACCGTGATCGTTTTGTGCGGCTTGGTCGCGAATTGGCCCGCGTCGCATTCGAAGGGATCGGCAAAAAAGCGACGGACAAGGCGCTGGCCACCGCGGCCAAGGCGTTGGCGATGGAAGACACCGAAGACATGCTGGCGCAACTTGGATCAGCCGAGATTACCGCCCGCGAGGTTGTGCGCGGCATCTATCCCAAGCTTGCGGAAAAGCAGGGCGATGAGATTGAAGAACGCCGTGCTGTGATAGGTCTTGAGCCCGATCAGGAACACCGGCGCGCCAAATGTTGCCAGCCTGTGCCGGGTGAACGGATTTTGGGGATCACATATCGCGGGCAGGGTGTGGTCGTGCACGCAATGGATTGCGATGCACTTGCCGACTATGAGGATCAACCGGAACGCTGGATCGACTTGCATTGGCAAGAGGGCACACATAGGTCAGTCAATACAGTTACCTTTGATGTAACCATTTCGAATGATGCTGGTGTTCTTGGCCGTATCTGCACTTTGATTGGTGAACAGGATGCGAATATTTCGGATCTGAAGTTCATTGACCGCAAACCAGATTACTTCCGCCTTTTGGTGGATATTGATCTGCGTGACAGCGAACATCTTCACCGCGTGCAAACGGCATTGAACGCAGACACGAATGTGTCATCCTTAGAGCGACACAGAGACCCCGGTTTGGCGTCCGCCAGCCAAAAGTAACGACAAAGGACCGCTAGGTGGTATTCAAGCGCAGAGAAAGACGCTCTATCGGCGAAATCGTCGGGCGTTCGCTTTATCCGCGGGGCGGTTGGGGGCGTGCGTTCAACTATGTCAAACACAGAGTGCGCCGCTTGCCAGATACGCCTGAAAAAATTTCGCGCGGAATTTGGGCTGGCGTTTTTACGTCCTTTACGCCGTTCTACGGGCTGCATTTTGTTGTGGCAGCCCTGATCGCGAAGCTGATGCGCGGCAATATTTTTGCGGCGCTGACGGGGACGTTTTTTGGCATTCCACCTACCTACATTCCTATTGCGATTGCGTCATTAGGCACGGGCCACTGGATGCTGGGACGCCCGTTTAGTGCGGCAACATTCGGCTTTGGTCGTGATGTGCCCGCTGACTTTTGCGGCATTGGGTGCCGCTTTAACGAGGCGCTTGGCGACATCACCCACAATATCATGGCTGCATTTACCCATGAACGTGCAGATTGGCATGGGCTCCGCGGGTTTTATGACGAGGTGTTTTTCCCCTATATGATCGGATCAGTCATACCGGGGATCATTGCTGCGACGATTTGTTATGCGATCGCGCTACCGCTTATTCGTGCCCATCAGAAGCGCCGCCAGAAAGCGTTACGCGCTAAGTTGGGTCAGCTGAATAAAAAGACCTCTCAGGTGGGTGACGGCAGCCAATAGTCGCGCTAGCTTTGCAACAACCCAGCATTGGAGGCATCATGTCTGCGAACAAACTGCGCCTTGGCGTCAACATCGATCACGTTGCAACCGTGCGCAATGCACGTGGCGGGGACAACCCCGATCCTGTGCGCGCCGCGTTGATGGCTGAGGCAGCGGGCGCAGATGGGATCACAGCGCATTTACGCGAAGATCGCCGGCATATCGTGGATGCGGATATTGATGGCCTGATGGCTGCTCTGACAACGCCGCTTAACTTTGAAATGGCCGCAACGACCGAGATGCAGGCGATTGCGCTGCGTCATAAACCACATGCGGTTTGTCTTGTGCCAGAAAAGCGTGAGGAACGCACAACAGAAGGTGGTCTGGATGTGGCCGCCAACGACAATGCGCTTGCCGCTTATATCGCACCGTTGCGCGATGCGGGCTCTCGTGTGTCAATGTTTATTGCGGCTGATCGGGCCCAAGTTGATGCTTGTCTGCGTATCGGTGCACCTGTGATCGAGCTTCACGCTGGTGCTTATGCGGATGCATGGGCCGAGGGACGTTGGGATGATCGTGATGCGGAATTGAAAAAGATTACCGAGATGACAGCCTATGCCCATGACAAGGGGTTAGAGGTGCATGTGGGTCACGGCCTTACATATGACAGCGTGGGCCCAATCGCGGCGTTGCCGCAAGTGGCGGAGCTGAACATCGGTCATTTCATTATTGGCGAAGCGATCTTTCGCGGCCTTGGGCCAGCGATTGTTGAAATGCGTCGCTGTATGAACGAAGCGCGCGCATGACGGGATTTGAGTTTGCAGTTGTCCTGATTGCTTGGGCCATTGGAGGCGGGTCCCCTGGCCCCGCAACACTCGCCATTGCTGGTACGTCAATGAATCGTGGTCGCGGCGCGGGCTTGGCGGTTGCTGCTGGCATTGTTTGCGGGTCCGCGACATGGGGGCTGGCCGCGGCGTTGGGGCTTAGCGCGTTGATGGCCGCAAATGCATGGGTTGTTGAAACGCTGCGTTATGTCGGGGCTGCGTATTTGCTGTTCCTGGCGTTCAAGGCGGCGCGATCGGCAATGACCGACAAGGCACTGATGCCAGTTGCAGCTGGGCAAGGCGGGCTTTGGCCACTCTACATCAAGGGTTTGCTAATCCACCTGACGAACCCCAAGGCGATTTTGGGGTGGGGTGCGGTTTTCGCGATTGCGGTGCCGATTGGGGCAAGTCAGTCGGCAGTTTTCGAAACTTATGCCGCGTTGCTCACAGTCTCTTGTGGCGTCTTTTTTGGCTATGCAATCCTATTTTCGACGGGGGTATTCGTGCGCGGCTATCAACGCCTTCGTCGCTGGTTTGAGGGCGCGTTTGCCATTCTGTTTGGCTTGGCAGGATTAAAGATCCTCACCACGAGGCTATCATGATCAAACACATCGTTATGTTGCAACTTATCGACGGTTTTGACGCAGGTGAATTGGCAGACATCATGGATGGGCTTGCTAGCTTGCCGATGGACAGGTTTTGCCACGGTCCGAACCGCGACGTGGAAAGGAAAACGCCCGATTATCCTTACGGGTTTATCTGTGATTTTTCGGATCTGTCTGCGTTGGGTAGCTATGCCAAACATCCTGTGCATCAGGCGCTGGGCGCGCGCCTTTGCGCATTATGTTTGGGTGGCGCTGATGGTATCATGGTCATGGACCTCGACGTATGAAGTGGCTGTTTCCACTTTTGATCCTGGCCAACCCTGTTGTGGCCCAATCGGTTAGTTTGTGTGACTGGCAGGCATCTGCCCAAGCATTGGTAGAACCGTGGGAACAGAACACACGCCTGTTTGCCAACGGGGATGTCCGCCTTGCCGCGATTGACACAGTCGAGCCAGCGGCAGGCGCGGCCTACTTGTTGGTTCTGTCGCCGCCCCGCAATGAATTGGGCGAACGCCAATGCCGTGTTGTCGGGTTTGATGAACAACTTGGGTTTGCCGCGATCTATTTCGAAGGGTTGGTTGCAGACTATGACCCTGCGGTTGGATTGCTGTTTGATGTTCCTGTTCAGATTGTGACGGCGGATCAGTCGTTTTCAAACGGCGGTATGCTGTCTTTGACGTTGAACCAATCAACCGGAGAGATGACCACTAAAATGGCGTTGGGATCGGAATGATTATTGGTATCGGCACAGACCTTGCAAACATTGACCGCATTCAAGGCACGCTTGATCGTTTTGGTGATCGGTTTCGGAACCGTGTTTTCACGGATATTGAACAAGCCAAGGCTGAACGCCGCCGAGATGTGGCGGGCACTTATGCAAAACGGTGGGCCGCAAAAGAGGCTTGTTCAAAGGCGCTGGGCACGGGTCTTGCGATGGGTATTTCGTGGAAGGATATGGCCGTATCAAATATGCGTAGCGGCCAGCCAACCATGCAGGTTACGGGTTGGGCCAAGGACAGATTGGATGCGCTGACCCCAGAAGGCCACCGCGCCGTAATCCATGTGACGCTTACCGATGACCATCCTTGGGCCCAGGCGTTTGTGATGATCGAAGCTGTGCCAGTTGACGCATAGGTTGACAGGGCAGGGTCGGGCGATCATATCGCCTTGATGAATGAACAAAGGAATTGATCCGATGGCTGAAGAAACTGGTGGGCTGCTGTCCGGCGTAAAGGAAACGGTGAAAACCGTCGTCTATGCGTTGTTGATTGCTGGCGTGTTCCGGACCGTGTTCTTTCAACCTTTCTGGATTCCGTCCGGCTCTATGAAAGAAACGCTGCTGATTGGCGATTTTCTGTTCGTCAATAAAATGGCCTATGGTTACTCCTACGCGTCTTGCCCTTCTATCGTGATCCCGCAGCTTGGCGTTGATGTCGGGGCAGATGATTTCTGTGGTGTCTTCAAGGGGGCGGATGAACGGCTGTTTGGCAGCGAACCTGAGCAAGGCGACATCGTTGTGTTCCGTCACCCGGTTACGGGCCGCGATTTCATCAAGCGCTTGATCGGGATGCCGGGCGACCGCGTTCAAATGCGCGATGGCAACTTGTACCTTAACGACGTTATCGTGCCGTCCCAGCCCGCTGGCGTGTTTACCGAAACTTACGAAAAGCAGGGCCGGTTTGGTCACGAGCCAAGCTGTAACGCCGCTGTTGGTTTTGGTGCCGCCTGCGAGAAGGATCGCCGGATTGAAACACTTCCCAATGGCGTGACTTATACAACGCTTGATATCGGAAAACGCCAGCTGGACGATACAGGTGTATTCACTGTGCCTGAGGGCGAATACTTCTTCATGGGCGACAACCGCGATAATTCAACCGACAGTCGTGTTCTGCAAGTCAACCGTGGCGTCGGTACAGTTCCATTGGAAGACATCGTTGGCCGTGCCGACCGTGTCGTATTCTCTGCCGCTGGCAGGTCCATGCTCGCGTTTTGGAAATGGCGTTCTGATCGTTTCTTTAAGGGGCTTGAGTGAAGCTGTCAGCAGAACTTCAGGCCTTTTCAGGGCGGTTGGGCTATACGTTTGCCAAGCCTGAATTCTTGGTGCGTTCAGTGACACATTCGTCCATGTCGTCGCCCCACCGTGATGATAACCAGCGGCAAGAATTTTTGGGTGACCGTGTTCTTGGGCTTGTGATGGCAGAGGCGTTGTTGAACGCTGATACCAACGCTGCCGAAGGATTGCTTGCGCCGCGATTTAACGCGCTTGTGCGCAAAGAGACCTGCGCCGATGTCGCCCGTCAAATTGATCTGGGGGCAGTTCTGAAGCTGGGCCGTTCCGAGATGAAGTCAGGCGGTCGCCGCAAAGAGGCGCTTTTGGCTGATGGTATGGAAGCGGTGATTGCTGCGGTCTACCAAGACGGCGGTTTCGATGCGGCGCGCGCGATGATCCTGCGGCTATGGGGCGCACGAATTCAAAATGTGGCCGATGACGCCCGCGACCCGAAAACGGCGCTCCAGGAATGGGCGCAAGCCCGCGGCGAAACCCCGCCACAATATATTGAGGTCGGTCGCACTGGCCCCGACCACCAACCTGTCTTTACAATAGAGGTTCGGCTATCGTCCGGCCCGTCCGAGCAGGCAACAGCGGGGTCGAAACGACAGGCTGAACAAGCCGCCGCCGCCGCCCTTTTGCAGAAAGTTGAAAACCAATGACCGACCAGCCAACCAAAGCCGGATTTGTCGCCCTGATCGGTGAACCCAATGCAGGCAAATCCACGTTGCTGAACCGCATGGTCGGCGCCAAGGTCAGCATCGTGACCCATAAGGTGCAAACCACGCGTGCGCGCATCCGCGGTGTCGCAATGGAAGGACAAAGCCAGCTTGTCTTTGTCGACACGCCCGGATTGTTCAAGCCACGTCGTCGTCTTGATCGTGCGATGGTCAAGGCCGCGTGGGGCGGCGCTGCTGACGCCGATGTTGTTGTGCTGATGATCGAGGCGCACCGCGGTATGTCCGAAGGTGTGAAGGCGATAATCGAGCGTCTGCACGAACATGCAGGCAAGGCGCCCGTTGCTTTGGCGATCAACAAAATCGACAAAGTGAAATCCGAGAAGCTTTTGGCGCTGACCGATGAAATGAACGAAGCCTATCCATTTGTGCAAACTTTTATGATTTCGGCTGAACGAGGGCATGGTTGTGACGCGCTGCGTGGCTGGTTGGGACATCAGGTTCCCGACGGGCCATGGCTTTATCCGGAAGACCAGATTGCTGATCTCCCGCTCCGTATGATTGCCGCGGAAATGACCCGTGAAAAACTGACTTTGCGATTGCATCAAGAACTGCCTTACCAACTGACCGTAGAGACGGAAAATTGGGAAGACCGCAAAGACGGCTCTGCTAGAATTGATCAAATCATCTATGTCATGCGTGATGGTCACAAAGGGATCGTGCTTGGCAACAAAGGTGAGACGATCAAGGCCGTCAGCACCGCGTCACGCACAGAGCTGGAGGAGTTTCTTGATCGCCGCGTGCATCTGTTTTTGCAGGTCAAGGTGCGCCCCGGCTGGCTGGAAGAAAAAGAGCGTTACTCAGAAATGGGTCTCGATTTCAAAGATGGCAATGCATGAAACTGACAGCGGATATATGGGTATCCGCGTATCTGACGCGTCTGCGGCTGATTGATATTCCCGCATTTGTCGTGGCGCGGGGCGACGCGACGGCAGGTGCTGTTCTGATCAAACTCAACACGCTTGATGGCCAAGCATGCTGCTTTCAGCGATCATTCGATCTGATGACAGGCGAAAGATCTTGGGTTGTTCTGTCCGAAGGTTCCGAAACTGATGTCGATCAATCCGTTGCAAAACAGCAAAGTTTCGATCCTGATCTTTGGGTGATTGAAGTTGAGGATAAGCAAGGGCGTCATCTTTTGGATCAGGACGGTCTGACATGAGTATTTTGAAAAATGCGAGGATGGGGCGGACCGCTTTGTCTCGCATTTTCCGAAATACTCCCGCCGGAGGCCCAACGGTTTGGCTAGGCCCTGATCCATGTTGACGTGGTCCGATGATGCGGCGGTTCTTGCCTCACGGCCATTTGGCGAAACCTCGGTGATTGTCGAAGTATTTTCACGCGATCAGGGCAGGCACGCAGGTGTCGTGCGTGGTGGTGCAAGCCGCAAAACCGCCCCAACATTGCAGCCTGGCGCACAAGTCCATGTCACATGGAAGGCGCGGCTGAACGAACATTTAGGCAGCTTTACGGTTGAACCTGTGCGTAGTCGGGCGGCCCAAGCCATGTCAGATCGGTTGGCATTGGCGGGACTGAATGCGGTCACGTCACTGCTGGTGCAGGTGCTGCCAGAGCGAGAGGCTCATGCGCCGCTTTATGACCGCACAATAAATCTACTGGATCTTTTGGGGCAGGCGGATCTTTGGCCGCTTGCCTATCTTCGCTGGGAGCAGGCGCTGCTGGAAGAGATGGGATTCGGGATGGATTTATCAGCCTGTGCTGTGCGCGGCGTGAACGAGGATTTGGCGTTTGTGTCCCCGAAGACAGGACGTGCGGTTAGTCGAGAGGCGGCCGGCGAATGGGCGGATCGTTTGCTTCCATTGCCCCCTGTCCTTGCAGGCAAGGGTGACGCAGATGCGAGCCAAATTGTCACGGCGCTTGGCACGACAGGATTTTTTATTGAAAATCGACTTATCAAGGGGCTTGGGGATCGCCCCATGCCTGTGGCACGTCAACGCCTGTTGGATGCAATCGCGCGTCAGGGCGCCTGAAACACCATTTCTCGGCCACGGTCGTTTGACAGAATCAGGGTCGTTCCAACGACCTCAGCCAACGACATGTCAGCGAGCGCGTCAAAAAATGTGGCTTCTGCTTTCAGGTTCGCGCAGGCCATGCGGGTGCTGCCAATCGGTCCCAATGCAAACCAAGGATAGGGCGCGGTTTGATCTGCGAAATAGCGGTTGCAGTGCGCTTGGCCCGATATTTTGCCCGCGACGGAAATATCAATTGTTGCTGTGCCGTCCTCAGTGACGCCATCTATTGATTGCAGCGCAAAGACGAATGGACCATCGGTATAGGCGGTCACGGTTTCATCGTTTTGACAGGCTGTCAGGCTCAGGATGCCCAAAATAGGGATAAGTCTCATCCTGTAAATCTAACCGCGTAACCTCACTTAGTCGAGCAACCGTCGCGCGATCACTTGTGCTTGGATTTCGGCGGCACCTTCGAAAATGTTAAGAATTCGGGCGTCGCACAATATCCGGCTGACTTTATATTCCAAAGCAAAGCCGTTTCCACCGTGGATTTGAAGCGCATTATCGGCGCACGCCCAAGCAACCCGCGCACCAAGAAGCTTTGCCATCCCCGCCTCTAGATCACAGCGGCGGTCATTGTCTTTTTCGTTTGCACTGAAATAAGTCAGCTGACGGGCAACCATTGTTTCCACGGCCATCATCGCCAATTTTCCCGACACACGTGGGAACGCGATCAAGGGTTTGCCAAATTGTTTTCGATCGGTTGCGTATTGCATCGCCACATCAAGTGCAGACGCAGCCACGCCCACGGCGCGCGCGGCGGTTTGAATGCGGGCGCTTTCAAATGTTTGCATCAGTTGCTTGAAACCTTTGCCTGTCACACCGCCAAGCAGATTGTCAGCGTCGACCTTGAACCCATCAAAAGCGAGTTCGTATTCCTTCATTCCGCGATAACCAAGCACTTCGATTTCACCACCTGTCATGCCGGCTGTCGGAAACGGGTCCTCGTCGGTGCCAGGTATTTTTTCGGCTAAAAACATCGAAAGCCCGCGATAGTCGGAGGTGTCCGGTTCGGTGCGTGCCAATACGGTCATGACATGGGTGCGGGCGGCATGGGTGATCCATGTTTTGTTGCCCGTGATTTCCCAATCGTCACCCGATTTCACGGCACGGGTGCGCAGTGCGCCCAGATCAGACCCCGTGTTGGGTTCGGTAAACACGGCCGTTGGCAGTGTTTCCGCAGAGGCCAGTTTCGGCAGCCATTTTTGTTTCTGCTCCTCTGTGCCGCCACAGATAATAAGCTCTGCCGCGATCTCGGAGCGTGTGCCAAGAGATCCGACGCCGATGTAGCCACGCGATAACTCCTCTGACACCACACACATCGAAGATTTGGTGAGACCAAAGCCGCCGTATTCTTCTGGAATGGTCAGGCCGAAAACGCCCATTTCTGCCAGTTCGGTGATGATCTCCATCGGGATCAATTCATCATTCAAATGCCAGTCATGAGCAAAGGGTTCTACCTTCTCCACTGCAAAGCGCCGGAACTGTTCGCGGATCATCTCAAGTTCATCATCAAGGCCGGACGCGCCGACAGTGATGTTTGCAGACTGTTCTTGCATCAGTTCAACAAGGCGCGTGCGCACGGCTTGTGTGTTTCCCGATTGGGTCAGGGTCATCACAGCAGGGATCATCAGCGCGCGTGCATCGTCTTGGGTCAGCCCCATGTCTTGCAAGCGCACGACCTCGCCTTGGTTCATCTGGATGCCGCCATAAATCTGCCAAAGGTATTCGCCAAATGCGATCTGATGGATCAGTTGCTCGATCTCGCCAAAGTTGCCAGTAGCGTCCAAGCGGTCAGCCCAGTTTTGCATCTGCTGCAAGGCTTGCGCATAGGTTGCGAGCCACGCGACACCATGTGCTGCGGTTTGGTTGGCTTCAATCAAGGTGCCAGACGGACGGCCATTTTCCGTAACCATCGCGCGAAGTGATGATTTCGCCGATTTCACGACAACATCAACTGCCGGCAAGGCTTGCGCCGTCAGCCCGCGTAAATCCGCAAGGATTAGGGGGGTGTTTACTGTCATCTCTTGTCCATCATGTGGCATGGCAATGCTCCGATTGTGCAGGCGCAGAGATACCTTCTTCGCAAGTGCAGCGCAACAATCATTCGCAAGATTATATTACAGAGTACGAAAATGTCGCAGCGGAATTTGAATGCATCCGATGTCATTGCCGCGTAACAACACATCATGGAGCAGGTTTTAACGATAATGACGCCGGCGGTTCTGATCATCGCGATGATGATAGGGCTGTTTTCAGGGTTTATCAAAGGGATCACGGGGTTCGCGATGCCCACGATTCTTATTTCTGGGCTGTCTACTGTCTTGCCGCCCGACGTGGCTTTGGCCGGTTTGATTTTACCGACGTTGGTGACAAACGGGATGCAAGCATTCCGTCAAGGCATTGGTCAAGCGATTGGGTCGTTGCGCCGTTACCGCGTGTTTTTAATGACGGGGGCTGTTGTCTTGCTGGCGGTCGCGCAGCTGGTCACGTTGTTGTCGCCCGCAGTGATGTTTACATTTATTGGCTGTGCAGTGTCTGGGTTTGCCGTCATGCAACTTTCTGGGTGGCAGCCAAATATCCCGCAAAAATCGGCTAGGGTCGAGGCTGCCGTTGGTGCATTTGCCGGGGTCACTGGCGGTTTGTCTGGAATTTGGGGACCTCCGACCGTTGCATATCTGACGGCGGTGAATACCCCCAAAGAGGAACAAGTGCGCGCCCAAGGCGTCATTTTTGGTCTTGGTGCGCTGCTGCTGTTTTTTGCGCACATTCAGTCGGGTGTGGTGCGGGCGGAAACATGGCCATTTTCGGCGCTGATGATTGTGCCAGCTGCCATTGGCATGTGGATCGGGCTGCAGTTCCAAGACCGCATCGCCCAAGCAACGTTCAAGCGCATTACGTTAGTTGTTCTGTTTATCGGTGGGCTAAATCTGATCCGCCGCGGTCTATTAGGATAGCAAATCTGTAAACCCGCAGATTTCTGCAAGTTCGGGCATTTGTTGCGGCGTAACGACTTCAAACGTGGTGCGGTAAATGACCATGTCACCTTGCTTCGCTTCGAACTGCCATATCCCTGTCACAAGTTCATAGTCGAAATCGAACTGATAAAACGTGAGCGAGGCTTTGTCGCCCGCAACGCGACTGGCAAAGCTTTGGCTGATTGCGCGCGTTTCGCCCATGGCAGGGTGCGAGACGGTTATGGTCACGCCCGGCACGCCAAATAGATCCGCGGCCTGTGCCTTTATCCCAAAGCCGATACCAATTACGGCGGGAACGCGCCGTTTGATCGACACAAACGCGGGTTCGACATCAATCAGGTGGGTTGAGCCTGCGACAGTATCGGGGGCAGGGGCCTCACCTGCTGTTGGCGGCGCGCAGATAACGCCAGCTTCATGCGACAGTAGGACATCGCTAACCACGTCTGGGCCAAGGTCTGCCAAAGTCGCCGATGGGATCAGCCACAATAAAAAGATGCGCCACATTTTCATGGACGCATCTTAGCAGTTTGATCGTCTGCTTGGAATATCAACCGATAGCTGCGGCCTTAACATCGTCATCAATGTAGGGGACGTATTTTTCAAAGTTATCGCTGAACATTGAAACCAGTTTGGATGCTTGTGCGTCATAGGCCGCTTTGTCCGCCCATGTATCGCGCGGGTTCAGCAACCCGTTATCGACACCATCGCATGTAATCGGAACTTCAAAACCGAAGTTGTTGTCTTTGCGGAATTGGTTTTCGACCAACGTGCCATCAAGTGCGGCAGACAGCAGGGCGCGTGTTGCCTTAATCGGCATCCGGCTGCCTGTGCCATATGCGCCGCCGGTCCAGCCCGTATTTACCAACCAGCACGTCGCCCCGTGGGATGCAATTTTTTGGCGCAGCAGATCGCCATATGCCTCTGGGCGGCGTGGCATGAACGGCGCGCCGAAACAGGTTGAGAATGTCGGTTCAGGCTCCGTCACACCGCGTTCTGTGCCCGCAACCTTGGATGTGAAACCGGATAGGAAGTGATACATCGCTTGCGCAGGTGTCAGGCGGCTAATCGGGGGCAGAACGCCAAATGCATCGCATGTCAGCATAATGATGTTCTTGGGGTGACCACCCAACGCCGTGTCAGACGCATTCCCGATGTAGTTCAGCGGATAAGCGCAGCGCATGTTTGCAGTCAGGCTATCGTCGTTGAAATCCAATTCCATTGTTTCGGGATCATAGATCATGTTTTCGATCACGGTGTGCGGCATAGAGCAGGTCGCATAGATTTCAGGCTCTGCCTTGGGGTCCAGTCCAATTGTCTTGGCGTAGCAACCGCCTTCAAAGTTGAACGTGCCGCGATCAGACCAGCCGTGTTCATCGTCGCCGATCAGCACACGGGACGGGTCTGCGGAAAGTGTCGTTTTGCCGGTGCCGGACAGCCCAAAGAAGACAGCCGTATCAACGGGATTGCCTGGTGCATGGTTCGCAGAGCAATGCATGGGCATGATGCCTTTTTCTGGCAGCAGGTAGTTTAGCAATGTGAAAACGGATTTCTTGTTTTCGCCTGCGTATTCTGTGCCGCCAATCAAGATCAGCTTTTTGTCAAAGTTCATCGCAATGACAGTTTCAGAGCGGCACCCGTGTTTCGCAGGATCAGCCTTGAACGATGGGCAGTTAATGACAGTAAAATCTGGGGTAAAAGTTTCTAACTCAGAGGCGTCAGGACGGCGTAGCAGGTGGCGAATGAATAATCCGTGCCAAGTCAATTCGGTTACGACGCGCACATCCAGACGGTGTTCAGGGTCAGCGCCGCCAAACAGATCTTGGACGTTATAGGTGCCGCCCTTCATATGGGCGAGCATATCCGCGTAGAGAATGTCAAACTTGTCGGCTTCCATCGGCGGGTTGTTTTCCCACCAAATCGTGTCTTCGACCGATGGTGTGCGCACAACAAATTTATCCTTTGGGGACCGGCCTGTGTGCTTGCCAGTTGTCACAAGAAATGTGCCACCGTTCCCTGTGACGCCTTCACCTGCAGCAACAGCAGATTCATGCAGTTCAGCCTCGGATCGGTTGTAATATACGTAACCCAGCCCTGTGATGCCTTGGTTTTCAAGTTTCATCGACGGGTTGACCTGACCTTGGTCCATTGGGTTGCTCCTTGGCATTGGGGGCACGGTGCGGCCCCGATAGGCCATGCATAACACCATGTTTTTGTTCGCCGAAACCCTGCATATGGAGCGTTAGCGCAACCAAATGAGTGTTAGCGCAATCAGTCGCAGGTCAGGACATGGGGTGAGGCATTTTAGCCATTACTTATCACTTATCGGCACAAATAAGGCAGCTCAAAGGGTGCGATTCGCACTTGAGGGTTGATTCGCCGCCTGAAATTAGCGAAATTAGCGAAAAAACAGGCATAATAATAATTGAGCAGTAAGGGTAAACTCCCATGTCAAGAATTGCATTGGTGGACGACGACAGGAATATCCTGACGTCTGTTGCGATGACTCTCGAAGCTGAAGGCTTTGAGGTTGAAACATATAATGACGGCCAAGCCGCATTGGACGGCTTTAACAAGCGGATGCCAGAATTGGCTGTGCTTGATATCAAGATGCCCCGCATGGACGGGATGGATCTGCTGCAGCGTTTGCGCCAGAAAACATCCATGCCGGTTATCTTTCTCACATCCAAGGATGATGAAATTGACGAAGTGTTGGGCCTGCGGATGCGTGCTGACGACTACGTGAAGAAACCGTTTTCTCAGCGTCTTTTGGTTGAACGTATCCGTGCGTTGTTGCGCCGTCAGGATGCGATCGCTGGTGAGACGATCGAAGAAACCGAAGAGACCAAAATCATGGTCCGCGGCGAATTGGTCATGGACCCGCTGCGTCATGCTGTGAAATGGAAAGGGCGCGATGTGTCCCTGACTGTGACAGAATTTTTGTTGCTGCAGGCACTGGCGCAACGTCCGGGTTTCGTGAAATCGCGCGATCAGCTGATGGACGTGGCATATGATGATCAAGTCTATGTTGATGACCGCACGATCGACAGCCACATCAAGCGTCTTCGCAAGAAAATGCGCAACACAGATGATGAGTTTTCAGCGATCGAAACGCTGTATGGTATCGGCTACCGTTATAACGAAGAATAAGCGATGACGGTGGCCCCCAAAATCGACATCCACGATTTGCAATCAGTTCGCGCTGCGGCGCGGACCCCCGATCTTGTGTTGGGTGACGATTGGGTTGCGCCTCAACCGCTTGGCGAAAATGAAATTGGTGAACGGCGCAAACGGCGTGGTTTGCTTGCGCTGCGGCGATCACCGATTGCCCGTAAAATTATCACGTTCAACCTGATTGCGATGATGCTTTTGATCGCAGGCGTGCTTTACATTAATTCGTCCCGCGATTCATTGGCCTACCAACGTGCCCTGAACCTCGCGGCAGAGGCCGAACTTATTGCCGATGTTTTTGAGGCGCAGTTGCCGGCATCTGCACCAGTCAATTTGGCAAGCGGTGACGGCATAGATGTGACCGAAACCCTATCGGGGCTTAGTTTGAGCGGCGGCATTATCGTGCGCGTCTATGACCCGCAAGCCAATCTCATTGCTGTTTCCGATCTTGCCGCTACGACAAACGAGGTGCGCGGCCTTGCCCCTAATGATGGCGCGACTTTTCTGACGGATACGCTTTCTTCGGCTTGGCGTGGGATGACCGCATTGTTCGTTTCAAGCCAACCAAGCCCGGCAGAATTCGTCGCAGACGACCCCCAAATCGCGGCGCACATTGTGGATACAATCACCGAAGGCACGCATTTCCATGCGGGCACAAACGATCAAAATACGCGTTTTTTTGTGACATCACCGATCATGCAGGGCGCAACTGGGGTTGGCGTTGTTGCGGTTCAGGGTGCGGTCGGAGAGTTGGACGCGATGGTCCGGCGCGAGCGTGAAAAAGTGCTGCGTCTTTTCCTCGTCGGTTTGGCTATCAGCATCGCGCTTAGTCTTATTCTTGCATCTACCATTGCAAATCCGTTGGCGGATTTGGCAGCGGCCGCCGAAATCGGGCGCGACAAAAATGCGCGCAAAATGTCCCCCACGCGGGTGCGAATTCCTGACCTGAGCGCGCGGCCTGACGAAATCGGCAGGCTTTCAAGCGCGCTGCGCGGCATGGTGTCAGCATTGTATGAGCGTATCGAAGGCAACGAACAATTCGCCGCTGATGTGGCCCATGAAATTAAGAACCCGCTTGCTTCGCTTCGGTCTGCTGTTGGCACATTGCGCGTTGCAAAACGGGACGACCAGCGTGAAACATTGCTGGAAGTGATCGAACACGATGTGCGCCGCCTTGACCGCCTTGTCAGCGACATTTCCAACGCATCGCGTTTGGACAGTGAACTGGTCAAAGAAGAAGAAGAGAATTTTGATCTTCTGAAAATGTTGGGTAACATCAATGATTTCTTGGGCCGAGAGGCTGACGCGAAAGGCGTTGATTATATTGCTGACCTCCCAGACGATCCGATCAGGGTTCAAGGCCTAGAAGGGCGTTTGGCACAGGTATTTGTTAATCTGATCACCAATGCGATTTCGTTTTGCGAAGATGGCGATGCCATTCGCGTCTGGGCGCGGCGTCGTGAAAATCGCGTTCTGATCGTGGTCGAAGATACTGGGCCCGGCATTCCGAATGAGGCCCTGACAAAAGTGTTCAAACGTTTCTATTCGGAGCGTCCAGAAGGCCAGTTCGGTAACAATTCCGGTCTGGGTCTTGCGATTTCCAAGCAAATTGTCGAAGCGCACGGCGGTGTTATTTGGGCAGAGAACATTCGCCCATCAGAGGCGGATATGACCTCAGAGCCGCTTGGCGCGCGCTTTGTTGTTGGTCTTCCTGTTTAGGTTATGAAACCCGCGCTCGTGCATGCGAGCTGTGTTGCATTGGGCGATCGGGCCGTGTTGATCACGGGCAAGAGCGGCTGTGGGAAATCCAGTCTGGTTCTAGAACTCATGGCCTATGGTGCGATGCTGGTTTCCGACGACCAAGTGGCGTTAGATACGCGAGAAAACATCTTGTACGCATCGGCTCCCGCAACGATTTCCGGATTGATCGAAGCACGTGGATTGGGTGTGTTGCAGGCCAAAACGGTTTCCGACGTTCAAATCGTTATGGCCATCGATTTGGATCAATCCGATAACACGCGAATTCCGCCAGATCGCAACGTCACAATATTGGGATGTGATATACCCTTGTTTTACAGGCCCAAGGGAATACATCTTGGCGTATCGATTCTCCAGTATTTACGCGTAGGCCCAAGCACCCGATGACGATGAACTTGTCTGAAAATTTTGACGATCGCCCCAGCGTCGTTCTTGTCACCGGCCCGTCGGGTGCGGGGCGCACGACGTCTATCAACGTGCTTGAAGATATGGGCTATGAGGTGATCAACAATCTTCCTCTTTCGCTTTTGCCGCGTCTCTTGGCGGGGCCATTGCCTGGCCCTGCGCTGGCACTTGGTGTGGATGTGCGTAACCGCGACTTCAGTACCGCCACGTTGATCGATATCATTGACGGGCTTGCCATGCGGTCTGATGTGGTGTCGCAGGTTCTGTACCTTGATGCGACTGAGGAAACATTGGTTCGCCGGTATTCGGAAACCAGACGGCGACATCCATTGGCGTCTGCGGGGGCGACTTTGACCGCGATTCAAAAAGAGGCTGAGATATTGCTCCCGATCCGGGCCCGGGCCGATCACTTGATCGATACAAGCAGCTTGTCCGTACATGACCTGCGTGTGGAAATGGAGAACCAGTTTGCCCCGGAAAAGGGCCGCTTTTTGGGCATAACGCTACATTCATTTTCTTATAAACGTGGGCTACCGCGCGGATTGGATATTGTGCTGGATTGTCGTTTCTTGCGCAATCCACACTGGGATCCCGCGCTTCGGGCGATGGACGGACGCGACCAGCCAGTTGTCGACTACGTTAAACAGGACGATCGGTTCGAACCGTTTTTCGATCAGGTCAAAGGTTTGCTTGACCTATTGCTTCCTGCGCACAAACAGGAGGGGAAATCCCACCTGTCCGTTGGGTTTGGCTGCACCGGTGGGCAACACCGTTCGGTCGCATTGGTCGAAAGTATGGCCCAAGCACTTGCAGATAGCGGTTGGCAGGTGTCTAAAAGGCATCGGGAAATGGAACGGCGAGACGCGTTTGCGTCCGCGGACAAAGGGTCTCAGGGTTGATCGGAATTGTGATCGTTGCGCATGGTGGGCTGGCAGGTGAATACCTGTCCGCGGTCGAACATGTCGTCGGTCAACAGGCCGGTATGAAAAGTATCGCGATTGCGCCTGAAGATGACCGAGCCCTTAAACAAGATGAGATTTGCAACGCAGCAGACGCGGTTGATACGGGTTCGGGTGTTGTGATTGTGACGGATATGTTTGGCGGGTCGCCATCAAATCTTTCGCTACGTGCATGTAACCCGCAAAACCGTCGCATCTTATACGGTGCGAATCTTCCTATGTTGATCAAGCTGGCAAAATCGCGGCAAATGCCAGTTCCGGATGCGGTTGATGCCGCTCTTGATGCTGCCCATAAATACATCAACAGCCACAGTGTCGGGCAGCCGTAAATGTCTGAAACACGCCGCCATAAGATCGAGAATATTAAGGGGCTGCATGCGCGCGCTTCTGCGAAGTTGGCCGCTGTGGTGGAAGAATACGATGCCAAAGCGTCTGTTTCAAAGGACGGCATGGATGCCGACGGTGACAGCATCATGGGGCTTTTAATGTTGGCAGCATCCATCGGAACCTATATTGACGTGACCACCAGCGGGCCGGATGCCGAACCGTTGGCTGACGCCATTCAGGCGCTTGTTGAAGATAAGTTCGGAGAGGGCGACTAAGCCTGCAACTGATCGGGGATGAACCTGTGACTGACACGACCCAAAAAGTCGCTGTTGCCAAAGATGGCGAGGCAGCCCCCCGCGTTTACGACCGACGCAGCCTGACCTATTCCAACACTTTTGATAGCTCTATTAAACGGAATATCATCCGCACGATCGAGCTGCTGACTGGCAAGATCCGCATCGCCCGCATGGTGCGCCGATTTGAGCGAAAAGGCACCTTTAAGGGACAAGCGTTTTGGCGCGCGACATTGGATGTGATGGGTATCGACCTGTTGACACCGGTTGATCAGCTGGCGCGCATTCCCAAGACGGGTCCGGTAATTTTTGTTGCAAACCACCCGCATGGGTTAGTCGACGGGATGATTTTGGCCGATTTAATTGGTCGTATCCGTGATGACTACCGCATTTTGACGCGATCATTGCTAACAGGCATTGACGAAGATGCGGCCAGCTACATGATCCCTGTGCCGTTTCCCCACGAACCTGATGCCCAGAAAAAGATGGTCGATATGCGCCGTGCCGCGATGGAGCATTTGAAGGCCGGCGGTCTCGTGGCCCTGTTCCCGTCTGGTGTTGTTGCCAGTTCTGATAGCATGATGGGTGATGCGATTGAGCGGGAATGGAATGTCTTTACCGCCAAATTGATCCGCACCTCTGGTGCGACTGTTGTGCCCTGCTTTTTCCCGGGGTCAAATTCGCGGGTGTATCAAGTTGCGAACAGAATTTCAGCGACCCTTCGCCAAGGACTTTTGTTGCACGAAATTGTGCATGCTATGAACAAGCCGCAAAAACCGGTGGTTGGTCACCCGATTTCCCAAGAAGAAGTTGATGCCCGCGCGAATGATCCGCGTGCATTCATGGCGTGGCTGCGCGAACGGACGTTGGGTCTGCGCGACTAGCGTGTGGGGACGGGCACGTCACCGCGATAGTCGTAGAAACCACGTTTTGATTTACGACCAAGCCAACCGGCTTCCACGTATTTTGTTAGCAGCGGGCAAGGGCGGTATTTTGTATCTGCCAGCCCATCATGCAGTACATTCATGATCGCCAGACAGGTATCAAGGCCGATGAAATCGGCCAGCTCAAGCGGCCCCATCGGGTGGTTGGCCCCCAATTTCAAAGAGGTATCAATCGATTGCACTGAACCCACACCTTCGTAGAGCGTGTAGATTGCTTCGTTAATCATCGGCATCAAAATTCGGTTCACGATGAAGGCTGGGAAATCCTCTGACGCTGTGCTGGTTTTACCAAGTTTGGCCACGACAGCTTCACAGGTCTTAAAGGTTTCTTCATCTGTTGCGATCCCGCGGATCAGCTCAACCAACTGCATGATCGGCACAGGGTTCATAAAATGGAACCCCATAAACCGTTCAGGCCGATCAGTGCGGGACGCAAGCCGCGTGATGGAAATTGATGACGTGTTGGACGTCAGGATCGTTTCAGGTTTCAGGTGCGGGACCAGATCATCAAAGATGGCTTGCTTGATCGTCTCGCGTTCCGTCGCGGCCTCGATAATCAGATCGGTCGCGCCAAGGTCAGTCAGGGTCGGCGTTGTGCCGATACGCGCCATCGCTTCGGCCTTCTCAACCGCTTCAATCGCGCCTTTCCCAACCTGACGGTCAAGATTGCGGTCAATCAGGTCAACTGCGGCTTTTAGCGCATCTTCACTAATGTCTGTTAGAAGAACCTCGAACCCGGCAAGGGCAAACACATGGGCAATCCCGTTCCCCATTTGACCCGCGCCAACAATACCTACCCGTTCGATGGTCATTCCATACATTCCTTGTTTGGTTGGATGCACCTTATGCGGCATGGGGGTGGGCGTTCAAGGCATAGTGATTTCGCAAATTAGCAAATTAGCAATGGATTTGAGGCAATGTTGTCCCCAAAGCAGCAGATTGGTGAGTCGCATGAAACATGAAACGATTGAAGGTGGCGGGTTGGCATATGCGCCTTGTCGCTATGGTCTATCACGGATCATGTTTCGCGGGCCGAAACGCCAAATGGACAAACCCTATCTTGCGTTTATCGGGGGCACCGAAACATACGGCAAATTTATTGATCGCCCCTATTCCACGCTGGTTGAAAAAGAAATTGGCCGCCCCTGTGTCAATCTTGGGTGTGTGAATGGCGGTGTTGATGCCTTTGTCAACGATCCGACCATCATGGCCGCTTGCAACAAGGCAGACCTAACTGTTGTGCAAATTATGGGCGCCAATTTCCTGTCCAACAGGTTCTATTCCGTGCATCCGCGCCGCAACGACAGGTTTTTAAGAGCTTCCACAGTCTTGCAGGCAATCTACAACGATGTGGATTTCTCGGACTTTACCTATACCCGCGCGATGCTGGGGAAGTTGCACACGCTTTCCCCAGAACGGTTTGATATTGTCGTGACTGAATTGAGAGAGGCGTGGGTAGCGCGCATGAAAAATATGCTGGGTCAGATCGGGCCGAATGCTATTCTTTTCTGGTTTGCTCGTGGCGAGATGAGTGACGACCCTTGGGATGTGGGGAACAATCCGCTTAAAACCGATCCGTTGTTTATTACCAAATCGATGATCGAAGAATTGCGCCCCTTGGTTCGTGGAATCGTGCAATCAATTCCTTCCGATGTCGCGAAACAGCAAGGCACAAAAGGCATGTATTTCGCCCCGATGCAGGCAAAAGCCGCGTCTGAGATGTTAGGAGTGTCCTGCCATGCAGAGGCGAGCAATACCTTATCACCCTTCGTCAAGGCGCTCTTGTAGAACGCAAATGGCCCACGGTATCTCTACCGCGGGCCATCTTTTAGAATGGCTTGTGACTAAAGCTTGCTTGTCAGCTCTGGTACGGCGTCAAACAAATCGGCAACCAAACCGTAATCAGCAACTTGGAAAATCGGTGCTTCTTCGTCCTTGTTGATTGCGACAATGATCTTTGAGTCTTTCATGCCAGCAAGGTGCTGAATTGCGCCGGAAATACCAACTGCAACATAAAGATCAGGTGCAACCACTTTACCTGTTTGGCCGACCTGCCAGTCGTTCGGTGCATAACCGGAATCAACCGCAGCTCGGGATGCGCCGACAGCAGCGTTCAGCTTATCAGCCAAAGCCTCGATGATTTTGAAGTCTTCTTCGGACCCAACACCGCGACCACCAGACACAACCACACCCGCAGATGTGAGTTCGGGGCGATCAGACGATGCAACCGCATCAGACACCCATTCAGACAAGCCAGGGTTTGCAACTGCTGCCAGTTTTTCGACAGAAGCAGAGCCACCTTCACCAGCGGCGTCAAAGCCTGCAGTGCGGATTGTCATGACTTTTTTGTCGTCCGACGATTTCACGGTCTGGATCGCGTTACCCGCATAAATCGGGCGCTCGAACGTATCGGCGTCAACAACAGCCGTCACCTCAGAGATGACCATTGCATCCAGCAATGCTGCCACACGTGGCAGGATGTTTTTGGATGCGGCAGTCGATGGTGCCGCAATGTGCGAATAGTCGCCCGCAAGCGAAACGATCAAGTCCGCCACAGGCTCGGCCAGATCGTTGCCATATGCCGCGTCATCGGCGCAAAGCACCTTGGACACGCCAGCCATTTTTGCAGCCTCATCAGCAGCACCACCGCAACCCGCGGACGCGCAAAGCACTGTGACGTCGCCCAGACCTGCAACCGCAGCAAGAGCCTTACCAGTGGCATCTGCGTTCAACGCGCCGCCAGCAACTTCAGCAATCAGAAGAACAGCCATTATACAGCCCCCGCTTCTTTGAGTTTTTCAACAAGTTCATCAACGGAACCAACCATAATGCCCGCGCTGCGTGCTTCTGGCTCGGTTGTTGTGACAACGCTTAACCGTGGTGTGACGTCCACGCCGTAGTCGGCTGGTGTCTTTTCATCCATCGGCTTTTTCTTGGCCTTCATGATATTTGGCAGGGACGCATAACGCGGCTCGTTCAAGCGCAAATCAACCGTAACGATTGTGGGCATCTTGACCTTGATAGTCTGAAGACCGCCGTCGACTTCGCGCGTGACCGTTGCTGTGTCGCCATCAACGTCCAGCTCGGACGCAAATGTCGCTTGGGACCAGCCCAAAAGCGCAGACAACATCTGGCCAGTGGCGTTCATGTCATTGTCGATCGCCTGCTTACCAGCCAGAACGATGCCAGGATTTTCTTCTTTGACAATCGCAGCCATGATTTTGGCAACTGCCAGCGGCTCAATATCAGTGTGCACATCGTCGGCAGCAACCACAAGGATCGCGCGATCAGCGCCCATTGCGAGGGCGGTGCGCAGCGTTTCTTGCGCTTGCTTGACGCCGATGGAAACGGCCACAACTTCTTCGGCCTTGCCAGCTTCACGCAGGCGGATCGCCTCTTCGACAGCAATTTCATCGAATGGGTTCATCGACATTTTGACGTTTGCAAGATCAACACCTGAACCGTCCGCTTTCACACGAACCTTCACGTTATAGTCGATCACGCGTTTGACGGGTACGAGGACCTTCATCGCGGTTTTCTCCTGTTAGAATCTGAGCGCATTTCTTCTCATGCTGTGATTACCTTGCTGAAGGCCCAGAAAACAGTGCAAAATCGACGCAGGCTGGTTCAGGGACGCCACGTTCTTGTTCAAACTGAATAAGGAGGGTTCCAAATGGGACAAATCTGCCAGAGCTGCGGAATGCCGCTAAAGCAAGACCCCGCGGGAGGTGGGACTGAAGCTGATGGCAGTCGCAGTCTGAAATTTTGTTCGTATTGCTATGCGGATGGTGCCTTTCTAGGCCCCGACATGACAGCCAGTGAGATGCAAGCAATCGGCATCAATGCGATGCGCGAAAAGGGTGTTCCCCGCTGGGTTGGTTGGCTTTTGACCCGCAATGTTCCGCGTTTGGAGCGCTGGCGCTAGCGGTTCGCTCCGGGCACCCACAGCACGTCTGCCTTGCCATCGTCGTTTGCGATGCGGGATGCCTGGAAGAACCAATCGGATAGCCGGTTCAGGTATTTCACCGCCGCGGGGTTCACCGATTCCATTGTTGCAAGCTCAACCGACAGCCGTTCCGCACGACGTGATACGGTGCGGCAAAGGTGAAGGTTCGCGGCCAATGCCGACCCGCCTGGCAGAATAAAGCTACGAAGCGGCTCAACGGCTTGGGTCATGCTGTCGATTTCACCCTCAAGCCTTGCGACTTGGGCATCAGTCATGCGCAAGGGCGGGTATTCTGCTTCAGCATCCATTTCCATATCGGGGCGGCATAGGTCGGCCCCGAGATCAAATAAATCGTTCTGGATCATCGCAAGCTGCGCGTCGATTTCGCCATCCGCGTGGAGCCTTGCCAGCCCTACGGTCGCGTTGGTTTCATCGACGGTACCATAGGCGTTGACCCGCAAGGCGTGTTTCGCCACGCGGCTGCCGTTGCCCAAGGCAGTTTCGCCCGCGTCGCCGGTTTTTGTGTAAATTTTGTTCAGAACAACCATAATTGCAGCCCTTTAGCGCAGGTAAACATATAGCAGAATAAGCGCGACCGAGATCGCCTGTGCAATGATCCGCCAGCGCATGATCTTATTGGCGTTCTTGCGATTATATTCGCCGCCTTTTCCAAATGTGCCGACGCCCAGCAGCAAAATGCCCAGCACGATCAGCACTGAAATTGCCACAAGAATAAAAAGCGGATCGCTTGCCATATTCATAATTCCTTCTCGTTGCCTCAGATGTAGCAGAGGCGCGGACAAAGGAAAGGGATCATGCGCGTTTGATCACCGCGTCCAACAGTCGCGTTGAAAGGACGCGCCGCAAACTGCCCATCAGATAGGTTGGGGTGGTGACGTAATACCGTGCCCGCGGCCGTTTGGCTGTTGCAGCATGGATTAGTTTTTTGGTGACCGCGCTCGCTGGGAGCTCAAACGTGTCAGGCCCCGTGTCGGTGTAAAGCCGTTCCTTGAGCGTTTCGTATTCCGCCGCACGCGCCGAATTTTTCCAATCAATCCATCGTTCAAAGTGCGGAATGGCATTTTTACGGATGTCGGATGTGATTGGCCCGGGTTCGATCAGAATAACTTTGATTGGCGTATCGGACAATTCGACCCGTAAAACATCCGTCAGCCCTTCAAGCGCAAATTTAGTGGCCACATAAGCCCCCCGCCATTTTAAGCCGACAAGTCCAAGAACGGATGAACACTGAATGATACGACCATGCCCCTGCGCACGCATGACGGGAATGGCCAAATTGGTGAGTTCCTGATAGCCAAAGACGTTGGTTTCGAAGATTGAACGCAAGGCGCCACGCGGCAAATCCTCGACCGCGCCGGGGCAGGCGAATGCACCATTGTTATAGAGCACATCCAGCGTTCCATCGGTTTGGGTCAAAACCTGTTCAAGACCAGACATGATGCTGACACTGTCGGCATAGTCTATGAGCGGGCTGTCAAAGCCCTTCGCGATCATGCGGTCGCAATCGACATGTTTTCGACAGCTGGCGAAGACGCGAAAACCCAAAGCACGGAAGCCAAAGGCGGCATCATACCCAATGCCTGATGATGCACCGGTAATAAGAATAGATTGTTGTGTCATGCGCGCCTTGTGCCGCGCGCAAACTGTTCTGGCAAGGCTTAGCTGTCGGTCAAAAGCCGCTCGGCCATCCAACCAATTTGATCGGTGTCGATCACGCGCACTTGCGCCCAACCGTTGCCGTCAATATCCACAACTTCGGTCGCCGTTCCACGATCAAGTGTAACAAGCACATCAAAATTTGTTCCTGGACCTGACCGCATGTTCACGCGGCGCCCTGCGACTTCACGAATATCAAGCGGGACCGTTTCAACGATGACGTCGTCAACGGCAGGTGTTGTATCCAGCGCCACTTCTACGACAGGATCGATGATTGGGGCAATCGTGGTCGTCTCAACCGAAGCCCGCGTCACGACAGGTTCGTCAAACGGGATCGGTTCGATTGATTTGGTTGCGATTGTCACGGTTTCGAGCGGGCGTACTTCGGGCACAAAATCGGCGCCGCCTGAAAGCTCATAAAAACCAAAGCCAAGCATCAGAAACGTGCCTACAATTAATTTACTCATCACCAAAAACCCCAAGTGTCGAATCGTGTTGTCGTACAATGGTGAACGTATACCAATTCATTTGGTTCCGGATTAGGGAAAATCTTAACCGCGTTCCCCGTATCTGATCTTTACGGTCGGGTGCGGCGCGGATACACCACATCCCATGACCGACGACACAATCGAACCAGATGCAAATTCGATAGAGCTGACCGAGCCTTTGCGCCGGGCTATTGGTGATCGCTATCTGACCTATGCGTTGTCGACGATTATGAACCGCGCGTTGCCAGATGCACGTGACGGGCTAAAGCCTGTGCACAGGCGCATCCTTTATGCGATGCGCGAATTGAAGCTGGTCAGCAATGGTGGTTTCCGTAAATCTGCCAAGATTTCCGGCGACGTTATGGGGAACTACCACCCACACGGCGACGCGGCAATTTACGATGCAATGGCGCGTTTGGCCCAAGATTTTAATGTCCGTTATCCGTTAGTTCATGGCCAAGGTAACTTTGGCAATATCGACGGGGATAACCCTGCTGCGAGCCGTTACACAGAAGCACGGATGACCGCCGCTGCCGAAGCATTGATGGAAGGGTTGACCGAAAACGCGGTCGATTATCGCCCCAATTACGATGGCACGCTGGAAGAACCTGTCGTTTTCCCTGCAGCGTTCCCGAACCTTTTGGCGAATGGATCCACTGGGATCGCTGTTGGGATGGCCACCAACATTCCACCGCACAATTTGCACGAATTGATCGATGCGTGTTTGCATCTGATTAAAGCTCCAAATGCCCGCGATGAGACCTTGCTGGAGTATATCCCCGGACCGGATTTCCCAACCGGTGGCGTAATCGTTGAGCCACGCGAAAACATTGCAGAAGCATATCGCACTGGCCGCGGCGCGTTCCGACTTCGCGCCAAATGGGAGGTCGAGGATTTGGGCCGTGGGCAGTGGCAAGTTGTTGTCACCGAAATCCCGTATCAGGTTCAGAAATCCAAGCTGATCGAAAAACTGGCCGAGGTTATTCAAACCAAAAAAGTGCCATTACTAGCCGATGTGCGTGACGAATCCGCAGAAGACATCCGTGTCGTGTTAGAACCACGCGCGAAAACGGTCGATCCTGAAATGATGATGGGCATGCTGTTCCGCAATTCTGATCTGGAAACACGGTTCAGCCTGAACATGAATGTTCTGATCGACGGCCTGACGCCAAAGGTGTGTTCGGTCAAAGAAGTGTTGCGGGCGTTCCTTGATCACCGCCGCGATGTTCTGATCCGCCGTAGTCAGCATCGAATGGACAAGATCGACCATCGGCTTGAGGTGCTTGAAGGCTTCATCATCGCCTTCCTCAACCTTGACCGTGTGATTGATATTATCCGCTATGATGATGAGCCAAAGCGCGCTCTGATGGTCGAAGACTGGGCGTTGGATCACCCCCGCGCCACGTCAGAAGCTGATTATGTGTCCCCCATCCTGCCTGGCGCCGATCCGGAAGTTTCACTGTCCGAAGTTCAGGCCGAGGCAATCCTGAACATGCGTCTACGGTCCTTGCGGCGCCTTGAGGAAATCGAACTGATCAAGGAACGCGACGCGCTGATGCTGGAGCGTGCAGAACTTGAAGACCTGCTTGAGGGCGAGGGCCTGCAATGGGCCAAGATTTCGGAACAGCTTCGTGAAACGCGCAAGCAGTTTGGGCGTGATAGCGAAGGTGGCGCACGGCGCACCCATTTTGCAGAAGCGACCGAAGTTGTCGAGGTCCCGCTAGAGGCGATGATTGACCGCGAGCCGGTAACAATTGTTTGTTCGAAAATGGGCTGGGTTCGCGCAATGACAGGCCATATCGATCTGGCCCGAGAACTGAAATTCAAGGACGGGGACGGCCCCCGCTTTATCTTCCACGCGGAAACGACAGACCGGTTGCTGGTCTTTGGCACGAATGGGCGATTCTACACGGTGGGTGCGTCCAACCTTCCTGGTGGGCGCGGCATGGGTGAACCTTTGCGCTTGATGGTCGATCTGCCGAATGAGGCCGATATCGTTGACATGTTCGTGCATAAGCCGGGCATGCGGCTCTTGGTGGCATCCGCAGAAGGCAACGGTTTTGTTGTGCCCGAGGATGATGTGATCGCGCAAACGCGCACTGGCAAACAGGTGTTGAACGTCAAGGACACCGAAGCAAAAGTTTGTCGCCGCGTGAATGGCGACCATGTTGCTGTGGCCTCAGAGAACGCGAAACTTCTGGTCTTTTCGTTGGATGAATTGCCTGAAATGGGTCGCGGCAAAGGTGTGCGTTTGCAGAAATACAAATCTGCGCGCGGTCGTCAGGGCATGTTGGAGATTGACGGTGGTCTATCCGACATTGCGACGTTCCCGATGGCAGATGGTCTATCATGGCCCATGGGAGGCGGCAAAACCCGCACGGAGCCCGACATGTCTGAATGGAAAGGCGCACGAGGAGGTGTTGGAAAACGCCCACCTTACGGCTTCCCGAAAAACAACAAGTTTAGCTAGGTCGCCTGTTCGGTTTCGTCGAACAGAGATCATCAACCCTCTTGCATTTTGCGCCAATCCCGCATACATCGCCCGCGATGCTGAAACAGGCCGCATGTGGCCTCTCGATAATCTAGGAGGCCATAATGGCTAAGGCAAAGTTTGAACGTACGAAACCCCACGTTAACATCGGCACAATTGGCCACGTTGACCACGGCAAGACCACATTGACAGCTGCGATCACGAAGTACTTTGGTGATTT
>CBFHME010000019.1:0-26975 GCA_965656885.1 Yoonia sp.
CAAACAGGTTTGTTGTGTCGAGCGTGTCGATGCCGGTGAACGTGCCGTCGCCATTCGGCGTCGGGGCGTCGAAGCTTTCGATGACATCATCGCCAAAGCCGTCCTGAAGGATCACAACATCCGCATCGCCATCAGGCGTGCCAGCGCCCAGATCAATCGTGTCGTTGCCCGCGCCCATATTGATGGTGTCAGCGCCAGTGCCAGCAGTGACGCTATCGTCGCCAGTGGACCCAGTGACGTTATCATCGCCGGAGCCCAGTGTGACAGTTTCGATGTTGTCGAACGTTGCGACGTTTGCACCAGTGGTCAGGGTGCCTGCCTCCGGGTCAGCGCCGGACAGGTCTAATGTGACGTTTGTTGTGACGGAAGATGCATCAAGCACGTCAATATCAGCGTCGCCTGTGTCATCTGTGCCGTTGATTGTATCAATGCCAAAGCCATCGCCCAGAATGATCTGGTCGGACCCTTGGCCACCGATAATGCTATCGTCGCCAGCGCCGCCAGTGAGCGTGTCATTGCCATCGCCACCTTCAAGGCGATCATTGCCAGCGTCGCCCGACAATGTGTCGTTTCCGTCGCCACCGTAGATTGTGTCGTTGTCGTCACCGCCTGAAACAATGTCATTGCCAGTGCCCATGAAGATGCTGTCGTTGCCAGCGCCACCGTCTGCAGTGTTGTCGCCAGAAGACGCATAAAGGCCGTCGTCACCGCTACCGCCATAAAGCGTATCGTTGCCGCTGTCGCCGATAACAACATCGTTGCCTGCATCGCCGAACAAGGTGTCACTGCCGCCATCACCGTCGACGGTGTCTGCACCTTCGCCGCCGTAGATTTCATCGTTGCCGCCTTGACCATACAAGGAATCAGCGCCTTCGCCGCCATAGACTTCGTCACTGCCGCCGCCAGCGGTTACTGAGTCATTTCCTGTTCCGCCATAGACGGTGTCAGCGCCAGCACCGGATGAGATATCATCGTCGCCAGCACCACCTTCGATATAGTCGGCTGTTGTGCCGCTGTCGGTAATTGTGTCGTTGCCTGTCCCACCGTAGACGCTGTCGCTATCGGCGCCACCGTCGATGGTGTCGTTGCCACCCTGACCGAAAATGGTGTCAGTGCCGGTTCCGCCCGTAATGACGTCATCCGCACCATCAGCGGTCGAGTTTGGCACGGTCATTTCCAGATCACCGATCCGGATCGCGTGGTTGCCGTAAGCGGCGTCGACGTTGTTATAGTCGATTTCGATCGAGGAAACCGGACCTGGAATGCTAACCTCAATGAAACCGGTTACAGAGTTTACGTTGCCCACACCGCCAGAATTGACGATTGATGTCGTGGTGGCAGTGCCGTTGGCGTCTGTCGATGTCGTCAGGGTTGTTGTTGATCCAAGCGTGATTGTGACGGGAACCTGATTGCCCGCGGCATCATAAGCACGAATGATGATCTGGTCGATGAACTGGTTTTCCAATTCATCAATATCAAAGATCCCGAAAGATACGTCTTCCAGATCAATGGCCGTCGTTGGACTCGCCGCTTCTGTGAAATCAAGCGTCAGGGTTGCAGCGTCTTGGCTCGTCCCTGCTGCACCACCAAAGACTTCGATGGATGATGTGTCGCTGCGGTCATCATAATCATAAAGCGCTTCGTCGGTTTCCATTGAAGCGGATGTAAAGTTGGCTTCAGTTGCAACCGAAAGTTCAACCTGCACTTCACCGTTTGATGTTGTGCCGGTGAGGCCAGTCGCAATGCTTGCTTCATCTGCGACACCTTGGTCGGCCCATGAAAATTCCGTGACGCGGCCACCCGATGCGGTTGTTTCTGTATCACCATAGATGATGTCGTCGCCTGCGCCGCCGTCGATCGTATCTTGGCCGTCGGCGCCAGTTGTGTCGTCGCCAGTGATGGTATCATTGCCAGTGCCGCCAGAAATTGAATCGTCGCCGCTGTTGCCTGTCAGCGTGTCGTTTCCATCGCCACCAATAATGGAGTCGTCACCAAGGCCACCGAATACGGTGTCGTTGTCGGCGCCAGCATCAATGGTGTCATTACCAGCGCCCGCTTCGACATAATCGTCGCCTGCGCCTGCAACGACAATATCATCGCCAGATGTGACTTGATCGCCATCAGTGGCGTCAAAGAAACTGTCATCAATGACGTCATTGCCGGTGCCACCTTCTACTGTTCCGTCGGAAGGAGGTAGAAAAAATTCAGAATTTGCATGATCTGCATAGTTGAATGCCGGTGAACCGGCATCTGCATTCGGGTTCGTGTCGTAGGCAAGCGTTTCATACGAACGGCCCGGAACAAGCGGGATTTCCGACATAAGGTAGGAACCGGCCGCGTCGCCTTGTTCGACTTGAAACTGAACAACTTCGAATTCCTGGCCAGTGACAGTGTCCCGGACTGTCCATGCGATCTCTGCATCGACTGTAGAGTTAGTGGAGGTAAGCCCACCAACGGTAACGGTCCCGGTCGAAAGCTCACCGCCATTATTGTCGTCATCAAGATGTTCACCGCCAACACCTGCTTCATTGTCGGTGATAACGCCCGTACCATCGGCCGTTGCAGGGCCAGCATAACTGTATGTGCCCCCAACAGTTGTTGAGAATGTGCCCGTCGTCGCGGTGTTATAAAAGACGATGTTATGATCTGGCATACTGCTCTACCTAAAAACCTACAAATTGAAGCTGTTGTTGATGCGGTTTCCCACACGTCAGCTATCGTTGGCTCAAGAGGTAAAGATTTCGCGTGTTCCCAATGGGGAAGGCTCGTGTCTTTAATAAGAAGTTGAAGGTCTTTTTAGGGCAATTTTAATCAAAAAAGGCACAACTGTGGCTGATACCGCTGTTGTGCCTTAATTTTGGTCATATGTGACGTCGGATCGGGACTTTTTACCAGATCAGGTCAAAGTCCTTGTTGAAGGGCAAATCGCGTCCGCGCTTGCCGGTTAGATCAAACAATGCGTTGCCTAATGCGGGCATTGACGGTGGGGTAGATGGTTCGCCGACACCGCCCAGGTGCGCCCCGTTTTCAAGGATTGCAACCTCAAATTGTGGGGCTGTATGCATCCTCAACGCATCATAGTCAGGGAAGTTATATTGTTGGGCTTCACCTTCTTCGAACGTGACTTCGCCCATCACAGCAGCGGACAAGCCATAGATCGCGCCAGAGATCATCTGAGCCTCGATGATGGACGGGTCAAGGGCAGTGCCAACGTCACAGGCGATCCAAACTTTGTTAAGCCGGATTTGTCCGTCTTCATCGGCGACCTCAACCACCATCGCAACGGCTGTGCCAAAAGTGTGGCTAAAGCTGACACCACGCCCGAATCCGGGCTTTGATTGTCCCGTCCATTGGCACATTTCACCAACTTTGCGGATGACCGTTTCCGAAACCTTATGTTCTTGGGCCGCAAGGGTTGCCCGAAATTCGAGCGGATCAGTGCCTGCAGCGCGGGCCATTTCATCGACAAATGTGTCAAAAAAGAACCCGTTGAACGACGATGCGACCGACCGCCAATAGCCGATTGGCACGTCAATTTCTGTTAAATGGCCGGTGATCCGATAGTTGGGGATCGCATATGGTTGGTCAAATGCGGCTTCGACATGGGCGCGGTCAGGGCCGGGAGGGGCCGATCCTGCGATACGAATACCCGATTGGTGCATCACGGATGGTGCAGCAATCGCACCGTCAAGCATCACCGCTTGGCCGTCGCGCACCACACCACGGAACGATGCCGCAGCCGCAGGGCGGTAGAAATCGTGGCGCATGTCTTCTTCTCGTGACCACGTCATTTTGATCGGCGTGCCGGGCATTGCAGCGGCCAATCGCGCGGCATGCATGGAAAAATCAGCCTCGCCGCGCCGACCAAAGCCGCCACCCATGATCGTGGTATGGACAGTGACGTTCTCGGGCTCAAGCCCGACAGCGGCGGCGCATTTGTCGCGCACAAGGATAGGGCCTTGGTTGCCGGACCAGATTTGCATGGTGTCGTCTTGCTGCCATGCAACCGCGTTCATCGGCTCCATCGTGGCGTGGGCGAGCCATGGGACGGTGTATTGTGCCGACACCTCTGTGCCTTCAAAGGAGTCCGTGACATCGCCATCGTCGCGGGCGGTGGAATTTGCATCGGAATTCAGCGACGCCTTGATCGCGGTCATCAGCGCATCGGTGGATGGGGGATAGCTGGCGTCTTCCCAGACGATATCGACGGCTTCTGCGGCTTGAAACGCAAGCCATGTGTTGGATGCGATCACGCCTATCCCGTCGCCAAGGTCAACAATGGCATCAACGCCGTCCATGGCTTTGGCCGCTGTGGCGTCATAGGATACCATGCCGCCACGCTTGGGGCTGATGCGCACTGTGCCGAACTTCATGCCGGGCAAAACGACATCAATCGCGTATTCGGCGGTGCCTGTGGATTTCCCGACCATATCCGTGCGGGGCAGGGATTTACCCAGCAGTTTCCATTCAGACGCATCGCGCAGGTCCACATCGGGTGCATCCACACGTGATGCGGCCTCTGCCAATGCGGTATAGGCAAGCGTGGTGCCGTCGGGCGCGATCACCGTTCCGTTTTCGGTGCGCAAGTCCGCAACCGCGACACCAAGCTGATCGGCGGCCGCCATTTTCAACGCCTCGCGCGCAGATGCACCTGCATGGCGCATCCGTTCATAGGCGTCTTTGGTCGAAGTTGACCCGCCGGTTACCTGAAGCGACAGCAGTTTGCCGATTTTCCCGACAGACTGGCGTAATCCGTGTTTGAAATCTGTGTCGGCATAGTGGCGGAACGGCAGGGCAAGCCCAAGCAGCGCGCCGTTGTAATACGCCTGACCCGCTGGGCCGTGCATGACGTTCACATCTTCCCATGCCAGATCCATTTCTTCGGCGACCAATGCAGCAAGGGTCGTGTGAACCCCTTGGCCCATTTCCGCGCGTGGCGTGATGATGGTCACGCCGTCCGCGTTGATCAGCACGTAGGGGTTCAATGTTGCCTCACCCTCGGCGGGGATCAGCGGATTGGGGGCGTCTTTGTTGATCTGATACGCGCCAAAGGCCACGCCACCCACAATGGCGGCAGACCCGATAAGAAAACTACGTCGTGCGATTTTTCCGATGCTGGCCATTTTATGCGTCCTTCATCTTTTGAGCGGCGTCTTTGATCGCGGCGCGGATACGCGGGTAGGTTCCGCAGCGGCACAGGTTGCCCTGCATGGCGTCGTCGATGTCTTGGTCGGTGGGCGATTGATTGATCGTCAACAGCTCGGCCGCTTGCATGATTTGACCGGATTGGCAGTAGCCGCATTGCGCGACCTGATTGTCGATCCAAGCCTGTTGAATGGTGGCGGGCAGATCAGGTGTGCCCAACCCTTCGATGGTTGTAACCGCGCCCCAGACATCCGCGATGCCCACCTGACATGACCGTACGGCCTCTCCGTCAATATGGACCGTGCAGGCGCCGCATGCGGCGACGCCGCAGCCGTATTTCGTGCCTGTCAGCCCCAGCCCGTCGCGCAGCGCCCACAAAAGGGGCACGTCGTCGGGCAGGTCAATGGTGCGGGATTGTCCGTTGATGTTCAGTGTGGTGGGCATGATCGTGCCTCCGGTTGGGGATGAACTGTTGCGGTTAACGTAGGTGCAGTTGCGGTTCACGGCAATCCGCGACCATGCGTAACAGGTCTGGGATCACGGCCTTGAATTTGAAAAATCCAGCCGTTGCGGCGGGCCAGCCTGTTTGGTCGTGGTCTCTTATCTGCACCGCAAGACGAATGTTATGTTCGCCAAGTGCGGCGCGCAAACCGCGCAACCCGTCTTGGGTCGGGCCAACGGGCGGGTAGTTCATAATGACTTGGGCCGCGTTGTTTTCCCGTGCCCAATCCACGATCCCCCCAATGGCCGGTAGGTGAATACCCTTGTCAGACAGGGCTTGGTCCACAAATGCGCCAATATGCGGTGCAACGGACAACGGGCTGCGTCCTGCTACGTTGTGATAGGTCGCGCTGGGCATATCGGGTTGGTCGGCGCTAATGTCGTCGTCGGTGATAAGATGCACGCTTTGCAATGTGGGATCGACCGTGTCGGGGGTGGGCACTGCGCCCACAGCGGGGTGTGGTGGCGATGTCAGGATCAGCGGCTCAGTTGCCAATCCCGTCGGCTGAAAACGCCCATTGGTGTATTTTGCAATGTTATCAGGCCGCGCAAGATAGGTTTTCCCCATCGTCTGAATGCCGCCCACCCAGCGCCACGACAGGGTATTGGATGCAGGATCACCATCCAGCAGATGCCGCATGAAAAAGTCGGCCCCCAACACCCAAGGCAGTTTCAGCGTGTGAATCCAGATTGACGCAAACCACATACGGGCGTGGTTGTGCAGATAACCCGTGCTGACCAACGCGTGCGCCCAATGGTCAAAACATGCGATACCTGTTTGGCCCAGACACGCGGCCTCCCATTCGGATCGCAGCCCTGACTGGGTTTGCACGGCGTCGATGGATTGCCCCAGTTCGGCCTTATATGCGGTCCATAGGGCAGGGCGGCGTTCAAGCCAGCCTTTCCAATAGCTGCGCCAGCAAACCTCAGAGATGAATTTATCAGCGGCAGACGGCGAATGGTGGCGCAGAACCTCGGTCAGAACCTCTTGTTCGGTGATTATTCTGTGTCGCAGATAGGGGGATAGGACTGATACGTGAGACTGGTCATCATAGTTGCGGCCAGCAGCGTAGTCTCGCCCCGCGTGGGGGGCAAAGGCAGCAAGGCGGGCAAGGGCGGTGGCGCGGTCAGCGGGGAAATCTGTCATGTCAGTCAGTTAGCGCCCGCACGAAAGCTGACAAGATCAGCAGACCTGCCCTTGAAGCCCCCCATCGCCGCTACTAAGGTTATGGCAAGTTATTTGAAGTAGGACGAACCCACGTCCAACAGTGAGGCAGTAAGCACATGCACGATCCAGTCGAACAATATATGAATCTCGTCCCGATGGTTGTTGAACAAACAGCACGCGGCGAACGCGCCTATGATATCTTTAGCCGTTTGTTGAAAGAACGGATCGTTTTTGTGAATGGCCCCATCCACGATGGGATGTCCCAGTTGGTTGTCGCGCAATTGCTGCACCTTGAGGCGGAAAACCCCAAGAAAGAAATCAGCATGTATATCAACAGCCCCGGTGGTGCGGTGCATTCGGGCATGAGCATTTATGACACGATGCAATACATTCGCCCAAAGGTGTCGACCTTGATCTGCGGCATGGCCGCATCAATGGGGTCGGTCATTGCGGTTGGCGGCGAAAAGGGGATGCGTTTTTCCTTGCCCAATTCCGAAGTGATGGTGCACCAGCCGTCTGGCGGCACACAGGGTAAGGCATCTGATATGCTGATCTCGGCGCGTCACATTGAACGCACCCGCGAGCGGTTTTACCAGCTTTATATGGATCACACAGGTCAGACGCATAAAGCAGTTGAAAAGGCGCTTGATCGCGACACATGGATGACCGCCGAAGAGGCAAAAGATTGGGGTCACATCGACGAGATTGTGACCAACCGTGAAAAGCTGGCTGACTAAACGATACCAGTTGTTAACGTGACCGTGCGATGGGTCATTTTGACATTGTAGCCAGTTGCGGGCTGCCCTAGGTTAAGGCCAAGGGCGGCCCTACGCATTTAGAAATGACCCATTGGTCAAAAGGTTTAAAATATGGCGAACACATCCGGCAACGACAGCAAGAACACACTTTACTGTAGCTTTTGTGGAAAAAGCCAACATGAGGTGCGCAAGCTGATTGCTGGCCCCACGGTTTTTATCTGTGACGAATGTGTTGAGCTTTGCATGGACATTATCCGTGAAGAGACAAAATCATCCAGCCTGAAATCTGGCGAAGGTGTGCCAACCCCGACCGAGATTTGCGGCGTGCTGGATGACTATGTTATCGGTCAAATGCATGCAAAACGCGTGTTGTCTGTGGCGGTTCACAACCATTACAAACGCCTGAACCATGCGGATAAATCCGATATTGAACTGGCGAAATCCAACATCATGCTGATCGGCCCAACGGGTTGCGGTAAAACGCTTTTGGCGCAGACGTTGGCCCGCATTCTGGACGTGCCGTTCACGATGGCCGATGCCACCACATTGACTGAAGCGGGCTATGTCGGTGAAGACGTTGAAAATATCATTCTGAAATTGTTGCAGGCGTCCGAATACAACGTGGAACGCGCGCAGCGCGGCATCGTTTATATCGACGAGGTCGATAAGATCACGCGCAAGTCCGACAACCCATCCATCACACGCGATGTATCGGGCGAAGGCGTGCAGCAGGCCTTGCTGAAGATCATGGAAGGCACTGTGGCATCCGTTCCGCCACAAGGTGGGCGTAAACACCCGCAGCAAGAATTCTTGCAAGTTGATACAACGAACATCTTGTTCGTGTGTGGTGGCGCGTTTGCTGGCCTTGATAAGATTATCGCGCAGCGTGGCAAAGGGTCCGGCATGGGCTTTGGCGCGGACGTGAAAGACAATGATGACCGTGGCATTGGTGAAATCTTTACCGATTTGGAGCCCGAAGATCTGCTCAAGTTTGGTCTGATCCCTGAATTTGTTGGCCGTTTGCCTGTGATTGCGACGCTGACCGATCTGGACGAAGACGCGCTTGTCACGATCCTGTCCAAGCCAAAGAATGCGCTGGTCAAGCAATACCAACGCCTGTTCGAGCTGGAAGACGTGCAACTGACGTTCACTGATGATGCGCTGATGGCGATCGCGAAGCGTGCGATTGAACGCAAAACAGGTGCGCGTGGTCTGCGATCAATCATGGAAGATATCCTGCTTGATACGATGTTCGACCTGCCTGGTATGGACACCGTGACAGAGGTCGTGGTGAACGAAGAGGCCGTTGGCCCCGATGCATCCCCGCTGATGATCCACGACGAGAAAAAGTCGAAAGCCAAAGAAACAGCGACAGCAGGCTAATGGTGCGGCGCATTTCGTCTGGCGGTGTTTTTGAACCCAAGATCGGCTATTGCCGTGCTGTTGTGGCCGGTGGGTTTGTGCACGTCGCGGGCACTGTTGCGGGCCCGGATGTGCCCGACGACGTGGTTGAACAATGCAAATCCGCGCTGGGCATTATTGAACGTGCCTTGGCCGAAGCAGGGGCGAGTTTCGCTGATGCTGTGCGTGTGCGTTATATCCTGCCAAATCCCGCCGACTTTGAACCTTGTTGGCCTGTCTTATCGGCGGCCTTTGGTGAAAACCCGCCTGTTGCCACAATGATTTCGGCCAATCTGATTGATCCGAAGTATAAGATTGAAATCGAGCTGACGGCGGTTGATCCGAATGCATAGCGCACTGGACCTTTGCCACGATTTGGGGCAAAAGCAGGACAACGGCGTCAAGGAGCGAATGATGGGCATTTTGAATACAATCAAACGTGTTTTCACATGGTGGGATGGTCAAACATTCGGCACCCAGCTTTGGACATGGCGCAAGGGCAAAAAAGTTGGCGAAGACAGCCAAGGCAATGTGTTCTACACCAATGCAACGGGAGAACGCCGTTGGGTCATTTACAATGGTCCGATGGAAGCAAGCCGGATTGATCCTGATTGGCACGGATGGCTGCACCACACATGGGACGAGGCGCCAACTGACAAACCGTTGGTTCACAAGACCTGGGAACAGCCCCACCAGCCAAACCTGACGGGCACCGTCAATGCATATGCGCCAGCTGGGTCGTTGCGCCGGGCAGATCCAGCCCCGCGCGGTGATTACGAGGCTTGGACGCCGGAGTGAGCGCCATGCGCGAGAACACCACAGAGGTCATCGTTGGCGGCGTGGTTCTTGCCATCGCGATCGGATTTTTGACCTATACGTTGCGCACGACGGGATTTACCGGTGGTGGCACGACCTATGACCTCACGGCGAGCTTTCGGTCGGTTGAAGGTGTAACCGCAGGTAGCGATATTCGCCTTGCTGGTGTCAAAATTGGCACTGTTTCGGCCATCGCGCTGAACCCCACGACCTATCGAGGTGATACAACGCTGCAAATCGATGCAGATACGGTCATTCCTGATGATAGCGCGGCGGTTATTGCATCAGAGGGGCTTCTTGGCGGAAATTTCGTAGAAATCGTGCCTGGTGGTTCGCTTGAGAATTTTGAAAACGGGTCCGAGATTGAGGACACACAAGGCGCGGTGAGCTTGATCTCGCTTTTGCTGAAATTCGTCACTGGCGAGGGAAACTAGAATGCGAACCCTGATCCTTGCGGCCTTTATCTGTGTCACTGCGTCCGTCGCCGCGGCCCAGCAAGCCACAAGCGCGAATTCTGGCCTGCTGCGCGTGCTTGATAAGGTGTCAGGCGATGTGACTGATCTGCGGCTTGGCACAGGTGAAACAGGCGCATTGGGCCTGTTGAAAATCACGCTTGAAGACTGCCGTTACCCCACATCAAACCCAAACGGGGATGCCTATGCTCGCATCACTGTTGTGTATCGCGATCTGGTTGAGCCTGTTTTTCGGGGGTGGCTGATTGCATCCGCACCTGCCTTGAACGCGATGGATCACCCGCGCTATGACGTTTGGGCGTTGCGTTGTAATAACGTGTAAGCCGTTGGTAACGAAGCATTCTGTTTGAAATTCGCAGTCTGATTGAGCGCCTGATCCAACAATTCATGGTAAGTATCACGATCAATTTCCTGCGCCCCGAGGCTGGCAAGATGGTCGGTGATGAATTGCGTGTCAAAAAGGGTAAACCCTGCTTGCACAAGATGATCGACCAAATAGGCAAGGGCGATTTTTGATGCGTCGCGGCGACGGCTAAACATGCTTTCTCCGAAAAACGCAGCGCCGATTGTCACGCCGTAGACACCGCCGACAAGCGTTTCGCCGTCCCAAACCTCGATGGAGTGCGCAGATCCGCGATCATGCAGCGCGGCGTAGAGATCAAAAATCGTATCGTTGATCCACGTTTCCGGTCGGTCGGCACAACCACGCACCACCCCGAGAAAATCACGATCTAACGTCAATTCAAGCGGTGTGGTGCGAATTGTTTTTGCCAAGCTGCGTGAAATACGAAATCCGTCCAACGGGATGACGCCGCGCAGACGTGGATCGACCCAAAACACATCTGGGTCGTCCCGGCTTTCGGACATGGGGAACACACCAGCCTGATACCCCTGCAAAAGCAGTTCAGGCGTCAGGGCTGATGGACCGTCTTGCAAGGTTTAGGACAGGTTTTCTTCAAGCCAATGTTCCAACCAGTGAATGTTATAGTCACCGGTCTGCACGGCTTCTTCTGCCAGCAATGCATGGAAAAGCGGAATGGTGGTATCCACGCCGTCCACGATCAGTTCACCCAAGGCGCGCCCAAGGCGGGCCAATGCCTCTGGCCGGTCGCGGCCGTGCACGATCAGCTTGCCAATCAGACTGTCGTAGTAGGGCGGGATGCTGTAACCGTCATAAAGCGCGCTATCCATGCGCACGCCAAGGCCGCCGGGCGCGTGGAATTGCGTGATCTTGCCCGGGCAGGGGCGGAAATCTGGCAGTTTCTCGGCGTTGATGCGCACTTCGATCGAATGACCGTTGATGACCAAATCGTCTTGGGTAAACGACAATGGCAGGCCCGAGGCCACGCGCAGCTGTTCGCGCACTAGGTCGACGCCAAAGATGTTTTCGGTCACGGGATGTTCGACCTGCAAACGTGTGTTCATCTCAATGAAGTAGAACTCATCGTTTTCAAACAGGAATTCGATTGTGCCTGCACCAGAGTAGTTGATCTTGGCCACGGCATCCGCGCAAACCTTACCGATGCGATTGCGCAATTCGGGGGTGATGCAGGGGCCGGGGGCTTCCTCAAATACCTTTTGGTGACGACGCTGAAGCGAACAGTCGCGTTCGCCAAGGTGCACCGCGTTGCCTTTACCGTCGCCGAAAACTTGGATTTCAATGTGGCGCGGTGTGGTCAGGTATTTTTCGATATAGACTTCGTCGTTGCCAAAGGCCGCTTTGCCCTCTGCGCGGGCGGAATGGAACGCTTGTTCCATGTCAGCGGCCGTTTGTGCCACCTTCATACCGCGTCCACCGCCGCCTGCGGTGGCCTTGATAATGACCGGATAGCCGATTTCATCACCAATTTTCTGGGCCTCGGCCAATGTAGGTACACCGCCAGCTGAGCCGGGCACGCATGGCACGCCAAGTTCTTTCATCGTGTCCTTGGCAGTGATTTTGTCGCCCATTGTGCGGATGTCAGCGGCCGACGGGCCGATGAACGTGATGTCGTGATCTTCGAGCGCCTGCACAAAGGCCGCGTTTTCGGACAAGAAGCCATAGCCGGGGTGAACCGCCTGCGCGCCCGTGATTTCGCAAGCCGCGATAATGGCGGGAAACGAAAGGTAGGACTGTGCTGACGATGGCGGGCCGATGCAGATCGCCTCGTCGGCCATGCGCACATGCATTGCGTCACTGTCGGCTGTTGAATGCACAGCCACAGATTTCACGCCCATTTCGCGACATGCGCGCACGACCCGCAGCGCAATTTCGCCGCGGTTCGCAATCAGGATTTTGTCAAACATTTGCTGTCTGCCTTATTCGATGATCACAAGAGGTGCGCCAAATTCAACGGCGCCGCCGTCTTCAACCAGGATGCGCTTGATCGTGCCTGCCTTTGGGGCAGGGATGTGGTTCATGGTTTTCATGGCTTCGATGATAAGGATGGTGTCGCCTTCGGACACTGTCGTGCCTACGGACACGAAGGGCGCGGCGCCAGGTTCGGCGGCCATGTAAACTGTGCCAACCATCGGGGACGGTACGGCACCTGGGTGCGCAGATGGATCAGCAGGTGCATCTGCGGGCGCGGCTGCTGCGGGTGCGGCGGCTGGTGCGGCGGCAGCAGGTGCGGGGGCTGCAACGGCGGCCTGCACAACAGTCTGGGTTTGGCGGCTGACACGCACGTTCAGGCTGTCGTTTTCGCCATAGTCACGTTTCACCTGCAATTCGGTCAGGTCGTTTTCGCGCAGAAGCTCTGCAAGTGATTGAATGAAGCTTACGTCGCTTTCGTGAGAGGTTTTTTTGGTCATGTTTTCCTCGGCCCGTTGCCTAAATAAGGTCCAGTCACACTGGCAATTAACGGACTTATACGTCACGCGCCTTTCAGAGGAAAGACACGTCGATCAGGAAAATGACGTGGGGGCAGCGTTGACCGCAGCAATCAGGACAAATTGGCCATCAAGTTGCGCGGTGGCAGCATCGCAATGCCGTAGGGTTTCAATGTGCGTTCGGCAGGCAGCGCGGCCCCGATACGGTCAAATTGAGACATGATCTGAGTGGCCGCAACAATTCCGGCTGTCGCATTGTCGGCGGGCCGTGGCCCTGACAAAAGGCCAGTTGGCGTTGGTTTTTGTGCGGCCTGCTGTGATTGAGGTGATTGCAGAACGGCCCCAGCCATTGGCATTGCAAGGGCAGGGGCGGATTGAAGCGCAAGTTCCATTTAGGTGCTCCGACGGTTGAATGATAAAGACCGTCATTAATTTGAACGGATCAGGTTACTGAACCGTTAAATAGCCAAATATTTTGCGCGCAGCTGTTCGTCTTCGAGCACTTCTTTCGCGGAACCGTCGTAAACGACCGTGCCGGTATCCAGAATCACCGCACGATCGGCCAGCTTGAGCGCGGCCACGGCGTTTTGTTCGACGATCACGGTTGTGATGCCCTGATCGCGGATCAGTCCGAGCGTCTTGGCAATCTCTTGCACGATAACAGGGGCCAGACCTTCGTATGGTTCATCAAGCAACAACACCTTGATGTCGCGGGCAAGGGCGCGGGCAATCGCCAGCATTTGCTGTTCGCCACCTGACAATGTCACACCTTCTTGGGTGCGGCGTTCGCCCAGTCGAGGGAACAGATCATAGATGCGTTCAAGCGACCAACCGATGGGCGGTGCAATCTGGGCCAGCTTGAGGTTTTCTTCAACCGTGAGGCCCGCGATGATGCTGCGATCCTCTGGCACAAGTGCGATGCCTTCTTGGGCGGCCTGCCATGATTTCATCTGGTGCAGGGGTTTATGGTCCAGCCAGATTTCACCATGCTTTAGCTGCGGATCACCCATGCGAGCGATTGTGCGCAAGGTGGATGTTTTGCCAGCACCGTTGCGACCCAAAAGCGCGAGGATTTCGCCTTCGTGGATGTTAAAGCTGACGTTTTGAACGATATAGCTTTCGCCGTAATAGGCCTCGATTTCCCAAACTGACAAATAGGCAGGGTGGGTGGCCGCGTTGTTGGCGTTTTTGTTGAATGGAGCGTTCATAACTGTTCCTTACACCTGTGCTTCGCCAAGATAGGCTTCGCGCACCTTGGGGTGACCTTTGATGTTTTCTGGCGTTTCTTCGACAAGGGGTGTGCCTTGGGCCAAAACGGTGATCCGTTCGGCAAGGCTGAACACCACGTGCATGTCGTGTTCGATGATCGCCATTGTGATGTCGCGCTTTTCCTTGATCTCTTTGAGCAGATCAATGGTGTTGTTGGTGTCCGCACGGGCCATGCCCGCTGTGGGTTCATCCAACAAAAGCAGGCGGGGTTCTTGCACCAAACACATTGCCATTTCCAAACGACGTTTGTCGCCGCGGGACATGGATGATGCTGTCATATGCCGTTTGTCGAGCATGTTCACATCATCCAAGATCGCCTCGGCTGTGTCGCGAATGTCGCCGTGGCCTGTGACTGCACCGATGCCGTTCATCTTGTATGATCCGTCACGCTTGGCAAAGCAGGGGATCATTACGTTTTCAAACACGGTCAGATCGGCAAAGATTTCAGGTGTTTGGAAAACCCGTGAAATACCCATCTGGTTAATCTCGTGCGGCGCGCGGCCCAGAACGGATTGCCCGTCAAACATGACAGATCCGCTATCGGGAATGAGTTTACCCACAAGCACATTGAGAAGGGTGGATTTACCGGCCCCGTTCGGGCCGATAATCGCGTGCACGGTGTTTTCAGCCACGCTGAGGTTCACGTCACCTAGCGCCTGAAGGCCACCAAAGCGTTTGTTGATACCTTTGACTTCGAGAATACCCATTGTCGTTTCTCCTTATTCCGCTGGTGTCTTGGCGCCATCAGCGGCGTCGTCGGTTTTCTTGCGGCGGAACAATCCGCCCAGCTTTTGACCACCTTGCACAAGCCCACCGGGCAGGAAGATGACAACAGCCATGAACAATAGGCCCAGCGTCAGGTGCCAGCCTTTGCCTACAAACGGATACATGATGTTCACGATGAAGTTCTCCAGACCATCGGGCAGGAACGCGAACCATGTGTGCAGGATGTCGCCGTTGATTTTGGACACGATGTTTTCGAGGTATTTGATCACACCCGCACCCAGCACAGGGCCGATCAACGTGCCAACACCGCCCAAGATAGCCATGACGACAATCTCACCCGATGCGGTCCAGAACATGCGTTCTGCCCCCGTCAACGGGTCCATCGCGGCCAGCAGGCCACCGGCCAGACCAGCATACATGCCGGAGATCACGAATGCCGCAAGCATATAAGGTTTCGTATTGATACCTGTGTAGGACATGCGCGTCTGGTTTGACTTGATCGCCCGCAGCATCAGACCCATTGGGGACCGGAAAATGCGGATCGAAATATAGAACGCAATGATCAGGAAGATCGCCGACAGGTAGTAGCCGTTCTGGAAAGTGAATGACCAACCCGCCACATCAAGCGTCGATTGCCCGTTCATTTCCAGCCCGAACAAATGCGGCACAGTCGGAGAGTTTTCACCCATCAGGATCTGAGGGTCATCGTTATAGACCTGAAGCCCGGTTTCGCCGTTTGTAAGAGGGGTGAACACCGAATAGGCCAGCTGATATGACATCTGCGCAAAGGCAAGCGTCAGGATCGAGAAATAGATCCCAGAGCGTCGCAAGCTCACGTATCCGATCACGACCGAAAACAGGCCAGCCACGATGACAGACAAGATGATTGCTGGCACAACATTATATGACAGCAGTTTGAACATCCAAACGGCGGCGTATGATCCGACACCCAAGAATGCTGCATGACCGAATGACAGATACCCTGTCAGGCCGAACAGAATGTTGAACCCGATCACCAGGATGCCAAAGATGACAAACCGCTGCATCAGGGCAGGGTAACCTGCGTTAAAGCTTTCGCCCAAGGCCGACGCGGTCGGAAACGGGTTGAGCAGGAACGGTGCGGCCATGGCCATGAAGCACACGATAAGGAATAGTTTGAAATCGCGAGAGTTAAGTCCGAGCATGATTAGTCCTCCATCACGCCTTTGCGACCCATAAGGCCACGTGGACGGGTCAACAAAATGATGATTGCAACAAGGTAGATGATGATTTGGTCAATTCCGGGGATCAGGGCTTTGACTTCGTTCATGGATGCGAACGACTGCAGAACACCCAACAGGAACCCCGCCATTACGGCACCGGGGAGCGAGCCCATACCACCGACAACAACCACAACAAACGACAGCACAAGGAAGTCCATGCCGATGTTATAGTGGGGTGACAGGATTGGTGTGTACATGACGCCCGCCATACCCGCGACTGCTGCGGCCAAACCAAACATCAGCGTAAAGCGTTTGTCGATGTCGATGCCAAGCAAGCCAACGGTTTCGCGGTCGGCCATACCAGCCCGCACAACCATACCGAATGTGGTGAATTGCAAGAATGCAAAGACCGACGCAATAATCACAGCGGAAAAGGCAAAATAGACCATGCGCCATGTTGGATAGGCAACAGCGCCCGGGTCCATGCCCAGCCAAGAGCCCACATCAACCGTGCCGATGAACATTTCGGGGGCAGGGGTTTGAATCGGGTTCGCGCCAAAGAACGCCTTGATGATTTCGCCAATCACAATCGCCAGACCGAAAGTTACAAGGATCTGGTCTGCATGCGGACGGCTATAGAAATGTTTGATCAGCCCGCGTTCCATCGCCCAACCGACAAGGAACATCACGGGGATAACAACCAGAATGGCCAGAGGGACTGACCAGTCTTGGATCGTGCCGCCAACAGCGGGTCCGAACCACGCCTCTACATAAGGTGTGGCGACCTTGAGCGGGTTGCCCAAGAAATCGGTTTGTGTGGGATCGATCACATCAAAGCTGAGACCGAGCAGTTTTTGCACGGTGACCGCACAAAATGCACCAATCATGAACAACGCACCATGTGCAAAGTTCACAACGCCAAGCGTGCCAAAGATCAAAGTCAGGCCGAGGGCAATCAAAGCATAAGCCGAGCCCTTATCTAAGCCGTTGAGAATTTGTAGAATAATTGCGTCCATTGGACCTTGCCCCGTCATGTCTGCTGGATTGACCCCAATGCTGGGGCAGGGTGGACCGGCGCATGGGCGCCGATCCGATCGTTTTTCAAACGCTTACGCGCCTGGGTTACATTCGCCCAGATCGCCACCGGCGAACATTGGGTGATCTGGTGCATACTCAACCTGTGCACGTGGCGTAACTTCCACGATTTCCAAAGTATCGTACTGGTTTGTTGGGTTCTCTTTACCCTTCATAACCAACACGTCTTTGAAGCACTGGTGGTCAGCGCCGCGATAGCTTGTTGGGCCGTTGCCCATGCCATCGAAGTCAAAGTCTTCGAGAGCTTCGGCAACGCCACATGGGTTGAATGTGCCCGCACGTGTAACAGCATCCGCATAAAGCAGTGTCTGAACGTAGCAAGTGTGCGCTGAACCGGATGGCGGGAAGCCATACTTTTCACCGAACGACTTAACAAACGCAGCAGTACCAGCATCTTGCAGCTGCCAGTTCCAGTTCATGGAACCAAACACGCCTTCGATGTTGGAGCCCGCACCAGCGGCCATCAACTCGGAGTACAGTGGAACGATAATCTTAAAGTCTTTACCGTTAACCTGCTTGTCTTTGAGGCCAAACTGAACAGCTTGTGTCAAAGAGTTTACCATGTCCCCACCGTAGTGGTTCAGAACCAGCGTATCAGCACCAGAGTTCAAGATTGGCGCGATATAGGATGAGAAGTCACCCGCACCAACTGGTGTCAGAACGTTCTGAGCTGTCTGCCAACCGATTGCTTCGGTAGACGCTTGCATGGATTCCTGCTGTGTCCAGCCCCATGTATAGTCAGCTGTCAGGTGGTATGCGTTACGCTCACCGCCATATTCTGCTTCCAGAACTGGACCCAGAGCCGCACCAGACATGTAACCGTTAAAGAAGTGACGGAAGCCGTTGGCTTTCTTATCTTTACCAGTTGTGTCGTTGGAGTGTGTCAGACCAGCCATGAAAATCACGCCAGCTTCTTGGCACAGACCCTGAACAGCAATCGCAACACCGGAAGAAGAACCGCCGTTGATCATGATGCAGCCATCTTTCTGGATCATGGACTGTGCGGATGCACGTGCCACGTCAGATTTTGTCTGCGTATCACCCGTTACGAATTCAACCTTCTTGCCCAGGATACCTGTGCCGTCGAGGTTCTTTTCGGAAAAGGTGTTCAACATGCCGCCGTCGCCCATGCCGTTGAGGTGCTCAACAGCAAGTTCTTGTGCGCGAAGTTCGTCGAGACCTTCTTCAGCGTACGGGCCGGTTTGTGGAACGTTAAAGCCGAATTTCACAGTTGACCCAGTTGGGGCGTTTGTGAAGCCAGTATGGCTAGCGGCGCTCAGATACGTTGGAAGCGCGAGACCAGCGCCGGCAACGGCACCTGTCTTAAGCAACCCACGACGTGAGAAGTTTGATGTGGACATTATTATCCTCCCTAAGGTTTTTATCTGCCGCGCCTGACCTCCTCGCCCGGGCGGCATACACTTACGTGTGACAACAGCATCGGCGCGTGACCCCCAATCGGGCAACAGTGGTTGACGTTTCGCGCTGCGAATTGGTAAATAAATGAACAACGAGGTTGTAAATTTTGTAAATCTGTTTTCTTGCAGGTGCAGAAACAGACTGAATACATAGGGAATTCGCGATGGCAGTGGATGGGATTACGGGAACGCGCATTCGCGAACGCCGTATTGATCAGGGGATCAGGCAGGCCGATCTGGCCGCGACCTTGGGTATTTCTGCACCCTATTTGAACTTGATCGAACACAATCGCCGTAGAATCGCGGGCAAACTGCTTGGGGATGCGGCACTTGCGCTTGGTGTTCCAGCCGAGCAGCTGTCCCAAGGCGTTGACGCGACATTGCTAGACCAGCTGCGCGCTGCGTCCGCCGAATTGTCATCCACAGCAGAAGTCGCGCGGGCCGAGGATTTCGCAGGTCGCTTTCCAGGATGGTCGGCGCTTGTGGTGGCCCAAGCTGCGCGAATTTCTACGCTTCAGGATCGGGTGCAAGTGCTGAATGACCGGATCACATATGACCCTGAATTGGCCGGATCGCTTCATCAGGTGATTTCTGCTGTTACAGCGGTGCGGTCTGCTGCTTCAATTCTGGTTGGCGGGGAAACGATTGATGCTGATTGGCAATCGCGTTTTCACCGCAATATCTACGACGACAGTATCCGCTTGGCCGCCAGCAGTGAGGCATTGATCCGCTATCTTGGCACGCCTGACCCTGACGGCCCCACAAATATGGCCCCAATCGACGAGGTGGAGGCCGCACTTGCCGCGCATGATTTCCATATAGGTGACCTCGAAGGCACTGCCCCAAAACCGCAGGACGTGGTCTTGTCTGAGTTTGCGATGTCTTCTTCGGCGGCCCGCGATTTGATGGACCGCTATTTGCGACAGTATCAAGCGGATGTTGCGGCCTTGCCAACAGCGCGATTTGCAAGGGCAGCGCGTGCCGCATTTTATAATCCGGTTGTGATTGCCGCCCAGTTTGGTGTCGCCGTTGATATGGTCTTGCGCAGATTGGCAAGCCTGCCGCCATCTGACGACCATCCGCCGATGGGATTGGTGACCGCAGATGCATCGGGTGCGTTGCTGATGCAAAAGCAGGCACGTGGATTTGCATTGCCGCGTGCAGGTGCGGGCTGTCCGCTTTGGCCTGTATTCACGGCATTGGCTCGACCTGATCAGCCCATTCGTGTTGTTGTGACGTTGCCAGACGCAGGGGCGCAGCGGTTTTTATGCTATGCTGTTGCAAAGCCGATCGGACAGGCGGGATTTGATGCGCCACCTGTTTTGCGGTCCACGATGCTGGTGATCCCCGACCCAGAAGACGACGGTGCAATCCCGATTCCTGTTGGGGTTTCATGCCGCATTTGTCCACGTGCCGATTGTGTGGCGCGGCGCGAACCATCTGCGATGACATAAAACAGCCCTTTGACAGCCCCGCATTTTGCCGTGATAGTCAGCCCCGACCTTGGGGGAAGGGAATACCACGTCATGGCTAAGCGGGTCCTCTTGATAGAAGACGAACCAAACATCATCGAGGCGATTAGTTTCATATTGTCGCGTGATGGTTGGACCGTGCACACCCACGAAGATGGCGAAACCGCCATGACCAAGGTGCTGGCGTTGCCGCCGGATTTGATAATTCTTGATGTGATGCTGCCCGGGCGAAGCGGGTTTGATATTCTGCGCGATCTACGGGCCGATCCTGTCACCAAAGAGATTCCGGTGATGATGCTGACGGCGCGTGGTCAGGCCAAGGACCGCGAATTGGCACAACGGCTGGGCGCCAATCAATTCATGACCAAACCGTTTTCCAACGCCGAGGTGCGCGACACCGTCAGCGCCTTGATGGACGCATGATCAACCCCACCCAAAAACCGGTATTTGTTGCGCGCGATACATATCGCCAGCGCCGGATGCGGGATTTGGCGCGGGCTGTGCCGCTGATCGGGACTGTTTTATTATTGATCCCGCTTTTGTGGAACAACGGGCAGGATCAGGCCCAAAGCAGTGCTGCGTTTGTCTATGTATTTGTTGTATGGATATTGTTGATCCTATTGGCCGCGGCGATTTCGCGGTCTGTTTCAACTGATCCGTTGAAAGACAAATAATGCTTGCCTTCAATATTTTGATTGCGGTGGCGTTGACCTATGTCGCGTTTCTGTTTGGCGTTGCGTTTTACGCGGAACGTCAGGCCGCGCGCGGGCAGGGGGGCTGGCTTCGGTCACCTGTTGTCTACACACTGTCGCTGTCGATCTATTGCACCGCGTGGACGTTTTATGGCGCGGTCGGCTATGCCGCGCGGTCGGGGCTTGAGTTTGTAACGATCTATCTGGGACCAACACTTGTGATGGTTGGCTGGTGGTGGATTTTACGCCGCTTGGTACGCATCGGGCGTGCCCAAAGGATCACATCAATCGCTGATTTGATTTCGTCGCGTTTTGGCAAATCGACGTTTCTTGGTGTTATTGTCACAGTCATGGCGGTTATCGCCGCCACACCCTATATTGCCCTGCAACTTCAGTCTGTTACGCTATCTTTTGGCGTTTTTGCAGAGGCAGGCGGGCAGCCATGGGGCGCTGATGATCTTAGCGGCGGTGCGATTTGGGTTGCGGTCGGTCTGGCCATTTTTACGGTGCTTTTTGGCACGCGCAATCTGGACGCAAATGAACGTCACCATGGCATCGTTATGGCGATTGCGGTCGAAGCTGCGGTTAAGCTGTTTGCCTTGGTCGCCGTCGGCGTTTTTGTGGTTTGGGGGATTGCGGGCGGACCATCGCAAATTTTGGCCCAAGTCGATGCATCGCCCATCGCCACTTGGCAGCAAGACGGTGGCCGTTGGGTCACGTTGATATTCTTGTCTGGAGCCGCCTTTTTGTGCTTGCCACGCATGTTTCAAGTTTTGGTTGTTGAAAACGTTGATGAACGTCATTTGAACGTCGCGGGTTGGGCATTCCCCGCTTATCTGATGTTGATGAGCCTGTTTGTTGTGCCGATTGCCGTTGTCGGATTGCAGCTGCTTCCGGCAGGGTCAAACCCCGACCTGTTTGTGTTGACCGTGCCGCTGTCGCAGGGCCGCGAAGGGTTGGCGATGCTTTCGTTCTTGGGTGGGTTTTCATCAGCGACGTCAATGGTGATCGTCGCGACGATCGCGCTTGCCACGATGGTGTCGAACCATATCGTTTTGCCTATCTGGCTATCTGCGCGCACAGGGGCAGAGGCCAAGGTTTCGGGCGACGTGCGCAAGATTATCTTGCTGTCGCGCCGGTTTTCAATCGCAGGCGTGTTGCTGCTTGGCTATCTTTACTATCGGGTTTCGGGCGGGGGCACGGCGCTTGCCGCGATTGGGCTTGTGTCGTTTACCGGTGCTGTGCAGGTGCTTCCGGCGTTGATTGGCGGCATCTTTTGGCGTGGTGCGACCCGCGTTGGTGCGGCCATGGGGCTGCTGACTGGGTTTGCAGTATGGAGCTGGACACTATTTTTGCCATCCTTCGGTATAGGCGCGGTCATAACCGAGGCGGCGACTGCGTTTGGCCCTTTTGGCATCGCATGGCTGCGACCTGATGCGTTATTTGGGATAGGCGGGATGGACCAGCTGGTGCATGGTGTCATGTGGTCGATGTTGCTTAACACGGCGATGTTCTTTGTGGGGTCTGTTTTTAGCTTTCCGACACCGCTGGAACGGCTGCAAGGCGCCCAATTCGTTAACGTCTTTGATATGACCGTTGGGTCGCGCCCGTTGCGCACAAGTATCGCGGGGGCAGAAGAATTGTTGATCATGTCCCAGCGCATTATTGGCGGCGTCGAGGCGCAGGCATTTTTCCGCAATGCAGCGGATGCACAGGGCAAATCAGGCTTTTTGCCCGAGGTGACCCCTGATTTCATCGAGAGGTTGGAACGTGAATTGTCAGGCTCGGTCGGGGCGGCAACGGCACACGCGATGGTCGGCCAGCTTACCGAAGGCACAGGCGTTTCTGTGGAAGATCTCATTGCTGTTGCTGATGAAGCGGCCCAAATTCTGGAATATTCCAGCCAACTCGAGGCCAAGTCCGCAGAGCAAGATCGCACGGCACGGGCATTGCGCGATGCCAACGAAAAACTGACGGCACTTTCCGTACAAAAGGATGCCTTTCTAAGTCAAATCAGCCATGAATTGCGCACGCCAATGACGTCGATCAGGTCATTTTCCGAGATTTTGCGCGACAGTGACATGACGGCAGAAGACCAAGGGCGTTATGCGGGGATTATTCATGATGAAACCTTGCGTTTGACCCGCCTTCTTGACGATCTGCTTGATTTGTCCGTTCTGGCGAACGGTCAGGTGGAACTGCATTTGCACGATGTATCGTTGAGCGCGCTAATCGCGCGGGCGGTTGATGTCACAGCCGAACAAGGCGCGCGGCTGACCGTGGTTCGAAAACCGGTGGATGAAGCGTTGATCCTGCATACTGACGCGGACCGATTGGTGCAGGTGTTCATCAATCTGATCGTAAACGCGCGTAAATACTGTGACGCTCCAAACCCGCAGTTGGACATTAAAGTCGGACGCGACAACGATCAGGTGTGGGTTGATTTTGTGGATAACGGCAGCGGTATTTCCGTTTCCAATCAAAAGGTTATTTTTGAAAAATTTGCGCGCGTCACTGATCAGTCAAAGGCAGGTGGTGCGGGACTTGGTCTTGCGATCTGCCAAGAGATCATGACCCGGCTGGGTGGACAGATTTCCTATTTGCCGGGGCAGGGCGGTGCGGCGTTTCGGGTGACGGTTCCTTTTGCTGCGACGTTAGGGAATCCGTAACGGAATTTGGGTTAATGTCAGGCAAACCAATAGGTGTGTGGCATCCGTAATTTGACCGATTCATCTTCTATCATTCAGCAAATGACGACCCGCGCAGCGCCAGCTGTTGCGGTTGCACCATTGTCGTCTGTGCGGGCTGTGCGGCAGGCAGTGACGCGGGCAGCTGATACGGCTTTGGGGATGCAAATTACAGTGGACGATGTGGTTTTGTCTTCTGTTGAAGTGGACCGTGTCACGGGGTCGGTGACCGACGCAGATTGCTGTATTCGTCTGGAACGCGCAGGGAGATTGGTTGGTTTAATCGGTATTGACCCTCAACTTCGGGCTGCGGCCATTGAAATTCAAACCATGGGGGCCGTTGCCAAGAACCATGCACCTGAACGGCCCCATACCGGCACCGACGTGATGATGCTGCAGCCTCTGATTACCGCCCTTCTGGCGCAGTTGGTTGCGATGCCGCCGACCGATGATTTGCAAGGATGGGCGGACGATGTGCAACACGGGGTGGCATTTGACAGCCTGCGTGCTGCTGAATTGGCATTGGGTGATGGCGGATACCGCTTGATGAAAATTGAGGTCGGGCTGGTTGCCGACAAGCGGACGGGCAGCATTGTTATCGCACTGCCGCTTCAGGATGAAGTTGCCATTGCATCCGTGGATGTGACCCCAGTTGCCGGATGGGATATCAAAATGCAAGCCGCCGTGGCCCAAGCGCCGGCCACGTTGCAAGCTGTTTTGACCAAGCTGTCGCTGCCGTTGGGCGCGGTCAATGACATGCAGGTGGGGCAGATCATTCCCGTATTTGGTGCAACCGTTGGATCGGTAAGGCTGTTTGCACCGGGCAACAAATTGGTTGCCACAGCTCGGCTTGGGCAATCGTCAGGAATGCGGGCGGTGCGCATTGAAACCCCACCCGAACCGGCATTGCGCGATATGCCTGCCGCGCAACGCACATTGGCTGCTGTTGATGACTAACCTTGCGCGGCGATTGCGTCGATCTGTCCGCGCAGGCCGCCCAATTCATATCCGGCTGCTTGCGTGGCCGCCAATATATCGTCGGTGGCCATCTGCCCTGCTTGCGTCAGTGACCACAGGATTGAAGACCGCGTGCCGGACGCACAATACGCCAGGTATGGACCCTCATGAGCATCAGTTGCAGCGCCCTGTTCGGTGATCATTTCCATCGACAGCCCCTGATGGGTAACGGGGATGCGCACGAAGGAAAGGCCTGCGGCCTCTGCTGCGATCTGCATTGCGTGGGCCTGATGACTGGTCGGAACCTCTTCATCAGGCCGATTGCAAATGATACATTTGAAACCCGCCGCCACGATGTCAGGCATGTCGGTCGGGTCAATTTGCGGGCTGACGGCGAAGGTCGGGGTAAGTGTTCGAATATCCATGCGCCGTCTTTACCAACCCGATTCCCGTTAGGCCAGTCTGTCACGCAATTTAGGCGCGACAGCCATGCCGGCGATCATGGCGATCAGGAAAACAACCCCGCCGATGCCACCGAACGAGATGGAGGCAATCGCCGGACCCGGGCAAAGCCCGACAAGACCCCAACCAATGCCGAACATCACCGAACCGACGACAATGCGACGATCCACATTCGGGTTGGCTGCTGGCGCGAATTCACCTCCAAGGACAGGTTTGCGCCCTTCGGCGATGCGCCATGCGATGGCCATTGGAATAATGGCCCCGCCCATAACAAAGGCCAACGTCGGGTCCCAGTCGCCAAAAACGTCGAGCCAGCCTTGCACCTTTTGGGTGTTGGTCATGCCCGAAATCAAGAGGCCAGCACCGAAGATACCGCCCGCGATAAGTGCTATGAAATTCCGCATCAGATGATCCCCAGAATGTGTTTGAACAGCACAACGGTCAGACCGCCTGCACCGATGTAGAAGACTGTCGCGACGATGCCGCGCAACGAAAGACGGCTGATCCCGCAAACACCATGGCCGGATGTGCAGCCATTGGCGATCCGTGTGCCAATACCGACAAACAGGCCAGCCGCGATAATCAGACCGATATTGCCTGTCAAAAAAGTCGGTTTGACCCCCATCATCAACGTCATAATCGCAGGCACAATCGCGAGCCCTGCGATAAAGGACGCCCGTTCTTGCCATGCGTGCCAGCCGCTTTTGTCGACAAGCCCGCCAATGATACCAGACGCGCCCATGACCCGTCCGTTTACCAGCAGGAATATCGCCCCTGCCAGCCCAATAAGCCCCCCACCAAGAAGGCCCATGATCCAATCGCTATTCATAATTTTTCCTAAGTTACAGAGTGTTAATCGGCACTTTGAAGTACCGCTGTCCATTATCTTCGGGTTCGGGCATTTGCCCCGCACGCATGTTGGTCTGGATGGATGGCAAGATTAGTCTTGGCATCCCCAGCTTTGCGTCCCGATCGGTGCGCATGGTCACAAATTCATCAAGCGGGCGACCCTCGCCGATATGTACATTCAAGGCCTTTTGTTCACCAACAGTTGTTTCCCAAGCGAATTCGTCGCGGCCAGGCGCCTTGTAGTCGTGACCAACGAAAATGCGTGTATCGTCTGGCAACGTCAGGATTTTCTGGATGGATTGATACAGATCATCAGCTGACCCGCCGGGGAAATCGCATCGCGCCGTCCCAAAATCGGGCATGAATAGCGTATCACCCACAAACGCCGCATCACCAACCACATAGGTCAGGCACGCAGGCGTGTGGCCGGGTGTGTGCATAATATCGGCCCGCATTTGCCCAATGTGAATGCTGTCGCCGTCTTTGAACAACGCGTCAAACTGCGACCCGTCGCGTTGAAACGCGGTGCCTTCGTTAAACACTTTGCCAAATGTATCTTGCACGACAGTGATTTGGTCACCGATCCCAATTTTGCCGCCAAGTTGTTCCTGCAAATAAGGGGCCGCTGACAAATGGTCGGCGTGCACATGGCTTTCCAATATCCAAGCAACCTGAAGATCGTGGTCTTTGACAAATGCGATAATCGCATCTGCGGAGGCAGTATCTGTGCGGCCCGCGGCTTGGTCATAATCGAGTACACTGTCGATAATCGCGCAGGTTTGGCCCGCGGGTTCTTGCACGATATAAGACACGGTATTGGTCGCGTTGTCGAAAAAAGCGTGAACAACAGGTTGCATGGCGAATCTCCTTTGATCACCAAGATAGGGGTATTGAGATACATTTCAATATTGAAATGTATCTGATCGTGCGTTATGTGTTTTGCATGTTGATTCAGCAAGACCAGATGGATGCGGCAGCCGAAGATGCGGCTGCGATGCTCAAGGCGTTGTCAAACCCTGGCCGGCTGCGGATTTTATGCGCGCTGGTGCCCCAAGATTTGACCGTGGGTGAGCTGG
>CBFHME010000020.1:0-20572 GCA_965656885.1 Yoonia sp.
GATTAACGGCGTCCGGTCCGAATTTCCATTAAGGGGAGAGGCAAATCCCCGGGCTTAGTGGATGGGACAGGCAGGTCATCAAATTGCGTAGGTGGGACAGGGCAATGTGATGGACCGAACGCCGCAAGTCGCGAGGCAGGTCAGATCATTCCGGGCAAGGACAATCCGACAAAAAGCATCACAAGCAGGGAAGCCGCGCCAATGGCGTCAGCAATGATCGTGTCAGAGGATCGTGTGATCGCTGATTTGATATCTTTGGCCATTTTATGCTCGCTTCCGTGTTTGTTTCTCTTTGTTGCCCCTTTGTTCTCATATGGTTAACCACCTGTAAAGAACTAAATGAGAACAAACGTGAACAAAAATACTAACCCACTGATATTAAACGAATAGCTTTATCTTGTTCCATCAGCCAAAGGGCTGTTCTGGCGGCTTTACCGCGTGCGGTTTCCAGTTTTGGGTCGTCGGAAAGCAGTTTTCGCGCGTCTTTTTGGGCGATTTGCATCAATGCGGTCTGACGTTCCAGATCAGCGATGCGAAACCGTGGCACACCGGATTGTGCCGTGCCAATGACATCGCCAGCGCCGCGCATGGCAAGATCTTCTTCGGATATGCGGAACCCGTCTTCTGTTTCGCGCAAGATTTCCAGACGGCGGCGGCCTGTTTCGGTCAGCGGGTCTTGGAACAACAACAAACAGGTCGATGCCGCGGCCCCGCGCCCGACCCTGCCCCGTAATTGGTGCAGCTGTGCCAGCCCGAATGTTTCGGCGCGTTCAATCATCATGATCGAGGCATTGGGCACGTTCACGCCGACCTCGATCACGGTGGTGGCGACCAAAACCTTTGTCTCGCCCGCCACAAAACGCGCCATTGCTGCGTCTTTTTCCGCAGGCGGCATTTGACCGTGTACTAGCCCCACGACACCTTCGCCCAAGGCCGCGCGCAGGTGTTTGAAACGGTCCTCTGCTGCCGTCATATCAAGGAATTCGGATTCCTCGACCAGCGGGCAGACCCAATAGGCTTGTTTGCCGTCCGCCACAGCGCGGCGCAGTTTTTCGACCACTTCATCCAGCCGCTTGGTCGATACAAGGGCGGTTTGCACAGGCGTCCTGCCGGGTGGTTTTTCGTCTAAGACCGATACATCCATGTCACCGTATTGCGCCAACGATAGTGATCGCGGGATCGGCGTGGCTGTCATCACCAGCACATCGACAGCATCCCCCTTGGCCCCCAGCTCCATCCGTTGGGCGACCCCGAAACGGTGTTGTTCGTCGATAATCGCCAGCCGCAGGTCTGCAAATTCAACGCCTTTTTGGAAGACGGCGTGCGTTCCGACCAGAATATTGATCTCGCCCGACGCGAGCCTTGCCAGCTTTGCCGCGCGGTCCTTGCCCTTGTCGCGGCCTGTCAGCAATTCAAGCGATACGCCCGCATCGGCGGCCAAGGGTTGTAATCCATCCAGATGTTGCCGCGCCAAAATCTCGGTCGGGGCCATCATGACGCCCTGCCCGCCTGCCTCGACAACCGCAAGCAAGGCCATGAGCGCGACAAGCGTTTTGCCAGAGCCCACATCACCTTGTAGCAGACGATTCATGCGAATGGGTGCGGCCAGATCCGCAGTCACTTCGGCCACCGCGCGAGTTTGCGCACCCGTGGGCGCATAGGGCAAAGCGGCCAAAACCTTTTGCTGCAAGACACCGGTGGCAACAGATGCCCGCCCCTTGCCCCGCCGCGCCACGGCCCGCGCCAGTGCCAGTGTCATTTGGTGGGCGAAAAATTCATCATAGGCGAGCCGTTCACGGGCGACAGCATGTGGCGAGAGATCGGCTGTTGCCTCTGGCGTGTGGGCGTCTCGCATGGCTTGTAACCACGTCGGCCAACCGTGTTTTGCGATCAATCCGGGGTCAATCCATTCGGCCAAATCCGGCGCCATGCCTAATGCTGAACGCGTGCCTTTCCACATCAATTTCTGGGTGATGCCAGCATGCAATGGGTAAACGGGTTCGAATGCAGGAATGTCGCCTGCATCCTCTGGCCGCACAATGTGATCGGGGTGCACCATTTGGGCGACGTTATCAAAGGCCTCGATCTTGCCCGACACAACGCGGCGCTGGCCTGTTGGCAGTTGTTTTGAGAGATAATCACCGCGCGCGTGGAAAAACACCAGTTGGAAACTGGTTTCTGCATCGCTGACGTGCACGCGGTAAGGGCGACCACGCGTGGCGGGTGGATAGTGGTCACCAATCGTCACCTCGACCGTGACGACGCAGGGCGGTATACTGTCGCGAATGGTGGCTCGCTGGCCGCGGTCCACGCCCGAAATCGGCAAGGTCATCAGCATATCGCGGGGTTTGGTCACGCCAACGGGTTCAAGGATTTGCACCGTCTTGGGGCCGATCCCGTCCAGTTTACTGAGGGCCCCGAACAGCGGGAACAGTATTTCAGGGCGGCCCGTCATAGCCCCTCGATCATGGCGAGCCATGCGTCTTCGTCGATGGTTTCCACGCCCAAATCTGCGGCCTTTGTTGCCTTTGACCCCGCCCCTGGCCCCGCAACAAGCAGGTCGGTTTTCGCGCTGACCGAGCCTGACACTTTGGCGCCGAGGGTTTCAGCGCGCGCCTTGGCCTCTGCGCGGCTCATCTTTTCCAACGTGCCGGAGAACACAACAGTTTTGCCCGAAACAGGGCTATCCACGGCCCCGATTTGCACCGCGTCTTGGATCGTAAGCTGCGTGGCAAGTCTGTCGATCGAGGCACGCTCAGCATCGTTTTGGAAAGATGCGATGAGCGATGTCGCCATGACAGCGCCCACGCCATCAATGCCAAGCAAGCCGTCCCAAACCGGCCCCTCTCCCACGGGGGCGTGGGTCAATGCGTTTTCCATCGTTGCCCAATCGCCGAAATGGCCCGCGATCAAGGCGGCACCTGCGTCACCCACGTGCCTGATGCCAAGCGAAAACAGGAACCGTTTCAGTGAAATCTCGCGTTTGTCGTCGATCGCCGCAAAGAGTTTTTCGGCGCTTTTGTCGCCCCAACCATCACGGTTTTTCAGCTGCTGAAGCCCTGTGCCGAACCGGTCCCGCAGGGTGAAAATATCCGCAGGAGTTGTGACCCATCCGTCAGTGTAAAACTGTTCGACCTGCTTTGCGCCCAAACCGTCGATGTCGAATGCCGCGCGTCCGACAAAATGCTTGAGGCGCTCAACCGCTTGCGCGGGGCAGATCAACCCGCCTGTGCAGCGGTGCACGGCATCGCCCACCTCACGAATGGCGGGCGATTGGCATTCGGGACATGTGGTTGGGAATACGAATGGCGTTGCGTTATCTGGGCGTTTTGACAGATCGACGTCTTTGATTTTCGGAATGACATCACCAGCCCGATAGATTTGCACCCAATCACCAATCCGGATGTCACGCCCTTCGCGGATCGGTGCGCCGTCGCCGTCGCGTCCTGCAATGTAGTCTTCGTTGTGCAGCGTCGCATTAGACACAACAACGCCGCCCACGGTGACAGGCGACAATCGCGCAACAGGTGAAAGCGCACCGGTGCGACCGACCTGAATTTCGATGTCGTCAAGCCGCGTCCACGCAAGCTCGGCCGGGAATTTATGCGCGATGGCCCAACGCGGTGTCGTGGACCGAAAGCCAAGCCGTTTTTGGTAACCCAGATCGTCAACTTTATAAACGACGCCATCAATATCGTAGCCCAATGTGGCGCGCTGGTTTTCGATGTTGTGATAATGCGCGATCAGATCGGCGGGCGTTTGGCAGGTTTTGGTCAGCGGGTTGGTGACAAATCCAAACCCGTTAAGTGCTGCGATAGCGCCTGATTGGGTGTCCGCGAAATTGTCAGATATTTCGCCCCACGCGTATGCAAAAAACCGCAAGGGCCGCGATTTTGTGATGGATGGATCGAGTTGCCGCAAGGATCCAGCGGCGGCATTGCGAGGATTGGCAAAGGTTTTGGCGCCTGCTTGCGTCTGTCGTGTGTTCAGGGCGGCGAAATCATCGGCGCTCATGTAAACTTCGCCACGGACTTCGAAAATATCGGGGGCGTTTGAGATGTGTTGGGGGATGTCCGAAATGGTCAGGGCGTTGGCCGTTACGTTTTCGCCGACAGCACCATCACCGCGCGTGGCAGCTTGGACGAGATTTCCGTTTTCATACCGCAGCGACAAGGACAGGCCGTCGATTTTTGGTTCGGCCGTAAATGGCATCGGATCGGACGGTTCAAGCCCAAGAAATTTGCGCACGCGTGTATCAAATTCGACAACGTCTTCATCGGTAAATGCGTTTCCAAGGCTCATCATGCGGATGGCATGGGTAATTTTGCCAAAGCCATCAGAGGGGGCTGCACCGACCTGATCGGATGGGCTGTTGTCCCGTTTTAGTTTTGGAAACCGGGCTTCGATATCGGCGTTGCGACGTTTGAGCTGATCGTAGGTTGCATCGTCAAGCTGGGGTGCATCGTTGCCGTGATAATCAGTGTTGGCCCGTGCCAGAATTTCGGCAAGCCGCGCAAGTTCTAGGCTGGCCTGTTCGGATGTTAAGGATGCAACTGCGGGCAGATTATCGGGGGAGTTGGTCACTTGCGCCTCGCTAAAGTCAGATCGGGGACAGTGCCCCCGCTGACATTAGTTCTAGCAGTGTGGTGGCGCAGGTAAAGTGCATCGCTGCCGGGACTATGCCCCGACTGCGATCTTTTCCGCGTTCATGGCGGGTTCTGGATCACGCAAAACATAGCCGCGGCCCCAGACGGTTTCGATATAGTTTTCGCCAGCCGTCGCCTCGCCCAATTTTTTGCGAAGCTTACAGATGAATACATCGATAATTTTGAGTTCGGGTTCATCCATCCCGCCATAGAGGTGGTTGAGGAACATTTCCTTGGTCAAGGTCGTGCCTTTGCGCAGCGACAAAAGTTCGAGCATTTGATATTCTTTACCCGTCAGATGCACCGTGTTGCCACCGACATCCACCGTCTTTGCGTCAAGGTTAACCGCAATGCGGCCCGTTTTGATGATGGATTGCGCATGGCCTTTTGACCGTCGAATGATCGCATGGATGCGGGCCACGAGTTCTTCACGGTGGAACGGCTTGGTCAGATAATCATCGGCACCAAAGCCAAAGCCTTTTAGCTTGCTTTCTGTGTCGTCGTCGCCAGACAGGATCAGGATCGGTGTTTCAATCCTACTCAACCTAAGCTGGCGCAAAACCTCGTGTCCGTTCATGTCGGGCAGGTTCAGATCAAGCAAAATGAGATCGTAATCATACAGCTTTGCCAGATCGATCCCTTCCTCCCCCAGATCCGTCGCATAGACGTTCAGATTGGCGTGGGTCAGCATTAATTCAATGCTTTTGGAGGTGGTGGGGTCATCTTCGACTAATAGGACACGCATGCAAAATATCTCCGATCATTTTCGCTTGTCCCATCGTAACCTTGGAATGGTTAATTGGGGTTTAACGCTACCAGTAATCTTTGCATTTCTACCTATGGTTGTCGATATTGCTTTAACGCGGTGACTTTTAACGCGGCCTCACCATGGGTTTCGATGGCGTTTTCCCATTCCGAAAACTCATCCTCGGAGAGCGCATAAGTCGCTTTTGCGGCGTCGCGTGATATCAAACCGGAGGCTACCGCCTTGATAACAGTTGCCTTTCGCGATGCGACCCAGCGACGTGTATCGGGGGACGGAAGGTCCGCCCGTGTCATCACATTGCCATCCGGTAGAGTTACAGACCGTGGTCCATCGATTTTCTTAAGATACATCATTCGCACCCCTTTTCACGTTTTCCCAAACCCGTTATGGCCCCAATGACTTAAAGATCGGTGTAGCTACGCCTTGTTCGCAGCCCTGATTTTCCTATATTTCGTTCAAATCCTACTTAATCGGACGCTGTATCATGCCCTTAGATCCTGCAATCAACTCGCTTGGTTTTGCCAAGCCACCCTCCGAGACCCGCGTAGTGGTTGCGATGTCGGGCGGCGTGGACAGTTCGGTTGTCGCCGCACAACTGGCTGAAGAAGGCTATGACGTGGTGGGTGTGACGCTGCAATTATACGATCACGGGGCAGCCTTGGCCAAAAAAGGCGCGTGCTGCGCGGGCCGTGACATTCATGATGCGCGCCGTGTGGCCGAAGAAATGGGTTTTCCCCATTACGTGCTGGATTACGAGAACATTTTCAAAGATGCCGTGATGGATGAATTCGCCGACAGCTATCTGGCGGGTGCGACCCCTGTGCCGTGTATTCGATGCAATGAGCGCGTGAAGTTCAAGGACCTATTGGAAACGGCCAAGGATTTGGACGCGGACTGCATGGCCACCGGACACTATATACAACGTATGGTCGGCAATGAGGGTGCAGAGCTACATTCCGCCGCTGATCCAACCAAGGACCAAAGCTATTTCTTGTTCTCAACCACGCCTGAGCAGCTGGACTATCTGCGGTTCCCGCTGGGGCATTTGAAGTCCAAGGAAGAGACACGCGCCTTGGCACAGAAATACGGGCTCGGCGTGGCGGATAAGCCTGACAGCCAAGACATCTGTTTTGTCCCTGATGGGAATTACGCGGCGGTGATTGAAAAGCTGCGCCCAGGTGCAGCAGAGCCCGGCGATATTGTCGATGTGGACGGCAATGTGTTGGGCGCGCATCACGGGGTCATTCATTACACGATTGGCCAGCGCCGCGGGCTGGGTATCGGCGGGCTTGCTGATCCGCTTTATGTTGTGCGGTTGGATGTGGATAAGCGGCATGTGATTGTTGGCCCCAAGTCGATGCTGGCCACCCGAATGGTGCCCTTGCGCGAGATTAACTGGCTGGGTGATGGCGATTTTCTAAGCGGTGGTGAACGGCACATCGCTGTGAAAGTGCGATCCACCAAGCCACCGATCGAGGCTGTCGTGCGTCCGATTTCGCAAACCGAGGCTGAGGTCGAGTTGTTGGTCGCTGAAGAAGGTGTATCGCCCGGACAGGCCTGCGTATTTTACGACCCTGACAGCAGTCGTGTGCTGGGTGGCGGCTGGATCTGGCGCGGGCACTAGGCCCTATGGCTTTGCGGGGCCAGCCCCGCACCCTGGAGTATTTCAGAAAAAGCGAGGCGGGGTCAGAGCCCGTTGTCGGTGCGTAGACTGAAACCGGATGCCCGCAACCGTTCCACGATTGCTGCAACGTGTGTGCTGTCGCGGGCTTCGATCACGACATCCAGTTCGGCTTTTTTCAAGGCAAGGGTTTGCATCATTCGCTGGTGAATGACTTCGATCACGTTTGCGCCCTCTTCCCCGATGATGCGCGATATGTTGGACAGTTGACCGGGGGTGTCGTCAATCGCAAAGGTCAGGCGGGTGATGCGTCCGTCGCGCACCAAACCGCGTAGGATCAGCGTTGAAAGCAGACGGGAATCGATGTTGCCACCGCAGAGGACAAGACCCACCTTCTTGCCTTGCAGCTCCGCACTTAGGTTTTTGATGACAGCCAGTCCTGCGCCAGGCGCCCCCTCTGCCACCAGTTTTTCGTGGCTAAGCAGATCAAAGACCGCGTCTTCGATTTCGTTTTCGGTGGCGGTTTCAATGCGATCGACAAGGGCTGCAATGATAGAGACGTTGGCGGCGCTGGGCGCCCGTACGGCGATCCCTTCCGCCAGTGACGCGCCATCAAAATGCGGCTCGGTGCCATCGATCTGCGATTTCACCGCATCAAAGAGAAGCGCCTGCGCCCCGATGATTTGAATGTCAGGGTTGATGGATTTTGCGGCCACAGCCATGCCCGCGATCAGGCCACCGCCACCAATTGGCACCACGATCACGTCGAGATCGGGTTGCTGGTCGAGCATCTCGATCGCCACGGACCCCTGCCCTGCGGCAACAACCGGATCATCAAAGGGGTGGATAAACGTCAGCCCCTCGGCTGCGGCCCGATCAAGGGTATAGCTGACCCCATCGTCAAACCCTTGGCCGTATTGCACAACCGTTGCGCCGAAATCTTCGGTGCGTTTGACCTTATTGAAGGGCGTGCCTTCTGGCATGACGATGGTGGCGGGAATACCAAGACGCTGTGCATGATAGGCCACGCCTTGGGCGTGGTTGCCCGCACTACAAGCAATCACACCATTGGCGCGTTGTTGATCGGTAAGCGTCAGAAGTTTTGCCAGCGCACCACGGGTTTTGAAGGCGTTGGTGTGTTGTAGGTTTTCGAGCTTGAGGTAAAGATCAAACCCCAGTTGCAGCGACAACCGCGCGGCCTTGACCGTGGGTGTGCGGATTGTTGCATCACGAATGGCCGCATAGGTATCGTGGACAAGCTGCGGTGTCAGTGTCATGGGATCGCCTTTTGCACTTTTGTCATTACCCACACAAACCGCGAAATGCCCAAATGATGCAATGGAAAACGACTTGGCGCGGCCGCAAGATGGCTGATGGCCTGCGGGTATGTGCCCAAAGCGGTGCAATTTATGCTTGAGCGCTAATTGTCTTGCTGATTTCATAGCGTCAGATGATTTTTAATAAGAAATTTCGCCATGCCACTGTTCAAATTTGCGCCTGTCGTTGCCTGTGTTGCTGTTTTGTCGGCGTGTGGCCCTGCAGGAATGCAAGAGGCTATGCAAAATGGTCTGCGGTCCGGTGTCGCATTGGAGGAATTTGCGCCCGGTTTCCCGATTGGGATTGCGCAGCAATCGGATGAAATCGCGGCATCACCCGCCACGGTATCAGCGCGACTGGCCCAGTTTGCGCGAAATTGCGTGGATGGTCGCGCAACACAAACACAGCGCGAAACACGGATGGGGATGCCTGTAGGTGGGCGGCTGATCACGAAATACCGGTCACGTATTACCAACGAAGACGGAGCCCCGCGGTTCATCATCGCTCAAGAGCTTTCGGGTGCTGTTTTGAACACATCACAACCGGGCGCACAGGGGTATAACGTGCAAGTGTCGTCGAAGATTTTGTCCAACGGATCCGGTGGCACAACATTGGTGACCACGCGAAACCGCACATTTGGCGATTTGTCCGATGTCGCGCTTGGCTGGGCAAAAGGCACATCCAAGAGTTGCCCGTCTGTGATCTGACGCGGGGCCTGCATGATCAAATAGCGCCCGCGTTTACCGCGCTGTGCCCGATATCAGAGAGGCCGCATCACAATGACAAAACCGCACCCGTGGCTGAAAGATGTCCCGTTTCTGGTTGAAACTGCGCTGGACCATACCATTGGCACGGAAGTGGCTGACGCGGACTTAATTTTGGCGAAGTATCAAAAGCGCGCCCATTTTGTGGAGAAAGACCATTTTTTCTATATCCACGAATTTTTCGGGAGGCCTTATATCGGGGATTATATTGTTCTGGCGTTCAGATCCGACGATATCGTGTCCACGCGTCGGTGTGCGTTGACGATCAGTGTGCGTGGTATCACGACTGAACTGGTGGAAGCGCAGTTTGGTGACGCGTTGGTAGCACTTGGGTTTCAGGCGTGTCCGGGCGAAAACGACTGGGAAACAAATTTCGAGAATGCGACCCAAACTATTGCATTGTCAGTGCATGTCAGTGATGAAATTGCATCCGTTGGGTTGCGTGCGATTTCACCCAGATGACCATTGCCCCTAGACCAAATGGGAAACGCACATTAACCCTTGGCGCATGATTTACAAAACTGCATCTGAATGGCGCATCGCCCCGCAAAAACGTGTTCTGTTGTTCGCAATGTCGGGCCTTGGCAAGACGTATCTGTCCAACATGCTGCGCGCGCAGGGTGACTGGTTCCACTATTCCATCGATTACCGCATCGGCACACGGTATATGGGCGAACTGATCGCCGACAACGCCAAGCGTGAAGCGATGAAAGTGCCATTTCTGCGCGATCTTTTGCGGTCTGACAGTATTTATATCGGGTCAAATATCTCTTTTGATGATTTGAAACCGATGTCGTCTTATCTGGGCAAACCTGGTGATCCAGAATTGGGCGGTCTGGATTGGGATGAATATACCCGCCGCCAAGACCAATTTCAGAATGCCGAAATTGCGGCATTGCATGACACGGGCCATTTCATCGACCGATCCCACGATTTGTACCAATATCCGCATTTTGTCTGTGATACTGGCGGGTCGATTTGCGAATGGGTCGATGCAGACGATCCCAATGATCCGATCTTGACCGACCTGTCATCCAAAACCTTGATGGTTTGGATTGAAGGATCTGACGCGCACACAGCCGAGCTTGTTCGTCGTTTTGACCGAGAGCCAAAACCGATGTCGTATGATCCGGTCTTTTTGTTAAGGACTTGGAATGCATATCTGGCCGAATTTGATGTGGCCCCAGACCGCGTGAACCCTGATGATTTCATTCGTTGGGCGTTTGCCAAGGCGCTGGCGCACCGTCAGCCGCGTTACAAAAAGATGGCTGAAAAATGGGGGATCACAGTGCCGATGGATGCTGTGGCGCAGGTCAAAGACACGGAGGGCTTTGTCAGCATGATTGCTGACGCACTTGAGATGCGGGGCTAGGCCGCCTATCTCAACTCCCAAGCCCGTAAGGACCAAAACCCATGCCGATTAAACTTCCCTCTGCCCTGCCCGCCTTTGACGTTTTGCGCAACGAAGGTGTCATGGTGCTGGATGATGATACCGCCGCCCGTCAGGATATCCGCCCGTTGCGGATTGCATTGCTGAACTTGATGCCAAAGAAAATCCAGACGGAGAACCAGTTTGCCCGTTTGATCGGCGCCACGCCGTTGCAGATTGAGCTGACGCTGATCCGCATGTCGGAACATCAGACCAAGAACACGGCCGCCGAACATATGGAAGAATTCTATGTGCCGTTCAGCGATGTGCGCGACCAGAAGTTTGACGGGCTAATCATCACAGGGGCCCCGATCGAGCATCTGGATTTCACGGACGTCACCTATTGGGATGAAATCACAGAAGTATTCGCATGGACCCAGACAAATGTGCATTCGACATTTGGTGTCTGCTGGGGTGGCATGGCGATGATCAACCATTTCCACGGCGTGCCCAAGCATATCACCGATGAAAAGGTGTTTGGCTGCTATCGCCACCGCGTAACCGATGCGTCATCCCCGTTTTTGCGCGGGTTTTCGGATGATTGCGTCATTCCCGTTAGCCGTTGGACCGAAATGCGCCAAGATGACATCAACGCCGCAGGTGGACTTAAGACATTGATTACAAGCGATCAATCAGGTCCCTGTCTGGTCGAAGATGAGGCACACCGTGCGCTTTATATTTTTAACCACTTTGAATACGACAGTGGCACGCTGAAACAGGAATATGACCGCGACATCGCCGAGGGCACGCCAATTCATGTGCCTCAGAACTATTATCCGAACGATGACCCAACGGAACCACCCATGAATAAGTGGAGAAGTCACGCGCACCTTCTATATGGTAACTGGATCAACGAAATTTATCAGACAACGAAGTATAATCTGGATGACATCGGTACGTAAAATTCTGGCTTTTGTGGCATTGGGTATTGGCGCTGGTGCGGCGCTAACCGGCTGCTCTGCCAATACCCGCGCAACGGCTGCGGAAAAGGATTACCCACCTGTTGGGCAATTTGTAGAGGTCACAGGCGGCAAGGTGCATTACCTGCGTCAAGGGTCTGGGCCAGAGCTGATTTTGTTGCATGGCGCGGGTGGGAACCTGCGTGATTATACGTTTGATCTGTTTGACCGTTTGACCGACGACTATACCGTCACGGCGTTTGACCGCCCCGGTCTGGGTTACACCGACCGCGTGCCGGGCATCGAAACGGGCGCATTTGCAACCGATGGTGACAGCCCCCAAGCACAGGCCAAAATGCTGCGTGAAGCGGCAGGCAAGCTGGGTATCACTGATCCGATTGTGGCCGGTCACAGCTTTGGCGGGATCGTGTCAATGGCTTGGGCCGTTGCCGGATTGGACGAAGACGTGCCGCACAATGCGCGGGCCATCGTGTCATTTGCTGGCGTGGCCATGCCGTGGCCTGGCGATTTGGGAACTTATTATACGGTGAACGGCTCCGCGCTGGGCGGTGCGGTTGTGATCCCGATCATTTCTGCCCTTGCCAGCGAAGACCGCATTGATAGCGCCGTTGAAGGCGTATTTGCCCCCGACCCTGCCCCTGATGGGTATGCCGAACATGTGGGCGCGCGTCTGACCCTGCGCCCCGAAAATTTCCGTGCCAATGTCCGGCAGGTCAACACGCTGTATCCCAATGTGGTCAAGCTAAAGGCGCGGTATCCTGAACTGACCCTGCCGATTGAAATTTTGCACGGCACCGCCGACACAACAGTGCCGATTGATGTGCATGCCCGCGAAATCATCAAAATCGTGGACAGCGTGCGCGTGCGTGAGCTGGACGGTGTTGGGCATATGCCACATCACGTGGCCCCAACGGAGGCAGTAGCCACGATTGACCGTGCAGCGGACCGCGCTGGATTGCGCTAGGTCGCAGGTTTGCCCATACTAGGCAAAACAGGCCAAGGAAAACCCCAGATGGATTTGCCCTTTGATGGTGGCATCAGCCGCTTTTACAACGAAAACGCGCCCGATGCCGTGCGTGACGCGATCAAGAACGCCAAGAAAAGCAAAATTCTGAACCCCGAATACCCTTATGCCAAGCGCATGGACCGCGCAGCATATGAAGAAGAACTTGCCGCGCTGCAGATTGAATTGGTCCGCCTACAAGCATGGGCGCGCGATACCGGTGAACGGATCGTTGTGGTGTTCGAGGGCCGTGATGCGGCTGGCAAAGGCGGTACGATCTCTCGGTTTCGCGAAAACCTGAACCCGCGCCATGCCAAGGTGGTCGCGTTGTCAAAACCGTCAGACGTGGAAGCAGGCCAGTGGTATTTCCAACGCTATATCGACCATATGCCAACAGCCGGCGAAATCGTGTTGTTTGACCGCAGCTGGTATAACCGTGGCGTGGTAGAGCATGTGTTCGAATTCTGCACGCCCGAGGCCCGCGAAAAATGGTTTGGACAGGTCAACACATTTGAAAAAATGCTGGTGGACGAAGGGATCAAAATATTCAAAATCTGGCTGAATGTCGGGCAAGCGACACAGTTGCGCCGGTTCCTTGACCGCGAATCCGATCCGTTAAAGCAGTGGAAACTGTCATGGATCGACGTCGAAGGCTTGAACCGCTGGGATGCATATACATCGGCGATCGACGAGACATTGGAACGCACCCACACTGAAGCAGCCCCTTGGACGATTGTGAAATCAGACGATAAACGCCGCGCACGCCTGAATACAATCCGCACCGTTTTGCATGCACTGCCCTATGACGGGCGCGATATGGACCGGTTGGGTGTGATTGATCCGAAAGTCGCGGGCGGCCCCGATCTCTGGCATGGCTAAACGCGGGTATCATCACGGCAATCTGCGCCAGACCCTTGTTGCGGGGTGTTTGGCCCTGATTGAAAAACGAGGCCCGACGGGATTTACCCTGTCCGAGGCCGCACGCGAGGCAGGCGTGACCCCCGCGGCTGTCTATCGCCATTTTGAAGGCCGTGAAGAACTGATCGCCGAGGCCGCGCGCCAAGGATACGAGATTTTCGCCGATTTGATGGAACATGCCTATGCGGATGGGCAGCCATCCGATTTGGCCGCTTTCGAGGCAACGGGCCGCGCATATCTGGCGTTCGCGCGCAAATACCCCGGTCATTACGTCGCGATGTTTGAAAGCGGCGTATCCATTCAACGGACGCCTGAATTGAATGCTGTGGCAACACGTGCGCTGGGCGTTTTGGAAACAGCAGCCACGGCATTAAGCCAGCATATTCCAGCCGATAAACGCCCGCCCCCACAGATGTTTTCTGCACATATCTGGGCGATGAGCCACGGTGTTGTGGAGTTATTCGCACGCGGAAGCCCCGGCACGATTTCACCATTCCCACCCGAGGATTTATTGGAAAGCGGAATTGGAATATACTTGCGCGGGTTGGGCCTTGTGGCCCCTGATAATTAAAGGATTTTCAAGATGGACGGCACATTAGCTGCAATTTTTCTGGTCGCCAGCCTAACCGATATGGCGTTGACCGACTGCCCCACGGGCTGTTTGACCGCAGGTGAGGCCACGTCACGTTTGTCGTTTCAGGCAGCCAAGGTAGAATTCCAATCCGACATCATTGGAGAAGAAATCTACGTAGGTTATGATTTTGGCAAGTCTTATGGCCCGTTCCAGCCCACTATTGGCGCGTCTTTGACGGATACGGGCGATGCGTGGATCGGCGCGGGTGCAAAATGGACGACACAAAACCTGATTGATGGTCCGTTTTTCGTGGAAGCGTCATTGATGCCGGGGATCTACCGCCGCGGTGACGGGCCCGATATTGGCGGCACGTTGCAATTCCGGTCGTCGCTGGGCGCTGGGTTTGCGTTTGACAATGGTGTGACGGTGTTGGCGTCATACGATCACAGATCAAACGCGGATACCCAAGATTTGAACCCCGGGCTTGAGACGATTGCCCTGCGCGTGGCGTTTCCGTTCTAGGATGATGGGTTAAAACCCATCCTACGCAGTGTCGGGCAACAACACGAGTGATCGTGCGTCCCAGACCACGTTTGTTGCATCGCCCACATCCAGCACAGGCCGGCCGATCAGGTTTTTCATCGCGATATTAAGCGGCTCTGCCACCCCGTCGATGGCCACATCGTAATAGGTCATGTCGCCGTAATAGACGACCTCTGACACCGTGCCTTTGATGATCTCGCGGGTGGTGGTTTCACCGTCAAACAATATCGCAAGCGTTTCGGGACGGATGCCAACAGATGCGGCCCCACGGGTGGCGCCAGCGGGGGCTTGTTCGGGGTCGATATTGCAGGGGCCAAGCCCTTGCACGTTCAGGGCGACGACATCACCAACGGATGTCACATCTGCAGCGAGAAAGTTCATTTTGCCAATAAATTCTGCAACTTGGCGCGTCTTGGGCCTGCGATAAAGCGTCTCTGGATCGTCCATTTGACCGATGGAGCCGTCGAACATCACCGCGATGCGGTCAGACATGACCAGCGCCTCTTCCTGGTCGTGGGTCACGAGGATAAATGTAATCCCCACGTGCCGTTGCAACTGCATCAGTTCGACCTGCATCTGTTCGCGCATCTTTTTATCGAGCGCGGACAGCGGCTCATCCAGTAGCAGCACCTTTGGTTTCAAGATCAGCGCACGCGCAAGCGCCACGCGCTGACGTTGACCACCAGACAAGGCGTGTGCCGCCCTGTGACCGAACCCTTTGAGCCCGACCATGTCCAACGCGGCATCCACAGCAGTGGTTTTGTCGATATCAGGGCGTTTGCGCAGGCCAAAGGCCACGTTTTCAGCCACCGTCAAATGCGGGAAAATCGCATAGGATTGGAACACCATATTTGTGGGGCGTTGGTTGGCTGGCACGCCTTGCATGTCTTGCCCGCCGATCATCACAACACCGTCCGACACCCCTTCGAACCCGGCGATGGTGCGCAGAAGCGTGGTTTTCCCGCAACCAGACGGTCCAAGCAAGGAAAAGAACTCCCCCTCGTTGATCGTCAGATTAATGTCGCGCAGCGCGTGATAGTCACCATAGTATTTGTTCACGCCCGTCAGGGATATAAGGCCGGTCAAATGAAGCCTCCTTTGTCTTTGATGCCAGCGCGGGCCATGCCGCGGCGGCGGAGGATTTCAGCAATCGTAAGCAGCACAATCGACAGCGCCACAAGGATCGTGCCAAGCGCCATCACAACGGGCAATGACGCAGGAAACCGCAGCAGACCCCAGATATAAACTGGCATCGTCGGGTTTGCGCCTGTCAGGAAAAACGCGATGATGAATTCATCCAGACTGATCGTGAACGCAATCAGCATCGACGATATAATACCCGGCATTACCAACGGCAGCGTCACCAAACGGAATGCCGACCAGCGGGATTCACCCAAGTCCATCGCCGCCTCTTCCATGGATGGGTCAAGGTTCTGGAATGCGCCGTTCAGGATTGCGATGGAAAACGGTGTGCAGATCAATACATGTGCTGCGATGACAGTCCAGTTGGATAGGCCAAGGTTCAGCACCTGAACGGCCACCACCAATAACGACACGGCAACAATAATCTCGGGCAGGACCAGTGGGATCATCACAAGGCCAAGGATGCCGCGTTTCAGCGGGAACTGATACATCGCCCCTGCCCGCGCCGCACACACCCCAAGGATCGTCGACAACAACGCAGTGATCATCGCAATGAACAACGAGTTTTGCACGGATTTATGTAAGGCTTGGGTTGTCAGCAGCTGAGAAAACCAATCAGTCGTGAACCCCGACAACGGGAATGCGATGATCGTCGCGTCATTGAACGCAAACATCGGCAACAGCGCAATGGGTGCATAAAGAAAGACCAGATATGCGATGGCGTAGATGCGCAAGCTCATGTCCGGCCCCGCAGCCATCGGCGGTTGAGGAACACAAACAGTAGACTGATCGCAGTGACGCACAGCATGGCCACAATCGCCAATGCCGCCCCAAGCGGCGCGTTGTTAAGTGCAAGAAATTGCGTCTGGATCATGTTGGCCACTAACTTACCGCCAGCTCCGCCCATCAATTCAGGGGTCACGTAATCCCCGATTGTGGGGATGAACACGATCAAGACTGCGGCCACGACACCCGGCATCGCCAAAGGCAGCGTGACGCGGAAAAACGTGGTGGTTTTTGTTTCGCCCAAATCTTGGGACGCTTCCAAAAGCGAACGGTCGATTTTTTCGAGTGCGACAAAGATCGGCAGGATCGCAAATGGCGCAAACGCATGGGCCAGGGTGATGATCACGGCGTTCACGTTATACAAGATGAAGGTCAGTGGCTCATCGATAATACCCACAGACATCAGGCCAGAGTTCACGACCCCGTTGTAGCCCAAGATTACCTTCCACAGGAAAACGCGGATCAGATAGCTGGTCCAAAAGGGAATCGTAATCAGGAAAAGCCACAGCGATTTACGTGCAGGTGCCACATGGAACGACACGAAATAGGCGACAGGAAACGCAAGGATCACAGTTACGATTGTCACGCAGCCCGACACGAAAAGCGACCGTTTCAGCAACGCCCCGAATATCGGTTTTTCCCATATTTCACGGTAGTTTGCCAATGTGAAAGTCGTGTCGAGCGTCATGAAATCTTGGGTCCAGAAACTGAACAAAACGATGGCACCGATGGGAAATGCCAGCATGATCAAGACATAGATAAACGGCGGTGCCACCATCAGCAGCCCGCGGCGTCCTTCGGTTGATGTCAACTTGGCCCACATCAGACGATTTTTGACAGGAATAGATCAAAGGGCAAGGCGCAAACGACGCATCGATTGATTTGGTTTGGAACCACATTGATGCTAGGCATCTGGTATGAATGACGATGGGATCTTTCACGCGGATATTGCCGCGACATATGACGTGCTTCATGGTGCGCCGGACCCAGCAATGCCGCCTGCCCTCGCCGCGCTTGCGAATGGCGGTCGCGCGCTTGAATTTGCGATTGGCACGGGTCGCGTGGCATTGCCGTTGCGGGCCCTAGGCGTGGATGTTGCAGGGATCGAGTTGTCGTCGGCCATGGTTGATGTGCTGCGGCAAAAAGAGACCGGTCCTGCCATGAATATTGTGATTGGTGATATGACCACCACGCAGGTTCCGGGACCATTTTTGCTGGTTTATCTGGTCTATAACACCATCGACAATCTGACTTCACAGGACGCGCAGGTCGCCTGTTTTCGCAATGCTGCGGATCACCTGATGATTGGTGGTTGTTTTGTTGTCGAAACGCTTGTCCCGCCTTTGCAACGCCTGCCCATCGGGGAAACAAAGCTCGCCTTTGATCGGTCTGACACCCATTGGGGCATAGATGAATTTGATGTGGTGTCACAATCCTACGCGTCTCATCATGTATGGATGAAGGACGGGGTCGCGCAGCGCACATCGGCGGTTCCGTTCCGCTACGCTTGGCCCGCAGAGATGGATTTGATGGCGCGGATGGCGGGCATGCAGCTGACACATCGCTGGGCGGATTGGGCTGGGTCACCCTTCACCGCCCAAAGCCCGTCCCACATTTCCGTCTGGACCAAGACGGCCTAGGTCGCATCCCGCATCTTTTGCGCAAGTGGATGGTCAGCCAGCCCGTCCGCGGCACCCATACGGTCTGCGGTTGGCTTGTTCTGGCTTAGCTTTGCCTTTGCTTCGACGCGGTCAATCAGGATTTCGAACGCCACGATTTTACCCAGCATTCCATCAAGATAATCTGCGGGCGCATCTGACATGCGCCATGCATCGGCGCCGTTTGTGCGGGTTTCCATCATTTTGGTCAGCAACCCCACCGCTCCCAACTTTGCCTTGCGGTCATGGTGGAACGTGATTTTGCCGTGCACATGTGCAATTTCATAATTCCACGTCGGCACGACCTGATGGCTGTCGCCCTTGCTTGGATACCAGTTGGGCGAGATATAAGCATCGGTCGCGCGAAATACGGCCATCATATCATGCCCATCCGCAATGATGCGGTGCAGGTCATTGGCGGCCGCGATATGACCAACCAGTTTTGTCTTGGTCATCATCAAAGGGATATGATCAGCGCGCAGCCCATCGCCTGTCTGGCAGATAAGTGTGGCCAAGGGGGCCGCATCCAGCATTCCGCGAATTGCGTCCATATCTGTTAACTTAAAGTGATCTGGCAAATACATCATGCAATCTCCTGTTTATAAACGAAAAAGGGCGACCCGAATGGGCCGCCCGTTTCCAAATCCATGTCCAAAAGCTTAACGCTTAGCTAATTTATCACCTTCTTTTACCGTTTAGTATCAATACGTTGCGTAGCGCATATACTCGATGTAAATAATTTGTGAAGCCCTACATACGCACCGTGCTGAAAGCTGTTAGCTAACTGGAACGTGCTTTTGTCGCCAACGCAACAGCTTTGTCCAGCTCACCTGTTTCTGCAGCTTTTTTGAACGCTTCAAGCACCGCTCCAACTTCCTGCAGCGTGTCCACAAACACAGCGTTGCTCTTAGCGTTGATGTTCAAAATGCGACTGCCATAACGACACTGCACATACCAACCACCATCCTGCTCAAAAAACCAAGCACGTACACGTTTATCACGCTCAACCTGTGTTCGTTCGCCCGCCTCGTTCGCTTCCCACCGCTTCGTCTTCACAGTGTATTCTTCGCCAGCCAGCACAGCAGCAAGTACCCTGCCCTGCTCTTCAATACCTGCAACCAGCTTGTCACGCCGCGCAACGACAGGATCCTTTTGCACGTTACGGTGAACAGTTTTCAGGTTTAGCTTCGCAATATAGCTCATATCAGCAGCTCCTTTGTGTCATCAACTGCTACAATGCTACAGTCGGAACATAACAAGAACGACCAAAAAATATATCACCTTTGCACACAAAGGATAAATAACTGCGAAAGGAAGCAGTTATGAACAGATTGCGGCAACAACAAGACATGCGAGACTGGGTTGTAGGCGAAAGTTACGACACATTTTGCACCCTAAAATTTAAGAATGGCTACGACATTGACGAACGCAAGGCGGAAGAAGTCGTGCAGCTATTTCTTCAAAAAGTTGACAGAATTTTTTGGGGAAAACGAGTTAAGCACGGCCTGCGCTGCCAACGCTTTGTCTTTCTGCACAAAGGCAAGAGCGGACAAAACACTCACTATCACCTTTGCATCCAAAGCGTGGGCTTTCAGTACACATTTATTGACGTGCTGCGAAAAAATTGGGCAAGCTTCTACGAAACCGACACAGCAACATCAGGATTTGAGCTGGCACGAAATACAGACGCTACAGGCACTTACATAACACACGAATGGACAAAACTAGGCTCACGAACTTTTTGCGACAGGCTATCTTACACAGCACCATACAAAGGCATTCCACAATACAAAAATATTCAAAAGGTACGCAGATTACTAAAGGCTATCGAAGGCTGACACAGGCTTAGCTGCACAATGCGCGGAACGGCGATGCTGAATGCGCAGCAGCACATATACCGGTAAATTGAAGAAAGCAGCGCACTGCAGGCGCTGCTAATCTTTAGTGCATTCAAACAACACGAAACAATCATTCAAACAGCGAGTAACGAAACACATTCGGTCAAACAGCAAACATAAAATAGCAACGGTAAATAAACAGGAGGCATAGACAAATTGACATTACTTGAAACAACATACATACAACTACACAGCATAGGACTTGTGGCATGCGCTGAAGCATTTAGCGCTGATTACTTGGGTAAGAACAGCAACTGGTATGCGCTACAAAAGTATGCAGGGCGTGATTTTAGCGTGGCGGCTGCGATACAGTGCCTGCGCAGCGTGCGCCTTAAACAGCGCAACGCTCAACTGCCCACGCAACAGCAGCTCACGCTTCTACAACTAGAGCAGCAGCTACTTGCTCACCTCAACGAAAAGCACAGCGTGGCTGATGTAACTGAATAAGCTACTGCTAGGCTAAGTTTGTAGAGTTACTACTAATGACCTGCTCCCCATTGAGTCCGCTAATTTAGGTTAGCTCTGTTCCGGTTTTGGTCCTCTTGTGACCGATTAGCATACTCATATGGCGTCATTCCAGCGAGTC
>CBFHME010000021.1:0-16781 GCA_965656885.1 Yoonia sp.
CCACAGGCTGACCCACGTTTGCCGCATCACCGTTCACAGACGCCACTGTCAGCGGATCGTCTTCAGGATCGGTGTCATTGCCCAGAACATTGTCCAGATCAATCACAGTATCCTGATCCGTCGCATCCACATCAGCCACAGCCACAGGCGCATCATTCGTGCCAGTCACCGTGATTGTCACGGTTTCAGTGGCGGTCGCGCCGGATGGATCTGTGACGGTGTAGGTCACAGTTGTTGTGGCCTCTTCGCCTTCGTCCAACCCGTCAAATTCGCCGTTTGGATCGAATGTGACAGTGCCGTCCGGGTTGATCGTGATCAGGCCACCATTGTCGCCTGGCACAGGTGTGCCCACGCCAGCCGGATCGCCGTTCACCTCGGACACGGTCAGCGGATCGCCATCGGGATCGCTGTCGTTGTCCAGAACGTTCAAGATCACGTCCGCAGGGTCTGCGTTTTCGTCAACTGTTGCTGCGTCTTCCACGGCAACCGGACCATCGTTGGTGCCAGAGACAGTGAAGGTCACAGATGCTGTGTCTTCCAGACCGTCTTCGTCCGCGATGGTGTATGTGACGGTGGTCGAGGCGGTTTCGCCGTCGCCCAGATCGTCAAATTCGCCGTTCGCGTCAAAGTCGACAGAGCCGTCCGCGTTGATCGTGAACAGACCACCCTGGTCGCCGGCAACTGTGCCGCCAACATTGGCCGCATCGCCGTCCACGGCCACAACTGTCAGGGTGTCATCTTCTGGATCGCTGTCCGCGCCATCGCCGGTATCGTCGGTGATTGCGTTTGCATCAACGTCGCCAGCCGCTTCGTCCTGGGACACAAAATACGCACTGTCGACAGCGTTTGGCGCGTCGTTCACGCCGGTCACTGTCACAGTCACAGTTGTGGTGGATTCAGCGCCGTTTTCATCAACAACCGTGTAAGTCACTGTTGTTGTGGCTTCTTCGCCGTCGCCAAGCGCCTCAAAGTCGCCATTTGGATCAAACGACGCGGTGCCGTCGGCGTTGATGGTGATCAAGCCGCCGTTGTCGCCAGCCACAGGCTGACCCACATTTGCAGGATCGCCGTTCACAGCGCCCACGCTCAGGTCGTCGCCGTCAACATCGCTGTCGTTGCCCAGAACATTGTCCAGATCAACAGGCGTGTCTTCGTCAGTCGTGCCTGTGTCAGCCACGGCCACTGGCGCGTCGTTGGTGCCGGTGACTGTGATTGTGACGGTTGTGGTGTCTGTCGCGCCGTTGTCGTCGACGATGGTGTAGGTCACTTGCGTCGTGGCTTCTTCGCCTTCGGCCAGATCGTCAAATTCACCGTTTGGATCAAAGGACGCGGTGCCGTCGTCGTTGATTGTGATCAGGCCACCGTTGTCGCCAGCCACAGGCTGACCCACGTTTGCCGCATCACCGTTCACAGACGCCACTGTCAGCGGATCGTCTTCAGGATCGGTGTCATTGCCCAGAACATTGTCCAGATCAATCACAGTATCCTGATCCGTCGCATCAACATCAGCCACAGCCACAGGCGCATCATTCGTGCCAGTCACCGTGATCGTCACGGTTGCCGTATCAGTGCCGCCGTTGCCATCGGACACCGTATAGGTCACGTCCGTGGTTGTTGTCTCACCTTCGTCGAGGGCTTCGAAATCACCGTTGGGATCAAACGACACTGTGCCGTCTTCCAGAATTGTGATGAGGCCACCGTTTGAGCCTTCAACCGGCGTGCCAACATTGCCCGCACCGCCGTTCACTTCGGAAACGGTCAATGCATCGCCGTTTGGATCGCTGTCTGCACCGTTGCCGGTGTCGCCAGTGATCACGTTGCCGATTGGGGACGTTGCTGTGTCTTCGTCACCGTCGAATGCATCATCAGTCGCATCAGGGCCCATGTTGGCCTCATCACCGATGATTTCTTCGATTTCAGTGAAATCAATGACTTCGCCAGTCGGGTCGCCGTTTTCGTCGACAAACACCAGACGGCCGTCAATGCCGTTGCCGTTGCTGTCAGGGATCGGGTCGCCTGTGCCATCTGGACCGGTCAGGATGAATGCGCCCTGCCCTGTGACATCCAGCACGTCATAATCGTCGCCACCAGCGCCACCATCAACAGTGTCGCCTGCGCCGCCAAAGATCACATCGCGATCGGAACCGCCAAAGATGTCATCCGCGCCCTCGCCGCCGATCAGTGTATCGTCGCCGCCCTTGCCGTAGATTTCGTCGTCGCCAGCACCGCCGTCGATCACGTCGTTGCCTGCTTCGCCGTCTGTGACAGTCGCGGTTGTGAAGAAGTTGATGTCAGTCACGTCAACGCGCTGATCTGTATCTTCGCCATTGTCATAGTCGATTTCGATACGCGCCACCGGGCCCGCAATTTCATACAGAACCGACCCAAGCTGGGACGCTGGTGTTACACCATCGTCAGAGTGGCTAACGCCGCCCGTGACAGTGTTGCCATCTACAGTGTTCTGGGCTGATTCAGCAGTGATTGTTACCGCAACTTCGTTGCCGTCAGCGTCATAGGCACGCACAGTCACAATATCGATGTGGTCGTCTGCGTCGCTGCCGATATCGATGTCGTTGATACGGAACGATACGTCCTGCACTTCGTCACCGTAGGCTGCATCGCCAGAGGCAAAGTTCAGTGTGGTTGTGGATGTGTTGTCAATGCCGCCTTCGCCGCCCAAACCGTAAAGATACAGGCTGGAGTTGTCGCCAAAGTTTTCACCGGCTTCGGTATACATATCCGTGTTGCTGATTTCGCCGGTCGCACCTTCGTCTTGTGCGTTGAAATCAACAGATACGTTCATCCCGCCAACAGCAAACGTCTGGGAAGCACCAAATGATGTGCCTGCTGCGCCCAATTCGCTCCATTGCAGGGTCAGCTCGTCAACACGACCAGTCGTCGTGTCCTCATCATCGCCGCACAGCAAGTCATTGCCGGCACCGCCAAGGATGCTGTCGTCGCCTGCACCGCCTGAAACCACATCATCACCAGATCCGGCATTGATAAAGTCGTTGTCGTCGCCGCCGTTGATGTCGTCAGCACCGGAACCACCGAAAATACGGTCTTCGCCTGCGCCGCCTTCAATCACGTCTGTGCCTGCGTCGCCGTAAATGCGATCATCGCCTTCACCGCCAAACAGCACGTCGTTGTTGTTCATGCCTTCAAGAATGTCATTGCCAGCACCGCCAAACAGCGTGTCATCACCATCTTGACCGCAGAGCGTATCATCGCCCTCGCCGCCTTCGATGTTGTCGTCACCGTCGCCGCCAAGCAAGAAATCATTGCCTGTACCGCCATCAATGTCGTCATTGCCTTCGCCACCGTAAACAGTGTCGTCGTCAGCGCCGCCAGTGATGCTGTCATCGCCTGCACCACCATAAATCAGGTCATCGCCAGTGCCGCCGTCAATCACGTCGGCCTCGTCGCCTTCATCGGCGTTCAGTGTGTAGCAAATATTGTCGATCGCACCGGAGTTCGGCAGCGTGACTTCCATACGTGCAACGCCATCTTGGTTGATCGTTTCGGTCATCTGACCGTTGTCTGCCGTTGATGCAGTGTTGATTGTGTTCAGCAGGTTGCCGTTTTCGTCATACAAACGAATGGTCGCACCACCCTCTGCATCAAGGAAATCCAGTGACCCAACATGGGCCGGTCCTTCGAATTCAAAAACGAATGTGCCGCCACCCCAGTTGTCGTCTGGATCATTGCTGTCGCGATCTTCTGACAGGATCAGAACGTTACCAAGGTTGTTGGTTGCCAGATCATTGTCACCGCCCGTTGGGTTGTCGGTGTCAAAAATCATGACCGGATTATGAGGATCGGCGCTGAAAATATTGACGCCATTGCCCAGATACTGGCCGTCCAACAGATCGCCAGAGCTGAGGTCGTTAAAGTCCAACTTTCCGTCGAACGAAATACCTTCGCCGTGGATCACATCATCGCCTGACCCACCAGAAATGGAATCGGCGCCTGCACCACCATAGATGTCGTCGTTGCCGCCACCGCCAGTGACGCGGTCGTCACCCTGAGAGCCAGACACAAGGTCATCGCCCGCGCCGCCATATACTTTGTCGTCGCCTGTGCCGCCGGACAGTGCATCTGTGCCACCGTCACCGTAAACAGTGTCGTTGCCCTGCTGACCGAACGCGATGTCGTTATTGTTCATGCCTTCCAGAATGTCGGCACCTTCGCCGCCATAAAGAACGTCGTCGCCGTCTTGGCCACACAGCGTATCGTCGCCAGTGCCGCCATAAACTTCGTCGTCGCCGTTGCCCGCAAGAACGAAATCGTCGCCACCGCCGGCAAGGATCACATCGTCATTCGTGCCTTCACCTGGCAGCAACTGGTCGTTTGCGTCAACGCAATCGCCATCCGCATCAGCGTAGTTGGCGTCGATCGTTTCACCCGCATTGGTGCCGTCAACATAACCATCCAGATTTTGGACTGGTGGAACAGGCGCAATAACAGTGTTGTCTACAGATTGGTCGGAATACCAACCAGAATAGCAGTCGCCAGTGATCTCTGTGATCTCAACGCTTGCGATGCTCAAATTATCAAGTGTGCCGCAGTTCAACAAATCAGAGATGAACAAATCGCCGTTTGTTTGCTGCATCATCACGACTTCTACAACCTGTGTTGTGCCGTCGGACAGGGTCAATGTCACGTTGGCCAACATGGTGGAGTCTGTGTAAGTGCAAAAGTAATCGCCACCAATGTCGTATTGAATATAGTCGGACGTTCCGAATTCATCATCGCTGATGACACCATCACCGCCGTCAGAGGCATAGGCCGTCACAATGCTCAGGTCAGACGTGCCTACTGACACACCTTCCAATGCTTGCGCGTTTTCTGACAAATAATCGTTTTCATTGCTGTCAGTCGTAATATGGCTAAAATTACCCAGATAGATGAGATTTGGCATTCGTTCACTCCGTTGACCCTTTGCACCCCAGACGGGGCACAAAAACTTAGCTCACGCAGCACCACAAAATAAAATGGGGGCATACGATCACAGGTGCCGACCACACGGTCAGCATTAAAACAAATCTGCTCTGATGGGTTTGACCCAATTCGCAGACATCACAATTCGCCAAAATCCTAATCGGAATTTGACCCGGCCGCCCCAATCGACCGGTGTGCCCCCCAGTTGGGCCTCTTTGGAATACAGAATGCCAATGGTTCACAAAAGGGAAAAATGACGGAACTCCGCTCACTTTTCGTTAACCATTTCCAAATCTAGTGAGCTGACGCTAGGGAAACGCACAAATGGAAAAAGCCATTGTTTCCAAATCGAGCACAACCAAGATGAAAAACCTACTCTTTAGGATAGGTATTCCCACCATATGTTACACTTTTTGGTCACAATAACAAAATGTGCGATCTTTTGCGCAACAATATTATCCGACGGAATTTCGCCAAAAACGCCGAGATTTTTTTTATCCCAAGACAAAGAAATGCCTCAATATTGTTTCCAGCGGGGCAACAGCCCCATGTTATGAGTTGGATTGATTATATTTCCCCGCAATTGAACGGCGAAATATGACCCAAACGGGACAACATTGCGAATCTCTGCTGATGAAAATTTGGTGCCGATGGAGAGACTCGAACTCTCACGATATTACTATCGGGGGATTTTGAATCCCCTGCGTCTACCATTCCGCCACATCGGCCAGCCCTTCGGCTTGCCCGCCTCAACTACCCGCGCGGTGGTGCGGCGTCAATCCGCTTTTCGCGGTTTTTTTGACCTATAATTGGGTGGCTGAAAACGTATCGCAGGTTTGCAGGTTTCCGCTGTCAAAACCACGCGCAAACCAGCGTTGCCGCTGCTCGCTTGTGCCGTGGGTAAATGTGTGGGGTTGCACCGCCCGACCTGCATTGCGTTGCAATGTGTCGTCGCCGATCTGCTTGGCCGCATTCATCGCCTCGGCAATATCGCCGCGTTCCAGCGTGCCGAATTTGGCCTGAACTGATCGCGCCCAAATCCCCGAATAGCAATCCGCCTGAAGCTCGATCCGCACGGAAATCTCATTTGATTCCGCTTGAGATACTTGTGACCGGATACGGTTGGCCTGACCCAAAATGCCCAATTCGTTCTGGACATGGTGGGCAATTTCATGGGCGACGACATAGGCGGCGGCAAAATCCCCGCCTGCGCCCATCTGGCGTTCCATCGTGGTGAAAAACGATGTATCCAAAAACGCCTTTTTCTCGGGCGGGCAATAAAACGGCCCTGTCGCGGCGCTGGCACCACCACAGGCGGATTGCGTGCTGCCTTTGAACAAAACAAGCGTCGGGGCCTCGTATGGTTGGCCAACTTGCCGCCGGAAAATATCGGCCCAAACCTCTTCGGTATCGGCCAGTGTGACCGACACAAATGTCGCGGCCGCCTCGTCCTCTGGCGTGATCTCGGTTGATTGCGTCGTGCTGATGCCGCCGCCCGTATCCACAAAGCCGCTCACATCAACGCCGAAATACCAGCCGGCAACCAACAGCAAAATCGCGGCAATGCCGCCCACGCCACCTTTGCGCGCGGTGCCACCACTGCGGCGGCGGTCCTCAATATTGCGACTGGTGCGACGGCCTTGCCATTTCATTTGCGTGATCCCCATTTAATGTTGCAATCAGTCTAATGGGAAACTGCGCAATCACAAGGTTGACGCCACGCAGACACCGTGGCCTAAGCGGATCAACAATCATTCCTTAAAAAGACGCCACTCATGCTGCGTAAACTCTATCTTTGGACACTCTCGCTGGCGCAGTCGCCCTATGCGCTTTGGGCATTGGCAGCCGTGGCGTTCATGGAATCGTCGTTTTTCCCGATCCCGCCAGATGTCATTATGATCCCGATGATCATTGCCGCACCGCGCCGCGCATTCCTGATTGCAGGTGTCGCGATGGTCGCATCCGTGCTGGGCGGCATATTCGGCTATTATATAGGGGCGTTCCTGTTTGATACTGTGGGCCAACCGATCTTTGACTTTTATGGCAAATCCGATGCGGTGGCGGCGTTCAGCGAACAGTTCAACGCCTACGGTCCGTGGGCCGTGCTGATTGCAGGTGTCACCCCCTTCCCGTTCAAGGTCATCACGATCATGTCGGGTGCGACATCACTGTCGTTCCCCGTCTTTGTGATTTCTGCCATTATTGCACGGTCGCTGCGGTTTTTCCTTGTGGCGGCGCTCTTGTGGAAATTCGGCGAGCCGATCCGCGACTTCATCGAAAAGCGGCTGGGCCTGATGTTCATTCTATTCTGCGTGCTGCTGTTTGGCGGCTTTGCACTTGTGGGGCTGCTATGACACGACAGCAACTGACAACGCTCGCGGCCCTTGGCTCATTCGCATTGCTTGCGGGCGCTTACACGTTCCAGGCCTTGGGCTATGCACCATGCCAGATGTGTTATTGGCAACGCTGGCCGCATATGGCCGCGATCGTGATTGGTATTCTTGCGCTGTTCATCCCGGCCCGCATCTGGGCGTGGCTTGGGGCTGCGGCGGCGGGTCTGACATCCGCCATCGGCGTGTTTCACGCAGGCGTCGAGAAAAAATGGTGGGAAGGCCCAAGCAGCTGCACAGGTGGCGGTCTTGATGCATCCAGCGGCGCAGATTTGCTGTCCACGGACGGGAACCTGCTGATCATGTGTGACCAAGTATCATGGTCCATGCTGGGTATTTCCATGGCTGGCTGGAACGCCGTCATTTCCTTTGGCCTGATGATGATCTGGCTAGCGGCGGCTCGAAAGCAATAGGCTGGTTTCCGACCGTGTGACCCCGTCAATCTGGCGGATTGCGGTCAATACGGCGTCGAAGCTTTCCAATGTATCCGTGCCAATCTCTGCAATCAGATCCCACGTGCCGTTTGTCGAATGCACAGCCGTCACAGCCGCCATCGCGCGCAATCGCGGCATTGCGCGATCCGCACCGCGCCCTGCGGTTTCCAACATCATCAATCCGCGCACCGGATGCGGCACAATATCGGCGCGGGTCAGCACCGTGAAACCCGCAATATCGCCCGATGCCTGCAACCGATCCATGCGCGCGCGCACCGTGGCGCGCGTCACCTTTAGATCAGCGGCGAGCACCGACAATGATGCACGCCCATCACGCCGCAATGCGGCAATCAACTGACTGTCCAATTTGTCCATTTCGGCTATCCATTCTGAATGATCGCGTTACATATCGCACAAAATGTCTGATGCGACCACCGCCAATTCGGGCAACACTGCGGACATGACACAGAAACATTGCATCCTGATCGGGGCTCCAGTTGATTGCGGTAAACGCGTTCGTGGCTGCCTTATGGGGCCTGACGCCTACCGCACTGCTGGTATCGCCGAGGCCATCACCGCCCTTGGGCACACCGTAGACGACATTGGTAATCTGGCCCCCGCGCCTGTTGCCAAAACCGACCATGCGAACACCGCACTTTATAAGTTAGAAGAAAACATCGGCTGGTGTGAAACCCTGCAATCTGCGGCAAAGGATAACGCGCCAAATGGGATGCCGATTTTCTTGGGCGGCGATCATGCGCTGGCGATGGGCACTGTATCGGGCATGGCGGCACATGCGGCCACGCTTGGCAAACCATTCTTTGTTCTGTGGCTTGATGCCCATACCGACATCCACACACTGTCCAGCACCGACAGCGGCAATATCCACGGCACGCCCACGGGCTATTACATCGGGCGCGAAGGATTTGATATGTTCCCGCCTGTCACGGCCCCTGTGCCGACCGAAAACATCTGCATGATTGGCCTGCGATCAGTGGACCCAGACGAACACGCGGCCCTCGAGGATATGAATATCGACCTCGTGGATATGCGGCGCATGGACGAAGAAGGCGTCAGCGGCCCTCTGTCCGCATTCCTTGACCGCGTCGCAGCCGCCGATGGCTTTTTGCACGTTTCACTGGATGTCGATTTCCTTGACCCGTCTGTCGCCCCTGCTGTCGGCACGACAGTCCCAGGCGGCGCCACCAGCCGCGAGGCGCATCTGATTATGGAAATGGTATCCGACAGCGGCCTTGCCCAGTCACTTGATCTGGTCGAGCTCAACCCGTTCATGGATGAGCGCGGCAAAACAGCAAACCTGATGGTCGAACTGACCGCGTCCCTTTTGGGCCGCCGCGTCTTTGACCGCCCAACAAGGACAAACGGATGACCCTGACCCCCTCAAAACTGGCCATGGTGCCATTTGTGTCCGTCGATCACATGATGAAACTTGTGCATCATATCGGGCTGGAAAAATTCCTGTCTGATGTCGCGGACGAGATTGAAAACGACTTTGCCCGCTGGGAACTGTTCGATAAAACGCCACGCGTCGGCTCTCATTCCGATGTGGGCGTGATTGAACTGATGCCGACCTCCGATGGTGAACTTTACGGCTTCAAATACGTGAACGGCCACCCGAAAAATATGTCCGAAGGGCTGCAAACCGTCACCGCATTTGGCCTGCTGGCTGATGTCTATTCCGGCTATCCTGTGATGCTGTCGGAAATGACCGTGCTGACCGCCCTGCGCACCGCGGCGATGTCTGCCGTGGCAACCAAACACCTTGCCACCAAGGGTGCGACGACCATGGCGATGATCGGCAATGGCGCGCAATCCGAATTCCAATGCCTTGCGCAAAAGGCCGTGAACGGCATCACGCAAATCCGGCTTTATGACATCGACATGGCCGCCACTGATAAATGTGCCGCCAACCTTGCGGGTCATGGGTTTGACATCGTGAAATGCACCACGCCTGAACAGGCGATCGAGGGCGCGCATGTCATCACCACCGCCACCGCCGACAAAGACATGCAAACCATCCTGACCGACAACATGGTTGGCGCAGGCGTGCATATCAACGCCATCGGCGGCGATTGCCCGGGTAAAACCGAATTGCACCGCGATATCGTGGCGCGGTCCACTGTATTCGTCGAATACCCGCCGCAAACGCGGATCGAAGGCGAAATCCAGCAGATGGACCCCGACCACCCCGTTGTCGAACTCTGGCAGGTTATCAATGGCACAGCCGATGGGCGCACATCGGCAGGTGAAGTCACCCTGTTTGACGGTGTTGGTTTCGCCATCGAAGACTTCAGCGCGCTGCGCTACGTCTATCACGCGATCAAGGGCACGCCGTTTTATGCCGATCTGGATATGATCGCGGACCCTGACGACCCGCGTGACCTGTTCGGGATGCTCCAGCGCGCAAAATGACGGTTTGGCGTTGCTGCTATGGCTTGTGTCTGCTAGATTTATGCCTACGAGATATAGGCAATAGACCAAGCAGGGCAGCAACGTGAACGATACGCCGGAAACACCTGAAAACAATGACGAAATTCCTGACGCGGGCTATGTATATGATGGCCCGTCCGTCACTATCGAACACGAGCTGAAAACCAGCTATCTCGATTATGCGATGTCCGTCATCGTTTCACGCGCAATTCCTGACTTGCGCGACGGCCTGAAACCGGTGCACCGCCGCATTCTTTATGCCATGCACGAAACCAACAACAGCCACGATAAACCCTACCGCAAATCGTCGCGTCCAGTGGCTGAAACGATGGGGAAATACCACCCCCACGGTGACAGCGCGATCTATGACGCGCTTGTGCGTATGGCCCAGGATTTCTCTATGTCGCTGGTGCTGCTTGATGGTCAGGGCAACTTTGGCTCTATGGACGGCGACCGCGCCGCGGCCTACCGCTATACCGAAGTGCGCATGGAAAAAGCGGCCCAAGCCCTGCTGGAAGACATCGACAAAGACACCGTTGATTTCCAAGACAACTATGACGGCAAAGACCGCGAACCAACGGTTCTGCCTGCCCGTTACCCCAACATGCTGGTCAACGGCGCTGGCGGCATCGCGGTGGGTATGGCAACCAACATTCCGCCCCATAACCTTGGCGAAGTCATCGACGCGACGCTGGCAATCATCGACAGCCCCGACATGACGTCCGAGGAATTGATCGAATACATCCCTGCTCCCGATTTCCCGACCGGCGGGATCATCCTTGGCCGCGCCGGCGCGCGCAAGGCTTATATCGAAGGGCGCGGTTCCGTCATCGTGCGTTGTAAAACCCGCATCGAGGAAATCCGCAAGGACCGCTACGCCATCGTCATCGACGAAATTCCGTATCAGGTAAACAAATCCGCGATGATCGACAAAATCGCCGAAGCTGCGCGTGACAAAAAGATCGAAGGCATCGCGCACGTGCAAGACGAATCCGACCGCAACGGCGTGCGGGTCGTCGTGGAACTCAAACGCGATGCCACGGCAGAGGTCGTGTTGAACCAACTGTTCCGTTTCACGCCCATGCAAACCTATTTCGGCTGTAACATGCTGGCCCTGAACGGTGGCCGCCCAGAACAGCTGACCCTGCGTGCGTTCCTCACAAACTTTGTCGACTTCCGCGAAGATGTGGTTGCCCGCCGCACCGCCTATGAATTGCGCAAGGCGCGTGAACGGTCCCATATCCTGTGCGGTCTGGCTGTGGCCGTCACAAACATCGACGAAATCGTCGCCACGATCCGCAATTCCGCTGACGCGGCAGAGGCCCGTGAAAAGCTGATGACCCGTCCCTGGCCTGCCCAAGATATTCTTGAATACATCGCACTGATCGACGATCCGACCCACACAGCGAACGACGATGGCACCTATAACCTGTCGGAAACCCAAGCCCGTGCGATCCTTGAACTGCGTCTACAACGTCTGACACAGATCGGCGTCAAAGACGTGACAGACGAGCTGAAGGAACTGGCTGGCAAGATCCGCGAATACCTTGAAATTCTAGGCAGCCGTGACCGCATCATGCAAATCATCCGTGATGAGCTGACCTCCGTGCGTGATCAATTCGCCGTGCCGCGCCGCACCGAAATTGTCGACTGGTCCGGCGATATGGACGACGAAGACCTGATTGAAAAAGAGGAAATGGTCGTGACCGTCACCTCTGGCGGCTATATCAAACGCACCGCTTTGGCCGATTTCCGCGCCCAACGTCGCGGCGGCAAAGGGCTGTCATCCATGGCCACCAAAGAAGAGGACGTGGTCACCACCCTTTTCGTGGCCAATACGCACACCCAACTGCTGTTCTTCACCACAGACGGTATGGTTTACAAACTCAAAACATGGCGCCTGCCGCTGGGCAGCCGCACGGCCAAGGGTAAGGCGATCGTCAACATCCTGCCGATCCCGACAGGCGTTTCCATCGCCGCCATCATGCCCGTCGACCGGGACGAGGCGGAATGGGACGATCTGCAAGTCGTCTTTGCCACATCCGCAGGCACCGTGCGCCGCAACAAACTGTCCGATTTCACCAATGTCATGCGCAACGGTAAAATCGCGATGAAGTTTGAAGGCGACACCGCCGATTACACGCTGATTAACGCCCGCATCGCGTCCAACGACGACGACGTGATGCTGGTCACCAACTCTGGCCGCGCAATCCGCTTCCCCGCAACAGATGTGCGCGTCTTTAACAGCCGCAATTCGGTCGGGGTGCGTGGCATCAAACTGCAAGGCGACGATAAGGTCGTGTCAATGTCGATCATCCGTCACTTCAAAGCAGAAGCCGACGAACGCGCCGCCTACCTCAAAATGCGCCGCGCCATGGCGGGCCTGACCGATGACGCCGAAAACGACGACGAAGAAGGTGTCGCCGCAGGTGCTATCAGCCAGGAGCGCTATGCCGAAATGTCCGCGACTGAAAACCTGATCCTGACGATCACGGAACAAGGCTCGGGCAAATTGTCATCCAGCCACGACTATCCCGTGCGCGGACGTGGCGGCATGGGCGTGGCCGCGATGGACAAGGCGATGCGCGGCGGCCAACTGGTCACCTCCTTCCCCGTTGAAATGTCCGATCAGATCATGCTGGTCACCTCGACCGGTCAATCCATCCGCGTGCCCATCGAAGGCATCAGCTTCCGTTCGCGCGGCGCTGGCGGGGTCAAGGTGTTCGACACAGCCAAGAACGAAGTCGTCGTGTCCGTCGCATGGATCGCCGATCAGGGCGAAGGCGACGACATCGAGGACGCCGAGATCGTCGAATAACGGCATACGCAAGTCATACGCAAAGACGACGCAAAGACGACAGCATAATTGGCGGGGTTTTCAGGCCCCGCCATTTCACATAGATCAGGTCACATGACAGATATTCTTAACATCATCGGCGGCGGAATGGCCGGATCAGAGGCCGCTTGGCAGGCCGCAAATGCAGGCATCAAAGTGGTCATTCACGAGATGCGTCCTAAGGTCGAAACCTTTGCGCATCGCACTGGATTCTTGGGCGAAATGGTGTGTTCCAATTCGTTCCGCTCGGACGACGATGAACAAAACGCCGTGGGTCTTTTGCACTGGGAAATGCGCGCCGCTGACGGGCTGATCATGGCCACGGCGGAAAAACATCGCATCCCCGCAGGTGGCGCGCTTGCCGTCGACCGTGATCCGTTCGCCGAAAGTGTGACAGCCGCATTAACTGCGCACCCTAACATATCGATTTCATACGAAGAAATTACATCGCTGCCCACAGACGGTCATTGGATTATCGCCACCGGTCCGCTGACATCGGGCGGTCTGGCGGATGCAATCGCGGCTGAAACTGGCGCCGAGGCACTGGCGTTTTTCGACGCAATCGCCCCGATTGTTTACCACGACAGCATCAACATGGATGTCGCGTGGATGCAGTCACGCTATGACAAAGGCGACACCGAGGAAGAGCGCACAGCCTACCTCAACTGCCCCATGAACAAGGCGCAATACGAAGGCTTCATCGATGCTTTACTTGAAGCGGATAAAACCGAATTCAAAGAAGGCGAAACCGCTGGCTATTTCGACGGTTGCCTCCCTATCGAAGTCATGGCCGAACGCGGCCGCGAAACCCTGCGTTTTGGCCCGATGAAACCCGTCGGTCTGACAAACGCCAACGATCCCGAAAACAAACCCTACGCCGTCGTGCAACTGCGCCGCGACAACGCGCTTGGCACGCTTTACAATATTGTGGGCTTCCAGACCAAGATGAAGTATGGCGCGCAAAAGACTGTTTTCAAAACAATTCCTGCGTTAGAGGATGCTGAATTTGCCCGTCTTGGCGGCATTCACCGCAACAGCTTTATCAATTCGCCCACGCTGCTCGACAGCCAAATGCGGCTCAAATCGCGGCCCAACATTCGGTTTGCGGGTCAGATTACAGGCGTTGAAGGTTACGTCGAAAGTGCTGCAATGGGCCTGCTTGCGGGTCGCATGGCTGTTGCTGAAATCCGCGGCACCGATATTTCGGACGTGCCTGACACCACCGCGATGGGCGCACTTGTGTCGCACATCACAGGCGGCGCTGCGGCCAAAACGTTTCAGCCGATGAACGTGAATTTTGGCCTGTTCCCGCCACTTGATGGCATGAAATCTGGCCGCCGTGGCCGTAAGGAACGCTACAAAGGCTACACAGATCGTGCCAAGATCGACTGGCAAGCTTGGTTGACGCAGGCGGACCCGACCGCCTAACCTGCTGGCATGGCTGATCAAACGCGAAAACCTGACCTTTGGACACCGCGCACTGTTGCGGATACGCGCAAAATTTATGCCGATTGGGCGGACACTTACGAGGCGGATTTGATCGCTAAGGAATACGCGACGCCCGCGCGCATTGCCGATGCACTGACCGCAGTAAATGCCCGAAAAGATAGCAAAATATTAGATTTTGGATGTGGAACAGGCATGTCTGGCGCAGCGCTGGCAAAGGCCGGATTTAGCCACATCGACGGGACAGATATTTCACCCGAAATGCTGTCCCATGCCCAAGGGAAACAGGCCTATCGCAAACTGACACTGGGCACGGCGGGACAGCTTGATTTTGGGTCGGGTGACTACGATGTCATCGTTGCTTGCGGTGTCGTGTCGCTTGGGGCGGCCCCGCCTGAAATGTTGGGCGCACTGCTTGATATGCTGGAAACGGGCGGGTTGTTGGCGTTCAGCTATAATGATCCCACATTGGCCGATCCCTCCTATGTTGTGGCGCTGGACAGTATTATTGCGGGGGGGAAAGCTGACCAGATATACCGCGAACACGGCCCCCACCTGAATGAGGTTGTGACCGGATCAGACGTGATTGTGTTGCGCCGTTTATGATCACCCGTTTTGCACCATCACCCACAGGGCCGCTACATCTTGGGCACGCGTATTCCGCGATGTTGGCCCATGATATGGCGATGGCACGCAATGGCACGTTTCTTTTGCGCATCGAAGACATTGACCAATCCCGCGCACGACCAGCGTGGGAGAGGCAGATTTATGATGATCTGACCTGGCTAGGTTTAACATGGCCAACACCTGTTATGCGTCAATCCGAACGGCAGCCTGTCTATCAAGATCATCTTACAACCCTCTGGGAACAAGGCGTTCTTTATCCATGTGATTGCAATCGAAAAGACATTCTGGCTGCGGCGTCTGCACCGCAGGAAGGTGCGCCATTGATCGGACCGGATGGCGTGGTCTACCCCGGCACATGCCGGGCAAAACAGGACCGTGACGGGCCAATCCCCCAGAATTCTGTGCTAAGGCTCGACATGGCAATGGTTGCCCCCGAACTCGTCGAAACAATCGGTGATGTCGTTCTGGCACGGCGCGATATGGGCACGTCATATCACCTGTCGGTTGTCGTGGATGACGCCGCACAAGGCATTACGGATGTTGTGCGCGGCGAAGATCTGGAAGACGCGACGCCCATTCACATTGTTCTGCAACGCCTGCTTGCGCTGCCGACACCCGCCTATCACCACCACCGATTGATCCGCGACGAAAATGGCAAACGCTTGGCGAAACGCGACGATGCGCGCGCCCTGACAAAATACCGGGCCGAGGGCGCAACACCCAATGATATCAGACGCTTGGTAGGGCTTCCTGAAGTATAACTTCGGCGCCATCTTGCACTTCGGTATAGAAACACGTGCGGCGCCCGGTGTGGCAAGCCGGTCCAATTTGGCGCACAGACACAAGCAAACAATCGCGGTCGCAATCGACGCGGAATGACACAAGTTTCTGTGTGTTCCCGCTGGTCGCGCCTTTGACCCAAAACTCTTGCCGAGATCGCGACCAATAGGTGACATCGCCCGTATCCAATGTGCGTGCGACACTGACGGCGTTCATCCACGCCATCATCAACACCTCGCCTGTGTCGGCGTCCTGGGCGATTGCGGGGATCAAACCTGCGTCGTTATACGTCAGCGTTGCGGGATCAAATGACATCAAAGCACCTTTGCAAAATCGGTTATGCGGCCTATCTAAGGGCAAGGATACCGAAGGGCAAATGCTGTGAGCGCAGAAACCGATCTGATGAAGCTGTATTCACAGCGTATTCTGGCCCTTGCCGCTGATATGCCGCACACGGCACGGCTTGAAACCCCTGATGCCACGGCCAAAAAACGCGCACCACTGTGCGGGTCAACGGTGACCGTGGACGTGTCGCTGAACGAAGGCGTCATCACCGCCTATGGTCAGGACGTTAAGGCCTGCGCCTTGGGTCAAGCAGCAGCATCCGTTGTGGGCAGCGCGATTGTGGGGCTATCGCCTGATGAGGTGCGGTTAGGCCGTGATCAGATGTTGGCCATGTTGAAAGAAGATGGCCCCGTGCCCGATGCCCCGTTTGACGGGTTGGAGGTGCTGACCCCCGCACGCGATTACAAGAACCGTCATGCGTCGATAATGCTGGCCTTTGATGCCACATTGGACGCGCTGGAAACCATCCCCGCATAAAAAAACCGCCGCACATCCGGGACAAGGATGGCGGCGGCGAGGTTTGCGATTAAC
>CBFHME010000022.1:0-16758 GCA_965656885.1 Yoonia sp.
CCAAAGATCAGTCCCATGAGGCCGAGCCGCTGCCACGTCCGCTCACGCCGCAGGGCGCCGTAGACGAGTTCTTCTTCAATGATTTCCTGTTCACTCGCCACGTATCACACCTCAGACTTGTCTTGGCGTTTCGAAATAAACTGAATCGGTTCTTCGCTGCCTCTCGCTTCGCTCGAACGCGAAAACCGATATTTGATATTGCGGGTCAACTTCGAAACGCCTTAATCTGCACTGAGATCAGGAAGGGTGAAATCCATGAACCGCTGCTCTTCAGCGATGGTTGCGGCGTCGATCACACCGCCTGTCCCATCACCGACGGTTTGAATGGCTTCAAGCTGCCACATGGCAACAAGCGCAATCGCAAGTTCTGCCGTCACGCGCGTGTTGAGGTCGACACTCTCCTTCAACTCATCCATGTCGTCGATCAGACCCACCAGCCGATCAACGCGCTCAAGTGATTGGCCTGCATCGCCATAGCTGTTTTGGGCTGCGGCTGAGACTAGCGCGCCAGTCGTGGCTTGGGTCGCAATCCGATTGGCGCTTGCGTTCCCGCTGCTGGCCATTTCCGAGAGCGTATCGCCGTCAAATCCAAGATCAGCCAGAACGCGGTCCATCTGGGTTTCGATCTCGCCTGCGCCCGACCCGGAAAGGCTAGAAAAGTCCCCATTTTTAATGGCTTCGATGGTTGCGATAATATCGCCAAATTCTTGATCCAGCAGGCCGTTCAACTCGTCTTCCATCTCGGTGCGGATTATTTCCGGCAATTCGGCAAGGCGGGTGAGGGCCTCATAAGTGCGCTGCAGCTCTGCGAGTTGATCCGTGAGTGTGGCAAGCTGTTCGCGGAGCTGCGTCAGCTGCTCGTTCTGCAGAATCTCGTCTTCGATCATCTGCCGAAGCTGCTGGATGTTTTGTGCGATATTCTGGGTGTCGACGACGGGGACGCCTTGAGCCAGGGCAGAGGACGTAGATGAAAGCTGCATTGCCGAAGCAAAAGTGCCCGCCAAGGCGGTGTTCAAAAGCCAATGTTTCTTCAGCATCAATCTAACTCCTTGATTGTGAATTCCATAAAATCACCTTCGGCCATTCGAGCAGAGGTCTGGGCCAATTCAACTGCACTCAAGGCCCGTGTTCTTGCTGCTTGCAGGCGAATGCGGGCCGCGACGAGACGCACGAGTTCTGCGCGAGCATAGGTATTGAGCGCCATGCTTTCCTGCACGTCCTCCGTCTCGGAAATCCGTTCGACGATGTCACGGATTCGCAAGGCCGCCTGTCTGATCGCGGCGGGAGAATTGTTTCCGTAGAAGGCAGCGCCATGCCCCGTGATCGAGAGATTGGCATTGGCCAGAAGGGCCGGATCGATTGTTCCTAAGGCTTCGATACCGCCAATCCGGCTGAGATAAAGATTGTAGCGTTCGGGAATGACAGTGACGTAGTGCTGGGTCTCGCGAAACGGTGGCACGCCGCTGTACTCAAAAACGCGGCCCGGACCGGCATTGTAGGCGGCAAGCGCGTTGATGATGTTGCCGTCAAAGGTGTTGAGTTGCGTGGCCAAGTACCGCGCGCCGCCATGCACCTGCAAATAGGGGCTGTCATAGTAGGCAGGATTGATCCCAAGATCGCTGGCGGTGCCCGGCATGATCTGGGTGAGACCGAATGCGCCCACAGGAGAGCGCGCACCAATCGTAAAACGGCTTTCCTGCCAGATCAGGGCTTGCAGCAGGGCACGCCACTGGACGGGAGACAGCCCCGCGCGCGCCACACCTGCAAATTCACTGGTCTCTTGAGCGACGCGGATGATCAGTTGTTCGATATTCTGGGCCGCATCGCCAAACATCTGCGAGCCGCCGGGATTGGGATCAATCTCGCTTGAGCCATATACGGCCTCTACCGAGCGCGCAGGATCACCACCGCCAGATTCCAAACCGGACACCATTGCGGGCAGGCCTTGGCCGCCAAAGCTTGATTGGGCGTCGAGGATACGCGCCAGCGTTTCCAATTGCTCGCGCTCGATCTCGGCAATGAGTTCGCGCACGGATAGCTTGTCGGCTTGGGTCGCCAGATCGACGTCTCGATCGCCCGTCTCTACGATGTCGCGTACTGTCAGCCCACTATCATTCGTCGGCACACCTTGGGCATGCGCGAAGCTGACTGCGGTTGAGAGCCAGAAAAGAAGGGGAAGGCTAGACTTCAATGTCGCCCTCCAATCCGTTGACCGGCGTGAAGATGCAGTCCGATTCTACCGGTGCAACAGCGGCCAAGAAAGTGAAGCAATTGGCTTGTGGCTCTTGGTATTGTGCGCAGGATGCGAGCACACCAAGTGCGCAGATCAGGATCAGTAATTTTGTCATGTCAATCTCCAGAAGTCCGATCGTTCGCGGTAGTCAGCGCCAACAAGCGCTTCACCTTTTTCCATGCCTCCGAGGATTGTGAGGTTGGGGCCCAATGCGCTGAGATCGGCATCGACAACCACCGAGCCGCGATCATCGCGGATCAGGGCCAACCGCGAATTGCTGCCTGTGTTCAGCAACACGTCGAGTTCTTTCTCGAAGAGGTTGAGCATCGCGTAGTCGGACGCGTGGGCGCGGATGTTGGGGAGAAGAATTTGTGTCGGGACCGCTTCGACGATGGTTTTGCCGGTGCGGGTACGTTCCAGCTGGCTGGCATATTGCGTCATCATGATAGCAACGGTGTTTTGCTTGCGCGCCGTCACAAGCCAATTTGAAAGGCGTTCGGCAAAGTAAGCGTTGTCGAGGGCCTTCCAGGCTTCATCAATCACGATGATCGTAGGACGGCGATCTTCGATCTCGCGTTCAACGCGGCGAAATAGGTAGCTGAGCACGGCCATCCGTTCTTTCTCGGACTCAGAATCCAGAATACCCGTCAGATCAAACCCGACCACGTCACCTTCGAGAGAAAACGTGTCTTCCAGAGACTGACCGAAGATCCAGCCGTAGCGACCATCACTGGTCCACTCGAGCAGTCGCTGGTGCAAATCACCGCCATCATCGGTGGAGACAAAGAGCGAGGCGAAGTCCTTCCAATTGCGCAACGCTGGATCCGTGGCATTCGCGTTTTGACGCACGACCTCTTGGATACGGTTGGTTTGAACGGGCGTCAGCGGCTTGTCCGCACGATAGAGCAAGGTAGCCAGCCAGTCTGAGAGCCAAGCCGTGTCCCGATCGTCCACTTCTGTCCAAAGCGGATTGAGGCCAGTGGCTTGTCCAGCCTTCAAAGCCGCATAGTTTCCCCCGTTGGCGCGGACCGCCATCTCCATACCTAAACGGTAATCAAAGACGAAGATCCGCGCGCCTGCTCGACGGGCTTGAGTCATGAGGAATGCGGAAAGGACGGATTTACCAGATCCAGGTCGTCCCATAATTAAGGTATGTCCGCTGGTCGGTTCTTTGTCTGGGCTGCCTTGCTCGTGATAAGAAAAGCGATAGGCACTTTGCTCAGGCGTTGGCAGCATGGTGATGACTTTTCCCCAAGGCACATCACGCGCCTCTTTGCCGAGTTGTGTGCGGTGGAACGCGGCAAAATCCGCAAAGTTTCGATTGGTGATGGCACTGGCGCGCACGCGCTTGGGCTGATTGCCGGGGTGTTGGCTGAGATAGTGCGCTTTCGCCGCAACCCGCTCGCCGATCATCTTCACACCCTCGGCAGCGGCCGCGTTGACAATTTCGGCGCTCAACGTCTGTAGCTCATCAAGCGTGTCGCAGAAGATGGTTACGACCATGTGGTGTTCGCCAAAGCTCTGACGTTTGGCTTCAAGATCATCGGCAGCGGTGTCGAGCGCTTCCATTAGTGACAGGGCGGCATCCCGCGATGCCTGCATCTGTCGTTTCTGCCGTTTGATGCGACCTGCCATGAGGTTGGAATTGATCGGTGTGAATGAATGGGTGACGATCATGTCGACAGGCAAGTTGAGCATGTCGAACATGGTACAAGACGTGGCCTCGGAGTATTCACCGATGGTGAAACTTTTGCCGTAGCGGTGGCCTACAACGCCTTCTGAAAGCTCAAAATGATCGTCTAAAAACGTCACGCGGGTGTTGGCGACGTTGAACGACAGGAATCCATAGGTGCTGGTCGGAAAAAGCGGCAGTTCTTGACCCGTATTGAGCGCCCCGAGAAAGCCAACCAGCTCGCCAGACTTCGCCGACAGCACACGCGGTTTGAGATCAGCCAGCCCCGAGGCAAAGACATTCACGGCCTCGTTCAGCCGGCGAAGGCGCTTTTGGGTTTCTTCTTTGAAGCGCTCAGGCGCGCTGCGATTGAGGAAAGGAAGAAAACTCTTGGACGGCGGACGGTGCATGACTGTGAGAGTCAATGTTTTGTCGCGCAGCCCGCTGGTCGCCAGCTTCTCGCGCCACTGGCGATCCATTTCGCCAGCAAAACTGTCTGCGCACACGGGTTCAAGCTCCGGCGCAATCGCCTTTGAGACCTTATGTACGTAATAGCTGAATTCTGGACCTAGCTGGGCGACGATGCGGGCAAAGAGGGACGTGACCTTGTCGAGGTAGGCATCGTCGGTTGTATAACTGTTGACCCCATCCAAGCGGATGCATTGGAACAATTCGTTCACCCGCGTGCGCACCGTTTGGTCATCGACCAAACTGACATAAGGCAGCATATGCGCGAGGCGTGTTTCCCGCGCGTACCAGCCTGGCGTCAGGGTGCGGGTATCGAGGGTTTCGTCACTGGCTATATCAAGGTGCATAGCTGTCGCCGCCATGTACTTGTCGATTTCGAGTGGGTGGGGTTTCCTGCAGCGCCGTCATCATCACGTCGATGAAGCGCGGATCCCAATCGGCCGCTTTCCAGAGGACCGGATAAAGCACAATCGCAACCCCGAGGATCACGATGTGCTGGACCCAGACGAACAGAAGCACCGAGCCAAAGAGCCAGACCATCGCATACATGATGGGCAGGCCCAGAAGCTTGGGCGGGCGCACGAGGCCGAGGAACAGAGGCGAGCGCTCAGCCACCGGCAAAGACCGCGGCGACGATTGTGGGGGCAGCCGCAACACCGGCGATGCCGACGAGCACCCAAAGCGCCTGGCGCAGATCGATGATGTTGAAGAACCAGCTCAGAAAGACGCCTAAGACAGCCAGCGTGGCGATGACGACACCAAGCGGGCCGGTCAGAGCGTCAACGATACCCTGCAAAAGGCTTTGGATCGGGGAGAGGTCGATGCTTTGGGCGAGTGCTGGCTCAGCGACTAACAAGAACAGCGCTAAGGATGCCGTGAATAGGGATGTAAAATGTCTCATGGGTTTGTTCCTTCCAGTCGGGCGACCACTGCCATGACGCGGGTCACATGATTTTGGGTTTCTCGGTAAGGGGGAATGCCGCCGTACTGACGCACAGCGTCCGGACCAGCGTTATACGCGGCAAGTGCAAGTTGTGCGGTGCCAAAGAGCTCAAGCATCATCGCAAGATAGCGGGCAGAGCCGTCAAGGTTTTGCAGGGGATCCCGGGGATCGACGCCGAGGTCGCGAGCTGTTGCGGGCATCAACTGGCCAAGGCCAATGGCGCCTGCGCTAGAAACCGCGCTTTGACGATAGGCGCTTTCGATTTCGATGTTGGCGCGGAAGAGAAGGAGCCAGTCCGAAACCGAAAGTCCCGCGCGGCGTAAACCGGCATGACTGCCATAGCGTAGTGCGGTCGCTTCAATCGCCGTAAGAACGTCTGCGCGGGGCAGGGGAGCGCGCGGCGCAATGGCCGCAATGCGGATTTCTTCTATTGCTGCGACAACATCAGGTTCGTCAAATATTGCGAGCGCATCGGCTGCCGAGCCTTGGCCTACGCCGTCGTTGTAGTTTCGAGCAAAGCTGTTTTGGGATTGCGTGGCGATCAGAGAACCATCGCTCTCCATGACCAAAACCATTTGTGCGGAGGCGGAAAAAGCGGATGCACCGAGAAGGAGAAGACTAGCCGTCGCTGCCTTTGTCGGCCTCGGCCAGTTTATGCGTCGTGCGCTGGCCCTCTTCGAGCGGGACGTCGGCGTGGGAGAAGCCAATCCCAACCAAGAATGAGACAACACCGGTGATGGTTTTAAATTCGCGGATCTTGATGTCGTTGTGAGTTGTGCGGGTCCGGGCAGTGACCAATAGCTTCTCAACGCCGTCGTCAGAGACGGCGCGCATGATCCAGATACCGTAATAGCTCGGACCTTTCTTGTGCGCAGACTCATGGCACAAGATTTCGGCGCTATAGCCACTCTCCACGAGTTCGCGGAATCTCGCCTCCGTAACCACATTTGGTGCTTCGACTTCCCAGTTCATGGCCCGGCTCACGCTTTCTCTAAAGGCGTAACGCTAGGCATTTCCACTTGAAGCCCAGAGATACGATAGTATATAATTGTCCGCAAGGTATATTTATGTGTTGCGGCTGTAGTGTGGTTGCGCACTCATTAGGCATGTGAAGTGAGTATATTCAAGGTTTCATGGGCGGTTTGGCGCACCCGAATGCACGGAATCTGGAGCGTTCAGAATATGGTCTTCCTCATATTTCTGGCCGAGGGTGCGTCGGCACAGACCTGTTTCGCACCTTCACGACCCTTCGTTCCAAGCGACCCAAAAGCTGCTCAAGAATACGTTGATCTTATCCAGAATGACTTCGAGGTCTACATTCAGGACATCCAGAACTATTTTCGCTGCCCCGACGACGAAAGGGCGCGCGCGTTTCTGGAAGCGCGTGAGGTCAGCGAACAATATGGGCGGTTCTTGGGGTCGGTTGAACGTTAGCCTTACCCGACGTGCAGTCGAAATCGCAGGAAATCAATTTCTGGATTTAAGAAGATCTTGAGCCTCAACACCCAGAGCCTCGGCGATGGATTCAATCATGTCGATCGTTGCCGCATGTTTTGCGTTCTCAATTTTGCCAATGTAACCCCGATCAATACCTGCGCGATGCGCAAGGGTTTCTTGGCTGAACCCTTTGGATCGGCGCGCTTCCTGAATATTCAGACCAAGTTTTATCCGTAGCTTCATGCCAAAGGCAAAGCCCGGATGTAGAGTATTTAACCACGCAATATATTCTACATTCGGTTCTTAGACTATTGTCTTTGGGCGAAAATTCTCTGAATTGGGATCGAATATCAGAATGGGCGAGTGAAGAAATGAAATTGCACGTGAGGGTTGGGTGAGTGCTGTGACCCTTTTTTTGGATGATTATCCTTGCGGATAGGAGGATCCATCAAAAATGGGTTTTTTAGGAAGCGGGAAGTATTCCTGAATTTTCCGAGCCTTTAAGTTGACCTAACCCCCCATCATGAACAACCTCTAGCTGCCAGTCTGCGGCTTGACATGCGCTTAGCAGCCGAGAGTGAATCAAAGAGTGCCCCACAAAAATGACGAAGCAACACTCATAGCGAGACTGATTGGACTGGATGGTAAAAGCATTGTTGGATTGGTATTTGTTTGGGAAGCGTCGGAATTAGCAATACTTTGGCTCAAACCAGAAAAAACGGCAACCTTTGTTGAACCTGAATTTGATCCTGAGATGCTGGCTAAGTGTAAACAGAATACGCCAAGAAAACTGTTTTCGTTTCTTGGCAAGCTTCAAACACATGTCAAATAGTCTTAATTACTGGTGATATGGCTGCCCGGGATTGAGTCAAATTTCCATAAGCCTGCATATCTAAGAACAACCGATATCAGAGTGGATCACTCAACATTAATCTAGGGCATCGGCAGCTCCCTGAGGTAGATAGCGAAATTTCCAATAATCAGTATTTTTGTCACAGAGCACATCTTTACTCCAACTTCTCTAATTATTCAGATGATTTTTTCCGCTCACAAAGGACGCGCAGATGAGTCCGTGTCAGGGCTCATGGCGTCCATTTTTGATTCTGGGTATGCCGCCGCAGATAATGGCACGGCGCAACGCGACGGGTTGATCCCGACCGAGATGTAAGGCGAGCACATGGCATAGATGGCGAACATTCTACTGATAAGGAGACTTAAGAGCGGAATAAGCAACCCCGCAGCGACTGCAACGCCGGAGGAAATTTCGATGAGCGCAAAGAAGAGATTGTGGCGGAGGCTACGCATAGGGCTGCCGGCCAAACGTCGGGCGCGAACGATACAAACAAGTTCGACTTTGAGCAGGGTAATTCCGGCACCTTCGAAGTCAACGTCAGCACCGGTACTCATACCGATCGCATCATCGGCTTGCGCAAAGGCTTGCGCATCGCTCACGCCGTCGCGGTCATAGCGGACTTCGATCCATCTTCTTGAAGACTTTTGAAGACTATTGTTTTGTCCAGAAAGGAGGAGCGCGCCGCAGACTTCATCAATGCTATCCCCGGATAAATCCACGCGAAGGCGATCGCGATTCAAGCGCCGTCAGAAGAAAGCGCCCTCCGTCAGATTGCTTCGACCGCCTCCTTCAGCAAGTCACGCACCTGTCCACAAACCGATTTCAGCTCAACGTTGTCGATGGCCTGCATCGAGGCGACGGGATCGATTGTCGCAACCTCGCCGCCGTGGTCGGACTAGCGCAGGATCACGTTGCAGGGCAGCATTGCACCCCCGCGCGGTTCCGTGCCGATTGCCTGATACGCCATATTCGGGTTGCAAGCCCCGAGGATGTGGTAACCTGGCATGTCCACGTCCAGCTTCGTTTTCATTGTCGCTTTGACGTCGATTTCAGTCAGTACTCCGAAACCCATTGCGGCAAATGGTGTCGCCAACGCCCTTCCAGCAGCCGCGTAGTACAGAAAATCCAAGCGCGAAGTGTCGTTGAACGTAGCGATCTTGTTTGCAGTTTACCCGCCACCACCGTAGAGTGGTAAATGTCGATCATGTAATGTTTTGTAAGTAAGTCAGACCGTTGCAGCCGATTGGGTGCTCGATCTTGTCGCCTATTGATGAGGCGCGGCACCCTTGGCCAGCATCAGATGATGCTCTTGATGATGCCCACCAATTGTCATCATCCCAAAGAAACCCAGCCCCTGGATTTGCGCGGCATCACCATCGACGATCAGCACAACGCTGTCCTGCAGAACTTCAACAGAGACATCCCAGCCGGTCCCGGCCGCGAGGAAGGGAGCGTGGGCTGGGACCATGGCGTGGATGGCCTCGAGGACGCGCTCTGAACCGCGTATCTCGAACCGGGCTCCGCCGGGGCGTGCAATGGCATCGACCATTGCTTGCGTTGTCAGCAAGTCCATATCGACCAGGTGCCGGCGGAGAGCGGCGATATCGACATTGCTCCAGTCGGTTTCGGGGTCTTCGCGCAGGATAGTTACGATTTCAGTCAGGGCGGCAAAGCCGGATTGACCGGCCTCCTGTGGACCCTCCATCGTGTGGCCGCTTTCTGAATGGCTGTGTTGGGCAAATGCCGGGGCTGCAGCAAAGAAGGCTAAAAGCAAGAAGGGGAAGCGCATGGTTCGATCCTTTGGGATTACGGTGTCCACAAGCTCTAGCAACAGCACGGGTCTCAGAATATGATTTCAATCATATGATTCCTGATCTTTACGCCCATCTTCCAAAATCCGCGCTGCACAGCTTCGCCGCCGACGGCCGGGAAACGCTCTTTCGGCAAGGTGCCGTGACAAAGGGGCTGTATTTGGTGCTGAGCGGGCGCGTTCATCTTGAGCGGGTGGGACCGAATGGCGAGCGCTTCGTAATCCATCGCGCAATTGCCGGGACAAGTTTCGCCGAAGCAGCAATTTTCTCGGACCACCACCACTGCGATGCGATTGTCGTCGAAGCGGGTGAATTCATGCGTGTCGACAAGACGGCCGTGTTAAGGGCATTTGCGGAGGTTGAATTTGCCCGCGCCTATGGTCGTGCCGCTGCCAGGCAAATTCAGGCACAGAGGCAACTTCTTGAAATCGTAGGGATTAGAGACGCGAGAGAGCGCGTGATGGCTGGGCTTGTCGCCGGATTGCTTGACGGAAAGGTGGTCCACCTCGCGGCGCTGTTGCACCTGAGCCACGAGGCGACCTACCGCGCACTTCGAGCACTGGTCGAGGCGGGTCGTGTCAGCAACCCGTCCCGCGGCATATACCGCCTCGCCGGGGCGCCCTAGCTGTGGCTGGCAAAAACGGAGGTTGATCCGTCCGAGCCGACAAGCAGCGTGTCAAAGGGATCGCCCGCACCAGGCCCACCCATACCCGGCGAACTCATTGGCATGCCGGGGACGGTCACGCCGCGCGCGTCCGGGCGTTCGGCCAGCAGCCGCGTGATATCGGATGCGGGCACGTGGCCTTCGATGAAGTAGTCACCCATTACAGCTGTATGGCATCCGGCAAGCTCTGGTGCGATTTGCAGCCGGTCCTTGACCGCATAAAGCGCATCCTGATCGACATCCTGCACGTCCACAGCAAACCCGGCTTGCCGGATATGTTCGACCCAGGCGGTACAGCAGCCGCAGGTCGGCGATTTGAGGACGTTGATAACCGGGTTGGCGTCGGCGAAAGCGGGGCGTGTTAGCGCCAGCGCTGCGCCGGAAAACAGAAACGCGCGTCTTTTCATGGGTCAATCCTTATCCTGTTTCTTTGAAAGTCTAGCATCGTCCAGTTGGGAATCGAGGGCAGGCCCAGCTGGGGCTTGCATGGACGGGTCGAGTGCATAACCGCTTGCCGGTCCACGGATCGGCTGGATCAGCATGCGGTCGGTCCACAGATCGCGTCGCGTCCGAAACTGCTCGATGCCGATTTCCATACCCTCATGGCCCTTGGCCGGTTGTGGGACATAGGTGCCGAGCAAACGATCCCACCAGGGCAGGTTGAAGCCGTAATTCGAGTTCGTTTCTCTTGGGTCGACCGAATGGTGAACGCGGTGCATGCCCGGGGTGACAACGATCCACCTCAGCCACCGGTCAACAGAAGTCGGTAGGTTGATATTGGCGTGATTGAAAAGCGCTGTGGCGTTCAGGATCACCTCGAACAACAGAACCGCGATTGCCGGCGGGCCAAGGGCTGCAACGATGGCGAGCTTGATTGCCATCGAAATCAGGATCTCAATCGGGTGAAAACGCAGCCCGGTTGTTGCGTCGAAATCGAGGTCGGCATGGTGCATGCGGTGCAGCCGCCAGAGGGCCGGGATCGCGTGGAACATCACGTGTTGAAGATAAATCGCGAGGTCCAGCAGCAGCATCGAGGCAATCACGGCGATCCAGACAGGAATATCGAGGGCGTTGAACAGGCCCCAGCCGCGCTCTTCCGCCAGAACGGCAAGGCCAACGGCGAGGATCGGGAAGGTTAGACGCAGGATCGCTGTATCGATCACGACGAGCGCGAGGTTGTTGGTCCAGCGGATCACGCGCGGAATATCCCGACGACGGCGCGGCGCCGCGATTTCCCAAAGCGCCATGGCCGCAAGGACGCCGAGGAACGCCGTGAGGCGAATGGAAGGTTCAAAGCCAAGTATCGCTTCAATCATCGTTCAAGCTCCTCCAACTCGGGTTGAATCTAGGGTTTCGTCGTGAACTATCCAACGGTGAACTGGCCCATCATTCCGCGATCTTCGTGTTCGAGGATATGACAGTGGTACATGAACGGAGCCTCTGCCGTGGCGGGTTTGTCGAAACGGACGAGAATGTCAGTGGGTCCATCGACGTGAATCACGTCCTTGAGGCCGGTCGACCGCGGATCGACGGCCCGTCCGCCCGCATGCGTCACGAGGAACGAGGCTCCATGCACGTGGAAGGGATGGGCCATCATGTCAGCGTTGATCCGCCAGCGTTCGGTTTCGCCCAAGGGGACATGGAAATCTATGCGGCCCATGTCATATGAGTCGCCGTTGATACCCATGGACTGACCCGAGCGGCCAAGGAGGTTGTTCATCATACTGCCCATCATGCCGCGCGAATGGATATTCAGGGTGAAGTCGCGGGTCCGGACTGGCGTGCCAAGATCGGGCAACTGGGCGGGCAGGCGCGCAGGCAAGGCGTCTGGCGTCACCAAGGCCTGTCCCGAAACCTCGATTGACAGAATGTCGAGCGTGCCCGACGGGCCGGACCTACCCCCCATCATGCCGCCCATGGACCCGCTACCCATCATCCCAGCTGCGATGTCGGCAGACACGAGCCGCACAGCACGGCTGTCCGAGAAATCGACCACGATTTCGGCCCGCTCGCCCGGCGACAGGGGCAAGTTGGTTATGGCCTGTGGCCTTGGCAGGAGCCCGCCGTCGCTGGCAACCTGATGGAACCGGCGGCCATCCGAAAAGCGGAACTCGTAAGAGCGGGCATTGGATCCATTCAAGAGACGGAACCGGACCAGACCGGCTGGCACGGTCACTTTCGGGCGCAGGGTTCCATTGACCAGAATGTCGCTGCCCTGAAACCCCGCCATCTGGTCCATATGCCCAAGGTCGTAGGTCATTACTCCGCGCCGGAACAGGCGGTCCTGGATGATGAGCGGTATGTCATCTTCGCCATAGCTTTGGGGCAGTGGAACGTTGACCGCCGGGTCGTCCAGCAGGATCATTCCCGCAAGACCGCGATAGACCTGATTGGCGGTCTGTCCGTGGATATGGCTATGATACCACAGTGTCGCGGCGGGATGATCCACCGGAAGCTCGGGCGCCCATGTCTCGCCGGGGCCGAACGCGAGTTGTGGGCCGCCATCAAGGTCACCGGGAAGGTGCATGCCGTGCCAGTGCGCGGTGATCGGCATGTCGGTGCTATTCTCCACTGAAATCTTCGCAGTGCGACCCTTTACGAAGCGCAAAGTCGGGCCAAGGTAATCTTGCGAGAACCCAAGCGTCGGCGACGCGACGCCAGCGTAGAATTCGCGTGTGGCGGCATGTGCAGTCAGCGTGTTCCCGGTGCTGCCATCCACGTCCATCAGCGGTGGGATCGGCAAGGGTGCGCCCGGTTCTGCTGCGATCGCACGGCGGGTCAGCAGCATCGGTGCGGCTAGGGTCGCGCCAACCGCCGCACCGGCAATGATAAACTGTCGTCGTTTCATCGGTTTGTCCTTTCGCGGCGGATGCCGTCTTTTCTTAAATATACGTCAGACAAAACCTGTGCAGTACGCAGGCGCGGATGGGCTCAGCGAACGTCGAGGTGCGCGCGCTGCAGGACATCAAAGTCATAGTGTCGTCCGGCGCAGGCGCAGCGCGTTGAGCACCACAGAGATGGACGAGGCGCTCATGGCGAAGGCGGCGAACATCGGGCTGATGAGGATGCCGAAAAACGGGTAGAGCAGGCCTGCGGCGATGGGCACGCCCGAAGCATTGTAGATCAGCGCGAAGAACAGGTTCTGGCGGATGTTGCGCATGGTGACGCGGGCCAGGCGTCGGGCGCGCACAATGCCATCGAGGTCGCCTTTTACGAGCGTAACACCGGCACTTTCGATGGCCACATCGGCCCCGGTGCCCATGGCAATGCCAACATCCGCCTGCGCGAGGGCAGGGGCGTCGTTGACACCGTCACCGGCCATCGCAACCTTGGCTCCGCTTTCTTGCAGATCGCGGACGATCTTCGCCTTGTCTTCGGGCAGGACATCGGCGCGGATTTCGTCGATGCCGAGGCGGTCGGCCACGGCCTTGGCGGTGCGTTCGTTGTCGCCGGTGGCCATGATGATACGGAAACCCAAGTCATGCAGCGCCTTGAGCGCAGCAGGCGTGGTGTCCTTGATCGGATCGGACACCGCGACGAGACCGACCAGCGCATCTTCGACAACGACGAACATCACCGTTTCGCCTTCATCTCGGCGGATGTTGGCCACGTCGCCTAATGGTCCGGTTTCAAGGCCAAGGTCCTCAACCAGCTTGCGGTTACCCAGCGCGACGGATTTACCATCGACGATACCGCGAACGCCTTTGCCGGTCACGGCCTCGAAATCGTCGGCCTTGGCCATGTCCACACCACGTTCTTCCGCACCGCGCACGATGGCCTCGGCCAACGGGTGTTCGGAGCCGCGCTCAAGCGATGCGGCAAGGCGGAGCACCTCAGCCTCGTCATGACCATCCTCGGGCAGGACCGCGACGAGGCGCGGTTTGCCCATGGTCAGCGTTCCCGTCTTGTCGACGATCAGCGTGTCGACTTTCTCAAACCGCTCAAGCGCCTCGGCGTTCTTGATCAGCACGCCGGCCTGTGCGCCGCGGCCCGTGGCCGTCATGATCGACATAGGTGTCGCTAGGCCAAGCGCGCAGGGGCAGGCAATAATCAGGACCGCGACGGCAGCAATCAAGGCATATGACAGAGCAGGGGCGGGGCCCCAGACGGCCCAAGCCACAAAGGCCAGAATGGCGATTACGATGACGACCGGAACGAAGTAGCCTGCGACCTTGTCTGCGTATTTTTGGATCGGCGCACGCGAGCGCTGCGCGTTGGAGACCATTTCAACGATCTGGCTGAGCATCGTGTCCGAGCCGACGCGCGTGGCTTCGACGATCAGCGATCCGGTGCCGTTGATCGTGGCCCCTGTGACGGTGTCACCTTCGACCTTTTCAACGGGAATGGGTTCACCGGTGATCATGCTTTCGTCGATAGAGGAGCGACCCTCGGCGACGACACCATCGACCGGTACTTTGTCGCCGGGGCGCACGCGCAAACGGTCACCTACGACCACATCTTCGAGCGCGATTTCTTCTTCGCTGCCATCATCGCGGATAACACGCGCGGATTTGGCCGCCATGTCCAGAAGGGCGCGAATGGCCTTTCCGGTGCCTTCGCGGGCGCGCAATTCCATCACCTGACCCAGAAGGACAAGGGTTACGATCACTGCCGCGGCCTCGAAATAGACACCTACATGGCCTTGTTCATCACGGAAACCATCGGGGAAGATATCCGGCACAAGGACGGCAACAACGCTGAACAGCCACGCGGCCATAACGCCCATTGCAATGAGTGAAAACATGTTGAGGTTCATCGTGCGGAACGAATTCCAGCCGCGGACAAGGAACGGCCAGCCACACCACCAGACCACAGGTGTGCCGAGTATCAGTTCGATCCAGAGCGTACCGCGTTCTCCGAAAATGTCCCTGACACCGGGAAAGCCGATGAAAGGCCCCATGGTGAAGACCAGAAGCGGGATCGACAAAATCGTTCCGACCCAGAAACGGCGGGTGAAATCGACCAGTTCAGGGTTCGGGCCGTCCTCGACCATGGCAGCACTTTCCAGTTCCAGCCCCATGCCGCAGATCGGGCAGGAGCCGGGATGGGTCTGGCGAACCTCGGCGTGCATCGGGCAGGTGTAAACTGCCCCCTCGTGGTCTGGCGGAACGGTATCGTATTTGCCGTCGGATTCAGCAGGACCGGCACCGTGGCCGTGTGCATGATCATGCGACGCTGACGCCTCGTCCTGCGGGACAAGGTGCATCCCGCATTTCGGACAATCGCCCGGCTGGTCGGACACGACCTCTGGGTGCATGGGGCAGGTGTAGACTTGATGTTCCGGTGATGCGGTTGAATGGTCCATATTAAAAGCCTTTTCTTGGTCAGGTGAATTCGGACAAGCGACCGGACTTGCGTTTTTTGCTGACAAGGGCCGCGATCAGGGACAGCCCCGATACAGCGCCTAGGATTGCGATTGTCCACATGATGGATTCTGAATTTCCGGTCATCGCGACAGCCCCCATATGCGCCAGAAAAAGGCTCGCAGGGATGATCCCGGCCAGTGTCGCGAGGGCGAAACGCCACGTTTGTATTGCGCTGAGACCCGCGGCATAGCTGATCAGGTCGAACGACAGAAACGGTAGGAGGCGGCTGGCGAAGACAATGAATGTCAACATGTTCTGAGAGCCCAGGAGCGCCCAGCGGGACGTGTCGCCAAAGTACCGCTCGACGAAAGGATGACCCAGTTTGCGGGCCAGAGCGAAAGCGATCAGCGCGCCGAGTTCGGCCCCGATCACAACGAGTGCCGCACCGGCCCAATGGCCATAGGCTGCACCAGCGGCCAGCGCGATCGGGGCGGAGGGCAGTGGGCTTGCCACGATCGCGATGGCCATGAGAGCGACAACCACGATCGGACCAAAGACGCCGGCCGCGTCGATCCAAGCCTCAAGATCGGCGCGGGTCGGCAATGTTAGGCCCAAATTGAGCACATCCTGCCGTGCGAGAACGATAAGGCCCCCGATGAGCGCGATCAGGAGTGCAATACGAAGCATCCGGCCTAGCCCAAAAGGGCTAACAGAAGCGCCGAAACCAACAGCACGACACCAAAGGCGGCATCGGGTGCGGGTTGCCGCAACACCACCACTGCGGCTTTGGGGGCGGTAGATTCTGGTTGACGGGTTCGTTCAGGGGCGTGCCCCATTATCGAATGAGCGTGTCTTAATTTGCCGTGTTGGGATCTCATATTTGCACTGCCTTCTTAGCTCGTGTTGGATGCGATTATAACGCTCAGGTAGGGTTTCCACTGGCTGGAAGGTCAAGTCGCTATTGTGTCACAATTACATTTTGCGACAAAGCGGTTCTGGTTCATGGGTCTCTGGGGTTCGTATTATCAGCGTCAGCTATCGTCATATTGGCGATTGTAAATAAAATGCTATGTTAATCAATGCATTGTAGTGAAGTCTGATTAGGAGACGAAATGACACTTTTGACGCGCCGAACGGCTGTATTGACTGCGATCGCTGCCGCGACACAGCCAAGCCTTAGTTTTGCACATGCCTTTGTCCTGCCGGATCGGTTTCTTCCTCAGCTTGTGAACACCTATCGGCCGGACTGGATCGCCGGATCGGTGCATGTCGTCCCCGATGACTTTTTTCTCTACTTCATGTTGGAAGATGGTATGGCGATCCGATACGGCGTGGGAGTAGGGCGGGATGATTTGTATGAGGCGGGCACGT
>CBFHME010000023.1:0-15366 GCA_965656885.1 Yoonia sp.
CATCGAACTGAACCAAACCGCCCACATATCTCTTCAGATATTCAAATTTCAAACAACGTGGAAGACAAAAACATAACGAGGCGCCCTAATCTCAAGTGGCGCGCCGCCAGTCAATACTCCGAATTCTTTTGCCTCAAACCTTGCTATGCTTTGGTTCGTGGCCCCCGTTAGTGCATCTCTGCGCTGCCGGTGAGGGGGGTTCTACGGTTACCCACCAAAACCCGCAACCCCTTTTTGCAAAAAAATCGAATTTCTTTTTTACCCCTTATTTATAAGGGTTTTGGGTCGCTGCGATTGGTCTACATTACTCTAGATTGCGTTGGGTTTCAAGTTTTCCAAGCTCTGCATGCGATTCACCGATCAGTTTCGGTTGGTTTTTACCGATTTCATGTCGGAATCACGTTGATCCAAGGACGCCCCGCGCAGAATCAGAGAATCTCGGCAAGTTTGAGCCGTTGAATCTTGCCCGATGGCCCTTTTGGCAACTCGGGAAGGAAGTGAATCGTATCGGGTGATTTGAAAGCCCCTAACCGTTCGCGGCAGTGTGCCAGCAACTCTGGCTCGGCGACCTCGGACCCGTCGGATAGACGCACAGCTGCCTCTACCCGCTCGCCGTATTGATCGCAGCGCCGTGCAAAGGCGGCAGCCTCGACAATGTCAGGGTGGCTATACAGCGCCTCGTCGATTTCACGGGGGGCAATGTTTTCGCCCCCTTTGATAATCAGCTCCTTTAGTCGGCCCGTCACAAAGACATATCCGTCGTCGTCCATACGCCCCAAGTCACCCGTGCGCAGCCAATCACCGGCAAACGTCGCCTTGGTTGCGTCTGGGTTGTCCAAGTATTCGCACATCACATTCGGGCCCCGCACCGCAATCTCGCCTTCTACGTTGCGGTCACTGATCGAAAGGTCGGGGCGCAGGATTTGCACGTCATTGCCATAGGCCAAGCCAGGCGAACCGATTTTTCGCACGCCGGGCGGCAGCGGATTGGAAAGGATTTGAGCAGCCGTTTCTGTCAGGCCCATTGTTTCAATGATCGGCACACCAAATCGGTCCTCGAATGCGCGCTGGGTCTCGACCGCGAGTGCGGAGGAGGCTGAGCGCCCGAACCGCAGCCGCTCCATCAGATCGGGGTCGGGGTTTCCCCGCCCGTGTAGAAGATGGCTTATAATAGTCGGCACAACTGAAAACCATGTGATCTGGGTTGTGCTGGCTTGCGTCCAGAAACGGCTTGCCGAAAATTTTGAGACTATCGACAGAGAGCCGCCAGACACCAGCGCGCCCATCACCGTCACGCAAAGCCCGTTGATGTGATAAATTGGAAGAACACACATGCCACGATCCGCTGGGGTTAAATCATGCGCCACTGCAGAGGTCCAACCACCGGCCAGCAGGCTGGCATGGGTGTGAACGACCCCTTTGGGTTTTCCTGTCGTGCCAGATGTATACATCAGCAGGGCGTGATCATCAGCAGAAATATCGTGCAGGAGTGCGTCCGCCTGATTGTCGGGCGAAACCACCGTGACGCCATCAGGCGCGGCCAGTGCAAACGTTTCAGCGCAGGATCCATGCACAAACGCGAACCGCGCACGGCTATGGGTCATCGCGTAATTGATCGCATCCCGCCCAGCGGCAAGGTTGATCATCGTCGCACGAAACCCGCCGTATAGCACACCGTAAACGGCGGCCAGACCATCGCGCCCGTTAGGGTGCAGAATGGCGATGCTTTCACCTTTTTTCGCGCCAAGCGCCGTCAGGGATTTCGCGACCTCCAATGCGGACACACGCAATTCGGCCCATGTCAGCGTCGTCCCGTCTTCTGGAAATACTGCGGCAATGCCGCCGACAGCAGCGCGATGATCTAACCAATCTCGAACCGTCCCTTTGGGTGGATGTGCGCGGTGAAATATCATGCCCCAGCTTGCGCCCAATATTCGGCAAAGATGTCTTCTACCTTGGGTTCGCGTGGCAGAATTTCCCGCACCACCTTGGTCGACTGGATAAAGTGTTTCCAATGCAGGTTGTCATCAATCGAATTCCCCCCCCAAGACCCGCAACCCATCGACAGCGAAAACGGCATCCCGTTATTGAACGCCCCGCCCGTGGCGAATGTATGCGCTTGGTTCACAATAACCCGACTTGTCGGGATCGCATTGGCAAGCGTGATCGGACGATCTGTTGTTGTCGTATGAATACCAACCGAATGACCCGCCCCTTGGTGAAGCTGGATTTCACGGGTAATTGCAACCGCATCGTCAAAATCGCGGGCGCGATAGACTGTCAGCACACGGCTTAATTTTTCCCCCGATAAAGGGAAATCTGGGCCGATACCCTTTGTTTCGACCGCGATGAACTCGGTCCCTGCGGGCACTTCATCCGTTAGGCCAAGTGCAGCAATCATTTGGTCGGCATCGCGCGCAATGGCTGCTGGGTTCAAATGCCCCTTGACCCAAAGCGTGCTGGTGATCTTTTTGTCGTCCGTTATCAATGCACCGCCTGTGCGGGCCATTTCGGCGACAAACGCATCATAAATCGCATCGACGATCACAACTGCATTTTCAGAGCTGCATGATGTTGCGTTGTCAAATGTCTTGGATGCTTTGATCTTATCCGCCGCCGCAGCAAGGTCAGCGGTTTCATCAACGATCACTGCGACATTTCCTGCACCCACGGCCAAGGCAGGGGTGCCAGATGTATAGGCGCGTTTGACGTTGTTCTGGCTGCCAGTGACCACGATCAAATCAGCGATCTCTAGCAAGCGTTGCGTCTTTTCCTTGGATCCTCGACCAGGCACCATTTGAACGAGGGCGCGGTCCATACCTGTTTTGTCAAATTCGGCGTGGATAAACTCAATCAATCGCACGCAAGTTGTCATGCCCTTTGGCGATGGGGACAGCACAATCGCGTTCCCGCATTTCAGCGCATTAATAATGTTGTTGGCAGGGGTCGCCCCCGGATTGGTAGACGGCACAACAGCACCGATCACGCCGATCGCGCGGGCAATTTCTGTAATACCTGTCTCTGCATCATCGCGAATAATACCATGCGTCTTAGCGTTCTGAATATCGCGCATCAGGCCAAGCGTCTTGCGGTGGTTTTTGGTAATCTTGTCTGGGACGTTTCCAAGCCCTGTCACCTCAACAGCCATTTCAGCCAATTCTTTGTTGCGGGCGGGCTCCATTATGGCCCACGCAGCCGCAGCAGCAGCGCGATCATATAGCGCCTGTGAACCGCCAGCCTCGTAACGCTTCTGTGCAGCGCGGGCACTTGCGACAACGGCTTCTACTTCTGCTATCGGATCGGCTTGGGTCGTCATGATCATTCCTTTGGGTGTAAAGGGGCGCAACTGGCGCGCCCCCTCGGGATCAACGTTGATTAAAGACCTGCAAGCAGCTCTTCGAGAGTGGTCTGGCGTGCAGCCCACATTTCCAGAACTTCTTCGCGATTCATCACATGCATCGGGCTACCACCTGCGGACATTTTGCCCTGCACGCGGCTGTTCTCAAACATGGTTGGCACGATCGCAGCAAGATGGTCGATTACGCCTTGTGGTGTGCCCTTTGGCACCATCACACCGCGGAAGTTCACGGATGCGTTGTCGATGTCAAAACCCTGCTCCTGCAAGGTCGGCACGTCTTCCATAAAGCTGTTGCGCTCAATATCGAAAACGCCAAGGATTTTGACGTTGCCAGCTTCACGTGCGCGGAATGCGTCGGACAGGTTGTTCACACCGCCCAGCACTTCACCCGCGATCACAGATTTCATCGCACCAGCGCCACCGGCATTGGACGGGATGTAGGCCAGCTTCACACCAGCTGCCTTTTCCAACTGCAACGCAGCAATATGGTGGCCCACAAACAGACCAGCACCAGAGAAGGTCAAACCACCGGGGTTTGCCTTGGCATAATCCACAACGTCAGCCATTGAGTTGAATTCACTGTCGGCGGCAACAACGAACACGGCAGGGTCAGCGCCCCAGTTTGCGATCGGCTCAAAACTGTCGGTGGAATAATCAACGCCACCTTCAATCGACTGCGCGATAAAGTGTGGGACGTTATACGCACCAAGGGTATAGCCATCAGCCTCGGCCTGAGACGAGAACCAGTTCCAGCCAACGCGGCCACCCGCACCAGGTTTGTTGATGATCGCGACTGGCATACCCAATGCGTCTTCGTTGCCCGCTGTCATTGTGACGATACGCGCTTGAAAATCAGTCGCGCCACCAGCACCATAGCTGACCATCATCATGATCGGGCGTTCTGGAAAATCACCGTGCGCATCAGCAACAGCTGTAGTTCCCATTGTCATCAAGGCCATCGCGGCCCCTGCAATCCATGTTTTCATTTGTCTTCTCCCTTGTGGTTAACTCTGCCGCTTTTGCGGTTCAGAAAAATATCTCTCGCGGTGTGTAGACGTTCAGTAACATCGCGAAGAGGCCGTACATCACGGCCAGAAATCCAGCCGTAATGATGATGCGTTTGACCCAACTGCCCGCTTGATTGTGCGGCGCAGGATCATAAAGACTTAGCAGTATAAAAAAGGTGATCGTTGTGGCGGTATAAAACCCAAGCCCCTTGGCCGCCCAAAAGATATAGACCAGAGCCACGATCAAGCCGGGTCCGATGTTTTTCATTGCTTGTGCAGAAAGCCCATTCCCAACCTTGCTGCGCCCCATCAGCGCCTTACAAAATGTCCACAATGCAAGAATAACGAACACTGTCGAAATCATGCGTGGGAACAGGAACGCGGCTGCGGGTTCTTGGGTGTAGCTGATATAAGTCACCCAGACGCCAATGGCGGCAACAATACCGGATGCAACAATATGCTGGTTACGCGGCAGATCGGTCATCCTGTCACCTCATCTTTTGTCGTGTAGCGGCGGCTGCGCAGTTCCATCCAGAATGAATACCCGATGGATGCGACCACGATGATGATCAACGTCAGGTTCAACGGGCCCGTAAAGAAATAGTTGCCAATGCTGGAAGTCGCGTTTGCGATCATTGACCCTTGGATAAAGTTGGCCTCTGCAATTGGGCCTAGGATCAGGCCCAAAACCAACGGCGCGGCCGAAAATCCAAAGCGTTCAAGGAAATACATCCCCACACCAAGCGACGCCATGACATACACATCACCCATCGCGTTTTGTACTGAATAGCTGCCAAATACGGCCAGCCCCAACACAACCGCGGCCATGACCGAATGGGGAACCCGCGCGACACTTGCCGCAAGCCCAGCTACATAAAGCCCAAAAATACACATCAGGATCTGACCAATCAGCATCGAGTTGATGAACGTCCACGCCACATCAGGGTGATTGTCGAACAAGTCGGATCCGGGGAAAATGCCGTGGATCAGTAAACCGCCCAACAAAACCGCCGCTGTTGGTGAACCCGGAATAGACAGTGTCAAAAGCGGCACCAGTGATGGGCCGACCATCGCGTTGTTGGCGGCCTCTGCTGCAATCACGCCTTCGCTGTGACCTGTGCCAAACTTTTCACTCTCGTCGCTGAATTTTTTGGATTGGTCATATGCGACCAGTCCAGCGATCTGCCCGCCGACACCGGGGATCAGGCCAATAATGCTGCCCACGGCCGTGCCGATGGCCAGCGCGCGTTTTCGGCTGAACACCTCTTGAATAGCTGCTTTGATCGGGCTTTTTTGAACAACGATAACCTCGGCGGACGTCGATGACCGCCCCTTGGCAAACATCGTAATAACCTGTGGGATCGCAAACAGACCGATCAACGCCGGGATCACATTAATACCCCCACCCACGGCGGGGTGAAAAATGAACCGCTGCGCACCCATGATGTCATCAAACCCAATGGTCGCCAGCCACAGGCCGATACATCCAGACAGCAGCCCTTTGACAACCGAACTGCTGTCCAATGACCCAATGACGGTCACACCCAAAATCGCCAGCCAGAACAAATGGGACGGACCAAACGCCAAGGCCCATTTTGCCAAAACCGGCGTCAGAAAAATCAACAGTAGGACACCAAAGACACCGCCAACAGCGGATGCAAGGAACGACAGTTGGAGCGCCTTTGCGCCCTGCCCTTTTTGCGCCATCGTGTGCCCATCAAGCGTGGTTGCGATGTTCGCGGGGGCGCCTGGAATTTTCAACAAAATCGCACTGACCGCTCCGCCGGCAACCGTGGAAGTATATGCCGCCCCCAACAAGATCAGCCCCTGCGCTGCCTCCAACTTGAACGTGAACGGGATCAACAGCGCCACAGCCATCGTCGGGGACAAGCCAGGTGTTGCACCTAGAATCAATCCGCCAATCGTGCCGATTAAAAGAAGCATGAAATTAAATGGCGTGAATACATCACCCATATAGCTCAGAAATTCCAACGTGGGTCCCCTTCCACATTTCGCAATTGACCTCTTACGCTAGGGTATGAAAATAGTTTTGCAAATGTTTTCATAAAATGATGCGGCAGGACCAAAACATGCGTGAGAAGAAGGCAGATATCGTATCAGTGGCAAACGCAGCAGGGGTTTCCCCCGCCACGGTGTCCCGATTTTTCAACAGACCCGAACTGGTCAAGGGCGAAACACGCAAACGTATTGATGCTGCGGTCAAACAGCTTGGCTACATTCGCAATCGGGCTGCCCAAACGATTCATGGCATCCGCAGCGGAACCATTGGATTGCTTGTCCCGACCATCGACAACACGATTTTTGCCGAAGTCATCCAAGCCTTTTCCGATACTGTTGGGGATGCAGGATTCACGATCTTGCTGGGAACGCACGACTATGACGATAAACGCGAATATGCCGTGCTGCGCAAATTGCTGGAACATCGGGTCGACGGGGTTGCATTGGTGGGGCTTCGCCACTCGCCAGACGTATTCAACCTGATCGAAAGTCAGGGCATTCCCGCGGTGCTTTTATGGAATTATGACCCGACCTCACCCATTCGCTGCGTCGGTGTCGACAATCAAGTTACCGGATCGCTGATCGCTGACTATGCCATCCAACAGGGGCACAAACATTTTGCCACGCTGTTTCCGCCACTCGCGGGGAATGACCGCGCGACATCGCGCTCGCAAGGTGTGCAATCCGCCTTAATGCGGCACGGCGTTCAGCTTGCGGCCCACGACGAACTCGAAACCCGCTATAGCGTTTCAGCGGCTAAGGCCGCGGTGATTAATTATTTGGAAACCCAAACAAAGCCCGACGTGATTATTTGCGGTAACGATGTTCTTGCTCTTGGCGCGATTTACGCCGCGCAATCGCTGGGGTTGCGCGTACCCCAAGATTTGGCGGTCACTGGCATAGGGGACTTTAAAGGTTCAAAAGACGTGGAACCCGCGATCACGACGGTGCGAATTCCGGCGCGAACCATTGGTCAAACGGGTGGTGGCATGCTGGTCCAGTCGATTATCGAACCCACAAAAAGTATTGAGAACGTATGCTGCAAAAGCGAGCTGATCGTGCGGGCCACTTGTTAACCTAGCACGACCAAATTACGCACCCTAGCTGGCGGACCGCAACACCCCTTTCCCAACTACGGCCAGCCTCATAAGTGTTCGACATGGCCGTTCATTCCAAGCAATTGGTTCAGCCAGTCAGATCAGCAAGAATTTTGCGTTTAAGTATTTAATCTTTACCACGCAGGTATTGCCATCCGTCATATTGCGACAAGAACACGCGCCCGTTGAGGTCATCAATCAGATGCGATGTTTTCAACCGATCCATGACGGGGCCTTTGACCTCGGACAAATGAAACCCGATCTTGAGGTCCTTTAGACGGCGGTTGATCGCCTCTAGGCTTTCGAGCGCAGAAAAATCAACTTCGTTCACCGCCGAAAACATGAAGATCACGTGCTCAATTTCACTGGTATCAGTCACGCGCGACTGGACCATATCCTGCAAAAAACGGGCGTTAATGAAATAGAGGCTTTCGTCGATCCGAAGCGTCAGGACAGTTGGGTCAGTCAGAACATCATGCCGCAAGATATTACGGAAATGCTGACTGTTAGGCACCAACCCGACTTCCGCCACGTGCGGGCGGGACGTTTTATAAAGATGCAACAGAATTGAAATTGCGACGCCGCTCGCCACACCAATTTCAACACCCAATCCCAACGTCAGACCAATCGTGGCCAAAACGGCGACAAAGTCGTCGCGATTATAGCGCCAGGTTTTCTGTAAGATCGACAAATCAACAAGGGTAAGCACGGCCACGATAATTGTGGCCGCCAGTGTCGCCTTGGGCAGGAAAAAAACCAACGGCGTTAGGAAAACCGCCGCAACGGCAAGGCCCATGGCTGTATAGATGCCTGCAGCCGGGGTTTCGGAACCTGCGTCAAAATTCACAACAGAACGGGAAAACCCACCGGTCACGGGGAATCCGCCCGTAAAGGCCGCGCCAAGATTGGCCGCACCAAGCCCGATCAATTCCTGATTTGGGTCGATCTGTTGACGCTTTTTTGCGGCAAGGGTCTGTGCCACCGAAATGCTTTCGACGAAACCAATGATCGAAATCAGGATCGCTGGGATCAACAACGCACTTATCAGGTCCGAAGACAGGTTGGGCATCGTCAAAGGTGGCAGGCTTTGTGGAACGTCACCCACAATTTTGACGCCGCGGTCAGCCAGCCCAAAAAGCCAGGCACTTGCTGTCGTGGCCACAACAGCGGCGACAGGGCCCGCTTTGGTCAACACATCCGCCATCAATGGCGACACGCCAAGGTTCCTTAAAAACGGTTTCAGATGTTTGCGAACCCAAAATAGGAATGCGGTGGCTGTGACGCCAACCAAGACCGTGATCCAGTTCACCTGACCAAGATTACCAAAGATAGACCCAAGCAGTTCAGGCAAAGTATGCCCATGCGCATCGACACCTAGAATGTGTTTTATCTGACTGGTCGCAATCAATATGCCTGATGCCGTGATGAATCCTGCGATGACCGGATGGCTTAGAAAATTCGCAAGAAATCCCATGCGAAAAATACCGAGCAATACCAAGAACCCGCCGGACAGAAACGCAAGCGTCAAGGCCGCAACAGCATATCCAGCTGTTCCGGTTTCTGCCACCTGACCGATTGCGGATGCCGTAAGCAAAGACACAACAGCGACGGGACCTACAGCCAACGCGCGGCTGGTGCCAAAGACCGCATATAGAACGATCGGCACGATCGATGCGTAAATGCCGGCCTCAGGCGGAAGCCCGGCAAGCAAGGCGTAGGCAAGCGATTGTGGGATCAACATGATCGTGACGATCACAGCAGCGATCATATCATTTGAAAACGCCGTCCGGTCATAGCGGCGGCCCCAATCAAGTATGGGAAGATACTGACGCATTTGGTTCATTTGGTTTTGTCCAGAAATAGGGGGCCGTTCGGAAAAACCTAACGACTGGAGTTTGGCTTTTGGTCAAAAGCTTTCAGCTGTGAGACACACAGGCCTGCTGATATTGCGCCCAAAGCATCTGTGACCGAGCGCCAGACCGGCAGTAACCCAAAATGGGTTGCGGCAGATCGTTCAGCAATTGACCAAACTGTGCCACGTCCTGTTCGGTTATTTCGCCACCTCTTACGGGCAAATAAGCGACTGATAGACCTGCCTCCTTTGCCGCGACTTCGATCTGGGAAATAGAGGGTTGATCCTCATCTTCCTTGTCAGGACGGTTGCAGATAATTGCGCGAAATCCCGCAGCTTTTATTGCGTTCATGTCAGTCACTGCGATCTGCGGTGAAACCGAAAAATCGGCGTCAATATGTTTGATATCCATGGTGTAGGTTCTCCTTCAAAGCCCGTTAATCGGCACTTTGAGCATCGGGTTTCCGTCTTGATCCGTTGGCACAGTGCCTGCGCGCATGTTCACCTGAAGCGACGGGATGATCAGTTTTGGCATGGCAAGTTGGGCGTCCCGTGCAGTGCGAAACGCGACAAAGTCATCCTTTGTCTTTTCGCCACCAACATGGATATTGTTGGCCTTTTCTTCTGCGACAGTGGTTTCCCATGCAATATCGCGACCGCCCGGACCATAGTCATGGCACATAAATAGGCGCATTTCGTCAGGCAGGTTCAGAACCTTCATGATTGAATCGTAAAGGGTGCTTGCATCACCGCCTGGGAAGTCGGCGCGCGCCGACCCGCCATCGGGCATAAACAATGTGTCACCGGTAAATCCTGCATTGCCAATCACATGGACCATACAGGCAGGCGTGTGGCCCGGCGTGAACATTGCAAACGCCTGCATCGTGCCGATGGTATATGTGTCGCCATCCTTAAAAAGCGCATCAAACTGGGAACCATCGCGCTGAAACTCTGTGCCTTCGTTAAAGATTTTGCCAAAGGTATCTTGGATCACCATGATCCCTTCCCCGACGCCAATTTTACCTCCCAACTTTTCTTGAATGTAGGGGGCTGCGCTAAGGTGGTCGGCATGGACATGGGTTTCGATAATCCATTCCAGCTCAAGATTGCGGTCGCGGATATGCGCGATCATCTGATCTGCGCTTTCATGTGTGATCCGACCAGCGGCGTAATCAAGATCCATCACGCTATCGATAATCGCACATGATTGCGACGCAGGGTCTTTGACGACATAGCTGATGGTGTTGGTCGGCGCGTCAAAAAAGGCTGTGACCTCTGGTGTCACGTTCATGTCTACTGGATATTTCATTGCATCTTCCAATCAGTGGGTGCGGCCCTGAGCCGCCATCATTTCATGCACAGCCTGCATTCCGCGATCGGCCATTGCTGTGACTTCTGCTGCGTGGGCTTTAAGAGCCTCGACAACTTCTGGGTTGGATGATGTCTGAACAACAACCATCCCTTCGTCTTCGACCGAAACCACGGATTCAATTTCATCGCCGTGCAAAAAGAACACGTCCAGTGTCGGACTTTGGATCAGGATTTTGGGGTCGTCGCGCGCGCCAACGCGGTCAATCATGCCGACCGAGTGGCTGATAAGTGCATCCATGACATCCGGGTCTGTGGAAGAGGTGACGGTGCGAATACCATTCGGCAGCACCTCAACCTTTCGGGTGATGGTATCAAAATTGCGGAATAGGACTGCGATCTCTTCGCTTTCTTCTGGCGTGGCATTTTCACCGCGTAACCCCGGCATCGTCGCCTCATCGTGCATCATGGACCCGCCGGCATGATGATCCGAGAACCGATGATGGGAAGGCATGCCGAGATAGACACCAGCCCCTGCAAGTAAAATGACGACGAGGGCGGCAGCAGCAACTTTTGTTTTCGATACAGTCATGGTGACAGCGGTTCCTTGATAAGCGATTGAACGATGGGGCCGTCTGCCCTGCCGCTGTCAATCAAATGACACGCGGGGCGTAAGGTTTGCGTAAACGCTAACACTCTTTGCAAGTTTTCAAGCCGAGCATCGAATACAACGGGCACAGCTTGAACGCCGCCGTGGCAATCATCACAAGTCCGATTATAATCGCGCCAACCTGCACAACTGGAACTGCAAAAAATGCGACTTTGCTCAACAAGGCGAAATATAGCAGGGCAACACCCACACCAGTTCTGAGCGTGCGGTCAATTGTTCCAACATTCGTCTGCATGGTCATCTCCTTTGTGTTTCTATTCCACCAAGGTAGTGATGCATCCAAATCGTGTCAGTGACATTGTCACTTAACGCCCAAGTAATGGCTCGTCGGCATGACAAAACCGTAAATAGGTTAAACCGTGACGATATTGGGAATGCGCCTTTCGGAAAACTCCGGCGCCGTGGTTGCTTGCATCAGAAAGGTCGGATCTGTCGCGCGATATTAATTGCGGCATTCCCACGCGCTATGCGCTATTATGGAACACGGTAGATGACCGATACTGAGGCTCGTAAGAATAACGCATGGACAATGATGATCTAGAATTGGGGACCGGCACCGTTCGGCAAGCCGTCCAGAACATCGCCAACCATTATCCAGTTGATTTTGTCACACTGCATCTGTTTCGCGGCGGCGACGATGCAAAAGACAAGCCGTATGTTCGCACCAATTACCCCGATGCTTGGGTCAGCCATTATTTGTTGAATGACTATGTGCAGATTGATCCCGTTTTGCAGATGGCAGAACAGGTCGCTGGTCCATTTTGTTGGTCCTTGATCACACCGGAACCGAACCAATTTGATATGATGGCCCAAGCCGTCAAGCATGGTGTGGGACAGACGGGTTTCAGCGTTCGCCATGTCGATGCGATTGGCCGCCGAAGCGTCCTGTCCTTCAACGCGCAAACGGCTCTAAACAACGACACTTGGATCCCTTTCTTGGAACAAAAGCGCGAAGAGTTGATCACGCTTGCGCACAAAGTCCATTGTATGGCGTTGGCAGAGATTTACGGGGAAAACGAGGTGCTTCCGCAACTTTCACCACGTGAGGTCGAGTGCCTGAAATGGACCGCAGAAGGCAAAGCCCATACAGACATCGCAATCATTCTTAACCTGTCGGAACACACGGTGCGCGGCTATCTTAAGGATGCACGTATGAAGCTCGACAGCGTAACGTTGGCGCAAGCTGTATCCAAGGCGGCCTCTCTCGGTTTGATATAGGACCGCATCGACCTTCCCGTTGTCCAACCTGAATTTCCAATCATGATCTGACCCCCTCATTTGTGGGGATTTCGATGTGCGCCAGCCCTAACTAGCTTTGCTGCATGCCGCACAATTCGATGCGGTAAGCACATGAAAGGCTACACAATGACACAGATGAATGCAGTAGGTTGGTTTGATATCTACGTTGACCAGATGGACCGCGCAGAGGAGTTTTACCGCGCTGTTCTGGGAACTGAACTGGAAGATATGTTCGACCCAACAGGCACGACAGAAATGAAAAGCTTTGCCGGCGACATGACCGCATACGGCGCCGCTGGTGCACTGGTAAAAGCGCCCTATGCCAAGCCAGGTCAAGGCGGCACGCAAATCTATTTCGCGGTAGATGACTGCGCCACACAACAGGCCAACGTCGAGGCCGCAGGCGGTCTGGTGGTGCGGCCAAAATATTCGATCGGTGAATTTGGATACGTCGTTTTGGCGCAAGACACCGAAGGCAACATGATCGGCTTCAATTCTTTGAATTAAGTGCGTCAGCAATCCCAACAGCCCTCAAGAAAGGAGATTTCATGGAACAACTGTCAGACCTGAACGCGGCTATTCAAACTTACTTTGAGGCCATTCACGAATGCGACACAACCAAACTGAACGATGTATTTCATCCCCAATCCAGTTTGTTCGACGCGGACAATGGCGCGATTTTTGTTGAACCGATTGACAGTTTCAGCACCGACGTGGCGGGGCGGAAATCTCCGGCCAGCGCCGGACAGCCTCTAAGCGCGGAAATCTTAATGATCGACTATTTGTCCCCCCTCAGTGCGACCGTGAAAATTCGCATTCGCGCCCATCAAAGTGTTTTCCTAGACCACCTTGGGTTCGCGAAGGGGGGCGATGGTTGGAAAATCGTCTCAAAAATTTGGCACCTTGAACGGGTCGTGTCGTGAACCGCCCGTGCCTGAACAACATCCTACTGGAGGATAAAATGACAAGACTTATGAAAACTGCAAAGTTGTCAGCGACAGTCGTGTTCGCCGCTGCTGTTGGCTGGGGAGGATATGAATTATTCAGACCTGGCTACAACGGATCTGCGGGGATCACCTATGGTAATGCTTACGCGCCTGTTCGTGACACGAACATCTCTTTTGACATCTGGTATCCCGCATTCCCTGGCGGAAAGGCAGTGACCGCAGGCGGAAACGGTGTTTTCTATGGCACCAAAGCGGGCCGGAATGCGCCACGACAAGAGGGAACATTTCCGCTTGTTATTATCTCCCACGGAGCCGGGGGCAATTCAGGTCAATTTGGTTGGATCGCGTCGCAACTGGCGGAAAGCGGCTATGTTGTTGTGTTGCCAAACCATCCAGGCACAACAAGTGGCAATGCGTCCGCCCATGCCGCTGTGCGTGTGTGGGAACGTCCACAGGATGTGACTGCCGTGTTGGATCATATGTCTGAGAACCAGAACGACTTTTCATATGTTGACCTTAACACCATTTCAGTCCTCGGGTTTTCGGCTGGCGGGTATACCGCCATGGCTGTCTCTGGCGCGCGTGTCGATCCTGAAAGGCTGCAAAGTTTTTGTGACGAAACCGATCATGGCATGTCTGATTGCGCGTTCTTGCGGCATTTCGGCGTCGATCTACATGCAGTTGACCTGACCCCTGCGGGCCAAAACCTTCGGGACGACCGCGTAAAAACAGGCGTAATTGTTGATCCGGGTATCATCAGCACGATGACGGCGCAAAGCCTGTCGGAAATCGAAATCCCGCTTTATATCATCAACTTAGGGACCAATGAAACGGTGCCAGCAGGCGTACATGCGCTGGAAGCCTCGCGTCAAATACCGAAGGCACATCACGAATTTGTACCCGAAACCACGCATTTTAGTTTTCTAGCGGAATGCACGGAAAGGGGCCCCAAAATCCTGGAAAATGAAGGGGAACTTGATCCGCTTTGCGACGATGGTGGTGGGCGCAGCAGACGCGAAATTCATGATGATTTGGCAGTTCGAATTATTGCCTACCTCGAACAAAATACGTGAAAATCTGCACCAACTGAGGTTTTGGGGCGTTCTTTGCAGCGCCCCAATTTCTTATACCGTTTCATAAAATGACAGTCCAGTGAACCTGGGCCAAGATGAATTCCAGCATTTTCATGTTTGTCGCCGCGATTGCCTGATTAAGAATTTCGATGAGTGATCCGAATTCCGAACTCCAACCTGCGCGGAGTCCTGAACGATGGCGGCTATGAAATAATCAGTTTTGCGGTGACGTAGCGGCTCGAGCAAGATCAACACGAGGAAGCTATTCCGAAAATTGCGATACGTGCAACTTCGAGAAATGCTGACGGTTTGGACAAATTGGTGTGTTGGTCGCCACTGCGAAGTACCTTTGTATCGGTGCTTTCCAATGGTGTTTAAGGTGACACGACCGACCTTTCGGAGCTTGAATTACCTCCGGTGCAATCAATCGCAAGCCCGCCAACGCGGGCCGAGGGTCGCCGATTGGCGCGTGTGGTTTTGCTGCCCCCAATAGCCATGTCCACACTTATCGCATTTTGGATTTTGTCTGGCGCCATTGGCTTCATCAGACTGAACAAAGCGACGCTCCTGCCCGAAGAATCCGAGTGGCCGATCGCCGTAATGCAGCGAACGACCGCTCTCCGCCCAGACTGACCGTTACCCACTACTCAAAGCCGTTTTGTGCTTCTAGTTTGCTTCCACTGCTGAGTTGCAAACACAAACGACCCCTCGATTGCGGGGCGTAAGGTATTGATATTGTTTGTTAATTGTTGGTTGCGGGAGTAGGATTTGAACCTACGACCTTCAGGTTATGAGC
>CBFHME010000024.1:0-14401 GCA_965656885.1 Yoonia sp.
GATATCAACTTCTCGCGGCAAATATTCTTGAGGCAAGTCTGATGCCTGAACCATTGCATCGTACCGCTCAACAGGATGTGCGGAGGATTTCCCAGCTGACGTTAGTCCAGCAGCAAGCAACAGAGTAAAACTACGTCTATCCAATATCTTCACTCCCCCAAGTGCGTCAACCGACGCTAGAATGACAACCACCGAGAGACAAGTTGGTTATCGTTATCCAAAACCACGAATTTGTGATGTCGGAATCAAGCCAAGATATGCGGCTTGATTTCTTGAGGGGCAATTATGGTTGGGCGGGTATTTTGCTGAGGAAAACGAGTTCCCGCGATGCCAAGATATTTTCGCCCCAAGGAAATTATTTTACATAAGATTGATTATGCGTATTTCTCAATCATATATTTTTAATTGCAATAATATACTAATGGAGCCATGCTGATTTCACCCTACTCTATAGGATGCTTCACATGCTTCGCTTACTTCGAAAATATTCAATTTTGGTCGTACTTGCACTTCTTGGTTCGTCCGTAGGCCTTGCCAACCGTGTTCAGGCTCAAACTTACCAGATCGATTGCGCAATACTGCTGTGCCTCTCTGGCGGCTGGCCAGCATCAGTTCCATGTGCCCGTGCACGCGCCGAATTTATACGCCGCGTCACGCCTTGGCCCATTGAGCCGCCATTGCAGATTTGGCGGTGCCCGATGGGCGCATCTTATGATCCAGTTACCCCGTCGGATCATCGAGGTCGTTTCTACGATATTTTGTTCACTAGTCAGGATCGCCCGCGACCGCTTTTGTCGCCTGCAACCGAACCTCTGCCTTCTGAAAATGCCGTTTTCGACATTGCCGGACCAAAGCCTCACCTGCTTCCGGAAGGATTTGCGCTCCAGTTGGTCCAAGACCGCGCTGACATCGACATCAGCGGCCCAGAGTTCAACTTTGTGCGTTCCATACGCGTTTATGATGTTCGGTATGCACGACAGCACGAGTCCAGCCGCGACAGCGACTGTAATCGGTCTGCTACCATTTACCTTGGTACCTATGGAACCCAGGGTGATTTTTCCTGGGCTCGTTCAGATCCGACCGCCCTGCCTGATGCGCACACTGGTTTGGAACGGTGGGGCTCCAACTGCCCAAGCATCTATCATCGATCCGTCTTCGTAGATTGGCGTGATTATGAAGGACGTTATGGATTTGAACAGATCAATTACTGACAGAGTCGCAATAAGATTACGGCTGAGAAAGTGCGCGCAGCTTCCACCTGCGGCTCGCACGAACAACAGCCAGTCTGACGAGAGTCAGATAGGCCTGTCGAGGTTTTGTGGGTGCCATAAAATTCTAACATCTAGTAGAGCGATCCAACCAGCGGCTCATTCAAAACAATCAGGCCAACCTCGTTTCTCGTAGCTTCAAAATGGGTGCGAAACCGGTCGATAGAATATGGCGAGTGAATAGGTTCGCCGGAACCCATTGCCACAAGAAAGCTCTTGAGAAGCCCTCGAGCAGCGTCGTCAAAGGATTTCTTGTCCTTCTGACGTACAAGCATTTCAATATCAGGATATCCGAGTACCTTCGCAAGCGCAGGTCCGGAGAAGGCGGGCTTCTTTAAGGTAGCAGCATGCGCTATCGAAATTGTCCTGACAGCCCAAGCAAGCCATCGATTTGCCTCTTCCGCCGACATCTCATCCCCCAAAAGTGAAATTAGCCACCCCACATCAGAGGCCTGTATGATTTGCTTTCGATAATCGCCTTTGAACCTAAACTCCTGCCTCAGGGCACTCAAATTATCAGCAGGATCATAAATCGCGATGGCTTCAGTAACCAAATGCCAAACGAAAAGGTCCCCGGATGAAGCCTTATTCTGAAGCCAGTCAAAGCTGTAATGAAACAATGATGCGTCGGCACAACCTGAGACCGTTGGCTTCTCGTTTTCTGTGATTGCAAGAAGGTCAATGTCTGAGGAATCAGAGTGATCGCCCCTAGCTCGGCTCCCAAACAACAAAAGTGCATCGAGGATCATGAGTGATCAGATCCGCCGATGCGTTTCAGTGCATCCTTGGATAGTTTTCTTGCTACCGCACGGGTCTGCAAGACTTCATCTTTATTTTTCAAAACTAGCTGTTGTTTGAGCGGATCTAGGACCCCGGACTCAACATCAAGATTATGTTCACTCATAAGATAAAAGCTCACTGAGAGCCGACAGTTCACCTCGATCTTGCCGTCGCTCATTTCATACTCGTACTCGACAGCGGCCTGACGTTCTTTGGGGAGCTCCGGATTGGGGATGATGACAAGATCAATTGTGTGGTGCCACTGGAAATCTAAGGCACGATCAATTGATGCTGGGACACCAGCATTTGCCCGCTCGATCCTGTTAAGATTGTAGTCTCTGAAGTCATTGTGCTCGGCGGACCAAGCCCTCACATACCATCGGCCAGAATTATAGCTCAACGCATGTGGCTCGATAAGCCTGTCGGACGCCGTTGATCCAGTCATTGAGCGATAGAACATCTCAAGACTCTTGCGCTCCCGGATAGCATCTAGAACACACATCAGCACCTGAGAGTCGACACGCTTTCTTGTCAGCGTTTTAATTTCCACAGGCTGTTCATTTTCAAACCAGGTATCTTCAGCGTCCATCCACCCGTTCTCAATAGCTACCAGTTGAAGCAGATACCGATGAGTCCAAGCGCCTATCAGCTTTGGAGAGAACCTGTCCGTTCGGAGGTAGGTTTTTTGGGCCGAATCGTAGGCTAGATTTTGGGGCCCCATCTCCTCGTAGGTTGCGATGTCGGCTGATGCCTGCTGCGCAGAAATCCCAAAAGTATCGACCAAATCCTTTCGATTCAACTTTGCATCCCAAAACAAGCGGAACTCTATGAATTCTAACCGCTTTTTGACGTTCCACTTCGCTTTTTTGGATGCTCTTACACCGTCAATTTCGTCCACTTATCTTCCCCTTTGATGAATAACTAGTCTAGTTTATTGACTTATTATCACAAAATGACTAAATAACTTATGAAGAAGTAACGAGCACCGGTCAAGCAAGAGCCGCCAGAGCACCCTGTTTTGGGCAAATATTAGGACAAAAGTGATGAGTAGAGACCACATTGGACACGCTGAGATTGCAAAGTTCGGAACAGACAAGGTCAACCTGCCCAAAGACAAAGCGGATAAATTCCGAATGCAGGCGCGCAACCTGCGCGATAAGCTGGAAGGCTATCTTAAAGATCACCCAGATTTTGCACTTCGCAAGATGCTTCTGTCGGGAAGTTTGGCCAAAGGCACTGGCCTCAGGACACTCAACGACATCGATGTTGGTTGCTACATCAGCGGGTCGGATGTTCCATCGAACATCGACGCATTAATGGAATATCTTGCGGAGCGGTTGCGCAAAGCGTTTCCAAATTTCAAACCCGAGCAGGTCCAGCCAAAAACTTACTGTGTTACTGTCTCGTTTCTTGGCAGTGGGCTAGATGTAGACATCGTGCCAATTTTGTATGACGGGGATCCAGATTGGTATGGCAACCTTGTAAACCAAGAAGATGGCTCCCTTTTGCGGACCTGCGTGCCAAGACACCTCGAGTTTATTCGGAAGCGGAAGACGCTGGCGGACAAGGATTTCGCTCAAGTCATTCGGTTGGTAAAATACTGGGTACGCAAGGAAAAGCGTGAAAAGGACGGCTTCCGCTTCAAATCGTTCATGGCAGAAATGGTCTTGTCCAAGATGCTGGATGAGGGCCAGGACTTTTCTGATTACCCTGAGGCCTTACAGGCCTTCTTCAGTTACATTGCAAATTCCGGACTAAATGAGCGCATCATTTTCGACGACTACTATCCAAAGTCGACGGCAAAAGTCTTTGGAACCCCCGTAGAGATCATTGACCCTGTCAACGCAGAGAACAATGTCTCGCAGCTTTATACGCAAGCGCAAGCTGACGACATTGTTGATGCGGCGTTGGACGCCGGTGATGCGATTGAGACGGCTCTGCGATGCCCAACAAAACAAGACACGATCCGACATTGGCAGCGTGTCTTCGGCTCGGCTTTTCAGGGATAGGTATCAGATATGACGATGAGTTTTACACACACTGAGAGCCAAACGTTTACGATAACGCACGCTCGGCACATGGCGTCAAAAATGGCGACCGATCTTAAACGCATCCAGCGCTTCTATAACAACCCGAGTGATCGTGAGATTGATGACTATGAGGGCGAGCTGACGGCTTTGTTGAAGGCGGGCTATTTGCGGGAAGTGACATATGGATTCCAGCGAAATGGCGATTGGATTGAGCCGACAGTGACTTACACTGCACTGGATTTGAATGGTTGGAACGGTGTTGATGACGACCCCGGCAAGATTCGTCCTCGTGCGAATGTATCGGGCGCATCTTTTACAAGCTTTCTCACATATTCGTCTGCCTGGTCTCAATTGACAGAAAACCAAAAAACAGACTTCAAACGAGGGCTTCCGATCACCAGAGGCTACGGCGACGTCCCTGGCGTAAGCGGATACTTGGAGCAAGATCGTTCTTACAGCGCAGGTGGACGTGCCCTTAACAGATCATCAGTGAGGAGCTGGGCATGAACGCTCAAGGTCAGAACATAGCGCTTTTCGAGCGCACCATGCTGCTCCCAGATCCAGAAGCGCAAGAGCGATTGTCCCGTCTTGTCGGGCTAGACGATCAAAAGCTGCGGCTTTCAAAAATGTTGGGAACGTTAATCAATTCTGCGGGACTGGTGGCATGGGCGTCTCGCTTTCATCCCGGTGCAGAAGATTTTGTTTCTGACATCCTTCGACGTCCACCGTTGGTCGTCCTTTCAGGGGATGTCGGGTCTGGCAAAACGGAGTTGGCAGAGACCATTGGGGACATGGTAGCGCGCCAGGAAGACATCGAGATTACTTTGTTACCTATGAGTCTTTCGACACGTGGGCAGGGCCGCGTTGGAGAGATGACCCAGATGGTCACAGCGGCATTTGATCATGCGGTACAAGAAGCTTCAAAATTATTGAGTAGCCAAGGAAAAGCTCGAGGAGGCGTCATACTTCTGATTGATGAGGCAGATGCCTTGGCTCAGTCGCGTGAGTCATCTCAGATGCATCACGAAGACAAGGCAGGCGTGAACGCTTTTATTAGAGGTATTGATCGATTGGCAAATGGATCACTTCCAGCGGCTGTCATTATGTGCACCAACAGGCTCTCAGCGCTTGACCCAGCTGTCAAACGGAGAGCTGCTGAAATCTTGGTTTTTAGACGGCCTCAATTAGAACAACGTAACCTTGTGTTGACGAGCGCTTTAACGCCATTTGGCTTAACTGCTGTCGAAATCGAGGCATTGGTTGATGCGACTGGTGAAACCAATGAACGGAACCATGGGTTCGCGTTTTCTGATCTCACACAGCGCTTGATCCCGTCCATTATTTTGGATGCATATCCGTCGTCCAAAGTAACTGCTTCTCGCGCGCTAAAAATAGCGCGTCAAACAATCCCAACGCCACCGTTTCAAGATGGGGTGTCCTGACATGGCAATCGCCGGTCTGTGTATGTTGGTTAGGTGGCTATCGAAACCAATTTACCGCAAAGGGTTTAATCATGGCTGAGTGGAATTTGCCCGAGATGATGTCTTCGCTTCATGACGGTATACAGAATGAACTTCATACCGCACGGAAAGCATTGGCCCATCCTGGCACAAAAGGTGACGCGAGCGAACAAGTATGGTTGGAACTGCTGCAAACGTATCTACCAAAGCGATATCAAGCTGAATCCGCGCATGTTGTCGATAGCGAAGGTAATTTCAGCGACCAGATGGATGTTGTCGTGTTTGACAGACAATACTCACCATTTATCTTCAATTTTAAGGCCGCAAAGATAGTGCCCGCCGAAAGTGTTTACGCAGTTTTTGAAGCCAAGCAGACAATGAATGCTGGACTACTAAGGTATGCGAAAGACAAAATTAGCAGCGTGCGTCAGTTGAAACGGACGAGCCTACCGATCCCTCATGCGGGTGGGGAGTATCCTGCAAAATCACCAATACACATTCTTGGAGGAATGTTATCGCTCGAGTCTGAATGGAGCCCTCCACTAGGCGATTCAATGATCAAGAATCTGGGCGATCCAACGGCAAAGGGGCATCTTGATCTCGGTTGCATAGCCAGCCACGGCTACTTTGGATTAGACCGCAAGAACCAAGACTATGAAATTCACCATGGAGGAAAACCTGCAACTGGTTTCCTTTTTCACTTGATTTCGGAGCTACAGTTTTCAGGGACCGTCCCTATGATCGACATAAAAGCGTACGCTAGATGGTTAAACGTTTCATAATTAAGTCATTCTGATTTGTAGAGGCCCACTATGCGTATTGATCCGTTACTTACTGCCTCCCCAGTGACAGGTGCTGTACGCCACTTAACAGATGTTCTTCTTAAGGAGGTATATCTTGCACCATTGGGTAAGCCCTTCGCACTACAAAATCTTCTTACGGGTGACCAAGCCCCTTGGTCAGAGAGCTTCAGCGCTGCCCCTGCGGAAACGATAGCCGCAGTCGAGGACGGGCTTCTCGCCGTTATGCGAGCTACGCGCACTCTGGATCCAAACGAGATTAACTTAAGCACCATGCCCGAGGGTCGCGCCCGCACCCACCTAACAGCACTTATTGATCTTTGGCTTAAGCTTGATGGTCTTCCCGCACCGCTGTCCACCTGGGCTCACGTGTTACGCAGCAACGCAAGTGATGCGCTCGAAGCTCTGCCAATACTCGATTACGAGCAGAGTCCCTTTGCAGATCCTGCCGAAAGTGCGCTGGCAGACGCTTTGTTGGCTCACCACGGTCCCGTCCCAGATGATGCAGCTTTAGCATGGCGCAATTCGGCGACCTCCCAAGACACCTTTGCAAATGGGGCCCTAGGAACCATTCAAGCAGGACTTGGCAAGACCGCTCCACCGGTTAGCCCCGACGAAACGATTGAGATTTTTGGCTTGCGTGATCCTCGCCAAGAGGCAGAATTCGCGGCCGCAAGAGTTCAAAGCCTACTGGACGCGGGAATTGTGGACACCCCCGCTCAGGTCGGTCTTCTCGTTCCTGATGATGCCAGCTATCAGCGCGCTTTAGTGGAGGCATTCGACCGTGTCGGATTGCCTCTTTCGGGGAAGCCTATGGAGCCCGCGTTGCGGGACACCGTCGGCGAGCTGATGATACTTCTACTCGCAATACTTGAGCGTCCGGCCCCTCGCACAGCGATTGCCTCCCTATACATCTCCCCTAATATGCCTTGGGCAAAAGAAACCGGGTTGCGCATGGCGCGTGAGCAGATGGCTTACGGTTGGTCGAGAGCCGCAGCTGGGCTCGATGGGCCTGCGCGCGAATTGCTCGACGCTTTGCGTCCCTGCTCGACGCCCGAACAGCTTTTTGGCCGCCTCACGGCTATCGCTAAAGCCGCACCAGAAGCCGGTCTTTGGCCAAAGCTGCAAGCAATAAGAACCGCTGTAGTGGATCAGATCGATTGGCCACTCTTGCGCAGTATCGCATTACCTAGACCCAGCGAGCCTTCGGGTCACAATCGGTTCGTCGAAGGCGTTTCGCTGTTTGCCGAGACTGCCTTGCCTTGGCGACCTGTCCGACAGTTAATCATTCTTGGACTTGCAGGCAGGACATGGCCACGTCCACCAGCCAGTAACCCATTCTTTACTGAGAGCGAAATTCTCTTAATCCGAGAGCATACGGGCCTGAACCTTGCCGGACGCCAGCAAAAAATGGCGCGTGGTCTTGAGCTTTTCAGGCGTCAACTTTGCGCAGCTTCAGAAGCCGCAACTTTTCTCGTTCCTGCCTGCACCCTCGGCGGCGAAAAGCTAGCACCTTCCACTGGGATGTCGCTTATCACGCACATGATGGGCTTTGAGTCTTCTGAAAAGGCCATCCGGGACATTCACGCTGAAGATCAAAGTCTGTGGCCCGTCGCAGCGGAGACTCCTTTGCCTATTGCGTCTGGTGGAAAGCCAAGCGTACCTGCGATCGGGCTATTGCATCTTGGCTCGGATCTGCTGCGCTTACGTGAGGACGACGAAACAGGCCATGCCCCACAATCACCATCGCGGCTTGAGACGCTCATCGTAAGCCCATTGGCATGGCTGCTGGACGAACTTGGCGCAAAGGATCGCACTTGGGCCCCAGAGACACTGGATGTGATGACGCTTGGCACATTGCTTCACCACGTAATGGAAGTAGTCTTTCCTGAAGGCACTAAAATGCCAGACCAAACGATAATCGCGAATGCGGTTCCAGCCGCGGTGGACGATGCAATCCGGCGCTATGCCGCTTGGCTGTCTAATGACGCGTGGGATACAGAGCGCCAAAGCCTTCTGCGCGAGGCATATAATGTCACCTCAAACTGGGTCGTGTTTCTTCATGAAACTCAAGCTGAGGTGCTGCACAATGAGATCAGTCTTGCAGGCGACCATGGCGGGCTTTTGCTGCGTGGAAACGCTGATTGCCTGCTTAAGCTCCCTGATGGGCGTATCTTGATTATTGATCACAAACGCTCCAGCTCAGGCGGCCGCCGGGATCGAATGGCTAAGGGGTGGGATCTGCAAGTTGCGCTTTATCAGGCTATGCTTGAGCGGCCATCAATTCAGACCCCCTTGACTGACCTCGTCGCGCAAGGAGCCAATATTGTGACGGCCTATCACACGATGCTCGATGGCACGGTGCTGTCCGATGCGGCCGGCGCAGGTTTGCCCCGCGTAGAACACGCGTCCATCGACGCTTTCAAACAAGCGATGGACCATCTTGCGCAAGTTGTGGCGGAAGTCGGTGGCGGCACAATCCGCCTCAACCACGAAGACGATGCTGCAGCACTGAAAAAAGATCGCGGAATTACGGCCTATGCCCTCGAAGACAATGCGTTTGTGTCTGCTTTCCTTACGTCCAATGACGAGGAGGACCAGTAATGACCCAACTTTCAATCGTTCCCGCGGGTGCCGGAGCTGGCAAGACTTATCACATCCAGAAGACCCTCGCTGATTGGGTTCAAGACGGCCGCGTCGCACCAGGGCGCATTCTCGCAGTTACATTCACAGAGGCCGCGGCTTCTGAGTTGCGGGGTCGTGTGCAGGCCGAGCTAATGAAACGCGACCGTATTTCCGATGCGTTGGAAATCGACCACGCCTATGTTGGGACCATTCACGCCCTTGGCCAGCGGTTGCTTACGGAACATGCATTTGCGGCAGGTAGATCTCCCGGGAATCGGTTGCTGAGCGAACCGGAGCGCGATCTGCTGATCCGAATGGAATTGGCAAAATGTGCTGGCCTGCGCCCGCTAATGGAAAACCTTGCGCGCTTTGGCTATCGCTGGAACTTTTTGACAGGGGCAAGCGCAGAAGACGCATTTCGAAGCGATGTACTAAGAACGGTCGACCTTATCCGAGGTCTGGGTGATAGAGGGTCTGATCCCAAAATTCTGGCCCCCGCAATCGCCGCTCTGAAGGAAGGCTACGGGCCCTGTGCGTCAGATGGTGCTGTCTTAAACGCAGCGCTACGTAGGACCGTTGTCGCCTTGTTAAATGTGTTTCCAGAGTCTCTCGGAACAATACTTGAGTGCAACGCGACGGCCAAAAAAGCATTCACGAGCGACCATCGCAACCTGCAAAAAGCCGCGCAAGACGGAACCCTCGAAACGGACTGGACACTTTGGCAGAAACTCCGTGGATTGCGTAAATCTATGCGGGGGTCTCCGACACCCGAAGGGTATGACCAACTAGCTGAGGCGGTCACCGACAGTGCCGACGAATTATTGCGCCACCCTGGGCCCTTGGCAGACGCTTGCGCCAAAGTGACCGCACTGGTTACCGGAGCACAGGAAGTTCTAGAGGCCTATCAAACCGCAAAACGTAAAGCTGGTCTGATCGACTATGCCGACATGATCGTCGAAACCGAAACGTTGCTACGCGCCCAGCCAGATATCCTTGCAGCCGTGTTAGGCGAGATTGACTGCGTCGTCATTGATGAGTTCCAAGACACAAACCCTGTGCAATTCGCACTTCTTTGGCGGTTGGCGGAGGGTGCTAAACGTGCATTGATCGTTGGTGACACGAAGCAATCGATCATGGGATTTCAGGGTGCTGACGCACGGTTGACCCAAGCCCTACAAGATTCCCATGCCTCAGCTGTCACCCCACTTGACCGCAACTGGCGTTCCGATCCGCGCATAATGGGGTTTGTGAATGCCCTGGGACCCGTCTTGTTTCCAAAAGGATACAATGCACTGACCCCTGTCCGTGAAGAAACGGGGGAGCCAGCACTCGAAGTCATCAACCTACCCGGAGGTAGAAGCGATTCTACGGCTGGCTGCGTCGCCGATCGTATCGCGCGAATATTAGCAGACAATACTCAAGTGTTCGACAAGGTCACCGAGGCCATGCGCCCCGCAAAAGCCTCGGATATTGCGGTACTTTGCTACACTGGATCAAAATGCGAAGCAGTCGCGGCAGCTATTGAGGCCCATGGTCACCCCGTGCGCTTACAGCAGTCAGGCTGGCTTGGGTCGCTCGCAATGCGGGTCGCGCGGGCTGCTTTGGCTTACATTGCGGATCCAAGCGACCGATTGGCCGCTCTGACTTGGTTGACCCTAGGTCCACCGCGCATGCCCATTGAGGACGCCCTGCGCAACGCAGTCGACCGCGTTCTGGACACCCATACAGCGCTCGTACCACTCGCAGCACTGCATGAAGCTGAGCAACAACGCCCAGTGGTCGACACGGTTGCTGAGATGCTTCGGTCCACAAACTTGCGTGAATGGGCGGCGGGCATCGACGGCCCCGCTCAAGCGCTTGCCGACTTGGCACGGCTGGAAGCCGAAGCGCAAACCTTTGACAGCCTTGCCACAGACCTGCGCAGTGCTGCCGGTTTTCATGGTTATGGAATGCAAATCTTCCTTGGCTGGATTATCGCCCAGACAGACAAGGCATGGGACAAGCATCCCGATCCCGATGGCTGGTCCTCTGCCGGAGTTGAGATTTCGACTTGGCACTCCGCGAAAGGGCGGGAATGGCCAATTACAATTGTTGCCGGTCTGGATCAAAAATTTGCCGAGCGGCCAGGAACACTCAGCGCCGAATTTGACGGCTTTGAAGACTTGGGTAATGTCTTGAGCCATGCCAATCTGGGCTATCTGCCAAAATTTGATGCGCCTGAAACACAGGCTGTTTTTGCGGAGGCACATCAAGAACAAGACGAACAAGAGGCTGCGCGAGAACTCTATGTCGCTCTAACGCGCGCACGCGACCGGTTGATTTTGGCACTGCCACGAGAAAAAACTAAAGCGCCAGACCGCGCTGAGCGAATGGTTGATCTGCTTAGGGATCGCGGTGGCCTTCAATTCGGCGCTGGCTTCTTGGAGGTTTGCGGAGAAAAAATTGCGGCAAATGTCACTGATGGCGCATCGGACGTGCCCGAAGTTGAGCCGAAAGGTGTCTTCATAGGCTATCCTCGCTTTGGCGCACCACGCCAGAATGTCGACGCGCCGCACACGCCCTGGCGACAAAGCCCCTCGACGCAAGAGCCAACCGCCTCTCAAACGCCAATAGCAATTGACACCGTGGAACTTGGAGCAGCTATTGATACGTCAGATGCGGTATTTGCATCGGCGGCTGATCGCGGCACCATCCTTCATTTGGCATTCCGCGTCTTGACCAATCAGCCCAACCTTTCGGAGCAACTTATTGCAGCGACAGGTCTTGCGCCAAAAGTCATATATGAGATCGCCACGCAGGCCGGAATATTGCGAAACAGACTTGCCGCAGAGGGTTATGATCAGCTCCACTTTGAACTGCCCCTGCAAGAGATCAGGCCGGACGGCTCACAAACCAACGCGCTCATCGATTGCCTTGCAGAGGGCCCCGATGGCTTCCTCATTCTAGACCATAAATCAGGCCCCTGCCCTGATCCTGAGGCAAGGTTTCAAACCTACCTTCCCCAGCTTGAGAGCTATGCGCAACTCATGGCGCTCACGCGACCGGATAAGCCTGTTCAAAGCTTAGCAATAAACTGGATCGACGAAGGCAGACTGTCGACTTATCGAATTTCCGCCTATCAGCCTGCCTGATGGGTGGCATCCCCACAGCCCAAAAATGCGCTTTACTGAAAATCTCGTCGGCGCAGCTGATGTTTTGGCTGTGCGACTCTATGCAATCACTATGCGAGGAGTGATTGCCCTCACCAGTATCGATAAGCTATTCGGCTCAAGTCTCGATGAAATCGCATCCAGCTCCAGCAAATCGCGGGTCAAATGGGGGTGAAACTTCTCAGTCAACAGGTTGCCAGCACCTGCAAATAGATCAACATCTTTGCCTTCTCCAATCCTCTTGAGAATTTCAGTTATTGGTGGGATCTCGTCTCCCGCTTCCACTTGAAGGAAGCCATCATATTGTTCGACAGAAAACCCAAACCCTCTCAGCGCAAGCGCCAAGGTTGTCGTTTTCATTGTCCCTACCCGTGTTGCGATGATTGAGGTTTCTTCGCCCAAATTGACTAGGGACATGTCAGTAAACCCCATCTGCGCATAGTTCAGCCGCGCCTCTTCAAGCATTTCGAGCGAATTTGCGTCCATATAGAGGGGCTTGGTATCGCCTTCTAACACATCGAACATGCGCGCAATTACCTTGTCATGGATCTCGCCCGGGTCCCCACCGAACACAGGCGGCACACCTGCTTTGGCAGGTTTGACCATAATTACCTTTTCTCGGTCATGGATTTCCTGAACCAGCCAACGGCGTCCGGAAAAAATGAGCATCATCCCGGGTGAGAGGATGTTGTCGATTGGCAATGTCCCAAGTTCCCGCCCGTTTGAAATCAGCCTGTATTCTTCGGGCGTCTTGAACACCGCGTAAAAGCTATAATGCTCGACTAGCCGCTCTCCGTTTTGGCCCAAGAGCAGCAAGCCACCGTCAGTTTGCTCAATCAAGCCTGTTTCAGGATGACCGAGCGCGCGCAGCACATCAGTGAACATTGCAGTGGTGATCTGCCGAAACGGACCTTCGCGACACAGCACGCTGTATAGAATATTTGCGGGTGCCCCTCCCCGCTGTGCGATTACGGATAGGATCTGATGCACAAGTGTCGACAGATGCAGCGCTTGCGGCTTTGGTGGTTCGCACCAGCCCTCCAGCAACAGATCAATCATCGCAATAGACCGGATCAAGCCTAATCTCAGACGATCCACAAAGCTGCTATCCGAAGAGAGCCTCGTTTCTACCGCGTATTGTCGCAGGATCGCTGGCTGGCCCTCCCTACGTCCTGAACGTCCCAATCGCTGCCGCAGGGCTGCGACAGTGAAGGGTGCGCCGATTTGGGCGACACAGGTCACATCGCCGATGTCGATGCCAAGCTCTAGTGTGGACGTGCAGACAGCAGTGGTCGGTTTGCTGCTGTCTTTCAGACGCCGTTCAACAAAATCACGGTGGTCGCGTGAAAGGCTGGCATGGTGCGGGTAAAACTCTTGGGGAAGATGCTCTTGCTCGCAAAGATTGCGCAGTCGGTCAGCGTAAATTTCAACACGTTGACGGGCACCGGCAAAAACAAGATTGTCACTTCCCCGGAGATGCTCGAATAAGTGCGCTGCGACAGCGTCTGTGGCAGACGGGGTGTTGTCGTCTTCTCCACCGGAAAGATATCCACGCAGCTGAAGTTTCAGTTCCGCTTCTCCGCCCACTGCTTCGATCAATGTGACGTGTTCCACATTGTCAGGCCGCAGATAAGCGCGGGCGAGATCCATATTGCCAAGCGTCGCAGATAATCCGATCCGGCGGATGGGCCTTTTGATCGCCAACTCAAGACGCGTCAGCAAAGACCGTAATTGCACTCCGCGCTCACTGTCGAGCACAGTGTGCAACTCATCGATCACCACAGCCCGGGTTGCACCGAACAGGCGCGCGATTTCTAAACCCCGACGTACGAACAACGCCTCAAGCGACTCGGGCGTTATCAGCAAAATCCCTTTGGGGTTTTTCATCGCGCGCGTTTTGACTGATTGCGACACATCGCCGTGCCACGGCACCACTGGAAGCTCCGCCTCTTGGCAGATGCCTTCCAGCCGCCCCGCCTGATCCGTGATCAGCGCCTTGAGTGGTCCGATGTAGAGCACATCGAAGCCGCCACCCTCTGCCGGTGCATCCAGCACCTGAGAGATCAATGGAAAAAATGCGGCCTCTGTTTTACCACCGGCCGTCGATGCCGCGACGATGAGGTCGTTGTCAGTTTCGTAAATAGTCCGAATTGCACGCGCCTGAATGTCGCGCAGCTCAAGCCAACCCTGCAGTCTGATCCACTTCTGAACGGGGCGGGCAAGTTGGTCAAAGGCGCTACTCATCCTCGAGGCTCAGAGCTTAAAGCTGATCAAATCGTCGTCACCATT
>CBFHME010000025.1:0-12842 GCA_965656885.1 Yoonia sp.
AGGAGGCCATAATGGCTAAGGCAAAGTTTGAACGTACGAAACCCCACGTTAACATCGGCACAATTGGCCACGTTGACCACGGCAAGACCACATTGACAGCTGCGATCACGAAGTACTTTGGTGATTTCAAAGGCTACGACGAAATCGACGGCGCGCCCGAAGAAAAAGCACGTGGTATCACGATTTCCACTGCTCACGTTGAGTATGAGACTGAAACACGTCACTACGCACACGTTGACTGCCCGGGTCACGCTGACTACGTCAAGAACATGATCACTGGTGCTGCTCAAATGGACGGCGCGATCCTGGTTGTGAACGCGGCTGACGGCCCAATGCCACAGACACGCGAGCACATCTTGCTTGGCCGTCAGGTTGGCATCCCGTACATGGTTGTTTACATGAACAAAGTTGACCAGGTCGACGATGACGAGCTGCTCGAATTGGTTGAAATGGAAATCCGTGAACTGTTGTCCTCTTACGAGTACCCAGGCGACGATATTCCAGTTGTTCCAGGTTCCGCTCTTGCGGCAATGGAAGAGCGTGACGACAACATCGGTAAAGACTCGATTGTTGCTCTGATGGCAGCTGTTGACGAATACATCCCGACACCAGCACGTGCTGTTGACCAGCCGTTCCTGATGCCAATCGAGGACGTGTTCTCGATCTCTGGTCGTGGTACTGTTGTAACTGGCCGTATTGAGCGTGGCGTTCTGAACGTTGGTGAAGAAATCTCCATCGTTGGTATCCGTGACACACAGAAGACAACATGTACTGGCGTTGAAATGTTCCGCAAGCTGCTTGACCGCGGTGAAGCAGGCGACAACGTTGGCGCCCTGCTGCGTGGTATCGACCGTGACGGCGTTGAGCGTGGTCAGGTTCTGTGTAAGCCAGGTTCTGTGAACCCACACACAAAGTTCGAAGCAGAAGCTTATATTCTGACAAAAGAAGAAGGCGGTCGTCACACACCATTCTTCGCGAACTACCGTCCACAGTTCTACTTCCGTACAACTGACGTAACAGGCACAGTTGTTTTGCCAGCGGGCACCGAAATGGTGATGCCAGGCGACAACTTGAAGTTCAACGTTGAGCTGATCGCGCCAATCGCGATGGAAGACGGTCTGCGCTTTGCGATCCGCGAAGGCGGCCGCACAGTGGGCGCTGGCGTTGTATCCAAAATCGTCGAGTAATGTGATCTTCCCCGCGTAAGCGGGGAACCACCTTACCCAACCGCCACAATCCAAAAGGCCGCCCAGAAATGGGCGGCCTTTTTTTATGAGGCAGGCACTGAAGATCAAAAATCGCCTTCTTCCAAAGGCTGTGGCCTGTCATCAATCTTGGCGACAGCGTCAAGCACCTGCTCAAAACATGCCTCCATTCCGATTTATTTCCAAACAGATTCGTAAGATCTATGCCGTGTTTCGATTGTTGCTGGCAATCTCTCGCCATTGGATAGTTTCAGGCGCGACAATCGCATTGCCGATGATAATTGCTCATTGTAACAATGCGTATGCGTAAACTCCTTGCCCTTTCAGCCGCAGTTTCACTGAGCCAAGTTCCTGTCGCTTATGCGCATCCGCACCTTTTTGTAGGTGTCGATGTGGAAATCATATTCACAGATCAGGCACCAACTGCTGTTCGGATCACTTGGAAGTATGATGATTTCTTTTCGCTCTTGCTGACGTCCGACTTGGGTATTGATCTGGATGGTGACTTAATCCTCGATGCGGAAGAGGTTGCGATCCTGACCGAAGCCGTCACGGACTGGCCGGCCGACTTTAAAGGTGATCTTGAGGTCCAACAGAACGGTAGGGCTATCGCATTGGGCAGTCGAACCATGCACACCGCCACCTATGACGATGGATTGATCTCTGAAACCCATGTCCGCCCGATACTTGATAGTGATTTGAATGGCGCGGCTATGACGCTTCGGGTTTATGATCCGCTTTACTATGTGGCTTATTCCCTAAACGGTCCGATCACGTTTGAAGGTCGCGACGACTGTTCTGCGACCGTGACCCCGCCCGATCTGAATGCCGCCTATTCGCTTGTTGATGAGTTATTATACGGGCGTCCTGCATCCGAGGTGGGACCTGACGAAAGCTTTCCTGAGGTTGGCATCGAATTTGCGGAAACGATTGACGTGACATGCGCGCAATAGCTTTGGCAGTTCTGGCCGTAGTTTTAACCATTGCCATTTGGCTATGGGGGTTCGGTGGTGCAGACGTTGTCTCGCGTTGGGCTGCGCATACGCAGCGTGAAGTGCAAAACGGCATGGCGGCAAGTCTGCGTGCATTGCGTGCGGGCGAAACAGGTGCCTTGGTCGGGCTGTGGGCGTTGTGCCTGACCTACGGTTTCGTGCACGCGGCGGGCCCTGGTCATGGCAAGTTGGTAATTGGTGGCTACGCATTGGGTGTGCGCGTCAGCGCGCGAAAAGTTGCGGGCCTTGCTGCATTGTCGTCATTGGCACAAGCAGCGGTCGCAGTCGTATTCGTCGGCCTTGGTATCGCTTTGCTGGGCTGGGGGCGTGTGCAGCTTACGGATGTCGCCGATCAAACGATGGCACCGCTGAGTTATGCAATGATTGTGATTTTGGGTGTATGGATAGCACTGCGTGGGCTGCGAAAACTGTGGCGCCGCCGCAATTCCCAACCCCAGATCGACCAAACGATTTGTGCCGATTGTGGCCACGCGCATGCGCCGACACCCGCGCAAGCCGCTAAGATCAGCAGCTGGAAGGAAGCGATAACAGTTATCGCAGTGATCGCAATGAGACCCTGCACCGGGGCCATTTTCTTGCTGATCCTTACCTATGCACTCGGCTTTTTTTGGGTCGGTGTGGTCGGCACGTTTGTAATGGGATTAGGCACAGCCGCGTTGACCGCGCTGGTCGCCTTTGCTGCGGTTGGCGCACGTGAAAGCACGCTTGCACAAGCTGCATCTTCAAATGGGACTGCGTTAATCTTGGGAATTGCAGAGATCGGCGCGGGGCTGTTGATCGCGACAGTCTCGCTTCAGCTATTGTTGCGGCTGATTTAGAAGGCAGATCAGAAGCCGACAGCGCGTTCTAGGAAACGATCTCATCGGCAGCATCGACGGCCTGATTTAGCAATCTAGTGAACGCATCGCGCGCCGTTTCGTCCAACTTGTCAACGACAGTGCCATCGAAACGCTCAAACACCACAGCGCCTTTTGTGAAAGGCAATGGAAGCATCATGCTGTCCCAGCTTCCTAATATGCGATGCCGTTTGACTGAATACGCATAGGCATAAACAGGCCGTTTCATCACGCGCGCCCACTCCAGGGGGGCATCTTTCATTACCAACGCTGGTCCAAGGGGGCCATCGCCCGTCATTCCGATGCTGACACCTTCGCGTACACGGCGCAGAATGGTCCGCGATGCCGCAAGGTTTGACATTTTGTCTGACATTTCCATCGGGCGCAGGCCGCGCCTGCGTTGCAAAGCGCCGGACACGCGGCCAATGGGTGACGCATCATACAAGCTGGAGAGTTGCCCAACACCCTTTGGCCAATGGAATGGCCCCATGAGGGACCGACCGTGCCACATCAAGATCAGCACTGGGCCGTCAGCAGTGTCCGCCCGCAGCGCGTCCACCCCGCGATAGTCCCAGCGGGTCGTGGCCTGACAAAGCGCCAGATAGCTGCCGATAAGCCACGCCAGAAACCAAGCAAGGGCGCGAGAATGTTCGATGCGGTGGCGAAATGTCATGTGTGTGGTCCCTTGATCGATCCTTGTTTCGACATTTCTGTCGCTGATTACAAGGTTGCACTGCAATGCCTCTTGATCCCTGTGCATGTTCGGGCTAATCGGAACGCGGTCTTAGGGGTGTAGCTCAGTTGGTAGAGCGACGGTCTCCAAAACCGTAGGTCTGGAGTTCGAGCCTCCACGCCCCTGCCAAGACCACATGACGCGCCTGTTCTCAGGAATGGAACTTCAACCGCCCATGACATCCAGCACCCCCACCAGATCCGTCGCCTTGCATATCGGTGCGCATAAGACGGCGACCACGCATCTTCAGCGGTCGTTTCAGGTGCAGCAGGCCGCGTTGATCGAAAATGGCGTGCGGTATTACGGACCAGAATCGCTTCGCCGTCCTGAACGGGGCATTGCCGATATTTTTGGTTTGGATTTCTACAAACGCAAACCAGCGCCGACGCGGTCAACGTCAGATCAAGTTGAATTCATGTTCAAAGATGGTCATCGGCTGATTTTGAGCGACGAAAATTTTGTAGGGGTTCTGCATGATCGATCAGGCCGCATTCTAGCGCCGCTTTATCCCCGCGCAGCACCGCGGGTTTTAGCACTGTCAAAAGCCCTGGATTTGGGGCCAATCGACGTCTTTGTCGGTGTGCGCGACCCCGCCAGCTTTTTAACATCCGCCTATGGACAGGCGCTTTTGGGTGGTAAGAAAATCGGATTTTCTGAATACCTAGCCATGAACCCGGTGACGCAAATCTACTGGCCAGGTTTGATTGCGCGGCTTCGGTCCATGCCTGATGTCGGGCGGATTTTTGTGTGGCGGCAGGAAGACTATCAGAACGTATTTCACGATATCTGCGCACAGATGATGGGCGACGCCGTTGATATGCGGATCATGCCATATCCAGAACGCTTGCACCCAGGTTTATCAGAGGCCGCAGTCGCCCATATTTTGTCGCAAGGTGAAACTGTTGATTCCCGCAAGATCAGCGCGCACGCTAGGGCCTCGTTCCCCATTGGTGATGCGAACCCCGCGTTCGCCCCATTCACGGCGACCGATATTGCGGCATCTGCGTCTGACTATGATCATCAGCTTGGCGAGATTGACCGGATCGCAGGTGTGACCATCCTGCGCCCTTGAAATTGACGGGCCAAAGCCGTATGTCGCCATTGTTACGCTAAGAGGTATGCAAAATGGCCATCGCCAATCCCGTCAAATTCGTCAACGAAGTGCGCGCAGAAGTCGCCAAGGTTGTGTGGCCGACGCGCCGCGAGGTCGTATTGACCACAATCATGGTATTCATCATGGCCACGCTTATGGCGATCTTCTTTTCGCTGGTTGATCTTGTGATCCGGTCAGGTTTGACGACGACGTTGGGCTACTTCGGCTCCTAATTGTATATGCTGTTTCTGCCGCTTACCCCTTGAAAACAAATGGTAGGGGCGGTAATAGCGCGATGAAATTGGGAAAGGCGTGCGGCGAATCGAGTTGCGCGCCGATTTTTATTTTCCCGAGCGGGCGGTGTAACTGTCTGAATTAATTGGAATTTGCGTCCAACGCGGGCGCTTGCGGCGAGGTGTCGAAAGTCATGGCGAAACGTTGGTATTCGGTTAGCGTTCTTTCGAACTTTGAGAAAAAGATCGCAGAGACTATTCGCCAAAAGGCGGAAGAGCAGGGCTTGTCCGAGCAAATCGACGAAGTGCTGGTTCCGACCGAGGAAGTCATCGAGGTCCGTCGCAACAAGAAAGTGACCGCCGAGCGTCGCTTTATGCCCGGATATGTTTTGGTCCACATGGAATTGTCGGACGAAGCGTATCACCTCGTAAACTCGATCAACCGCGTGACTGGTTTCTTGGGCCCGCAGGGCCGCCCGATGCCGATGCGCGATGCCGAAGTGCAGGCCATCCTTGGTCGCGTAGAAGAAGGTCAGGAAGCGCCACGCACACTGATCAACTTTGAAATCGGTGAAAAAGTTAAGGTCAACGATGGCCCGTTCGAAGATTTCGACGGCATGGTTGAAGAAGTTGATGAAGAGAACGCGCGCCTTAAGGTGACGGTCTCAATCTTTGGCCGGGCAACACCGGTCGAATTGGAATTCACGCAGGTTACCAAGCAAGGGTAACACGCGTGTTTCGGACGTGGGAGCTGAGATAGCGAACCACGGCAATTTGCCCTTCGGGGCTTTGTAGGATGGGTTTTAACCCATCGCTGAAATGAAAGAGAGGCCATCATGGCTAAGAAAGTTGTTGGACAACTGAAACTGCAGGTTCCTGCAGGTGCAGCTAACCCATCCCCACCCGTCGGCCCAGCATTGGGTCAGCGCGGCATTAACATCATGGAATTCTGTAAAGCGTTTAACGCGAAAACACAGGAAATGGAAAACGGCGCGCCGTGCCCAACCGTGATTACATACTACGCAGACAAATCTTTCTCGATGGAAATCAAGACGCCACCTGCGTCCCACTACATCAAGAAAGCTGCCAAGCTGAAGTCCGGCTCCAAAGAGCCAGGGAAGTCCGTTGCGGGTTCCATCACAAGCAAGCAGGTGCGTGAAATCGCCGAAGCCAAAATGAAGGACCTCAACGCGACGTCCATCGAAGGCGCTATGCTGATCATCGCGGGCTCTGCTCGCTCTATGGGCATCGAGGTGAAGTAAGATGGCAAAATTTGGTAAACGTACGACTTCGGCCCGTGAAGCATTTGCTGGCAAAGATAACGTCGCAGTCACTGAAGCTGTTGAGTTGGTGAAAAACAACGCAACTGCGAAGTTTGACGAAACTGTTGAAATCGCAATGCACCTTGGTGTTGACCCGCGTCACGCAGACCAGATGGTTCGCGGCACGGTTGACCTGCCAAATGGCACAGGCAAATCCGTTCGTGTGGCTGTGTTTGCACGTGGCGACAAAGCTGACGAAGCAAAAGCAGCTGGTGCAGACATCGTTGGTGCAGAAGACCTGATGGAAATCGTTCAGGGCGGCACAATCGACTTTGACCGTTGCATTGCAACACCTGACATGATGGCCGTTGTTGGTCGTCTGGGTAAGGTTCTGGGCCCGCGCAACCTGATGCCAAACCCACGCGTTGGCACGGTGACCATGGACGTTAAAGCAGCTGTTGAAGCTGCTAAGGGCGGCCAGGTTCAGTTCAAAGCTGAAAAAGCGGGCGTTGTACACGCAGGCATCGGCAAAGCATCCTTCACTGCAAAGCAGATCGAAGAAAACATGCTGGCTTTTGTTGAAGCTGTTGGCAAAGCCAAGCCAGCTGGCGCAAAAGGCACATACATGAAGAAGATTTCCGTATCTTCGACAATGGGCCCAGGTGTTTCTGTTGATGTTGCATCTGCAACTGGCAACGCCTGATTGAGAATAAGTGGGATGGGTTAAAACCCATCCTACAAGAAATACGCGTCCCAACATTTGGGGCGTGTGTTGCGAGGGCCAAAAGATCGGCCTTTCGTACTGTCCGAGACGGAGGGTGCAGGTTCGCTTGCATAATTCCTTCCTGAGATGGGAAACGAGACCAATTTCCGTGGGCTTAGACCCTCGGGCGATTAAGGCCTCGGGACCCTGAATTGGACCCGAACTGGGGCATTCATTTGAGTGTTCCGAAATGAGCCGGGGAGAAATCCCCAAATTTGGAGTGAAACTGTGGATAGAGCACAAAAAGAACAGCTGGTCGATGAACTCGGCCAAGTCTTTGAAAGCTCTGGCGTCGTCGTAGTAAGTCGCTACGAAGGTATGACAGTTGCTGAAATGCAGGACCTGCGCGCTGAAATGCGTGAAGTTGGTGGGTCCGTTCGCGTTGCCAAAAACAAGCTCGCCAAGATCGCCCTAGAGGGTAAGCCATGCGCAAGCATTGCTGACTTCCTCGACGGCATGACCGTGCTCGCCTATTCCGAGGACCCTGTCGCTGCTGCGAAGGTCGTCGATGCATATGCCAAGAAGAACGACAAGCTCGTTATTCTGGGTGGTGCAATGGGTGATACAGCACTGGACGTAGCTGGTGTGAAAGCCGTTGCCGCGATGCCATCCCGCGAGGAGCTTATTGCTTCTATCGTTGGTTGTATCGGTGCACCTGCAAGCAACATCGCTGGGGCCATTGGCGCGCCTGCTTCGAACATCGCAAGCGTTCTCTCGACCATCGAAGAGAAAGCTGCATAAGCAAACTGAACTACTTTCGTGCGGGTAAATACCTCGCGTTGGAACACAATATTTAGGAATGGATAAGCAAATGGCTGATCTGAAGAAAATGGCAGAAGAGATCGTCGCACTGACACTTCTCGAAGCACAAGAACTGAAAACCATCCTCAAGGACGAGTATGGCATCGAACCAGCAGCCGGTGGCGCTGTTATGATGGCTGGCCCAGCGGCTGGCGGCGAAGCAGAAGCAGAAAAGACTGAGTTCGACGTCGTTCTCAAGAATGCTGGCGCTTCTAAAATCAACGTCATCAAAGAAGTCCGCGGCATCACAGGTCTTGGCCTGAAAGAAGCTAAAGACCTCGTTGAAGCTGGCGGCAAGATCAAAGAAGGCGCTGCGAAAGCAGAAGCTGAAGAGATCAAAGCGAAGCTGGAAGCAGTTGGCGCAGAGGTTGAGCTGGCCTAAGCCACTTACCCTTTTGGGCCAGAACGGCCCGAAAAATTCGGCTGGGCGTGCAGAAATGTGCGTCCAGCCAAACCTGTCTTAGAAGGATGTTTTTTATAAACATCCGTCTTGGGTAGGTTTCAATGTCGGGAGGCGCCGGTGGGACGGTTGCCACGAATAGACATGAAACCCCCTGTCAAATGGGTGTTGTTCCGCGGCCCGGGTGGATCAGCAGTCGGATAGACAAATATAAGGTGACATTACACATGGCTCAGTCCTTCCTCGGTCAGAAACGCCTGCGTAAGTACTACGGAAAAATCCGTGAAGTTCTTGAAATGCCGAACCTCATCGAGGTTCAGAAATCTTCCTATGATCTGTTCCTGCGCTCTGGCGACAGCGACACACCGCTTGACGGTGAAGGCATCAAAGGTGTCTTCCAGTCGGTATTCCCGATCAAAGATTTCAACGAAACCGCTGTTCTTGAGTTCGTAAAATACGAGCTGGAAAAGCCAAAATATGACGTCGAAGAGTGCATGCAGCGCGACATGACGTATAGCGCCCCATTGAAGGTGACGCTGCGTTTGATCGTGTTTGATGTGGACGAGGATACGGGTGCAAAATCCGTCAAAGACATCAAAGAACAAGACGTATTCATGGGCGATATGCCTTTGATGACGCCGAACGGCACATTTGTCGTGAACGGCACAGAGCGTGTTATCGTATCCCAGATGCACCGCTCTCCTGGTGTGTTCTTTGACCACGATAAAGGCAAAACCCATTCGTCTGGTAAGCTGCTGTTCGCATGCCGCATCATTCCTTACCGCGGCTCATGGCTCGATTTCGAATTCGATGCCAAGGACCTTGTGTTTTGCCGGATCGACCGTCGCCGTAAATTGCCTGTAACAACGCTGCTGTACGCGCTTGGTTTCGACCAAGAAGGCATCATGGATGCGTATTACAACACAGTTGATTACAACCTTGATAAAAAGGGTGCAGCTTGGACCACCAAGTTCTTCCCTGAGCGTGTTCGTGGCACACGCCCTGTCATGGATCTGGTCGATGCGGGCACTGGCGAAGTTATCGCCAAAGCTGGTGAAAAAGTAACACCGCGTTCCGTCAAAAAGCTGATTGACGAAGGCAACGTCACTGATTTGTTGGTCCCATTCGACAACATCGTAGGCAAGTTTGTCGCGAGCGACATCATCAACGAAGAAACTGGTGCGATTTACGTCGAAGCTGGCGACGAGTTGACGCTTGAGATGGACAAAGAGGGTGACGTCATCGGCGGCACGCTAAAGGATCTGGTTGATGCGGGCATCAAAACCATTCCTGTGCTGGACATCGATAACGTCAACGTTGGCGCCTATATGCGCAACACAATGGCTGGCGATAAGAACATGAACCGCGAAACCGCGCTCATGGATATTTACCGCGTCATGCGCCCAGGCGAGCCACCAACCGTTGATGCAGCGTCCGCGCTGTTTGACACATTGTTCTTTGATTCAGAGCGTTATGATCTGTCGGCTGTTGGCCGCGTAAAAATGAACATGCGTCTTGATCTGGATGCCGAAGACACAATGCGCACATTGCGCAAGGCTGACATCGTTGCGTGTATCAAAGCATTGGTTGAACTACGTGACGGCAAAGGCGACGTAGACGACATTGACCACCTTGGTAACCGTCGTGTGCGTTCCGTTGGCGAACTGATGGAAAACCAATACCGCGTTGGCCTGCTCCGCATGGAGCGCGCGATCAAAGAGCGTATGTCATCTGTCGAAATCGACACCGTGATGCCGCAAGATTTGATCAACGCGAAACCAGCCGCGGCTGCTGTGCGTGAATTCTTTGGTTCATCCCAGCTGTCACAGTTCATGGACCAAACCAACCCGCTGTCAGAAGTCACGCACAAGCGTCGTCTTTCTGCGTTGGGCCCAGGTGGTTTGACACGTGAACGTGCCGGCTTTGAAGTGCGTGACGTTCACCCAACACACTACGGCCGTATGTGTCCGATTGAGACACCGGAAGGGCCAAACATTGGTCTGATCAACTCGCTGGCCACTTTCGCCCGCGTGAACAAATACGGTTTTATCGAAACACCATATCGCAAGGTCGAAGGCGGCAAGGTCACTGATGAAGTGTCTTACATGTCCGCGACCGAAGAAATGCGTCACACTGTGGCGCAGGCCAATGCGAACATGAACGACGACGGATCGTTCAACAATGAATTGGTGTCGACACGTAAAAACGGCGATTACACATTGTCCCCGCGTGAAAACGTGGATCTGATCGATGTGTCACCAAAGCAGCTTGTATCTGTTGCGGCGTCCTTGATCCCGTTCCTTGAAAACGACGATGCGAACCGCGCCCTGATGGGGTCCAACATGCAACGTCAGGCTGTTCCATTGTTGCAGGCAACTGCGCCACTGGTCGGCACAGGCATCGAAGAAGTTGTGGCCCGCGATTCTGGCGCTGCGATCATGGCGAAACGTCAGGGTATCATCGACCAAGTTGATGCCGAGCGCATCGTTGTGCGTGCGACGCATGACCTTGAGTTGGGCGATGCTGGCGTAGACATTTACCGTCTGCGTAAATTCCAGCGTTCCAACCAGAACACATGCATCAACCAGCGCCCATTGGTGAAGGTGGGTGACACGGTTCTGAAAGGCGAAGTCATTGCTGACGGTCCATCCACAGATATGGGTGAACTGGCGTTGGGCAAAAACGTGGTCGTCGCGTTTATGCCTTGGAATGGCTACAACTATGAAGACTCCATCCTGATTTCCGAGCGCATCACACGCGACGACGTTTTCACTTCGATCCACATCGAAGAGTTTGAAGTCGCTGCGCGTGACACCAAGCTTGGGCCAGAGGAAATTACCCGCGACATTCCAAACGTCGGCGAGGAAGCATTGCGCAACCTCGACGAAGCAGGGATCGTTTATATTGGTGCCGAAGTTGGCCCAGCGGATATTCTGGTGGGTAAGATCACACCAAAAGGCGAAAGCCCGATGACACCGGAAGAAAAGCTTCTGCGCGCCATCTTTGGTGAAAAAGCATCCGATGTGCGCGACACATCCTTGCGTCTGCCGCCCGGTGACTATGGCACCGTGGTTGAGGTCCGCGTCTTTAACCGCCACGGCGTGGAAAAAGATGAGCGTGCATTGCAGATCGAGCGTGAAGAAGTTGAACGCCTGAACCGTGACCGCGACGATGAAATGGTCATCCTTGACCGTAACATCTATGCGCGTCTCAAGGGTGTGATCCTTGGCAAGGTTGCTGTTAAGGGGCCAAAAGGCTTCAAGTCAAACTCCGAGATCACTGAAGAAGCACTGTCTGAAATGTCCCGCGGCCTTTGGTGGCAGCTGGCGTTGAAGGACGAAGCTGACGCACAGATCGTGGAAGCCCTGAACGAGCAATACGAAATCCAGAAACGCGCTATGGACGCACGTTTTGAGGATAAAGTTGAAAAGGTCCGTCGCGGCGATGATCTGCCGCCAGGTGTGATGAAGATGGTTAAGGTCTTTGTCGCGGTGAAGCGTAAGCTTCAGCCAGGTGACAAGATGGCCGGTCGTCACGGCAACAAAGGTGTTATTTCCAAGGTTGTACCGATGGAAGACATGCCTTTCTTGGCTGATGGTACCCCTGTTGATTTCTGTCTGAACCCGCTTGGCGTTCCATCACGTATGAACGTCGGTCAGATTTTGGAAACGCACATGGGTTGGGCTGCACGTGGTCTGGGTATCCAGATTGACGAAGCACTTGGTGAATATCGCCGTTCCGGTGATCTGACCCCAGTGCGCGAGGCAATGCGCATCGCTTATGGTGATGACGTCTATGCCGAAGGTCTGGAAGGCATGGATGAGCAGCAGTTGGTTGAGGCCGCTGGCAACGTCACAACTGGTGTGCCGATGGCGACACCTGTTTTTGACGGTGCAAAAGAAGCTGACGTCAATGACAGCCTCAAACGTGCTGGTTTCGACACCTCTGGTCAGTCCGTTCTGTTTGACGGTCGCACCGGTGAACAGTTCAGCCGCAAGGTGACTGTTGGTGTGAAATACCTGCTTAAACTGCATCACCTCGTGGACGACAAAATCCACGCACGTTCCACAGGGCCATACTCCTTGGTCACGCAACAACCGCTGGGTGGTAAAGCCCAGTTCGGTGGTCAGCGTTTCGGGGAAATGGAAGTCTGGGCACTCGAAGCATATGGCGCGGCATACACGCTGCAAGAGATGCTGACGGTCAAGTCCGATGACGTTGCTGGCCGTACCAAAGTGTACGAAAGCATTGTCAAAGGCGAAGACAACTTTGAGGCTGGCGTCCCAGAGTCGTTCAACGTGCTTGTGAAAGAAGTCCGGGGCCTCGGCCTCAACATGGAACTCCTGGATGCGGAGGATGAGGAGTAAGGGCCGAGCCCCTTACCACCTTTCCCCTTTGCACCCCAATTCAAGGAATTGAAGATGAACCAGGAACTGACAAACAACCCGTTTAACCCGCTTACACCGGCGAAAACGTTTGACGAAATCAAGGTCTCTTTGGCCT
>CBFHME010000026.1:0-11235 GCA_965656885.1 Yoonia sp.
TCACAATCGTGGTTCGCCAAGTTGAGGAGCAATCATAATGGGTAATAAAGTTAACCCAATCGGGATGCGTCTTCAGGTCAACCGCACCTGGGATAGCCGCTGGTATGCTGACACTAAAGATTACGGTGACATGCTGCTGGAAGATCTGGCGATCAAAGCATTCATCAAAAAAGAATGTGCACAGTCCGGCGTAAGCCGCGTGATCATTGAACGCCCGCACAAAAAGTGCCGCGTCACAATCCACGCTGCCCGTCCTGGTGTGATCATTGGCAAGAAAGGTGCAGACATCGAAGGTCTGCGTCAGAAGCTTGCTAAGTTGACAGCATCCGAACTGCACTTGAACATCGTCGAAGTGCGCAAGCCTGAACTGGACGCAGCCCTCGTAGCTGAATCCATTGGTCAGCAGCTTGAGCGTCGTGTGTCTTTCCGTCGTGCCATGAAGCGTTCGGTTCAGAACGCGATGCGCATGGGTGCCTTGGGTATCCGTGTGAACCTCGCAGGCCGTCTTGGTGGCGCCGAAATCGCGCGTACCGAATGGTACCGTGAAGGTCGCGTTCCATTGCACACACTGCGTGCTGACATCGACTATGCGCTTTTTGAGGCGATGACGCCTTATGGGATCATCGGCATCAAGGTCTTCATCTTTAAGGGTGAGATCATGGAGCACGATCCACAAGCGCACGACCGTAAACACGCTGAGCTGCAAGAGGGCGCTGTCCCTCGCGGCCCACGTCGCTAAGGAGATCTGAACAATGCTTCAGCCAAAGCGTACAAAACACCGCAAACTGCACAAAGGCCGTATTCGCGGTCTTGCAAAGGGCGGGTCTGACCTGAACTTCGGTTCATTCGGCCTCAAAGCGATCGAGCCGGAGCGTATTACTGCGCGCCAGATCGAAGCTGCCCGTCGTGCAATGACACGTCAGATGAAACGTCAGGGTCGTGTCTGGATCCGTATTTTCCCAGACACCCCAGTGACCTCCAAGCCCGTCGAAGTGCGTATGGGTAAGGGTAAGGGTTCCATCGATTTTTGGGCATGCAAGGTTAAACCTGGCCGCGTGATGTTCGAAATCGACGGCGTTGCAGAACCAATCGCGCGTGAGGCCCTGCGCCTTGCTGCGATGAAGCTGCCGATCAAAACACGCGTCGTTCAACGCGAAGACTGGTAACTCCTGTCTAGCGACAGATCTAAAAAGCCCCCGTCGAGCAATCGGCGGGGGCTTTTTCTTGGCCTCGTGAAATTTTAAGAGGTCAAGTCTTCGGCAATCATCAATGCGTTTCCATCAGGATCATAAAACGTCGCCGTTTTTACCATGCCGTCTACGACATCAGTTTCACCATCAAATTTGACATCTGCTGCCTCAAGTTTTTGGCGACCCTCATCCAGATCTCCGATACCAAACACAGGTACACAGTTGCCTGGCACAGGCTTCGTGTGTTCACCCAGCCCAATGGTCACGCCATCGGTATTGGTTGCGAGCTCTGACCAGCCTGCGTCGTCGGCGTGATAAATCACAGCGAAACCCAGTTTGTCGTGATACCACTTTGCGCTCGCGTGACGGTCCGCAACCGACATGGCAAGTGTAAGCGTTTTATCCAAAGAAATTAGCGACATTGGGTTTCCCTTTTGCATTAAATGTATTTAATATACTTTATGGACATAAAGACAGTTGTCAAGATCACTGCAAAGGCGTGGTCACTACCGATCCTTTCCCAGCTGCACGTGGGTGTTGCAGGTAGGCAGGCGCCATTGCTTGCTGCAACAGGCGCAGGCCGGACGGCGTTTGCACAAAGCATGGATCACCTTATTGAAATTGGCCTACTTGAACGAAACCCTGGCCATGGTCACCCATTGCGTCCCGAATTTCGTTTGACACCCTCCGGTGTAGCTGCGGCCAAAATCGCGCATCAAGTATTGCTCATTTCACCGACAGATGGCCAAGGATTATTGCGCCGGGCATGGACAGTGCCAGTTCTAACATCGATGCACAGATTTCGTCATTTCGGTGAGATAAAGCGAAGCCTGCCAAAGATCACCGACCGAGCCCTTTCGCATTCATTGAAGTCGCTTGAAACGGTCCGATGGATAAAGCGCGATGTGCTTGAGGACTTCAGGCCCCCAAAAACGCAATATAGACCAATCATGATGGGCTTGGAGATAAGTCAAATTACCGGGCCTAGCGTAACCTTCGGCTAGTCTAGCGGTTGGGTGGCCGTTCCATTGAGCAATTGCATTTGTCGATTGGCGACCCCGTCACTCCAAATCTTCAACAGCAATGCTTGTTCCCTACTCATCAAAATCAAGGAGTGTGTTCTAAAATGCTTTTCGAGACATCTTTGTGAAGCAATTCTACTTAACTGAATGGCCAGATTGACCCAAGTGAAAGGCGGCCCTCTTCGCTGAAAATAGACTCAATCTTTTCGATCGCTAATTCTTCACGATCATCAACCCTGTCATCTGCACCTGCAATTTCCCAAAGAAATGCGATGATGTCTTTGGTAATGTGTTGAAAATTGCAATCGGGATTGGTTTTTACGAATTTGGCAATCTGCTTTGCGATAGACTTGATCGCTTTCTCATCAGCATTTTCACCAATCAGCTTAAGTGCGGGGCCGATATACTCTGGACTGACCCCCCATTCTTTCACAAAGTAAGCTTCGATAACATCTATTTCCCGGGGGTCCAGATGCCCGTCGATAAGAGCGATACGCAGTGCCAAGGGTGCGATAAGATCGACAAGGTTCGCACCTAACACGTCAATCGGCGTGTTGATAAATTGAGGTATTTCGGCGACCCGATTTGCGGAATATCCACGCATAACGCGGGTCACGCCATAATAAGCCCCCCCTGAAAATGCACCCGCGGCGATGATCCAGCCAACCGGTGTTACGGCCGCGGCTCCGAGACCTATGGCAGATAGCCAGCCTCCGGATGCAAAAAATGTGCTTGCCACGGTCGTTGACGCGGCAATTCCTGCGCCTGTCGCGGCAACCCCACCAACATCCCATAGTTCTTGGGCTTTTTTGCCATATTTGAGGGACGCAAATGCATCACTGCCAATGCCAAGCTTGAATTTGAAGCGCAATTCATCAGCAACCACCTCCTCGACATCGTCGAAATAATGCTGCTGTGTCTCGATCTCCGTCATGTGCGCAAGCTTGCGTATTCGGCTTCCACCGCGTCCATGCGCGCACGAAAGGCGCTGGATTGGAAATCCGCAATCGCTCCCATGCCAACACCAAAAGCCAAAAACAACGGTGCTAGGAACGGCCCGATGAGCGCTCCAATCAGTGGGACACTGCCAACGAGTACCGAAAGCACGGCACCAATAACGACGCCGAATGCTGTATGCGGAAAGGTTTTTATCATATTGAGACAAGTGGACAGAATCTTCATCCCTACGCGAACAATCTTGCCGCCCACATAAACTGTTGTTTGTGCAATGCTGTTGATCAAAGATTTCGCATCAGCTGACAATCTTTGTCTGTTAAGCCATTTTTCAAATTCGGTTTTGGACAAAATATCGTCATTAAATTCTGCTAGATCGTCTTTATCTAATTCAGCGGTTATTGCTTCGAGATCAATGGGTTTCATTATTAATATATTCCTCTGATTTTGAATCATTTGACATCGCGCCAATTCAATTGGCAATAGGAATGCCCGGGCCTTTTATATTATAGGGATGTCGATGGCTCTTCTGGATCAGAGGTGTTACGATCAGGTGAGCAGCTTTGCAGGATATCCTATGAAAAACGTTATCAAACCCGCCACAGACGAAGAATTGATCCAGCAGTTTTTGAACAAAGGTGGCAAGGTTACGAAGGGCAAGACAAAGCCGATGCCTGATGATCTGGGCCTGTCTAACAACGTCTGGGGTCAAACCCTAAGCCGTGAAGAGAAAGCCGCAAAAAAAGGCAAGTAAGTTTGCAATTTCCCGCATCTTCGCAATAATGGCGCCATGACTGAGCAACCTCATGGCGCGCCGCAGTTCCGTGGGCCAACATTTCGGGACTTAGCAAATAGCCTGTCCCGAGCGGCCCGAGATATAGCTGCGACCCCAATCACAGACCTATTGTTTGCTGGTATTTTTGTGGCTGCTGGTATCGTGATGGCCGCGATCACCTATGTCACAGGTCACACGTTCTGGCTTATCCTTGCGGTGCTTGGTTTCCCGCTTTTGGGGTCCTTGGCGGCCGTTGGGTTCTACGAAGTGAGCCGCATCCGCGCCATCGGTGGTGACACATCATTTCGGCCCGTCGCGCGGCGTGCGTGGTCGGAACGTGGCGGTCAATTACCTTGGCTTGCTGCAATCATCGTCGTCATATTTTTGTTCTGGTTTTTCCTTGGGCATATGATCTTTGCGCTCTTTCTGGGGTTGTCCCCTATGACCAACATCTCGTCATCGTTGTCTGTTTTTCTAACGTCTCAAGGTTTGGGCATGATTGGTGTTGGAAGTATTGTCGGCGCAATATTCGCAATGCTGGTGTTTGCGTTAAGCGTCTTGGGGATGCCCATGATTATTGACCGAGAAATTGATTTCATGACTGCAATGTTGACGTCAATTCAACAGGTATTGGCACATCCACTGGTTTATCTGTCATGGGGCGCAATGATCGGATTGATCACCTTGTTCGCAATGATCCCGGCATTCGTGGGATTATTCATCGCGATGCCGCTGTTGGGCCACGCGTCATGGCATCTTTATCGCGCGGTCACTGATCAGCCCCAGCTGTAGTTGAATGAAACGCTAACGCGTTCGTCCTCTGCGTTGTTCATCGGAACTTCGTGGCGAAGCCAGCTTTCCCAAAGCAGCACATCGCCGACCTCGGGTTTAACATAGACAAACTGGCGCAACCCTTCGGGCGCGTTTTTGGTGCGACCCGGTGACGCCATCATCATCGGCAAACGTGGGTCTTCGAATTTGATCGCGGATGTGTCTTTTGGCATCGCCACATAGGTCGTTCCAGAAATCGCGGAATGCGGGTGGATATGACTGGTATGAATACCGCCCTCTGGCAAGATGTTGATCCAGATATCTTCGAGCTTGAGGGCCTTGTCGCCCAGATCAAAGTGCAGCGATTTGGCAAACTCAGCTACGTGGGCGTCCAACGCTTTGACCACCTCCCCAAAAATGGGAAAACGCCACGGCAGGTCCGTCAGCGATGCATAAGACGTATAGCCGGGAAAATCATTTGCTTCGCACCAGTCTTGACCGGCTTCATCATCTTGGGCAACGACATAGCAGGATTGCTCCAGCTCTGACGGATCAATCGGTCCGTGATCAGACAATGCAGCACGGTAAAGCGGGGTCATAAAGAGCGATTTGATATCAGACATAGCCCGTTCTTTATCACGCCCCCGCCGTAGGGCAAATTATGAATGACCGTTCAAGAGGTAGGGACAAGACTGGCGGGCTGCACTTCGCCGGCGAACGTGATGTTGTCCCATGTCAAACCCGTGCCTTTGACGACAATGACCATTTCGCGATCAATGCCAGTATCGCTTTGATAGGTGACGATGATCCGCGTTTCTTCGCCGTCCTCGTCAGTTGGCAGTGGTGGGCCACCGGGCTGAGTATCGGAATAGACGCGCGTTGCGGGGCCGACCTCAAGCTCGGCCGTGGCTGCGGTATATTGTGGGTCATCGATGTCGAGTGTGATCTGGATTGTTTCTTGGTCGGGGTCGAAATCCGACACAATCACCATGTTAGATCGCACAGGTATTTCGTCCCACAATGTATATTGGTTGCCGTCATCGTCGGTGTAAATTTCGTAGCTTTCGTCAAAGCTGATTTCAAACCGGTCTTGGCCTTCGCCACCTGTTAGGACGGGCACATTTGCGCTCCAAACCTGGGGTGGTGCGTTGTGAACCAGAACGTCATCGCCCGCGCCACCATTTGAGAAGACGCCGTAACCGTTGCCAGAAGGTGCGTGTGCAGATGTGTATAGAACATCGTCGCCGTCACCGCCGATCAACGCGACGTTATTCATTTCGGCCGCATCTATAACATCGTTACCTGCGCCGCCATCTAGCTGGAACTGGTCGCTGTCCCGAACGTTCCCGCCGATGGTATCGTCACCAGCCCCACCTTCCACCAAATAGGACCCGTCTTCGTCAAAGAAGGTCTCTTGATCCAGATAAATGACGTCATCGCCATCATTTCCTGTCTCGGGTTCTATTGGATCAGGAACATCGTCGTCGTCATCGGTCCCGTAGTCGAGAAGCTCGGTTACACCAAAGCCAAGGCCTAAACCAATCAAAAGCGACAAGGCAATCGTCCACATACCCAGACCTCGTAAATCAACAAAGAACTAAGATTGGGTCAGAATCGCCGAATTGTCAAAAATCGCGATTAACCGTCGCCAAAATGCTCAACCCCATCATGGGTTTGGCGCAAAAGATCGGCGGTCTGGTCCAGCGCACATGCGTGGGCTTTCAGGCTGTCGGCCATGCCGTCCTTGTCATCGCTGAACGTAAACCCAGCCAAATCGGCACTAAGCCGTTCGCGGGTCATCCATTGCACGTGGCGGGTGAATTCGGACGAGGCCACGTGCGGCGGATCAACCTGCACCAGCTGGTCATAGCAGGAAAAGTCGGGAAAGCGGATGTCTTGCGGGACATAACCGTTGACCATGGTAATCCGTTTGCCCGGGGCTGACAGCCCCTTGGCGCGGTGAACGACCATATTTCCTTGTTGCAAGATCGCATAGCCGGGGCCGGGCATGGATGGGGACACAATTTTGGTTTCGTCCAGCGGCGCGCCAGATTTCTTCTGCGCAAGGAATTCATCCTTCGTGCCTTGGTAATACTGAAACTCCCCGCCCTGAACGGATTTGGGGTCAGTTACAAACATCACATAGTCAATGCGCAGGGTATCGACGTGCCATTTGTCGACGTTTTCACCCACGGTTTCGGGGTTATAATTCAGGTGGCCCAACTGATGCGGAATGGTATGGGGCAAAAGCGGGATGCCACAGATCTCCGACATTGCCGTTGTGACCTCTGGGCATAGGCAAAGATCGCGCAGAAACTTTGACCGATACGCCCCGCCGCGCACGTTGCGGGCGATCCGGGCGTTGGATGTTGTAAACGCCTCCAGCATTTCGGCCACCTCCAGCATCGCCGCCGCGCCTTCGTCCGATAGGATGCGGAAAACCGATGTTGCGCCGAATGGGGTGGGGCAGGTGGCAATTTCAGCAGCGGAGTAGCCAAGGTCAGCCAAAGAATAGATGTGATCGGGCATTTCGATTTGAAGGTGCCGTTCTGCGTTAAAAACGGGCTCGTCTTGCAAGGGCGGAAACCCGTCAGGTGCGGTTGCGGGAAACGGCAGTTCTTGGGCAAGGTATGATGACATCAAAACGCTTTCTATTGTTGGCGTGACCAAAGCGGGATAGACGCAAGCGCGCAAGCGTTTTGTCGCGCTTAAAAACAGCCCATCACAAGGGGTTGCCACACACCAGATTCCCACCTATACGGCCAACTTCTACTCCATCCACTGGATTCGGGGTCACGCCTTCGTGCGGCCTTCCAGTGTCTGAAACAAAGGAAAATGGCATGAACGCCAATGAACTGCGGGATAAAACGCCCGATCAGCTCCGTGAAGAGCTGGTGAACCTGAAAAAAGAATCCTTCAATTTGCGCTTTCAGCAGGCCACTGGTCAGCTTGAAAACACATCCGGCATCCGCGCTGCACGTCGCAACGCTGCCAAGGTAAAAACAATTCTGAACGAAAAAGCGGCTGCTGCTGCTTCGGAGGCTTGATCATATGCCTAAACGCATCCTGACTGGGGTTGTCACAAGCAACCAGAACGAACAAACGATCACTGTATCTGTTGAGCGTCGTTACAAGCACCCATTGCTTCAGAAAACTATTCGTAAGTCCAAGAAATACCGGGCTCACGATGAGACAAACGCATGCAAGGTGGGCGATCAAGTTCGCATCATCGAATGTGCACCACGTTCAAAAACCAAGCGTTGGGAACTTGTTGCCTCTTAAAGGGCACCAACAAACAACATAATCGAAACCCTAGGGGCCCGGTCAGTAATCGGGGATGACCCTATAGGTCGGAAGGAAACCAAATGATCCAGATGCAGACCAATCTGGATGTTGCTGATAACTCAGGCGCCCGCCGAGTTCAGTGCATCAAGGTGTTGGGTGGTTCCCATCGTCGTTACGCGAGTGTCGGTGACATTATCGTCGTATCGGTGAAAGAAGCCATTCCACGCGGCCGTGTGAAAAAAGGTGACGTGCGTAAAGCCGTTGTTGTTCGCACAGCCAAAGAAGTCCGTCGCGAAGATGGCACAGCGATCCGTTTTGATAAGAACGCTGCTGTGATCCTCAACAACAACGGCGAGCCAATCGGTACACGTATCTTTGGCCCAGTTGTTCGTGAGCTTCGTGCAAAGAACTTCATGAAAATTATCTCTCTTGCTCCGGAGGTGCTGTAATTATGGCTGCTAAACTCCGCAAAGGTGACAAGGTCATCGTTCTTGCAGGCAAGGACAAAGGCACAACCGGCGAGATCAAGTCCATTGATCCAAAAGCTGGCAAGGCAATCGTTGACGGTGTCAACATGGCCGTGCGCCACGTGAAGCAATCCCAGACGACACAGGGTGGTCGCACGCCAAAGGCGATGCCGATCCAGCTGTCTAACCTGGCTGCTGTAGACGCAAATGGTAAAGCAACACGCGTTGGCTTCCGTATGGATGGCGACAACAAGGTGCGCTTTGCTAAGACAACAGGGGATGCGATCTAATGCTTGATAACGCTAAATACACACCCCGCTTGAAGGCAGAATATGCTTCCAAAATTCGCGCTGCGATGAAGGAAGAGTTTTCCTACAAGAATGACATGCAGATCCCGCGTTTGGACAAAATCGTCCTGAACATTGGTTGTGGTGCAGAAGCTGTCCGTGACAGCAAGAAAGCCAAATCCGCTCAGGAAGATCTGTCAACAATCGCTGGTCAGAAGGCCATGACAACGACCGCCAAGAAATCCATCGCTGGTTTCCGCGTTCGTGAAGACATGCCTCTTGGCGCGAAGGTTACTCTTCGTGGCGAAAAGATGTATGAATTCCTTGATCGTCTGATCACAGTTGCAATGCCTCGTATCCGCGACTTCCGCGGCGTATCTGGCAAATCTTTCGATGGTCGCGGCAACTATGCCACTGGCCTCAAAGAGCACCTGGTGTTCCCCGAGATCAACTTCGATAAAATCGATGAGAACTGGGGCATGGACATCGTCATCTGCACCACTGCTGAAACCGACGCTGAAGCAAAAGCATTGTTGAAGAACTTCAACATGCCTTTCAACAGCTAAGCGGTAGGGAGAAAATTAGATATGGCTAAGAAATCCATGATCGCACGCGAAGTTAAGCGTGAGAAGCTGGTCAAGCAGTATGCTGAAAAGCGTGCCGCCTTGAAAGCAATCATCAACGACAAAGAGAAGCCTGTAGAAGAGCGCTTCAAAGCAACTTTGGAACTCGCAAAGCTGCCACGCAACTCTTCTGCTGTGCGTCTGCACAACCGTTGCCAACTCACCGGGCGTCCACACGCTTATTACCGTAAACTGAAAATCAGCCGGATTGCACTGCGGGACCTTGGTTCCAATGGTGAAATTCCTGGCATGGTTAAGTCCAGCTGGTAAGGAGCAGATATTATGAACGATCCTATCGGTGATATGCTGACACGCATCCGTAACTCTCAAATGCGCGGCAAACCAACAGTCTCCACTCCAGCTTCCAAGCTGCGCGGTTGGGTGTTGGATGTGCTTGCAGATGAAGGTTACATCCGCGGCTACGAAGCAACGACTGGCAAAGACGGCCATCCTGCTTTGGAAATCAGCCTCAAGTATTACGAAGGCACTCCTGTCATTCGCGAAGTGAAACGGGTCTCAAAACCTGGTCGTCGCGTTTACATGGGTCCAAATGACATTCCAGTCGTCCGTCAGGGCCTGGGTGTGTCGATTGTCTCCACCTCCAAGGGTGTGATGTCGGATGCAAACGCACGGGCGGCCAACATTGGCGGCGAAGTGCTCTGCACTGTATTCTAAGGAGCCATAGACATGTCTCGTATTGGTAAAAAAGCGGTTGAACTGGCAAGCGGCGTTTCCGCCTCTGTGTCCGGTCAAACCATCGAAGTGAAAGGCCCTAAAGGGACCCGTAGCTTCAAAGCAACTGACGATGTGACAATCACCGTAGACGGCCAGTCCGTTTCCGTTGAACCACGCGGCAAATCCAAGCGCGCGCGCCAGCAGTGGGGAATGACCCGCACAATGGTTGCAAACTTGGCAACTGGCGTGACCGAAGGTTTCAAGAAAGAGCTTGAAATCAACGGTGTTGGTTACCGTGCACAGATGCAGGGCAACGTCCTGAAGCTGTCGCTTGGTTATTCACATGACGTAAACTTCGAGGTTCCAGAAGGTGTGACTGTCACTGCAGCCAAGCCAACTGAAATCACGGTTGAAGGTATCGACCAACAGCTTGTTGGTCAGGTCGCGGCGAACATCCGCGCTTGGCGCAAGCCCGAGCCGTATAAAGGCAAGGGTATCAAGTACAAGGACGAGTACATCTTCCGCAAAGAAGGGAAGAAGAAATAATGGCAAATACCAAACGCACATTGTTCCTCAAGCGCCGTCTGCGCGTCCGGAACAAGCTCAAGAAGGTCACAGCAAACATCGGACGTCCGCGTCTGTCTGTGCACCGTTCAAACAAAAACATCAGCGCCCAGCTGATCGACGATGCAAACGGCGTAACAATCGCGTCCGCTTCCTCGCTCGAGAAATCTTTGGGTGTGGTCGGCAAGAACAACGTCGAAGCAGCAACAAAGGTGGGTGCTGCGATCGCAGAACGTGCCAAAAAAGCTGGCGTCGAGCAGGCGTACTTCGACCGTGGTGGTTTCCTGTTCCATGGCAAAGTGAAGGCCTTGGCCGAAGCTGCGCGTGAAGGCGGCTTGAAAATCTAAGCGCAAGGCGCGGGCAGTGATGTCCGCGCCTTCGATGATCGGGGGCTTTTATGAGCCACCGCGATCGACCCCAAATTTATATAAAGGACGCCACACATGGCAGAACGTGAAAATCGCGGCCGCGGCCGTAACCGTGAAGAAGCAGCACCAGAGTTTGCTGACCGTCTGGTCGCAATCAACCGTGTTTCCAAAACTGTAAAAGGCGGTAAGCGCTTTGGTTTTGCAGCCCTCGTCGTTGTTGGCGACCAAAAAGGCCGCGTCGGCTTTGGCAAAGG
>CBFHME010000027.1:0-9780 GCA_965656885.1 Yoonia sp.
CCGTCCAACGGTGCGCCAATTATCGTTCCTTCGCAGGATATGATTTTGGGTCTCTACTATACCACGATCATGCGTGAAGGCATGAAAGGCGAAGGCATGTCCTTCTCTGACATCGAGGAAGTCGAGCACGCGTTGACCGCTGGTGAAGTTCACCTGCACGCCAAGATCGAGGCACGTATGCCGCAGATCGACGCCGAAGGTAACGAAGTGATGACACGCTTTGAAACCACACCGGGCCGTTTGCGTCTGGGTGCGTTGTTGCCACTGAACGCAAAGGCGCCATTCGCGCTGGTCAACCGTTTGCTGCGCAAGAAAGAAGTGCAGCAGATCATTGATACGGTTTACCGTTATTGTGGTCAGAAAGAGTCTGTCATCTTCTGTGACCAGATCATGACGATGGGCTTCCGCGAAGCGTTCAAGGCTGGCATCTCGTTTGGTAAGGACGACATGGTTGTTCCTGACACCAAGTGGACACTTGTGAACGAAACACGTGACCTCGTGAAAGACTTTGAACAGCAGTACATGGACGGCCTGATCACTCAGGGTGAAAAGTACAACAAAGTTGTCGATGCTTGGTCAAAGTCGAATGACAAAGTGACTGACGCGATGATGTCCACGATTGGTACAACGCCGATCATGGAAGATGGATCAGAAGGTGAACCAAACTCGGTTTACATGATGGCCCACTCCGGTGCGCGTGGTTCTGTGACACAGATGAAGCAGCTGGGCGGTATGCGTGGCCTGATGGCCAAGCCGAACGGCGAGATCATCGAAACACCGATCATCTCGAACTTTAAGGAAGGTCTGACCGTTCTTGAATACTTCAACTCTACACACGGTGCCCGTAAGGGTCTGTCCGATACCGCGCTTAAGACTGCGAACTCCGGTTATCTGACACGTCGTCTGGTTGATGTTGCCCAAGACTGTATCGTGCGCGAAGTTGACTGTGGGACCGATATGGCCATCACAGCCGAAGCCGCCGTTAACGATGGTGAGGTTGTTGCATCCTTGGCTGAACGTGTGTTGGGCCGTGTGTCCGCAGACGAGATCCTGAAGCCAGGCACAGACGAAGTGCTGGTCGAATTGGGTGAGCTGATCGACGAACGCAAGGCTGACATGATCGACGTTGCTGGTCTGACCAAAATGCGCATCCGCAGCCCTCTGACCTGTGAAGCTGAAGATGGCGTTTGTGCAACGTGTTACGGTCGTGACCTTGCACGTGGTACACGCGTGAACCTTGGTGAAGCTGTCGGCATTATTGCTGCTCAGTCCATCGGCGAACCTGGAACACAGCTGACGATGCGTACGTTCCACATTGGTGGTGTTGCGCAGGGTGGCCAACAGTCATTCCTCGAGGCATCCCAGTCTGGTGAAGTGCGTTTCGACAATGCCGTTCTCTTGGAAAACCAAGCGGGCGAAACTGTTGTGATGGGTCGGAATATGACCATGTCCATCATGGGCGAAAATGGCGAAGAGCTGGCAAACCACAAGATCGGTTACGGCTCCAAGGTATTCCCCAAGGACGGTGCACAGGTTCTGCGCGGCGATAAGCTGTTTGAATGGGATCCATTCACGCTGCCAATCATCGCAGAGAAGTCCGGCACGGCGAAATACGTTGATCTGGTCAACGGTATCGCAATGCGCGAAGACACAGATGATGCAACGGGCATGACCCAGCGCATCGTGTCCGACTGGCGTGCGGCACCAAAGGGTAACGAGCTTGCACCAAAGATCATCGTGAACGGTCCAGACGGCGAGGTTATGTTGAAGGACGATGGTAACCCAGTGTCCTACGGCATGTCCGTGGATGCGGTTCTGTCGGTTGAAGACGGCCAAGAAATCATGGCCGGTGACGTTGTTGCGCGTATTCCGCGCGAGGGTGCCAAGACCAAGGATATTACGGGTGGTCTGCCACGCGTTGCTGAATTGTTCGAAGCCCGTCGTCCAAAAGACCACGCCATCATCGCCGAAATCGATGGTTATGTGCGCTTTGGCAAGGACTACAAAAACAAGCGTCGTATCGCGATCGAGTCTGCTGATGATGCAGAGGTCAAGGTCGAATACATGGTTCCAAAAGGTAAGCACATTCCTGTGGCAGAAGGCGACTTCGTCCAGAAGGGTGACTACATCATGGACGGCAACCCGGCCCCGCACGATATTCTTGCGGTTATGGGTGTTGAGGCTTTGGCCGATTATATGATCGACGAAGTTCAAGACGTGTATCGCCTGCAGGGTGTGAAAATCAACGATAAGCATATCGAAGTTATCGTGCGTCAGATGCTCCAGAAATGGGAAATCCAAGACAGCGGTGACACGGTTCTGCTTAAGGGCGAAAACGTCGACAAGGCAGAATTTGACGAAGCCAACGCAAAGGCAATCGCCCGCGGCGATCGTCCTGCAACGGGCGAGCCGATTTTGCTTGGTATCACTAAGGCGTCTTTGCAGACACGTTCGTTTATCTCTGCGGCTTCGTTCCAGGAAACAACGCGCGTTCTGACCGAAGCATCGGTTCAGGGTAAACGGGACAAACTGGTCGGTCTCAAAGAGAACGTGATCGTTGGTCGCCTGATCCCAGCTGGGACCGGCGGTGCTACCAGCCAAATGCGCAAAATCGCACAAGGTCGCGATAACGTTGTTGTCGAAGCCCGCCGCATCGAGGCAGAGCAAGCCGCCGCATTGGCAGCACCTGCGCCAAGCGACGATGTGATTGGTGGCGATGTGTTTGACACAATGGTTGTCGACACCCCTGAAAGCCGCGACGAATAAAGCCGCGCCTGACCTAAATGAAAAAGGCCCCCAGTGAAAACTGGGGGCCTTTTGCGTTATTGTTTTGGAATGCCGCGATTGGCGGCAACCCGTGCCGCGACACGCATGTGATGCTGGTATCGTTCGTCTGCTAACGCATCCGTCCCCGCCTTTTGGCAAAGTGAAACGACATAGTCCGCACAGCATAAGTGATGAAGGTGTAGAATGTCAGGCAACGCCAGCGCCGCTGCGTGGGTTTCTGCAAACCGGTCCTTGAAGCGCATCGCGCTTCTGTCACGCTGGCCGTTACGGTTGTGTCGTTCAAAGAAATCATCGGTATAGCGGTCGGCAAAATCATTGGCATCGGGTTTGCCGCGTTTGAGGTTGTAACTTTCGGTGGCACGCAAAATGTAGTGGTTCATTTGGGCGACGTCGTGGTTGACCTGAGCGCCCGGCAACATTCGTAGGGGGTGTTGGTCGCGGTCAGAGAATTGAGGCAAGGTTGCCCCATCTGGCGTGCGCACAGCATTGTTTGGATCGGTCCAGTCCCCCTGAAATCCATGCGGAAAATGTGCCCCGAAGCGGTTAAAGGCAAGCGGTTGCCGCACCATAGATTTAAACCACCGGTTTGCTGGCATTTGTGCGGGTCCACAGCGTTGGAACTGTCGATGAACATAGCCGTCGCGATAGGTGTCCTGGTCGCTTTGCCCGAAACAGCGCCAGTTAAAAACCACTGCAAGGAAATCATGCGGCCCGTCACCCATGAATTCTGCAATTGTGTCGTGCTGATGCAAAACCAGTAATTCATCTGCGTCACAAAACAGTGCCCAATCCACCCCATCAAGTGCCGGATGTTTGGTGATTTTGCGCAGGGCCGATTTTTGCGGTGGTTGTCCTTCGCGTGGTTTGTGGGGGGCGTGAGTGAGCCAGCCGGCGGCCTCGAATGCCTTAAGCAGGGCAGGGGAATGGTCGGTGCAATCGTTGGTTGCCACAATGATTTCAAAGCCGAGCATGCGATACCAGCATACCCATTCGACGATAAATGGCCCTTCGTTTCGCATTCCTGTTGCGACGGCAAATCTTTCGCGGTGTGACATTTGTTAAGACAATCACTTTGCGACGCTGGCGTCCATGATGTTCGGCTGTTACCGATTTTGAATGAAACAGGTTTCGGACAATATTTTGGGTGCGGCATTGATGACGGGATCAATGGTTGCGTTCACTGTCAACGATGCGTTCATGAAGGCGCTTGCAACGGATATTCCCTTGTTCCAAGCCGTGTTCTTGCGCGGGATCGGCGTTGTCGTGTTTCTTTTCATATTTGCCCGGATCACAAGTAAGCTTTGTTGGAAGCATAGCAAGCGAGACTGGGCGCTGATCGGCCTAAGGTCGGTTTCGGAACTGATGGGAACTGTCTTTTTCTTACAAGCCTTGTTCCATATGCCCATCGCAAACATCAGCGCAATTCTGCAAGTGCTGCCGCTGTCTGTCACTTTGGCAGGCGCGGTGTTTTTGAACGAGCCGCTTGGATGGCGTAGGCTTTTGGCGGTATTGGTCGGATTTGTCGGCGTGTTTTTGATTATTCGTCCCGATAGTGCGGGGTTTGATATTTACAGCATTTATGCTCTTGGTGCGGTTGTTTGTGTCACTGTTCGCGACCTGACGGTGCGCCGGATCAGCCGCGAAGTGCCATCAATCATGATCGGGCTATGTGCCGCCGTTGTTGTGATGGTGACAGGGGGGCTTGTGACTGTTTCCCAAGAATGGGCGCCAGTGCTGCCTGCGACTGGGTTCAAATTGGCTGGCGCTATGATTTGTCTGATGTTTGGATATGTGTTCTCGGTCGCGGCAATGCGCCATGGGGACATTAGCTTTGTCGCGCCATTCCGATATTCGGGCTTGGTCGCAGCGTTGCTATTGGGCTGGTTTGTATTTGCGGATTGGCCGACGCACGTGACGTTGCTTGGGGCCGCGATTGTTGTCGGAACGGGGTTGTTTACCCTGTTTCGCGAAGGGCGTCTGGCCCGGAAAATGCAGCCTGCAACGCGCCTGCGTTGATACAAAACCGGTCCCAAAGCTCTGCGGTGTCTTGATTGGTTAGTGGTTCAAACTTTGGCTGACCACGTTTGTCTGCGGCGGAGTCGTTAAATCTGTTGAACGTTTCAACCCACATGGGATCACGACCAAAAGACACAACAGGCATAAACCGGTCAATCCGGTGATGGGCGAAATTCATGATCGTAAGTTGGGATCCGGCCCGCACATGCACACCCAATGACGCCACATTCAGTTTGTGATTGATCGTCGCCGCGCCAATGCCGCCATGATCGCACCGTAGGGCCATGCCTTTATGCCAGTCAAAGGCAACCGCCTGATGTTTTGTGATAAGTGATTTGCAGTCTTTCACTTCGGTGCGCAGGTTGGCGACGAAATGTATGGACACGGCATCATCGTCGTCAAAGCGGAATTGTAGGCAAGGTTTGGAAAAATCCGCCCGCGCGGCATTCAAAACGCGCTTCATAATCTGACGGTGCTGTTCGGGGGCGTGTGCCTCGACCCTGATTTGTGGAATGTTGGAGACGAGATCGTGTAGCCTGTCCCGATATTGGCGTGGCAGGCTGTCACCCACGACAATGATCAATGAAAAACGCGGATCTGTTTGGGCGCGAATGGCTGGTAGGGCAACATGTTCGAACAGCAAAAACCGTTCTTCCATACGTGCGGGATTATATAGAAAGCGAATACGATCTTGGATCGTTTCATGCGTAATCTGAAATCCACCCAGCGCGGGGTAAGAAAACCTGCATAGGCCAATTGCTTGCATGATTGCGCGCCTTTCATCCATCACATTCATCAATGGCGGCGCAAGCTGGGTCAGATTTGACCCAGCTCATTTTTGTATCAGTTGGAGGAACCGTAGAAAACACCATCAGTCAGCGTGATGTCGAAATCGCCACTGCCGGATCCGTCCAAATCACCAAATACAGTATCGCCATTGGAGACATCAGTTAGCACGTTACCGTTAAGGTTCAGTGTAACACTGGAAGAGCCGCGGATGCTTTCTTCGCCAACGGCTGTCAGGGTTCCGGTCGCAGTTGCAACAAGAAGGCCGTCCGCTTCTGTTCCTGCGATTGTCAGGCTTCCGCCCAAAAGCTGCTCGGGGACATCGTCTTCGTCCAGATAGTTCACGTTGTCGATTGTGCCCGAGATTGTGTTTGCTGCGAATTCGACATCCATCGTCATATCCGCGATGACAGCCCCGTCCACATCGCCGGTTACTGGTCCACCCGCGTGCCCCACGAATGATGCGCTGCCAGGCGGCAAATCTGCAATCGCCGTATCTGGCAATGCGCCGACGCGGTCCGCTTCTGCGTTGATCGCCGCAGCGTCGTCTTCTGAGATGGTGGGTGGTGTCGGCGATGCGCAGGCAGAAAGCAGCGCTATGCCAGCAACGGAAAGAGGGAATAGAAATTTCATATTTATTTTCCTTATGCGTGATAGTTAAACAGGATCAGAGTTGCGCGGATTGGGATGTTTGGCAAGTTTAAGTTGTCGCTGGCGCCGGACATGCAGGATCGAAATGACCAGCGGTTGACAGGGTTAGCGACTCCTTTTATACGCCGCTCATCCGGGTTGGGGGTATTCCCTCTATGCACCTGATATCAAAATTCGAAGTGGTCACGAGCCGGGCGTCTTATAGGTCTTGTTCCTCTGTTACTCACCGCACCATTCCTCCGGTAAGGGAATGACTGCGGAATTTTTGTTTTGCGCCTATGGCGTTTGAAAATGTGTGATGCGGTAACGCCTGACACGCCTTAATCGCAGGTCATTTTGATCTGTTTAACATGTGAATAGATGGGAACATCAAACGATGCCAACGATTCAGCAGCTGATCCGCAAACCGCGCCAGCCAAAAGTGAATAAATCCAAGTCGCTGCACCTTGAGGGTTGCCCTCAGAAACGCGGCGTTTGCACACGCGTTTATACAACGACACCAAAGAAACCAAACTCCGCTATGCGTAAGGTTGCGAAGGTTCGCCTGACCAACGGTTTCGAAGTCATCTCTTACATCCCGGGTGAAAGCCACAACCTTCAGGAACACTCTGTGGTTCTGATCCGTGGCGGCCGTGTAAAAGATTTGCCAGGTGTCCGTTACCACATCCTGCGCGGTGTGCTCGATACACAAGGTGTTAAAGACCGTAAGCAGCGTCGCTCCAAGTATGGCGCGAAGCGTCCTAAGTAAGGAAATCAGAATATGTCACGTCGTCACGCCGCTGAAAAACGCGAAGTACTGCCAGACGCAAAGTTTGGTGATATTGTTCTGACTAAGTTCATGAACAACCTGATGATCGACGGCAAAAAAGCCGTCGCTGAGCGTATCGTTTACAACGCATTTGATCGCGTTGAAGGTAAGCTTAAGAAATCCCCTGTGGAAGTGTTCCACGAGAGCCTTGAATTGATCAAGCCATCCGTCGAAGTGCGTTCGCGCCGCGTCGGTGGTGCGACATATCAGGTTCCTGTTGAAGTGCGCCCAGAGCGCCGCGAAGCACTGGCTATCCGCTGGTTGATCGCTGCTGCTAAAAAGCGCAACGAAAACACAATGGAAGAACGCCTTGCTGGCGAGCTGATGGATGCGGTCAATGGCCGCGGCACAGCCGTGAAAAAGCGCGAAGACACGCACAAAATGGCCGACGCTAACAAAGCGTTCAGCCACTACCGTTGGTAATAGGAGTCATTTAAAATGGCACGCGAGTATCCTCTCGAACTATACCGGAACTTTGGCATTATCGCGCACATCGATGCGGGTAAGACCACATGTTCCGAGCGTATCCTGTATTATACAGGCAAAGAGCATAACATTGGCGAAGTGCACGACGGCGCTGCGACAATGGACTGGATGGAGCAGGAGCAGGAACGGGGTATTACCATTACGTCCGCTGCGACCACGACATTCTGGGAACGCACGGAAAACGGCACAGACGCCGATTCTCCGAAGCACCGCATGAACATCATCGACACACCGGGCCACGTTGACTTCACAATCGAAGTTGAGCGTTCCTTGGCTGTTCTCGATGGTGCGGTTTGTGTGCTTGACGCCAACGCTGGCGTTGAACCACAGACAGAAACTGTTTGGCGTCAGGCTGACCGCTACAAAGTTCCGCGTATGGTTTTCGTCAACAAGATGGACAAAATCGGCGCTGACTTTTTCAAGTGTGTTCAGATGGTCGAAGACCGTACAGGCGCACGTGCAATTCCAGTAGCGTTCCCAATCGGCGCTGAAACAGAGCTTGAAGGCCAAGTTGATCTCGTCAACATGGAAGAATGGCTTTGGGAAGGTGAAGACTTGGGCGCGACTTGGGTGAAAGCACCGATCCGCGAAAGTCTGCAAGACCTGGCTGCTGAATACCGTGAAAAGCTGATTGAAGCTGCGGTTGAGCAGGACGACGATGCAATGGAAGCCTACCTTGAAGGCAACGAGCCCGATGTTGCGACATTGCGCAAGTTGATCCGCAAGGGTTGCCTGTCTTTGTCCTTCGTTCCCGTTCTTGGCGGCTCCGCGTTCAAGAACAAAGGCGTTCAGCCATTGCTCAACGCTGTTGTTGACTATCTTCCATCACCTTTGGACGTTGTTGATTACATGGGCTTTAAGCCGGGCGATGACACAGAAGAACGTAACATTGCACGTCGCGCTGACGATGACATGGCGTTCTCGGGCCTCGCATTCAAAATCATGAACGACCCATTCGTGGGCTCCCTGACGTTTACACGGATTTACTCCGGTAAGCTTGAAAAGGGTGACAACCTGCTCAATTCCACCAAAGGTGGTAAAGAACGTGTTGGCCGTATGATGATGATGCACTCCAATGACCGTGAAGAAATTGCAGAAGCATTTGCTGGCGACATCATCGCGCTTGGTGGTCTGAAGAACACAACAACTGGTGACACACTTTGCGCACCAAGCGATCCTGTTGTTCTTGAAACAATGACGTTCCCCGATCCTGTGATCGAGATCGCTGTTGAGCCAAAAACAAAAGGCGACCAAGAAAAGATGGGCATCGCCCTTCAGCGCTTGTCTGCCGAGGATCCATCCTTCCGCGTGGAAACTGATCTGGAATCTGGTCAGACCATCATGAAGGGCATGGGCGAACTTCACCTCGACATCCTTGTTGACCGCATGAAGCGCGAATTCAAAGTTGAGGCGAACATTGGTGCACCACAAGTTGCCTATCGTGAAACGATTGGCCACGAAGTTGAGCATTCCTACACTCACAAGAAGCAGTCCGGTGGTTCTGGTCAGTTCGGTGAAGTGAAGATGCAGATCATCCCGACAGAGCCAGGCGAAGGTTATTCCTTCGAGAGCAAAGTTGTTGGTGGGTCCGTACCTAAGGAATACATCCCAGGCGTCGAAAAAGGCATCCTGTCCGTAATGGATAACGGTCCTTTGGCTGGCTTCCCTGTGATCGACTTTAAGGTTGTTCTGCTCGACGGTAAGTTCCACGATGTTGACTCGTCCATCATGGCGTTTGAGATCGCTGCACGTATGTGTATGCGTGAAGGTATGCGCAAAGCTGGCGCAAAACTTCTCGAACCAATCATGAAGGTCGAAGTGATCACGCCAGAAGAATACACTGGTGGCATCATTGGTGATTTGACGTCGCGTCGTGGTCAGGTTCAGGGTCAAGACACCCGTGGCGTGTCCATCGCGATCGACGCAATGGTGCCATTGGCGAACATGTTCGGCTACATCAACACATTGCGCTCCATGTCTTCGGGCCGCGCGCAGTTCTCGATGCAGTTCGATCACTATGATCCAGTGCCGTCCAACATCTCTGAAGAAATTCAGGCGAAATACGCATAATGATGCGCGGGGCTACGGCCCCGCCATCCCCCACATAATCGAATATATCAGGAGGCCATAATGGCTAAGGCAAAGTTTGAACGTACGAAACCCCACGTTAACATCGGCACAATTGGCCACGTTGACCACGGCAAGACCACATTGACAGCTGCGATCACGAAGTACTTTGGTGATTT
>CBFHME010000028.1:0-3355 GCA_965656885.1 Yoonia sp.
CGGTTACCTGTCCCCATACTTTGTGACCAACACAGAGAAAATGACGACAGAGCTGGAAGACTGCATCATCTTGTTGCACGAAAAGAAGCTGTCTTCTTTGCAGCCAATGGTTCCACTTTTGGAATCTGTGATCCAGTCCGGCAAGCCACTTTTGATCATCGCAGAAGATGTTGAAGGCGAAGCGCTTGCAACGCTTGTTGTGAACAAACTGCGTGGCGGCCTGAAAATTGCTGCTGTTAAGGCACCAGGTTTCGGTGATCGTCGTAAAGCCATGCTGCAGGACATCGCAGTTCTGACAGGCGGCAACGTGATCTCAGAAGAGCTGGGCATGAAGCTTGAAAACGTCACAATCGACATGCTTGGTTCCGCCAAGCGCGTGGCAATCACAAAAGACGAAACAACAATCGTTGACGGTGCAGGCGACAAGGCTGAAATCGAAGCACGCGTAGCCCAGATCCGTGGCCAGATCGAAGACACAACATCCGACTACGACCGTGAAAAGCTGCAAGAACGCGTTGCCAAATTGGCTGGCGGTGTTGCTGTGATCCGCGTCGGTGGCATGTCCGAAATCGAAGTCAAAGAACGCAAAGACCGCGTTGACGATGCACTGAACGCGACACGTGCCGCTGTTCAAGAAGGTATCGTTGTCGGCGGTGGTGTTGCACTCGTGCAGGCTGGCAAGGTTCTTGAGGGCCTGGAAGGTGAAAACTCCGACCAGAACGTGGGCATCGCGATTGTACGCCGCGCATTGGAAGCACCATTGCGTCAGATTGCTGAAAACTCCGGTGTTGACGGGTCCGTCGTTGCTGGCAAAATCCGCGAAAGCGACGACAAGGCATTCGGCTTTAACGCACAAACAGAGGAATATGGCGACATGTTCAGCTTTGGGGTCATCGATCCGGCCAAAGTATCGCGTACAGCGTTGCAGGATGCTGCATCTGTTGCTGGCCTGTTGATCACAACAGAAGCAATGGTTGCTGATCGTCCGTCCAAGGACGGCGGCGCTTCAGGCGGCATGCCCGACATGGGCGGCATGGGCGGCATGATGTAAGGTCAAATCCATCAGGATTTGACCGGTGAGGCGGCAGGCGTTTCCGCAGGAAATGCCGAGAGCCGTTAACCCAGAAAATCCATCGGGATTTGACTGAACACGAGTACGTTGAAATCTTGAGGGCGGCCCATGAAACGGGTCGCCCTTTTGCATTGCCGCTTGTTGTCAGAGCGCAGCTGCGTAGGATGGGTTTTAACCCATCGCCCACCAAAGGAAATTCAATGCTCAACGCCCCGGGTTTCGCGCGCGACCTGAAACGCGGTGAAGAAGATGCCGTTGATCACCTTCTCTCCTCCGCTTTTGGCGGGAACGATGAAATTGCACTGGTCCGCAAACTTCGAAAAAGCAAAACCATCGCGGGCGAACAAGTCTTGCCGATGGGCGACCGGATCGTCGGCTACTATGCCCTGTCCTATTTGGTGAAACCCAAAGGATGGTTGGCATTGGCCCCCGTCGCCATCGCACCTGACATGCAAGGGCGGGGATTTGGCAAGCGCATGATTGGAATGCTGACAGAATGGGCCCGACTGACGCAGTCGCCTGTTGTGGTGCTTGGCGCGCCAGAATTTTATGGCAAAGCCGGGTTCTCATCCGTTGCAGCCGCCAAACTGACAAGCCAGTACCCGACCGCGTTTTTGGCAGCGGCAGGCTTGTCCGGCGTACCTTCACAGGCGCTTGTTTATCCCAAGGCATTCAATGACGTCTGATGGGTTAAAACCCATCCTACAAAGATGTGGAGACAACACGTGAAAATCATCACTCTGGTGGCCCTGACCATGCTGGCGTTTGCGGCAAACTCGGTCCTGACCCGGATCGGGGTCTCGCAATTCGGGATGGACCCGTTTGTGTTTTCCATTGTCCGCGTCATTGCTGGTGCCTTGGCCTTAGCGGGGGTGGTGGTGCTGCGCGGACGCAAACCTTGGATCGGTTGGAGCAACCACACCCCCGCTGCAATCGCGCTTGGCACCTATATGATCGGGTTTTCATGGGCGTACATAAGCCTTGGCGCTGGGCTTGGTGCGCTTATTTTGTTCGGTGCGCTTCAGATCATGCTGTTTGGTTGGGCCATCGCAAAGGGGCAAGCAATTCCGCTGGAGCGATGGATCGGTGCCAGCCTTGCCCTACTTGGGCTCGGGGTCTTGCTGTGGCCTGCGGGGGACGTGACGGTGCCTGTCGCGGGAACACTCGCCATGCTTATCGCGACGGCAGGCTGGGCAGTCTATACAGTTTTGGGCCAATCGTCTGTTGATCCTTTGGTCGGCTCGGCTGGAAATTTCATCTTGTGCATCCCGGTGGTGGGGTTTGGCTTGTTCGCGGCTACACCAGGCGACGTGCAACTTGGCGGCGTTGCGGCGGCCGTGGCGGCCGGTGCGCTGACTTCCGGCCTTGGCTACGCGCTTTGGTATCGGGTGCTGCCGCAGATCCAAACGACAACAGCCGCAACCGCGCAACTGAGCGTGCCCGTCATCGCGATTGTCGCAGGCGCGCTGTTGCTGTCTGAACCGGTGTCACTGCGTATGGTGGCCGCCAGCGCATTGGTCCTTGGCGGCATTGCGCTGTCTAACGGACGATGGGTTCCAAGGCGTCATAACTGATGGCGTCATCGTCGCCCCAGGCCACGGATGCAAGACTATCGGGCTTAATATGCAACGCGGCCATTTCGCCCCGTGTTGCCCATTTTCGTTTGGTCACGATGCCTTCTGGGTCACGCCATCCGTCATCAATCTGACCTGACGTGATTAAACAACGAAAATAGATATCCGTTTGGTGAAATGTGCCTTTCGGATCGTGAAATTCATTCACCAGGCAAGCAGCACCAACATCCACAACCAACCCCGTTTCTTCAAATACTTCGCGTTTGAGATTGTCAGGCAAGCTGCTGTGCGGTTCCGCACCACCACCTGGCGCGCACCAAAGATCGGATCGGTCTTTCCATGCGTTCACAAGCAAAAGCCGGTTTTCGTGCAAAATGATCGCGCGTGTAGCAAGGCGTATTGGACGAGACATAGGCCGTTCATGCGCAAATCGGCCAAAAGACGCAAGGTCAGTTTTTCCGCACCTACAAAGTGGATTTGGGAATGCTATGTCTATTGGATGAAAGCAATCATCACATCTCTCGCCCTGTTGTTCACACCAATGGTGGCCGCCGCGCAGGAACAATGCGTCGTCATGCTTCACGGCTTGGCCCGCACAGAGGTATCGTTTGCACCCATGGCGCTTGTGCTGGAAAGCAACGGATATAAGGTTGTGAATCGCGGCTATCCGTCCACAGAAGATACCATTCAACGTCTGGTGGATGAAAAC